>NZ_FRCT01000003.1 GCF_900143025.1 Ruminococcus flavefaciens | reverse complement strand
GTACTCATATAGAAGCTTATACTATTTATCGGGGGAAACCTTTCTGAAGAAAGGCTTTCCCCCGAACCCCTTTCCAAAGACTTTTTTAGCTGATTTTTTCTCAGATAGGGCACACCGAAAATAAAAAAGCCCCGCAAGTAATGCAGGGTGTGCCCTATCTGAGAAAAAATAAAACTGAAAGTTTTAGGGAGAGAGTTTGAGAGAAGCCCCTTTTTCAAAAGGGGTTCTCTCAATAAATACTACAAAACTGCTATATGGGTATCGAGGTTAAGGGAGCTTTTTTATTTGCATATATAGCCTTTAAGCGGTGTGTTTGAGAATTCGGGGATAAGTCCGCTTTCTCTGAATGAAAAAGCGCTGTCAGAGCCTATTATTATGTGGTCTGCCATAAATGCACCAAGTCTCATAAAAGCATTTGCAACATTTTTCGTAAATAGTATGTCACTGTCCGACGGAGTTGAAATGCTTTGCGGGTGATTGTGAGCTATAAAGAACACATTGCAGCTGCTTTTTACAGCGAAATCCGCAATGTCACGGTAAGAAGCATAGGTCTGCGACGGCGAACCGAATGCAAGTATCTTTGTGTTCACAACACGAAATCTTTTGTTTACAGCTGTAATTATGAGCTGCTCGCCTACAGCGCCGATAAAATGGCTTCGGAAGAAGCTTTTAGCTGCCTCGGAGCTGTTCAGAGTCGTTATTTTGAAGCGTTCGGCGTAGAGAATTCGGCTGAGACATGGGATAAGCTTTATGAGCACTGCTGCTTGCTCGCTGACTTTTTTCTCCTTCATAAGCAGTTCAATGTCTGTATCGGCAAGAGCATTTATGCTGCCGTATTCGCTGAGAAGCTCCGCAGCAAGCTGACGGGGATCGCCCGAACATGAGTATGAAAGCAGGAGCTCAAGCTTTTCCTCTTCGGTAAGTGCATCGAAGCCTTTTTCACTGTATTTGTTCCTGAGAAGCTCTCTGCGGGATCTTATGTCTTTATCTGCCATACTATCTGAATGAAAATGCGCCGTTTGTGCGCATGGAGAAACTGTTTTTACTGCCGTAGATTATGCAGTCGCGGAAGGTTATGCCGACTGCGGAAAGAAGCTCCGCAAAGATCCTTGTAACAGTGAAATCGCTGTCATTGGGAAGCGGAAGTGCGTTGCCGTGATTGAGTCCTACACAGATGCTGAAAGCACCGCTTTTTAGTATCATAGCTGCAAGCTCCTTCGGGGATATGCTTCCATTGGTGATATCATCGACAGGTAGAGTTATAGTGCGAATGAGTTCAAACTGAGCTCCGAGACAGAGGATACTGCATATCTTAGCCTGTGAGTCACTGAACTGCTCGGAAATACAGTTTTTAAGCTGTTGGACGGTGTTGAGAGTCTCGCTGCTGTGAGAGCGTTTCAGGTAGTTTGTACCGAAATCGTACATGAGTTTCATAAAGAGCGAGCCGCTGCTGCCCATACCATCGACCTCGCAGAGCTTGTCCCTGTCGGTGGAGAGAGTTTTTCCAAGTGAGCCGAATTCATCGGTAAGAGCGTGATCGATGTTGTTCGTATTCACAACAGGACGGGCGTAAAACAGTAAAAGCTCCAGCAGCTCATGCTCGTAGAGTGCATCATATCCAGCGGCAAGAAAACGTTTTCTCATGCGGCTCCTGTGCCCTGCATGGGGATTTTTGCTGTCCATAGTATCTCTCCTTTAAATATTTATTCTTTTGTGTCGAGAAGTACCTCAAGTCTTTCAAGCAGTCTGCCCTGATCTGTGGAACTGAGCTTTCAGAAGACGGCTTTCATTTTCTCTTATTCTTGTTTATTTCCTTGATATTAGTCCTTCCGAGGATATAGTCCACGGAAACGCCGTAGAAATCCGCAAGAATGAGCAGATGTTCCACGGGGATAGTACGATACCCTCGTTCATAGCGTGAATATACGGTCTGGCTTGTGTGCAGCAGTTCCGCTATCTGAGTCTGGTTCATATCATTGTCCTCACGCAGGTCTTTCAGTCTTTGAAAGTACACAGGTATCATCTCCTTATGGTAAGTTTTAGAACCTATCGGTACTATTGACTTTACCATATAATCAAGATGAAATGTTACTGTTAGAACTGTATGGTACTAATGCAATGATATTTGGGATACCGTTGTATTAATATATGTAGGATTGTTGTTAAAATGATACAAAAAACAGTAAAGAAAATTCAAAACTGCATATGTATTGTGTTGACTTTGGAAATTTTCGGTGATATAATTAAAATAGAGAAATTGTACATATTTTGTACGGAATTGGAGGAGTTTTATGAAAACAAAAAAACTGCTCAGCGGTCTTACCTCTCTTGCACTGTCCCTTTCTGCATTTGCAGGACTCGGTGGGGCAGATGCGTTCAGACCGACCGGAGCAAAGGCAGCTTCGGGCAACTGGAAGTTTGACTTCGGCGGAAGCGGTGCAGCAGGCGGCTATACGGGAGTGTCCGCTACTGACGGCTATAACGCAGGAAGGGGCTACGGTTTTGCCCAGACCTACAACGTTTCAAATGTATCCGCAGGAGGCAATGGAGTTCTTGCAGATGCGGTAAAATTCAATAACTACGGCTCGGGAAATACCTTCAATGTCGATGTACCAAAGGGCTTGTATGAGGTAAAGGTGACTATAGGCAATGCACCGCGTACCACTATCAAGCTTGAAGGCATGGTACAGATGATGAACCTTACAGGCAGAGGGGCTACCGAGACTGTAAAGCTTCCTGTTACCGACGGACAGCTCAATATACAGGCTGTTGATGGTATGAGCAACAGAGAGCAGTCTATTGCCGCAGTTGAGATAACTCAGCTCAATGATACGGGAGTAATGCCGCCTACGGTATGGATATGCGGAGACTCTACAGTTGCCAATTATTATAACTGTGCCGACACATCTCAGCACGGCTGGGGACAGTTCTTTGACGGCGGTACATATGATGTCCGCAATATGGCTACCAGCGGACAGTACGCAAAGGGATTTGTTGATGCGGGACAGTTTGCACCTATCGAGACCTACGGCAAATCAGGGGATTATTATATAATTTCCATTGGTATAAACGATAAGAACTACTCAAACGAAGATGAGTATTATAAGACTGTTACGGATATGGTAAAGCGTGCCAAGGCTAAGGGCATGGAGGTAGTGCTTGTCAAGCAGCAGGGCAGACGAGGAGATCTTCAGCGCAGTCCGCTTCTTACGGGGCGCTGGTTTGGCGGTTCGCTTGACAAGATAGGCAGCGAGCAGAATGTCAGGGTAATTGATCTGTTTACTAAGTGGCAGAACTTCGGACTTTCCGTGGGCTATGACGGAATGGCTTCATATTACGCTATACAGGCTAACGGTTCGGCCGATGATCTTCACCAGAGCAAAAAGGGTGCTCAGAAGATAGCAGAGATAATGAAGGAGGAGCTCCAGACACCTGCAAGAGAGCCTATCCACCCCAAGTCTGACGTTAGCTATATGTTCAAGAACGTAAACAGCGGTCTTTACATGGAAGTTGCTGACGGAAGTACATCAAGCGGCGCAAATGTTCAGCAGTGGGGCGCAACCGCCTCACAGCCCCATAATACATGGAAGTGCGTACAGGCTACGGGCGATTATTTCTACATAAAGCCAAGCAATGCCGAACTTTATCTCTATGTTGACAATGGCAGCAAGGACAACGGTGCTAATATGGTAGTCGCTGACAAAAACGGCTACAGCGACCAGTTCTTCAAGTTCCAGGATAACGGCGACGGTACAGTTACTATCCTCACAAGAGCTTCCCGTGACGCTTCTGCCGTTGAGGTAGCAAGTGCTTACACAAACAACGGCGCAAATATCCAGCAATGTGCGGTAAACGGTCACGCCTGCCAGAAGTGGGAAATGATAGAGGTAGATGATATTGTTGTTACTGTTCCTGTAACGACAACTACGACTACCACCACAACGACTGTCACGACTACTACAGTCATAACAACAGAGCCTGAAAATATAACATCTCTTCCTTTCGATTTCACAATAGAATACGGCGACGCTAACTGCGACGGCGAGGTAGATATGTCTGATATCGTACTTATAATGCAGGCTCTTGCAAATCCTAACAAGTACGGTGTAGGCGGCACTGACAGCAATGCTCTTACAGTTTACGGAAGAATGAATGCAGATGTTACAGGCGTCGGTGACGGAATGACTGTAAAGGACGCTCAGTTCATACAGACCTGTCTCCTTGGAATTAATCAGCTACCAACACCTATTATAGTTATACCTGTTCAGTCCACAACATCATCTGCTACAACAACGACAGTAACTACCACAACCACAACCACAACCGCTCCTGTTCCTGTGAAGTATTTCGCAGTAGATCAGGTGTGGACAAACGGTGTTATCGAGACAATCAATGCAGGCTATACAAGGTCTGACGGCTATGTAAATCTTGACAATACGACCGACAGCAATATCACATTCACAGTTGATGTTCCGCAGGACGGAAACTACATGACACATATCCGCTTTGCAAATGGTTCAACAAATGACCGCAAGATGAAGATATTTGTCAACAATAATTTTGATACCTGCTGGATGCAGTCGTTCCCGGGTACAGGATCATGGACGGACTGGAACGAGTTCGGAATAGTTCTTCCGCTGAAGGCAGGAAAGAATACTCTTGTTTTCCAGTCGGCAATGTCTGAGGGTGGTCCTAACCTTGATTATATCGAGCTTATACAGACAGATGAGCCATATGCCGAGATATACGATCCTTCACAGGAACAGCAGCAGACAGGCAGCGGTCAGCATACTCTCTATATCGCAGGCGACTCAACTGTACAGAGCTACCGTGAGTCTTATGCTCCGCAGCAGGGATGGGGCTACTATATGCAGAGCTATTTCAACAGCGATATAACTGTTGCAAATCATTCGATAGCAGGAAGAAGCTCAAAGAAGTTCTACGATGAGGGCAGATGGCAGACTATTGCGGACAGTCTTAAAGAGGGCGACTTCGTAATGATACAGTTTGCTATCAATGATGCAGGTGCTTCAAATGCGGACAGATATGCTCCTACCTGCGGAAATGTTGATAATCCGTCATCAGGCTCATACGAGTGGTATATGACACAGTTCATAAAGTCTGCGAAGGATAAGGGCGCAACTCCCATACTGGTAACGACTACTATCGGTATGAAGGCTTACTCCAACGGCAGATTTGCAAACAGCTATACCAATTACAATACTGCTTGCTATAATCTTGCAAAGAAGTATAGTGTGCCATGCATCGACCTCAATACCCTTATGGTGAACCACTACAACTCTGTAGGCTATGATACAGCCAAGAGCTATCACCTTATGGGAGCAGTTGCAGGTTCTACAGACGGTACCCACTTCTGCGAAAAGGGCGCAAATATAGTTGCAGGACTTGTCGCAGGAGAGATAAGAAAGCAGAATATAAGCGGACTCGCTTCTTACCTGAAGTAAAGATATAATAAACAGGCTTCGCTTTGACCACGATACCCATATAGCAGTTTTGTACCTTGTATTGAGGGAAACCCTTTTGAAAAAGGGTTATCCCCCGATAAAAAGTATAAAATTCTATATAAGTACCACGGTTAAAGCGGAGCCTGTTTTTTACTGCTGTTTATTGACAAAAGTTTGCATTTGAGATATAATTTAGTGAGATTACATTCAAAAGGAGACATACTAATGACAGAAGCACTTAACAAAATAAGGCAGCCGCTGAAAATATCCAATAAGCCCTTGACTGTATTGATGTCATTTCTGGTTCTGGTATTCGGAACAGGATTGGGAATATTTGCAAAATGGCTGGATAATCTTGAAATAGACAGCGATATATGGTGGCATAGGATAATTGAAAAGCTTGACCTCGGGATTTTATTTTCGGAAATGGCAATATGGCTGCTCATCGCTCTGGCGATAGCTGTATTCAGCTTTAATCCGATAAAAGCCGCAATAAACGTTTTTCTTTTCTTTGCGGGAATGTGTATTTCTTATCATCTGTATACTATCATCTTTGCTGGCTTTGACCCGTCGGACTATATGATGAAATGGTATTTGCTTACAGCTGTTTCACCTGTTCTGGGAGCTGTATGCTGGTACGCAAAAAGCGGAAAGGTCGTATCAATAGTCATATGTGCACTGATAATTTATGTAATGGCAGTATACTGCTTTAGCATTGGAAGATTTTATTTTACGTTCAGAAGCTGGGTAAATACTGTTATATTTGCAGCAGCCGTTGCAGTACTTTATCGTACTCCGAAACAGATCAGCATAGCGTTTGTATCGGGAATTGCACTGGCTTTCATAAACCCACTTAGCAGATATCTGTGTATATAAATTAAGGGCGGATAAAATCCGCCCTTGATTAATTTTCGATCATTCAATAGTAACTTTCTTCATTACCTGTGGAGTTGTAGGCTTGTCGTTGTAGTCTGTAGCGCACTCTGCGATCTCGTCAACTACCTCCATACCCTCTATTACCTTGCCGAATGCAGCATAGTTGCCGTCAAGGTGAGGAGCGTCCTCGTGCATTATGAAGAACTGTGAGCCTGCTGAGTTTGGCATCATTGAACGAGCCATTGAGAGTACTCCTCTTGTGTGCTTGAGGTCGTTTTTAACACCGTTTGCAGCAAATTCACCCTTGATCTGCCAGCCGGGACCGCCTGTGCCTGTGCCGTTTGGACAGCCGCCCTGTATCATAAATCCCGGTATAACTCTGTGGAATGTAAGTCCGTCATAAAAGCCCTGCTTTACGAGCTTTTCAAAATTTTCGCATGAAATAGGAGCAATATCAGGATAAAGCTCTATCTTTATTTTCTTTCCGTTTTCCATTTCAATAACTACCATTGTTATTTCCTCCGTAAATTGATATCAGTTCATTTCTATAACGATCTTATCAGCAGGCTTGATATAGGTCGTAGTAACTTCAGCCTCAGTCCTGCCCTGATTATACTCGTCAAGTATAGAAAGGGTAGTTGTAGGCATATTTGCTTCCTCGGGGCTTGTTACAGGTACAGTTTCAACGACCTCGCCGAAAATATTTGTAACTGTCATGTATTCCCTTGTAGTGCCTTCTTCCTCAGTCTGAGAAGCTGCTGACTGACCTTCGGAAGGGAGCTGCACCGAATCAGATGAGAATATATTATCCTCTGTGATAAGGTGGAATTCCTCCTGTGTTGCTGACTTTTTTGCACGAGCTTCCTTGTTGGACTCAACTATGTCTTCCATACATGATTTGCCTGCGAGAACAACCAGACCTGCTGCAATAAAAGCAAGAAATAAAGAGATTATCCTGTTTCTTTCCACATTTTCCTCCGTCCCTCAGCCACAGCTGAAAAAAGTTTATATAATATTATAAACCAATATTCGGATATTGTCAAGAGCTTCATGCCGTCTTGATAAGTTTCAGCTCATATATAGTGACGCTGGAATAGTCTTTCCCGCCGAAGGATATTGAAAATTCGGCAGAAGCGTCGTCGGAATCAGCAGAAAATTCGGCTTCAAAAGGTGTTTTTTCGCCGTTGGAAGTGAAAAAACCGTCATAGTAGACAGCAGAACCGTCCTTGCTTCTTACCTGAACGGGGAGCTTGCTTCCCTCGGGAGCAGTTGCCTTGAAGCTGAGCTTGTATTTGCCGTTCTTTTTTAGGCTGATAGGGGAGAGTACACTCTGTACGTCTTCTGCTTTGCTGCCGCCTGTGACTACATTTACCCAGAATGATCTGTCATAATCCGAGAAATAGGTGGCTGCATTAGCTCCGGAACTTTCATTGAGAACTGCTTTATACTCTGCATCGGCTGAAACGTCAAGTCCTACCTGATCCGACTCTCTGCCTATAAGGCGGCATATCTTGTCTGTGAGTACAGCTGCGGATCTCTGCTGAGTAGCGTAGGTAGGGTGCCAGTCAGAGCCAAGACCGTCGTTGTTCATGTCCTGTGTAGCAGAGAGGTAAGAGATTATCCTGTCGCCGATATCGGTTTCAGTCTTGAACTGCTTGATAGCCTCCTCTATATATGGGTACATCTCGGCGCAGCCCATAGTGCCGACAGTGCAGACTATATAAGCCTTTGGCTGAGCCTTGTGTATCGAAGCAAGAAGTTCAACGTAAGCCTCTGTGAATTCAGGACCTCTCTTATCATAGTCCTTGCTTACGTAGGTATGGTCGTTAGTACCTATATTCACAACAACAACGTCAACCGGGTGATCGGAGTGTGACCACGGTATATTGTAGCCGTCGGTATTGCCTATATTGTTGTAGCAGCTCCCGATAAGACCGCTTGTGTTCCTGTTTCCGTCGCCTGAGTATGCTGATACCGCACCGTAGCCGCTGTAGCAGGCTGTGCTGTACTCCGCACCGAGCTTCTGAGCAGTAAGGTAAGCGTATGACTTCATAAAGTTTTCGGTAGAGGTCTTGAAGCCCTCATACTGATCCTTGCCCTCAACGCCGTATGCACAGGTTATTGAGTCGCCGACGAATTCGATATGGAGCTCCTTTTCGGGAGTAGGTGTAACGGGTGAAGCGGCATCTGAGACAACATTTATCGCACTTATGCCTATGGGACCGTTGTTTGCTTCGGAAAGGTGTATTACCTTTACAGTGGCATTTCTCGGAGTATCACCGCTGAAAAGCTCTACAGCCTTTTCCTTCTTGCTGAGACATTCGTCAAGTATTATCTTATCATCAACGATCACGGCGTAACGGGGGCGGTAGTTATCGCCGTTATTTATTGCATTATCGCCCTTTATCACCACAGAAGCGGATTTTGCGCTTGTGATATTGAATTCAACAGCCGCACCGCTCTGTACAAGCCAAGTAACGCCGTCTATCACAGCATTTCTGTTTATATAGTTCACGTTTTTTTCTGTGGGAGCTATTACAGATGAGGTGAATTCTCCGCTTGTTGATGAAGCAGCCTTTCGCATCTCCACCATGTCAAATATGTCGATAGTTTTGTCGCTGTTTACGTCCATTGATTCCTCGGCAGTATCCTTTCCGAGGAGAAAGCTGCCAAGCTTTTTCAGTGTATCGGGACTATAAACAGTTGCAGCCGATACTGTTGCTCCAACAGCTGTAGCTGCAATTGCAGCCGCAAGGACTGCTGTTATTTTCTTTTTCATATTTTCTGCTCCTTATAACGGGATATTACACTAATTATACACTGTGATGTGCTTTCAAATCAATACTAATCTGTGAACTGATCTGTATTAGATAGTATAATGAATAATAAAGCCACGAATTTGCATACAAAGGAAAAGGTGTACATGAGTACACCTTTATTTTTATCACTATTCAAGCAATCCCTTTATGCCTTTTTCTGCGAAGGCTTTTTTATAGTATACGAGCTCCTCCTGTATTATATCGTCGATGACTTTCATTCCAAGAAGCTCAACGGGTGCCTTGTCATCGGTTAGTATGCGGTCTCCCGCATCGTATTTCACAAGAGAAGTGCTGACATACTTCATAAGATTATGGAGATCATTATTTGTCAGTGAAGCGATGTTTTTGTCAAGAAGCTCGGTGATATTGGCGTTGTCTGAGGCAAAAAGCTCACGGTTTGTGGAAGTTTCAACGTCAACAGTATAAACATTGCCGAATACGGAAGAAATGGTGTCAGCGAGCCAGCTGTTGATGCCGTCGGCACTTTCAGAGCGCATATTCATATTTACCACCATTACTCCGTTATCCTTGAGGTGCTTTTTTACAAGGGTGAAAAACTCCTTTGAGGACATCTGGAAAGGGATAGTGATATCCTGATAAGCGTCCACCATGATTATATCATATTTCTTGTCGCAGCCGTTTAGAAAGGCTCTGCCGTCATAGGTAGTCACTTTTATATTTTCGGGCAGATCGAAGTACTTGTGGGCAAGATCGGTTATCTTGTCGTCTATTTCAACTCCTTCAGCGGTGATATTGCTGAAATAATTGGTGCACTGCTTTGCGTATGTGCCTGTACCCATGCCGAGGATAAGCATATCAGCATTATCGGGAGAAGCTGTCATAAGGGGAGCTGCCATAGCATAGTCGTAGTACATTCCCGAAAGTTCGCCTGACTTGACGTATACGGATTGTACTCCGAAAAGTACATTCGTTGAGAGATAAACGCTGCTGTCGTCCTCACTGACCTGCAAGTAGTTGTAAACAGACTCTCCCTCATAGGCAAGCCCTTTTTCCCAGAAGGCAAAACCCATTATCGGCGAAGTAAAGCAGCAGACTATGAAAAGTGCAGCGGCTATTCCTGTTTTTACAGCTCCGCTTTTTGAGCTTATGAAGTATATAAGACCGATAACAAGCATTATTCCTGCGAAAATAAGGAAAGTAACGGCTGTTCCCACAGCAGGGATAGAAATAAAAGTGGGGACGAAGGTTCCGATGATAGAGCCGATAGTATTTGCCGCACCGAGGGTTCCTACGGTCTTTCCGCTGTCATCGAGGGAGTCTACGGTATATTTGACCAGAGAGGGTGTAACTGTGCCAAGCAGGAAAAGGGGATATACGAATACGATCATACAGGTGAGAAATGCCGCCCATATGAGAAAATTGGTGTTGATGGTTATGACGAGGAGCCCTGCGATACCTGCAATAGCAAGCTTGCCGATAAACGGCACAGCGGCTATCCATACGGAGGCGATCAGTATGCGTCCGTACAGCTTGTCGGGATCGGGATTTTTGTCGGCGCTTCTGCCGCCGTAGATGTTTCCGAGAGCCATAGCTATCATTATAGTGCCGATGATAATAGTCCATACTATCTGCGACGAACTGAAATATGGTGCAAGGAGCCTGCTTGCTCCCAGCTCTACAGCCATAACGGACATTCCTGCGAAAAATTCCGTGATGTATAAGTACCATTTATTCCTGAGTATCTTTGGCAGAGGTTTTCTTTCAGTTTTGGTGCTGACCGATGTTTTTTTCATAAATATCTCCTGTATTACATTTAAAAATTACTGCGTTTATAAGTATAACATATTATCATTAAGAAATCAACGATTATGTGTAATTAGTAGGGTGGAGAGTGAGTAGAGCTAAGAACTAAGAGCTGAGATTTTGGGGACGCGCATTGCGCGTCAGCCAGTAACGATGCAAATATAAATGCATTATGTGCTGAATTGCCGCATATGCTTTAGCAGGAGGAGATAATATGAATAACGGTAATCTCGATATGGAAAAATACAAGCAGGAGATGATGAAGCTCTACAGCAGGAGCACTTCTCCAAGCGAAATATCAAAGGAACTGCCTGAAGCAGATACAGAATATGATGCAGAGCCTGTGGAGAAAAATCAGGTAGATGAAAATGCTCGGGACGATACGGCTTATGCGGACTATACCGAAGAAGACTCGAACGGCTCGGCAGAGGACTACAACAGCCGTTTTCCCGAGCCTGACCTTTCTGAGCTGGATACGGACTTCGGTACAGATACAAATAATGACAGTGAACCTCCCGAGTATGATGCAGAGGAGCTCCTTGGTACTGAAAAAGGCTATATACAGGTTAATGTGCGCACAGGTGACGATACATCGGCGGTTGCAGGTGCTATGGTCGCGGTAACGGCTGTAGTTGACGGAAAAAGGCTGGTACTTGCTTCGGGAGTTACGAACGAAAGCGGTACCGCGCCGAAATTTACACTGCCTGTTCCCGACCTTGTACATTCTCAGTCGCCTTCTCCCGATGAACGCCCCTATAATCTTTTTGACATCACAGTGACCGCAGATGGCTTCTTTAAGGCAAGGAGTGTAGATGTTCCTGTTTTTTCGGGCATAACCTCAGTTCAGAATTTCAACCTGATACCTGTGCCGCTTATGATGAACAGCTCTGACGAAACTGCTACAATTTACAATGCAGAGCCCAGCTTCGGCGGCGGAAAGGAGTGACAGATGCTTACAGGCACTCCGTTTATTCCTGAGACTATAACGGTGCATCTCGGGACTCCTGATTCTAATGCTCCCGATGTAACGGTGGGATTTGCTTCGTATATCAAGAATGTAGCCTCCAGCGAAATATACCCAACATGGCCGGAAAATGCTCTCAGAGCCAATATCTACGCCATAGTTTCATTTGCACTCAACCGTATCTATACAGAGTGGTATCGCTCTCGCGGCTATGATTTTGACATAACTGCTACGACTCAATATGACCAGAAGTTTATAAACGGTCGGGAGTATTTCGAGAATATAAGCTATCTTGTAGATGAGCTTTTCAACGACTATGTCAGGCGGCAGGGGAGCGTTGAACCGCTATTTACGGCGTTCTGCAATGGTACTACCACCACCTGCGAGGGTCTTTCGCAATGGGGGACAGTGACTCTTGCAAACCGCGGTCTTACGCCATATGAGATACTGCAATACTATTATGGCGAAAATATCGACATTGTAAAGAATGCCCCCGTTAAGACGGCTATGCCATCATATTCCGATACAGAGCTGAAAAACGGCTCCTTCGGCAACGATGTGAAGTTCATACAGGTATGGCTGAACCGTATATCGCGGAATTTTCCTGCGATACCCAAGATACCTGCGGCAGACGGCATATTTGACACTGCTACCGAAAACGCTGTAAGGAAGTTTCAGCAGATATTCGGTCTTGAGGTCACAGGTACGGTAAATGCGGCCACATGGTACAGGATAAGCTACATATATACCAGTGTGAAGCGGCTTGCGGAGCTCGACTCAGAGGGACTGAGATTTGAGGAGATATCGCCGCAGTTCAAGGAAGAACTGCGGATAGGTATGCAGAGCATAGAGGTAAGTATGCTGCAATACTATCTTGCGGTAATCGGAGCGTACTATGAGGCTGTGATGCCTGTGGAGGTAACGGGATATTTCGGCGAACAGACCGAGCGTTCGGTGAAGTCGTTCCAGAGAGTGTTCGGACTTCCTCAGACGGGAGTAGTTGACAGAGCCACAAGGAATGACCTTTTTCGTGCATATCAAGGTATAGTGGAGAGTGTTCCGCCGCAGTATACCTATGTTGCGCTTTATCCTAACACTGTTCTGCGCGAGGGTGCAAGCGGTGAGTCGGTGAAGATAATACAGCAGTATCTTACCTATATCAACAGGAGCTATCCAAGTATACCTGCGGTAAGTGATACGGGTTATTTCGGTCCTCTTACAAGGCAGTCCGTTACGGCTTTTCAGCGTCAGTTCGGCATAGAGCCCTCTGGCATCGTCGGAGCTGTAACATGGGACAGTATAGCAGGAGTTTACTCCGACCTGCGCTATGGCTTCGATAAGCGCCCCTATCAGAACCCGGGATACACTATCAAATAGCCCTTAGCCTTTAGCCGTTAGCGTGTAGGGACGCGCATTGCGCGTCCGAGAAATTAAGTAGGGGCGGATAATATCCGCCCGTGTATGCCTGATAATAAAAACTCCCCTCACGGGGAGGGGAGAGATTATCTTTACTATTACTTCTGTATATCAAATTCTACGCGCAAACCGAGAGGAGTCTTGAATGGATGTACCAGTATTGCTGGATTTGATTTTAAATTGTCGAAAAACTGTTCATTTGACTGATTAGATACCATATTAAGGAACTTTGTTATATCCTTGCCATATGTTTTATGGATGCATTCTGCCTGATCTTCTGTCCATGGCCATGGGTTCTCGGGACCGCAGTATGTTCTGTTGAGACAGAACCATGCACCTTCACCTGCAGAATATCCCCATACACGGAATTCCTTTTTTGTGTATTCTTCGTATCTGATCGTAGAAATACGAACAACGCTTCCCTTCTTGTACTTCTTGATAGTTGCACCGTCAGGTGTTTTTCTTGCATTCAAGTCTTTCAGCAGTTTGAAGTCGTATGCTGTAACATTGTAGTTTTTTCCGTCAGGAGCAAAACGGAAACAGCAATTGAAATACTTGAGTGCGTTTGCTGCATCAGCTTCCATAACGTTAACGAGTGAAGAGCCGGACTCAGGTGTGTTTACAGTTGATGGGATAGTTACGAATGCTGTGAGTGATGCAGCTGCGAGAGTGGTACAGAGTGCCTTTTTAAATGTTTTTTTCATGTTTTTTTCTTCCTTTCAATATAGAACAATTTTTTATACGGTGTTTCCCGTATTTATCTTACAGTTGTTATTCTACACACTTTTGAGCGTATCAACAACGAAATAAGAGTGAAAGGAGAAAAAATAAGAGTGAACGAAATATAGCCAAAAAACTACTTATTATAATACAAAAGGAGATGATATAATGCCATATACTGATGAACAGAAAACGGAGCATATCCGCGAATTACAGGGATATCTCTATGGTATATCCCTTTTTGACAAGCGCATACCCCAGATATTGCCCGACGGAGTTTACGACAGGGAGACTGCAAAGGCTGTAGAAGCCTTTCAGCGTGAATACGGACTTCCCGTTACAGGCGAGACTGACCCTGCAACATGGAGCAGGATAGTTCATGTTTACAGGAACTATCTCGACGGTGATCCCGAGCCATACCGCGCTTTTCCGTCAAGAAGCTACCGCGCATCGCGTGGTGACAGCGGCGAGCTTATCTACATCATACAAGCGATGCTCTGGAAAGCTGCTGCGTGGTATGATAATATGCCAAAAGTAAGTGTGTGCGGCGAGTATGACGAAATGACTGAGAAAGCAGTCATGAGCTTTCAGAAGTGCTGCGGACTTACCGAAAGCGGCTGTGTGGACTGCGTAACATGGAATATGCTTGTGCGTTTTCTTGAAGTAAAGTAACAGAAATAAAAAAGCTCCCTGAAAAGTGGAGCTTTTTTATGTCTTTTCAGGTCTGACATTTTTTGCAATATCTCTCCTTTAAAATTTGACTTTACAGCAGATATGTGATATAATAATTTAAATGTGTCTGTCAGCTGGCAGGCGGAAATTTTACAAAGGATTGATACTATGGATTATAAAGCACTTGCAGACTACCTTTTTCCCGATGTTAAGGACACTCCCGAGGACATTGAGGCTCGTTTCCCAGAGAGACAGCTTCCCGAGGGAGCTTGCGTAACACGTATCGGACCAAGTCCAACAGGATTTGTACACCTGGGAAATCTCTACAACGCTATCATAGGTGAGCGTATCTCTCATCAGTCAAACGGCGTTTTCTTCCTTAGAATAGAGGATACCGACAACAAACGTGAGGTCGAGGGAGCTGTTGAGACTGTCATCAACGCTATGGACTACTTTGGCGTACACTTTGACGAGGGTGCTACAGCTGAGGGTGACAACGGAAATTACGGTCCTTACCGTCAGAGACAGCGTAAGGAGATATACCACGTATTTGCGAAGCTTCTCACCGAAAGAGGACTTGCTTATCCTTGCTTTATGACAGCAGAGGAGATAGAGGCTGTCCGCGAGCAGCAGACTGCAAACAAGGAAAATCCAGGAGTTTACGGCAAGTATGCAAAGTGCCGCGACCTTACTCTTGATGAAGTAAAGGCAAATATCGAAGCTGGCAAAGAGTGGGTGCTCCGTTTCAGAGGTCAGGAGACCGATGAAACTATCGCTGTTGAGGACGCTATCCGCGGAAAACTGGAAATGCCGAGAAATAATATGGACTTCGTTCTCCTCAAGAGCGATGGTATACCGACTTACCATTTTGCTCATGTTATTGACGACCACTTTATGCGTTCAACTCATGTAGTACGCGGTGAGGAGTGGATATCATCACTTCCTATGCACGTTGAGCTTTTCAACACTCTCGGCTGGGAGCAGCCAAAGTACTGTCATACAGCTACACTTATGAAGATAGATGAGGAAACAGGCGGAAAGCGTAAGCTTTCAAAGCGTAAGGACCCTGAGCTTGCACTCTCTTATTATCAGCAGGAGGGCATCAGCAGGGACGCTATCTGGGAATTCCTTCTCACTCTCCTCAATTCAAACTATGAGGAGTGGCGCATCGCTAACCCTGAAACTGATTATCACGATTTCCCGTACACACTGGAAAAAATGTCTGTATCGGGTGCACTTGTGGACCTTGACAAGCTCCGTGATATTTCAAAGAACGTTATCTGCCGTATGTCTGCACAGCAGGTCTATGACGGCTGGCTTGAATGGTGCAATGAGTACGACAATGACTTTGCAGCACTTATAAACAAGTATCCCGAGAGAACTCTCGCTGCTCTTAATGTAGGCAGAGGGGGTGCAAAGCCGAGAAGAGATATCGAGACATGGAAGCAGGCTTGTGACTTTATGAGCTTCTACTATGACGAGACCTTCAAGGTAACAGACCCTATGCCCGGAGAGTGCGATGAAGCTACAGTTAAGGAGTTCTTCGGCAAGTATCTTGCAAGCTACGACCATAACGACGACAGTGCCGCATGGTTCGACAAGGTAAAGGCTATAACCGAGGAAATGGGTTTTGCTGTAAAGCCAAAGGACTACAAGAAAAATCCCGACCAGTTCAAGGGAAGTATCGTTCATATCACAAATATGCTCCGTATAGCTCTCACAGGACACGCAAATGCTCCAGATATCTGGGAAGTGAGCCACGTTCTCGGCGAGGAGATAACACGCAAAAGACTTCAGGCGTTCGCCTGAGCAGTGATTAGTGCTTAGTAGGGGCGCTTTCCGAGCGCCCGTGCCTTACAATGTAATTAACATGAACGAGCTGTAGGGGCTGCCTTTGGCAGTCCGTGCCTAACGTAAGAATTACAAATGACGATCTGTAGGGGGCGATGCCCACATCGCCCTGTCAATTACACAAAAATTATAAATGACACACTGTAGGGACGACCATTGGTCGTCCGCAGGTTACAATGCAAATATATCAAACCCATGTGTAGGGGAGGGCGCTCTCGCCCTCCCGCATGGAGCACATATTAATTTTGACGGGAGCCCGAGGGCGGGCTCCCCTACAAAAAAAGATGAGGGAGTGCCTCTGCCCAGTATAGCGGAGGTTCCCTCATCTCTGATAGCATTTCTGCTTTCAAAATTATTATATCAGATACATTTTTTCATGTCAATATGAAAAGAGGAAAATAAAATGTCAGACAATAAAGAAAAGAAAAATTTTGAGATCCCACGTCCTGTGTTCCCGAAAAGGGCAGTAGTTACAGGCGGTATGCCATACGGAAATAAAGAGCTTCACTTCGGTCACGTTGGCGGTATGCTGGTATTTGCGGATACCTATGCACGTTTCCTGAGAGACCGTATCGGCAAGGAAAATGTTATATTTGTCAGCGGTACTGACTGCTACGGCTCTCCTATTGCAGAGGGCTGGAGAGTAAAGGTGAAGAACGGCGAGTTTGAGGGCTCGCTGGAGGACTTCGTTCAGAGAAACCACAACAAGCAGAAGGATACGCTTGCCGCTTACGGTATTGCTCCGAACCTTTTTGCTGCTTCGGGTCTGGGACGTTCAAAGGAGATTCACGCTTCTGTAACCGACCGTTTCATAAGCTCTCTCCACAAGAAGGGTCAGCTTAATCAGATAACTACAATGCAGTTCTTCGACGAGAAGGCAGGAGTTTTCCTCAACGGCAGACAGGTCATAGGTAAATGTCCTGTAGACGGCTGTACTTCCGAAAAGGGCTATGCAGACGAGTGCGATATGGGTCATCAGTATATGCCCGAGAACCTTATAAATCCTGTCAGCACTCTTACAGGTGAGACTCCGACTATGAAGCCTGTAACCAACTGGTACTTCAAGCTCCGCGACTACGAGCAGCTTATGAAGGACTGGGTTGAGGAGCTTAAAAAGCGCAAGGATATCCGTCCTGTTGTATGGAAAACTATCGACGAGTTCTTAAAGAACCCTGTTATCTACATAAAGCGTGAATTTGAGGAAAAGTACATGAGCATCAAGGCTTCTATGCCTGAGCACAACTACCTCGAAGAACCTAAGAAGCCTTCATTCACAATAGAGTTCACAAAGCTTTCAGACTGTGATGAAGCCTGCCGCATACTTACTGAGAACGGCATACGTTACAGAACGGGCAAGACCCTTGTTCCTTTCCGTCTTACAGGTAATATCGAGTGGGGCGTTCCTGCACCTGTTATGGACGGCGTTGAGGGACTTACAGTATGGGTATGGCCTGAGTCTCTCTGGGCTCCTATCTCCTTTACCGAGACTTATCTGGAGTCTATCGGTCACGACAAGGAAGAATGGCGCGATTATTGGTGCAGCAAGGATTCAACTGTATATCAGTTCATCGGACAGGATAATATCTACTTCTACGGTATTGCCGAGCCTGCAATGTGGATGGCACAGCAGGAGAGCGACACAAAGACTGCTTCACCTGCCGACGGAGAGTTACAGCTCCCTGTTATCGTGGCTAATCACCATATCCTTTTCCTTGACAAGAAGGCTTCGAGCTCAGGTGCAGTTAAGCCGCCTATGGCTGATGATCTGCTGAACCACTATACTCCCGAGCAGCTTCGTATGCACTGGCTTGGACTTGGTCTTGGACAGCGTTCGGTAAGCTTTATGCCTAAGCCTTATAATCCCGATGCTAAGCCCGAGGACGCAGATCCTGTTGTAAAGGACGGACTCCTCCTTTCAAACGTATACAACCGTATGATACGTACTGCTTTCTATACCTGTCAGAAGGAGCTTGATGGCGTTATGCCGAATAATGCTCCCGAGGAGAAATTCCTTGCTGATGCAAAGAAGGCTGTGCTCGATTACGAGAGACATATGTCAAAATTCGCGTTCCACCAGTGTACTTATGTGCTTGACAGCTATATCCGTAACGGAAGCAAGTACATGGCAAAGGCGCTTACAGGCGAGTATCCCGATAAGGAGGCTCTGAAGCAGGCTCTTGCAAATCTGTTCTATATGATACGTATTGCAGGCGTACTCCTTCACCCGATGGCTCCTTTCGGCACAGAGAAGCTCCGCGAGTATCTTGAAGTCGATGAGCGTATCTGGTCATGGGATACTATCCTTGAACCTCTTACATACTTTACAGGCAACGATCACAAGCTGAAGTTCCTGCCTCCGAGAACAGACTTCTTCACTCGTCACGAAAGTCAGTTTGCTTCTGCCGAAGAATAAGCAATGTGTGAATTGAGAATTGCGGTGTTAAATGCCGCAGATTTGTCTCAAACTGCAATTTCACAGCTCTATTACATATCATAAAACAAAAACGGGCAGATTTTATCTGCCCATTTGACTATCAGCGTGAAAGGAGTGCCTGATAATATGAAGAAAAAGACGAAGATAATCATTGTATCACTTGTTCTACTTATTATTGCGGTACTTTTCGTTCCTGTACCGACAGGTGCGTATAAAGACGGCGGAACGCGCACTTATACGGCTCTTACGTACAAGGTCGTGAGGTGGAAGGTGCTCGTTGACGCGGAGAATACATATGAAAAAACTTCCGTTTTCTGGTATCCCGATAATTTCAAGTCCTATGAGGAATTGTGGGATAAGGAAAAAGAGGGTGGCTTATAATATATGAACAGACGAGAAAGAGACCGACACAGAAAAGAAGCTGCCGAACGTGCAGCAAAAAAGGCGAGAAAAGACAAAATATCTACGTGTATGGCGATCGCTGCTTTTCTTGTTTCGATACTTCATCGTATTTTTTTCAAGCCCGATGTTATGACAGGTGAGGAAGGGCTGAGGGCAGTCTTTGTTTTTTCGCTTCTTCGCGTTATATTCGGATTTGCAGCTGATGTGGCTTTGGGTATCATTGTCTGGAAAGTAATGCGTATCTTTTTCAATGATGAACACGAAAAAGGTGCGTACAAGGATTGCCACAAGAATGAAACAGTCAAAAATGATGTGAAAAAACACAGTAAAGCAGGCAGGTATGCGGCTTTTGTTGTGACCTATGTGCTGGCATTGCTTATTTATCTGTCAATGGGTGTACGTGCATCGGCTTTCCATACACAGAGAGAGATAAACCGTCTTTCTTCGATCGATAATATATCCTATATCGGCTTTGTTGGCGATACATTCATGGATATGAAACAGGGTGAGACCATTACGGTACGTGTGAAAGGCTGTAGGATAGATACTGATATATTGTCGTACAGACGCGTAAAAAGAGGCTGGCGGAGAAGTAAAGGTATAGTCTATAGGTTCAGTGTGCTTGAGGACAGCAGTTTCAGATATATTGCTCAGGTATCCGACATCGAAGGTGAAGAACTGAAATATCGTCTTGATCCCGAAAAAGAATATATCATTAAGCTCTATAAGAATTCAAGGCTTATCGCTTCAATAGATCAGGCGTAGTATTTCCGTGTGCAAATTTGTTGCTGTAGAATAACTTGAAAAAAGCCCTTGCCTTTTACTCGGAATTATAGTATAATTATATTGCTATGTAAATTTGACGTAAGGAGATCATGAGATGATTTATAATAATGTTCTGGAAGCTATCGGACACACTCCGATGATAAAGCTTAACCGAATGAACAAAAAAGGAAGCGCAGATGTTCTTGTAAAGTTCGAGGGACTTAATGTAGGAGGTTCTATAAAGACCCGTACAGCATACAATATGGTTCGCCATGCCGAAAGAGAAGGCAAGATACATGAGGGAACGATAATAGTTGAGCCTACCAGCGGAAATCAGGGAATAGGTCTCGCTCTTGTGGGAGCAGTAAAGGGCTACAAAACAATTATTATCATGCCCGACTCTGTAAGTGAGGAGCGCAGAAAGCTTGTTAATCACTACGGTGCAGAGGTAATTCTTATTCACGATGACGGAGATATCGGAAAATGCATACAGACCTGTCTTGATACTGCACTGAAAATGGCAGAGGAGGACGAGAATGTGTTCGTTCCTCAGCAGTTCTGCAATGTTAATAATATCGGAGCTCATAAGTATCATACAGCTTTGGAGATACTGGAGCAGACCGCAGTTAAAATAGACGGCTTCTGTTCGGGAATTGGTACAGGCGGTACTATCACAGGTATCGGTGAGGCTCTGAAAGCTCAGTACCCGGATATGGTCATATGGGCTGTGGAGCCTGAGAATGCAGCTATCCTTGCGGGCGGTAACATCGGAACTCATCTGCAAATGGGCATAGGCGACGGCATTATCCCTGATATACTCAACCAGAAGATCTATGATGACATATATATAGTTACTGACGAGGAGGCTATACAGACAGCAAAGGACTTAGCCGCAAAGGAAGGCATAATGTGCGGCATTTCAAGCGGAACCAATGTTGCGGCAGCTCTGAAGCTTGCCGAAAAGCTGGGTGAGGGAAAGACCGTAGTTACTATTCTCCCCGACACAGCCGAGAGATACTTCTCAACTCCGCTTTTTGAGGACTGATAATAACGTCTCAGGGCGTAATATAAGGAGGTTTATTTAACATGAGCAAGCTTTACGATTTTTTAACAGAAGCAGGAATGTTCTTTATTGCTACAACTGACGGAGCACAGCCAAAGCTGAGACCTTTCGGTTCACATATCGAAATGGACGGCAAGGTAATGTTCGCAGTAGGTGACTTCAAGGCAGTTTACAGACAGATGCTGGCAAATCCTCTCTGCGAGATAGTTGCCTGCAAGCCTGACGGTGTATGGCTTAGATATACCGGCAAGATAGTTTTCGATGACGATCCTAAGTACACAGAGGCAATGTACGCAACAAGTCCGCTCCTGAAGCAGATATACAACGAGCAGACAGGCTTCAAGATGAAGATATTCCACCTTGAGGACGCAACTGCTTTCATTATGCCTCCTGTTGGCGAACCTGAGCAGATACTTTGATCCATAATTGAAAACGGGCGCACACTGTGCGCCCTGTATTTTTGCATAAAGAAATCCCGAAAGAAGCCGTTTGCCGACCTCCTTCGGGAGCTTTTTATATCTTGTTGTATGCGAGCCACAGCTTTTCTATGCGCTTTTTTCTTCTTCTAAGGTGGAATATTCCAACTGCTGTGACCATTGTGAGCATTTCCGATATAGGCACAGCAAGCCATACAAGCCCTATACTCTGCATGAAATAGGCGATGAAAGCCGCAGGTATCACAAGAAATGTACCTCGCAGAAGGGATATTATCTGTGCGCTGTGAGGCTTTTCGTCGGACATAAAGTACACCGACATAATAGTGTTTGCACCCATGAACGGCATGAACAGGAAGTATATCTTGAGACCGTTTTCGGCTATTGACTGCATTTTGCTGTCGTTGCTGCTGTTGAACAGGCTTACGATGTTCGAGGTCTGAGTATATATCAGCAGATAGGAAACAGCTGCAAGGACAAGAGCTGTTCTTATTGAAAGACACAGGATATAGTTTATTGCTTTTTCATCATTTTTGCCGTGGTATCGGCACATAAGCGGCTGTGCACCGCTGGAAAGTCCCACAAATACAGCTGTAAAGACTATACCGATATTGGCTATGACGCCGTAGGCTGCAATACCTGTGTTGCCCATAAGGCGATGTATCACGAAATTGAATACCATGAGCACTAAGCCGCCTGATATTTCCGTGAAAAAAGAATGAAGTCCCAGAGACATTATCTCCTTAATAACGCTCCATGAGGGACGCATTATCCTAAGACTGAAAGCATTCCAGCCTGTGATTATGTGGATACTCATTATGCTCATGCTTACAAACGGCGATATACACGTTGCAAGTGCAGCACCTCTCATGCCCATTCCGAGCTTGAAGATGAAAACATAATCGAGTATTATATTGGCAAGGCTACCACTCAGCATTCCCAGCATAGCAAGCTTTGGCGCACTATCGTTGCGCATGAAGCAAGCCATGATATTATTCATCAGGAAAGCAGGAGAGAATAGTAATATGGTTTTTAAATAATCGTGTGAAAGTCTGAAAACGTTTGTGTCTGCTCCGAGTAAATGTGTAAACTGTTTGGAAAAGAAGATGCCGATTATCTCAAAAACTGCGCTGACAGCAAGCATGGATATAAACGCATTTGTAAATATCCTGTCTGTCTCGATGCGTTCAGTTCTGCAATAAAGCATAGAGAACTTGCTTCCGCCGCCCATACCGAGCATAAGTCCGAAGCCGTTAAGAAAGTTAAAGACCGGCAAAGCAAGATTAAGTGCGGCAAGTCCTTGTGCCCCCATCCCCTTGGAAATAAAAAACGTATCAATAAGAATATATATTGATACACCGATAGAGCTGATAACATTAGCCAATATGTACATGAAAAAATCATTACGTATTGGTTTTATGTTCATTAAAATTGTTTACCCCCCATGTAAACCTATATTCAATAGCGTATGTATTACATCACGCTTTTTTTATTATATCACAAAATGTATGAAAATAATAGCCTTTTGCGTGAATTTTGTATAAATAATGAATTTAATATGCACCTATATGCTTCTCATATTATAATTTCACCAATTTGATGAACGGTAAAACGTATGGGCGAACAAAGTTCGCCCATTTGTAAGGATATTTCAGGTGTTAAATCTCTGTAAAAACTGCTTTACTCTTTCGGAAGCATTTTCGCCGAATAGCTGCTCGGGAGCACCCATTTCAACGATATAGCCGTTTTCCATGAATATGACCTTGTCCGCAACATCTCGTGCAAAAGCCATTTCGTGGGTTACGATTACCATTGTCATGCCGTCCTTTGCAAGCTCCTTGATTACCTTGAGTATCTCGCCTGTAAGTTCGGGGTCGAGTGCAGAGGTAGGCTCGTCAAAGAACAGGATATCGGGATTGAGTGCAAGGGCACGGGCAATGGATACACGCTGCTGCTGACCGCCCGAAAGCTCACATGGATAAGCCTTATCCTTGCTTTCAAGTCCCATTTTCTTCAGCAGAGCCATTGCCTTTTCACGAGCCTTGGCTTTGTCCTCTTTAAGCACGCAAACGGGAGCTTCCGTAATATTGCGCAGAACTGTCATATGCGGAAAAAGATTGAAATTCTGGAACACAAGCCCGGTTTTGAGTCTTATATCGCGGAGAGTCTTTGTATCGGCATAGACAGTCTTTCCTTTGGCGTTCTTTACGAGCATATCGGTTCCGCATACGTTTATGATGCCGCCGTCAGCACGTTCCAGCTGATTGATGCAGCGCAGAAGAGTGGATTTTCCGCTTCCCGAAGGACCTATTATTGCTACGACCTCGCCCTTTTCAACATTGAAGGAGATGTCCTTCAGCACTTCAAGGCTGCCGAAGCTTTTTGAAAGATTTTTTACATCAAGCATAGCCATTGTGGTATCTCCTTATTTATAGTAGTTGAGCTTCTTCTCGATATATCCGAAAATAAGCGTCAGAACGGTTGCGAATACAAAATAGAAGAGTCCTGCCATGAACAGAGGCATAAGTGAAGCATAGGTAGGTACCTGCTTCTTTGCGATGTACATTATCTCCATGTAGGGTATTGCAGACGCAAGAGATGTGTCCTTTACAAGAGTTATTATCTCGTTGGAGCTTGCAGGTACTACGCGCTTTATGACCTGTGGGAGAATGATGCGGAAGAATGTCTGTGAGCGGCTGAAACCGAGAGCGCCTGCTGCTTCGTACTGTCCCTTTGGGATAGCCTCTATGCCGCCGCGGAATATTTCAGCGAAGTATGCGGCATAATTAAGGGCGAATGCAAGGAGTATCATATTGAAAGTATAGCTTGAGCTTCTTATATCTATGCCGTCGAGAAGGTTATGGAGAAAGGCAGGACAGCTTTTCCACTGCAAAATATACGGCACAGAGTAGTGTGCTACGAAAAGCTGCAAGAGCAGGGGAGTTCCTCGCATAATGAGTATGTAAATGTTTGTCAGCCATGATATTGGCTTGAATTTGCACATTTTGAGCAGTGCAACTATCATTCCTAATGGGATAGCCCACAGTAAAGTAAAGCCGAATATCTTCAGCGTGGGAGGGATATAATCAAGCATGAGCTTGAAAAGAGTGCCGATCTGTTCCTTTGTCATATAAAAACCACCTTTTTTAGCCTTTAGCCTGTTTAACGAAAAAAGAGCGTCCCGAACCGGAACGCCCTTTATTTACTTTTTCATGATCAAGCTCTCTCGACCTTACCAGAACGTAAGCATCTTGAGCAAGCGTAGATATGACAAGGAGTACCCTTGACGATAGCCTTAACACGCTTTACGTTAGGCTTCCATGTTCTGTTTGAACGTCTGTGTGAGTGGGATACCTTGATACCAAAGGTTACGCCCTTTCCGCAGATATCACATTTTGCCATTAGGTTGCACCTCCTTAACTAACCTGTAAAAATACAACATGATTATTCTATCACATTATGAGAAAAAAAGCAAGTGTTTTTTGAAAAAAAAACAAAAAAATTTTTTAGAACCTGTAAAATCTCTTTTTTTACTTGAAAAATATGCCGTTATGTTGTATAATATATATTGTATAACTATTGGCGGAGCATTTCTGCTTTGCAAAAGAAAGGATTAATAATGTTCTCAGGTGGATTATCCGGCGATAAAATGGTTATTTACGCCATAAGACTATTAGTTTTTCTTCTTATAATACCAATACACGAATCTGCACACGGTCTTATGGCTAAGTGGCTCGGAGATGATACGGCAAAGAAAGAGGGAAGGATTTCACTTAATCCGTTCGTTCATCTTGATTTGGCAGGATTGGTGCTGATGCTTCTGATGGGCTTCGGCTGGGCTAAGCCTGTGCCTGTCAATATCTCGAATATAAAGCATCGCCGTGCAGGTTACGCCCTTGTATCCGCAGCAGGTCCGCTTTCAAACATTCTTGCGGCTTTTGTGGGGGCGGCGATTTTCAACACACTTTATTACACAAAGACAGGTCAGATGGCAGTTCTTGACAGCATTTCAGGTGCTATGAATACAGAGCATAATATATTAAGTGCTGTGCTGATGCTGCTTTTGATGTTCGTGAATATAAATGTGACCCTTGCACTGTTCAATCTGATACCTCTGCCGCCTCTGGACGGCTTTAATCTTGTAAGAGCGTTTCTGCCTGTAGAGGCTGACCGCTGGATATATGCGCATCAGCGTCAGATAAGTACCGCATTTATACTGCTTCTGCTTCTTGCGGCAAATATACCCGAGGTGAGTGAGCCGTTAATAGTGCTCATAGAAAAGGTAGAGGGGCTTATCTGGAGCTCTGTTGAATGGATAATACCGCTGGTAAGGAAATAATAGCATTACATTGGAGATATAGCGATATATGGAAAAATTTTACAGATTTATTCTTATACTTATAAGCAGAGGTATACTTCTTACTGCGCTGATGCCTGCGGCTTGTTTTGCAAAAGCATGGGTAGCGAAGATGTTGGGAGATAATATGCCTGAAAGTGACGGCAGACTGAGTCTTGATTTCAGAAGACATACCGACAGAGCCGGCATGATGTCAACTATAATCCTTGGCTTTGGCTTTGGTATGGAAATGAAGCATGATATTTCAAATCTGAAGCATATGAAGCGTGATATAACACTTATTTCCCTTGCAGCTCCTGTGGCATACTTCATTATGTATATACTTCTGAAAAATCTTGCAGTGCTTATTTACAGTATTTCGTTTTCATCTTTTTTGCTGGCAAGTATATATTTTATATTGTCAGAGGCGGCTTATGCCTGCCTTTGCTTTGGAGTAATAGCACTTCTGCCATTGCCTCCTCTTGACGGCTTCCAGATATTCTATCAGTTCTCATGGCCAAAGTTCAGACGTTGGTATTTCAGTCACTATCAGAAGATAATGTACTGGTCAAGGATAATACTTTACGGTATATTCCTCCTTGCTATCATTACCGACGGTGAGCTTTCACTCATAGGCTTCCTTGCAGACCTTTGGGCAAAGCTGTTATTAGATAAGCTAATCTTCTTCCATGTGGATTTTTCAAAGGTTACTTTGAAGATATTGAAGTATATTTTCAGGTATGACCATATAATTGATTAATGTTGCGGAGAGAATATGGAAAGTATTTCATTCAAGCTTGAGGTATTTGAAGGACCTCTTGACCTGCTTCTCAGCCTTATCGCAAAGCATAAGCTCAATATCTGCGATATCGAGATATCAAAGCTTTTGGAGCAGTATCTTATATATATAGATCAGGCACATGAGCAGAATTTAGAGCTTGCAGGCGAATTCCTTGAAATGGCTGCAAGGCTGATATATATAAAGACTGCTTCACTTCTCCCTCAGCCGGAGGAGGCTGAGCAGATGAAGCGTGAGCTGGAGGGTGCTCTTATAGAGTATTCGCTTTGCAAGATAGCCGCACAGAAGCTTGCAGAGGCGTATGTGGGCGGAGATATCTTTGTCCGTACACCTATGAAGATAAAGGCGGACATGACCTATACGCTTGTACATGAGCCTGAGAGACTTGCGATCGCATACAGCGCCATATCGCTGAAAAATATAAAGTCCGAGCACGCTAAGCTACACGTTGAGAACAAGATCAATTCCGTGGTAAAGCGCCGCATCGTTTCGGTAATGACCAAGGTAGTACATATCCTGAGACAGCTCTATGAATCGGGAGAGGTCTATATGGACAGTCTGTATGTTGGAGTTACCGACCGCTCGGCGAGAGTTGCTACCTTCCTTGCTGTCCTCGAACTCACAAGACACGGACGCATTACTATAAGCGACGACAATATGAAAATATTCTTCAAAGAAAAACAGAACGGAGTGAGAAAAACTTGGAGATCAAGGAAAAGCTCGGAGCAATAGAAGCTATCCTGTTCGCAAGCGGCGAACCAATCGAAATATACCGCCTTTCCGAGGCAAGCGGCGTTGACGCAGGTACACTCCCGTCCATGATAAGGCTTCTCAATGAGAGATATGAGGATTACGGCAGCGGTATCTGTATAAAGAAATTCGACAGCAGCTACCAGATGTGTACCCGTGAGGATTTTTCCGAGCAGGTACGTGCCGCCCTTGAAACAAAAAGATCTGCACCGCTTTCAAATGCCGCTATGGAGGCACTTACAATAATCGCATACAACCAGCCTGTTTCAAAGGGCTTCGTGGAAAATGTCCGCGGAATCGACAGTTCATCCGTTATCAACAATCTTGTTGAAAAAGGGCTTGTTGAGGAAGCAGGAAGACTTGACGTTCCCGGAAAGCCTATTGTCTACAGGACTACT
Source organism: Ruminococcus flavefaciens (assembly GCF_900143025.1). Lineage (GTDB taxonomy): Bacteria > Bacillota > Clostridia > Oscillospirales > Ruminococcaceae > Ruminococcus > Ruminococcus flavefaciens_I. Next base: position 279,693 of record NZ_FRCT01000003.1, on the reverse strand, counting down.
TCTGTTTTCCTGAGAAGCTTCGGACTTAGCTCCACTGCCGATCTTCCGCCTTTACCGGGTCAGAGCGACCTTGTACTGGAAACGGAGGACGAATTCATCGCAAGAGAAACAGCTGAGACACAGCAAAATACTGAAAACTGACGAAAGGAGCGGCAGGAATGATCGTACTAAAAATTCTGCTGTATATACTTCTTGCCGTTTTGGGCATTATCCTCATAGTTCTTATTACTCCCGCAGGAGGAGAGTTCAGCTATATCGACGGAAAGTTCACCTATAAAGTAAAGCTTTGGATATTCGATATAATGAATTCCGAGGGCGGCGGTCTTTTGGGCTGGTGGAAAAAGCGCAAAGCAAAGAAAAAGGACAAACCTAAGAAGCCGAAAAAGCCCAAGCCTGTAAAAGCTAAAAAGCCCAAAAAGAAAAAGGAACGGGAAAAGTACGAATGGGAAAAGGAACTTGAAAATATCCCAGTAAATGATCCCGAGGCTGAAAGTATTGCAGAGGGGCTCGTTTCCTCCGAGACTGTAAGCGAAAGCACTGTCTCCGATGTGGCAGATGTTTCGGAGTCTGTTTCGGAAGCAGCGGGCAAAGATGAAAAAAAGAAGAAAAAGAAGCCGAAGCACAAAAAGGACGATGACCTTGATGATGATATATTCGGCGATGATGATGAAGATGATAAGGCTGAGGACGAGGAAAAGAAGTCTCTCAGCGATAAGATAGAAAAGCTCATAAGCATATGGGAAAGCGCACAGCGTCCTATGCTGAAGATATTCAAGGGCTTCAAGCTCCGCGATCTTTATATCGACTTTGAGATAGCCGACGAGGACGCCTGCGATTGTGCCCTTAAATACGGAAAGTTTTCGGCTCTTATCTACAATGGCATAGCATTTTTCAGCCAGCTATTCACGGTAAGACTCAAAACCGTAGATGTCAGACCTGCTTTCGGTGTCTCCAAGGGACGCTGGGACGCAGCAGGAAAGCTTTATTTCCGACTTGGAACAGCGGTTATTGCAGGAGCATGGTTCCTGATAACATATATTTTCAGAACAGTATTACCTGAAAAACTCAGAAAACGTAAAATGAAAAAATCCGCCGCAAGGCAGAAGTGAGGTATAAAACATGAGTGCAAACAAAACACCGGTAAGTGATCTTTTAGGTATTTCAATTGAGAAAATAAAGGAAATGGCAGATGTTAATGCCATTATCGGCGAGCCTATAAAGCTTCCAGACGGAACTACCATAATCCCAGTATCAAAGGTAAGCTACGGATTCGCTTCAGGCGGTTCGGATCTTCCTTCCAAGTATGATAAGGATCTGTTCGGCGGCGGAGCAGGTGCAGGCGTTTCCATAAAGCCTGAGGGATTTCTCGTTATCTCTCCTGACGGCGCAGCTAAAATGGTAAATATGGAAGGTTCTAATGACCTGATAAGCAATGCCATCGAGAAAGCTCCTATGGTAATTGAAAAGATCAGCGGTTTTATCAACAAGAAGAAAAACGGCGGCAATGAAGTTAAAGCAGACGGTATAACAGACGAGTCTGTAGAGCTCAACTGAGAATAATCACAGATATTCAGGCATATCCTTTAGCATGAAGTATATTATGCGGAGGTATGCCTATGAAAAGGATATTTGCTGTATTAGCGGCATTTATCATAACAGATGTAAGTGTAAGATGCCATACTGTCTGTGCAGTCGCACAGCCTGAGGTATCTGCTAAGGCAGCAGTACTCATCTCAGCCGATACAGGCGAGGTGGTATATGCAAAAAACTGCAATGAAAAGCTGCCTATGGCAAGTACTACAAAGATAATGACCACTCTCCTTTGCCTTGAAAGCGGCGGACTTTACGACAAATTCGTTGTTGACAGCGAAGCAATAAAGGTCGAAGGCTCGTCAATGGGCTTGCAGGAGGGAGATATCGTCACAAAATATGATTTGTGCTGCGGTATGCTGCTGCCCTCAGGCAATGACGCTGCCAATGCAGCGGCTGTAAGGATATCAGGCAACATAGGGAAATTTGCTGAGCTGATGAACGATCGTGCCCGAAAGCTGGGGCTTTCTAAGACCTATTTTGTTACACCCTCGGGACTTGAGGGGGAAGGACACGGCTCGTCAGCATATGATATGGCAATGCTTGCCCGTGAAGCTCTCAGGAACGAGCTTTTCCGCAGTATCTGCTCTCAGGACAGTATAAAGCTTGAATTCGGTGATCCGCCATATGTAAGGTGGCTGAAAAATACAAATAAGCTTCTTAATATGTATGACGGAGTTTACGGTGTAAAAACAGGTTTTACCGATGAAGCGGGAAGATGTCTTGTTTCTGCCTGTGAAAGGGACGGAAAAGACCTTATCTGCGTTACCCTTAATGATCGCAGCGACTGGAACGATCATATCGCTATGTATGATTACGGCTTTGATACTGTACGCGTAATTGATGCGGCTATTCCTGCCGGTATGACTGTGAATACTGTGGGCGGCGAAGTTGATAAGCTCAGGCTCGTGCCAAAGGAAAGTTCTGTAAGGGTATGTACAATGGCAGGAAATGAGGAGGATATACAGTTTACTCTGCTCACTGCACCGTTTGTATATGCGCCCATAAATTACGGCAATGAGGCTGCAATGCTGCGTATAAGCTTTATGGGGCGTGAGGTGGAAACAGTTCCGCTTTATGCTGCGGAAAGCATAACAGCTGCGGCTGAGCGCCCTGAGAAAAAGGGAATATTTACGAAATTCAAAGAAATGCTCGGGAGCTTTTTCTCCCGCTAAGGATAGGATAAAAAGTGGAAAAAATAAGAATTCAGAAAATGATAGCCGATTGCGGCGTGTGCTCCCGCAGAAAAGCAGAGGAGCTTATAACACAGGGCAGAGTCAAGCTCAACGGTCACCCCGTAAAGCTTGGGGATAAGTGCGGCTTCAAGGATATCATCACCGTTGACGGCGAGCGTATCTATATGCCGAAAAAGCGCAGCTTCACATACCTTATGATGAACAAGCCGAGAGGATACGTAACTACCGTTTCCGATGAGCTCGACAGACGCTGTGTTATGGACCTCCTTGAAGATGTTGAGGAGCGTGTATATCCAGTAGGTCGTCTTGACCGTAATTCCGAGGGACTTCTCCTCTTTACAAATGACGGCGAATTTGCAAACAGTATCATGCACCCAAGCCGCCATATCTCAAAGACATACCGTGTTACCGTGCGTCCTGATATAACAGATGAACAGCTTGTTCAGCTTTCCGAGGGCGTTGAGATAGACGGTAAAAAGACCCTTCCTGCTTCCGTAGTCGTAAAGACAAAGGAAGAGGGCAGAGTCGTTCTGCTTATGACCATAAAAGAGGGCAGAAACCGTCAGATACGTAAAATGTGCGAGGCTGTTGGACTTGAGGTCGCAAGACTTCGCCGTATAAGCATAGGTCCGCTGAAGCTTGGTATGCTGAAGCCCGGCGGATACAGAGAGCTTACTCCCGATGAGCTTCGTGCAATAAGAAACGCTATCGGCAAGGAGAAGTAAAATGCTGGAGATACAGGAAAGATTTGACGCAGAAGGCTATGATGAGCTTAAAAGAGCGGCAGGAAATGCTGAGCTCCATATCACAGAGGCTCTCGACAAGGGCAGTGTCATTGGTTTTATAGCCTATTCCTACGGCACGGACAAAACCGTGGTCTATGATTATGACGACGGCGGAGATATGATGCTCTGTGACGGTCTTGTGCGCTCGGTAATGCTCAAAAGTGTGCTGAAGGGGATAAATCATATGCTCTTTGAGCTTCCTGACAGCAGTAAATTTGATGTATTAAAAAAGCTCCGTTTTGTGGTCGGAGACAGCAGACAGTGTACAGACCTTGAGCATTTTATGAACGGCTGTGAACACTGCAAGGGTAAGAAAGAATAAATATGAAAGGAGCGATTTGGATTGCCAATCAGGATATCTTCAGAGCTTCCGGCATTCAAAACGCTTGGAGAAGAAAATATCTTCATCATGTCGAAGGAAAGGGCAGAGCATCAGGATATCAGACCCCTTAAAGTAGTTATCCTCAATATCATGCCCAAAAAGATAGAGACAGAGTGTCAGCTTCTGAGGCTTCTCAGTAATACTCCGCTTCAGGTGGATATTGACCTGCTTCAGATGTCATCTCATGTTTCAAAGAATACATCCAAACATCATCTTGAGTCTTTCTACAAGACCTTTGATGAGATACGTGACGACCGCTATGACGGTATGATAATTACAGGTGCGCCTGTAGAGCTTCTTGATTATGAGCAGGTGGACTACTGGGACGAGATATGCAGTATAATGGAATGGTCAAAGACCCACATCTTTTCCACTCTTTATATTTGCTGGGCAGCTCAGGCAGGTCTTTACTACCACTATGGCATACCTAAGTATAACCTTGACCATAAAATGTTCGGTATCTTTCCGCACAGGGCTGAGGTCAGCAATTGTCAGCTGCTCAGAGGCTTCGATGATGTATTCTATGTTCCTCATTCGAGAAATACTGAGGTGCGCCGTGAGGATATCGAGCGTATCCCTCAGCTTGAGATACTTACTGTCTCGGATATAGCGGGAGTGCATATAGTTGCCAATAAGAATGGCAGACAGTATTTCATTACAGGACATTCGGAGTATGACAGAGATACATTAGCCAACGAGTACAGGCGTGATGTATCAAAGGGAATTGATATACAGCTCCCTTATAATTATTTCCCGGGGGACAACCCTGATAATGTTCCTGTTTTTTCATGGAGATGTACAGCTAATCTCATGTTTTCAAACTGGCTCAACTACTGTGTTTACCAGAAAACACCGTATAACCTCGACGAACTTGAGGTGCGGAATTGGAACTGGCAGACAAGTCTATAAAAGGAGAATTTAAAAATGGACGATCTGAATAATTACAATAACAGCGACAATAATAGTCAGTCTGATAACAGTACTGATAATAATGGCTATAATAATGGCTATGGAAATCCAAATCCGTTCAATAACGGTAATCAGTATAACGGTCAGAATAACGGTTATATCAACGGAAATCAGTACAATAATCAGAATAACGGCTATAATAACGGAAATCCCTACAATAACGGATATAACGGAAATAATCCTTTCACAGGAAATTATAACGGATATCCACAAAATATGTATAACAACAATGACGGTATGCCCGAGCAGAAGGGCGCAGGCTTTGCAATAGCATCATTTGTTATTTCACTTGTGAATTTTGTTTTATGCTGTACTGTCCTCAGTGTAGTAACTGTCCCGATTTGTCTTATCTTCTCGATAGTTTCACTTGTCGGAAAGAGAAAGGGCAAGGGCTTTGCTATTGCAGGTATCATTATTTCTGTTATTTCGGGTATTTTCTTTGCTTACTACGGATATATCTTCTATAAGGTAGGTCCTGATTTTATTTACTTCTCAGAAAACAGTACACAGATAATCGAAGAATACGATAGGGACGGCACTATCCCTGAAAGATTTGAGAAATACAGAGATCCTAAGTACGATAAGTATTGGGATAGAATGGGTTATGACAGCTTCGATGAGTTCTTTGACAGGTTTATCAAAGATCAGAAGAGAAAGAATGAATCAGGCGTAACATATGATTATGAACGAAAAAACGGCACACTTTATGTAAGTGAAGGCTTGTTGACTACAGCTTAAACAGACTCCCCGAATTATTGCGATTCGGGGAGTTCTTTTGTAAGCTCGCTCATATATTCCTCGGTGGATACGAGACCGCTTCGGTTGTTTCTGAAAATACCGTAGAGACAGTCGGGAGAACGAGTGATATAATTCATGCCCTCGCGGCAGGTCAGGGAGATTTTTATGCCATTGTCACGGAGAACAGGCAGACTTTCGCGGCAAAGTGCGCCGAATGGATAGGCAAATACTACAGGTGATATGCCGCAGCTGTCATGGAGCTCTGTATTCAGAAGTCCGATATCCATATTCAGCGTATAAGAGTATTGCTCAGGTGTTTCATCAGGATTTATGGCACAGCCCTGTCTGCGGCTGTCACGGGAATGCATATCATAGGTGTGGCTGCCTATTTCTATGCGATTCGAAGCAATAAGCTGAGAGATATCCTCCCATGTGAGATATGAATATGCGTCGGCATGAGGGTCGGCAGGTGCATAATCGTCGGTGTATCTGCCCACAATAGATACAATGGCACACATATCATATTTCTCCAGCAGGGGCAGTGCAATTGAAAGATTGTTGTAAAAGCCGTCATCAAAGGTTATGAGAACAGGCTTTTGCGGCAGCTCGCCGTTTTTGTTTGTGTAGTCTATGAGCTGTTGTGCGCTTACACTTGTGTAGCCGTGATCTTTCAGCCATATAAGGTCGTTTTCAAGCTGTAAAGGAGAAACTATATAGTCAGCAGGAGCTTTTTCGCATACGCTGTGATACATTATTACAGGCAGCGGAACAGGTCTTTCCGCAGAAGCTTCAGCAGCAGATGAAATTCCGTAGCGAAGGGGGAAAAGCGCTCCGCAGCATATTGCTGCCAGAAGAATGAGAACAGCAGCTCTGCTGAAAATCCTCTTTAGTCCGAAACATTTGTACATCGTCATCACCTCTCAATATCTTATGACAGAAAATGCCGAAAAATGACGGTGGATAAGCTTCAGCGGATATCATATACCTGATGTTGTGAGAATATACTTATTTCAGAGGAATTACTTGTGAGGTGAGTATATGACACGCCATAAACGCAGAAAAATAAAAGGACTGGCTAAGTGTATCACAGCAGTTATGCTGCCTGCTGCCATAGCTTCGGGAGTTAGCGGAGTCAGGGCAGCTCTTTCCGATACAAGAGCATACACTCTTGATACTACAGGAAATGCGGCTGCAAAGCACATCGAACTGACTTCCGAAAGCATAAGCAAAATAAAAAAGCAGGACGAACTGCTTTCAGGCAGCATGATACTCTCGGAGGGCTACGGCATAGATGATGAAAGCGAAAATGATACGGAGCTTGTAAGACTGCCGGATCCGCTTGATATGAAGCCAGAAAGTGCAGGTGAAAAGCCGTATCCGAAAGAATGGCATACTGACGGAGAAATAGTCAGACTTTCTTATGACAGCTACAGCGGTAATTCATTCTTTGACCTTGAAAAAGGGGGACAGGTAAATAACAAGACCGATATACCCAATGAAGTCCTTATGAAGGAGAGCAGCTATCTGCCTAATTTTACTGTTTCTGATACAGACGAGCCCCTTGTGCTCATCTATCATACCCACACTACAGAAAGTTTTGAGCCCTATGTCCGTGAGCGGTATGACAGCTCATTCAACTATCGTACTACGGATAATACGAAAAACGTTGTCATGGTAGGCGACGCAATACAGGCAGAGCTTGAAGCGCAGGGGATAGGAGTTATCCACGCCACAACTGTACATGACTATCCCTCGTATAACGGCTCTTACGGGCGCAGCCGTGAGACTATCCTGCCTATTCTTGAAAAATATCCAAGCATAAAGGTAGTCCTTGACATACACAGGGACGCTATATCTGCCGATGGAGTCGCATATCAGCCTTTTGTTGACATAAACGGCAGAGAGGCTTCGCAGATAATGATAATCTCGGGCTGTGATGACGGAACGCTTGGTATGCCGAATTATATGGAAAATTTCCACTTTGCCTGCACACTTCAGCAGAAGCTTGAATCTGATTATAATGGCTTGACCCGTCCGATATTATTTGATTACAGGCACTATAATCAGGACCTTACTAACGGCAGCCTGCTTATAGAAGTGGGCTCACACGGAAATACGCTTCAGCAGTCGCAGTATGCAGGACAATTGTTCGGTCATTCACTGGGACAGCTTCTCAATTCAATGAAAAGGTGATACAATGCGAAAATGCAAAAAAAAGACCGCCTTAACAGCAGCATTTCTTTACCTGCTGTTAAGCGGCGGTTCGTGGATGTTTATTAATTCTTATGCCAATTCCCATAATCAGATGAGCGAGGAAAAGATGATACCTGTTGGAGTGACAGTAGGCAGTGATACAGCTTCAGTGGAGATACTGGATCATTGCAGTAAATTCAGCCTTTCGGGAATAGCTCCCGACAGCAGGAACTACTGTGCGGCATATCTTGTCTCTCCGGACGAGATACGGTTCACGGCATATATCATTTCATTATGTATAAAGATTTGACTGCATAGTCTCATAGAAGGTGTTGAGTTCACCTGTATAGATAAGGTCAGCACCTGGAAAAGACCTGAAATCATCGGGTGTATACAGACAGAAGGCTTTTTCAAGCGGAATGCCTATCTTATCCATAGTGTAAGCGACGAACTGTGAACAGACGAAGCTTCTTTCACGTTTCCATTCAATATTGAAGTAAACAGCCAGAAGTCCCAGCAGATTATAGGAGTATACCTTCCTATGCTCCTCAAAGTGATTTATTATAATATTGAAGGCTTCTTTTTGTTCGTGAGAAACCTTTATACGGTATATTTCGCATGGAATATTATGATACTGACCAAGTGTACCCTGTCCGACTATTTCCTTGTTGAATGTAGCAGGAAGCGGAAATGGACGGTAAGTACGGCAGAAGCTGTACATTTCGGTAAGGTCAACATCACCTGACAGAGAAACGTGATTGTAAGGTTTTTTTGTGAAAAATTTGAAGAACCGTGCGGGTCGTGTACCTGTTTGCGCAACTATAAGATAAATATAGTCCCCCAAAACGTTCCCTCCTAATTTATTTTTTATAATTATAGCATAAAAGCTTGCAAATTTCAAGAGTTTTTGATATAATAATAAAAGTGTACTGTTATATGTGCGCCTGTAGCTCAGTGGATAGAGCATTGGCCTCCGACGCCATGTGCGCTGGTTCGATCCCAGTCAGGCGTATACTGAAATGGCGAAGTACAGCCATAAAACTGAAAAGAGCAGGTATCCGATATGCATTTGCTGCTGTCGGATATCTGCTCTTTTTTTTTATGTGTAATAAATATGCAATAAAATTTTGTGGATTTTGACGTTGTTTTTTTATGATGTATAAAAATCGGAGTGGATTATTGGTGAAAAGGTAAAAAGTCATAGCTATGAGCATTTCACCACAAAAAAAGCATATTTCACCACATATCAGACCATTCGTACTTTTTACGTGTTATAATCAAGAAAAACGCGAAAGGACTGGTATCCATGAAAAAATTGCTGATCGCATTGATAGTGCTCGTAGTAGGCGGAGGTGCAGCCTGGTTTGTTCTGCTTCGTCCAGAGGCAGTTTCGCAAGAAAAACTTACACAGGATTTTGAAACACACCGTCAGGCGTATGAAGATATTGCGCTTTATCTGAAAAGTCATAAAATATCCACAGAGATCACCGATATACCGTTGGCAGGCAAAAGCTATGACGGCGTTGTATACGAGGATTCTGCGGAGTACACAGCCTTCATGGATGGTATATATGAAATAATGAAAGAAGATCATGATGCGATTATTTCGGACGGAAAAACGGTAGAGTTCATATATCACAGTACCGGCGGCAAGCTGCGTAAGCTTTATGGCTCGGTGATATACAACGGCGAGAAAAAGGTCGATGGGAAAGTTACCGTTCCGCTGACAACAGACGGCTGGCATTTATATATTGCACAGGGGTGATATCATGCGCCGAAATATTGCTATATTTCTTGCAGCATTCATGTTTACGGGGTGTGGGGCAAAGATTGTTCAGAATGAGCCAAAGCCTGTTGACGACACTGTTTATACCCGTGAAAGCGCGGGTATCCGTCTGGAAGATGATTTTTACGGCTATTTGAATTTTGATTTTCTTTACGGCACAGATATTCCTGCGGATATGATGGAAATGGGAACGCTGCGGGGCGCACAGAAAAATATTGACGATATCATTTCACGGGAGATAATAAAACTCGGAAACTGCGATAAGACATATCCGAAGGGCAGCAGTGAACAGCTTATACGTGACATTTACGAGCAGTGTCTTGATACGGATACAAGAGATAAGATAGGGCTTGCTCCTCTTGAAAAAGGCTTGAATTCGTTAAAAGGCGCACGGACGGCAAAGGAACTTGTTAATGTATGCGGTATGCTTTACACGGAGTATGGTGTTTCGGTTCTGCCTGCGGTCGGTGTTATTCAGGACTTTTGCGACAGCAGCAGAAATATGCCGTATGTCGGGCAGATGCAGCTTTACTATTCTGCCGATGAGCTTCTTAACGGCAAGGACACTGCCGAAAACTTGCAGCAGCAGTTGACCGAACTATTGAACGCGTTCGGTCACGAAGATGCCGACAGCCTTGCTTATGCTATTGTTACCATGCTTCTTGATATAGCCGAATGCACCGCCGATTTGGATAAAATGTCGGTGGAAGATATGTACAATATCCGCAAACCTGAGGAGTTCGCCCCGCTTTTGGCGGAGTATTTTGAAATGATCGGAATGGGCGGCAGAGATATTATGGTTATTGATACCGTACAGCTCGAAAAGATATGCTCTCTGCTGACAGATGAAAATACAGAAATATGGAAAAACCTTGCCGAGTGTATGCTTATTTACGCGTATAAAGACTATCTTCCGTCAGACTATGCTAAGGCTTTTGAGCAGAATGAGCATAAGACTGCCGAGGAGAGAGCGGTTCAGACCGCAGAAAGTCTGCTCATGGGCGATGTAGAGAATATATATGTTCAAAAATACCGCGATGATAAGACCTTTGCGGCTGTTCGTGAAATGACCGTGGATATCATCTCGGCGTACAGAAAATGTATAAAGGGCTCGGAGTCTCTTACCGAAAACGACCGTAAAGAATGTCTTGCGAAGATCGACAACATCACTGTAAATATAGGCTGTTCGGATAAAGAGATGCAGAGGGAAATTCAAATATCGGACAATTTGCTTGAAAGTGCCGTAAGTATAAAAAGAGGAGCTGTTCAGGAGATGCTGACCTCTGTGGATAAAGCTCCGAAAGTTGATGAATGGAATATGCCTGCGTATGCGGTCAATGCATACTACGACTCGCAGAAAAACAGTATCACCGTTCCTATGGGTACGTTCATCGTTCCGATTTTTGATGTTAAGGCTGACTATTATACGAATTTGGGCGGACTTGGTTCGATCATCGCCCATGAGATAGGTCACGCTTTTGATGCTGACGGTATCCTTTATGACGAAAAGGGCAATTACCGCCCCGACAGGATAAGTACAGAGCGCACAGAATTACTTTGCGGTAAAGTTGCAGAGTACTTCGGCAGTATGCAGATCATGGGGACATTCTATATAAACGGCGAAAACACAAAAGGCGAGAATGCGGCAGACCTCGGCGGTATGCAGGTGATATCTTCCATGACAGATGATAAGGACGAACTTAGGCGCATATTCGAGAGCTATACAAAGCTGTGGGCAACGCTTTCATATGATACGAATGTGTCTGGGCAGATAACTGATGATGTACACAGTCCCTCAGAGATAAGGGTGAATGGTGTGCTTTCGAGCTTGGATCAATTCTACAGGGCATATGATATTTCGGAGAACGACGGTATGTATGTGCCTTATGACAAAAGAGTAAGGGTGTGGTAAGATGCGGATCTTTATAAAATTAATGCTTCGCAATATCACGATAAAGCCGTTTCGTACTATGGTTATCGTTCTGTGTCTTTCGGCGGTTTCGCTGACTTTTTCTCTATGTCTGACGATAAGCACTGCATCTGAGACAGCAGTGGAAGATATGATAAGAAGCTCAATGGGAAAAACAGACATAGTAATGCAGTCTGCAAAAGGTATAAGCGAGCTTCCGAAACTGCCTGCCGATACCGAGAGCCTGCCTGTTATCCTTGCTCATTCGTATTTTCAGATGCATGATATCAGTAATTTCAAATATGTGCAGAAGAAAAACATTTATATTCTCGGTGTTGATACAGAACGGGCAGCAGTATTCGGATTTCTTCCCAAGTGTACAGCACCGAATAACGACGAAGCTGTTATCAGCTATGGGGTTGCACGGCGTTTCGGATATGAAGTCGGGGATAAGATGATGCTCCCATGTGCAGACGGTTCAGAGATCACGCTGACGGTAAGCGAAATAGTTCTGAATAAAAACGATCTTTCTGTCATGCCATTGACAGTTATCGTCACCTTTGAAAATGCGAAAAAAGTTCTTTCATCACCTGATATATCCGCAACGACAATATACATTGACGCTCCCGACGGAAAGGAATACGAAACAGCAGAAAAACTTAGAGAAAAATATCCCGAGCTTGATATCAGTCAGGTCACAGGCACACAGGAGATCGAGGACAGCGTCCGCAGTCTGACGAGAACTTTTTTCGTTATTTTTGCAGTAACACTGTTGATGATACTGTTTATCATATCGGCATTTTCAAAGAATATCGCTGCCGAAAGGCTTGCTGTCGTCGGTACGCTTCGCAGTATCGGAGCGGAAAAAAGAAGGGCTTCTCTGACACTTTTGATCGAATGTACATTGTACGGACTGATAGGCGGTATTATCGGGACAGCACTTTTCTATGCGCTGAAGGATATGCTCCTCGGGAATATGATACCCGGTATTGACGGAGCGGGCGGAAGTGTTGATGTGCCGTTTTATGTGCCTGTTATCGGACTGGTGATTTCTGCGTTGATGAGCTGTGCTGTTTCACTGATGTCTGTCATATGCACATCTGAAATGTCCATAAGGGATATAATTTTCGGCGGCAGGGACAGTGTTTATCGACCATCTGTTTTTGCAACAGCAGTGGGAATTATTTGTGTTTTCAGTGCGTTTGTTCTGTTTTTCGGCAGTTTTGCTTTTATTTTCTCGCTTATGGGACTTGCAGGTTTTGTGATCGGCATATGCCTTATCCTGCCAAAGATATTATCCGCAAATTCCGCATTTACGGCAAGGCATACCAACGGCAGCGCACTTCCTGTTGTAAGGCTCGCTCTGATACAGTCAGGAACCAAAAAGACCGCAGTCACGGGAACGGTCATATGTACGGCTGTTGTTATTATGACTGCTTCGCTGTATGTACTTTCACGCTCGGCAGAAAAGCTGTATTCGGTCAGAAATTATAACTGTGACGCTGTTATAACAGGTCTTTCGGAACGTTCGGAGTATTATGGCATAATTAGTGCTGACAGCAAAGAATTTATCTACAATACTTCCGAAACTACAGAGCTAAACGGTAAGCGGACAAATATAAACATATTTGGCTATGACAGCTTTGAGATGTTCGGCGGACTGCAAGATCTGCCCGAAAAACTCAGTGATGATGAGATAGCCCTTGACAGGCAGATGATGAAAAGGCTCGGTATAAATAACGGTGACAGAGTGACGATAACGCTGAAAAATAATACTGTCCGTCCCGTAAAACTGGCATTTACAGCGGTCTCGGGTATAGACAGCGTATACTTCGACCAGAAGTGCAATGCAGCGGTCATAAGTCTGGATACATACAAAAGCGTGTACCATGATTATCCGTCAATGCTGCTTGTAAACGGGGATACCAAGCTAATGCAGCGACAGCTCATCGACAAAAGTGCTGAATTTGAGACAACAGGGGAATATTATGCACGTATGGACGAGGAATCTCATAGCATAACAGGTCTGCTTGACGCTCTTGCCGTTATAGGAGTCCTGCTTGCCGTCATCTCAGTATCGGGGCAGCAGACTATTGGCTTTGAACAGCGCAGACACGAGCTTGCTGTGCTTCGTTCACAGGGAATGAGTATAAGTCAGATCTCAAAAATGCTGATTTGCGAAACTATGCTGACGGCTTTCTTACCTGTTATTATATACTTGTGTATCGGGCATTTCGTGATAATGATGATAGTGCGGATCCTCTCTGAGCTTGACATGAAAATTCCCATCAGCTTTGATTATTTCGGAATAGCTGTATTTTTAGCGGTAATGTTCTCCTCAGTGATAATGACAGTGCTGATACCAATATTATCGTTGAAACGAATGAATACAGCAGAACAGCTCAAATGCGAATAGGAGGCATTATGGACAATATCATCGAGATAAAAGCTCTCTGCAAAAGCTTCGGAGTTAAAGGCAATCGCACACAGGTGCTGGATAATGTGTCACTTGCTGTTGGAAAGGGCGAATTCATATCACTTATGGGAGCTTCGGGAAGCGGCAAGTCAACACTTTTGTATCTTCTTGGCGGACTTGATACGCCTGACAGCGGTGAGATATTCATAAACGGTCAGGATATCTCAAGAATGCGTGATAAGGAGCTTTCAAAGCTGCGGCGTGAGGGAATGGGATTTGTGTTCCAGTTTTTCAATCTTGTTCAGAATCTGACTGTTGAGGATAACATTCTTCTGCCCCTTGTCATGGACGGGAAAAAATTAAAGGATAATAGTGAAAGGCTGAATGATATACTTGATAAAGTCGGACTTTCAGACAAGCGAAAATGCTATCCCAACCAGCTTTCAGGCGGTCAGCAGCAGAGATGTGCTATAGCAAGAGCAGTCATTTATGAGCCGCAGATACTCCTTGCAGATGAACCAACGGGAAACCTTGACAGCAAGAGCGGCACTGAGATCATGGAGCTTTTCAAGCGTATCAACGACGAAAAAGGCATTACGATACTTATGGTCACTCATTCGGGAGAGTGTGCGGCTTATTCTGACAAAGTGATTACGCTATGTGACGGCAGGATACTGTCTTGAAAAAGGAAAGATAATGTGATATACTGAAACAGGGTGATAATTATGAGGATAGCTGTCTGTGATGATGAAAAATACTTCCGTAATGCGATATGCGAAGCGATAACCTCTTTTTACAAGAGCCTCGATGTTATATGCACCGCCTTTGAGAGCGGTCGGGCACTGATTTCCGCATTTGAAAAGGGAAAGCGTTTTGACGCGGTATTTCTTGATATTGAGATGCCTGAGCCTGACGGTATGGAAACGGCAAAGAGGCTTCATGAGTTTTCTGCCGATCTGCCTGTGATCTTCCTGACAAGCCATACCGAGCTTGCCATGGACGGTTATGAGGTAGGGGCTTTCAGATTCCTGCAAAAGCCTGTTATAACCGCAAAGCTGACACAGGCACTTAAAGACATTAGACAGCTGACTGCTGATAATAAGAACCTCTGCATAAGATCAGACGGCGAGGAATATTATATCTCACCCGACAGCATTATTTATGCCGAAGCCGATAACAATACCGTTCGTTTCATAACATCGGAAAAAGAATATAAAATGCGTCTGAAGATGACTGAAGCGATGACCATGCTCGAAGGTGTTTCCGACCATTTTTGCAGGGTACATCGTTCGGTGATAGTAAATCTTTCACATATCGTCAGCCGCAATGAAAAAGAGGTAAAGCTTGACAGCGGCGTCATACTCCCTGTCAGCAAAAGCTATGTTGATGAAATGAAAAAACGGCTGGTTGAATATATTCGCCTTAACGCAAGGTAGGTGAGGCTTATGATAAAACTATATCAGCTAACACCGTTTCTGATACAGCTCATGTACGGTACGGCTTTCAGTCTGTGTACGTTTATCACGATGAATGATCTGTTCTATAAGAAAATAAGATCCATACCGCTGTTTTACGTATTATCGGGCGTGATATTCGGTATCATATCATTTATACAAAACCGGTACTTTGGCGGTATCGATTCAACACAGTTGTATATTCTGCATACGTTTGCTATGTTTTTTATTCTGACCAATAAAAGCATAAATCATCTGCTTTCGCTGATATTTGCGGAGATGTTTTCCGTTAGTCTTATTAGCAGTGTGCAGACAGCGGTATTTTCCGTATCAAATAGAACGGAAAGAAGCTTTACAGCTGAGACGTTGCTTTATTTTGCAGCATATATCATTTCGGCAGGAGCAGTTTTTCTGCTGAAACAGCTGGTTTGCAGCGATGACAGAGAACCGCTTGGCAGGCTGCAAATGCTATTGCTGACGAGTATCACTTTTTCGGGAACTGCTATTATTGACAGGAGCTTTTCGATGTCGAATTATATCCCAGATGTTTCGCCCGAAGCAGCTATACCTTCGGTACTCATGCTGATGTCGGTAACGGTGCTGCTTTTGCTTTCGGTAAAACAGCAGCAGGCAAAACGCTTCCGTGAGATGAATGAACTGAGTGAAAAATACATGACGGCTCAGGCAAAGCATTTCGAGCAGGCAAGAACTGCCGATACCGCAATGCGGATGCTCAGACACGATATGAAGAATCATATCGCGGTGATGAACGGACTTTACGAAACGGGTAAAACAACAGAGCTGGGAAAATACCTGAAAGGACTTTCGGAAAGCTTTGCAGACACGCAGGCTGTCAATATTACTGGCAATGAGATCGCTGATGCTATCATAACCGAAAAAAGAGCCGCTGCCGAAAAAGAGGGTACAGAGCTTGTATGTGAAGGTATTCTGAAAGGACTTGACATAAATGCTGTGACACTTTGCACGGTGCTTTCCAATCTTCTTGACAATGCGATCGAAGCCGCTAAACAGGTTGAACCAGACCGAATCATTACTCTGACTGCTAAAAGAACAGGGAGCTTTTATTACATCAGCATCAGCAATCCGTGTGCAGAATATGTTGATGTGTCGCCGAATATGGTATCGAGCAAATCCGACAGAGAGTATCACGGACTTGGTTTGAAAAGTGTCCGCAGTGCATTGGAGAAATGCGGAGGAACTATAGAGCTTTCCTGTAAAGAAGCAGGAAACAGATATATTTTTACTGCTGAAGTCATACTGCCGGCAGGTCAGTAACTGATTTTACCTGTTCTGCTATGACAGAGCTGGGAATGATATTTCACATTTACAATAGAGTATAAAAAGAGCGAGCTGCCGCATTTCCGACAACTCGCTTTTTTAATTATCCATCAAAGTCCCTGAAGGGCTTTCATTCTTGCCTTATCCTCATACATCATAGCATCGATCTCCTTGATAAGCTCGTCAAGATCCATGCCTTTTTTATATTCGCCGCAGCCCATAGCTATACTGTAGCCTCTGCTGTGAACAGCTTCTTTTATTTTCTGCATCATTATCTCGGTATCCGAACGTGAAGCAGAAGGGAAGAGTATCTCAAATTCATCTCCGCCCATTCTGTAAAATCTGCATCTTGAGGGAATAATTTCAAAAGTGCTCTCTGATACAGCAAGAATAGCTTTATCGCCTTCATCATGACCGAGATTGTCGTTTATCTGTTTAAGACCGTTAAGATCCATAGATATAATGAACATCTGGTGCTTTTTCATTGTAAGAACATCTCTGTAGAAGCAGTGTCTGTTAAGTGCATTTGTCATAGCGTCGCGCGTAAGTGTCTGAGTAGTAAAGAAAAGGTAATAGAACACACAGCTCAGAACAGCCATTCCACTTATAAGATACTTGAAATGGAGGAATGTATTGAGGAAAGTTGCTGAAAAAATAGCGATACTGAGAACCATAAGGAATATACTTTCCAATCTCAGTCCAAGTCTGAACTTTATAAATGACGCCGATATCAGCACACAAAGGTACATTAAGCTGAAAATGAAAGGTATAGCGGCAAATGTTTTCAATGATTGGTTGCCCATTTCATCAAAGCTGAAAACGCAGCCGTTGAAAATACTTATAATACAAACAATGCAGTTTATCAAAGCAAGCACCTGTAAGGTAGCTTTTATTTTTTTTGCTATAACACCGGAAATAAAAATAAACGGAAGGATAACAGGACCGCTGATAGAATAGCTCACAGCATTGTTTACTTTAAGAAGCAGGATGTTAGTACCCGTTCCCTGATAGGTATACGAAATAATATTGCATATCAGCATAATCAGAGAAATAGCAGTACCTGCCATAAAGCAGTGTTTTATTTTATTGCTTACAGTCGAATTGAATAATAGGAACAGAAAGAGAGTTATATTTGCAACAATAATAAGGTAACTCATCTGTATAACCTCTCTGATCATACGACTTCTCCCCCCTGTTGAATAGATGTTATAATTATTATAACATATCTTTTAAATAAAATCAAGAGCTTTCACAAAAATGTCGGAATGATATTGCGAAAAATGTGCAAATTTACCAAAGAGAAAAAGGGCTTATATTTCTTTTTCTATTACTGATATAGCCCATTCTGTATCAATGATAAACTCATTATTGATAGAAAGAGGTATTTTGAATGACTCGGCAACATGATCGTAGGACTTTTTGTCAATATTTGTTCTGCCCCATTCATTGTTGTCGAACTTTACAGCAAAGCAGTGTGAGCCGTCATCTTCCTTGTTGAAATAAATCTCCATAACGTTAAGGTCAGGGAAGCTCTTCTGCAATTCAGCTATTGCGAACACCTTCAGTATCTCAAGGACACGGTCATCAAGTCCTTCATCGAGTATGAGAAGCTTTTCGCGGAGCTGGTTGATATCGGAAACAACACGCTTGGTATAGCTGTCATCAAAATTATAGCCGCTGTCATTGTTCTCATTGATCGTATCCATAAGCTCAACAGCAGATGAGGGATTACCTGGGACATAGCAGAGCAGATACTTGTCGCTTACCTGATGATAGAGAGTAGGATAGAAAATAAGGGACTTGTTATCGCAGTGCGGACAGTGCCATGCAAAAGCCTCACCGTTTCTGATCATAGCTTTTATCTGAGGGTCGGTTTTAGTGTCCATAGTTTCCCAGACCATCATTTCTGACTCATGATTGCACTTAGGGCATTTTATTTTTTCCATATGATTTTTGGACATAAGTAATTCCTCTTTTCTTTTATCGTTATAAAAACAATACTTTTTAATTATACCATAAAAGCAAAGCATTATGGCAATTGCCCGATGGCGTATCTGCATGGGCATCAGATCATGTATAATGAATGTTTCGCATACATTATACCATATCAGAGATATGATTTCAAGGGTTGAGCCTCAAATGTTTGGCATTATACTAAGCAGATGCCTATATATCGTACTCTTCCAGCAGATTATAGATACCGTCCTCAGACAGAACTCCACGTTTCAGTTCCTTCGGGAAAAGACCTGCTTCGTCGGAGGTGAAGTCACGTTTCCACGCATCGCTTACGTAGTAAGCCCGCAGCTCTATAAGCAGCTTGCGGAGTTCGGGAGATCCTTCGTTCAGTTTCAGAGCTGTCTGCATGATATCCTCGTAGTGAGTGACGCGCTTTATCTGTTCCTGTAAAGCTTCGTGAGAAACAGGCAGCCTTTTTTCAAAGCGGAACATATCAGAGTGTTTGCCGTCTTCTTCGTTCGGGAAGCTGTGCTGTTCGCAGAAGTATTCAACAATGTGGAAACCGCAGCGGTTTACGTAGAAGTGGATATTTCGTGTCTCAAAGTATGGCGTAATTGTCTCCCACACAGCTACTTCGGGGTGCATATCCTCGATCTCGCACCATGCAGCGTAGCCGATACCGTTGTTGTGTACGGAAGGGGAAACAAAAAGCAGTTCGAGCTCACCGTGGTCGTATTCGGTCTTTATAACTGCACCGCCGACCTTTTTGCCGTCCTGAAATATACGGAAAGCAGAGCCCTCGTTAATAGACTCCTCTATAGTCCTGCGTGAGATTATCTCACCGTCCTCCTCAAAATTGTCGTCACGCAGTCCGAATTCTTCGAGAGCACCGTAATTAAATGCTTCCTGATTATCTTTAATGAATTGCTCCCTGTCGGACTCTTCAAGGGGGAGAAGCTTTATTTCTGTCATATTATCGCTCCTTTATGATGATAAGATCTTATTCCAGTATCTTTATAACGTCGTTAGCCTCCAGCCAGTTCAGGAACTCAAAGCGAGCCTTATCCTTACATTCGGGTTTTATCATGTAATACATATAGTGTTCCAGCAGATTAAGTGTTTCAAAGGTACGTCCTTCTATCTTGAACTGCTCAAAGCCCATAGGGATATATTTTTCCCATATCTCATCGGGAGAGATATGATTTTTCAGCTTTACAACATCGAAAAGTGAACGCTGTGAGCAGGGACATTCTGCAAACTTCTGTATCTCGGGGTGTTCTGCCACAAGCTTTTTTGTATCGAATGGGACATTCGGGTACTTTCTAACATGATTAGAGTAGGCTATCTGCTGTAAGCCTATAGCCCTGTAATGCTCAGAACGGGAAGGACAGTTCGGGTTGCAGCAGGCATTTACCAGCAGCTCACATTTTTTCTTGTCGGGGATTTTTTTCAGAGTTTCAAAGTCATGGTTCAGGTCATAGTCGATAACAACGATGTGGTAGTCCTTTTCCACCTCGCTGCATAGCTTTTCTGCGTCTGTAATACGCTTGCAGGTGGAACTGGTTATCTTGTAATTCGGGTATTCCCTGCGGATATACTCCTCCAGAATAGGAGACATTACGATGACCTCATTGAGACCGTTATCGGCAAGGTGCATGACCATGTTGCAGAAATCGTCGTTGAGGTGCTTTTTTTCAAGCATTGGATTTGTAAAGGTAAAGCGGAGCGGTATTCCTCTGTTATTGAATGTGTTGATAACTGCCTTTATAAAGTTTTTTTCGCAGACACCGCCCTGTGTACGTCCGCCGTTCCAGATAGAAGGGGGGAACACACCGTAAACGGAAGCGATCTCAACGCCCTCACGGAAATATTCGGGGCGTTTTTCGAGGAGCTCCGCGAATACAACATTGAATTTGAAATGCCCTGCAAAATCGGGCAGATGAAAACGTGCTTTCATATCAGGTCTTATCCTTTCCTGTTTTTGCCTTATTGCCTTTTATAAGTTTTAATGCGGGCTTTTTTATGAAGCGGTCGTACAGCATAATAAGTCCCACAGGACCCAGTACTCCGAATAAGAAGTAAAGATAGCGGAACTGCTGAACGTATTCCCAGCGGTACCAGTTTGACTCCTGAAATGTTTCTATATCGAAATACGGGAGAGCCTTGAATTTGTTTATAGTAAAGAGTATGCAGTTAAGGATATTGAAGAAAACAATGTGCAAGCTCATAATATAGAAGGTATTTTCGGAAATAGCGTTAACTACCTTGCTGTTATAGAAAGGCTTGCCTATGAGGTCAACGACCTCTATCCAGAAGAGCATACCCACAATTGCGGAGATAAGGGGAGTTACGGCATATGGACTTGTAAAGCCTGTAAGTGTTCCCAGACTGTCGAATGCAACATCATACTCATTAGGCATTATCATAATTCTTATCATATTTATCATAAGAAGTATGGACAGCAGTAAAAGGTGATTTGCCTTTTTGAGCTTTTCCTCCAGTACATCGCGGTAAAGGATACCCATTTCAATGAAAACAAGGAAGAACAGAACTTTCAGCGGCAGAAGCAGCTTTTCATTGAGATCATGTCCCTTTGCGTACCATACGACCCAGATGTGGCAGGCGGCAAAAAGAACAATGATTATTTTGCTGTTCCATATCTTGTACAGGAATTTTTTCATTATTGCGTAGACTACCTGAACTGCAAACAGCATGGGTGCGAACCACATTGGCAGAGCAATAGTGGTTATCTCGCCGCTGGTGAAAGTGTTAAGAAAGGCTTTTGCCCTGTAATCGAACAAAAACGGCTGTATAGCCTCTGTTTTATAGCACAGCATGAGCCATTCCAGGAGAATAGCCAGAGCCGAAACTACCCAGTAGGGAATCAGCAGAGTTTTTACTTTTTTTAATGTGTATTTCCAGAGATTCGTTTTGTTGTCTACTCTGTTGAAGTAGCCTGAGATCAAAACAAACATGGGCATAAAGAACGAGTTGAAGGGAAAGAAATTGGCGAATAAATTAAATGTGCCCCATGTGTGAGAGTCAACGACCATGATAATGCCGATAGCCGACAGTATCATAAACTTTTTATTTTCCTTTGCCAAATATATCACTCCTATTTATAAAGGATATGCCTGATAAAGGCATGAAATTATTTAACGCGTGACATTAAAACCACGCACTCAACGTGCCCTGTTCTCGGGAATAGGTCAACACCGCAGACCTTCTCCACGCTATAGCCTTTTTCACTGAGGAGCTTTGCATCTCTTGCGGCAGTTGCCGGATTGCAGGATATCATAACTATCTTTTGGGGAGCAGCATCAGCGATAACGTCGATAGTCTCGGCAGAACAGCCCTTCCGCGGCGGGTCGACAACTATTATATCGGGAGCACAGCCCCTTTTTCGGAGCTTACCGAATACCTCACCTGCATCGCCGCAGTAGAATTCCGCAGTATCAATACTGTTGCGCTGAGCATTTTTCTTTGCATTTTCAACAGCCTGAGGGATTATCTCCACACCAACAATCTTCTTAGCCTGTTTAGCCATAGAAAGACCTATAGTACCCGCACCGCAGTAAAGGTCTGCAATTACCTCACTGCCATTTGGTGAAGCATATTCCAGAGCCTTTGCATAGAGTCTTTCAGCCTGTACAGTATTGACCTGATAGAAGGAAAGGGGAGATATCTCAATATTATTTCCGCACATTACGTCAGATATAGTGTCATTTCCCCACAGAGTCACACATTTATCACCGAGAATAACATTGGTCTTTCTGTCGTTTATGTTCATTATAATGCTCTTGATATCCTCGAATTTCTCGCTTAGTTTGCGGCAGAGCGCGGAAAGCTGACGCGAAATATCCTTGCGCACCACTATGCATACCATAATCTCGCCTGAATGAGCTCCGCGGCGGATATAGATATGTCTTACTATACCCGTATTTGAAGTTTCATCGTAGGCAGAGAGCTTCTTCTCGTTTATGTAATCCATTATAGTATCAAGGATATGGCGGAATATCTGCGGCTGTAAAGCGCAGTCCGTAACGGGGACGAGCCTGTGGCTTCGCGGCGCGAAAAATCCGCACACAGCCTTGCCGTCTATATTTGCAACAGGGTACTGAGCCTTATTGCGGTAATGTTCTGTTTCAAGAGCGCCGAGGAAGGCGTCGAATTCGGGTGAAAGACCGCCTATACGCTCGAAGGCATCACGGACTATGTTATTCTTTGTGTGACATTCAGCCTCATATGTGATATGCCTCAGCAGACAGCCTCCGCACTTCTTATATACAGGACAGTCGTTTTCGATACGGTCAGCCGAAGGAGTTACTATCTTTTCAACGATACCGTATGCGTAGCTTTTCAGCACCTTTACTATCTTTATCTCGCACAGGTCGCCCACAGCGGTCTCAGGCACGAATACAGCCATTCCGTCAACGCGGCAAACACCGCTGCCCTCGGAGGTAAGTGCAGTTATTTCGGCTGTACAGACTTGATTTTTCTCAGGCATTCCGTAACCTCCTCCTTTTTATCCATGAGCCTGTCGAAGCTTCTGATGTACTCATAAGGGAATTTATAATTATGGATACGCTCTATCTTGCCGTCAGGGTAGACAAGCTTTGTGGAAGCCGCACAGCCTGCACCGAGAATGGTCTGAGTTTCGTCCATAATGAAGATATTGTAATAGCTTTCAAAGCCTTTTTTAGCATAACCAACGTTTTCGAGGTTGTCCACCGTGTTCTTCTGACGGTACATATAGTAGGGCAGATAGCCCTGTGACATTAGGGCAGGGATACTGTAGTCTACCATTTCAGCGGCAGGATTTTTAATATTTTCGCTGCCCTTCTCGAAGAGATTAGCCGAACGCTTTATAGTAAGTGTATGTACGGTTATACTTTCGGGATCAAGTTCTATCATACGGTCAAGGGTATTGCGGAAGCTCTCTGCGGACTCTGTGGGCAGACCTGCGATAAGGTCGGTATTGATATTGGTGAAGCCGACTTTTCTTGCAAGCTCAAAGGCTTTTATAGCGTCCTTTCCCGAGTGCTGTCTGCCGATGACTTTCAGCACATCATCGTTGAGAGTCTGAGGATTTACCGAGATGCGTCCTGCACCAAGCTCCTTTATAACGCGGAGCTTCTCCTCGGTAATGGTATCGGGTCTGCCTGCTTCAACGCTGTATTCGCGGACTTTGTCAAGGTCGAAGTTCTTCTCCACAGTCCCCATGATAGTGCGCAGCTCCTGAGCTGAAACAGAAGTGGGAGTACCGCCGCCGAAGTAGATAGTGTCTATCTTTGTGTCGGTATCCTTTACTATCCTGCCGATTATTTCAAGTTCGCGGCATAGTGCGGAGATATACTCGGGCATGAGCTTTATGGCTGAGTCCATAGAGTGAGACACAAACGAGCAGTAGCTGCACCTTGTAGGACAGAAGGGGATAGAAACGTACAGGCTTACAGCCGAGCTGTCTATCCTGTCAAGTATGGGCATCTGATTTACAGCCGTATCATAGGCAAGTCTGAGTTTTTTATCCGAGACCTCGTATTTATCCCTGAGTCTTGTAAAGATCTCCTCCTCGGGTAGCTGCTGACGCATGAGCTCGATGACCTTCTTTACGGGACGGATACCCGTCATAAGTCCCCACGGCGGAGTTATTCCCGTCTTTTCGGAGAGTATGTGATAGATAAGGCGGCATATCTCATGCTCCTTGTCCTCGGAGTCGGAGACAGTCAGTTCTCTCCTTACGGCAGTCTCGCCTTTGAGCTTTACCACCGCGGAAAGGGTATTGCCATTTACTTCGGCGATAACATAAGCATCGCCCGAAGCCTCTGCGCGTTCACTTCCAAAGGAGTAACGTGCGGTATTGAAGAACAGCTTCAATGTGGCTTCAATTTCATATTTAAAAGAATTGCCGATTAATATAATCGGCATTTTTGAATTATCAGTCGTCATTTTATCCTCTGAATTGACCCATATACGGGTTTGACTCACGTTCATAGTCAAGGGTGGTAGATTCGTTATGACCCGGGTATACCTTATAATCGCCTTCAAGGTGATACAGCTTGTTCAGCGAATAGGTCATAGCAGAAGCACTGCTGCCAGGGAAGTCAGTTCTTCCGACAGAGCAGCAGAAAAGAGTATCTCCCGAGAAAATAGCGTCCTTGCAGATATAGCATACGCTTCCCTGAGAGTGTCCCGGAGTATGGAGTACGCGGAATTCACATTCTCCGTCGTTTATATAGCAGTCGCCGTAAACGCAGGTCCAGTCGGTAACTGGCGTGAATGTCATAAATGACATATTTGTTGCCAGCGAATGAGCAGCACTTTCCAGCATATGTGCATCGAGCTCGTGGATATATACCTCAGCTCCCGTAGCCTTGCGTACCTCCTCAACTCCGCCGATGTGGTCGAAGTGACCGTGTGTAAGGAGTATCTTTGTAAGGCGGAGCTTTCTCATTTTGAGAAATTCCAGGAACAGTCTGCTGTCGCCGCCGATATCAACAGCCACGCAGCGACCCGGTGAGGTCTCGACTATATAGCAGTTAGCACGGAGAGGACCGAGCTGTAAATGATGTATCTTCATTTTATTTCTCCTTAAATAGCAGCTCTTTCAACGGATATAACGCCCTTTATTTTTCTGAGCTTCTCGAAAAGGTTTTTGAGCTGTTCTGTGCTTGAAATTACGATAGTGCCCTCGAATAGAGCATTGCCGTTTTTCAGGACTCTTGATGCTGAGTGTACGATAGGTACTCTTGCTTCGAGAAGAACTGCGGAAATATCGTATACAAGTCCTACTCTGTCGGTAGCTGTTACCTCAAAGCTTGTCTGGAGCTGAGTATCGCTGCTGTCAGTCCACTGTATATCCACCCAGCGGTCAAGCTCCTCGGGATTGTTTCTTGCAAGGGCAGCCTTATAGTTGGTACAGCTTGTTGTATGAACTGAAACGCCGTATCCTCGTGTGATAAAGCCGATGATATCATCTCCGGGGAGAGGATTGCAGCACTGTGCGAACTTTATGAGCATATCGTCTATCTGGTCAAGGACTATGCTGCTGCGTCCGTTGGGCTTTGGTTTGATAAGCGGCACTACAGACGTTTCTCCGTCCTTTTCGTATAGCTTTTCGTACTTATCTTTAAGTCGTGGGATTATCTTTGAAAGCAGTATACCGCCGTAGCCTATGGAAGCATAGAAATCCTCAAGAGTATCGCAGTTATGGCGTTTGAAGTCGTCCTGCAAAAACTCGGTATACTGTTCCTCTTTAAGGTTTATCCTGTGACGCTTGAATTCGCGTTCAAGCTGAGTTTTACCCTCGACAATATTTTCCTCACGGCGTTCCTTTTTGAACCATGAGCGTATCTTCGAGCGAGCTTCATTAGTCTGAACTATATTGAGCCATGCACGGTTAGGACCTTTATCGGGATCCTTGCTGGTGATTATTTCGCATATCTGACCTGTCTGGAGCTTATAATCCAGCGGAACTATTCTTCCGTCCACCTTTGCACCTGTGGTCTTGTGACCAATTTCGGTATGGATACGGTAAGCGAAGTCGATAACAGTAGAGTTTACGGGCAGACTTACTGACATACCCTTAGGAGTCATAACGACTATATCCTCTGGGTCAAGGTCTGTCTTGATGATGCGGACTATTTCCTCAACATCGTCTGAGGTCTGCTGAGCCTCTATGACCTGACGTACCCATGCAAGACGCTGCTCCATTTTGTCCTTGCCCTGTATGCCTTCCTTGTACTTCCAGTGAGCGGCGATACCGTATTCAGCGGTCTCGTGCATATCCCATGTACGTATCTGCACCTCAAAGGGGATACACTCCTTGCCGAGAACGGTGGTGTGCAGAGACTGGTACATATTGTTCTTAGGCGTGGAGATATAGTCCTTGAAGCGGTTTGGCAGGGGCTTGAACATATCGTGTATAAGTCCCAGAACGTTATAGCACTCCGCAATAGTGGTAACTATGATGCGGACAGCGTACTTATCGTATATCTCGTCGATGTTCTTGTGGTTTATGAATATTTTTCGGTAAATGCTGTATATGCTTTTTACTCGTCCGTCTATCTGCGGTGGCTGAGAAAAATCCTCAGTCTTGAAACGCTGAGCTATACGGCTCTTGATTATCTCGATGAAGGCTTCGCGCTCTTCCTTTTTGTTTTCGAGGATATTTTCTATCTCGGAGTATGCATAGGGGTCAAGGAAGTGGAAAGCTAAGTCCTGAAGCTCCTCCTTTATAGCTCTGATACCGAGACGGTGAGCGATAGGAGCGTAGATGTTCATAGTCTCAAGGGCAGTATTACGCTGTTTTTCAAGCGGACGGTATTTTAGTGTGCGCATATTGTGCAGACGGTCGCTGAGCTTGATTATCATAACTCTGATATCCTGTGACATTGCAAGGAGGATCTTTCGGATATTTTCTGCTTGTTGTTCCTCTTTTGTTGAGGTAGGTATTTTGCTCAGTTTTGTTACACCGTCAACGAGAAGTGCAACGTCCTGACCAAATCGTTTTTTCAGGTCATCAAGGGTTGCGTCAGTATCCTCGACAACATCGTGCAGAAGGGCTGCACAAATGGTATCTGTATCCATACCCAGTTCAAGCAGGGTGTAAGCGACGGCAAGCGGGTGAGTTATATAGGGCTGCCCCGATGAACGTTTCTGTCCCTCATGAGCCTTTGCAGCGAATTCGTATGCCGAGATTATCTTGCTCAGGTCATACTGTTTGTCATCGGTAAGTATCTTCTGGATTATTTTTTCGATAGTGAAATCGTCCTTGAAATCAGGTATATCCTTGAGAAAATCCTCAGGATTGCTTGGAACAGCCGATTCGGGTATTGGAACCTCCAGTTCGTGATGTATGAGATTTGATACATTCATGTCTTCTGTCATATCTATTCTCCTTTATCAGTAACTTTTTGCCAGCTTGTTCCTCAGTGAGACAAGCACAGCTGCGGAGTCCAGATCGGCTTTCTGCGAGACCCTGACTCTTTTTATTTTATTATCCGTGCATGAGATCGTGACAAGTCCCAGCTGCCGCAGTGCTTCTGTTGAAATGCAGAACTTGCAGTAATTGATATTCCTGTCATTGAGCTTTATGTACAGCGTATCCGAGCATATGCCCTCATCGGGTATAGCCTTGTATATTTTTACAACGTCATCTCGTGACGGATTCATGCTTGGGTAATAGTTTCCGGGAAGCTCCTCGCCGCGGAGGAAGGCTTCAAAGGCTGAGCTTGCCGCGAAGTATTTGCTCTGCTCGAACATATGGGGACGTATATCGTTTACCACAATGCTAACAGAGGTCTTTCCGCGGAACTCGTTTATTCCGAGATTGACGATCATATCGCAGATATCGCCTTTTGAGAAACCAAGCTCCCGAGGTGATCTTCTGAACACAAGTGCATCAGCCTGAGCTGTTCCAAGCTTTATATGCAGCTTAGTGTGAGCGCCGTCGGAAAGAGGCGTTATATCAAGAATCTGCGCATTTTCTATATAGAATAGGGGTTTTTCATTGTCAGTGCCGAAGGGTTCGAGAACGTCAAGTCCCTTTACATTTTCAACAGTAAGCTCGGTTGGAGTCAGCGGTATATCCGCTTTGAGCTCTGCCACGGGCATGACCTTATGGTTTTCGAGAGCGTATTTTTCAATGAGCTGACCGAAAAGCTCAGCTTTTCCGTTTTTTATGGTGAAGCCGCCGGCACCGAGATGACCGCCGAACTTTTCAAGCACATCGGAGCAGGCTGTGAGTGCGTCAAATACGGAGAATTCACCGAAGGAACGTGCCGAACCACGTATCTCTCCGTCAGTGTCGGAAGCGATGAAGCAGGGCTTGCCGAATTTTTCAACAACTCTTGAAGCAACGATGCCGATAACACCATGATGCCAGTTCTTACCGCAGAGGAAGATAACTCTTCCGCGGAGGAGCTGAGGATCCTTGTCTATCATAGACTCTATATCGGAAACAATGGCGTTTTCAGCGTCTTTTCGCAGATTATTGAGTCTGTCCAGCTCTCGTGCCGAGGCAAGGGCTTCATCGTAGTCCTCACACAGGAAAAGCTCCGCGGCTGTTTTAGGAGAGCCGAAGCGCCCTGCGGCGTTTATTCTTGGCGCAAGTCCGAAGCCGATAGACTGGGAGTTTATTGGCTTGTCCGCAAGTCCGCAGACTTCCTTCAGAGCCATTATCGAAGGACGGTCGGAGTTGCTTATAAGCTCCATGCCGTAGGATACAAGGAAGCGGTTTTCACCTGTAAGGCTGACTATATCGGCAACTGTAGCAATTGCGGCAAGGTCGCCGAACTGTTCAAGAGCCATAGTGTAGTCACCGCCGTCGAGGGCAGCTACAAGCTTTAGCGCAATACCTGCACCGCACATATATTTGAAAGGCGAGAAGCAGTCGTGCCTGTGAGGGTCAACAACAGCCTCCGCTCGCGGCAGCTGCTCACCCTGCTGATGGTGGTCGGTGACCACAAGCTTCATGCCCAGCGAGTAGATGTATTCAGCCTCGGAAATCGCGGAAATACCGTTATCCACAGTTACGATGAGTTTAACGTCATCGGCGGCGATACTATCTATAGCCTTCATATTGAGTCCGTAACCCTCGGAGCGTTCGGGAATATAGTATATAACGTCGGCACCTGCTTCATTAAGGTAAGAATAGAGTATGACCGCAGACATAACGCCGTCGCAGTCATAATCGCCGTATATGCATATTCTTTCGCCATTATCAATGGCAGTATTAATGATATCAGCGGCTTTCTGCATATCCTTTATGAGAAAAGGGTCTGAAAGCTCAGATACATTGAGGGATTCCGCCACTGACTCAGGCGAGGAATATCCCTTTGCAGCAAGTGCGGCAGCAGCGAGCGAGGTCACGCCGCAGTTAAGCATAAGAGAAGATACTGTTTTTCTGTCGGGCATACCGACTGTCCATTTTTTCATACAACTACTCCCGAAAACCTATAATATACACATAGATTTATTATACCATGTTTTTAGCAGAAAAGCAACTGCTGCGGCAATAAAATTTGTAACTGAGCCATCGGTGTTCCGTATATATTACAGCAGATATTTTGCAGATACGGAGCCATACAGACCGTTATATTGGTAACGTGATCTGCTCAAAAGCAGCTAAAGGCTTAAAACCCTTGACCTTTTCGGTTTTTTGTGCTATTATAAAGAGTATTGGAATTAAATGGAGACAAGAAAGGATACATATGCATTTTAATGAACTGAATTTATCACAGGAGCTTCTTCGTGCTGTAGATGAGCTGGGATATACGGAGATGACGGAAATACAGCAGGAAAGTATCCCCCTGCTGCTTGAGGGAAGGGACGTTGTGGGACGTTCAAACACAGGTACGGGAAAGACCGCAGCCTTTGGTATCCCTGCTGTTGAAAGCATCACCGAAGCTGACAGGAAGTCTGCGGTTGTTCTTATACTGTGCCCGACCCGTGAGCTTGCTATGCAGGCTAATGAGGAGATACGAAAATTCGCCAAGTACAAGGAAGGCGTGAAGTCATCAGCTGTTTACGGCGGAGCAAGCATGGAGAAACAGATACATGAGCTGAAACGCGGAGCTAATATTATAATAGGTACTCCGGGTCGTGTTATGGATCATATCCGCAGAAGGACTCTCAAGCTTGACAATATCCGCACAGTCATTCTCGATGAAGCCGACGAAATGCTGAATATGGGCTTCCGTGAGGACATAGAGACTATCCTTGCAGATATGCCCGAGGACAGACAGACCGTTCTTTTCTCTGCAACTATGCCCAAGGAGATAATGGCTATAACGGAAAAATACCAGACTGATCCCGTTCATATCAAAATAAAGTCTGCCCAGAAAACAGTTGAGCTTATCGAGCAGTTCTATTTTGAAGTGGCTATGGGCAGAAAGACTGACGCTTTAAGACTTCTGCTTGCAGCCTATAAGCCTTCATCGGCTATGGTTTTCTGCAATACAAAGGCTATGGTGGATCAGCTCACTGAGGAACTTGTAAAGAACGGTTTCCGCGCAGCAGGTCTCCACGGTGATATGAAGCAGATTCAGCGTACTCAGGTGATGAACAGCTTTAAAAACAAGTCCACTGAGATACTTGTGGCTACAGATGTTGCTGCAAGAGGAATAGATGTAAGCGGAGTTGACGCTGTTTTCAACTATGATCTGCCGCAGGACAACGAGTACTATATCCACCGTATCGGCAGAACGGGCAGAGCAGGCAGAACAGGTACTGCATATACTCTCATAAGCGGCAGAAGGCAGCTTTTTGACCTTCGTGCAATTGAAAAATATACCCACGCCGAAATACGTGAAATGCCGCTTCCCGACAAATACGATATAATCGCCATGAAGAAAGAGTCGGTGATAAAGGATATATCAGAAGCCGCAGCAGGTCACGACGCATACGATATACTTGACAGACTTGCGGCTATGGGTATCGACTATCGTGAGGCAGCCGCAAGGGTAATAGCTCAGCAGCTGCGTGCAGAGACAGATGCACTCCCTGATTTTGAGAAGTCGAAGCCTCTGAAAAAAGGCAGGAACAGCGGTGCAAAGACAGTAAAGATAGTTATGAATATCGGGCGCAATCGAAGAATAGCTCCGAATTTCATACTTGGCGCACTTGTTGACGCTACAGGCATGACGGGCAAGGACTTTGGAAAGATAGACATTTTCAACGAGCATACTACTGTTGAAGTTCCCGAAGCTGAGTCCGAATACATAATCGAATGTACGGATTCTATCAGGATAAACGGCAATAAAGTTGAGGTCAAGCTCTACAAGGGCGACGGCGATCATGTTCGCAGAAGCGGCAGACGTCCCGATGACAAGCCTCATTTTGACCGCAAAAAGGCTGCTTACGGCGGCAAGAAAAAGTCCGATATATACTCGGATTACATACCAAATCGCAAAAAACGCATGAAGAAAAGACACTGAGAGGTGATATGAATGAGCACTAAACATACTCCCGAAAAGAAAACATGGATGCGTATCGTAGTCCTTGCTCTTGCAGGACTTATGATACTTGCAGCAATAATTCTCCCGTTCATTTAATATGCGGCAGGGCTGCGGACTCCTTTGGATTCCGCAGCTTTTTTGCAGAATGTCATAGAAACAAAAAAACTCCCGACAGCCTGACTGTCGGGAGTTTTTTAGGGATTGGGGCAGCGGGATTTGAACCCACGAATGCAGGAGTCAAAGTCCTGTGCCTTACCGCTTGGCTATACCCCAAAAAATCACTATAATATTATAACAAAAATCCTGCAATAAATCAATACCGCAGGATTTTTATTTTTATTTTAACAATATTATCTTATCAATACCATTCACGTTCGTGCATATCCTTGAACTCATACCTTGCCATGATTATTGCAACGATAGCGGCAAGACCGTCAGCTATAGGACCTGTATACAGTATTCCGTTTATCTTGAAGAACAGCGGAAGTACCAGCATAAGCGGTATGAAGAACAGTATCTGTCTTGTAAGCGAAAGGAAAACGCCCTTTATAGATTTTCCTATTGAAGTAAAGAACGTAGAGGTTATAGGCTGAAGACAGTTTATCCATGTGAAGAAGAAGGATATCCTGAAGAACTTCGCACCAAACTCGTAATAGCCTTCGCTTGCTTCCTTGTTTGCAAATGCGCTGAGTATCTGTCTTGGGAAGAGCTGGAAGATAACAAATGCTACCAATGAGATAGCGGCTCCTGCTTTCACAGCCATCCAGAAGGCACTCTTTACTCTGTCGTAATTCTTTGCGCCGTAGTTGAAGCTTTCGATAGGCTGTGTACCCTGAGCAAGTCCTATGACTATGGAGAATACTATCATATTGACCTTCATTACGATGCCTGCAACTGCGATAGGGTCATCTGCACCGTACTTTGAAAGCGCACCGTAGTGTCTCAGAGAATTGTTGAGCACTATCTGAACTATGGCAATAGCCACCTGATTAAAGCAGGAAGCCATACCTATTGAGCAGACTCTGCCGATAATATTACCTTTAGGGAGAAGATGTTTTCCGAAAAGATATACGGTTTTGAAGTTGAAGCAGTAGAAGATAACGAGCACAGCAGAAACGACCTGTCCGATGACTGTTGCAATGGCTGCTCCTTTCATACCCCAGTCGAGACCGAGGACGAATACCGCGTCAAGGGCGGTATTTACGATAGCTCCTGTTATGTTGCATATCATGGTCATTTTAGGACTTCCGTCCGCACGTATGATATGTCCGCCGCCTGCTGTAAGGATAAGGAACGGGAAGCCGAAAGCCGTATATCTCACGTAATCCTTTGCATAGGGTAATACAGCGTCCGTAGCTCCGAAACGTTTCAGCAGGGGAGTAAGGAAAGTCAATGTGATAACAGACATTACAATACCGCTTATCACCAGCATTGAAAGCGCATTACCCGCAAAATAAGGGGCTCGCTTCTTGTCGCCCATGCCAAGGGTAAGATTAAAGCACGAAGCACCGCCTATACCGAAGAGGAGTGCGAGTGCCATACAGCCTGTAGTAAACGGGAAAGCGATAGAAGTTGCTGTATTTCCGAGAGTACCAACTGCTTTTCCGATAAACAGCTGGTCTACCATGTTATAAAGGGCACTTACCAGCATACCGACGATACTCGGGATAGCAAACTTCATCATCAGTGAGCGTACAGGCGCAAATCCGAGAGGATTGCCGCCCATTCCTTTTGGCGGACCTCCCATGCCCGGCGGTGGACCACCAACACCCGGCGGAGGACCTCCGGTTCCTGCAGGCGGTTTTCCAGCACCATTTGGAGGCCCGCCAATCCCCGAAGGTGGTCCTCCTGCGCTCATGGAATTTTCTCCAATTTCATTTTCTCTCATGTTTTTTAACCTTCTTTTCTAATTTCCAAATACTTTCTAATTATACAACTTTTATAGTGAAAAAACAATAGCGTTATTAAAATTTAATATTGAAAAAATAATCAATACGAAAGGTTAATTATAATGCAATTTCAACAAAGAGGAATATATTTTGTCTTGACAGTGACTCTTTTGTGTGATAAAATTATTAATAGTATTAATAGGGGGATAATATGAGGTTCAAAGGAATTTTTTCATTTGCAGCAACCTGCGCGATTATAACAGGAACATATGCTACTGCAAATCTATGCTCTGCGGAAAGTAAAAAGCTTCTCCTGGGAGATGTTGACGGAAACAGTCAAGTAAATTCCGTTGACGCTTCGGCTGTACCGGCTGACTATGCTGCTGTTTCGGGCGGCAAGACGTCTAAATTTACAAACAAACAGAAAATTGCCGCAGATGTAAACAAGGACAGAAAGATCGACTCTGTTGATGCTTCACGTATACTCGCATATTATGCCTACCTTTCAACGGGCGGCAAACTAAGCTTTGAGGAGTATCTTGACAGCCTGTAAACACCAACAGAAGTGGATTACAGTTTTGAAAATATCGCGCATGACTCTGAAGTTTTTGCACATTATTCACGAGAACTGAGTATATAATTATATCTGAATAATTATGTAAATAAAGCATCAGGAAATACATCAGTATTGATACCAGTAACAGAAAATGAATCAAAATTATTATTAGCTTTATTAAATTACGGACAAATAAATGAAAGCGTATTACAAAACATATTAGGAAGTTATTCGGCTGAGGAACTGAAACAATATAAATATTTCTTATATAATATCGCCCAAATGAAAAAAGACTATGGTGCAAATTTAGACTTTACGAAATATACATTAAATAAAAAGTCGGAAAATATATTAACTCATTGTCAGAAGCGGCTGATAACGGAAAAATTCCCGGAATAATCAAAGATTTCGTTAAAAACAAGAGTATTCCAAGTGAAGTAGCTGATAATCCCGCAGTATATATCGCTTTGGCAAGCTATGACAGAAGTTACGGAACAAATGAAATGTTCACATTAAATGACGCCAACGAGTATATTGTTGATGAAAAAATAGCGGAATTAATAGAAATAGTCAGGGGCAAAAAAGCCTCACAATAACCAAAGGTAGTGAACACATGAAGATAATAAGATACCCCTCTGAGGAAGCTGTAAGCAGGGCTATGGCAGCAGACGAGCCTATGCTGGTTCTCATATCCTTTGACGGCGAGACCGTTATCATGAGTCAGATAGACGATGCTGCCGAGCACCATATCCTGCTTATGAATACAGGCTATAAGGACACCGATATCGAAAAATTTTTTCGCATAGTCCTTGACCGCAGCGGTGCTGACTGGACATTCGGGTGTCCGCCTGACTACAAGGATATCCCTTTCAAGGACAAACGCATAGAAGCATTCTACAAGGACGGATTTGTAGTTATCTCAAACTTCCTGCACTCCATAGGCTATCTTGTAGGCATAAATATCCCCAAGCGATACAGACGTCATCTTGATGTTCTCAGCAACGGCACATATTAAGGAGTTGTATAAATGAAGATAATACTTGCATCTGCTTCGCCGAGAAGGCGCGAGCTGATGAGATACATAACCGAGGATTTCGAGGCGGTCTCAACGGACTGCGACGAAACTCTCCCCGAAGATATCGACCCTATGGCAGCTTCCGAGTACCTTGCGGTGCTTAAAGCAAAGGCTGCTGCGGAGAAATACTCCGACTGCACCGTTATTGGCTGTGATACCACGGTCATCTGCGGCGGCGAGATACTGGGCAAGCCAAAGGACAAAGCTCAGTGTATAGCGGATATTTCAAAGCTTTCGGGGCGTACACATCAGGTCGTCACAGGCTGCTGCATAATAAGCGGCGGCAAGGTCAATTCCTTTTCGGAAGTTACCGATGTGACCTTTAAAAAGCTTACGGCTGCCGAAATAGAGGCTTATTCCGACACCGATGAGCCCTACGACAAGGCAGGCGGCTACGGTATACAGGGGCTTGGTTCCACGCTTATCTCCCACATAGACGGAGACTTTTTCAACGTTGTGGGACTGCCCGTAGGAAGGCTTTTCAACGAGTTGAAAAGAGCTGTTAGCCGTTAGCCATTAGCCTGTAGCGACGCTCTTTTGGCGTCCGCAGGTCACGATAAAATATCACGAACGACAGAACGCCGAGGACGGCGTTGTCTATGTATTATTTACTGCAAATTACGGGCGGCGGAACGCCGCTCCTACAATCTTAGCTCTTAGCTCTTAGTTCTTAGATCTAAGTTCTAAATAATAATAAAGGAGTATTTACCATGAACTCAACTGCATTTCATTCTGCTGACATTCTTATCCCAAAGGACTGCGATATGCACAAGTGGTCCGTTATCGCCTGCGACCAGTACACCAGCGAGCCTGAATACTGGGACGAGGTGAGCAAGACAGTCGGAGACGCTCCGTCTACTCTCAATCTCATTCTCCCCGAGCTTTATCTCGAACAGGACGGAGTTGCACAGCGTATCGACAATATCCACAAGGCTATGGACAAGTACCTTGCCGACGGTATTTTTACCGAGTACAAGGACGCTATGGTATATGTTGAGCGTATGCAAAGCAATGGCATACTCCGTCAGGGCATAGTTGGTGCTATTGACCTTGAAAAGTACGATTTCTCAAAGGGAAGCAGCTCTGAGGTAAGAGCTACAGAGGCTACAGTCATCGAGCGTATCCCTCCTCGTATCAAGGTAAGACAGGGCGCGCCACTTGAACTCCCTCATATTATGATACTCATTGACGATCCTGATAATACAGTTATCGAGCCCCTTGCAAAGACAGTTTCCGACGACTGCAAGCTCTATGATTTCGAGATGATGCAGAACGGAGGCAGCATAAAGGGCTGGCTGGTTGACAAGACTGCACAGGAGAATATAGACAAGGCTCTCTGCGCCCTTGCCGATCCCGATACATTCTGCAAGAAATACGGTCTCAGCAATACTCCCGTACTCCTTTACGCTATGGGTGACGGAAACCATTCACTTGCTACTGCTAAGGAGTTCTACGAGCAGCTCAAAAAGGCAAATCCGGGCAAGGAGCTTTCAAATCACCCTGCTCGCTATGCTCTGGCTGAGATAGTAAATCTTCACAGCGACGCACTTAAATTTGAGGCTATCCACCGCCTGGTATACGATGTAGACTGCGATAAGCTCATAAACGAGCTTACAGCTGCACTTGAGCTTTCAGAGTCGAAGGAGTCAGACCAGTATGTTATCTGCTCCTGCAATGGCGTTGAAAAGAAGCTCTATATCAATAAAAAATCGTCAAATCTGTCAGTCGGTTCTCTCCAGAACTTCCTTGACGGCTATATAAAGGCAAACGGCGGTAAGATCGACTATATCCACGGTGCTGATACCGTTAAGTCACTCGCCGAGAAGCACAGCGGTATTGCGTTTATTCTCCCTGATATGGACAAATCCCAGCTCTTCCCAACAGTTATAAAGGACGGAGCACTCCCTAGAAAGACCTTCTCTATGGGTCATGCCGAGGACAAGAGATTTTACATCGAAGCCCGCAAGATCACAGAATAATGGAATTACTTGAAAACCTCGCCAAGCTTCACACAACGGAGCTTGGCGCAGTTCGTATAAGGCGGAATGTCGGACTTGACTGTGATGATACGATAGCATGGTGCAGGGAAATGATATGCTCTCCTGAGGCTGTTATCGAGAGAAAAGGCAAGAACTGGTATATCACCGTTGACGGCTGTATCATTACCGTAAATGCTTACAGCTATACCGTAATAACTGCCCATAAACTCAGAAAGGAGAAATAAAATGAACATAAGAAGATTTGAAACTTCGGACGCAGAAGCTGTTTCTGCTCTTGTTATAAAAACTATAAGAATATCCAATACAAAGGACTATCCTCACGATCTTATGGAAGAGTTGGTGAAGTCACAGCAGCCGCAGAATATTCTTGAACGTGCAAGCTGGACACACTTCTATGTAGTCGAGGATAACGGACAGATAATAGGTTGCGGTTCAATAGGTCCATTCTGGGGCAGGGAAGACGAGAGTGGTCTGTTCACTATCTTCGTTCTGCCGGAATATCAGGGCAGGGGAGTCGGAAGGCTTATAATCGAAACTCTCGAAAAGGACGAATATTTCCTGAGAGCAAAGCGTATAGAGATACCTTCTTCCATTACAGGCTGTCAGTTCTACAGAAAGTTCGGCTACGACTACAAAGACGGAAAAGCCGAGCTTGACGAGGAACGGCTTTATCGTCTGGAAAAGTTCAGAGTACCCACGATACTTATGATAAAAGCTATAGAAAGAAATGATATCCCCGAATGTGTAAGGGTAATAAAGACAAGTTTCATGACCGTTGCAGACGAGTTCGGTTTTACAGCAGAAAACGCTCCAAGATTTGTGGCATTTGCAACTACCTATGAAAAGCTGTTTACGCAGTACGATGAAGAGCATCGTCCGATGTTTGGCTATTTTTCAGAGAAAGGCAGCATTATCGGCTATTATTCCCTGCTTCTGCTTGAAAATAATGAATGTGAGCTGAATAATCTATGCGTTCTTCCCGAATACAGGCATAATAATATCGGCGGAAAGCTCTTTGCCGATGCCTGTGCAAAAGCAAAGGATATGGGCTGCGAAAAGCTGGTGTTCAGTATAGTCGAGGAAAACGTGAAGCTCCGCAAGTGGTACGAAAAACACGGAGCTGTACACACTGACACAAAAAAGTTTGATTTCTTCCCGTTTACCTGCGGCTATATGGAAAAAGTTCTGTGATAAGGAGTTAAAAATGTCCGATATTTTTTCAAGAACCGAGCTTCTCCTCGGCGAGGAGGCTATGGATATACTGGCTAAAAGCCGTGTTGCAGTTTTCGGCGTAGGCGGTGTAGGCGGCTTTACCGTTGAAGCTCTCGCAAGGTCGGGAGTTGGCGCACTTGACCTGATAGACGATGACAAGGTTTGTATCACCAATATAAACCGTCAGATAATCGCCCTCGGCAGCACCGTAGGTATGTACAAGGTGGATGCAGCTGCTCAGCGCATACATGACATCAATCCCGATTGCAAGGTCACTTGCCATAAGATGTTCTATATGCCCGAAACTGCTGATAAGCTGGATTTTTCTCAGTACGACTACATAGTTGACGCTATCGACACCGTAACGGGCAAGATAGAGATAATAATGCAGGCGCAGAAGGCAGGAGTTCCCGTAATAAGCTCAATGGGGGCAGGAAACAAGCTTGACCCCACTGCGTTTGAGGTCACGGATATCTACAAGACCTCTGTTTGTCCCCTTGCAAGAGCAATGCGCTATCAGTTAAAACGCCGCGGCGTTAAGAAGTTAAAGGTGGTATACTCAAAGGAACAGCCCATAGTGCCGCAGGGAGAAGCAGCCGATGACGGCTCCGGAAATACGGATATGAGAACAGGAACAGCAAGACGTTCAACTCCTGGTTCTACGGCTTTTGTACCCTCGGTTGCAGGACTTATAATCGGCGGCGAGGTCATAAAAGATCTTGTAAAGCTGAAAAAATCATAAGATCATTGCATTTTATGGACTGATGACCGTATCAGCCCGTTAAATATTCAAAAAGTCAATATCAAGAAAAAGGACCTTTCATACGAAAGGTCCTTTCTCTTAAATGGCATATATCTTTATGTGTGAAACTAATTTGCTTTACTTAACAGCGTCGAAACCGTGCTGGAGGTCAGCGATGATATCGTCGATGTGCTCTGTACCGATAGAGAGTCTTACTGTAGTTGGCTTGATTCCTGCGGAAAGAAGCTCTTCCTCGCTCATCTGTGAGTGAGTTGTTGATGCAGGGTGTATTACAAGTGACTTAACATCGGCAACATTTGCAAGGAGTGAGAAGAGTTCAAGGCTTTCTGTGAACTTCTTAGCGTCCTCGGCTGTACCCTTTATCTCAAATGTAAAGATAGAAGCTGCACCGTTAGGGAAGTAGCTGTCGTAGATCTCCTTTGCTCTGCCTGTGCGGAGTGAAGGGTGGTTTACCTTAGCAACCTGTGGGTGGTTGTTAAGGAATTCAACAACCTTCAGAGCATTCTCGGTATGACGCTCAAGACGGAGGGAAAGTGTTTCAAGACCCTGTAAGAGCAGGAATGAGTTGAAAGGCGAAATAGTTGCGCCCTGATCTCTCATGAGAGTTGTACGGAGCTTGATAATGTATGCAAGATTTCCGCAAGCCTGTGTGAATACAACACCGTGATATGAGGGATTTGGCTTTGAAAGACCCGGGAACTTGTCATTCTGTGCCCAGTCGAACTTGCCTGAGTCGATAACGACACCGCCCATTACTGTTCCGTGACCGCCGATGAACTTTGTTGCGGAATGAACTACAATGTCAGCACCGTGCTCGATAGGTCTGAGGAGGTAAGGTGTAGCAAAGGTATTGTCCACGACAAGAGGTATACCGTGCTTATGTGCGATAGCTGAGATAGCCTCGATATCAATTACATCAGAATTCGGATTTCCGAGAGTCTCAGCGTAGAGAAGCTTTGTATTTGGCTTTATAGCCTTCTCGAAGTTTGCAGGGTCGGAAGGATCAACGAAAGTAGTTGTAAGACCCTGCTCGCGGAGAGTATTGTTAAGGAGATTGTATGAGCCGCCGTAGAGGTCTATGGAAGCTACGATGTGATCGCCTGCTGTTGCGATATTCTGGATAGCATAGCTGATAGCTGCCGAGCCCGATGCTGTTGCAAGTGCGCCTGCACCGCCTTCAAGAGCTGCTATTCTCTGCTCGAACACATCAGAAGTCGGGTTCATAAGTCTTGTATAGATGTTGCCGCCTTCTGTGAGTCCGAAACGTCCTGCTGCCTGTGCAGAGTCCTTGAAAACATATGAAGTAGTTGCATATATCGGTACTGCTCTCGCATCTGTTGCAGGATCCGGCTTCTCCTGACCTGCGTGGATCTGTATTGTTTCAAATTTATAATTGCTCATTATTGAACACCCTTTCAAAAAATTTATTATTGTTTAATTCTTATTCGTTATTATCCTTCAAATTCTATCCCGACACATTCGCTCGGAATTTATAAACTCGCGTATATCTTTCATTTTAAGCACCTCTGTGTTTTTTATTACTCATATCATACCACGACAATAGGCATTTGTCCAATACATATGAATTATACTCAGCTATAGGTAAAACCTATAACAGTAAATTAAATAATTCCCGAAGAATTATCCTCGGGAATTTAATATAGTTGATTATTCTTTATTTCAGGACATTTTCTACAGCGCGTTGTTTTCATCTTTCCATACGGTTGATTGGAACTCGACCTGCGTTGTAATTATTTCGGGCTGATGTGGGCATCAGCCCCCTACAACGGCGGGCTGATATTATCCGCCTCTACAACTTGCTAAGCACTAATAACTGCTATATTTTTCCTTCCTTGAATATTTTCATCATTTCGTTTGTAAGGCTGTGGCTGTAAGGCTGTAATTCAATATCCTCACGCTTTACCCATTCAGCGTATTTAAGTTCGTTTTCGTCCATATGTATACCGCCGTCACCGTCTGCATCGCAGTAAAATCCCACAAGAATATCCTGAGCCATGCCCCAGGGCTGAGACTTATAGTACCTGATATTCTTGACCTTAACGCCTGTTTCTTCCATTACCTCACGTCTCACGGTCTCCTCCAGAGTCTCGCCTATCTCCGTAAAGCCTGCAACAAGCGCATTGTGGGCAAAGCCGCGGCGGTATCTTGTTATAAGGATAGAGTCGTCCTTTATTACTCCGACTATTACAGCGGGATTAATTCTCGGATAGACAGTATTTCCGCATTTTTCACATTTCATGGCACGTTCTGACTCATGTAAGCCAAGCTCTGCACCGCACTTTCCGCAGAAACGGTTGTCGCTGTACCATTTCCACAGGTGATAGGCTGTAAAAGCCGCAAAAAGTTCTTTGCCGCTGAATTTATCCCTGAGCTGACGGATAGTAAGGTACTCATATGACGGATCTGTGCTTGAAGTCTCCCCAAGTGCAATGAAATAGCGTTTGTCGTCTACCGAGAAGGCATAAACCTTTTTATTGACTGCATTATTATCATTTTTGGGAAATACTATTTTTCCGCTATGTGTATCAACAAGTATCCTGCCTTCGCTGTCAAAGCAGAGAAGATCATCATTTTCGCATATATCGCATTTCCTGAAGCTGTTGTCCAGCCTGCTTGGAAAAATGTCCTGAATCATTTTATCGCTCCTTTGTTTGCTGCACGTTTATACTTATTATATGTCATTTACCTGTATTTGTCAATGTTGACCGCCAATTCTGACATATTTCTTGGACGCGCTGCATTATAATATTAGTACAGGGAAGCAAGTCAGGAGGTGTCCGATGGAGACGATCTACGTTGATGTACTTCTTGTACTCAATATATATGTAAATTACTTCCTGCTGCGGATTACGGCGGGACTTACTCATTCGCCGCTGAGAACAGGCAGATGCATTGCAGCGTCATTGTACGGGAGCATCTTTTCACTTACTATTTTGCTGCCCGATCTTGGGAGTATTGCTGCTTTACTTATAAAGACAGCTGCGGCGGTAAGTATAGTTGCACTTTCATTCGGACTGCATGGCAGGAAACGTCTGGTCATCAATACCCTTGCATTTTTTGCTGCAAATTTCGTGCTTGCAGGCACAGTTTACGGAGTTTATTCAGTTTTTGAGCCTCGGTTCATGCATTTTTGCAACGGCTGTTTCTATATAGACTTCTCACTGCTCATTCTTATCCTGACAACTGCTGCACTATATGTAGCAGTGCGTTTTTTGAGGATATGGCTGGACAGGACTCCCGATGGAAGCTATCGAGTGCTTATACGTGAGGGCGGCAAGGTCATAGCAGTGAATGGTCTTGCTGACACGGGAAACGGACTGGTAGATTTTTTCAGCGGTACGCCTGTTATAATATGTGCGGCTGAGTATTTCACTGAGCTGACAGGCAGAGAACTTAATATAGACAGGCTGCCGCGAGGCTTTAGGCTGCTGCCCTGTACGGCTGTATCAGGGAACGGGCTTATACCTGTTTTTCGTCCCGACGAGGTCATCATAAGCTGTACAGACGGCGAGAGAAAGCCCGTAGACGCTGTTATCGGCTTCGGAGAATGCGGCGGAAAAGCTGTATTCAATCCTAAGCTGCTGAAAATATAGGAAAGAAGGAGAAAATATGAACATCATCGAAAAAGTCAGGATATTCCTGAAAAAGCATTTCAGAGGCGAGATATTTTACGTAAATGGCTCGGATACACTTCCGCCGCCTCTGACAAGGCAGGAGGAGGAAGAGGTATTCTCAAAGCTTATGCTGCACGATACCGAGGCAAGGAACTGCCTTATCGTCCACAACCTGAGACTTGTGGTGTACATTGCCAAGAAGTTCGAGTCAACGGGAATAGGCATAGAGGATCTTGTTTCTATCGGTACTATCGGGCTTATAAAGGCTGTAAATACATTCTGTCCCACAAAGAACATAAAGCTTGCTACCTATGCTTCAAGGTGCATCGAAAATGAGATACTCATGTTTCTGAGGAAGTCCTCACAGTACCGCAATGATCTTTCTATTGACGAGCCGCTGAATATCGACTATGACGGCAACGAACTGCTGCTGTCGGATATTCTTGGTACAGATGATGATATCGTTAATAAGGGTATCGAGACCGAAGCTGAACGGGAAATGCTCCGAAATGCCGTATCGGAGCTTGGCAAGCGTGAGCGTGAGATAATGGAAATGCGTTTCGGACTCATCGACGGCAAGGAAAAGACACAGAAGGAGGTCGCCGACTGTATCGGCATCTCACAGTCATACATATCACGGCTCGAAAAGAAAATAATCAAAAAGCTCCGCGTAAAGATAGAAAGTCTTTCCTGAGAGACGGGATTGATTAGTAATTATGGGCATAAAAACAAATTGTAAGGGGCGATTTTAACATCGCCCCTTAGATTTGATATAACAATAGATCACCCATGCACGGACTGCTCTGCGAATAATACAGATAACGGTCATGTTACGATATACGGAAGGATATCAGCCGCATCGTTTTGCGAGAGCCCGTCAATAAGGATAAGCTCATAACCGCTGCTGAACCTTGTATGCTCACGGAAGTCGATTATCCTGAGTGCGATATCTTCATCAACATGAGGCAGCAGCATAAGTTTTTCCATACCTGCTGTGTTGATATTGATAGGAGCAGCTTCTTCAAGCGTCGGGACATACTCTGTTGGTTCATACTCGTCATTAGTGAAGGGAGCCTCGGGCTCTTGATTTTCCTCATCGTAAACAGGGGAGATAACATAGATATAGTCGCGGATATCGGCAAATATCCCTTCACCGATGCCGTTTACATTCATTATCTCCTCAATATTTCGGAAACCGCCGTTATTTTCGCGGTAGTTTATTATCTCTTTTGCAAGTACCTCTCCTATGCCTTTAAGTTCGGCAAGTTCATCTGCGTTTGCTGAATTGATGTCGATATACAGCATTTCAGTAACGGCTTCGGTGACAGATTCAGGAATAGTTTTTGCTGTGGTCGTTTTACTTTTTGCAGTTGCAGAAGTTTTTATACTTGTAACAGCCTTGCTGGTTTGCGAAGTCTGTTTGTCTGTATTACTGTTAAAAATAATAGTCGAGGTGTTTTTATTTGTATCGGAAGTATTGAAATAAAATGCTGATGCTGCTGTTATCACAGCTGCGCAGAGCAGAAAGAGAAGGTACGTTTTGAAAGCTTTGACACCTTTCAAGAACATCACCTCTTCAAACAAATGATATCACAAATTACGACAAAAAGCAACAAAAAACGACATAATATTTTTTGAAGAAGGCTGACTTCCGTTTGAAAGTCAGCCTTTAGGGTTTATATGCTGTAGGTTTTTATATATTTTCTATCGCCGATCCTGAATCTCAGCGTAAGCTCACCGTCGTTCAGGTCGGCTGCTATGATTTCCGCGTCGCGTATCTTCATTATTTTTGAAAGCTCTTTCAGCTCCGCCTCACCGTAATCGAAGAAATTATCCGATGTAAAGAGCACACTTCCCATTAGAGCGTTAATTTCCGCGAGACATTTTCTTTTCTCCTCCGACATGGAAATATTGCAGGGACGGAGCAGGAATACATCAGGGTCGCTGAGAAAAGCTCTTTTATCAAGCTGGCGGCGGAAAACGGAATTCAGTATAGATTTTTTCGTGCTGACGCGCTCACGATGCATAAGACGCATATGGGGCTTGTCATTCCAGTCAAGGCTTACATCACAGCCTATACGGCAGTAATCCACTATACCGAATGCGGAAGCAAGAGGAACACCGCAGCCCAGTATAAGGGCGTCTCCTGCGCACTTGCGAAGAAAGTCCATA
Organism: Ruminococcus flavefaciens; assembly: GCF_900143025.1. Taxonomy (GTDB): domain Bacteria; phylum Bacillota; class Clostridia; order Oscillospirales; family Ruminococcaceae; genus Ruminococcus; species Ruminococcus flavefaciens_I. The sequence goes on along the minus strand of NZ_FRCT01000003.1, from coordinate 234,759 downwards.
GCCTCAGCCATTACCTGACCGCGTGTCTTGTCTTTTCTATGAATAAGACAGGCAGCGTAAAGAAAATCAAGCTTTAAAAGTCCATAGCCCCAGTCGTTTATGACAGTGCTGAGGACATTTTTGATATAAGCCCTTACCTCGTAATTATAGATATCGAGGGCATAAAAGCCGCTCCAGTTTGAGCCGCCCTTTACGTAATCACCCTTTTCGTCAACCAGCAGCCAGCTCTTGTTATTTCTGAATATTTCGGAATTTTCCTCACAGACGAAGGGAGCCAGCCATATTCCGGCGGTCATGCCTGCTTTTTTGATATCGTCGGCAGCTTTTTTCATACCGTCGGGGAATTTTTCGCTGTCTACAGAAAGCCAGTCGCCAACGGCAGTCTGCCAGCCGTCATCTATCTGAAAAACGTCAGCCTTTGCAGTCAGGGAGTCAAGGCTTGAAAGGTCGTCGAGAATAGTTTTTTCGTTGATATCCTGATAGTGGTTATACCAGCTCGTATAGCCGAAAACAGGCTTTGCGCACTTACGTGGAGCAACTCCGAGAAGGTCGAAGTAAACATCGAAGACCTCTTTTTCCGCCCCCTCTTCAATGTACAGCTTCAACGCACACCATTCTCCGTTGATATCAACGCCTGAGCAGTCCTTGCGGAAAGCAATGATATTCTTGTCGGTCTGAGTGATTATCTGCGTGAAGCCGCTTTCCTCGCACAGCGAACCCATAAAGCTGTAATTATCGCCATTCCGTATATAGCCGTAGGTCCAGCCGTGCATATATTCGCCGTAATCCGCAAAATTATAGTCGCCGTACTGTGAAAAAGCGTACTTTTCCCGTATAGCACAGGGGATATGGCTTATACCGCGCATCTTATCACCGATATTATGCTCGACAGAGTCCGTCCACGACTGATATCCGTTGAGGAATATCTTTTCGTCATCGCTGTAGAAGTATTCAAATTCAGCGTACATTTTCTGGATAGTGATAGTTTCGTTTGTTTTTACGGTAACGGAGAAAACATTGTCCTGAGTATTTATTTCAAGCACCATTCTGTCATTGCGCAGAGAGCTTGATGTAATAGCCATGAAGTCGTGTTCACCGTCTTTGTACAAGAATTGCAGCGATTTGAATTTAAGCATCTTTCTGACCCTCCCCGATTCGCTTGAGGACTTTCTTTTCGTTATATTTCAGGAATACCAGACCGCCCAGCAGGCATAAGACAGCTGCAACTACAGCGGTAAGTCTATAGCCGAGACCGTAGCCCGACTGTCCTTTTTTTACATCAGAGTTTACAAGTGCGATACTTGTGAAAAGCAGCATTGCAAGGGACTGTCCCATTTTGAAGGCAAATGTTCTTGCAGCGTAGAACATACCCTGACGGCTCTCGCCTGTTTCAAGCTTGTCCTCTTCCGAGATATCGGCAACTACAGCCTGCGGAAGAATACCGAGTATAGCCATAGGCAGAGCTGCAAGAACGGCGATGATAACTCCGTAAGCCATAGCAGGGATATCGAATAAACCTGCGCCTGCTGTTACTATAAAAGCTACCGAGAAGAAAAGGAAAGCGAAGGAGATGAGCTTCTTCTTGCCCAGCTTCTTTGAAAAGATATTTACGGCAGGGTAGAAGGCAAGGGATGATACAGTCATTATTATAAAGAGAGTGGATGTCTTTTGCGTATCAAGACCAAGGAGGACTGTAACATAGAATGACAGACCTGTCTGGAAAAGGGTCAGTCCTATCCAGTAGAGTATATCCGAACACACGAAGATACGGAAATCCTTGTTCCTGAATGTGGAGAGGAGAGAACTGAAAGCCGAGCTTTTGCTTGGAGTAGTGTCCACATAAACATTCTCGTCAATGAGAAATGCAGGAATGAGCATACATATTATTGCAATAGCAGCGAGAATAGCTATACTTACGCGGTAGCTGTTTGCGTAACCAAGACTGTCCGTGAAAATCCCTGCGACACTTGGCAGGAAGAAAGCTATTCCCGTACCGAAGAAATAAGTAACGGAAATATATGTGGAAAGGTTTATTCGCGCGTTCTGAGTGCTGCCGAGCTCGGGGATAAGAGCATTATATGGAGTACAATAGCAGGTCATGCAGAAATAGAAGAGCATAGCGAATATGAAAAGACAAGCCACATTGCCCTTGCTGCCTGCTTCAAATGGAGAAATGAACATCAGAACCGTAACGATACCGAAGGGGATAGCGGCAAAACGCATAAAAGGTATACGTCTGCCCAATCTGTGTTTGAGTGAGTCGGACTTGCCTGCTATGAATGGGTCTGTAACTGCATCGAAGATACGTCCCACAGCAGTGATAACGCCGATTACGGTGAGACCGATAAATGTGCCCTGAGGTATCAGCGCAGTCTGACCCTTTGCAAGTTCTTCCTGACTTGGCTGATAGAAAAAAACAAGCCAGTTAGAAATAATTCCTGCAAGTATTGACCAGCCGAGCTGACCGACAGCGAAGATCCATAGTATCTTATTGGAAGCGGTTTTCTTGTTCTCCATAAAACGTCACTCCTTCCTCAGAAAGTATACGGCGGTGTCGATTATGGTGCCCAGCTCCTGTTCAGCATGAGAGAAGTCATCACCGGGCAGAAGCTCTCCCTGAATGAGCTTTTTGCTGAGCTCCATGAGCGTATGTGCATATGACAGATAAAAAAGTCTGACATCGGGTATCTCGCGGACTGTGCCGTCGGATATCCCTGCCATATATGACCTCTCAAATACGGGATAAAAATTGATTATGGACTTTTCGTATTCCTTCAGATCCTTTTTTGGGATATCACCGGACGAGAGCAGGAGGTCGAATTCGGCAAGGAGCCGCATAAATCCGGGGTGCGCCTGATAGAGGACAGCGAACATTCTCATAAGATCGTTGATCTGTTTGATACCTGACTGTTCAAGAAAGACCTTTGACTCGAAAATACCGCTGAACATCTTGTTGAGCTCGTTCCACATATAGGTCATAGCTGCGATAGTTATGCCGTTTTTAGTGCCGAAATATCTGTAGAGCGTTGCAACACCGATGCCGCATTCATCAGCAATATCGGTCATTTTAACAGCCTCGATGCCATTTTTCAGAAACAGCTGAGCACTGACCTCGACAGCCTTCTCAAAGCGTTTATTTTTTAAAGTTTCCTGAGAAAATTCATTTACCACTTGACAAACCTCCTTTTTTGTGATAGACTATATATCAGATGATAGACTGTCTATCATTCCTTAGAAATATTTTAACATATTTTAACGCCTTTGTCAATACCTCGGAGGGATTTTTATGGACAGATCAAAATATATTTTTGGAAATGAAATTTCCCGCAAAGCCTATAAAAAGGCAGTAAAGACCAAGGGAAAATATATGAGCAAATACGGTGACGATACCCAGACAGAATATCACCTTTCAGCAGTGCCTGCACCTGCTATTGCAGAGCCGTTAGGTGTGAAGCAGATAGTGCTGAGCAAGGAGAGCGGCTGCAAATTCGATGATAAGAGCATTATAATCGGCAATATCAGAATGGGCTTCGGACACTACAGGATATCAATGGCAATAGCCTCGGCAGCCCATGCAATGGGCTATGAGCCATATTGGTTCGACCTTCACTCATTCAAGCAGGCTTCCTGCGGAAAGATAATCGCCGAGCAGAATGAACTGTATTCTCTTGGTTCGAGACTGTCACAGAAATTCAGTCTGTTCAATAAGCTTGTATGGGAGCCGCTGAACAGCGAGGGCTTCCGAAAGCTTACCTATAACAGTGCCGACCAGAAGACAACAGAGCTGATGACGGCGGTATTCCGTGACCTGCCAAAGGATATACCATATGTAGCTACTCATGTGTGGCCGTCACAGGCGGCGATACACGCAGGACTTACCCACGTTGTGAACGCTATTCCCGATAACTGGCCTATGGGACTTCATCTTTCCGAGGGCGCGATACATACAGTTCAGACACCTTCCTCATATCTTGGCTACAGGGCTCTGAGAGGAATGGACAAAAAGCGTCAGCTGAAGCCTATGCCGAAGGAGGCGATAGTATACACAGGTCATTATATCGACCATGAGCTTGTAAGCAATATTGAGAAGGACTGTGAAAAGCGCATCAAGCGTGTGCATGACGGCAAAGCCAAACGCTGGCTGATGTCGGTAGGCGGAGCAGGTGCGCAAAAGGAGATATTCATTGCAGTTATCAGGAAGCTGCTGCCTGCAATAAAGGCTGGCAAGGCGACACTGTTCATAAATGTTGGCGACCATGATAAGGTATGGCACGAGCTCATTACAACAGTTCCTCAGATGAAGCCTTTCCTGCATGAGCACTTCGATGACTTCAATGAGACCTCAAGGTTTTGCAAAGCGGCATATGACGGCGATGTAAAGGGCATACACGCATTTTGTCACAAGGACATATTTGCGGCAGTGTATTCCACAAATCTGCTTATGAGATGCAGCGATGTTCTCATAACAAAACCAAGCGAGCTTGCGTTTTATCCTATCCCAAAGCTTATGATAAAGCGTGTAGGCGGACACGAGGCATGGGGAGCTATCCGTGCTGCGGAAATAGGCGACGGTACATATGAATGTGCCACACCTGCCGAAACTGCGGCAATGATCGACATGATACAGCATGGCGGAGATATTATCGAAAAGATGTGCGGATATATCCTCACAGCAAAAAAAGCAGGCGTATACGATGGAGCGTACCGCGCCGTAGAACTGGCTTTCAGGGGCAGAAAGTAAATTGTATTCAGTGCCAAAGGCTGCACATTTGGAGTGTAGAGCTCATTATTGGCACATGGTTTATGTTTGTTTGTAATTATTGAAATTCGGAACGTATAGTAGGTATAGAAGAAGCATTTTCTGATAATGGTATTGATTCACGGCATTTTGCAATTTCGGCAAAAGCCGTGAATTTTTTACATTACTATATCAATTCGTTTTTGAATGTGATACCTGCACAATTAATTTATTGATATGATGTACAAAACGCTGAAAATTACGCTCAGCCATCAAAAAATCCACCTTAATATGTGAAAAATAGGTTGTTTAAAAACATAGGGTAAAGTATAATTAAATAGGTAAAAATTGTTTTTTATAAAAGGAGTGATAGCATGAAACATTCAACCATTATGGGGAAGGTCCTGTCTGTTGTAACAGCTTCGGCATTACTGTTCGCAGGCGTGACGATCCTCCCCGAAAACTCTGCTATTGAAGCCTCTGCGGCTGGTGCGGCGGTCATCGACACCACCGATGTCTACCAGACTATAAAGGGCTTCGGCGGTATCAATCTTCCCGAGTGGATATCACAGGGAGATATGACGGATTCGCAGGTGCAGAAGGCTTTCGGCAACGGTGCTGACGAGCTTGGATTTACTATCCTGCGTATTTACGTAAGTGACGATAACAACGCATGGAGCAGAGCAGTACCTACAGCAAAGCGTGCTCAGGCACTGGGCGCGACCGTATTCGCTACACCATGGAATCCTCCTGCTGATATCCGCAACACAGTCAACGGTGGACTTCAGGGCGGTAAGTATCAGCTGAAGAAGGACAAGTGGGCAGAGTATGCACAGCACCTTAACAGTTATTGTAAATACATGGAGGGACAGGGCATAGATCTTTATTCTATCTCTATCCAGAATGAGCCTGACTATGCTTCCGAGTGGACATACTGGAGCGCAAGCGACCTTGCATCTTTTACAGCTCAGTACGGAAAGGCTGTAAAGGAAGGCACAAACGTTAAGCTCATGTCACCTGAGAGCTTCCAGTACAAGAAGGATATCTACAATGCTATCCTCGGCAATCAGCAGGCAATGGCAAATACCGACCTTTTCGGTACTCATTTTTACGGAACACAGCGCAGCCAGATGGATTTCCCTGCTCTTGAAAACTGTGGCAAGGATATCTGGATGACAGAGGTATATGTACCAAACAGTGAAGCAGATTCAAATGACCGCTGGCCTGAGGGACTTCAGGTAGCTGAGAATATCCACAACGGTCTCGTTGTAGGCAACCTCAATGCCTATGTATGGTGGTACATCAGAAGAAACTACGGTCCTTTGAAGGAAAACGGCACTATCAGTAAGCGCGGTTACGCAATGGCTCAGTACTCAAAATGGGTACGTCCCGGTGCAAAGCGTATCGGCGTTACCGAGCAGCCTAACACCAATGTTCTTGTATCCGCATATAAGAATACAGACGGTAATGTAGCAGTAGTTGCTATCAATAAGAACAATGCTGCTGTAAATCAGGAATTTACAATGGGCAGTGGTGAGACTGTCCAGTATGTTGACAGCTATACAACATCATCAACTGCAAATATCTCAAAGAAGGAACTCACAGCCAACGGAACAAGCTTCTCAGCTTCACTTCCTGCACAGAGCGTTACTACTTTCGTTCTCACAACAGAGGGCGAGGGAGTTGATCCTTCAAAGAACGTAGATGAAAACGGTTACTTCTTCCATGATACATATGACAGCGGTACAAACAGCTGGTCGGGAAGAGGAGCTGCATCTGTAGAGTCCACAACCTCCGAGAAGCTCAGCGGAAACGGCAGTCTTGCAGTTTCGGGAAGAACAGCTTCATGGAACGGCGCAGTAAAGTCACTCAGCGCAAGGACATTTGTACCGGGAAATGCTTACAGCTTTGCTGCAAATGTTAAGTATAACAGCGGACCTGCCGAGCAGACATTCCAGCTTTCTCTCCAGTATTCGGACGGTACTACTACATTGTACGATCATATCGCATCTGTAACTGTACCAAAGGGCGAATGGGTACAGCTTGCAAACAAGAGCTATACAATACCGGCAGGTGCAACAGATCTCCAGCTTTATGTTGAGACTGATGATACCGATACAGACTATATAAGCTTTTTCATCGACGAGGCTATAGGTGCTCCCGAGGGAACTGATATAGCAGGTGCAGAGCCGCCGAAGCCCTTTATTCTCGGCGATGTCAACTCCGATGAGATTATCGACTCACTTGATATGATAGCTGCAAGAAAGGCTATCCTTGCAGGCAATTATGTTAAGGCAGCCGATGTTGACAAGAGCGGCAAGTTCGAGGTAAATGACCTTGTTGTACTTCAGGCATTTATTCTTGGCAAGATCACAGCTTGGCCTGAGCCTGAGACTCCTCCCGCACCACAGGTAGACACCTCAAAGTGGGACAACTATCAGGAGACAGCTACTGCTCAGTATATCGACTTCTATGAGAGTTCTATCAAGCACATGGGCAACACATACAGACTTGCTCAGAAGCTTACAGCAGCCGAGAACGGCGAGTCTCTTACAGTAGCTTACCTCGGCGGTTCTATCACAGAGGGCAAGAATTACACGACTCCATTCTCAAATTACCTCAAGAATACCTTCGCTAAGGGCAGCTTCAAGGAAGTAAATGCAGGTTTGTCAGGTACTTCATCTGTTGTAGGACTTGTCCGCAGCGAGAAGGATATCGTTTCACAGAAGCCTGATATCATATTCCTCGAATTCTCTGTAAATGACCATGAGGATATCATGTACAAGAAGTGCTTTGAGAGCTGTATCAAGAAGTTCCTTGATATGCCGAACGAGCCTGCTGTATGCGTACTTATAACACGCGCAAGAGGAGGCTTCTCAAGTCAGGCACAGATGTACCCGATCGGTAAGAACTTCGATATCCCTGTAATAAGCATGGACGATGCTCTTACAAAGGCATTCAACAGCAAGTTCCTCCAGACAAGCGACTACTACACAGACGATTATCACCCGCATCAGAAGGGCGGTCAGCTCGTAGCTGATTGCATGGCATACTATGTACGTCAGGCATTAAAGTCAAAGAATCAGTCAACAGGCTATACACAGCCAACAAGCTATGTTTACGGCGCAGAGTATGCAAACTGTGTGAATGTAAATCCAAAGGACCTCGATAACTTCAATGCAGGTTCATGGACAGCAGGAACAGGCTATAATTCACTTCCTTACTCTTATACACTCAACGGCAGCAATCCGATGAAGTTCAAGACAGAGGGCAAGGGACTCATCATCGTATTCAAGGCTAACAGCTCAGGTATGGGCAGCATCAATGTAACTGTAAACGGCAAGACCACAAAGGTCAACGGCAACAAGCAGTATACATGGGGCGGTCCTGATGCAGAGCTTGGTTACTATCAGGATACAACAGGAGAACTCGATGTTTCAATAAGCGGAAGCGGAAGCTTCACTATCTGGGGCATCGGTCTTGTAAAGTAAAGCATATCATTAAAAGCTCCGACTTTTTGTCGGAGCTTTTTTGTGTCAAAAGATATAAAAAAACACAAAATCCTATTGATTTTTCGCTGAAAATAGTATAAAATGGACTTATAGCATATAAACAAACTAATAAATACTCAGAGATGATCAAATATGGATTATTTTCCAATTTTTCAGGAACTTTTTTAATCATACACAGTATATTTTTTATTAATTGGCTTAGTAGTAGCTTTTTGGATCGGTTTGATAAAAATGAAAGCCAAAACAAGGAGAAAGTTGTTATTTATCAGCATCGGGATATATGTTCTGAGTGAAGTTGTATTGAATCTGCATCCAAGTTATATGCCTGGATTTGCTTTTCTATTTCTCGGAACATTTTCAATAGGTGCTTTTATTGGTATTGCATTAACTATGTTAATAAACAAATTTTGAAAAAAGGCTAATTATACAATCGATTTAAATTAATAAACGGAGACATACAGGAATGGCTTCATCAAAGGATTATCTTGAATTTGTACTGGAACAGCTCTCGGAGCTTTCCGACATAACGTACCGCGCAATGATGGGAGAGTTTATCATTTACTATCAGGGCAGAGTTATCGGCGGCATATACGATGACAGATTTCTTATAAAGAATACAAAGACTGCAAGAGCGCTTATGCCTGATGTTTCTCTTGAAATCCCATACGAAGGAGCAAAGGAGATGCTTCTGGTGGAGGATATCGAGAATAAATCTTTCCTCAGGGAATTGTTTGAGTCAATGGTCGGTGAACTTCCGCTGCCGAAAAAGAAGAAGTAACACTATTATGGGGGAAATAGAGGGGAACGGGAATGAAAAAGGAACTTATCATAAACGGATTTATAAAGCTGATCTCGGGATTCATCATATTAATGCTGCTGATATTTTTGTCTGCGGGTACGTTGAGATTTTTAAACGGCTGGCTGTTTATCGGTCTTCTGTTTATACCAATGCTGATAATGGGGATTGTATTGCTTATAAAAAATCCTGCACTGCTCGAAAAAAGACTCAACGGAAAGGAAAAAGAGTCCAAGCAGAAGGGCGTAGTTGCACTTAGCGGCATAATGTTCCTTGCAGGTTTTGTGGTCGCAGGACTTAATTACCGCTTTGACTGGTGGACTTTGCCTGATTGGTGCGTAATTGCGGCTTCTGTGGTATTTTTGCTGTCATATGTCATGTATGCAGAGGTACTGCGTGAGAATACATATCTTTCGAGGACAATAGAGGTGCAGGAAAAACAGAAGGTCATAGATACGGGACTTTACGGCATAGTGCGCCACCCAATGTACTCAGAGACTATACTTATGTTTCTTGCCATACCGCTGATTTTGGGGTCACTTATAGCGCTTTTCATTTTCCTCGCTTATCCGCTTGCTATTGCGCTTCGTATAAGTAACGAAGAGGAAGTTCTGGAAAAGGGACTTGCAGGGTATTCCGAGTATAAGAAAAAAGTAAAGTACAGGATAATACCGTTTATATGGTGATATAAATGAAAATCTAAGTTGAAAAGAGGTCATGAGCATGAACAGACTGAAAAAGCTGTTTGCCGCAGCAGGAGCGGCTGTATTTGCTTTGTCGGCTTGTCCTGTAAGCGCAAATGCGCTTGTAACGGCTGACTTTGCAGACGAATACGGCGAGGTCATAAGCGGAGCTGATTACACTATCATGGTGAGGCTAAGCGGCAAGTACATAACAGCGGCAAATGACGGAAATGTCCACCAGTGGGAGAAATTGGGCGATGACTCGCAGGTATGGCATATCGAGAGTGCAGGGGACGGAAAATGCTGCATACTCTCGGGTAAGGACAGAAGTCTTGCACTGACAGTTGAGAACGGCGACTCTACAAACGGCAACAATATCTATCTTTCCGAGTATAAGGATACAGCAGCTCAGCACTTCATACTCCACCGCACCGATGATGCATACTATATCACAGCGGAGTGCTCGGGCAATGCAGCTCTTGATGTGTACGATATCAGCCATGAAAACGGTGCAAATGTAGATCAATGGGACTACTGGGCAGGAGAGGGACAGAAGTTCTATATCCGACCTGTGGGCGGCGATTTCAAATTTCTACGCGGTGATCTTAACTTTGACGGCAATGTTGACATCTTCGACCGTATTGTCATGCAGAGAGGTGTAATAGGCGGCTTTGACGATACAATGTCAGCGGTTGTGGATATGGACGGGAACGGAACTGTGAATACTGCCGACCTTGTATTGCTGACAAGCTATATTGCGGGAAAAGACGTTTCTATTGAGACCTACAGCACCATATCCAACGAAAAGCCTGATGTAGCCTATCTCTTTGCCTACTTCCTGGGAAATGCTCCCGAGCAGGAGCGGCTTTCCTATGCTGTAAGTACGGATGGCTACAACTTCAAGGCACTTAATGGCGGCGGAGCTGTGTGGAAATCCAGCGTAGGTACGGAGTGCCTCCGTGACCCGTATATATTCAAGGGTGAGGACGGACTGTACTATATGCTTGCTACGGATATGAAATCATCTCTCGGCTGGAACAGCAACCGTAATCTCCTCAGTGCAAAGTCTACCGACCTTGTTCACTGGTTTGATGAGACAAGTATAGAGATAGCAAATAAATATCCCCTTATGCAGGGAGCAGACCGTGCTTGGGCTCCGCAGGCTATATATGATCCCGAAAAGCAGTCCTACATGATATACTTTGCGGCAAGAGTACCGGGGCGCGACAACAGGACAATAATGTATTATGCCTACAGCAAAGACATGAAGAAGCTTGATACAGAGCCTCAGCTCCTATTTGCACCTAAAAACGGCAATGACGCTATAGACTCGGATATAATCCATGTTAATGATAAGTACTATATGTACTATAAGAACGAGACAAACAAGCGAATTTACCTTGCAACTGCCGATCACGCAAGCGGTCCATACAATGAGATAAAGCAGGTATCCGAGGGCAATATCGGCGTTGAGGGTCCTAACATATATAAGCTCATCGGTCAGGATAAATGGCTGATGATGTCTGATGCATATGGCGACGGTTATTACGTTATGCAGGAGACAAGAGACCTTGAAAACTTTACAACAGTCAGCCGAAACAACTACAGCTTTAACTTCACTCCTCGCCACGGCTATGTTATCCCCATAAATGCAGACCAGTACACTGCACTTATAAATGCTTATCCTTCCGCAGGACTTGCTCCTATAAATACGGGAGTAAAGCGGGTCTCTGTCAGTAGTGGCATCGGACAGCCGCTGAATATGCCAAAGACTGTTACTGCTGAGTATACAGGCGGCGGAAAGGGCGAACTGAGCGTAGATTGGAGCAGCTCGGATATTGCAAAGGTGGATACTTCAAAGGCAGGTACTTACACTGTAAGCGGAAGTATAAAGTCAAGCTCGGAGCTTTATGCAAACCCTTTTATCAAGGAGAGAGCCGATCCGTACGTGGTTGACGGAGAGAACGGTTACTACTATTTTACAGCTTCTTATCCTGCTTACGGCAGTGTTGACAAGGGCTATGACCGCATAATCCTCAGACGAAGCAATACCGTTGGCGGACTTGCTACCGCGGAGGAAAAGACCATATGGAAGGCTCATTCAAGCGGTATACTTGCAAAGCATATATGGGCTCCTGAAATGCATAAGATAGGTGATACATGGTACATTTTCTTTGCAGCAGGCGCAAGCGGTAATATATGGGCTATACGTCCATATGTGCTGAAATGCGACGGTGAGCCATTTACGGGAAACTGGACTGAGTGCGGACAGATGCAGGCAAGTGCAGGAGACAGCGAGTCCTTTGCAAACTTTTCCCTTGATATGACCTATTTTGAGAATAACGGCAAGCATTATGTCATCTGGGCGGAGATAAAGGGCGACTCCTCGTTGTTTATGGCTGAAATTGACCCGTCACAGCCCTGGAAACTGATAAACAAGCCCATAATGCTCACAAAACCTGAATACAACTGGGAAAAGGTCAATAATAAGGTAAACGAGGGTGCTGCGGTATTGAAAACGGACAAGAAGATATATGTTTTCTTCTCCGCATCGGGAACGGGCTCGGAATACTGTGTAGGCAGGCTTGAGGCTGATATCAATTCAGACTTAATGAATGTAAACAGCTGGAAGAAGCTGAGCAGCCCTGTACTCCAGACCTCGGACCTGAAAGACCAGTCAGGTCCCGGACATAACAGCTTTGTTACCGATGAAAAGGGAAATCTTCTTATAGTTTATCACGCCCGTCCTGCAAGTCATGCATCACAGGGCTGCGGTACATACAATAAAGACCCTCTGTATGACCCATGCAGACATACACGCATAAAGCGTGTTTGCTTTGACGGAAACGGTTCGCCTGTCATAAATCTCAGCGATGATGCGGAGATATCACAGGCAAACAGGACTGTAACGGCTACGGTCACAATTGGCTGATTTAGCCCTTAGCCTTTAGTTCTTAGATCTTAGCTCTTAGGTCTTAATTCTTTTATCACGTCCTTTCATAAGGGGGCACAAAAACGGCTTTTTTCAACGGAAAACCATTGATTATTGAAAAAGAAAATTTTATATTCTGCGATATAAACAAAAACAACTTATCGGAATTGTATGATGTTACTAATTCTGATAAGTTGTTTTTTATATAAGCGGGTGACGCTTGAAATCGCGGCTGGTCTCAAAGCTGTCATACTCGGCTTTGGAAATTTCCGTACATTCCTGTGCAAGCTTATCCACGGTTACGGAGCTTTTATAAATAAACGGGAATTTTGCCACTTCTCCCGACTGAAAATTCAGCGTTGGATTGAGCTGACCGAAGATATAGGCGAAAACCTTTGAATTGAGCAGGGCACAGATGTAGTTCTTTTTGTCGCCAAGCTCGAAGATACAGCAGCCGCCGTTGTCGAAAATATAGCCTTCTCCGAACTGTCTGATACTGAATTTGCCGCTTGTGAGAGTGGACCATGTAAGCCCCGGCATTGTGAAGTATTTGTAGTTGGCAATGACTGCGGTGGGTATATTTCTCATTTCTGCTGCATCGTCATACCAGTCTATGAGGTAGTCGTTGAAGCCGTACCATTTTCGGTAGCCGCCGCCCTTATTATATGGGAACCAGCGCTTTGTCAGAGTTTCGGCTCTGTCTATCCTGCGGCAGTTGAGGTTAATTTTGTTTTTATCCACCTCGTACCATAGGCGCAGAAAGCGGTCGTTATCCGATGTGGAATTGCCCTTTCGCGGCGCGGCTATGCTTCCTAACGGTGGGTATTTGCCGTATAGCTCCGATATTTTCGGGCTTAACCAGTAGGCGGCAGGGCATGAGGGGATATTCTGAAAGCTTTTTGAGTCGGCAGTGTAGATATATCCGCATTTTCGGTCTGTAAGGGCATTTCTGAACATTTCGCGCTGTACTTCAAGTCCTCCTCTGAAATCCGTGAGTCGGAAGAATGTACTCTTTTCATCTGATGGTGAGTTGTTCAAGGTGAACGCACAAAGGGGGACAGTCGCATCGTAAAATGCGGAGTACTCGAACTGTATGAGGTCATTTATGTGCTTGTGTGTGAACAGCAGCTTTCTCAGCTCCTCGTAGCTTTTGATAAAAAGCCATACATAAGGCGTCAGCAAGCCTATACAGCCGTTTTTATCCGCAAGCTCGGTGCAGCGGACAATGAATGAAGAAAACAGGTCTGAGGAGTATTCTGTATAGTTTTGTTTTATGAACGATAGAAGGCTGCTGTTCATGTTTCTTGTGCTCATGTAGGGAGGATTTGTTACAACGACGGTGTATTTCCCTGTAAGAAGGTCATACAGCTTTGCAGCCCTTTTATCAGCTTTATTCGGCGGTACAGTCGGACGGATAAGGCTGCCGAAAAGACTGCTTCCGTAGAACTGGTCGGCGATATCTGCTGTCATATCTTCCATATCGCAGAGCTGAGGCTCTATGCCGAAGTTCAGAACGTCAGGGCAATACTCCGAAGCCTTCATAAACAGGGCGAAATGTGCTATCCTGCGAGCACGGCTGTCGATATCTATGCCGTAAATGTTTTTCGTGAGTATAAGCCTGCAAGCCTGTGCTTTGGCATATCCCATTGAAAGGTACTGCTTCATAAAAAGCTCGAAGGCGTATAAAAGGATATTTCCGCTGCCCATGCAGGGGTCAAGGAAGGTTATATCCTCGGGAGAAATATCAATTCTGCGCTTTATGCTTTCGGGAACGAGATATTCAAGTTCGGAAGCATCATATCCGCAGCCTTCTGCCAATATCCTGCCAAGTGTATTTTCGGTCATATAGCGGACTATCCAGTCGGGAGTGAATATCTGAGTAGCCGCAGGCAGGTCGTCGGAGTTTATTTTTTTGTTCTTTTTTAGCTCGCTGAATATCCTGTCTTTTCGTTCACTGTTGAAGTACTGGTACAGCTGACCGACTATCTGCGCGTTATTCAGCCATTTCTCATGGGGTATCGCTGAAAGCATATTGAAGATACGACCGGAAAGCTGTAATGTAAATCCGCTGTTCTGCGGCTCAAATATGTCGGGCATAAGGTCGCAAAGCTCAGAGGGAGTAGTCTCAAAGCCGTTTTCGTACATATAACGTGCGGAAACGGCGCAGAAAAACACTTCAAAGGAGAGTTTTTCGGTATTATCACAAATTATTTCCTTATCAAGATAAGCTCGTATAGCTGCTGCTGTATTTTTTAATAAGGTCTTTTTCAAGTATATCCCTCCCTTCAAAGAAATCTGCCTTTTTTCAGTATATCACTGCTTTATTATACTATAAAATAAAAGATAAAGCAATATCACATGAAATATCACGGTAAGTTTATTTTGTATTATAATATACTTTGAGGAAGTGATTTTTAACTCAAAAACAGGCTTAATTATCGCTTTTAAGCTGATTATATGTATAAAAACACTAAATTTATGTGACTTCTATTGACAACTTACAGACATTATGTTATAATGAGCTTGAATTTAAAATTTATTTTTATGAATTACTAAGGGGGGTTAATTCATGAAAGTACTGCTTCAGGGTCTTGGCTTTGAAAAAGAATGCAAGTATGTCCGTGACTATTTTTACAGGACTAATATGCGAGCCAGCATATATATGTCCATAGTGGTGGTCGTACTTGAGATCTGGATGATAATACGAATGACAAGAACCATATTTGAGCATAATCTTCAGAGCAGGTTCGCGTATTATTTTGAAAAATATTATCTGAATTATATTGTTCTTCTTGCATCGGGCGCTCTTATGCTCGTATGCGCTGTGAGGTACATTAAGGGGGAAAAGAAGAGCAGCAGAGCAGTCGGGCTTTTGGTGAAATGGATATTTACATTAGTATGTATTTATTTCGGCATAAAGGTTTCCCTGAATGACTACTCAAAGGGCGAGCAGATCCTTACGTTCCTGACTATGGAGCTGTTTTCACTTTGTCTGCTTACGTGGAAACCTTATATTGCTTTCCTGATCTCAGCTTCTTCGTATCTGTATTTCTTCCACAGGATAGATCAGATGACAGCGGTGAATACAGGTCTTATAGGTACTACAGATGCTACGAAGGTCAATTTCTTCATAATGTGGCTATCTACCATGATGGTTTGTATTGCCAACTATAACAATACAAGGGCTCAGGCTCTTAAAGACCAGAATCTGGAGGAGGTCAATACATACCTTTCAAAGATATCTGTTGAGGACGAGCTTACGGGGATACATAATATGGTTTATTTCCGTTCGGAGGCTGAGAAGCTCCTCAACTATGTGACCACTGACAGAGAAAGTATTATCTTCCTTTTCTTTGATATAGAAAATTTCAAGTCATATAACGAAAAATACGGCTTCCATGCAGGAAATGACCTGTTGAAGAGGATCGCTCATATGATAGATGCGGCTTTTAATGGCTCACTTGTTTCAAGATTTTCCGATGACCATTTCGTCGTGCTCACACGGTTGGACGGAGTGCAGAATGTTATCGGTGAGCTTTCCGGCGAGGTAAAGAGACTACAGAAGGAAGTACACCTTGAATTGAAATGCGGAGCCTACAAGCCTGTTGGCGATGAGGCTGATGTAAGCCTTGCCTGCGATCGCGCACGTTTTGCCTGCAACAGTATCAAGAAGCATTATGACAGGACTCTCAGACTTTACGATAAGTCGCTGGAGGATAAATTCCACCTCAAGCAGTATATCGTAAACAATATTGATACAGCTATTCAGAACGGATATATCAAAGTTTATTATCAGCCCATTGTTTCGACAAAAA
This sequence comes from Ruminococcus flavefaciens, assembly GCF_900143025.1. Classification (GTDB taxonomy): domain Bacteria; phylum Bacillota; class Clostridia; order Oscillospirales; family Ruminococcaceae; genus Ruminococcus; species Ruminococcus flavefaciens_I. The sequence continues at coordinate 218,283 of NZ_FRCT01000003.1, read as the reverse complement.
CAGGCTGTATATGCGGTCTTGAAGCTCTTGCAAGGTGGCAGGACCCGAAATACGGACTTCTTTCTCCCGGGTCATTTATAGAGATACTTGAAGAGTATCGCCAGATATATAAGCTGGATAAGTACATCATTGAGGCTGTATGCAGGGATTATCGTGACTCTGTGGACAATAAAAAGCCATTTGCGCCTGTTTCCCTCAACTTCTCAAGACTGGATTTCGAGCTTTGCGATATAGTTGGCTATCTTTGCGAAATGGTGGAAAAATACGATGTGCCAAAGGAATTTATGGACGTGGAGATAACGGAAAGCGCCCTGACGGTACAGCAGGACTTCCTGCCTGACGCTATAAAGAAGCTGAGAGAATTCGGATATAAGGTATGGCTCGATGATTTCGGAAGCGGCTATTCGTCACTTAACGTTCTGAAGGATTATCACTTTGATGTTTTGAAGATAGATATGAAGTTCCTTTCGGGCTTTAAGAATAATGAAAAGACACGACCTATTCTTGAAAACATCGTTGATCTTACAAAGCAGCTCAAAATGGTTTCCCTTACCGAGGGTGTGGAGACAAAGGAGCAGTTCGATTTTCTTGGAAATATCGGCTGCGAACGTGCTCAGGGCTATCTGTTCAGCAAGCCTGTGCCCTTGGAGGAGCTAAGAGAGCGGATCGCTGCAGGCGAGTTGAAAGTGTGCAGGGATATAAGTATCAAATCAGCATGATCGTTCATTATGGTAATTCATATGTTATTTAAAGCGGTACAGTTTCGGCTGTATCGCTTTTTTATTAATTTGGGTGGACAAAATGAAGATTAGGTGTAAATAATAACAATATTATTACGTAAAATACTAAAAAATATCAAAATAATGTTGCGAAACGGAAAAAAAGGTGTTATAATACTTTTGGGTAACAGATCCAATCGGGGAATTAATTTTTAGGAGGAATTAAACATGGGAACAAAAAAGTGCAGTTTAGTACTTGCAGCTGTGGTACTGGCTTCTACGTTCGGAAGTTTTCCGCAGTCAAACGGGACAGTGTATGCTGCCGACAAAGGTATGCGCGATATGACGACTATGGAAATAGTCAAGGAAATGGGAATAGGCATCAATCTTGGTAATACTATGGAAGCCTGCGGCGACTGGATCGCTGATGTTGACAAGCAGTGGGGCGACGGTGTCCTCACCGTGCAGGATTATGAGACTGCATGGGGAAGTCCTGTTGTAACAAAGGCAATGATACAGGGCATGGCTGACGAAGGCTTCGGAGTAGTCCGCGTTCCTGTTGCTTGGTCTAACCTTATGGGCGAAAATTATAATATCAATGACGACCTTGACGCAAGAGTACATGAGATCGTTGACTGGGTAATCGACGCTGATATGTACTGTATAATAAATATCCACTGGGACAACGGTTGGGTAAATACATTCCCCGATAACAAGGACGAGTGTATGAAGCGTTATAAGGTAATGTGGGAGCAGATCGCAGACAGCTTCAAGGAGTACGGTGACAAGCTAATGTTTGAGTCACAGAACGAGGAGCTCGGCTGGGAGAAGATCTGGAATCCGTGGGGAAGCACAGACGGAAAGGCTGAGTCATATGGACTTGTGAACGAGATAAATCAGAAATTTGTTGATACTGTCCGCAGTTCCGGCGGAAATAATCCTAAGCGTCATTTGCTGATATCAGGATATAATACAGGCTTTGACCGTACCTGTGATCCGCTTTTCAAGATGCCTGACGATCCTGCTAACCATATGGCAGTTTCCGTACATTACTATACTCCCGCCGGTTTTGCTATCCTTGAAGATAAGGACGAAACATGGGCAAAGGCTCGTTCTACATGGGGAACAGACGCGGACTACAAGGAACTCAACGACAATATGGAAATGATGAAAAAGGGATACGTAGATAAGGGTATACCTGTAATTGTCGGTGAATACGGCTGTCCTACAAAGGGAAAAAATCCTGATTCGGTAAGACTTTTCCTCAGCTCTGTCTGCAAATCAGCATACGAACACGGACTTTGTCCTGTACTCTGGTCAACTCCGGATTCCACAACAGATGACGGTACTGTAATCAAGGGTCACTATGACAGATCTGCCTGCAAGCTCGTAGATCAGGAATTGAAGAAGCTATTCAATGAGATATCGGGATTTGTGCCTAAGACTCATGAGACTACTACGACTACAACTTCAACAACTACTACATCGACAACAACTTCTTCTTCAGCAACTACAACATCGACTACTACAGTTACAACAACATCTGCTGTTGAAACAACGACTTCAACAGTTACGACCACATCTGTGCCTGATATCAAGGTAACGATATGGGGCGATGTGAACTGTGACGGTGATGTGGATATGTCTGATATAGTCCTCATTATGCAGAGTCTTGCAAATCCGAACAAGTACGGTCTCGGCGGAACAGATGAAAATGCAATAACCGAACAGGGACAGGCAAACGGTGACGTTGATACTTCGAGCAAGGGTATCACTTCAAACGATGCTGTACGTATTCAGGAATTTCTTCTCAAGAAGATAGCATCACTTGCTCCTGTAACTCAATAACAACTCCTATCAAAATATAAAGAAAAGCTCCTGTATGTATCATACACACAGGAGCTTTTTCTTATATACTTCGTTCGATGTCGACTGTTTTTCTGCGCCAGTCGTTAGATGCCGCGTCATAGGCTTTATTGAAAAAAGCGTCTGCTTCTTCTGCCTTGCCCATTCTTTTAAGACACCTTGCTTTATCAAGGAATACGCCGAAGGAAAGCTGTTCGTCATTTGCATACTTGTCCAGAAGCTTCAAGGCGTTGTTGTACTGATCGTGTATCATAAGCGACTCAAAATATGCTGTATCTATAAAATAGTCGGTGATCTCGTTCATACCGCGGTATTTTGAGAAATATCGTTCGCCGTTCCTGAGCTGATCCTCAACCATTTTTTTGTCGTTCCGACCTGCATACAGCTGCACCCACAGTACACACAGCATTACGATATTATGCTGAGCAGGCAGCGATTCGGGATTTTTAGCCTGTATCTGCATGAAGTCGATATCAGCTATCTCAAGCTTTTCCTCAGACTTGTCAAACTGTTTCAGTGAAAGGTAAGCCTCTGCGAGGAACATAGCGTACTGATTTGTATACGCAGTATACTTTCTTGGTTCAGCCCTGCAAAAGGTGAGCTGCTCCTCCATTTTGGCTATAACCTCGTCGGAGTATCCATGTTCCGCAATTTTTTGCAGTATCCTGCGGAAAACACTGTACTGCTTATTGAGCCGCGGAAGTATGAAAAGCCTTGCAACGAGGTTGGCTATCACCGAGCCGACTGCTGCAAATAACACGCGAAAGCCTATTGTATTTGCTTTTTGTCCGCTGATAATGTCGATAAGAGATGTCAGCGAAAAGATGATAATAAACATCATCGCCCAACGCATGAATAGGGCAGTGAAAATAAGTATAAGCTTATTTGTCTTTGGAGTTGGTTCTTTCATATTTTATCATACTTCATAAATATGAAGCCCTTTCTTTTAGAATATGGTTTGGGTCTGCATTTTTCGGGGAGATGGTTCGGCTGCAAGCTTTTTAGGTTTGCAGCCTATGTAATCATAACACAAAACATCATATTTGTAAAGCGTCATTAACGTACAGAGGCTCCGATAAAAGCTCGGAGCCTCTGACGTTTTGAAATGGAAGAACAATTAATGATTAATGAGCAGTTTTCTTAAAAAGACAAGGTCAAAAACATCAGCAACGCCGTCTTTATTACAGTCGCAGCCTGAACGAAGTCTTACTTTGCCAAGGAGAGAGTTTTGCAGGTAAACAAGGTCTGCAATATTAACTTCTCCGTCACGGTTGATATCGCCTACAGGTCTTTCAGGGAACACGAAAAATGTAGTTGTAGTGGTGGTTGTCTGCGAGGTGGTTGATGTAGTAGTTTCTGTGGAAGTAGTTGTTGATGTGGTGTAAGTAGTAGTAGTTGACGTTGTAGTAGGTTTTGACGTAGTTGTTGTCGTTGTTGTGGTAGTTGTCGGCTCTGATGTAGTAGTTGTTTCAGATGTGGTTGAAGTAGTAGGTGTAGTTGTAGTGGTGGTGCTGGTAGTAGTTGTTGTGGTTGTGGTTGTAGTTGTAGTTGTAGTTGTAGTAGTTTCTGTTGATGTCGTGGTCACAGGCGGAGCCGTGAAGACGTAATCATTTACCGATATTTCGGGATATTCCATTGGAGTAATGGTGTAAATGCTTTCGGGAGTATGATTTGTGAAGAAGCGCTTTGAACCTTTCAGGAAGTAATCATACTTGATCTCACGGCCGTTTTTTCCGTCAAGATCGTCCCATGTAACGTCCATAGCATACCAATTGCCGTCCTCCATCTGAACGTAATTCCACATATGAGCGGAATTTTCTTCATCATTCAGATTGCCGAAAACACATACGCAAGGGATATCGAGCCTGTCGCAAATAAGCTTGAAGGCTTCGGAATAACCCTCACATACAACACCTGGTTCAACAAGAGCTCCAAGAGCTGAACTGCTGAATTTTGCTTCGGTGTCATAATAGGTGAAGAGGGCAATTTGATCATGGATCTTTTTCAGTTTTTCATATCTTGTTTCGCCTGATACATCGACTTTTTCAATAGCCTCCTCAAGCATATCACCGTACTCGATAGCTTCCTCTACGGAACTGAAGCAGCTAAGATAAGCAGGATATATGGTTATATTGTATATTGTAGCAATATAACCTGAACGCGGCCAGTTTGATGTGAAGCCCGTATCCTTTCCGATAGCAATAGCCCAGTTTGAAGGGTCTACCCAGTATAGCTCAGGCATATCGAAGAACGCGCAGTCCAGTCCGGGTTTGCAGTTTTCGATAAATGCAGTCTGAAGAGCTTCAGCATCTTCGTCCTTGAAGCCGTTTCTTGAATACGGTGAGGACGAAAGGCTTACAGTGACAGGCTTTGGCAGCTTTACTGTGAACGCCTGATCGGTAGGTTTAGTGAGAGTTTTTACGGTATTGTATACTGCAAGATTGTTTTCATCAAGCATATCGCCGTAATTGTAAGAATTGCTGCTGTAATTAGATCTGACCTTTGGATTGTCAGAAAGCTGATATCTGCCAAAGATATCAATATCCCCGAGATACGTTTCATTCTCAATAAAGTCTGCATTTCCTGATGTCATATCGCTTTCTGCGAATGCCGTGCTAAAGCAGCCGCCGGTAAGCATAACCACAGATGTCAGAACAGAGATCGTCGATGAGATTAATTTTTTCATAAAGATACCTCCTATAGAAGCAATTAATTCCCATCCCCTATGTACTTTTTCTATATACTTATATTATATACAAAATCGCTATAAAAGTCAATGGCTTTATCTTAATTTTCATCAAACATTTACATTTGTACTTATAACCATCACAGCTATTCCAAATGAGAATATCGCTATATATCGGCGTAATTGCGAAAATAACAAAAAAACGGAAATTCCTGCATTATAATTTGTTATATTGTCACTTGAAAATGTCCGAACGCTGTGATATACTTTTATTTGGAGATTTTGTGCTGTTATGCACCTATAAATATTTGAAAGGTGAGATCCCTATAATGAATTTATCCCAGATGACAAAAGATGAGATCGCTTCGTTCAAGAATGAGAACGAGAAGCTCTATAACGACTTTAAGGGTCAGGGGCTTTGTCTCAATATGGCAAGAGGTAATCCGTGTAAGGAGCAGCTTGAGCTCAGCGTGGATATGCTCAAGACTTTTGATGACGGAAACTTTATGAGCGAATGTGGAAACGATGTCCGCAATTACGGAATACTTGACGGTATCCCGGAGGCAAAGAAGTTCTTTTCAAAAATGCTTGGCGTTGATCCTGAGGAAGTCATCATTTACGGTAATTCAAGTCTTAATGCTATGTTCTTTGCAGTGCAGTGCGCCTTCAACAAGGGCATACTGGGCAGCAAGCCGTGGTCACAGTGCGGAAAGATAAAGTTCCTTTGTCCTGTTCCGGGCTATGACAGACACTTCAAGGTAACTGAGTTCTTTGGCGTTGAGATGATAAATGTTCCTATGACTCCTACAGGTCCCGATATGGACATGGTCGAGGAACTCGTAAAGGACGAGGCAGTAAAGGGCATATGGTGTGTACCGCAGTATTCAAATCCTGACGGTATCTCATACAGCGATGAGACAGTAAAGCGTTTTGCTTCTCTGAAGCCTGCTGCAAAGGATTTCCGTATTTTCTGGGATAACGCTTATTGTATACATCATCTCACAGATAAGCCTAAGTATATTCTTAACATACTTGATGAAGCTAAGAAGGCAGGCAATGAGAACATTGTCTATATGTTCGGTTCAACCTCAAAGGTAACATTCCCGGGCGCAGGCGTTGCTGTAATGGGTGCAAGCAAGGAGAATATTGAGGAGCTCAAGAAGTATCTCGGCATCAGCATCATAGGCTACGATAAAATGAACCAGATGCGTCATGTCAGGTATTTTGGTACATACGAAAATATGGTCGAGCATATGAAGAAGCACATGGCTATCATTGCTCCTAAGTTCAGACTGGTATGCGAGAGGCTCCAGAGCGAGATCGCTCCTCTCGGAATTGGTTCATGGACTACACCTGAGGGCGGTTACTTTATCTCATTCAATGCACCTGACGGCTGTGCAAAGAGAATAGTTCAGCTCTGTAAGGATGCAGGCGTAACACTTACAGGTGCAGGCGCAACCTTCCCATACGGCGTTGATCCTGACGACAAGAACATCAGACTTGCTCCTACATATCCTCCTATAGAGGATCTTGCAAAGGCTATGGATCTGTTTGTTATCTGTGTAAAGATAGCGGCTGCTGAAAAGCTTCTTGCTGAATAAGAAATATTTACGGGCGAACAGTGTTCGCCCGTTTTTGCTGCATTATTGTTTTAAAAACGAAACCTCCCGAGTTAACCGTGGTACTAATATAGAAGCTTATACTATTTATCGGGGGAAACCTTTCTGAAGAAAGGCTTTCCCTTTTTGTTTTGGATAGGGCACACCGAAAATAAAAAATCCCCGCAAGTAATGCGGGGTGTGCCCTATCTGAGAAAAAATAAAACTGAAAGTTTTAGGGAGAGAGTTTGAGAGAAGCACCTTTTTCAAAAGGGGTTCTCTCAATAATTAGTGTAAAATTTCTATATGGGTATCGAGGTTATCGGGAGGTTTTTAAGTTATTTAGCAAATACTTCGTTCTGGATAACGTCCATATTCTGATCGAAATCAACACGAAGAACATTTCCTACGTCAACATCTTCACCGTAGAATGTATTCTCAGCAGGTATCTGTATCTGCTTCATCTTGTATCTTGCTGCGAAAGGAAGTCTCAGCGAGAGCAGATAAGCGTTAAAAGTTGACATATTTGTGGAAACATCGGGGATAACATCGGAAGCAAGGTTCTTAAACATTGTAGGTCTGAAGGATTTCATCTTTGCTATGATAAGAGACATTACTCGACGCTGACGCGATGTACGCTCAAAGTCGCTGTTGCCCACCTTACGTATACGTGAGTAGGACAGTGCCTGTTTGCCGTTAAGGTGTAGCTTTCCGCCGTGTTCGAGAAGGTCTGACATTCTGTCATCGCCCATCAGCTCATTAACCTCAGATATAAGGATAACGTTTATTTCTTCGGCTTCTTCATCGCTTACTTCGATATCAATGCCACCTACAGATTCAACAACCGATACAAAGGAAGCAAAGTCGATAGTAACATAGTCGTCTATGCGGACATCAAAATTATACTCGATAGTATCCATGAGAAGCTCAGGACCGCCGAAGGCATATGCCGCATTGAGCTTGTTCCAGCCGTTATCCGGTATCTCAACATAGCAGTCACGCATGAAAGATGTCATAATGAGCTCGTTTGTCTTGCTGTTGAGTGATACAAGTATCATAGAGTCTGAACGTCCGCGGTCATCGTTGGTTCTGCCGTCAGTACCGATGACAAGAACGCTGCGGACATGACCTCTGCCTACGTTATCAGCATAATGTGTGCGGTTTCCTGTTTCAACATGGTTCATTTTGCTTATAAGGCTTAAAGAAGTACATGAGTAAATACCGAACAAAACAAGGAATATAGCCAAAAGCGACTTTATTATCCTGCCGATTATTTTTCTGACAAGGGATTTGTGCTTGCGCTTTTTCTTTTTTGGCTTATATTCAGGCTCAGGAGTCGGGGCTGGTTTTTTCTGAGCAGCAGGTCTCTGCGGCGGTGGGGGAGCTGTTGGAGCAGCAGGCGGCGGAGTCTGTGTATATCCGCTGTTATTATAGCCGCTGTAGTTCTGTGGTGGCTGCTGATTATAGTCGTAGTACTGTCCCTGCTGCTGATGCATAGGCGGCGGTGGGGGAGCAGAACTGTGAGGAAACTGAGGCGGCGGTCCTGACTGCGGGAACTGTGGAGCATTTGATGTATACACTCTTTCGCCGTTTTTCTGCTGTGGACGAGGAGGAGTGTTTACCTTTTTCCTAAGCGGAGGAAGCTCCTGACGGCGCTGCTGATATTCCCTGTAATCGTTCAGATCGTCAGGGAGGAGCATTGTATCCTCATCGTCGGTATTTCTTATTTCGTCATGGTCTTTGCCATTATATCTGTTTGGCATGGTTGTGTCCTTTCTATGCTTTAAGAACCTGCATCGGAGACACAGGTTCTTTGTATGTTTATGTTTTTTTGATGCTAACGGCTATATATGTTACTGCTGCCCAGACCAGATTATACACAGTCAGCGCGGTAGCAGACATATAAACATAATTGGAGCGGAATGCCTTTGAAAGTATCAGAAGCATACACAGTCCGAAGCCGAGAAGAATAGATGCTGTCTGTAGGATAAGTCCTATGATAGCAGATGAATGAACTACCTTTGTACCGATAAGAAGCTCGGCAAGAGATGAGAATTTACCTGTGGTAGCCATTGATGAGCTAAGGCGTACAGCCTTTTTGGTCTCCTCATAGAAGTCCTCGTGGAGTTTCTTGGGGAGTATCCTTGCCATATCCTCGGGTATGCCGAAAAGTCTGTTTAATTTCTTTACTGTGATGCAGGGGTCAATGCTCTTTACGAATAAGCATATCTTATTCTTGCACAGCTTCCTTGACCACTTCTTCACATATCGGTCTGCAACTATATCAACTACGAACATAGCAGCAAGATTGCCCGATATCGAAAGGTACATAGCGTCCTTATTGCCGTCAACCATTTCAGCTTCCTGAGTTTTGGTAGGAACGCCTTCGATGTTATGGCTTGTCATAAGCTCGCGGTTACCGAAAAGGACTCTTTTGTTGTTTATCCAGCCGCACATACCCATACCCTCCTCATAGGAGTAGTTTTCGATTGGGTAGAGCACTCCATTTCGACCTGCGATAACGTCCGTGAACAGCTGAGACATTATGCTTCCTGCTGTAGCGGTAAGGCTTGCAGCTTCAAGAAGTGCTTCATCAAGCTTTGTATTCGAGAATACCTTTATACCGTCAAGTCTTACGGTACCTTCAGGGAAAAGTGAGCTTGCGTCAACTAAGACAGAATTGGTATCGTAGAAGTCGTCTACGCTCTGATAGCCAAGCATTATGCCCTTGTTTCTGATAGCGCTGTTTGACACGTTTTCCAACGGGATATTGACTACGAAAGGCATAGCGATACAGGAAGTAGCGCATATGAGCATACTGAATATGGAAAATCCGAATGCTGCCGAGTCAAGGTTGAAAAACGTACCCTTACAGAAGAAGGTAAGGAAGAACGATACTATAATTGAAGCTATAAAGCATATGGGAGTAGCCTTGCGGCAGAATTCATCTGTCATATCCGATGAATAGGTATATCTCAGAAAATCCGTAAGGAAATCCGTTTTTCTCATGGAAACGAGGATAGGGAAGTCTCCGAGGGTTCCGCGTGTGATACGTTCTGCGCGTTCCTCGTCAGTGACATAGGTAACGCCGTGACGGTCGAAATTCTTGGAAACGAATTTGAAGTTTCTTGCCGCACGCCTTATTATAAGGAGCTTGCCCACCGCATTGATGAACAGGGCAAGAATACCCACAGGCATATAGATATGTATATTTTCAGTTGTTACGAGATCAGGTCTGAGAAAAGCGGGTATAAGAGCTGCCAGACAGGAAAGTGCAGTAACAGCGGTCATAGAGTCACTGTCCGCTTTCAGACTGAAAAGTTTTTTCACACCCTTTGTTATGACAGCCATTGAAGAAAGTATGGATATAACGCCCAACAGCAGGTGTGTGGTGAGATATGTCCTTATATGAGACATACTCAGGAAGTCCAGCAGCGGCAGCTGGAACTGATTTGATATAGTGATGAACAAGCTGAGAAAAGCCGTCATAGCAAGAATTACAACTCTTACGGAAATAGTGCTTTTCAGCTCATAGATATCTCGTCCTACGTCCTCAACATCGCCGTAGTAATTGAAGTCAACGATTCGCTTTGTCCTTTTTCGCTTTGAATGGACTGACATATACTCGTCAGCTTCCTGAGTTATGTGGACATCGAGCTGTCCTGCGTCTATCTGAGCTTTTTCACTGAGATTTATGCTGGTGAGCTCAGCTCTCGGTGCAGGCTCGACAGGCTTTGCAGCTTCAACAGCAGCAGGTGACGGAACGATATCGGTTATCTGCTTTCGTCCTTCAGGACTTTCCGCAGCCTGTATTATCTGTATCCTGCTTCGTTTTTTCTTTTTGAACTCAGGAGGCGTATACATATACTCTCCGTCGGGAGTTTCCTTAGCATATGTATAATCGTTTTCCTTTTTGCCCCTGTGTTTCTTTTTATACTTTTTACCGTCAGCCTCCTTGGCGCGTGTTGATTCACTCATACGCCTTATTTTCGGAGCTTCATCGGGATTCATCTGTACAGGAGTGACTATACCCGAGGGAATGACCTTTCGCTGAGGATTTGTGCGTATCTCGCTCATAGCGTCTGAGCTTACAACGGCTATCTTATGCCGTGAAAGGTCAGCAGGTTTTACAGCGTCAGCAGGCTGATCGCTGCGCAGCGCATTATCAAAGAGCGCGGATTTCTCGTGGGAAACGGGAGGCCTTGATTTTGCTTTCTGAACGATGTCGGGTGAGTCTACAGTTGAATTTATGATCTTCTGGGCATCTACTCTGCCCACTTTAGTCTTAGGTTCGTTGTTATCGGGAGAGTACTCGTCAAGAATAGCCTCCAGCGATGGTTTCTGTTCCGACATAATTATCTCCTTAGTTTTTGCCTCTGCGCTGGCGGAGCACTTCGTACATGAAGATACCTGCCGCTACGGAAGCATTAAGTGAATTGATCTTTCCCAGCATAGGGAGTTTTATCATAAAATCGCATTTTTTCTGGATAAGCTTGCTCATGCCGAAGCCCTCTGAGCCGATGATAAGCGCAACACCGCCTGTGAAGTCGGTCTCGCAGTAATCGGTTCCCGAGGCATCGGTGCCGTATATCCACACACCATTTTCCTTTAGTGTGTCTATACAGCTAGCAAGGTTAGATACTCTCGCAACAGGCACATAATTTGCAGCACCTGCCGAGGTCTTGAATACTGTAGCGTTAAGCGAAGCGCTTCTGCGCTTAGGTATGATAACGCCGTCAGCTCCCGAGGTCTCGGCAGTACGGATAATAGCACCGAGATTATGAGGGTCTTCTATCTCATCGCAGATTATAATGAAAGGTTTAGTACCTTTTTTCTGCGAAACAGCGAGTATATCCTCCACGGAAACATATTCGCCGCAGGCACCTTCGGCAACGACTCCCTGATGGGAAGCACCGCCCGAAAGACGTGAGAGCTTTTTATCGTCGGCATCTTTTACTACGATGCCGCTGTCTTTGGCAAGTCGGCGGATAACGCTTAAACTTCCGCCGTTACCGTTGATATATATAGTATCAAGGTTAGCACCTGATTTTAGTGCTTCGATAACAGGATTGCGTCCGCATATAATATTTTCTGACGCTTCTGTAATGTTTTTCTCTTTTTCCATATCTTACATCGGGCACAAATATCTGCCCATGCTCCTTTTGTTCTGTGTTTATGATATCTGCCAAAACGAAATATCATTCCTATTATATCATTATTCGTCTGAAATTACAAGTGTTTTTTATTTTTTGCGGAAATACAGCCGTTTTTATCTGTTGATATCTATTACTGAAAGCTCGGGACGATTGAAAATTCTCGGTATGAATATCATTCTCAGCGGTCTTGCGAGACCTGTACTTATTATGTGGACAGTCTTGCCGTATTTATACATACCTGTGGTATACAAAGGGAACAAGCCCTGCTGAGGGGCATAAAGTCCCTGATCGAGAAGCTTGGGGATCCTCCACTGACCGCCGTGAGCGTGTCCGGAAAGGATAAGGTCGAAATCCATATCGTGGGTATCAACGGAATTGCCGAGATAGAAGTCGATATCTTCGGGCTGATGAGCAACGAGGATATTGTAGTGTTCTTCATCGAGAGCATCGAAGCACTCCTGAAGCTGAGTCGAATACTTGTAGCAGACATTGGCGTTTATCGCACCGAAAAGGCGTATATCCTGACCGTTTATGGTCATATCGGCGTGATCCTCACCAATGAGAACAGGGCACATCTGTCTGACCTTGTTATAAAAGTCTTCAACATCGCTTCTCATCTCCTCGTGATTGCCGGGAGAATAGCAGCAGGGATATTCACTGCTGAGAGCCTTTATAAGAGTTAGAGCGTGCTTGGTTCCGCCCCACATATCAATAACATCTCCGCCGAATACAACTAAATCGGGAGCGGCATCATGGACTGCGTCAATGATACCTGACTGATCCGGACCGCCGTAGAAGCAGTTATGCAGGTCCGATATGAATACTATCCTAAGTCCTTTGTCAAGCTTGTCTGTCTTGACTTTGTATCTTACGGTCTTCATCATAAAGCCCCATGCAGTTAGTGCAATGAGAACAGCCAGTATGATAAGCCAGAATCGTAGTCTTTTTTTGGCTTTCGGGGATAATTTCTTACCCATTATTTTCCTCTTTCTGCGATAATGTTTATCATTTCTCCCACATTCTTCATGCCTGAGACTTCACGCATTTTGAAGCGCATACCAAATTCGGCTTCTACCGCACCGATAAGGTTGATGTGCTCGATGCTGTCCCAGTCATCAATATCGTCTGCTGTGGTGGAAGCTGTTACTGAAATTGATGAGTCTCCGAAAACATCGCGGAAAACCTCATTAAGTCTTGGGATTATTTCGTTAGTGTTCATTTTACAAGCTCCTTTTCTTTTGTTTTTATGACTTTATTTTTCTTTTTATAGTCGGCTATGTCCAGATGCCAGACGGAGTCGCCGTTTTCATTCTTTTCATCAAAAATAAAGCCGAAGCTGCCGTAAAGCTCCGAAACCATATTGTTTTTTGCGGTTTTATAGTAATATCCGTTTATTCTGTTTATATTCCTGTGCTTAGCCTGTGAAACAAGTTCGTCCAGCATAGCGAGTTCCATATCACGCTTCAGTACGCGGCAGCTCATGAGCCAAAGTTCTATATCCAGTGCAGAACCGTTTATTTTGCCGATAACCACTGAAACTATACCGTTATCGCCGAATTTATCGCTGAGCTGTCCGCAGAGGCATATGTGGTCATTACTGATGCTTAGCTGCTGTATCTCGTTTTCGGTATATCGCCTTGTTGTAAGATTGAATTGATTGCTCTTGTTGGTAAGCTGGGTCACACGCTGAATGTATACCGGTTCAAAGCCGCTTATGACAGCAGTCATGTCAAGACTGAGCAGGTAGTCCTCGTAGCTTTCAAACTTCTTCTGCTGAGCAGCTCTTTTGGCATTGGCAGCATACATTTCCGAACGGTGCATATCATCGTCGGAAAGAGATGTTATCTCGAAATATCCGCTTCTTGAAAGCCTGTACATAGCATCGTGTACACTTGTCACGGGAACGGTCTGCACAGACGGCAGCTGCGCTTCTACTATGGCACATTCCGCAGGATTATCGTCAACAAATACGAAAGAATCAACTCCGAGTGACAATTCATTTGCTGACTGGGCGATATTCTGATCTTTTGGTTCCCAGTTAGCTTTTATGGAAACAAAATCCTCGGGAGCAAGTATGCTGCTTGGGTGTCGGAGTCCGAGAAGTGCATTTTCCTCCTCGTTTTTAGAACATACAGCCAGAAGCACACCATAGTCCTTGTAGCCCTTTAAAAATGACTGGAATTCGCTGTAAGCCTGTCCGTTTGCTGTTTCGGGACCTATTTCTATGCCTTCCTGTCCGTCATCACCGATGACACCGCCCCAAAGTGTATTATCAAGATCAAGGTCGATGACCTTTTTGTTTTTACCGAAAACAGACTTGATTATGCAGGCGATACTGTAAGCAAGTTCGGGAATGACTTCCGTGCTCATGGCATGCTTATAGAGATACCAGTCCTCGGCGTTATGCCATTTTTCCAGTCCGCACACAGCCGACAGATAGTTTATATCATTCACAAAAAAGCCCTTGTGACTTCGCGCCCAGTCGGATACGAAAATGTTCATGCGCTGTATAAAGGCTGCATGACCGCAGGTGCTCCAGCCGTCGAAGTTACCCGAGCGCCTGAACAGGGAAAGCTCGAAATTATTCTGTATAACAGGGCAGGAGAAACGCTTTGAAAGACTCTCCCAGACCTGTCTGAAAATATCTTCCTGCTCGCTGAGCCTTGACTGCACATTTTCGGCAGTTTCGGAAGGACTCTCGGGCATAAGAGTGAGATTTCTTGATGTTGTATGTATATAGATTATATCGGGTGAGAAGCTGTCAAGCTCGGAATTGCCGAAAACAGCGTCCTCATAGAACTTATTGTACTCGGACTGATAGAATACAGGCTCAATGCCGAAATTCAGCAGAAAAAGCTCCAGCGCCGAAACGATATGATCTGTAGTGGAGCCGCCGAGAACAGCGATCTTCTTTTTTATGCGTACACTGCCGTCAGCAAGAAGCTCCTTGCGCAGACCACGCTTTTTTCTCATTATATATGCGTTATCAAAAGGAAAATCAAGCTCTTTCATTGTGTCTCCTTATCGGATAAGATTGTTGTATATGCTGTTTCTGTTTACGCCTACAGCCGAGAACGAACACATTGAGAACAGCAGGTCTGTAGCACCTACCTGTTTTGCGAAATCCACAGCATTAAGGTCGAAATAGCGGATATCGCAGAGGTATATATTCTCGAATGAGCTTGTCAGCATAGGCAGGAGAGCGTTACCGTAGCTGTCCTTGAATATTACAAGAGTTCTTCCGTTATTGCACTCAGTATTTACATGGACTATCCTTTCATCAGAGCCGAATACCATGTAATAGCCTGAATTCGGCATACCTGACGGTTCAAGGAGAAGATTTGCCGCAACGGGGTTCTGGAAACGTGTATCGTATTGTGTCACAGTCACAGGAGTCTTTGGCTTATAGTACACAAAGTCTTCGGGATTATTGAGGAGAGTAGCACTTTGAGTATACATATAGAGCGTGCCCACATATCCCGGCAGAGTAACGGTCTCATACTCTGAAAGGTCGGCAAATGGCACACCTGCTGTAAGAGCAAATTTTTCGGCAGCATAATAAGCGCCGAGAGGCTGCCAGTGATGATCTGTGCGGGAGTATATAGCTTCGTCCTTGTGAGCGGCAAGAGAAGAGTAAGCATCAACAGACATGACATTGTGCAATGCACCGTCGATATTATCGAAATCTTCCTTTTCGCTGTGAGCAAGATCCTTGTAATTATCAGGAAGATAGAAGGAGCTTGAAGTTGGGAGCACCATAGAATAAACGTTGACATTTTCAAGCTTTTCCTTGTATCCGTTCACATATGAAGCATATTCAAGCTCAGTGCCCCAGCCGCCGCCGTAAAGGGTGATACCGCGCTTGTTGACTATAAGGATATTGTTTGTGAGCTCACCCTCAGCAGGAGCCGGTTCTTCCGTAGGCGGCTCTGTAGTCTCCTGCACAGCAGTTACTTCGGTAGTAACGGCAGGTTCAGCAGGCTTTGCAGTTGTAGTTGCTGTTACAGACTTTTTCTTCTTGGCACCGCTGCCGTAAAGCTCTGCGCCGTCCTCGTCATCACCGTATTTCCTGCCTTTCAGTGGCATAAGGTTATCGGCGATGAACTCCTTGATATTAGCTCGGTTGTGGACAGTATCGTCGAAATAATCTGCAATTCCTTCGGTGAACTGACCGTTTGCATAGGTCTTTGCAGTGAATTTCGGGAACTTGGTGAGCATACGGTTCTCATCGTCGGCTCTTGTCTCATGCGGGAGCATGGTTATATAGGCAAATCCGCCTGCAAGAACAGCTCCCATAAGGATAATATTAGATATTGCGATGATATTAAGGGTTCTTTTTCTGCGTTCACGGCGCAGTTTCTTAGCTTTTATAGGGATATCGATTGCCGTTTGAGAACGGTCTGAGCCCTCGATAGAGATAACAGGCTCGGGACGGGATGTATTTTTTTCAGCGTCCTTGTTTATATCTTTTTCGGACTCTGTTTTCTTTTTATTTTCACTCATTTGTTGTATGCCTCTTTAAAATCTGAAATAAAGGAAAGGATTTGTAGTTGCATCTACAAGCAGTACACTTGTAACAATAAGGATAAGAGCAGAAGCTATTGCAGCAGCCGATGAAACAGTTGCCTTTGTAACGAAATGCTTGTCCGATATTTTTTTGATGCTGCTGAGGATAGGGAAGCAGCATATAACAGCCACGATCATAAGGTACATATTGTTCATAAGGGATATCTTGTCCTGTACACCTATGAAGCCGCTGCTGCCGAAGCCGAAGGCAGTTTTGAAGAATGTACCAAGCTTGCCAAGGCTTTCAAAATAGAAGATGCCGAAGCCTATGAAAATAACGAATTTGCTGTAGATATGGCGAATGACTACAGGTATCTTCTTCATATTCTTTTTGCCGATCTTCATTTCTATGAAAACGAAGATACCATAATAGAGTCCCCAGATTATGAAATTCCAGCTTGCGCCGTGCCATATACCTGTGCAGAGCCATACGAGGAAAAGTCCGCCGTACTTTCTGCGCTTGCCGAAAATAGGTATATAAAGCACATAATCGCGGAAAAATGTACTGAGGGAGATGTGCCAACGCTGCCAAAATTCGGTTATGTCCTTGCATATGAATGGGTGGTTGAAGTTTTCGTCAAAATGGAAACCGAATACTCGTCCGAGACCGATAGCGATATCGGAATAGCCTGAGAAGTCAAAGTATATCTGCAATCCGTAGGCGATAACGCCATACCATGCGCCAAGCATAGTTGAACTGCCGATATTTCCGAGAAAGCTGTCTGCTATGATGCTGAGCTGATTTGCGAGGAGCACCTTTTTACCGAGACCGAGAGCAACTCTGTTGAGACCGTAGGAAACATCGCTGAATTCAATCTTACGGTCAGCGATCTCCTTTTCGATAGTACTGTATCTTACGATAGGACCAGCTACAAGCTGTGGGAACAGGGTGAGGAACAGCAGGAAGTTCTTAAAGCTTTTCTGCGGTTTGACCTTTTCCCAGTGACAGTCGATGATATAAGATATAGTCTGAAATGTGTAAAAGCTTATACCGATTGGGAGCCTTATGTCCGGTACGGGGATCGAGCATGAAAAAAGGGCGTTGATATTTTCTGCGATAAAGCCGCTGTACTTGAATACTCCGAGCATGAGGAGGTCATAGACAACAGCAAACACCGTTGCCGCAGTATCGCCCTTTTGTCCCTGATACTTTCCTATAAGCAGACCTGCCGTGTAGTTCACAACAGCAGTTATGAGCATAAGGAAGATGTATACAGGTTCTCCCCAAGCATAGAAAACAAGTGAGAAAATGATCAACACCGTATTTTTAGCCTTTGTACCTCTTGCCGCTGAATAGCACAGCAGACACAGAGGCAGAAAAATATATATAAAGAATAATCTCGAAAAAACCATTGTTCTACCGCCTTGTTGCATAAAATCTATTTATCTATCTGTAAGTATACCGCGTAAAAGCAGGCGGAGCAATGTAAATGAGATCAGTATATCCAAAGTTTAAAACTTGCACAGACCATTGCAAGCCTGCACAGATTATTATACAACAAAATGTGTCGAAATGCAAGAGAAAATGACAGCTATTTAAAAAATTAGGCAGCTTTTTATAAAAATCGTATCAAACTACAAAAAAGGAGAAAAAACAGCTTGGTT
Source organism: Ruminococcus flavefaciens (assembly GCF_900143025.1). Lineage (GTDB taxonomy): Bacteria > Bacillota > Clostridia > Oscillospirales > Ruminococcaceae > Ruminococcus > Ruminococcus flavefaciens_I. The sequence continues at coordinate 200,087 of NZ_FRCT01000003.1, read as the reverse complement.
TTTTGGAATGTGAAAATGTCCGAAAAAAATACTGAGGAACGATATGTTCCTCAGTATAATGACATTCGGATATCATTTATTATGGTTTTGCTGTATCATCGAAAAAGACAAATATGTTTTTCCATTTTCTGCGGTAATCACCGAACCGTTCATCGTATTCGTACTGTACATAGGTTATGGTAGCGTTTTCTTTATAAAAGCATATGTAACAGTTTTCGTTGAAATAATATATTATGTTTCCGATATCATCGTGTAAAATCTTATATCCGTCTTTATATTGATCATAGTCAGCTGCATCAGTGTATCCGTCGATATAAGTGTATGAACCGTCGTCATTTATTCGGTATATCTCGTATATACAGCTGTCGTCCATAAAATGATCTTCATTGACAGTTATCATGATACCATTTTTTCCGTCCTCTGAATAATACTTGTGTGCATCATAATCGGGAACAAACAATTCAAAATCCAACACACCGCATAAGCCGCCTGATACAGCTTTGTATTGTTTCGGTACGTTCGTATGGAACAGTATGACCTGTTTTTTCTCGGGATATACCATAGGGTGAGATATGTATTTCTTACTTGTTATAAGACAGAAAAAATTTAAGTTTTCGATCATTTCAGGAGTAAGTTCTACGCCGAAATATTCGGCAAAAGCTTCTTGTTGGGTAATATAAAGAAGATCTCCGAAGAGGAAAGTACTTTCGGGATACTTGAAGTGTATACCGTTACCGTACTCCTGCATCAGGGTACAGAAGACAAGATCGTTGTCCCTGAAAAAATCCTCATCGTACATATCAACATATTTTTGTATTTCCTCGGCATCAGTACCAAGTAATGAAAGATAAGTGCTTATCTCATCGGGAAAACTGATAAAAGCACCTTTAGTATCCGATTTTTCAGCCGATGCAAGAATATCCACATTGTTTATCTGTTTGAAGGCTGTTTCGGGAGAGATGACCAGCTTTCTCATTTCCACAAGATCGAATACATCAGTTTCAAGGTCAAAATTCAGGTCTGTATAGCCTAATTCGTCACGATAATACATGATGTCATCATCATATCCCTTTCTGAGAAGGACATTGGACATTGTTACAAGATCGCTGATAGTGATTTCTCCGTCATTATTAAGATCGCCAACGATACGAGTATGGCTTTCGTGCATTATATTATCGTCGGATAGATCAGGAGCAGATTCCGCAGATGTTATTAACGAGGTCGCTGAAAATGCTGTTAATGCTGCTGTAATAAGTGAGATTAGTTTTTTCATGTGTATTCCCCCTTTTTAAAAGACAGAAGGCAGATAAACTTTTCCTTATACCATTATATCATAAGTTAAGAAGCTAAATCTATGATATTATATAGTTTTTCTGTAAAGTTTCGGGAAATATGGTAAAAAAACGCTCCCCGAAAGGGGAGCGTATGTGTTGTTATCAGTTTGCGTTATAGCTCTGCTTGTTTGCGGGAGCAGAAGCAGGATCCTTTTCAACGATAGCCTTTAAGCCTGTTGCAAGACCTGCAAGACCCTGTATCTCACTTGGGATAATGATCTTTGTAGCCTTGCCGTCAGCAGCCTTGGCAAACGACTCTAAGGACTTGAGCTGTATAACTCTCTCATTAGGATTAGCCTCATTGAGCTTTACAATACTCTCTGCAAGAGCCTGCTGAACCATTTCGATAGCCTTTGATTCACCGGTTGCTTCAAGTATCTTCTGCTCTCTTACGGCGTCAGCCTTGAGTATCATAGCCTGTTTCTGAGCCTCTGCTTCGAGGATCTGAGCTTCCTTCTTAGCCTGAGCACGAAGGATCTGAGATTCCTTTTCACCTTCTGCAACAAGTATCTGAGACTTTTTGTCACCCTCTGCCTGAAGGATCTTTTCACGACGTTCACGCTCAGCCTTCATCTGCTTTTCCATGGCGTCCTGAATTTCACGAGGAGGAAGGATGTTCTTGAGCTCGACACGGTTTACCTTGATACCCCAGCGGTCTGTAGCCATATCGAGGATAGCTGTGATCTTTGAGTTGATCACATCTCTTGAAGTAAGAGTAGCATCGAGTTCCATTTCACCGATGATGTTACGGAGAGTTGTAGCAGAAAGGTTCTCGATAGCTGCGAGAGGTCTTTCAACACCGTAGATATACTGCTTAGCGTCGGTTACCTGATAGAACACGACGGTATCTATCTGCATGGTAACGTTATCTTTTGTGATAACAGGCTGCGGCTTGAAGTCTACGACTTTTTCCTTGAGTGAAACCTTGCCTGCGATCCTGTCGATGAAAGGAACGAGAATGTGAAGACCTGTATCCCATTCAGCATGGAATGAACCAAGACGCTCGATTACGAAAACGTGTGCCTGTGGTACTATCCTGAATGATCTTACGATAACGAATAACAGGAAAACAATTACCAATAATACTATGATCTTGAATGGTTCCATTTTTAAATACCTCCAAAAATAAATGGTGAATATTGATTTTTACTTTTCTGGTGCGACGAGTAATCTTGCGCCCATTACCTTTTTTACGATAACGACCGTACCCTCGGGTATGATATCGTCCTCGTTTTCAGGAACGGCACTCCAATTAACCCCATTTAAAGTGACTCGTCCTGTACCTTTATCGCTGTTTATAACTTCAATAACGGTTGCGTGCCTGCCTATATCCAGTTCGGCATTAGTAGCGACAAAGTCGTTTTTACGTCTGCGGTTTCTGATGAATGGTATGCTGCAAAGCAGGAATATGGACGAGGATATTATGAAAATACCCAACTGCTCAATAGCGGTAAGCTTATAGAAATAGCTGAACAGCATTGTGACCATAGCTCCGGCTGCAAACCATATCGACACCAGCTGAACGGTGACGACCTCGGCAACAACGAAAGCTACAACAGCGCAAGCCCAAAACAGTACACCCATAAACGAGACCCCCTTTCACAAAAAATATTTGTAGTAATCCCTACAGGAAATATTATATCACAAAAGTGTGAACTTTTCAAGTACAGAGTGGGCTGTATGAACAAATATTTTTGTTCGGAAAGTATAATTTTTACATTTTTTTAGTTTCTGTAAATGCCATTATATAGGGAGCTATGCCCTTTGCGTCGTTTTGAGTTATCTTTTCGCTGAGGTAATATCCTGCCGAACCGTCACGTTCGTTTTCTCCGCCGAGTCCGCCCACAAGGCAGATATTTCCCAGCACAGGTATTTCGGCATCTGTGTTTATGAATTTATCCGTGACAGTTTTGAAGGCTTTTAGTCCTGCCTGACGTATATCCTCGCCGCATATGCCCAGTCTTGCAGCTTTCATAGCGGAATAAGCCACAAGGAGAGTACCGCTTGTTTCAGGGTAATTGCCTTCAAGTTCAGGCTTAGCGGGGAGCTGATAAAGCATACCGTCATCACGGCAGTATTTTATGATATCTCCCAGTATCTCGGCAAGCATTTTTCCTATCCGCTGATCTTCCAGTATCTCGAATACATCAGCCATTGCAGCACATATCCAGCCGTTTGAGCGCAGCCAGAACTCGGGAGAAAGACCGGTTATAGGGTCAGCCCATATCATATTTTTTGTGTCGTCATAGCCGTGATAGAAAAGTCCTGTTTTGGGGTCACGGGTTATCTTTCTCATATCAAAGAGCTGCCTTTCAACATCGTCCATGACACCGCGTAGATCGTGGAGCTTACCGTATTCAGCCATAAAAGGCATAGCCATGTAAGTACCGTCAAGCCATATCTGATCGGGGTAAATGGCTTTGTGCCAGAAATTGCCGCAGCTCAGTCTTGGCTGACGAAGCACCTGTTCTTTCCAAAGTTTTTCAAAGCCAAGGCGGTAATGCTCCGAGTTTGTGTGCTTCCACAGGCTTATGAGATTTCTTCCGCCGCAGAGGTTATCAAGGTTATAGTCGGCGCAGTTCATTGTAGGGATAGTACCGTCATCGTTTACATAGGTATCCATGTATTTAACAGAATAATCGAGAAGCCTTTCGTCGCTCTCAGTCTCATAGAGCATCAGGACAGCGGTTATCATACAGTTGTCTATATAGTTCCATTTGGGAGCCTTTCCGCAGACCATGCTCTCAACATTCCATAATGGATCCAGCGGATCCGAACTGAGTATCAGCTTTTCGATATAATCATTTACTATAGATTGTTGTCTTGTCATTCTGAGAGTCCTCCTGCGGTGATACCGCTTATAAATTTTTTCTGTGCAAGAGCAAATACTGCAACAGAAGGTATAAGACCTATAACGGACATAGCGATTATCTTACGCTGTTCGTAACCCTGTCCCGTGCTGTCCACAGATAGCCTGAGCGCAAGGGATAGGGGGTATTTTTCAACAGATTGTATCATTATGAGAGGTGAAAGAAAATCGTTCATTGTCCAGAGGAAGGTAAAGACTGCGATGGAAATAACAGCAGGTCTTATACACGGTATGAGTACAAGGAACAGAGTCCTTAAAGTTCCGCAGCCGTCCATTCGGGCAGCTTCATCGAATTCCTTCGGCACTCTTTTCAGAAATTGTATGAGAATGAATACAAACATACCCTCGCAGGCGAAAAGAGAGGGGAGAGTCAAGGGGATATATGTATCAAGCAGTCCCAGACAGCTCCACATACGGTACAGCGGCAATACAGTAACAATGGACGGCATCAGCATACCGCATATAAGGAGTGCGGAAAAGAATTTTTTCAGCGGAAAATCAAACCGTGCAAAGCCGTAAGCCACAATTACCGAAGAAAGTACGGCAAAAACAGTTTTCGGGATAATTATAAGAAAGGTATTTATGAAATAGTGTCCCATAGTGTAGGGAGTAACGGTATCCCATGCGTTTTTGTATACATGGGTATCGAAGCTCTTGGGCATGAACCATATGGTCGTGAATATCTCGTCATTTGATTTAAAGGACGCGCCAACAAGCCAAAGCATAGGGTAAAGCATTACTATTCCAACCGCGCCGAGTACAAAATAAAGAAGGAGCTTTCTCATAGTCAGTCCCTCCTTAGCTTTTCCGTGAACTTATACAGAAGCATTACAATAAGGCCTATGATAACGAAAAGCAGCCATGAAACAGCATTTGCAGTTCCCTCATCACCGTATCTGAACATCTCCTCATAAATATACATACCTATAGTCCTTGTGTTTCCCAGAGGACCGCCGCCTGTTATCATGTAAGGTGCGTTGAATTCCTGCATAGCAGCAATGGTTTGCAGAATAAGATTAATGAAAATAATTCTTTTCAGCTGTGGGAGAGTGATACTGAAAAAGGTCCTTATATTTCCGCAGCCGTCTACCTTTGCAGCATCGTACAGCTCTTTTGGCATATCGCGGAGAGCTGCAAGGAATATGACCATAGTTGATCCGAATTCCCATAATCTCAGTAGGACGATGATAAAAAGCGCTGCGTCAGGATCGCCGTACCAGCCGACGGGAGCAATTCCCATAGTACTGAGGAGTTGATTTACAAGGCCGTCAGACGTAAAAAGGTACTGCCACATTATGATAACAGCTAAATTAGAGCCCAGTATAGAGGGTATGTAGAAGGCGGTACGGAATATGCCTATGCCCTTCAGTTCACAGTTGAGAAGCAGAGCAACAAGCAGTGAAACAGCTAACTTCAGCGGAACGAGTATCAAGGTATATTTGAGGGTTACGCCAAATGCCTGACGCGAACTGCTGTCAGACAGGATATTCCTGTAGTTTTCAAAGCTCATACCGCCGTTATTGTCGGTAAGTCCGACTGTAAAGGAATATACGAAAGGATATATTATGAACAGTACTGCGCCGATGATAAACGGCAGTATCAGTACAAGTCCTGTGAATTTGCTTACACCCACAGGATTTCTGTAAATTCGTGATCTCATTTTCTTATCTTCTCCAGATAATTATTGATCGAGTCGAACATCTGCCTTGCTGCGGTGTCAGCATCGGCAGTTCCGTAGGATACGGATTCTATTGCGGTATTATAGAATTCTTTCATTCGAGGCAGCTCCATATATGGACTTATAGTCATTGTATCAGCACTGCTCAGGATATCATCGCTTTCCTTTGCAAGACCTTTCAGAGCACCACTTTTTTGCAAAGCAGTTTCCGCAGCCTTTGAAGCTGGTATGCCTCTTGTAGTTCCCAGTATTTCTGCACATTCTTCATCATTCAGCATGAAATTGATGAAAGCGGCAGCTTCATCGGGGTATTTAGTATGCTTTGAGACAGCGTACAGCAGTGAGGGCTTTATAAGCCAGCCGTCGGAACAGCCTTTTTCGTCGGTAAGGAGAGGACCTGCTTCAAGTACTCCCTCAGGAAGGACGGACTCGTATTTTCCGACCGCGCTGCCCCATTCAAGAACGCCTGCAACCCTTCCGCCTATGAATTCGGGGGATTGGTACAGAGCAGCGTTTCCGTCCTCATCGGTGCGAGTTCTTACGGTGCGTATAACGTGGCTTTCCTCAAGCTGCCTGTAGAAGCTGAGGGCTGCCTTTATGTCCTCGACAGTAAAGCCGAGCCTGCCGTCAACAGATATGAACTGTCTGCCTGTCTGCTGCTGAACGTAGACCACTGCCAGATACCATGCAGTTCCTCCCGACTGTATATCAAGGTCAAGAGGGTAAAGTCCGTCTGCACCGAAGCTGTTGCCGAGAGCAATAAGATCTTCCCATGTCTCGGGATATTCAGCCCCCATTTTGCTGAAAACCTGAGAGTTATAGAAAAGACTTCTTCCGCTTACCGATACCGTAACAGCATTGAGCTTGCCGCCGACCTTTCCGAATGAAAGGACCTCATTATCAAACTGTGAAAGATCAAGCTGTGAGCTAAGCTCATCAAGGTCGTAAAAGCCGCCGCCGTCTGGCGACAGGGATATGAGCCAGTCGTAGTTTATCTGCATTATATCGGGCTCAGTGCCGCTTTTTACCTGTGAGTTCACCTTTTCCGACCAGCCGTCCCAGCCGCCGTATTCGGGTGTAATGGTGATATCGGGATGTTTTTTGTTCCAAAGGTCAATGGCTTTCAGAGTAGCTTCGTGTCTGTCGTCACCGCCCCACCAAGAAAAGCGCAGGCTGCACTTATCAAGTGTCCCATCGGGCTTTGTGACAGGTCGTTCTTTTTTTGCTGAACAGGCAGAGAGTGATAAAGCACAGCACAGAGCTGTGATAAATAAAAATATTTTTTTCATACTCTCAGATCCCAAATAAATGATATTACTGTAATTATACAACATTTTAGACTGAAAATCAATATAAAAATAGCAATTTGTAACAAAAGGATCCTTGATGATTACCTGAAGTGCAAAAAATGAATCGTTTCAGATGCTGTCTTTTATTCTGTTTATAGCATTTTTTTCAAGACGGGACACCTGTGCCTGAGATATGCCTATTTCGTTTGCGACTTCGACCTGTGTTTTGCCGCGGAAGAACCTGAGATAAAGGATATTCCTTTCGCGTTCGCCAAGGTCTTTTATGGCGTCACGGATAGTAAGCTCGTCCATGCAGCTTTCAACGTCGTTGATATCGCTTATCTGATCCATGATATAGAGATTGTCCTCGGAGTCGGAGTAAACAGGCTCATAAAGTGATACAGGATCGCTTATGCTTTCGAGAGCGATAACTGCTTCCGAACGTTTAACGCCTATCTCCTTGGCTATCTCGTCCATAGTCGGTTCGCGCTGAAGGGCTGTGGTAAGCCTGTCCTTGGCTTGTATAGCCTTATAGGCAAGATCTCTGAGTGAACGGCTTACCTTGACATGGCTGCTGTCTCTGAGATAACGCCGCAGCTCGCCGCTTATCATGGGAACACAGTAGGTTGAGAAACGAACCTCCTTGGTGAGATCGAAATTATTTATAGCTTTTATCAGTCCGATAACTCCTATCTGAAAAAGGTCGTCGATGTCCTCGCCGCGTCCTGTGAAGTGCTGGATAACGCTGAGTACAAGGCGCAGATTACCTTTTATGAGCTTATCCTTGGCAGCTTTGCTGCCCGTGGCGCGTATTTCCTTCAGAAGTGCTATTTTCTCATCTTCCTTGAGCACGGTAAGCTCTGAGGTATTTATTCCTGCGATAACGACTTTGTTGTATGCCATTGAGATATCCTCCGTAAATGTGGTTACGAGGATATTATTGCCTTATTGGTTTATTGTAATCACAGGAAAAAAATGGGGATTATGCCATTAGCCTGAGGAGCAGTATTTTCAATGGAAAACCATTGATTATTGAAAAATAAAGCTTAGCAGGACAAAATAAATATCGTGCTTGCGGGTTATTAAAATAAAAAAGAGCAGCCTGAGCTGCTCTTTTATCATACCAATTCCGGTAAACGGAATGGATATTTTCGATTGAATGGACGTATGTACGTACAATTGTAATCGAAAACAAAATTTCTGTCGCTTATATACTCCTTATTCGGCAGAGCCATGAGAAGCTCCGCAAGATCATAAGCGATGTAATAATGCTGCGCAACAAGTATATCTCTCATTAGCTGTACCGATTTGACAACAAAAGCGGTCGCGCCGTTTGATACGTTGTCATTTATGGATACATTTTTCATAAGGATCGAGGATATGGCAGATACTGCGGCTTCTTTTGACATAGTGTGGTTGATTATGCCGAATAATGCCTCTGCACAGCAAAGACTGTCGGGAGATTTAGGGTTTTCTCTGATGAATTTAGCGGTTTCTTTGATTAGTGAGATCATAGTTACTCCTTTACATAGTCGATAAGCTTGCCGAGACAGAGCTCAAAGCAGCTTCCGTACCATGTTTCCTCCATGTGGGGAATAGTAGCTTCGATGCAGTCAAGAGTGAACTTTACAGCGATATCAAGGCATTGCTGAATGTCCTTGCCGAGAGCGCAGGCTCCCGAAAATACGCTTGAAAAGATATCACCTGTACCGTGGAAGCGCGAGTTTATATTCTTGCCGAATGAGAAGTAGAATTTATCGTTTTCAGAGTCGTAGGCAGCTGCGCCCTGTAGCTTATCATCGAAGTGTACACCCGTAATGATAGGCGTTTTGCAGCCGAGCTCCGACAGTTTAACAAGGACTTTTTTCACGTAATCCTCGTCGTAGTCCTCGGTATAAGGGATATCGAGGAGAAAAGCCACCTCAGTCATATTTGGGAGAATGAAATCAGCCTTTGAGCAAAGCCTGCGCATTTCCGCAACGAAAGAAGGGGTAAAGCCTGCATAGAGCTTTCCTGCATCGCCGAGAACTGGGTCTACGATGATGTAGTTGTCAGCAGTGGAGAAGTCGTCAAAGAAGCGTGAAACTATCTCTACCTGTTCCTGGGAGCCGAGATATCCTGTATACAGCGCATCGAACTTTAAGTCCATGCTTTTCCAGTGAGCAGCTATTGCAGGGATATCGCTTGTAAGGTCGCGGAAGGTATAGTTCTTGAAGCCTTCGCCTGTATGAGTTGACAGCACAGCTGTGGGGATAACGGCAGTTTCGATACCCATAGCCGAGATAATAGGCAGAGCCACTGTCAGGGAACATTTTCCGAAGCAGGAAATGTCCTGTATAGAAACGATCTTTTTCATTTTCATCATTCTTTCAGTATGTATTCATCAATTTTTGATTATACCACAAACGGACAGCTTTGTCAATATGCGAAAAGGAAAAAGCTGCTGTAAAACAGCAGCTTTTTCATGTTTTACTCTAAGAACCACGGCTTTTCACAGTCGAGAGCCATTACAAGGTCAAATTCGGTCTTATAATCGCCGTTTGGATCTATAGTATTAAGTATATCCGTAGTAAGAGACATATTGGCATTATGCAGGATAGCGGTTATAAGCGGTCTGCCGTAGCCCGGTATCAGAGTCAGATATACGACATTTTCTTTTGATACCTTGTAGTTATCACCGTTTATGACTCTGAATTTCATAATATCGCTGTTATCTGAGATAAATGTCCTGTAGAGATACGGACTGAAATCCGCAGGGTCAAGATACTCTCCCTTTTCATTATGCAGACGTACAACATCATCAAGGGTTATGGTGCCTGCCGTATGAGCAGCCATAATTCCCTCACTAAGTGACCAGTCGTTTATTGACTTCAGAACGTCATTATAGTTAGTCCTGATGATATCAATGCTGTGATTACCTGTATTGTCTGCAACATTGCATATTGCAAGAATATCGGAGTTTCCAGATTTTTCTGCTACCAGATACCACTCATCACGGTCTGTTATAATGAAGCGCATATTGCCGGAAGTCTTGAAGCTGTCGGCAGAATAGCAGAATTCACGGAAATCGGTTATTCTAAGGTCTTGTCCTTTTTTAGCAAGCTTTAAGACATCATTTACAGTCAACTCGCCTGCGTACTTTGACTTTACAGGATTATCAGGGATTTTAGTTACCTGCTTTTCGGAGTAGAGCTCATAGTACCTGGCGGTATCTCCGTAGATATCACCATCGGAGCAGGTGATGTGTTTTATGTTCATGCTCTCAGGGCAAACCATAACTATATCATTTCTGCTGCCGCCAACCCAGTATTCAATGAGGTTAACGCCGCTGCCGCCGTTTACATCATAGTATGGCTGAACGGTTCTTATCTTCCTGTATATCTCATCGAAATTTGAGCTTTCAGCAATGAACTGTTTCACCTGAGCAAGTGTGACACGGGGCGAATCTGCACTTATTTTGCCTTCAAGTATAGCTCTTTCGCGTGTCATCACGCAAGCCCAGTGTTTACTTTCCCATTCCTCTATCTCTGCAAGAGTCATGCTTTTATAAGCCGTAGTTCCGCTGGTTTTGGATGCTGTTGCAGGCTTTGCTGTCGTAGTTTTTGCGGTAGTTTTGGTTGTACGCATGCCTGTGGCGGCTTTGGTTGTATTTGTATTCGCGGGAACTGTAGTTTTGACATTATCAGACTGCTTTGCAGTTGCCCTTGTGGTTGCGGTATCAACCTTTCTTGTGCCTGTATCATCTGTTTTTTCAGCGTTTACGGCTGTAGTTTCTGTAGTATCGGCATTTTCTGCGGTAACTGTTTCGGTATTTGTTACCGTAGTAGCTGTAGCTACGATAACAGGCTCGTCAACAAAGGGCTTGGGTGAGGGAGCTTTCATTTTCAGAAGTCCGAATACAGCACCGCAGATAACGAATATACAAGCCGCAACTATAAGTGCAGGACGCCAAACAGGTGAGTGTTTTACCTGCTCGGCAGTGAAAACTTCACTGTCATCTGCCGATATATTCATCTTTTCAAGACTTTTCGAGTAAATGCGCTGAGCAGTCTTTTTATCGGCGGCAGTATAGCTATCTGCGATCTTTTCTATTGTCTTATCGCCCGAACTGCGGAGTATATCAGAGATATTCTTTTTCATGTCCTTACCTCCTTTACATTTCAATATCCAGGTCCGCAAGAAGAGTTTTCAGCTTTTTCAGAGCACGTCTTAGCCTGCTTCTTACGGTTATGGGATTCATTCCGAGTATCTTTGCGGTCTCGGAGGAATTATGTTCATAGAAAAACTTATGTATTATAATGGAAGCATCGGGTTCACCGAGGGAGCTTATCCGCGCGAGGAGTATCTCGGAAAGCTCGGCGTTTTCCGTATCAGCTTCTACATTGTCGGCGGAGGGGAGAGATGAACTTATATCGTCTTCAAGCGGGATATTTTTCGAGGTATGAGAACTGATGGAGCGTTTTACGTCGATAGCCCGCCTTTTGGCAGATGTCCCGATGTATGCTTTCAGCGAGCCCTCATGCATGGAGTTATAATTCATAGCCGTATCGCAGAGCACATCGGAGGTGCAGTCCTCGATATCGCTCTGAGAGCCACATCCTCGGAGAACATTGAAAACTATGGTATAGCAGTAGCTCCAGTATTCGTTGAACAGTGCCTTGAAGCCCTCCTCGGCAGAGTGCTGAAGTTTCGCTTTAATTTCGTTGTCGTTCATATATCCCACCTCCTTGCATGAAAGCCTATGGCGTATACGTTTGCTTTCATTATACACATACGGAGGAAATATGTAAAGTGTTGCATTTAAGATGATTTTTATAAAATATGTTTATAAGCGGAAGTTTCGGGGAAATACAGAATATTGATAATTTGGTAAAATTTTACTTTTAATGTTGCTTTATTAATAAATTTGTGTTATAATTGTAGAAAAAACAAATAAGGAGTGAGATTATGAAAGAAATACTCAACGAGACCCTGACGGGGGAAAGGGCTCTGTTTCAGGACAATGAACTCAGAATAGGCGGAACGGTCTTTGATGACGGTGAAGCCCCGCTCAAACACACCAGATACATCGAGCTTTCCGACTGTACATTCAAGTCTAAGTACTTCCTCTGGTACAGTAATATGATAAAGCTGAAGGACTGCAGGGTATTCGAATGCTCAAGTGATGGAATGTGGTATGCTTCTGACGTAAACATTGCCGATACTGTCATAGACGCGCACAAGTCCTTACGCCGTTCCAAGGGTATAAGTCTCCGCAATGTGCAGTTCACGAACAGCAATGAGACATTGTGGAAATGCAATAATATCCGTATGTACAATGTCAAGGTCAAGGGAGATTATTTTGCAATGGACTGTGACGGCATGGAAGTTTCGGGACTTGAACTTGAGGGCGATTGCTGCTTTGAAGGTGCAAGAAACATAACCGTGCGCAATTCTGTTCTCAATACGAAGGACGCATTCTGGAACACCGAGAACGTTATAATTTACGATTCCACCATAAAGGGCGATTGTTTTGGCTGGAATTCAAGGAATATCGTCCTTGTAAACTGTATCGTAGAGAGTCACCAGGGAATGTGTTATATCGAAAACCTGAGTATGAGAAACTGCAAGCTGCCGAATACTGACCTTGCATTCGAGTATTCAACAGTTAATGCAGATATCAGAGGACACATCGACAGCATAAAAAATCCTACCTGCGGTATAATTCAGGCTGATTCCATAGGCGAGATGATACTTGAAAGGGACAAGGTCGATGTAACGAGAACAAAGATAGTCTGCGCTGAAAATGATAAGGCTGTCAGTATCTGAGCTGTAAGGCTGTTGTCTCTAAACTACAGTGAATGTCTCCCGACATCCCTTTCCGCATCATAAAGGTAATATAAAAAGCCTCGGCACGATAGATGTGCCGAGGCTGTGTTGTATATTGATTTACAGGTAATTATGTGTTATAATTACTTTGAAATAAGAGCAAGTGTATCTCTTGCGATAAGGAGCTCCTCATTTGTAGGAACGATCCATACTTCGATCTTTGAGTCAGGTGTAGAGATCTTTGTGAGCTTGCCGCGGATAGTGCGGTTGAGAGCCTCGTCGATCTTGATGCCGAAGTAATCCATGTTCTGGCATACCTGCTCTCTTACTTCCCATGAGTTCTCACCGATACCGCCTGTGAAGAGAACAGCGTCGAGACCGTTCATAGCAGCAGCGTAAGCACCGATGTACTTCTGGATCTCGTATGCGAGCATATCGGAAACCAGCTGTGCCTTCTGGTTGCCGTTGTTAGCAGCTTCCTGGATATCACGGTTGTCAGAGCCAACGCCTGAAACGCCGAGGAAGCCTGACTTCTTGTTCATATATTCGCTCATCTGTGAAGGAGTAAAGCCGTGCTTGTCAGCAACGAATGTAACAGCAGATGGGTCTACAGAACCTGTTCTTGTACCCATAACAACACCGTCAAGAGGTGTGAAGCCCATAGATGTATCAACAGACTTGCCTGCGTCAACAGCTGTAATGGAAGAACCGTTGCCGAGGTGGCATGAAACGATCTTGAGATCCTTTACGTCCTTGCCCATAGCGTCAGCAAGAGCCTTTGATACGAAACGGTGTGATGTGCCGTGGAAGCCGTACTTTCTTACGTGGAGCTTCTCATAATCATCATAGGGGAGACCGAACATATAAGCCTTTGGAGGCATTGTCTGGTGGAATGCTGTATCGAATACAACTACCTGAGGAACGTTTGCAGGGATTACGCTCTTGCAAGCTCTGAGAGCGAGAGCGTGTGCATGGTTGTGAACAGGAGCAAGCTCGCGGAGCTCGTCGATCTTGTCGATGACCTCATCTGTAACGAGAACAGACTTGTCGAAAACATCAGCACCCTGTACTATTCTGTGACCTACAGCAGAGATAGCGTCCATGCTGTCGATAACCTTTGCATCGCCCTTTGTAAGGCAGTCAACAAGCTTCATGAAAGCTTCTGTATGTGTTGGGAATGCACAGTCCTCATCGAGAACTCTGCCGTCAGCAGTCTTGTGATTGATATGTCCGTCAATTCCGATACGGTCGCAGTTACCCTTTGCGATAACGCTCTCATCGCTCATGTCGATGAGCTGATACTTCAGGGAAGAGCTTCCTGCATTAACAACTAAGATGATCATATTATGTAATTTCCTTTCAAAATATATTTTGCATATATTATTATATACTATTTTTTGAAAATTGCAAGTCCTTTTTTCAAATTTACCATTGTAATAAGGACGAAATGCTTGCAAAAGCGCGTTATTTGGTACTGCAAAATGCCGAAAACCGCAAATAAATGGATAAATATTCTGTAAAGTTGATTGAAAATTGATGAAAAACATTGAAATTTATGAAAAGAGGTAGTAAAATGAAAGTCAGCGGTATAATATGCGAGTATAATCCGTTCCATAACGGACATCTCTATCACATAAAGAAAACGCGTGAAAACGGTGCTACGCACATTGCGGCTGTTATGAGCGGCAATTTCGTACAGCGCGGTGATACAGCTGTTATAGACAAGCTTGAAAGAGCGCGTATGGCAGTACGGTGCGGTGCAGACCTTGTGATAGAGCTGCCTGTGCAGTACAGCTTAGCCTCGGCGGAAGGCTTCGCAGCAGGGGCTGTTTATCTCCTTGACGCGCTTGGCGCAGTCGATGAACTTTCCTTCGGCAGTGAATGCGGAGATGTATCAAAGCTACAAAAGGCGATGGATACCGTTAATACAATAGCTGTATCACGCTCCGACGAGATACGCAGCATAATGGAAAAGGGCTATACCTACCCCCGTGCTCTCAGCTCTGTGGTAAATGGTATCGACAGTGAAGCGGCTTCTATAATCGCTGAGCCAAATAATCTGCTTGCGATAGAGTATCTCAGAGCCCTCAAAAAGCTTGACAGAAATATGGAGCCGTTTACGGTAAAGCGCATAAACGCCGCGCATGACGGCGATAATACGGAAAACGGCTTTGCAAGTGCATCTTATCTGCGTGAAAGGATACAGAAAAGAGCTGATATCTCGGAGTATACTACCTCCGAATGGGCATCAGCTATCAAGACTGCGCTTTCAAAGGGCGAGACAGCTTCAATGAGCAGGCTTGAAAGAGTGATACTGTATAAGCTTCGCAGCAGTACAACTGACGAGATAGCGCAGGTACCTGATGTGGGACAGGGGCTCGAACACCGCATTTATGGTGCAAGAATGGCAGGCTCGCTCGATGAGCTGCTGTTTACTGTAAAGACAAAAAGGTACACAATGGCAAGGATAAGGAGAATAATCCTTTCACTGCTTATAGGGATAACCAAAGATGATATGAGAAAGCTTCCGCCATACGGCAGGATACTTGCTTTCAACGAACGGGGCAGGGAGATACTTGCCCGTGCAAATGGAGCGACAAAGATACCCTTTGCCTCGTCGATAGCAAAGTTATCGCAGCTTGGGGATACTGCCGAAAGGTTTGCGGAACTTGAGATCAGGGCATCTGACATATACGGCCTTGCTCTTGAGACTGTAACTTCTGCACAGAAGGACTACAGGGCGAAAATTATGATAGATATGGAGTAAGGATATGAACGGTGGCTTTCCGGGCTTGGCTGCTGTGTTGGCAGCAGTTTCACTTACACTTACATCATGCGGCGAAATGACACAGCTTGCACAGGACAATTCTGTGGATTATTCAAACGGAGCAGTGAAACTCCATGAAAAAGAGGAGTCTGTCAGCTATGAGAGCGATCAGGTCTTCACGCTTGATATAAGTATAAAGGAAGGCGAGGCTTTCCCGAATAAATATGAGATAGCTGATTATAAGGCTCTGCTGCAAAATCCCGAGCTGCCTACGGGCTGCGAGGTGACTGCACTGTGCGGACTTCTGAATTATCTCGGATTTGATATAGACAAGGTGACTCTTGCAGACGAGTTCCTGCCATTGGATATCGAAGGTGCGACCACTATGAGGGAGGCGTATATCGGCGACCCTAAGCTTGAAAACGGCTTTGGCTGCTATGCTCCCGTTATAGTGCAGACCGCAGATGATTATTTTGAGTCGCTGCAATCGCCGTGTTATGCTGTTGATATGACGGGAAGGTCCCTGAAAGAGCTGTGCTATCAGGTGGCGCAGGGCAGACCTGTTATAGTCTGGAGCACTATCGACCTTATAGAAACATCTGCAAATTACGTTTGGGAATCCTACGAGGGCGAGGAAATGTGGTTCAATGATTTCCAGCACTGTATGGTTATTTACGGATACGATTTCGAGGCGAATACGGTTTCCGCAGCTGACCCGCTGGCAGGAAACATGAAATACGATATGAACAGGTTCAACGAGACATATGAACTTATGGGCGATCAGGCTGTGCTCATATGCGGCAACTCCGAAACAAAAGGAAAATTTGTTAAGCGTGAGGACAAACCCGAGTCGCCGAGACTCAGCCGCAATAAGGCTGAGAGAAAGGCGAAGGAAGAAGCGGAAGCAAGGATAAAAGCGGAAGAGGAGGACAGACGCAGAGCTGAGGAAGAAGCAAGGCGTGCTGCCGAGGTACAGCCTGCGCCTGATGAAGCTCCGCCCGTGCCGGATCAGGCAGAAGAGCCGCCTGCCGATGCGGAAATAGCTGCCGAGGAGGAACAGGAGTAATTTGATAAAAGGCGTAATATTTGACCTTGACGGTACACTGCTTGACTCCATGGCGGTTTGGAGCAGTATCGACAGGGAATTTCTTGAAGAAAGCGGCGTGAAGGATATTCCGCCCGATATATCCGATATAGTAAAGAAAATGACGGTAGACGCGTCGTCGCAGTATTTCATAGACCGATTCGGCCTTAGCTGCACTAAGGACTATGTCATACATCGCATAGAGGAAATGGTGCGTGAAAGGTATGAAAAGAAGATACCACTCAAACCATATGCGGCAGAACTAATGGATTTCCTTGACAGCCGCGGTATACCCTACGGTGTGGCTACGGCTACATATAAGGGACTTGCAGAGGCTGCACTCAGACGCTGCGGAGTATACGAACGTATACGCTTCCTGCTTACTGACAGCGATTATCCGCAGGGTAAGAATTTGCCTGATATTTTCCTCGGAGCAGCGCAGCTTCTTGGTACACAGCCACGGGATACCCTTGTTATTGAGGATTCTTTACACTGCATAGAGACTGCAAGAGCCGCAGGTTTTATGACCGCAGGAGTATACGACCCTGTTTCGGATGCGGACTTTGAGGAGATAGTAAAAATATCCGATTATAATGTAAAAACGCTTAAAGAGATCATAAATATTTTTTAGGGGCGAACTGCGTTCGCCCATGCTGTTTTAAAAGGAGCATACAGATGAAGAAAGTAATGGTTGGCATGAGCGGCGGAGTTGACAGCTCTGTAGCCGCAATGCTGCTCAGGGATAAGGGATATGAGGTCATGGGAGTGACCCTGAAACTTTTCTCGGACGAGGATATCTCCGAGGCTAAGAAGGAGGGCAAGACCTGCTGCGCACTGTCAGATGTTGAGGACGCAAAAAGCGTGGCAAGAAGGCTTGGTTTTGAGCACCTCGTTTTCAATTTCAGAGAGGTATTCCGCGAGCACGTTATGCAGCAGTTTGCCGACAGCTATCTCAGCGGAAGGACTCCCAATCCATGTATAGAGTGCAACCGTCATGTAAAGTTCGACAAGATGCTCCGCAGAGCTATGGAGCTTGAATATGACTACATAGCCACAGGACATTATGCAGTTAATGAATATGACGAGAGCCGCGGACGCTGGCTGCTGAAACGTCCGAAGGACAGGAGCAAGGATCAGACCTATGTGCTGTACGCTCTTACACAGGAGCAGCTTTCGCATACGCTTTTCCCTCTTGGCGGACTTGAAAAGTCTCAGGTAAGAGAGATAGCTGAGTCAGCAGGACTTGTGAACTCGAATAAGCCTGACAGTCAGGATATATGCTTTGTTCCCGACGGTGACTACGCATCGTTCATACAGCGGTTTACAGGCTGCGATATGCCCTGCGGCAGCTTTGTCGATATGGACGGAAAGGTATTGGGCGAACACAAGGGCATCATAAACTATACTATCGGACAGCGCAAGGGACTTGGCATCGCGCTCGGACACCCTGCATACGTAGTACGCAAGGATATGGATGCAAATACGGTCACTCTCGGTTTGGAGAGCGACCTTTATACAAAGAGCCTTATTGCCGATGACTTCAACCTTATCTCTGTGGAGAAGCTTGACGAGCCTATGCGTGTTACTGCGAAAACGCGCTATAGTCAGAGAGAGCAGCCTGCAACGGTCACATATCTCGGAAACGGCGAATACATGGTAGAATTTGACGAACCACAGAGAGCGGTCACAAGCGGACAGGCAGTCGTGCTTTATGACGGCGATATAGTAGTAGGAGGAGGAACAATTAAATGAAGGATACAGCACTTATGGTAGTAGATGTTCAGAAACTAATAACAATTGATGCATTATATAATTTCAATGCTTTCAGAGAAAGTCTTGCAAAGCTGATAGCTGAGGCGAGGAGTAGTGGTACTGAGGTGATATATGTTCGCCATGACGGAGGCAAGGGCTCACCTCTCACCAAAGGAAACGAAGGTCATAATGTTGCAGACTTTGCTGCGCCGAAGGCTGATGAGAAAATTTTCGACAAGACTGTAAACAGTCCCTTCCGTGACAGCGGATTGCTTGAATACCTTCGCTCAAAGGGCATAAAGAAACTCATAGTAACAGGTTTGCAGACCGATTACTGCATAGACGCTACTGTGAAATGCGGCTTTGAGCACGGTTTTGAGATAATAGTGCCCGAAAACTGCAATACTACCTTCACTAACAACTATATGACAGGTGAGCAGACCTATCATTATTACAATGATTTCATGTGGAAAAACAGATACGCCAAATGCGCTACTATGGCGGAAACCCTTGAAATGCTACAGAATGACAAATATGAGCCGAAAAAGTATTAAGACTAAAAAGACTTATATCATCAGAAGTGCGACAGAAGAAGACATTTCGAGAATTGCGGAGATACTTGTTTTTGCAAAACGAATGAAGTATCGTTCAATATTTAAGGACGATGTGTACGCATTTGGTGAACTTCAGGTGCTTTCTGTGGCTGAAAAGTACATTGAAAACGGATTTCTTAACAAAATGTTCCTGTATGATGACGGAATAATAAAAGGACTTATCCGCATTGATAAAGATGAGATCCTTGAATTATATGTCGATCATTTCTTCCAGGGGCAGGGAATAGGCTCGGAATTAATAGAATATGCCAAAGAAAACTTTCAGGTCAGGTTTCTTTGGACGATCGAAAAGAACACTGATGCTATACGTTTCTATGAAGCACATGGTTTTCATCTTACAGACAACAGGAAGCTGGAAGAAGGAACTACAGAATATATTGTAATGATGAGAAAATGATCGTTTATTTATGAAAAAGGAACACTATGGAATACAAATACGAAAAACTTACGGATAAGATATACGTCTGTGCCAGCAGCGATCATCGTTTCGGTACGGACGCCTTTCTGCTGGCGGACTTCTCACAGTACCGCGCTAAAGACAAGGCTTGCGACCTGGGTACGGGCTGCGGCATAATACCGCTCATCATGCAGAAGAAAATGCCGCCGCAGGTCACATATGCGGTGGACATACAGGAGGGCGCAATAGAGCAGCTCCGCCTCGGGCTTGAAAAGAGCGAGACTACGGGTATAGTGCCGATATGTGCCGACTTGAAAAAGCTATGGGATGACGCACCGCTGGGGCAGCTTGACCTTGTTACCTGCAATCCGCCCTACAAGGTGAATAGCGCAGGTTTTCAGAGCGTCATCACTGCGCAGAAGATAGCACGCCATGAGATACTTTGCACCATTGACGACGTATGCACGGCAGCTCAGAAGCTTCTGAAATTCGGCGGCAGACTATGTGTCTGCAACCGTCCCGAAAGGCTCAGCGATGTGATATATGCAATGAAGTGTCACGATATAGAGCCGAAAAGGCTTCGTTTCGTATCCAAGAATGCAGAAGAAGCTCCGTGGCTTTTCCTTATAGAGGGCAAGAAGGGCTCGAAGCCTTTTATGAAGGTCGAACCTCAGCTCTACATACGAAGCGAGAACGGCTTCTCGGACGAGCTGCAAAAAATATATGACACAGGAAAGGAGCAGGCATGAGCGGAACATTTTACGTAATAGGTACCCCGATAGGAAATCTTGAGGATATAACTTTAAGGCAGCTTGATACACTTGAAAAGGTTGATTTTCTCTGCGCCGAGGATACAAGAGTTACTTTGAAACTCCTTAATCGTTTCGAGATAAAGAAGCAGCTCGTAAGCTTTCATGAGCACAGCTCAAAGGCTGACGCACAGCATATTATCGACCGACTCCTTGCAGGGGAGAGCTGCGGTATCGTTACCGACGCAGGAATGCCCTGTATCTCTGACCCCGGAGAGGTGCTTGTAAAGATGTGTGCAGAAAGCGGCATCGACATAAAGGTTGTACCGGGACCGAGTGCGGTTGTATCAGCGGTAGCCGTGTCGGGACTCAGCACAAGGAGGTTCACATTTGAAGGCTTTCTACCCGTTCCGAAGAAGGAGAGAGCAGAGCGCCTTGAAAAGCTTCGCGGCGAGACTGCTGTCATGGTATTCTACGAAGCTCCCCATAAGCTGAAAACTACTCTTGCCGATCTTGCCGGATTTTTCGGCGGCGAGCGCAGGATATCGCTGTGCAGAGAGCTTACAAAGATACATGAGGAGGTACTTCGCCTGACCCTTTCGGAGGCAGTTTCTTATTATAATGAGAATGAGCCCCGCGGAGAATATGTGCTTGTACTTGAAGGGGCGAAAGAGGACTGCGGCGGCGAGCTTACCATAGAGGAAGCAATGGAGCAGGTGAAAAAGCTGATAGATATGGGCGAAAAGCCTACTGATGCCTGCAAGGCAGTAGCTAAGGAGACAAACTTCCGAAAGAGCGAGCTTTACGCACTGCTTTAGTAGGAATACTTTATTCTGATAGTGCAGAAAAGTGATAAGAATGTGAAAATTAGGCTAAAATACTTGAAATTTGCATAGTATTGTGATATAATTATTAGCGTTATTATTACTGTTAGAGTTTTTTGTAACCATGTTATAAAAAAGAGCCTTATCAATACAAATTTAAAAATTAATTCTGCCGCAGAAATACGGCGAAAGAAGGTTATGTATGATTTGCGATCTGCACTGTCACACCACCCTTTCCGACGGTTCGCTTGGCATTGAAGATGTAATTGCGCAGGCGAAACGCATGAATATCGATTGGCTTTCGATAACCGATCACGATACTATGGCTTCTTTTTCAAGAGCAGATGTATTGGGCGAGCGCGCAGGAGTAAAGATACTCCATGGCGTAGAGCTATCGGCATGGGATAAGGAAAGAAACAGCAAGGTACATATTTTGTGCTATGCACCCTCAAAGCCCAACAGACTTGAAGGGCTTTGCATGAAATCCTGTGAGATCAGAAAGGAATGTTCACGCGAAATGATCGAGAAGGTCATGGCGAAATTCCCTATAACGCAGGAAAGTATTCTTAAACGTACCACAGCTTCAAAGAGCATATTCAAGCAGCATATAATGCGTGCCCTCATTGATTACGGCTATGCACTGGAATTCTACGGAGATCTTGACAGAGAGCTGTTTAATCCCGAGGTTGGATCATGCTATGTTGAGCGTGAGTATCCTGACGTTAATTTTGTAATAGACCTGATACATACAGCAAAGGGCGTTGCTGTAATGGCTCACCCTGCTCAGTATGACAATATCGAGCTTCTTGAAGAGCTTGCAAAGAAGGGCAAGATAGACGGAGTAGAGGTCGGACACTTCTCCGCTGACAAAAAGACTCGCAAGAAGCTTACAGCGATAGCTGAAAAGTACGATCTGATCGTAACAGGCGGTTCTGACTTCCACGGACTATATAATAAAGTACCGACACATCTTGGAAGTGAGACTACAACAAAGGAAAATCTTGACAGGATCCTCAAGCTTGCTGCAAGCATGAAATAAGCTGCGGCTTACATGAGGTAATACAATGGACATAAAAATTATCCCAGCGCTCCTTTGTCTCGGACTTTTTCTGATATTTGCCATGCCTTTATCGGTGGGGATAGTCAATCTTGGGAACTGTGCAGGCATGGGAGTATGCGGGATGCTGACGCTGATATTTATATTCTGGGGCAGATTTGCTTCCTTCATTGAAAAAAGCTGGGAAAAGCCTCTTGGAAAGGTACTGATCTCACTGGTAGGAGCTTTTACGGTCGTTAGCGTTGTTCTTGCGGTCGTCATAAGCGTATTTATGGTGAAGGCTTCAGATGATCCTCCGAGGGACGAGAATACAACGATAGTTGTTCTCGGGTGCAAGGTGAAAAACGGCGCACCAAGCCGTATGCTTGCCCGCAGGCTCGAAGCTGCATATGATTATCTTTCAGAGCATGAAAGCGTATGTGCAGTTGTTTCGGGCGGCAAGGGCGATGACGAAGCCATTAGCGAGGCTCAGTGCATGAAGGAATGGCTCGTAAATAAGGGTATTGCTCCCGAAAGGATATATATGGAGGACAGATCTGTTAACACAGAGGAAAATCTGAGATTCTCCAAGGAAATAATATCGGCAAATGGACTTCCCGAAAAAATAACACTTGTTACTGACAGCTATCACCAGCTCCGTGCTGAGATGATAGCTGAAAAGCAGGACATAAAGGCGTATAACATCTCAGGTTATACATCATGGTATCTCGTTCCTACATACTGGGTAAGAGAATGGTTTGGCGTTGTTTATTATAAAATATTCGGATAGGAGACAATAACGCTGTGAAATGGGTAATAAGGCATATTACTGACGATATGTATGCGGTATCACCGAGATTTTTCGTATACCATGCGGAATTTGCACGGCGTTTCACAACGAGAAAGCTTGCAGTAGCCTATATTGTCTCTTCGGGTTTTGATAAAAAGAAATTCAAAGCCGAAGTTTTGGAAGTAAACAGCCCCTCAACTGATAAGGCATAATATAATTTTTATATTGAAAAGGAATGGTTATTTTGAAGATCGGATTTTCAACTCTGGCTTGTCCCGAGTGGTCATGGACAGACATCTATTCAATGGCAAAGGATTTCAAATTTGACGGAATTGAGATCAGAGGTCTTGGCAATGAGATCTTTTCTGTAAAAGCACAGCCTTTCACAGAGGCACAGCTTCCTGCTACAATTTCAAAGCTAAAGTCTCTCGGACTTGAGATCCCATGTCTATCATCAGGTGCCTGCCTTAAATTCAAGGATAAGTATCAGGCTGCTGAGGACGAGATAAGAGCATATGCACAGCTTGCGCAGAAGCTCAATGCGTCTTACATCAGAATTCTTGCCGATCTTAATCCGGATCCGGTCGATGAGGTTGACGATGATTATATCGTTGAGGCACTTCAGAAGCTGGTTCCTATCGCAGAAGAGTATAATGTAACTCTCCTTGTAGAGACAAACGGCGTATATTCCGATACCGCAAGACTTGCAAAGGTGCTTGACAGAGTAAAGAGCCGCAAGGTAGCTGCACTCTGGGATATGCACCACCCATATCGCTATCACAATGAGTCACCTGAGACTACAGTTGCAAATCTCGGCGAGTACATCAAGTACATACAGGTAAAGGACAGTGTTATGCGCGAAGACGGTACAGTTGAGTACCGTATCATGGGCACAGGCGATATTCCTGTTAAGGCTATGATCGAAGCTCTTGACACTATCAACTATAACGGCTATATCTCACTTGAGTGGGTAAAGCGCTGGGCAAGAGACCTCAGCGATGCAGGTATCGTTATACCTCAGTTTGCTGAGTATATGGCTCCATACAAGAAGAAGCACAAGCACCCTCTCCAGACAAGCATGAGAGGTGACGGTCAGTATCCATGGCCAAAGGAGCGTATCCTCAACTATACATTCCCTGACATACTCGACCGTATCTGTGAGCAGTTCCCTAATCAGTATGCATTCCGCTATACTGAGCTCGACTATACAAGAACATACCCCGAATTCCGTGACGATGTTGATACCTTTGCACGCGCACTCATTTCAATGGGCGTAAAGAAGGGCGATCACGTTGCTATCTGGGCAACAAACGTACCTCAGTGGTATATCACCTTCTGGGCTACTACAAAGATAGGCGCTGTACTCGTTACAATGAATACAGAGTACCGTATCCATGAGGCTGAGTATCTGCTGAGACAGTCAGATACAATGACTCTTGTAATGATAGACGGTATCAAGAACATTGATTATGTAAGCATCATCAAGGAACTCTGTCCCGAGCTTGACAGCTGTGAGCCTGGTCAGCTCCATTCTGCAAGACTTCCTTACCTCAAGAATGTTATAACAATAGACTCTGAGAATAAGGGCTGCTTCACATGGGAGGAAGCTGTTGCACAGTCAAAGAACGTGCCATACAGCGAAGTTGAGCGCGTAAGAAAGACAATAGATATCCACGATGTTGCAAATATGCAGTACACATCAGGAACAACAGGTTTCCCCAAGGGTGTAATGCTTACACATTATAATGTAGTAAACAACGGTAAAGCTATCGGTGACTGCATGGATCTTTCCACAGCTGACAGAATGATGATACAGGTACCTATGTTCCACTGCTTCGGCATGGTTCTTGCCATGACAGCTTCTGTGACTCATGGTACAACAATGTCACCTATAACCCGTTTCTCGCCGAGAAAGGGACTTGCCTGCATAAATCAGGAAAAGATCACCTGTTTCCACGGCGTACCTACAATGTTCATTGCTATGCTCGGACATAAGGATTTTGAAAATACTGACTTCTCTTACATGAGAACAGGTATCATGGCAGGCTCGCCTTGTCCTATCAAGACAATGGAAGAGGTAATCGAGAAGATGCACATGAGCGAGATTTGTATTACCTACGGTCAGACAGAGGCTTCGCCTGCAACTACAATGAGCAAGACAACAGACTCTATCGAGCAGCGTGTAAACACAGTCGGCGGACCTATCTTCGGCGTTGAGTGTAAGATAGTTGATCCTGAGACAAATCAGGAAGTCCCCGATGATGTTGACGGCGAGTTCGTAGCAAGAGGATACAATATAATGAAGGGCTACTATAAAATGCCCGAAGCTACCGCAGCAGCTATCGACTCAGAGGGCTGGCTCCATACGGGAGACCTTGCAAGAAGACGTTCTTCCGACGGATATTTCAAGATAACAGGACGTATCAAGGACATGATAATTCGCGGCGGCGAGAACATCTATCCTAAGGAGATCGAGGACTTCCTCTACACATATCCCAAGGTAAAGGACGTACAGGTAATAGGCGTTCCCGATGAGGACTACGGTGAAGAGATAATGGCCTGCATCGTTCTTCAGGACGGCGAAACCGCTACAGAAAAGGAAATAAAGGATTTCTGTCTTGCACGTATGGCAAAGCACAAGTGTCCTAAGTACGTTGACTTTGTAGAAGGCTTTCCAATGAACGCAGCAGGAAAGATACTTAAGTACAAGATGAGAGAACAGGCAGTTGAAAAGCTCAAGCTCCACAAGGCTGACAGCATCGTAACTGCATAAATATGATATAAGGACCATGTTTTTGCAAGCATGGTCTTTTTCTTTACAAGCAGCCTGTGATATGTTATAATCATTATATAATACCGAAAGGGGCGCGGCAAAGTATGAAGAGGATATTAAAAAGAATGACAGCTGTATTTTTGGCAGCTATGGTAACGGCAGTTTCAGTTCCTTCCCATGTATATGCAGAAGAAAGAAAACTGATTAACATCAACGACAGCCGACAGAAGGCGGTATCATCATTACATTCGGGATCGTTTTCGCTTCCTAAGCTTCAGAGAGTAAATTATGCGGGTAGTATGAGCATTGTGCCTGTGACTGCGTCTTCAAAAGTAGGAGATACAGTGTCGGGGATAGTGGGCGCAGAACTTCCCGAAGCCTTTGACATGAGAAATGTCTACAGCATGACATCAATAAAGGATCAGCAGAGCTTCGGTACCTGCTGGGCTCATGCTGCAATAGTGAGCGCCGAGACAAGTATGCTTGCTTCCGACCCGTATATCGACCTGTCCGAGCTTCACACCTCCTACTATACCTATTACGGCGATGACCAGATGATAATAGGTGCGCATACAACAGAGGGAATACTGTCTGAGGGCGGAAGTGCGCGTATGGTCACAAATCTATGGGCGCAGCGGATAGGTCCCGTAAATGAGAGCAGAATGGCTTATTCCGATACAGATGTTTTCGATGATGCTTCAAAAACGGTATTTATGAAGTATCAATCCGATTATCATTTAAAAAACGCATACACTTTTGATTTTGACAGTAAGCGCAGTAATTTTGATGAGCTGAACACACTTGTAAAGGACTTTGTATACAAGGGACACGCAGTTGATATATCCTATATGTCCGATAAATCCACAAACTGGAATAGTGAATACAGCACCTCAAATTCCCAAAGAAAGCCAAGATTTGCAAATCACGGCGTAGCAATAGTAGGTTGGGACGACAGTTTTTCGGCGGATAAGTTCAAGATCACTCCCGAGGGCGACGGCGCATGGCTCTGCAAGAACAGCTGGGGCACAAAGGAAGGCGATGACGGTTATTTCTGGATATCTTACTATGACAGGACTCTCAGCGATTTTGCAGTGTATGAGCTTGAATCTGCCGATGAACATGAGATAATGTATCAGCATGACACATATATCCCGATACAGGCATATTCCGCATATGACACTCCCGAGGAAAAAGGTCCCTCATATTTTGCAGATATCTTTGAAAGTATAGGTCCGTCGCAGATAAGCGCGATAGGAACATATATCCTTAATCCCGAGACTGAATATGAGATAACGGTATATACCGACCTGAAAGATGGAGCTGATCCCGCATCGGGAACACCTTCGCAGGTGACAAAGGGAAAAGCTGAGCTCACAGGGTTTATGACACTTCCGCTTGACAAGCCTGTAGTTATTGACAGCACAGAGAAGTTTTCGGTGGTAGTAAAGCTGTACTGCGAAGATACACCGTTTGTTCTTTCCTTTGAGAGCAGCTTCTATGCCGAGAATGAGGAGACAGAGAAAATAACGGATATAAGCGGATTTGCCACAGATGAGCAGATAGCCGCACATACAGGTGAAGGGGAGAGCTTCGTAAGCTGTGACGGAAAAGAATGGAACGACGTACATGATAATGTAGACAAATACAGTGACGAGGATAAAGCGGCTATTCTCGAAGATTTTATATTCCAGCTCTATGACGGTCTTGAAGAAAAGGACGAGATAAAGCTGGAAGAAGCAAAGAAGCAGGAGAAGTTTTTCAGGGAGCTTTTTGCTGAAAGTGATATAAAGAGCAGAATGGGCAATGCCTCATTGAAGGTATACGGAGACCCTATAGGCAAGGTAAGCTTTTCACATTCCGGGGGATATGTTCCCGAAAATGAAAAAGTAGAGCTTTCATCGGGCTTTGAGGGCAGTAAGATATACTGGAAAGCTGACGGCGGAGAGTATAAGGAATATACATCGCCTATATCTATAGACAAATCGGTGACAATATCCGCATATACAGATCTGACAGGAAAATACGGGGATACAATACCCGAGGGCAGCCTCAATGCGGTATCTGAAAGGCATTTCGAGCCTGCAAAGGCAGTTTTTAACTGGCTGGCATATAATACAACATCTCCTGATAATAAAGAGGTCCAGAAATATGCAGAGAGGATATCTGACGGTGAATATTTAATAGATCTTCCTTCGGATAAAGACCACATTTGCCTGTATCTCGGAACTGTAAGCAATACAGAATACAGCGGAAAAAGCTACAGCGGATACAGCTGGATAGAGAATATACCCGCAGACTATGGCAATACAGACGTAAAGCTGAAGCTTTCGGGAGAAAACAAAGCCAATAATGAAGTAACTGTACATATTAATAGAAAGATACTGGGCTTCAATTACCTGTCCGAAACTATCAATTTCTCACTTGCAGACGAGATATATGCTCCGGATGGCACAGAACTGAAAATAAACTCATATGTAGGAAAGTACTGTGGACAGGAACTGCGGGTAATTAAAGACGGCAAGGAGATAACGGTAAAGGTGCCCGAAAGAAAGACTATCCCGCAGATAGACATAGATTACAGAGCAGAAGCTCTCGGACCGTTTACCGAGGATATGATGAACAGTTTGGAGATATGCGTCGACGCGGATAAAAACAATAACTACTACTCCGCAGAAGGCAGAAAAATAAGCGGTGACGACTGGTTGACTCTTGAAAACGGTTACTACTATATTTCTCTGATACCCGGAGAGGTCATATCTGTGAAAATAGACGGCGGCGACGGAATGTTCGAGAGCGAGCCTTATTTATGCAGAGTTTCGTCGGCACCTGCTGTTAAGCCGGATAAAAAAATGTTTGACACAAGTGATGCATCTGTGGTAAAATATACTGGTGAAGCCGAGATCGAAATATCGTCGTTCATGTATATGAAGGATATGATGTATGAGGCGATCGCCGAGGACTTCGGCTACAGCACAGAACGTTTTACCGAGCTCATGAAGCAAAGGCTTGGCGTTGAGGAAGAAGCTGTAAAGGGATTTACATCGACTACCTTCAAAAGCAGCAGTGAGCTTGATTACGGCGTGGAATATCTTGTAAGATATCCTGCCGCAGGCAACAGCTTCGCATCACAGGGTGAAAGGGTAGTGTTCTATCAAAGAGGAGATATCAACGGAGATATGAAAATAGACTCCATAGATGCGTCATTGGTGCTGAAGCACTATTCGCTGATGTCTGTCAGCAGCAAGGGCTGCCTTACAGAAGCTCAGCAGCTTATGGCAGATCTTGACGGTGACGGAATGATAACCTCTGTTGACGCTTCACAGATAATGAAAATCTATGCCAAAATAATGACCGAATAGGGTCCTACTCGTTGTCAAAGAAATACGAATGTATGTTTGATTAACATTACTAAAACCGCACAAAAGAACTGTAATATTTTCTATGTTTTAGTCAATAAGTATAAAACTGACCCTCGTTCTTTGTGTAATAGATGTTATTTTGCTTTTACCGTTTTGTAACTTTTAGATATAATTGGTTTGATTTGTGTTATAATTGACAAAAAATCAGTGTTGAAAGTGTACATGATGTTCAAAAAAGATTAAAGAACGATACAAAATATTGACTTTGACCGCAAAATACGGTATATTTGTAAATGCAAAAGCAATTGTTGCACAGTGTTTGAAATGGCGTAAACAACAATGCTCAGCGGAGTACATTCGCAGCTGGAGCCTGATACAGACACGAGTGGAATGATTACTGCAAAAAACAAGATCAACACGGACGCAAGTCCATGTTATAATCAATGAACAAAAGAACAGGGTAAAACATAACGGTTGCAGGACGCTTGCGGTGAGCACAATCATCGGGCAGAAGGATTGACCGCGATGCGATACCGCAAAAACTATTATTCAAGAATATTATACACGGTAATGTATAATATACATATTTAAGGAGGAAAAATCTCATGAACACACTTAAGAGAACATTAGCTTGTATAGCTACACTCGCAATGACAGCTACAGCTTTCGCAAGCTGCGGCGATGAGAAGAAGGACGATAACAAGGCTGAGACAACAACAGCTGCTGCTACAGAAGCAACAACTGCTGATCCTGACGGCGGCGAAGAGACAACTGAGCCACCTGCTGGCGATCACCAGATCGATCCTTCACTCAAGACAGGCGGCAAGGAGTTTACAGTTGTTGCTTGGAACGCAGATGACGTACCTTACCTCATCGCACAGTGGAAGGGCCTCAACTACGATACAATCGTACAGGATCTTGCAGATGGCAAGGTTGAAGGCGTAAATGCAAACATCCTTAACGTTCAGGGTGGTCAGGCTTCTGAGAAGTATGATCAGCTCTTCAACGATGGTTCAGATATCGACGTTTACCTCGTAGAGGCAGACTGGGCTCTCAAGTACATCAACGATGATACAAGAACAGTAGCTCTTGAAAAGCTCGGCCTCGGCGACAATGATTTCTCAAATATTTACGGTTACACAGACGAAGTTGGTAAGGCAACTGAGGGTGCAAATGCTGGTAAGCGCGTAGGCGTTTCATGGCAGGCTGCAGCAGGCGGATTTGCTTACAGAGCTGACCTTGCTGAGGAGTACCTCGGTGTTAAGACACCTGAAGAGATGCAGGCTAAGATCAATGACTGGGATCTCTTTGTAGATGCTGCTAAGGAAGTTTCAGACAAGACAAGCGGCGGTGTTGCTCTTGCTGATACACTCGGTGGTCTCTGGCAGGCATTTGCTTGCGGACGTACACAGCCTTGGGTTGTTGATAACAAGCTCGTTATCGATGATTCTTGCAAGAAGTTCGCAGACACAGCTAAGGCTCTTTGGGACTGCGGCGGTGTAACAAAGAATACACAGTGGACAGACGAGTGGACAGCTGCTGGTGTTAGCGGCAAGTGCATGGGCTACTTCGTATCAACATGGGGCTTCGGCGGATTCTTCCTCGATGCTGTAGGCGGCGTTGACGGCGAGCAGTACGGCAAGTGGAACGTATGCCAGGGACCAACTCCATTCTACTGGGGCGGTACTTGGATGGTTGTTAACCCAGGTACAGATAACGCTGAAGAGGCTCAGCAGTTCCTCCTTTCAGCTTGCTCTGATGAGGCTCAGATGTCTGCATACGCAAAGGCTAAGCCTGAGTATGTAAACAACCAGAAGGTTATGGATGACCTTATCGCTGGCAACACAGTATTCAACGAGAAGATCTCCGGCAACTTCAAGGATGGTCAGAACTACTTCGCTGAGCTCGCTAAGAACGCTAAGACAATTGACTTCAAGGGTCTTATCACACCTTACGATGCTTCAATCAAGGGTTCATTCTCTAACGCAATCAAGGAGCAGTTCCTTGAGGGCGGCAAGTCCTACGATGATTCTATGGAAACATTCAAGGACAAGGTTGCTGAGTCTGTACCAGACCTCGAGTGGGATGACTAATTTATAATAGTCTAACTATTACAATGTAATAAATATACCTACGGAGTACTTATGTATTCCGTAGGTGTATATTTATTTATACTATTATTCCGAGAGGGTGTGTGTTATGGCGTCAGGCGCGCAGAGGCGTATAAAATCTATTAGCTACGCTAAGTATGGCTATATTTTTATATTGCCATTTTTTCTTGTTTATTTCTTTTTCCAGTTATGGCCGTTGATTAACACCTTTATTGTAAGTTTCCACGGTAACGGTAAAAACGTTGAACAGTGGGTAGGACTTCAGAATTATAAGGACATTTTATTTGGCGGTACACGTAAAGTCAGAGTTATCCATGAGAGCTTTTTCACTTGTCTGAAGAATACAATTATACTTTGGGTTGGTAACTTTATTCCTCAGCTCGCTCTTTCACTTTCTCTGGCAGTTTGGTTTACAGAAGCACAGTTAAAGATCCCGGGAAAGGGCTTCTTTAAGGTTGTTATGTATCTTCCAAACATTATCACAGCTGCTTCAGTAGCTGTACTTTTCCTTCAGCTTTGCGGACAGTCCGAAACAAACCCTGGTGCTATCAACTATATGTTGTACAAAATGGGTATAGTTACCAAGGACGCTGCATCGGGACTCTACAAGTCAATTCCTTTGGTTGAAGGTGTATGGCAGTCAAGAGTCGTTGTAATGTTTATCCAGACATGGATGTGGTTCGGTAATACTATGATCATGCTCATGTCAGGTATTCAGGGTATCAACCCTTCACTGTTCGAGGCTGCAAGCATCGACGGTGCAAGCTCAGGTCAGGTATTCAGAAAGATCACTCTTCCTCTTCTGACTCCTATCATGGCTTATACACTTATCACATCTATGATCGGTGGTCTCCAGATGTTTGATATTCCTTTCCTCTACACAAAGACAGGAAACGTTAAGGATCACCTCAAGACCATGGCTGTAATGATCTATCAGTACTTCCATGCACAGGCTAACGAAAATAAGATGGGTTACGCAGGTGCTGTATCTGTACTTCTCTTCTTCATAACTCTTATCCTCGGTCTTATAGCATTCTATATGACTCGTGATAAGGACGAGATCGCTAAGAAGAAGCAGCGTAAGAAGATCGCTCAGCAGGCTAAGCGTGAAAGCAAGCAGTTTGGAGGGATCAGCTTATGAGTAATAATATGAAAGATGTTTACGGCAAGGCAAAGGATAATTACAGCTTTAAGATCAAGTTAAAGTCAGGTATTCTTTGTGCATGGTTCATTATACTGACAATTATATGTCTGCTTCCTATCTATATCCTTATTATCAACGCTACACGTACACATACGGATATAGCAAACGGACTCAGCTTTGTTCCCGGCAGCAATATCGGAAACAACTTCAAGAAGATCTTTACAGATCCAACCTTCAAGCTTTCATATAACGCACTTCACGGTTATAAGAACAGCTTACTGATAACTGTATGCTCAACATTCCTTACTGTATTCTTCTCAGCACTTACAGCATACGGTATCCATGTTTACGATTTCAAGATCAAGGAGCTTTCTTACTCAGTAATCCTCCTTGTAATGATGGTACCAATGCAGGTAACATCAGCAGGTTTCGTAGCATTTATGTCTGACCTGCATCTTACAAATACATACTGGCCGCTCATTATCCCTGCTGTTGCAGCACCTGCGGTCGTATACTTCATGCGATCGTACATGAAGTCGTCATTCCCGCTGGACATCGTTGAAGCAGCGCGAATTGACGGATGCAGCGAGTTCAGAACATTCTTATCGATTGCAATTCCTATGATGAAGCCGGCTATAGCCGTACAGTCTATCTTCGCTTTCATCGCAAGCTGGAACAACTTCTATACACCTAACATGATCCTTATCAATGTTAAGCTCAATAAGAAGACACTTCCAATGATGGTTGCCGCTCTTCAGTCATCAGATAAGTTCAATGACTACGGTGCTATCTATCTTGCAATTGCACTTTCAATTATTCCTATCATTATTGCATATGTACTCCTTTCAAGATTCATCATCGCTGGTGTAGCTCTTGGCGGCGTAAAGGAATAATAACAGAAAAATCACAGCACACTTCGGTGTGCTGTTTTTTTATGCATAAATTTCCTTTTGCTGAATATGATGTAGTAAAAGGAGTTGATGCAAATGAACGGGAGTACAAGCATTGATACTATAATTAACTACCTCCCCGAAAGGATAAGGGAGCTTCTGAAGGCTATCCCAATTGAAAAAATGGAAAATATCATGGAATTAAGGCTGAGGGGCGGCGGTCCTGTTTATCTTGTCTATTCGGACAGGATATGCTATCTAAGTCAGCGCGGAGAGCTTACAGAAATGCTTACTGACAGTTTATTTACTGTAAGCGGAGCCCATATCCGTGATATTATCGACAGACTTTGTCATTATTCGATGCACAGCTGTGCGAAGCAGCTTAGAGAAGGATTTTTTGTTGTTGAAAACGGAGTACGTGTCGGTGTATCTGGTACATATTCAACAGGAGATAGTGCGATACTTACTGATTTTACGTCAGTCAACTTCCGAGTGTCAAGGTGTGTGCAGGGCTGTGCGGACGATATATTTTCCAAGACCTATGGAAAAAACGTTATTATTTGCGGTGGGGTCAGCTCGGGTAAAACAACTGTGCTTCGGGAACTTTGCCGACTTACGGGAAGTTTCAGAAAGTCAACTCTCATTGACGAGCGGAATGAGATATCCTGTCTTATCAGAGGAATACCGCAGAATGATGTTGGCAGTCTGACAGATGTTATAAGCGGAAGTCCTCGCTCCGTAGGAATAATGTCAGCTATAAGAACGCTTTCTCCCGATGTAATATTCTGTGACGAGATAGCATCACAGGAAGATGTTGAAGCCATACTTGACGGTATAGGCTGCGGAGTAGTTTTTACAGTAACGGCACACGGCACGAATTATACTGACCTTCTCAGGAGAAAAGAGATAGCTTATCTTATAGAAAAGGGAAGATTTGATTTAGCTGTTTTCCTGAAAGGAGCAAGCTTTCCGGGTGAAGTCAGGGAGATAAGGAGGCTAAAGTATGTGGATCAGGCTTAGTGCCGGACTGCTTTTCATATTGGGCGGAATGTTCTGCGGTTTTAATATGGCAGACAAGCTAAAACAAGGAGTTGTATTCTGCACCGAAGCAGAAAAATTGCTTAACATATGTGAATCGGAGATAAGATCCAATAACAGCGACGTATACAGTATAGTTAGACGGCTGAAAAAGGAAAATATCAATATGCGCATAAGCTTTGAAAGATTGCCGGAATGTTACAGTCCCGAAGTTGATTTTCATCAGCAGTGGAACAGTTCTTTTCGCAGTATCAGCGGTATTGATGCCGATGAACTTGATATAATGCTGTCACTTGGGAGTATGCTTGGAACTACAGACACTGAGGGGCAGCTGAAGGGAATAAGCCACATTCGTGCAAAAGTTGAGCAGCTTTACAGGAAAAGGCAGTCCGAATACGACAAAAAAGGCAGGCTTTACAGAAGCATTGGAGTTCTTTCGGGAGCGGCAGTAGGGGTAATGATTATATGAGGATAAGGTATGAAAATAGATCTGATCTTTAAGATAGCAGGAACGGGAATTATAGTAGCGGTGCTGAATCTTGTGCTGAAACGGGCAGAACGAGAGGAACAGGCTATGATGACTACACTTGCCGGACTTATCGTAGTTCTTGTGGTAATAGTTGACGAGATAGGTGAACTTTTTGACAAGGTAAAGACGGTGTTCGGATTATGGTAGAGAACTGTTTTTCTGTGGGGGCCTTCTGTGTTGTAGGAGCTTTGTTGGCTGTGATATTAAAACAATATTGCTCAGAACAGTCCATGATGTTATCCATAGCTGTATGCGTATCTGTAATAGCTATGTTTGCTGTGTTTTTCGGCGAAGCAGTCGAAAAACTCAGGATCATATTCGAATCGGCAGGTGTATCAGAGAGTTGTATATCGACTATATTCAAGGTGCTTGCAATATGCTGTATTACGCATATTTCTGCTGAACTTTGCCGTGACAGCGGTGAAGGGGCAATTGCGTCGGCGGCAGAGCTTTGCGGACGAGGTGCGATAATAGTTCTTAGCTTACCTATAATGAGTTCATTTATACAGTTGATAGACAAGCTTATAAAGGTGTGATATGAGGAAGCTTGTAATAATCATTATTGTAACTATATTGCTTATGCTGTTTGCGCTGCCGTTAAACGCTCATGCAGAAGATGATTCAGCTCCGCAGAATGAAGCGATATCGCAGTTTGATGATGTTTTGTATGAATATGATGTCGGGTTCAGTTCGGATGAACTGAGTGGGATATCTTTCAGCGGACTTGTGAATAGAATTGCTGAAAAGACCTCCGATATTTCGGAAGCACCGCTGAGACTTCTCGGAACAATACTTCTTATTGCGGTAATAACCTCTGTGCTTAAAAGCTTTGGCGGCGGTATATTGGGAAATTCCGAAAGGCTATACAGCTCCGTATGCACTATTACTGCCGTAACAGCGATTGTGCCGCCTCTTTTCAATATTTTTTCACAAACCCTTGATACAGTTAAGCTCAGCGGCAGATTTATTGCAGTTTATATACCGATATTTTCTGGGATTACGGCTGCCTGCGGAAACATCGGCAGTGCAGGAGTCTATGATATATCGCTTCTTGCAGGCTCAGAGCTCATAGTACAGATTGTGAATTCAATGCTTATGCCGATATTAAGTGCTGTAACTATGCTTTCAGTCGCAGGCGGAGCTGCTTCAAAAACAAATTTCAGCGGAGCAGTTCAGCTTATGAAAAAGCTCATAACATGGGGGCTGACTATTTCTATGACCCTGTTTACGGGTTTTCTTACGCTGAAATGCACTGTTGCGGCAAAGGCTGACGGAGCAGCGACAAAAACAGCTCGTTTTCTCATATCGGGGCTTGTGCCTGTAGTGGGCGGAGCAGTTTCAGATGCATATGCAACAGTCAGGAGCAGCTTTGATATAGTCCGCGGAACAGTAGGTGCAGGCGGCTGTATAGTGATAATTCTTATGATACTTCCGCCTGTGTTGCATATACTTGCATACAGGGCGGTGCTGTGGACAGGTTCGGCGGCTGCGGATATATTCGGCGAGGAACAGATGAGCGGAGTACTGAAGTCACTTGACAGCGGTCTTGCAATAGCTCAGAGCGTTCTTATATGCTATGGAGTTATGTTTATTCTGTGTACAGCAATACTTATGCAGACGGTGAGGTGAGCATATGGAAGAGATAACATCAGCAGTAAGAGCGGTATGTATAACTGCGGCAGGAATATGTATAATTGGCCATATAACTGAGGGCACAAGGCTTCGCTCACAGGCTGAATTCGTATATAAACTGGTATTTGTCGCGGTAGTTGCAGGATTGATATTCAATGTAAAGGGAAAAATCAATTTTCCCGATCTAAGCGGTTTTGACAGAGATGAGATAAGCTTTTCAACAGAATCTTATGACAATGCTGTTGCAGAGCAGACAGGAAAGAATATCTCCGATATACTTCTTTCACAGCTGTCCGCAGCCGGAATAAAGGTCGATAATATAAGGACAGAGGTTAATATTTCACATGATGGCAGCATATCTATTAATAGGGTCATTATCAGTACGGCGGAGCTTGAAAAAGCAGCCGGGATAATACGCAGCAGTCTCGGACAGGAAACGGAGGTCGTAAATGGAGATAGCTGAAAAGCTCAGGGAACTCACAAAAGGCAGGAAATGGGCTGTATTTATGACTATCTGCGGAGTGCTGGGACTACTGCTGATAATGATATCCTCACTCCTGCCTGAAAATGCACCTGACAAGAAGAAAACGGCTGAGATGAACAGTAAGACTGATGCGGTAAGATACTGCGATGATACAGAAAGACGGCTTGAAAACTTTCTTGCGGACATTGAAGGTGCAGGAGAGGTAAGGGTATATCTTACTGTGGGGAGTGATGAACGGTACGTTTACGCAACGGAAGGGCGGTACAGCCGCGGTGACAGCAAAACAGAGGAGGAAGAACGATATGTTATAGTTGGAGGCGGAGGCGAGAAGAATGCACTTATCGAGACCATAAGAACTCCCGAGATAACGGGAGCTGTAGTAGCCTGTCAGGGCGGAGAAAGTGCGCAGGTACGGGAAAGTGTATACAAGGCTGTATCAGCTGCGCTTGATATACCAACATCGAGAATATTCGTAACAAAACTAAGATAAAAGGAGATAACCATAATGAAGAAACCATCACTTATAATAGGAAAAAAGCAGATAATAATGACTTGTCTCACACTGATGCTTGCGGTGGCTGTTTACATAAACTATACAGCATCGCCTGATCTTATGAAAAATGAGAAAGTAGCACTGAAAAAGCAGAGCGAGACAATAAACTACGGTCAGACCGAGTTTGTGAACGCAGCTGCCGAGGGTACAGCAGGTGACTATTTCGCACAGGCTCGGCTTGACAGAATGAATGACCGTGATGAGGCAGTGCAGACCTTGCAGTCAATAATCGGCGGCGGAGATATAACTGAAAATGAAATGGTCGTAAACGCGCTTGATGCTGTTGAGGTCTCAAAGCTTATAGAGAGTGAGGGAACAATA
Source organism: Ruminococcus flavefaciens (assembly GCF_900143025.1). Classification (GTDB taxonomy): domain Bacteria; phylum Bacillota; class Clostridia; order Oscillospirales; family Ruminococcaceae; genus Ruminococcus; species Ruminococcus flavefaciens_I. The sequence goes on along the minus strand of NZ_FRCT01000003.1, from coordinate 162,262 downwards.
GAGTCGCTGATAAAAGCGCAGGGATTTCAGGATTGTGTTGCGTACCTTGACGGTGAAACAGCAAAAGTCGTAGTAAAGACCGAAGGGCTTGACAAGGCGCAGGCAGCTTCTATAAAAGAGATAATCCTGGGTGAGACAGAAGTACCTGCTGAAAACATCAGAATATTTGAAGTTAAGTGAGCGGAGTGACGCTGTATAATGATAACGCACTGTTGTCTTAGCTGATGCGAGAAAAATGTCCTTCTATAATAGGGCAGAAAAAGATGTTTTTTCAACGGAAAACCATTGATTATTTCAAAAGATACACCATAGGTGGATAATATGCAATGATATGGATATTATCGTAATTCTCATTCCTGCTTTTATATAATTGTTCTGCTTTCTAAATGATACAGCGTAATTTTTCGCCGTGTATTGTTGCTTTTTCGATGATTATATGTTATAATACAATAGTACTGGTGTAAATGCAATTTTAATTAAAATTTACACTTAAATATACGCGAACGGAGGTTCACTATGGAAGTTGAAGAGATGAAGCCTGCGGCATCAAGCAGATTGAAAATATCCGAAGATGTAATAATAGCAATAGCTAAGCTTGCAGCTCTTGATGTTAACGGAGTTGCAAGCCTTGGCGGTGAAATTGATAAAATGAGCAAGCTGAGAAGAAACGGACCTATCAAGATAAGCATGATGGGCGATGTAGCCGCTATTGATATGAAAATAGTCGTAAAGAGCGGTGAAAAAGCCTGTCACGTAGCTCAGGAAGTACAGAACACGGTAAAGGAAAATGTGCAGAATATGACAGGAGTGCCTGTTGCAAGAGTAAACGTAACAGTCAGCGGAGTTGTATTTGAGTGATACGCAGATATAGAGCTGATGATCTTGATGCTGCAGCGGCAGTATTCACAGCAGCATTTGCAGCATCACCGTGGAATGAGGAATGGTCGGTAGAAATATCGCGCACAAGGATAAAAGAGCTTATGTCGTCACCGCAGTCCATAGGCTATGTTTATGAGGACAGCAGCGGCATAAAGGCTATATTATGCGGCAGAAGGCTTACTTATCTGCATGGTCCCGAGTATGTAATAGATGAATTCTGCGTATCGCCTGAGCTTCACAGGAGCGGCATAGGTACAGCAGTTCTCGGATATGCGACAGATGAGCTGAAAAAAGAGGGAGTCGTTGCAATGGCGTTGAAGACTGTCAAGGGCTATCCAAGCGAAAAATTTTACATAAAAAACGGATTTGAAGGAAACGAGGAAATGATTTTCATGTACCGCGTTTTAGATAAAAATAAGGAGTAAGAAAATGACGAGGCGAGAAATAAGAGACAGTGCATTCAAGCTGGTATTTGAGCAGCTTCTGCGCGATGATGATATAAATGAGCTATACGAGATAGCAGAGGAGATAGACGAGATAACCGTAAACGATGAGGTAAAGAAGATAGTGGAGGGCACACTTGCTCATGCTGCCGAACTTGACGGGATAATCTCAAAATACAGCAAATCAAGAAGCGTATCAAGAATATCAAAGCTCAATCTTGCTATTCTCCGCATTGCTATGTATGAGTCGCTCTATGATGACAATACACCTATGAATGCGGCAATAAGCGAAGCTATAAAGCTTTCCATGATGTATACATATCAGGAGGATACAGCCTTTATTAACGGTGTTCTCGGAGCATTCTCCCGCGACGAGCAGAAGGAAGAAAAAGCAGATGCCTGAGTTTCTCGGAGTCGATACCAGCAATTATACTACCTCTGCGGCTGTATATGTCAGCGAGGTCAATAAGGTATATCAGTGCAAAAAGCTTCTCCCCGTAAAGGAGGGAGAACTTGGGCTCAGACAGAGCGATGCGGTTTTTCACCATACCAAGCAGCTTCCCGATATGATGGAGCAGCTTTTTGGTGATAACACGCTTGCAGCTCCCATGGTGGTAACAGCTTCGGCGAGACCGCGAAATATCGAAGGCTCGTATATGCCATGCTTTCTGTGCGGAGAAGGCTTTGCCCGTTCGTATGCGGCAGCAGTTGGTGCAAGGCTTTATACTACCTCGCATCAGATAGGACATATCCTTGCTGCTTTATATTCCGCGGACAGGCTCGAACTTGTGAAAGAGCGTTTTATAGCCTTTCATGTAAGCGGAGGAACTACCGATTGTTTGCTTTGTGAGCCTGACGATGAAAATGTGCTTAAGATCACTGAGATAGGCACTTCTCTCGACCTTAAAGCAGGACAGGCTGTTGACAGGACAGGTGTTATGCTGGGACTTAAATTTCCGTGCGGTGCTGAGCTTGAAAAGCTTGCCATGAAGGCTAATAAGCATTTCAAGGTAAAGCCGGTGCTGAAAAACGGAAGCTGCTGTCTCTCTGGAGTCGAGAACAAGTGCGGCGATATGCTGGACAGCGGTGAAAGTCCAGAAAATATAGCGAAATACTGCCTTGATTTCATTGCAGAGACAATTATTGCAATGACAGCTCATGCTGTCAGCGAATACGGTGAGCTCCCACTTGTGTTTGCAGGCGGAGTAATGTCGGACGTTATTATCCGCGACAGGATAATTTCCCGTTTCCCGTCGGCAAGCTTTGCTGAGCCGCAGTTTTCCTGCGACAACGCAGCCGGTGTGGCGATATACGGTTATCTGAAAAGTAATGGTGAGAAATAAATGCCTGTAATCACAGTTTCACAGATAAATAAATACATAGGCTCGATACTTAAAAGCGACCGAAATATTCAGGGGATAATGGTGCGCGGCGAGATAGCTGATTATGTAAAGCATTTTCGCAGCGGACACGTTTATTTCACTCTGAAGGACAGCGAAAGCTCCCTTAAAGCGGTTATGTTCGCAAGTGCGGCATCTCGTCTGAGATTTGAGCCCGAGGACGGAATGTCAGTCATTGCTTCGGGCAGTATCGGTGTATATGAGCGTGACGGAGCTTATCAGCTATACGTCAATGATATTATCCCTGAGGGCGCAGGAGCGGCAGGTGCAGCACTTGAGCAGCTTAAAAAGAAGCTTGCGAAAGAGGGCATATTCGATACGGCTCATAAGCGGCCTATACCGCCTATGCCCAAGAAAATAGGAGCGGTAACATCTCTTAGCGGTGCAGCAGTGAGAGACATTATCAATGTACTTTCACGCCGTTATCCTTTATGTGAGGTATATGCAGTCAATGCCCTTGTACAGGGTGAAGGTGCGGCGGACTCGGTATGCAGAGGCATACTGAAAGCAGAAGCCGCAGGCTGCGACGTAATAATCGTAGGCCGCGGCGGTGGTTCAAGCGAGGACCTTAGCGCCTTCAACACCGAAAAGGTAGCATATGCAGTATATAACTGCAAGGTGCCTGTGATATCGGCTGTCGGACATGAGACCGATTATACCATTACAGATCTTGCAGCCGACCTGCGTGCGCCTACTCCGTCGGCAGCAGCGGAGCTTGCAGCACCCGATATTGCAAGTCTGTATGAAAAGATAGGCATAATGGAGCGCAGAGCAGAAAGGGCTGTACTTGCGCAGCTTGATAAGGCAAGTGACAGATTTATCGCACTTAACGCGCGTTTGTCGGCACAGTCTCCCGAAAACAGAGTAAGGCTTACTGCCGAAAGACTTTCGGGACTTGATAAAAGACGCGAAGCAGCCTTTTCGAGATATTTTGAACGACTGGAGCATCAGCTCTCTGAGCGTATCGCAAGGCTCGACAGTCTGAGTCCTTTGAAAGTCCTTTCACGAGGATATTCGTTGGTATATAAGGAGGAAAAGCTCCTTAATACTTCTGAGGTACTTAGTAAGGGCGATAAGGTTAGGATCACATTCGGCAGCGGCGGTGCGGAAGCTGAGATAACTGATAAATGGTGATATAATGGAAGAAAAGCTTACATTTGAAGATAATATGACTAAGCTCGGAAAGATAGTTGCCGAGCTTGAAAAAGGGGATATTCCCCTTGAAAAAGCCGTTGAACTGTACGGTGAAGGCGTTAAGCTTTCAGCCGCCTGCCGAAAGCAGCTTGACGACGCACAGATAAAGATTACGGAGGACGACGGAACAGCTCCGTCAGATAAGTGATATGATCGGATTTAAGGAGAAGCTTTGTGAATACATAAGCTTTACAGAGGAGAATTTAAAAAAATACAACGCACATTCGGAAACTATGTCAGCCCAGAAAGATCTCATTGATGCAATGAATTATTCACTTGAAGCAGGCGGAAAACGTATCCGTCCCGTGCTGGTATATTCATTCTGCAATGCGCTGGGTGGTGACTACAGAAAGGCAGCCGCACCTGCTGCTGCTATAGAGATGATACACACCTTTTCGCTTATACATGATGATCTTCCTGCAATGGATAATGACGATTACCGCCGCGGAAAGCCCTCATGTCATAAGGCGTTCGGCGAGGCAATGGCTATACTTGCAGGCGATGCATTGTCAGTTCAGCCCTTTGAGATAATCGCTAACGATGAAAGTCTTACAGCCGAGCAGAAAATAAAGATAATCTCATGTCTTGCAAAGGCTGTTGGCAGAGAGGGAATGATAGGCGGACAGGTCATAGATATGGAAAATGAGGAGCGCAGCGATGTTGACGAAGCAAACCTGCGCAATATGTACCGCCACAAAACAGGTCAGCTCATCGCAGTATCCTGCATCATGGGCTGTATCTGTGCAGGAGCAGATGAAGCCAAGATACAGGCAGCTGCTGATTATGGCTTCAAGCTGGGTCTTGCATTCCAGATAATAGACGATATCCTTGATGTTACAAGCACTACAGAGGAGCTTGGAAAACCTGTTGGCAGTGATGCGGAGGAAAACAAGACCACATTTGTAACACTTTATGGAGTTGAAAAGGCTCAGGAAATAGCCAACGGCATAACAGAAGAGGCGCTCGGCTGCCTTGAAGTATTCGGAAAGGACGCATTCCTCACAGAGCTGACGGAAATGCTTTTGAAGAGAAAGAACTAACAAGAAGGAGCTGCGGATATATCCGCATTTCGTAAAAATGAAGGATAACGTTAATAATAATGAAAAGGTCACACTTGAGGAGCTTGATCTCCCCAAGGACCTTAAAAAGCTTTCACTGAACCAGTGCGCAGGATTATGCAAGGAGATAAGAAATATCCTTATTTCTACAGTTTCGGCAACGGGCGGACATCTTGCGTCAAATCTGGGAGCTGTGGAGCTTACTATGGCGATACACCGCAATTTCAATTCGCCTGAGGACAAGATCGTATGGGACGTAGGTCATCAGGCATATACACATAAAATACTTACAGGAAGACTTGACAGGTTTTCCACACTCAGACAGGAGGACGGAATCTCGGGATTTCCAAAGCCCGAGGAGTCTCCTCACGATGTTTTTATAAGCGGTCACAGCAGTACGTCTGTGTCGGTTGCCTGCGGAATTTGTGAAGCTATGGAGCTTCAGGGCAAAGACAATTATGCTGTGGCAGTTATCGGCGACGGCGCTATGACCGGCGGAATGTTCTATGAAGCTATGAACAACTGCGGCAGAGGACTTCAGCGAAATCTCATTGTTATACTCAATGATAACAATATGTCCATATCAAAGAGCGTCGGCTCACTTTCAAAGTACCTTACCTCACTGCGCAATACCGAGAAGTATCTCTCCACCAAGAGAGCTGTGGAGCGCGGACTTGGTATGATACCTATAGTAGGTAACAGTGTTGCCAAGGGAATAAAGAATGTCAAGGACTCTGTAAAGTCGAATATTCTTGAACAGAGTACAATGTTTGAGGATATGGGCTTCATTTATCTCGGCCCTGTAAACGGACACAACTTATCCGAGCTTGAGGAAGTAATACACATGGCAAAGTCCTACCACCAGCCTGTGTTTATACACGTTAAGACTGTTAAGGGTAAGGGCTACATACCTGCCGAGCAAAATCCGGGAGAATATCATGGTATCTCCAAATTTGACATAGCTACGGGAAATCCTGAGGTATCCGCTGCGGACAGCTATTCTACCATGTTCGGCAAGGAGCTTGTAAGGCTTGCCGAAAAGGACGATAAGATATGTGCTATCACAGCTGCTATGAAATACGGAACCGGTTTGCAGTTTTTCCATTTCAAATATCCAGAAAGATTCTTTGATGTGGGTATAGCAGAACAGCACGCAGTTACCTTTGCAGGTGGACTTGCTTCAATGGGCATGATACCAGTATTCGCGGTATATTCCACATTCTTGCAGCGAGCCTACGACCAGCTGGTGCATGATATCGCTATCGGCGGTCTGCATATCGTACTTGGTATCGACCGAGCAGGTATTGTAGGTGAGGACGGCGAGACTCATCAGGGACTTCTTGATGTGCCTATGCTTACTACTATCCCGAATACAGTTATCTATTCGCCTTCATGTTACTCAGAGATGAAGATGTGCATGAAGAAGGCTTTATACAGCGAAAAAGGTCTTGCTGCGGTTAGATACCCCCGCGGTTCTGAGGAGATGTCTTTCAGCAAATATCATCTCACTACGGAGCATCTATATATCCGTGAGGAAAACAGTGATATACTTATAATAACCTACGGCAGACTTTACAATGAAGCTTACAAGGCACAGCAACTTCTGAAAAAAGAAGGCATAAACTGTGATATATTAAAGCTTACGAAGATATATCCTCTTGAAAGCGACCTTGGGGCAGAGATAAGCAAATATAATACCATTGTATTCTTTGAGGAATCTATGGGTGAGGGAAGTATTTCCGAAAAAATCGGCGATGTGCTTTCCGAGCTTGGCTATCGCGGCGACTACAGCCGTGTAACTGCCAAGGGCTTTGTTAAGCAGGCTTCTGTGATGTCATGTCTTGAAAAGCTTGGTCTTACAAGCGGAAAAATGGCGGAGTATATCCGAGGCAGGAGAAAATAAATGGCAAGACTTGATGCAGAGCTCGTAGCCAGAGGAATATCAAGGAGCCGTGAGCGTGCAAAGGAAATGATACGCTCGGGCAGTGTTACAGTAAACGGGAAAAAAGCAGGAAAGCCCTCAGATGAAGTTACTGAGGCAGATGTCATAGAATGTTCCGAAGCTGAGGAATATGTTGGCAGAGGCGCATTGAAGCTTAAAAAGGCTGTAGCTGAATTCGGCATTGACCTTAAAAATAAGGTGTGCCTTGATATAGGTGCGTCCACAGGCGGATTTACTGACTTTATGCTGCAAAACGGAGCAAAGAAGGTCTATGCTGTTGATGTGGGACACGGACAGCTTGCAGCTGCTCTTGTCAGCGACTCCCGTGTAATAAATATGGAGGGTACGGACATTCGTGAGGTATTTGCGGAGGATATAGGAGGAAAGGCGGATTTCATATCTGTTGACGTATCCTTTATCTCCCTTACAAAGATACTTCCGAAGGTGTATGAGCTCCTGAAAGACGGAGAATGTGCAGCAGTCCTCATAAAGCCCCAGTTTGAAGCAGGACGCAGTGATATAGGAAAGAAAGGCATAGTTAAGGACAAAAAGGTGCATATAAGAGTACTTTCCGAGACAGACAGCTTTGCTGTATCGGTTGGTTTTACGACAGAAAAATATACATATTCACCTGTCCGCGGTGGAAGCGGAAATATAGAATATCTTGTTCTGCTGAGAAAGTTGGCAGGAGAACAGAAAAAACATGATTTCAAGGAGCTGACTGACAGCTCCTTCAATAAACTGTAAGGAGTGCGTTTATGAAGGCAGCGTTGTACCCTAATTTCCAGAAGCCCAATGCGCTCAGCTGTGCACGCGAGGTATGCAATGTGCTGAACAGATGCGGTATAGAGGTGTCTGTCAGCGAGAAATTCAGAAATGATTTTTCCGATAAGCCATTTGTAAAATTTGAAGATATCAGAGAAGCGGCTAAGACAGCGGATTACGTTCTTGCCATAGGCGGTGACGGAACTATACTGCGCTGTGCTAAGCTTCTTATCGGTAGCGATACCAAGCTTCTTGGTATAAATACAGGAACTCTCGGTTTTATGGCAGGACTTGAAGCCGACCAGCTTGACAAGCTAAGTTTGCTTACAACCGGAGAGTATGAGCTTTCGCCACGAATGACTCTTGATGTGGTATACCACGGTCCTGACGGCGATATAACTGCAACAGTACTGAATGAGGTATCGGCAAGGTCAGGAAGCTTCAGAATATGCGAATTTGAGGTTTATTCCGAAAGCTATCTTGTTGGAAGATACCGTGCCGACGGAGTACTTTTCAGCACTCCCTCAGGTTCGACTGCGTATGCGCTTTCGGCAGGAGGTCCTGTAATAGAACCTGACCTTGAATGTATAGAAATGACACTTATCTGTCCCCATTCTCTTTTTTCCCGTGCGACTATGTTTTCTCCGCAGAGAAAGCTGCGAATGAAGGACGTTACCGTGCGCGATGACAGCATGGTCATCAATGTGGACGGCGAGCACTTTGCAAGCCTTCATAACGGTGACAGTATAGAGATATGCAGAGGAAAGAATAATATAAACTTTATAAATCTCATAGGAAATTCGTTCCATGAGTCACTTTGCAAAAAGATGTGCAAACCCATAAAGTAAGGAAAACGGTGGTATTATGAAGAACCGCAGACATGAAGCAATACTTGAAATAATAAACGAGCAGCCCGTAGCAACTCAGGAGCTTCTTATACAGCTTCTTGCAGAGCGCGGTATAAAAACGACTCAGGCAACACTTTCAAGGGATATTCAGCAGTTATCGCTTGTAAAGCAGAGGGACGAGCGCGGAGTATACCGCTATTCGGTACCAGCAGCGGCTGTAGCGGAAAGATCATTGTTTGAAGAAGCAGTAATATCAGTGGATTACGCAATGAATACCATAGTCCTTAAATGCCGTGCAGGCATGGCACAGGGGACCTGCGCAGCTATAGACTCAGTTGAGCATCAGGGGGTAGTTGGTACTATTGCAGGTGATGATACCATATTCATACTTGTAAGAAGTGAAGCTGATGCGAAAAAGCTTTCAAAGAAATTCCGCAGCGAGCTTTTTCCGAGGAGGTAAGCCCTGACAGATGCTAAAGGAAATATATATACAGAACCTTGCTGTAATAAAGGAAGCTGTGATACCGCTGGACAGCAGGCTCAACATTTTTACAGGTGAAACGGGCGCAGGAAAGTCCATACTCATAAACGGAATAAATGCCGTTCTCGGACAGCGCTGCACAAAAGACATAGTGCGTACAGGCTGCGATAAGGCTGTAATAACCGCACTTTTTACGAATCTTTCCCGAGAGGTATGCTATAAGCTTGACGAGCTGGGAATTACTCACGATGACGAAGAAATAACCGTTACCCGTGAGATAAGTGCAGACGGCGGAAGTGTTTCGAGAATAAACCACAGAACAGCTTCAGCTGCACTACTTAAAGAAATAGGCTCAATGCTCATCAATATACACGGACAGCATGATAATCAGATACTGCTCGACAGTGATAAGCATTTGCAGATACTTGACGATTTCGGTGGCGACTATACACTTTTAAACGAATACAGAGTCACATTCAAGGAATTGCAGCAGACTGCCCGCAGGCTTGGCGAGCTTAAAAAGCTTGAACAGACCCGTATCGAGCGCAGCCGACAGCTCAATGAGATAATCGACGATATAGGCGAGCTGGAGCTCCGCGAAGGCGAGGATGACGAGCTTGAAAGGGAGTACGAAAACGCTAAAAACTCCGAAAAGACTATAATAGCCATAAAGAGTGCAGTAAGCGCACTGACAGGAGAGGAAAACGCATCTGATATGATAGTTTCTGCCGAAACTGAGTTAGCAGGCTTCACTGATGCAAATGAAAAGCTTAACAGCTTATATGAGAGACTTTCTGCCGCAGAGATAGAGCTTGCGGACATAGCTTCAGAGCTTGAAAGTCTTGCGGATAAGGTGGAGCTTGACGGTCAGCGTCTGGAATATTTGGGCACAAGGCTCAATTCCATAAATAAGTTGAAGCGAAAATACGCAACAGACTGTGAGGGACTTGTAAAGCTTTATGATGATGCCTGCCGTGAAGTGATGCAGCTTGAAAGTTCAGACACCGAAATAAAGGAACTTCTCGCAAAGCGTGAGGAGCTTCTCCATAAGGTAACGGAGCAGGCAAAGGCATTATACGAATACCGCGAACAGGTGGCAAAGCGTTTCACGGAACGAGTTACAGCAGAGCTTGAATTTCTGAACATGGCAGGTGTAATAATAGAAGTACGCCACGATAAGGGCAAGCTCACGGTCAATGGTATGGATTCTGTTGAGTTCCTTATATCAGCCAACAAGGGTGAAGAGCCTAAGCCTATATCGAAGATAGCTTCCGGCGGTGAGCTTTCGAGAATAATGCTTGCACTTAAAAGTGTAATAGCCGATAAGGACTCTATCCCTACGATGATATTTGACGAGATAGATACAGGTGTAAGCGGCAAGGCAGCGCAGAAAATAGGCATAAAACTTCGTGAGATAGGCAGAGTGAGACAGGTAATATGCGTAACTCATCTGTCACAGATAGCAGTAATGGCGAACAATCATCTGCTCATAGAAAAGCAGATAGCAGGCGAACGTACAGAGACTCACGTAATGCAGCTTGATATGGACGGCAGAGTCGCAGAGATAGCAAGAATAATGGGCGGAGATGACCCGAGTGCGCTTATGCTTGACAATGCCCGTGCCGAAATAGAAAAAGCAGCTGAGATCTAATGGAGGAATAATTTGAAGATATATTCAACGCGGCATGGACAGACCGCGTATAATAAACAGGAGATAATTCTCGGAACTACCAATATCGCTCTTGATGAAACAGGCGTGATGCAGGCGGAAATGCTTGCAGAAAGGATAAAGGAACTGGGAAATATCGACATTATGATAGTATCGCCGATGAAGCGTGCAATGACTACCGCAAAGGCAGTTGCCGATAAATGCGAGATAAGCATGATAATAGACGATAGATTAAGAGAATGGGATTACGGAGAGTATGAGGGCAAGAGCCGATTTACAGAGGGCTTTGCCGAGAATAAAATAAATTTTGGGGTACGAATGGGAAAGAGCGGCGAGTCACTTTTGCAGCTCTCTCACAGGGTCTATACGGCACTTGATGACATAATAAGCAGGTACAGAGACAAGAACGTGCTTATTGTAAGTCATGGAGGAGTTTGCCGAGTTATAGAGACCTATTTCAATGATATGACAACAGATGAGTTTGCAAACTGGTTCATGGACAACTGCGGACTTATCGAATATAACGTAAACTGAGCGGAGTGATGTTATGAGAATTGGCGTAGATTATTATCCCGAGCAATGGAACCGAGAGTTATGGAAAATAGATGCAGACCTTATGGCAAAGACAGGCGTGAGATACGTCCGCATGGGGGAATTTGCATGGTCAAAGCTCGAACCGCGCGACGGCGAATTCTGCTTTGAATGGCTTGACGAAGCTATAAGCATTTTCGCACGCAATAATATCGGAGTAATAATGTGTACGCCGACCAGTTGTCCGCCTTTATGGATGTATGAGACCTATCCTGATATTGCCCGTGTCGGAACTGACGGCAACAAGGTGCAGACAGGAATAAGAGCGCATAGATGTCTCAATGCGCCAATGTTCCTGTACTATGCAAAACGTATAACCGAGATCCTTGCCAAGCGTTATGCCAATTCCCGTGCAATAGTAGCGTGGCAGATAGATAACGAGATAGAGGCGTATCCATGCACCTGTGAGATATGCCGCGGTCTTTTCAGGGACTGGCTTATCGATAAGCATGACACACTCGAAAATATTAACGCCGCATTCGGTAACAGTGTGTGGAGTGGCGAGTACAGTGATATATCACAGATACAGCCTCCCACAGCCTATCCGATGGCATGGCAGAATCCTGCACTCTGCCTCGAATACAGCAGATTTTCGTCGGATATGGCAGTTAAGTTCATAAATGACATGGCAATGATAATAAAGTGCGTAAATCAGAATGCCAGAGTAACAACAAATGTATGGTTCAGTCAGAATACGCCTGATTTTTACAAGCTCTTTGATCTGCTGGATTTTGTATCCTACGATAATTACCCGCCTGTACTTATCCCCGAGGAGGAGGGAGAGGTCTATTCTCATGCCTTCCAGCTTGATCTCATGCGAGGAGTCAAGCAGAGCAACTTCTGGGTAATGGAGCAGCTCAGCGGACCTACGGGAAGTTGGTCGCCTATGAGTCCAACACCGCGTCCAGGTCAGATAAAGGGCTATGCCTTACAGGCAATGGCTCACGGAGCAGATACAGTCATGCACTTCCGATGGCGAACAGCAAATACAGGCGCGGAGATGTACTGGCACGGTATCCTCGATCACAGCAACACTATGGGACGGAGATTCAAGGAATTTGCCGACCTCTGCCGTACTGCTGCAAAGCTCAATGTAATAGAGACCACCCAGATAGTATCTGAGATAGCTATACTTTATTCTCCCGACAATGATTGGGCATTCAGTATACAGCCGCAGACTGAGGGCTATGATTATATCGAGCAGTTAAAGCTCCTTCATGCATCATTCACGAGATACGGAGCAAATGTGGATATTATATCGCCTACAGCCGATCTTTCGAGATATAAGGCAGTCATTGCACCTGCAATGTATATCTACGAAAAGGAAGCTACCGAAAATATATACAGATATGTTATCAAGGGCGGTACAGTTGTAATGACCAACCGCAGCGGCGTAAAGGATCAGAACAACAACTGCATCATGGAGCCGCTTCCAACAGTATACAGAGAGCTTATCGGCGCTGAGATAACTGAATATGACCCTATAGGAACCCTCGAACAGACTATTGAGGATTTCTCTGGAAGTCAGTTCACCTGCACGGCATGGTGCGACATTTTAGAGCCCACTACAGCCCGTGCTTATGCCGAGTATAAGGATACTTTCTATGAGGGTTCGGCAGCAGTTACTATGAACCGTTATTGCAGCGGCGTAGCATATTATATAGGAACGCTGTGTGATTATAAATTCTATGACAGCTTTGCTGCAAATATAATGAAGCAGACAGGAATACCGCGATTAATGGAGCTTCCGCGCGGAGTTGAGGTCACCACACGTACAAACGGAGCAGATGACTACATCTTTTTCTTTAATAATACGGAGCAGGAAGTTCATATAACGCTTCCTAAAGCAATGTACAGTATAATCGACGGCGGCGACAGAGAAAAGCTCTGTCTGAAGCCATTTGACATGGATATAGTAAGAAAGTAGGCATAAATGAGGATAGTATTACAGCGTGTTACACGAGCAAGCGTAACAGTTGACGGCAAAGTCATTGGTAAAATAAATACAGGCTTTCTTCTGCTGTTCGGAGTAGGTCACGAGGACACAGAGGAGGACTGCCGCAGGCTTGGTGACAAGATATGCGGACTGCGTATATTCTCCGATGAAAACGACAAGATAAACCTTGACCTTGAAAGTGTGGGAGGCGAGCTTCTTGTAGTTCCGCAGTTCACTTTATATGCGGACTGCCGCAAGGGTAACAGACCGAATTTTATACAGGCTGCAAAGCCTGAAAAGGCAAATGCCCTGTACGAATATTTCGTGGATTATCTCCGCAGTAAGGGGAAGCACGTTGAAACAGGTTCATTCGGAGCTGATATGAAGGTGGAGCTCCTTAATGACGGACCTTTTACGGTCATACTTGAATAATGATTGACGGGACTTACAGCTGTGAGTCCCGATTTTGTTAACAGTGTTTTTTTGTTGGGATATTGATTTTATTAGTAGGATATGATATTATAAAGTTGAGAGATACGGTGACGCATTTTTTGCCAAAAGAGTGAGACAAAGTCCGAAAAAATACGCCTAAATAATAAGGGAAAGGTTTTTCTGATGTAAAGGAGATGGTCTTATGAAAAGGAGAATATTAGCAGCTATTGTTGCGGCTATGTGCTTTGGAAGTGTTGTGCCTGTAAATGCGATCGCTGAAACAGCAGCTCAGAGCTTGCAGACAGGCGAAACCGAAAAAAACACAATGGCAACAGATATCAATTCAACAATTAAGGATATTGGTGTGTTTGAGAAAAGTGAAAAGATGACGCTTGATTATGTCATTGAGCTTTCAAAAAAAGGCGATGAGCTTACGTGGTCGGACTTTGAAGCCTATAACGGTATAAAGAGTGGAACTCCTTTCGATATGCTGGCGTATTTATACTTAATTGATGAAGGCTATTATCTTTCTGTAAGCGGAGCTGTTGACGGAGCTCCCGACAAAGTTCAGCTCTGTCACTATAATCAAAATATCAGCGTTGATGTACTTACAGGCGATGTGGAAGCTTTCATTGCTGAATATTCAAATTATGAACTGTCTGATATCGGATATACCTTTGACGAAATATATAATATGACCGAAGATGAGGTCAGAACTGTATTTAACGAAAAAGGTCTCACCGATACCGAAAAGTACCACGTTTATCCGCAGAGGAACGGAAATACTGCTGTAGATAATGATTCTATGACTATCTTGCTTTATCCCGAAAATTATATGCTAAATCTTACCAATCACGAGCTTGTATCTCATGTAACTGACATGAATGATAAGGATAAGCTGTTTAAAAATAGCGATATTGTATGGGACAGTGACAAGGTCAAGAAGTCTCTCGGACTGCCAAAGGAGTATTTTGATGTTTATGATGTGTCATCTATGACAGTGACAAAGAGTGCTCCTGAGGGCGAGGATCCTGATATCAGAAAGTACTGCGAATGCAGTATTAGGTGCAAATCGGAGGACAAGGATAAGATAGCAGACCTTCGTCGAGCTGCACTTAATTACATTCAGCTCAATCCTGATTTTGCTCTTGTTTATCCTGAGACTTATGGTGGCGAAAATGTGTCAACGCCTGTAAAAAGCCTAAAAGGTGATGCAAACTGCGACGGTCAGGTTGATCTTTCAGATGCAGTAATGATAATGCAGGCTCTTGCAAATCCTGATAAATATGGCATAGGCGGTACAGCGGAGTATCATCTTACCGAACAGGGCAAACTCAACGGCGATATGAACGGCGACGGACTTACAGTCGGCGATGCTCAGGCTATACAAAAGATGCTTCTCGGACTGGAGTGAGTCAAACAGCAAATATAGAAGCAGTCTGTATTAAACAGACTGCTCTTTTGTATATATTCAGCATAAACTGACCAGAATATTACAGAGAGGTGATACAATGGTCAGAAAAAGAGGAGAGCACGGAGTTATAATACTCACGGCGGTATTTTTAGTGTGCTTTACGGTACTTGGAACTAATTATTACCGCCTTGCTGTAGAGCAGAAAAATGTACCTGCCGCACAGCAGAGCAGGATTTTCACATATGAAGTAGGGCGATGTCAGGGAACTATATACGATACAAAAATGCGTCCGCTGACAAATGCTGAGACACATCTTGAAGCTGTTGCAGTACCTTCAATGCTTGACAGGGAAAGTACAGCCGAATATGCTGTTGACCGTGAGAAATTCTATGAGGAGTACGACAAGGGGCTTCCATTTGAGTTTGAATGTACGAAATATGCATATGAGACCGACGGGCTTACAATTTTTGAAGTTCCTCAGCGATATAGTGAAAATCAGACTGCAAGGCACGTAATAGGCTATCTTTCAGACAATGAGGGAGCTGACGGCGTAGAATACGCATATAATTCCATTCTGAGAGCTGATTATCCCAGTAACAGTGTGACCTACGAAACAGACGGCTTCGGTCGTATCCTATCAGGTAACGGAAAGAGTGCTTTTCGTACAAATTCGTATAAAAGCGGTGTTGTTCTAACTATAGACAAGGATATCCAGAAAATATGCGAGGACTGCGGAAAGGGCATAAAAACCGGAGCTATCGTGTGTGCAGATATAAAAAGCGGCGATATACTTGCAATGGCAAGCTTTCCTGATTATGCTCCCGAAAAGCTTGAAGAAGCTCTGAAAAACAAGGATTGTCCGCTGATAAACCGCGCACTGTATTCATACAGTGTAGGTTCGGTATTCAAGCTTGTAACAGCTGCGGAAGCTCTTGAAGAGGGGAAGGGAGATATAGTTTATAACTGCTGCGGAAATACAGATGTAGACGGCAAACTTTTCAACTGCCATAAGCTTGATGGACACGGCATACAGAATATATCAGAGGCGATGACAAATTCCTGCAATACTTATTTTATTGAGCTCAGTAGGTGTCTTGAACTTGGAAAGCTGCGTGAAAGAGCGTATTCACTGGGATTTGGCAGAGAAAACTATCTCTGCACGGGAATAGTTGGTTCAGCAGGTGTACTCCCAACGGAAAAGGAACTGAGTATACCTGCCGAAATGGCGAATTTTGCATTCGGACAGGGCAAGCTTTCGGCAACTCCGCTTCAGATAACTCAGCTTACCTGCACAATAGCCAACGGCGGTAAAAGACCTGTATTGCGTCTGATAAAGGGACTTACAGCTGACGGTGAAACAGTCGGTAATGAGAAAAATCCGCGTTACTCTCAGGCTGTCAGTGAAGAAACAGCAGATGAGTTAAGAAAAATGATGATACTTGCTGTCAGGGATAATGAGAATTCAAAGGCACGGACAAATAAAATGAGCGTGGGTGCAAAGACCTCGACAGCTCAGACGGGAAAGACTAACTCCAAAGGCGAGGAGCTTTGTCACGCATGGATAACAGGCTTTTTTCCTGCTCGTCAGCCCAAGTATGCAGTAACGGTATTCATCGAAAACGGCGGATACGGAAATGATGCGGCAGCACCTGTATTTCGTAATATTGCGGAGAAAATAAAGGAACTGGGCGAAAAAAGCTGAGTTTCTTTTTGTTTTTGACAAATAAAAGTTGATATACTATACTATAGTAAATATTTAAAACGTCGGAGAAATAATATGGGGAACTTTTTTACATCAACTCAGATATATAATGGCGAAAAACTCAATAAAGAGCAGTTCATTGAGAAATTCTGCAAGAAAATGGCTGAAGAAGGATACGTGAACTGTGACTATGTGTTTGTAGAAGAAGGTTTATCAAAACTTGCATCTGTTATCGGCATGAATATCTGCAATATTACTTTTGCGGCAGATGAGGTCGATGACAGTGATAAAAATATCGTCTTTCTTGATTTTAAGAAAGCAAGATCAGCAATAACTATGTCGCAAGGTGGTAAGACTATTGAAAAAAATTTGCGATTAAATATGGAAGCAAACTAAATTCACTTGAACAATTCATAGATAATATCAATGATTTTAGGATACAGCAAATTCAAAAACGCGATATGATATATAATAATGTAAGTGCTTATGAAAAAACAATGGAAGAAATAGAAAAAAGAAAGAAGGAAACACGGAAATTCTAAAATCATATGGACTAATATGAGCAGTTTTTAAAGAAATATTTGCAAAACCATTGACTTTTGAACGAAACAGCGTTATAATATTAAAGTATAGCAATGACGGGAATGACTGTAGCAGATGCGGTGCAGAGAGAAAGCGGCCGGTGTGAGCTTTTACGCATGATACAGGTGCTACCCCTGAGCTACTCTGAGAAATCAGGGCGTATTTCTGCGTTAAGGATATTGAGGAAAGGACTTTGTTCCTTTTGAATTTGGGTGGTACCACGAAAGCCTTCGTCCCATTTATGGCGGCGGGGCTCTTTTTGTTTTAATTCGGAAATACGGATTAAAGTGTATCAGCGTCCTTGATGCGATATTTCAATCAATTATGCATTATGAATTAATTAAAAGGAGATCATTTTTATGCAGTGGACAGGTCTTAACGATCTACGTGAAAAGTATTTATCTTTCTTTGAGAGCAAGAACCATACAAGAATGGCAAGTGCTTCTCTTGTTCCTCAGGGCGACAAGAGCCTTCTTCTTATCAATTCAGGTATGGCTCCTCTGAAAAAATTCTTCCTCGGACAGGCTACTCCTCCGAACAAGAGAGTTACCACCTGTCAGAAATGTATAAGAACTCCCGATATCGAGAGTGTTGGTAAGACAGCACGTCACGGTACATATTTCGAGATGCTCGGAAACTTCTCATTCGGTGATTACTTCAAGACCGAGGCAATCGAGTGGGCATGGGAATTCCTTACAAAGACTCTTGCTATCCCTGCCGAGAAGCTCTGGATAACGATTTTCGAGAGCGATGACGAGGCTGAGCAGATATGGGAGAACCATATCGGTATCCCTCATGACAGAATTATCCGTCTTGGCAAGAAGGACAACTTCTGGGAGCACGGTTCAGGTCCTTGCGGTCCATGTTCCGAGATACACTTCGACCGCGGTGAGGCTTACGGTCCTTTCGAGAGCTTTGAGCAGGCAAGCGACTGCGACAGAGTTATCGAGATATGGAACCTTGTATTCAGTCAGTTCGACAGTGACGGTGAAGGTCACTACGCTGAAATGAAGAGCAAGAATATCGACACAGGTATGGGCCTTGAGAGACTTGCCTGTGTAATGCAGGGTGTTGACAACATCTTTGAGGTAGATACTGTTCAGAATATCATGAAGCACATTTCCTCAATCGCAGGTGTTGAGTACAAGAAGGACGCTAAGAAGGATGTTTCGCTCCGTGTTATTACTGACCATATCAGAAGCACTACATTCATGGTAGGCGACGGTATCCTTCCTTCTAATGAGGGACGCGGTTACGTTCTCCGCCGTCTGCTTAGAAGAGCTGCACGTCACGGCAGACTCTTAGGCGTAAAGAGACCTTTCCTCACAGAGGTATGTGATACAGTTATAAATGAAAATGCAAATGCTTACCCTGAGCTTGCTGAGAAGCGTGATTACATCAAGAAGATAATCGGCGTTGAGGAAGAAGCTTTCGCCAAGACTATCGACAAGGGTACAGAGCTCCTCAATCAGTTCACTGAGAAGCTTGCTGCTGAGGGCGGTAAAGTCCTCTCAGGCGATGACGCATTCAAGCTTTCCGATACATATGGTTTCCCGATAGACCTTACAGAAGAGATCTGCGAGGAGAAGGGCTACACTGTTGACCGTGACCGTTTCACTGAGCTTGCCAAGGAGCAGAGAGCAAGAGCTAAGGCTGACCACGCTGCAAAGGCCGGTTCTTCATGGGCTGATAACAGCATAAAGGTAGACGCTCCCGCTACTATTTTCACAGGCTATACAGATTTCGAGGCTGAGGACGCCGAAGTACTTGCTATATATAAAGACGGCGTTGAGGTAGAAACTGCTGTTGAGGGCGACGACGTTGTTATCGTTCTCGATGTTACTCCTTTTTACGCTGAGAGTGGCGGACAGGTCGGCGATACAGGTATGATAATCAACGGTGCAAATATTGCTTCTGTTGATGATACTATAAAGTCCGAGGGACACTTCCTCCACATTGCTACTGTTGAGCAGGGAAGCATCTCAAAGGGCGACAAGGTGCTTGCTCAGATAGAAAAAGACCGCAGAATGGCTATTATGCGCAATCATACTACAGCACACCTTCTCCAGCACGCACTCAGACAGGTTCTCGGCGATCACGTTCATCAGGCAGGACAGCTCGTTAACGAAAAGGCTTGCCGTTTTGACTTCAACCACTTCAGCGCAATGACTGAGGAGGAGATAGCAAGAGTTGAGGACATCGTAAATGCTGAGATAATGGCTGCTGTTCCTGTTACAATGCAGGAAATGCCTATCGAGGAGGCAAGAAAGCTTGGTGCTATGGCTCTCTTCGGTGAAAAGTACGGAAATACTGTCCGCGTTGTAACTGCTGATAAGTCAATTGAGTTCTGCGGCGGTACTCATATATCAAATACTTCACAGATCGGTCTGTTCAAGATAGTTTCCGAAAGCTCTGTAGCAGCTGGTGTAAGACGTATCGAGGCTGTAACAGGCATGAACGTTATCACTCTTCTCAACGATTTCAAGAGCACTATAATCAAGTCTGCAAAGGCTCTCAAGCTGGCTAATATCACTGAGCTTCCCGAGAAGTGTGCTGCTATTGCTGCTGAGGCTAAGGAAAAGGATAAGAAGCTTGAAAGTCTCACTCAGCAGATAGCTAACGCAAAGACAGCTGCCCTCTTTGACAATGCAAAGGAAGTAAGCGGCGTGAAGATAGTTTCTGCACGTATGGACGGTTCAACTCCCGATGCTCTCAGAAAGCTTGGCGACAGTGTAAAGGATAAGAACGAGGCAATTATTGCTCTCTTTGCAGGTACTATTGGTGAAAAGGGTACATTCTACTGTGTCTGCACAAAGGACGCTGTTACAAAGGGCGCAAATGCAGGCAAGATAGTACGCGAAATAGCTGCTGTAACAGGCGGTAAGGGCGGCGGTAAGCCTGACGGTGCTATGGCAGGTGCAGGAGATATCGCGAAGATCGACGAAGCTATGAGCAAGTTTGAGGAAATAGTCAGCGCATCACTTTGATAAATAAAGGAGCGGCTTGTCCGCTCCGTAAATCTTAACGCAAAGGAGAAATATTATGGATTGTTTATTCTGCAAGATAATCGACGGCGAGATACCAAGTACTAAGGTCTATGAGGACGAATTCGTTTTTGCTTTTAAGGACATTGCTCCTATAGCTCCGGTTCATTACTTAATAATACCAAAGGTCCATATCTCATGCGCAAATGAGATAACAGAGGAAAATTCAAATGCTGTTGCAAAGGTATTTGAGGCTGCTGCTAAGATAGCTAAGGCTGAGGGCATCGAGAGCTATCGTATCATAAATAACTGCGGTGATGACGCAGGTCAGACTGTAAAGCATCTTCACTTCCATATGCTTGCAGGCGTGAAAATGGGCTGGGGACCTGAGTCTCTCGGCAAGACAGAATAAGGAGAAATATATATGTCAAATACTTATAAAATGACCATTGCAGGTCTTGAAAGAGAACTTCCTATCTGTCCGCTCAATGACAAGATCGACATTGCTGCTTTTGTTATGTTTTCTGATGTAGAGCTTACTGTAGCCGCTGCTGAACAGCTTCTTAAAAAGTCTCCGTATTTCGATGTTATTCTTACTGCTGAGTCTAAGGGAATACCACTTGGCTATGAAATGGCAAGACAAAGCGGCAAGCCTTATGTTGTGGCAAGAAAGTCCGTAAAGCTCTATATGACAGATCCTATAGCTGTAACAGTAAAGTCAATAACTACTGCTGCTGAGCAGACACTTTATCTTTCACAGGAAAAGGTAGAGATGCTCAGAGACAAAAAGGTGCTCATTGTCGATGACGTAATAAGCACAGGTGAGTCTCTTAATGCGCTTGAAAAGCTGGCGACTGAGGCTGGTGGAGATATCACAGGAAAGTCTGCTGTACTTGCCGAGGGCGATGCAGCCGACAGAAAGGATATCATCTTCCTTGAAAAACTGCCTCTTTTCTTTAAATAAGGAATAAAATCTATGAAGCGAAAAATGATTGGTGCTGCGGCAGCGTATATGGCGGGATTATTTTTCGCTTCATTTTTTACCGATACTGCTCTGCTGCTAATTTTTTCGGCAATGCTTGCTGGCGCACTTGTTATTGCTTGGAGATATGGTTTTCGTAAGAACGATCATATTCTTATGGGCGCGTTTTTCGGTGCGGCGATATGCATATTTTCAGCGTATTCAGCTGTCAGATATTATCCTGCTGTTGCTATGGACGGCAAAAGCGGAAGCTTTAAGGGTGAAGTCAAGGAAGTAGTTCGTTATGACGGCGGGAATACGTCATATATCCTCAGCGGTATGATAAACGACGATATATCTGCTAAGATAACTTTCTACAGCAACTCCTGTGAGGCTGATTACGGGGATATCATATCCATTAAGAACTGTACGCTTGCAAAGCCTTCCAAAGACTATCTTTTCGACAGTGAAAGCTACTATAAGTCCGACGGTGTTTTCCTCAGTGCTGAGAAATCAGACGGTGTAAGCGTTGAAAAGAGAAACAGTCGTAAGATCAAAAAGCTCATTGCAAACTACAGAGAGGATATTATTTTTGACTTCCGCACTGCACTCGGAGAGGAAAGCGGCGATTTGCTCGCAGGTATGGTTTTCGGTGAAAAGCGCGGTATGGACGTTAATATGAAAACGGCTGTTTACCGCAGCGGTATCGGTCATATGCTGGCAGTTTCGGGACTTCATGTTTCCGTTGCCGTACTTGTGCTTATGACAGTGCTTGGTGCGCTTAATGTAAACAGGTATGCTTCATTTATTGCAATGGAGCTAATACTTGTTTTCCTTATGGTTATGGCGGACTATCCTGTATCTGCGGTGAGAGCGGCGATAATGATGAACTTCATGTACGCGGCAAAGCTTTTCAGACGACAGAACGACACTTTCAATTCACTTGCAGGGGCTGTGCTGCTCATATGTCTGGTTCAGCCTTATGTTGTGTATGACGAGGGCTTTATACTGTCAGTTGCCGGAACATTTGGTATAGGTGTATTTGCACAGTATATGACAAAGGATATGCCGGATGAAAATGCAGTTCAGAAGCTTGTTAAAAATGCAGCGGTGATGTTGTGTACAACACTTTGCGTCTTTCCGTTTTCAGTAATGTTTTTTGATGAGACCTCTCTCATATCGCCTTTGAGTAATATTCTTCTGGTGCCGCTTTGCTCGGTATCAATGATGATTGGACTTGCTTATGCTCTCACAGGCGGCATTTTTGATCTGCTGCCGATTTCAAAGGCTATAAACGACGTTATACTTGGATTGTCCGATATAGCAGCTCATATCAGATTTACACATTTCTCATGCGACAGCAAGGCTATTATAGGCGGACTTATTGTCTGTGCATTTATGACAGCAGTTGCTGCGGCTTTGTTCGGAAGCAGGAGATTTATCAGCGTTTGCATTTCACTGTCTGTTGCTTTTATGTTTATAGGTTCAGGCGTTGAGCGTATAAGGAGAAATTCCGTACTTACCGTTGCAGTGCTTGGAAAGGGTTATAATACTGCGGTAATTGTATGCAAGGACGGCTGCGCGGATATTATAGACCTAAGCGGGCATTATCGCTCGGCTGCCTATGTCAGAAAGTATCTGATGCGAAATGGTATTTCAGAGGCTGATAACGCTGTGCTCACTGAAAAGGTGCAGTCAGCCTTTCCTGCTTATAAAAACGAGCTTGAATTCACTCAGGTAAAGAAATGGTTAATATACAGTGATACGGATATTGCTTCGGTATATCTTGATAATATGCTGTATTTTTATGATAATGAGCTGTCTGTAGAAAGAGGAGACTGCTATATTCGTTTTAATAGCGGTATACTTACTGTAGGAGACGAAAACGGCGAGATTGCCTTTGCTGAGTCTGCGGATATCGGAGCTACAGACAGTGATATTTCTGTGTGCTATGGAAGGACTCCAAATGACGCGGACAGAAGCAGAGATGATATTATTTTTCTTGGTGATAACAATAATTTTGAGATAGTGCTGTCAGATAAGGGCAGCTGTAAAATAAGGAGGCTCTGATGCCACAGACAGATCCTAAAACTATAAAGGCTCAGCTCAGAAAGGGCGAACTGAAAAATCTGTACTATATCTTCGGTAAGAATATCCCCGAGGTCGAAAAGCTTACAAAGCAGATAATTCAGGCAGCGGTAGGCGATAACGAGGAATTTGCTCTCAATAAGCTGGACGGTCGTTATCTTGATACATCCGAGCTTTATGATATGATACAGATGATGCCTATGATGTCGGAATACAACTGTATTCTTATAAATGACTACAACTGCGAAAAGCCCCGTGAAAATATGGCTGGTCTGCGCGGCGATGATCTCAATAAAAAGCTTATGGAAACTCTGAAGGATATCCCTCCTCAGACAGTCGTTATATTCAATGTTACAGGCTTTGAGATAGCTGTAAAAAGCGATTTCAAAACTGGCAGGAGCGTTATCAAGGATAAGAATAAAAAGCTTGCAGACTTTGCCGAAAAAAGCGGTGAGCTGGTCGAGTGTCCTATCAAGACAGAAAATGAGCTTGCAAAGGATATTGCTGCCGCAGTTTCTGCAAGAGGAGGTCTTATTTCTCTTGATAACGCCCGTGAGCTTGCTGTCATGTGTCAGTCGGATACTCTTACTATCAAAAATGAGATAGATAAGCTTTGCTCCTATGCGGGCAGCGGTGAGATAACCGCAGATATCATACATAACCTTGTTCACAGACAGAGCGATGTTACCTTCTTCAAGCTTGCCGATGCAGTATCTGCCTTCAATAAGCGAGCTGCTTTTGAGGCGCTTGACGAGCTGATGCAGGACAGGGACAACAGAGGAGCTGTTCTTGCCAATATTACGACTTCGTTCATAGATATGTACCGCGCTGCCTGTGCAAGAAAGTACGGTAAGCAGGTGGCTGATGTAAAGGCAGATTTCGCATATGTTTGGGAATTCAAGGTCAAGAACGCTTTCCGTGACAGTTCAAAAATGAGTATACGCAGACTCAGGGAGTGTATCAGGATACTCAGAGATACGAATATTGCACTTAATTCGGGAGGCTGTGACGAAAAGATAGTGCTTGAACAGACAGTGACTAAAATGCTTATGACTAAAAATTAGCGGAGGTCTTATGATTAAGTTAGATGAAGCCATTATTGTGGAGGGTAAATATGATAAGATAAAGCTTTCTTCGATAGTTGATGCTGTTATCATCGTTACCAACGGCTTCGGTATTTTCAAGGATACGGAAAAGCTTGAGCTTATCCGCTATTATGCAAATAAAACAGGTATCATCATTCTCACGGATTCAGATGCGGCAGGGCGGAAGATACGCGGATATATCAAAGGTGCTGTGGGCAACGGCAGGATAACCAATGTGTATATCCCTGATGTTTTCGGCAAGGAAAAGCGTAAAACAAAGCCATCTGCCGAGGGAAAGCTTGGTGTTGAGGGTATAGACGCAAACACTCTTCTTGCTGCCTTTCAGAAGGCTGGTATTACTGCTTCAGAAAGAAATATCCGTTCTGATATAACCAAGCTTACTCTTTATGAACTTGGACTCAGCGGCGGTGCTAACAGCAGTGTCCTTCGTGAGAAGCTTCAGATAAGTCTCGGACTGCCGAGACAGCTTTCGGCGGGAGCGCTTGTGGAGGTGCTCTGTACCATGATGGACAGCAGTGAGCTTTCGGAGCTTACCGAGAGAATAAAGGAGGAAAGCAATGGTATATAGCAGCCTTATGTTTATATACGCATTCCTGCCCGCTGCTCTGCTGCTCTTTTATCTGACACCCAAACGTTTCAGAGAAGAGGTCTTGCTTATAGAGAGCATGGCTTTCTGTTTCCTTATAAGTTTGTATTTCCTATTCTTTATGGCTGCATATTCCTTTGTGAATTATCTCGTCGGTCATATCATAGGGAAACTTAGAAAAAACGAAAAGCTTGCCGCAGTCCCGCTTACATTAGGTATAATATTCGATCTTATAATGATATTCGGGTTCAGGACAAAATACTTTGCATGGCTGCATGATATGCTTCATGCTCCAGAAGGTTTTTATCCTGTTGGAATATCCTTCTTTACTCTTGCGGCGATAGGTACGCTTATTGATATTTACAAAGGCAGAGTAAAAGCGGATAAAAGTATTGTAAGGTATTTCCTTTATATCATGTTTTTCCCGAGACTGATAATGGGACCGCTCCTGAGGTACGGCGTATTCACAAAGGCGCTTGACAGCCGCAGGGAAAGTCTTACAAATATCGGTATAGGTATGTCTCTGTTTATAAAGGGACTTGCTAAAAAGGTAATTGCTGCGGATAATCTTTATATGCTTTATTCTGCCGTAAGAAGCAGCGATGTGGACAGCTTGTCTGCGGCGACTGCATGGATAGGAATTACAGCTTATGTTTTCTGTCTTTATTTTACTCTGTCGGGATTTGCTGATATGGGTACAGGCATCGCTTACTGTTTTGGCTTGAAATTCCCTCAGAGCTTCAATTATCCGCTTCTGAGCTCAAGGATAAAATATTTTGCAGCACGATGGCAGTCTCAGGTCGTACAGTGGATAAGAAGATATATCACTAAGCCGCTGTACGGTGTTTGTACTAAAAAATGGATAAGAGAGATAGTATTTGTTGGCGGCTGGACTTTATTCGGATTTTGGTATACAGTTACGCCCAATGGAGCGATATGGGGACTTTTAATGGGCATTGCCCTTATTATCGAAAACCATATCCTGCAAAGGAAGACGATGGACTTTACAGGTATTATCTATACCTTCTTGGTCGTTATTTTCTGCGCAGTATTCCTGTCAGGAGACAGTCTCGGCTTTTCTGTGCAATACCTTTTTGCAATGATAGGCGGAAACGGAGTAATTGCTGATGAACAGTTCTTCTATCTTGTAAAGTCGTATATCGTCCTTATTCTTATAACTTTGTATGCTTCCACAAGTCTTTTCAGAAATATGATTGTTCGTTCGGGCAAAGGAAATATAAGGAATACTGTAGCAGTGGTATCTACTTTTGCAGCGTTGGCTGCGCTTATTATATGTACTGCACTTATCTCATACAGCGGAAGCTCCGAGATGCTTCTTATTAATTTGTAAGGAGGGAGAAGATGAATAAGCTTAACAGAACAATGAGTATAGTTACAGCGGTTTTGTCATTATCTGTCATCTCTGTATTGGGGCTGATGTCTTTTTTGGGAGAAAAAAAGTTCTGGTCGTCCGATGAGAACAGACAGCTTACAGCTTTTCCCGAGCCATCATTCAATGATATGTACAACGGAAGCTGGGCAAAACAGCTGGACAGCTATGCTACGGATCATTTTACAGATCGCAGCAAATGGGTATACGCTAAGAACCGTATGCAGGTGGAGCTGTCAGAAAGCATTGTCAACGGAGTATATGTCGGCAGTGAAAGACTGCTTGATACAGAGGTATCGGGGCAGGATAAAAAAGTTTTTTCTGATAATATCAGTATTATAAACGCTTTTGAAAAGAATTATGACGGAACGACTTATTTCGTTGCCGTACCATCGTCAACAGGTGTTTACGGTGATATCCTTCCTTCAAATTTTATAAGCCGTTCCGACAGTCAGAGGATAAACGAGCTTTATGAAATGCTTAGCAATAATATCCGTAGGATAGATGCTTACAATATCCTGAAAATGATGAAGGATAACTACATTTTTTACCGTAATGATACTAAATGGACAAGCTACGGGGCATACTGTGTTTATAAAACTGTCATTCAGAAGCTTGGCTTTCTGCCGACTTCTTATGATAAGTATTCTATCGAGCACGTTTCAGACAGTTTCAGAGGCGATCTTTATAACAGAACTCTTTATGACGAGGTAAAGGCGGATATACTCGATATATATAATTATCCAGAAGGTGCTGATGTAGTGTCCTGCGAAAGGATACTGAATGACGGTTCTTTTTCGGAAGGTGAGATATACGACAGGAGCAGACTGGCTTCAAGTGATATGTATTCGATGTACCTTGGCGAGAATGTCCCTTTGCTGAGAATAAAAACTTCTGTCCAGAATGATAAAAGACTTCTTGTCATCAAGGACAGCTATGCAGATTGCTTTATTCCGTTCCTTATTCAGCATTACAGTGAGATAACAGCTGTGTCGCCTGATCAGCTTGACAGACCTCTTGGCGATATCATAAACATAAACGATTACTCTCAGACCTTATTTCTATTCGGGATAAACAATATGGACGAAAAAATGGCATTGGAAAAAATAACAGAAAGGATATGATTTTATGAAGGCATTAGTTACAGGAGCAACATCAGGTATTGGACAGAGCATTGCAAGAAAACTTGCTAAAAGAGGCTGGGAGCTTATTCTTACAGGACGTAATGAGGATATGCTCAGGGAAATGCAGAAAACAATCGGAAAGGGTACAGAAATAATTGCTGCCGATCTTTCAAAGCGGGAAGAGGTATTCAGAGTTTACGAATTCTGTAAGGGAAAAGACGTGGATATGCTTGTAAATAATGCAGGATATGGTCTTTTCGGAAAATTTGACGAGACTGATATGAATGACGAGCTTGCTATGATAGATCTTAATGTAACAGCTCTCCATATTCTTACCAAGCTCTTTCTCCGCGACTTCAAGAGGAGAGATTACGGCACTATTCTCAATGTAGCTTCTGTGGCAGGCTTTATGCCGGGACCTCTTATGGCAGCATACTACGCTTCGAAAAACTATGTATTGAAGCTGTCTATTGCAATATATGAGGAGCTTCGCAGAGACAAGTCAAATGTTACCATAACTGTTCTGTGTCCGGGACCTGTTGCTACAAACTTTAATAACCGTGCAGGTGTAAGCTTCTCCGTAAAGCCTATAACTGCTGATTACGCTGCTGAATATGCTCTGCACAAGGCTTTCACAGGCAAGCTTTTTGCTATTCCGGGACTCACAGTTAAGCTCGGTGCATTTGCACAGAGGTTTGTGCCTTATAAGCTTGTGTCTGCTATCGTATACAATGTGCAGCAGGCAAAAAAGACTTCGGACGGGCAGGGAAAGGCATTGAAAAAATGAGAGATATCAGCTACAGAGTAGCATTGGGAGGCATCGTTTCCGCACTATGTCTTGTTACGATGTTTCTTGCGGGAGTTTTGCCTGCATTATATCTGCTGCTCCCGGGAATAGCGGGTATCCTTCTTATGATAATAGCTGTAGAAGTCAACACAGGCTGGGCGTTTCTTACTTACCTTGCAGTCAGCCTGTTGTCCGTCTTCGTCACCTTCGATAAGGAAGCTGCGCTTATCTTTATAATGTTCTTCGGTCATTATCCTATCCTGAGGTTTTATATCGAGAAGATACCGCTGAGGCTTTTGAAGCTTATTATAAAATTAGCGATCTTCAATGTGTGTATTATAGGTTATTTCTATATCACAGTATATTTCCTCGGACTTGATGAGATGCTGGAGGAGTTTGATGATATGGGCAGATACGGAGCTTACATAATGCTCGGTATATCAAATCTGGTATTTCTTGTTTATGATCTTGATCTTGACTTTATGTATAAGCTGTATCGTAAGAGACTTATGCCTAAATTTCGCAAAAAAAGATAGACTGTAACCGTTTTTTCAAAGCGGCTGCGGTCTTTTCATTTGTACTTGATTTATTAATAATTATGTGATAAAATGAAGCCTATTTGTAATTAGTGTTCATTAGTGTTCATTAAGGAGCATTTAGAACCCTATTTTACGGCATTTTTTGTGGTAGAAAACCTCAAAACGGCGCTATATCGTAAAATCGGAAAAATCGCAAATTTGAAGATTTTTGGTAGAAACTTGGTAGATGACCAACGGCTCAAAAGTTGGTAGAAACTTGGTAGAAAACCAAAATAAAGCCTAAAAACGGTAGAATGCCTGTTGACAAAAAACTGAATAATGGGTAACAGCGGACGGTGTTTCATACAAGTGAAGCGCTGTCCGCTATTTTTATGCCCAAAATTGAATATTGTACTACGCTTCTCAGCAATGAGGAGCATTTTTCTTTTTCAGAATGAAGTCAAGGAGGTCTTTCTATGCAGAAACCTATGAGAATCGTTGTGAACGACCACGGTGTACTCACCCTGCCGGCTTATGCGATCCTCGACAATATGCTCAATGTTCCCGAGAGGGACTACCGCACGTTTGAGGAGATGTGTTCTTTCTTTCCGAAGGACGAGCCGTCAACGGTCAGAAATGCTCTGACGGAGCTTAAAGACGAAAAGTACGTTATCATCATTCACGGCAACACCTATGCAGTGAACAAGCTGCGTATACCGAATATGAAGCTGAGATAACTGACAGGGTGATACAAATGGGCAAGAAAACAAAAAAGAGCAAGACCGTTTCATCATCGGTCTGCCGTGTACATAAATCGAAAAACTTTACTCTGCTGAGTAATTCGTTCCTGCGGTCATCAAATCTCAGTCTGGCTTCTGTCGGTCTGCTGGGCCGTGTTATGGGACTTCCCGAAGAATGGGATTACTCGATCAAGGGGCTTTCTTCTATCTGCAAAGAGGGAGAAACGGCTATTGAGACCGTTCTGAAAGATTTGCAGGAGTGGGGCTATCTCAAAATATCAAAGCTCTACCCGAACGAGACGGAGGACGGCAGGATACATTATGTCTATGACTTCTATGAAAGTTCGGAGAAAGACAAGACACTTTCCTGCACTGTTATGGCTGAGGGCAATATGCCTTCCAACAAGTCCAAGCGCTGCCGTGTCAATAAGACCGACAACTTCACCATAGTAAGCAGTCTGCTTCTCCGTTCTAAGGAGATCAGCCTGAAATCCCTCGGTCTGCTCCTGAGAGTGCTTTCCTTTCCCGATGATTGGGATTACTCAGTTGCAGGGCTTGTGTTCATCTGCAAAGAGGGCAAGACTGCTATCGACTCTGCACTCAAAGAGTTGAAGAACATAGGCTATCTGGTAGTCACCAAGCTGTATGCCAATATGACGGCAAGCAAGGGCATTGAGTACGTCTATGACTTCTTTGAAAACCCCATAAGCGAGGACGAAGCAGAACGACATAAGGAAAAGGTCAAGGCAGAAGCAAAAGCAAAGGTATCGGGTGCGGAACTTTCAACAGAGATGTTGAAAACCGCTGAATTTTCAGCTCCGCAAGAGGGTGAAAAACAAGGGGTAGAAAACCTATATCTTGATGATCTACCGCTTGAAGTTCTACCAACAGAAAATCGCCCCCAATATAATACTAAAGAACAAAATAAAGAAAATAAAATACTGTGTGATGAAGGATCTATCAATCAATCGGCTGTTTCAGGCGAAAAGGCTGTTGAAAATGTTGAAAGAACAAAAGGCAGATTGATTGATGGATATATCACAGACAAAGAAAAGATAAAAAATATCATCAAGGAGAATATCGAATATGACGAGTATGTCGAGTGGATAGAGCTTTTCGGAAGTGACACTATGACCGTCAGCGGGCTGGATCAGATCGTCAGCCATATGGTGAGGACGGCTGTATCACGGCGAGGGCGAGTCATTGATGACATAGTTTATTCTGCTCAGGAAGTTCAGGACTCTCTGCTGAGAGTGAACAGGGCTTGCCTGGACAGAGGCTATGACGTGATGAAGAAAACAATGGGTATCCATAACCCTATGAGTTATCTGATGAGCTGTCTTATCAATCTGGCGAACAATATTGACTTCACTCAGAGCTATGAGGATATGAGCATTGACTACGATGTTCGGAAGAATGTTCTCCATGAAGACTTCGATGACTGACCGCAAAGGAGGTGGTGCGTATGATTGTGAGGTGACACTATGCCCGAATACAAGGCAATAGACAAGCTGTTTTATTCTTTCCACAGCGAGTTTGAAGCTATTGTCATGGATATGATCGCTGAAAAGACGGATAAGCGTATCATAGACACGATGTTTGAGGATTTTGACCGCTTGCAGGAAGAATATCACGAAAAGCTGAGACAAATATGCAGAGAGGACGGTGAAGATCGTGGCTAAGACTATCTACACACAGTTTGATGAGATGGTGAATTACGATAATATCGTAAAGATCGGCATCAAGACAAATTGGGAGGACGCTGATATTGCCGATGACGGCACTATCGATCCCGATTTTGAAATGGTCGGCAGAGATATTACGGGGCTTGAGATCCCTATCGGCATCTACAAGACCTATGAGGAAGCGGAGGAAGCTGTCAAGGCACTCCATGAGTGGTTCAAGAATCAGGCGTATGCAGTCTACGAAGTTCCCAAGCCGGAGGGAGCTGATACCTGATGGCTAACGACTACGAAAACGGCACGAAGAAAACGATAGACCTGACGATCAAGGCGGAGAAGATCAGCTCGGATATTCTCAAAGAAGCCTTGCAGGAGTTTATGGAAGGCAAGGCTGAGAAAAAAGGGCGAATGTCCTATCGTCAGCTGGAAAAGAAGTCGGACAGCAAGCTCGACAGCATTGAGGTCAGCGAGGACAATATCGGTGATTTCCTCAAAACGGCGAGAAAGTACGATGTTGACTTTGCCCTGAAAGCGGACAAGTCTACTGAGCCTGCTACCTATCATGTTTTCTTTTCAGCAAGCAAGACTGAGAACTTCAAGAAAGCGTTTACCGAATACGTTGGGAAAAACGCTAAGACAAATCAGCGCGGAGTGTTCACGAGGGAGCAGTTAAAGAGAGAAGCTGCCCGTGTTGCACAGTCACCGCACAGGAAACACAGATCAAAAGAGAGAAAAAGGGAGACACACAGATGATCGAACATACCTATCCCCCGACACCAAGAGCAAGGGGCGATGATGTTTTTATGGCGAACTTTTATGCCGATAACATGAGAAAGGCTTTGTCTGCCGAGTGCAGATCAATACCCGAAAGCTAAAAAAGGTCATTCTGAAAGCCTTACCCTATGCGATTTTTGCGTATGCAGGCAACCTTATCGGCTATGCGTACCGAACAGCGGAGGGTACAGGATTTCAGGAAAAGATACTCCCTTTTATGAGCAATCTCGGGGTCGCTTTTGCTAAGGTCTTTCCCAGTTTACACCCGTTGGATATTTTATTCGGTTTGGTACTGGCGGGTGTCATGAGACTTGTTCTCTATATCAAATCGAAGAACAAGAAGAAATTTAGGCAGGGCGAGGAATACGGCTCAGCTGTATGGGGTACGGAAAAGGACATTGAGCCTTACATGGACTTATCCAACCCTGAAAACAACGTTATCCTCACGAAAACGGAGTCCCTGACGATGGGCAAGCCTTCTGCTCCGAAGTTTGCGAGAAATAAAAATATCCTCGTTATCGGTGGTTCAGGCTCGGGCAAGACACGATTTTTCGTCAAGCCGAACCTGATGCAGATGCACTCCTCCTATGTGATCACCGATCCAAAGGGTACGGTGCTTGTGGAGTGCGGTCATCTTCTTGCAAGGGGCAGACCGCTGAGAAACAGCGAAGGCAAGATAGTGTATCAGAGGGACGGCAAAAACGGTTTGAAAAAGGACAAGCATGGCAAGCCTATGCCTGTCTATGAGCCGTACAACATAAAAGTCTTTAACACGATAGACTTCTCAAAAAGTATGCACTATAACCCTTTCGCATATATCTCCGAAAGAAACCGTGAGAAGGACATTCTCAAATTCGTGGAAGTCCTGATAAAAAATACTTCTTCCTCTCAGCAGCCCGGCGGTGATGACTTCTGGGTAAAGGCTGAAAAGCTGTTGTATACAGCATATATCGCAATGATCTTCACTATCTATCCCGAAGATGAAAGAAACTTTGAGACTTTGATAGAAATGATCAATTCTTCCGAATGCCGAGAGGACGATGAAGAATTTAAGAACGCTATCGACATTCAGTTCGATATGCTTGAAAGCTGGCTTAACGGTACATTTCCTTCTGAGGAAGAAATTGACGAAGCCTTAAAAATAGAAAAAGAAAAATCGGAAAACCCTAATAGTTCCGATGATACAGAAGAAAGTGAGAGCAAACTTCCGTATGATGCTCAAGCCTATGACGAATATCGCTGTTGGAGCAGAAATTCTCCTGTAAGCGAACAGCAAAGGCTCGGCGCATTTGCTCTCAAACAATACAAGGCGTACAAACTTGCCGCAGGCAAAACGGCTAAGTCTATCTTAATTAGCTGTTCGACACGTTTAGCGCCTTTTGCCATAGATGAAGTGCTGGAGATAACTTCGTATGATGAACTGCACCTTGATACGCTCGGTGATGAGCTGTCGGCTCTGTTCGTAATAATCTCCGATACTGATGCAACGTTCAACTTCCTCGTTGCGATCATGTATTCACAGCTTTTCAATCTGCTGTGTACCAAAGCTGACAACAGCGACGGCGGCAGATTGCAGTACCATGTGCGGTGTCTCTTAGACGAGTTTGCGAATATTGGCGAAATACCGCAGTTTGAGAAGCTGATAGCGACTATCCGAAGCCGTGAAATATCGGCAAGTATCATCTTGCAAGCTAAGAGCCAGCTAAAGGCTATCTATAAAGACAATGCAGACACAATTGAAGGCAACTGTGATACGATGCTGTTTCTCGGTGGTAAGGAGAAGTCAACGCTGAAAGAGATCTCTGAAAGTTTGGGTAAGGAAACTATCGACAGTTTCAATACTTCTACCAACAGAGGTCAGAGCGAGAGCTACGGCATGAACTATCAGAAACTCGGAAAGGAGTTGAAGTCACAGGACGAATTAGCCATAATGGACGGCGGAAAATGTATCTTACAGCTTAGAGGAGTGCGTCCGTTCTTCTCTGATAAATACGATATAACAAGACACAAAAATTACTCTGAACTTCTTGATGCAAATCCGAAGAAAAAGTTTGACATTCAAAGTTTTGTTAGTGACCGAAGTGGGATGGTTTCAAACATTTCTCCGAAAGATCAAATAAGTCAATGGGTGATCGACAAGTCAAGTTCCGCCTTAAAGGAAGTTACCTATCCTGCTGATGCGACAGAAACAGAAAATGCAGAAGCAGAAGCTGTTTACGATGCCGACTCCGAAACAGATATAGACGGAAATACGGCAAACAGCTAAGAACCCGAAAAATAAAAAAAGAGATAATCGGGTGACGCTGAATGGACGAATTTATTATATTTGAGGGAGACTTTTTACCTATGGAAACTAAGAATATTTCTGCGGTGGAGAATACCGCAATGGAGACAGCAACCGCCTCTGCACCTAAGCACAAGTGGCTTTCTAAGGGTGCTAAGTTTGCTAAGAAGGCAACTATGTTCGCAACTATCGCCGGAGTAATGGCATCTACCTGTGCAACTCAGGCTTTTGCGGCTGGTACCGGTGAGGTTGATACTTCCAGCTTTATTACTACCGCCTGCACCGTTCTCAAGAGTGTCATCTGCCTTATCGGCGGCGGTGTCGGTGTATGGGGTATCGTAAACCTCCTGGAAGGTTACGGTAATGATAACCCCGGTGCAAAGAGCCAGGGCATGAAGCAGCTTATGGCTGGTCTTGGTCTGATCCTGCTCGCTATTATCCTCGTTCCTGTTCTCGAATCCATGATGACAGGTGCTATCTGATAAAGAAAACTCAGAGAAAGAGACAAGCGTGAACTAACGGCTGAACGCTATACAAATAACGCCGTAAATATAGAATTATGAAGGGTCGCTCATGCGGTGGGCTGTGGCGGGTAATGAGCGATGTGACACAATGGCAATCAACATAGGATACTTAACTGCCAACAGGACAAGTGCAGGAGATGAGGTTTATACGCCTTACTATGCGGTAGAGCCGTTACTGGAGTTCCTGCCGAAAGACAAGGTTATCTGGTGTCCGTTCGATGAAGTATGGAGCGCCTACTATAACTGCCTTACGGAAAAAGGATATAAGGTTGTGCGGAGCAGTCTGAGCGAAGGCAGAGATTTCTTTAAGTATGAGCCTGATAATTGGGACATACTTGTAAGCAATCCCCCATTCTCAAAGAAAGATGAAGTTCTGAAAAGAGCTTTTTCTTTTGAGAAGCCTTTCGCACTCCTTCTGCCCGTAAACAGCATACAGGGCAAAAAGCGGTATAAGATATTCAGAAATCAGATACAGCTCCTTGCCTTTGATGCAAGAGTGGACTACCATACCCGAAAGAATATGGAATGTACCACCAAAGGCAATCATTTCGGCTCGGCATATTTTTGCCGTGACCTACTCCCCACAAAACTTGAACTGAGACAGCTTAACAAATACGACAGACCATTACAACCCCCAGCAGGAGGTGATGAAAAATGGGAGTGATCAGTGATGCGATAGACGCACTTGAAGATTGGTGCTGTGACTTGTTCAAAGACGGCATCAAGAGCCAGTTTGACGGTATTTCCGATCTGCTGACCGATACTTTTTCACAGACAACAGGCAGTGACGGACTTGTTTCAACATATCTGACCTCGCACCCTGCGAATTTCACGGGCGGCGGAACCGGCGGCACTTCGGTGTGGACAACTATCGAAACGCTATGTAATAATGTTGTCGTCCCGATTGCGGGCTTTATTTTGACGATCATTCTTCTGAATGACCTGATACAGACCGTACTGAGGGGCAACAACTTTAAGGACTTTGATGATTCTATCATCATAAAATGGATAATCAAAGCCCTGTGCGGTGTAATATTGGTGTCGAATACATATTATATCGCTTCTGCTTTGTTCGGCTTCGGAACTAACGTTTGTTCCAACGGGCTGACAACTCTATTCGGCACAGGTGACTATCTTGACACGGCGCTTGCTTTGAAAAAGTCGGCACTAAGCGGACTTTCCCTCGGTGAGCTGATGACCGTGTGGTTTATCTCCCTGATAGTACATGTCGGAGTGATGATACTGATAGTCGCTATCGTTATAACCCTTGCAAGCCGTATCATTGAGGTATTTATGTATCTCTCTGTTGCTCCTATCCCTATGGCTACGATGATGGACTCGGGAGAATGGGCTTCAATCGGCAAAAACTGGATCAAACAGCTTTTAGCACTGTCTTTTCAGGGATTTTTTATCATTGTCGCACTCGGTATCTTCAAGACATTGTTTGCAAATATGATAACAACACTGAATGCAGGCACAGGAAGCGTCATCATGCAAATGGCAATGCTTTTGGGCTACACGGCTGCACTGATCTTTACGATCCTGCGTACAGGCGCTATATCTAAGTCAGTCTTTTCGGCCCACTAAAATGCTGAAAAGCGGCTATTTACGGAGGTTTTATGGCACATTACGTTCCTATCCCGAAAGACCTTAATGAGATTAAGGAGAAGTTTATTGCGGGATTTACAAAAAGACAAGTAATATGCTTTGGTATCGGTCTTGTGATCGGAGCGCCTGTTTTCTTCTTGACAAGAAATGCTATCGGTATGTCGGGAGCGATATTTGCGATGGGTGCGTGTGCCGCACCTGCGATACTCTGCGGACTTTACCGAAAGAACGGTGTGTTTCTTGAAAAGCAGATCAGGTTCATGAAAGAGTATTTTACAAGACCGAGAAAGCGATATTACAGAACAACAAACGTATTCGTGAGCTTTGAACGGCACATCGAATATATGAAGATACGAAAAAAGCTGAGAGATGCCGAAAGAAAAGGCTGATACAGCTCTCTATATATAATAGTATACTTTCGGTGTCCTCCGCTTTGATATAACGGAGGTTTACCAATGGGCTTTAGAAAGAAAGATGCCAAGATAAGTGATAACAAGTCCAAATCGGCTGTTATCATGGGCAAGCCTGCCTCACAGCTTACCAAAGAGGACAAAAAACTTTTATCCGCAAGAATGGCTGAGATAAAGAAAGAAAACGGCAGCAATGCCACGGTGCAGAATACGATCCCTTTCCTGTGTATGTTCCGTGACGGAGTTTGTCAGGTGTCGGAGAATTTTTATTCTTTGACAGTACAGTTTTACGATGCCAATTACAGCATTGCGGAGTTTGATGAACAGAACAACATTTTTTCAAAATACTGCGATATTATCAACCTTTTCGATAATACGATCAAGTTTCAGCTGACCTTTGAGAATCAGAACCGCTCAAAGGACAAGCTGATAAAAACAATTCAGATACCCGAGCAGGACGATGACTTCAACGATATTCGCTCGGAGTACAGCAAGATGCTGACCGACAAGCTGATGACAGGCTCAAACGGTCAGAGTGCGAGGAAGTTTCTCACTTTCGGTATCGAAAGCACTTCATACAAGGCGGCAAGAGCAAAGCTCATGTCGATAAAAAACGACGTTATCAAGGGCTTTAAGGCTTTTGGTGTGGAAGCGGAAATGCTCGACGGCAAGGCAAGGCTTGAAGCAATGTACTATGCTCTCAACCCATACAGAAGTCAGCATTTTATCTTTGATTGGGACAGTATGCTCCATGCAGGCATGGACACAAAGGACTTTATCGCCCCGCCGTCCCTGAAATTCAACAAACAGGACTTTGAGATCGGCAATGCTTACGGTGCAGTTTGGGGACTGAATATCCTTGCAGGCGAACTGTCGGACGAGATACTGAAAGACTTTCTGGAAATGCAGAACCTTTTCTGCGTGAATATCCACGTTGAGCCGTTAGACCAGATCGACGCATTAAAGTTCGTTAAAAAGAAGCTGACGGCTGTTGAAGCTATGAAGGTCGATGAGCAGAAAAAAGCAAGTCAGGCAGGATATGACACGGATATTCTTCCTCCTGCTATCAAGATGTACATTGAGGACATCGACAAGCTGCTTGCAGACCTGAACAGCAAGAACGAGCGTCTTTTCCATATCTCGATCAGTATCAGGGCTTACGCAAAGAGCAAGAAGGCGCTGAAACTGCAAGCGGAAATGCTCAAGCGTATCTGTCAGAAGAACAACTGCACCATGTTTCCCTACGATTACAGACAGGAGCAGACGCTGGTTTCCACGCTCCCCATTTGCTACAACGCTGTACCTGTGTCAAGGGAAATGCACACTTCGGGCATAGCGATTTTCGTGCCTTTCACTACAAAGGAATTATTCCAGGACGGTCAGGCGACATATTACGGAGTAAACACGCTTTCGGGCAATATGATCCGTGCCAACAGGTCACGGCTCAAAAACCCCAACGGACTTATCCTCGGCACACCGGGCGCAGGCAAGTCTTTCTCTGTAAAAAGAGAGATCTTAGACTGCTTTCTGACCACCACGGACGATATTATCATCTGTGATCCCGAGGGTGAATATTTTCCTCTTGTGTCGGCACTCCACGGACAGCTTATCCGTATCGCTTCCAACAGCGAACAGCATATCAACCCTATGGACGTGACGATTGACGATTATCTTATGAGCAATCCTATGGAAGTTATCGCTGACAAGTCGGATTTTCTTATCAGCCTGTGCGAGATCATCGTGGGCGGAAGATACGGACTGACCGCTGAGGAAAGGTCTGTTATCGACAAGTGCGTTCAGCGTATCTACAAGAATTTCATTGAAAATCAGCCGTCTGTGGAGAAAATGCCTTTGCTTTCTGACTTACAGCATGAACTGAAAGCTGAGGGCGATGTGGCTCTGAGAGTGGCTAACTCCCTTGAAATGTTTGTAAACGGTTCGCAGAACCTTTTCAACCACCGCACAAACATTGATATGACAAACCGTATCATTTGCTTTGACATCAAGGAACTCGGCAATCAGCTGAAAAAGGTCGGTATGTTGATCGTTCAGGATACCGTTTGGAACAGAGTTTCCGCTAACCGTGAGAAAAAGAAGATCACTCGCTACTACATCGACGAATTCCACCTTTTGCTGAAAGAGGAACAGACGGCAAAGTATTCCGCTGAGATCTGGAAACGTTTCAGAAAATGGGGCGGAGTTCCTACGGGTATCACGCAGAATGTAAAAGACCTGTTGCAGTCGCAGGAAGTCGAGAATATTTTCGATAACTCGGACTTCGTCTATATGCTGAATCAAGCATCGGGAGACAGAGATATTCTTGCGGAAAAACTGCACATTTCTAAGGAACAGATGAAGTTTGTAACAAACTCAGGTCCGGGCGAGGGACTTATCCGCTATGATAAGGTGCTTTTGCCTTTCACCGACAAATTCCCCGCAGATACGCAGATGTTCCGCTTGATGACGACTCGCCCTCAAGACCAGTAAACGGCATGAAATGGAGGAATTATGGGATTACAGAGAAAACAGAATAACCTCCGTAAAGCTCAGGCGCGTTTCGATAAGGTCAGCAGGCGGTCAAAGCAGTTTCAGATAGAATTTGTCCGTGGGCAGAACAGCAAGGGCAAATTCAAGACCAAAGCGAATATCGTCCGTGGAGAAAAGCAGTTCCACGGCAATAATCGTGGTCTGATACATAAGGCGGTCAATGCGAAATACCGTATCAAGGGCGATGTTCCCTCGGTCACAAGGAC
Source organism: Ruminococcus flavefaciens (assembly GCF_900143025.1). Lineage (GTDB taxonomy): Bacteria > Bacillota > Clostridia > Oscillospirales > Ruminococcaceae > Ruminococcus > Ruminococcus flavefaciens_I. The sequence goes on along the minus strand of NZ_FRCT01000003.1, from coordinate 122,607 downwards.
GATAAACGCTTGGAAGCCGAAGTCAAAAAAGGGCAAGGTTTTCAAGGGTACAGCAAAGGTCATGAATTTTGCGGTACACGATGTAACGCAGACGGCTGTTGACACTGCACTCGCAGCGGAGACTGTCGGCTTAAAAGGTGCTGACGTTGCCCAGCGTGAAGTCAGAAACAAATTAAAGCAAAAGTATACCCGTGAAGCGGTAGACGATTATCACCGTGGAGTTTTCTTTGTTGGAAGAACAGCGGTCGATGCCGTCAAGGGTACGCACTGTCACCTGAAACAGAAGAAACAGCAGAAACTTGAAAAGGCGAAGTACAAGCTCCAAAAGGCTGAATACAAGGTTTTCAAGGTCGATTCCTACAAGCCGAAACTCAGTGCTTCAAAAGCGGATATAAAGTCGGCTAAGGCTTTTTACAAGTCAAGAAAGGTCAGAGACAGGGGCAATCCTTACCGCAGGGCGATGAACAAACGCCGAAAACAGGCGTATTTGCAGTCAAAGCGTGAACTGAAATTTGAGCAGAAACAGCTTAAAACAGACAAGAGGTTCAAGAAAAAGGAGCTTCGCAATCAGCGGAAGATCAAGCGTGATGCAAGTGCAGGGCTTCTTGTCTTAAAGCCTGTTTCTTATTCAGCAAAGCGTATGAGGGCTTCGGCATGGCAGAAAGCGGTCAATGAAGATCAGGACAACGATGTGCTTCATGCGATAGACTCGGCTAAGAGAAGAATTGCCGAGCCTGCAATAGAAAAGGTCAAAAAGCCCCAGCGTTTACAGCGTGAGCAGAAAAAGCGTGACAGGCTCAAAGACAGCGAATCGAAGTCTAAAAACCGCCTGAACAGGCAGGAAAACCGACTGAATGAAAAGCACGATAAGTACAAGCAGAAAAAGAAGAAGCGCAGGCCGAAGAACAAGCAGACAAAGAAGTCGGTTTCAGATGCAATCAGGACGGCTTTCAAGTTTGTCAAGAACGTGTACGAAAAGGAAGTCAAGAAGTTCTTTGCAACACTGGCTGTGCCTGTTATCATCATTCTTCTTGTGTTTGCTTTCATCATCATGATTTTCAGCTCTATTGCTTCAAGCAGCGGTTTCACCCTCGGCACTTATGCGGCGCAGGACTATGACTTGTCGGAAGCCGAAAAATACTACACGAAACTTGCCTATGAGATGAATGAGAAAATACGCAAGGTCAGTGATCCCGATGACTGGAAGGACTGACTTGCGGACTTCGGTGCTAAGAAAAAAGACCTGAAAGACAAGCCCGATAATTGGTATTGGGGCAACTCAGACAAATATCCCTGGGATCCGGTCTATGACTTCGACACCTACAAGCTGTGGTCATTCCTCTGTGCTTACTACTACGATTTTGATGCCGCCGACAACGGTGACATAAAGTATTGGGAGTTTGACGGAGATACCGAAGATCTGCTCGATGAGATATTCAATGCGGAATATCAGTTTGTGTATTGGTATGACAACAAGTCACGCTGGGAAGAACTTGACCCCTACAATTATTGGGGCGGCGGTGCAGCTGACGAGGGAACATATTACAGAGCCGAACAGGACGCATATATCTATGACGGTCAGCCTTACAAGTACCGTTTCAAGCCGATAGCGTACACTTCCGAGATCGGACAGTATCGTGACAGCGACGGGTATATCTGCATTACAGATAACTACCGTGTGCTTGATCCTAATAACGATTATGCTTTGACAGGCTTTTATGTGAGAGATCATCGCTATTATGCAGGCGACAGCAGACCGTTTTATATGTATGACAGCGATAATGACACATTCTTTTTCAATGCGGGCGGTTCATCACATAACCGCAGTTTTTGGGGCTGGGACGGTACTGACGCATGGTTTTTGGTAAGCCCGACCGATACAACCATTTGGAATGACAGCATAACAGACACTTGTATGTATGCCTATTATGAAAAGTATTACTGGAAAACCGAATGCAACTTGTATTACAATGTCAAGCAGAAAAAGACCTTTGATAAGGTCATAGAGGACAAGCTGAAAACCCTGTCCCACAAGACCGAACGCTTGCAGTATTACAATCTGCTTGTCGGCAATGAGGACGGCAACACGCTCTACGGCAATCATCAGACTTTATATAATCTTCTTCCAGAGCCGTCTATCCGTGACTATTCGTTAAAGCGTGAGTTCGGCTACGAAATGACGGGCTGGAATGAAGCAAGTGACGGTCTGTATCAGGGTATCAAGGTGTATGCGGACAGCGGAACAAAGCTCAAAATGCCTTTCAGCGGTAAGATAACCGATGTCGATACCGATGACAACAAGATCACGATCCGCAAGGACGATGTGAAGTATTGGTATGACGGAAACGGCGGAACAAAGCGTGATACGGAGATCACTATCGCAAATGCGGTGCTGATAAATGACTATGAAGAAGGCGACAGTATCAAGGAGGGCAAGGAATTTGCCAAAACAACAGCCGGCAACGTGAATTTTCACATTTACATTGACACGGACGGCTACGGCTGGGACTACATTGATCCACGCTTGGTGCTGTATTGACGGAGGTGATGTGATGGCTAATATAGATCAGATGATCGAAAAGAAAGAGAAAAGGGCTGATTCACTCCGCAGGCAGATAGAAACAGCAAGCGGACAGCTCAAAAATCTCCTTATGGAGATAAAAGTGCTGAAATATGAAAAACTTGAACAGGTGGCTAATACAGAGGAGACCGATCCTGAGACACTTATTCGTTCATATCAGCAAAACCTGAAATTCAAGAGCCGTGGGCTTACCGACGATGACATTGACGAGCTGGCTGACGGTGATGAATACACAGGAACACTTTTACAGGAGGACAACAATGAGAAAAAGATTTTTTAGTGCTGTAATGGCAGCAATGATGCTTTCCCTTGCAAGTGTCGGTGCGGTTTCGGCTTCGGCGGCAGAAACAACCGACTCTGCTGTTGAATCGGTGGAACAGGCAACAACTGCCGCTGACAATGACAGTTCGGAGGACGGCTCTGAAACTGAGGGAACAACGGCAAAAGCAACAGAGGCCTCAGCTGAGGACAGCAGTTCAGCGACTGAAACAACTTCTTCTGTTTCAGAGGGAGAATACAGCATGGAGGACTTTATGAAGGTAATGGCACAGCTTGCCGAGAACGGCAACGGCACTGTTACCGCAAATGACAGCAGACCTGACTATGACGGCGATCCCTATTACGATACAGACGGCAACGCTACTCTTATCAAGTCGGAGCAGATCATCTACAACACAGAGGAAATGCAGTTTATCGCTGTCACCACAAAGGACGGTCACGTTTTCTATGTGCTTATCAATTACACCGCCGAAAGCGGAGAGGACAATGTGTACTTTCTGAACAAAGTTGACGATTATGATCTCTACGCACTCCTCTATGCAGGTGAAGAAGATAAGGACGGAAATCCGAAGTACACTCCCGAGGAGGCTATGCAGGCGGCTGAGAAAGCCAACGGCAGAGTGAACAGCGGTGATAATTCCTCGGACACGGCTGAGACTTCCGAAACAACTGCTGACGGTGAGGGTGCTGAGGACGGCGAAAATGCTCCTGTCAAGAAAGCTCCTGCCAATATGAGCAGTATCTACCTTGTGGGTATCATTGCACTTATCGGATTCGGTGCAGGCGGTTTCTTCCTTTTCAAGAAGAAAAAGGGCGATAACGGTGTAAGAAAGCCTGAGTTTGATCCCGATGACTACAAGTCGGACGATGATGATGACCTGGAGATTTTTGACGGCAATGACAGTTATGATGACGAATGAGAGAAAGAGAGGAACAGCAAATGAATAAGAGAAAAAAGATGATCGTAGGTATCGCTTCCCTTGCAGGGGCGGCTTGTGCGGCAGGAGTTACCGCAAAGGTGACTGACTGTATCAAGCGGAAGTGGTTTTCACAGGGATATGATGCAGGTCACCTGGTCGGCTTTATGGACGGCGGTATTGCTATGGCGAAGAAGTACGATAATGTTGTGAAGTCGGCTTCTGAGCTTGGCAGAAATCACTCCGTCCTTGCGGAAAAGTACAACAAGCTCTGCGAGGACTATGACGAACTGGAGCGTGAATACAAGGAGCTTTGTGACGAGTATTACGAAGCCTGAACGACCTTGAACCCATTGGATTCAAGGTCATGACAACAAAACAGATATAGAGAAACAACACAGACAATGAGAAAAGAGAGAGAATTTGTCTAATGAAAGTTTTAAGCCTATTTGACGGCATTTCCTGCGGACGGCTTGCACTTGAACGTGCGGGCCTGCCCGTAGAATGTTATGATGCCTTTGAAATCGACAAGTACGCTGTCACGGTCTCAAAGCGCAATTACCCCGATATTGTTCATCACGGGGACGTATTTGACGGCGATTTTATTCAGTTTAAGGGGTATGACCTTTTGCTCGGCGGAAGTCCGTGTACATACTGGTCTATTGCAAAGAAAGGCAGAGAGACCACCTCTGACGGCATGGGTTTCAGGCTGTTTATGGAGTATGTTCGGGCGCTCCGTGAGAGTGAGTGCAGGTATTTTCTTTATGAGAATAACTACTCAATTCATCAAAATATCAAGGACGAGATCAGCAAGCATTTAGGTGTACAGCCTATCATGATAAATTCTGCACTTGTAAGCGGTCAGAATCGAAAGCGCTGTTACTGGACTAATATCCCGAATGTCACCCAGCCCGATGATCTGGGCATTATGCTTGCCGATGTGCTTGAAAACGCTGTACCGTGGCAGGACAAGTCCTACTGTATGACTTCTTCCTATAACGGTGCTGTACTTTACAATACGCTTGAAAGAAAACAGCGGACAATGGTGGCTATTCCGATCAATACTGTTGGCGGCAAGTCGCACACTATCCCTGCTACATATTATAAAGCCGGAGAAAAACCTTTCAGTCCGTATGGAAGTGAAATGGCTAAACAGCGTGTAGCTATCCCCATTAACACTTACAACGATGATGGAGAAAAAAGCCGTACTGTAATGGCTGGATACTATAAGTACGGTGAAGCAACGCTTATAAAAAACAAAGGCTTCAAAGGCGGTGCAACTGCGGTTGCCGAGCCTGTGGGGGCCGCCCAGCGAGGAAGATATGTTGATGACGACCGTCTTAGCTCCGCACGACATACAGAACAGCATATCGAAGTCAGACCTGACGGAAAATCAAACTGTCTGACAACGGTTCAGAAAGACAGCCTTGTATGCGCTCCTGTTCGTGTTGGGCAGTACGGAAAAGGCGGTCAGGGACAGCGTATTTATTCCGTTCGTGGGAAGTCGGTAACACTGTCGGCAAACGGCGGCGGTCAGGGAGCAAAGACAGGTTTGTATAAGATTGATCTGCCTGACGGTGATTATATTATCCGCAAGCTGACTCCTGTTGAAGCGGAGCGCTTGCAGACTCTCCCCGATAACTATACGGCAGGTATCAGCAACTCGCAGAGATACAAGTGTATCGGCAACGGCTGGACGGTGGACGTTATCGCCCATATTCTTTCTTCTTTGACGGAGAAAGGCGGTGCGGTATGAGGGTACTCAGCTTATTTGACGGTATATCCTGCGGAATGGCCGCTCTTGAAAGAGCCGGTATTCCTGTCGAGCGTTATGTCGCTTATGAGATCAATGAACCGTCTATCAAAATCAGCAAAAAGAATTATCCGAATATCGAGCATAAGGGCGATGTAACAAATGCGGACTTTTCGGAATATATCGGTTTTGATCTTCTGATCGGCGGAAGTCCTTGTCAAGACCTTTCAGGTCTGAATACAGTTTACAGACAGAAAGACAAAACAGGTCTGCAAGGCGAAAAGAGCCGTCTGTTTTATGCCTATGTCGATGCTCTTAATACGGTCGCTCCGAAGTATTTCCTCTTTGAGAATGTCGCAAGCATGAAAGCAGAATGGCGTGATGAGATCACCCGTGAACTTGGTGTTGAGCCTGTTATGATAAATTCCGCACTTGTTTCGGCACAGGAGCGCAAACGGCTGTACTGGACGAATATTCCAAATGTCACACAGCCGTCTGATAAGGGAATTGTGCTTGACGATATTATTCTTTCAGCAGAAAAAGTTCCCGAAAAGTATTGGTATCGTGATAAGAAATATACTCTGAATGGTGAAGATGATCGTGTCATCGCTACACTTGACGGAGAAAATATATTCTCGGAAAACAAGCGTGTTTTCAATCCGAAATATAAGTGCGGAACGTTGTGCGGTGACGGTGCAGGCGGTAATCTACAGAAGAAAGTCTATCAGAACGGTGCTGTCCGCAAGCTGACTCCATTGGAGTATGAGCGTTTGCAGACACTTCCTGACAATTACACGGAGGGTGCAGCGGACTCGCACAGATATACCGCTGTCGGCAACGGCTGGACTGTGGACGTTATCGCCCATATCATGGGAGGACTTCGTGATGAATGAAGAAATCCTGAAAACCTGTGCCGATAACAATAACTACACCATTTATACTGCTTTTTGCAAGGCACAGCGTATTATGATGCGGTCTTACGCTCCTGTGTGCAGTATAAGCGGCGGCTCGGACAGCGACATTATGCTCGATATGATACATAAGGTCGATGAGGACGGAAAAGTGACCTATTTTTGGATAGACACGGGCTTGGAATATACCGCCACAAAGGAGCATTTGGCTGAACTTGAACAGAAATACTGTATAGAAATCATTCATATAAAACCTGACAAGCCTATCCCGACTTGTATCAAGGAGTACGGTGTGCCGTTCCTTTCAAAGTATGTATCGGAACAGATGATGAGACTTCAAAAACATAATTTTCAGTGGGAAGATGAACCGTTGGAAGTTCTTTTGCAGAAATATCCTAAGTGCAAGGTAGCACTTCAATGGTGGTGCGGTGAGCGTTATTCCGATGAAAACGGTGTGCAGAAGATGAGCCGTTTTTCGATTTATCGTAACAAGTGGCTGAAAGAATTTATTCTTGCCAATCCTCCCGACTTTCCGATTTCAAACAAATGCTGTGAATATGCAAAGAAAAAGCCTGCAAAGCGTATCATCAAGGAACTTGATGCAGACCTTGATATGACAGGCATTCGCAAGGCTGAGGGTGGTATCCGTTCGGCGGCATTTAAGACTTGTTTTTCAGAGTGCAAGTCAAAGGGCTGTGATACATTTCGTCCGATATTCTGGTACACCGACAAGGACAAGCATGACTATGAGCAGATGTTTGATGTGACACACTCTCGCTGTTATACCGAATACGGATTGCGGAGAACGGGCTGTGTCGGGTGTCCGTTCAGCAAGCATATCAACGAAGAACTTGCTGTTATCGAAGAATATGAGCCTAATTTATACAAGGCGGCAATGCACTTGTTCGGAAAATCATACGAATACACAGCAAAATACAGAGCCTTTGCAAAAGAGATGAAGGCTAAGGAAAGAGAGGAAAAGAAACGTGCTAAGTTATCTGCCAACAGTGCTGATACTGTCGATGATCCTGTCGCTTCTGATAGGAGTGCCGTATCAGCTTGAAAAGGCTCTTATCAAAGCGGAAGGCGGTGACGAAATATAATGTTTGAGCCTGATTTTCAAAGAAGAATACTTGCTCTTATCATGGGTTTCATCGTACATAATGCAGATGTTCCGCCCGAGATCACCGAAGTATCTGTCGAAGGTTTGGAAGTATCAACGATTTCCGTTTCCTGCTTAAAAGTCGAATGGGAGTCCGAGCCTGACAGAGATTACACTGTCACCTGTGAAGCGGTCTCGCCCGATTATGCCTACTATGACAATATGTACTTTGAGTTCAAATCGGACAGCCTGTGCTACATCACGGGTCTGCGTGAGGGTACGGAGTACACGGTGATGGTAGAGCCTGTTATTCTTTCTGAGGAAGAAAATACCGAAGCTGTACCTGTATCGGAGAACGGCAAGACCGAAACGGTTGAAGTCATTTGGGATTTTCCCCATGAGGACGGCTGGACTAACTGCTTTGCCGGCGAGAGGGCTTCGGGCTTGAAAGCACAGCCTGCTTCGGGTGCGATATATGGTTCTGTGGTCGATCCGATCACAAACACGGGCATTCGCCGTGATGAATACGGTGATTACTGCGCCGCATTAGGCTTGTTTTACGGCTATGATTGGGACAGGTACTTAGTGGAGCTTGAAAACGGAACTCAGTTTACCGTCAAGCAATGCGACAGCAAAGGCTGGGCTGATGATGGCGAGGGGAAATATCATAACTTCGGCGGTGACGGCAAATGTATCGTTGAGTTTATCTATGATGATAACAGTGTGCCGTCCTGTGTGGCATTTTCAGGCTCCTGGGGTTACTACAATTGGTGTGGTCTTGACCTCGGAGCGAACATAAAGTCAATCAAAAAAATCAACTATGGCGATCCCATAGAGTATTAACGGAGGGTTTTTATATGAATATCAAGAAGATCATCAAGTGTGTGGCAGGTCTCGGCGCTGTGGGCGGTATCGCTTATGCAGCGTACAAGTTCGGTGAGTGCAACGGTGAAGCCAATGCGAAGTTCCGTGACAAGTACGGCGATGACCTCGATGATTTTGACGAGGACGATGATGAGGACTTAGACAACTACTACGGCACTTGCTTTGAGCATAAGTATGATGAGCCTGATGACGGGTGTGTTGCTCCCAATAAGTACAAGATCGAACCTGAAAAAGATGTGGTGATGTATGTTTCCGACGGGGGTGCAATTGATTGAGCGTTCTTATTCTTGCCGAGAAACCCTCGGTCGGGAGAGCCTTGTCCTCGGTGGTGGGTGCTAACAAAACCAACAAGGGCTGCATCGAAGGCAGTGGCTACATTGTGTCATGGTGTGTCGGTCACTTGGTCGGGCTTAAAAATCCCAACGAATACGGCTGTGGGTGGGAGCAGAAATGGAGTTTTTCTCAGCTCCCTATGATACCCGAATCATGGCAGTTCAAGGTCACGGAAAGCACTAAGGAGCAGTTCGGCATTGTCAAGGCGCTTATGGGGCGTGATGACGTGACCGAGATCATCTGTGCCACGGACGCTGACCGTGAGGGAGAATGTATTTTCCGCTATGTCTATCAAATGGCTCGGTGCAGAAAGCCCGTCAAGCGTTTGTGGGTTTCTTCTTTGGAAGAATCGGCTATCAGGCAGGCACTCAATTCCATGAAGCCAATGTCCGCATACGATAACCTGTTCTATGCAGGCTTTTCACGGGCTAAGGCTGACTGGCTTGTTGGCATGAACGGTTCTCGGCTGTTCTCCTGTCGGTACGGCGGTAAGCTGAATATTGGCAGAGTGCAGACACCTACGCTTGCAATGCTTGTAAAGCGTAACTATGACGTTAAGCATTTCATCAAGCAGAAGTATTTTACTGCGGATATAGTCTGTGACGGCTTTACCCTGTCCTCTGCAAGAATCAACGATGAAACTGCGGTCAATGACCTGATTTCTTCTTGTGAGGGAAAGCCTGTTACGGTGAAGGCGGTCAAAAAGGAAGTCACAACGATCAGCGCACCAAAACTCTATGACCTTACCACCTTACAGCGTGAAGCCAACAAAACCTACGGTTACACTGCCCAGCAGACTCTTGACTACACGCAAAATCTGTATGAAAAGAAGCTGGTCACATATCCCCGAACAGACAGTCAATTCTTATCGGACGATATGGAGCAGACGGCGCTTGATGTGCTGAGGCTCTGCAATACCTATCTCGGCTTCAATATGGTGCATACTCCCGATCTGCGTAAAGTTATTAACAACAAGAAAGTCACGGGACACCATGCAATTATCCCCACAAGCGGTATTGCCACGGCTGACCTTAACGGACTTCCGGCAGGAGAAAAGAATATCCTTGTTCTTGTGGCGAGAAAGCTGATGTGTGCTTCTGCTCCTGCACATAAGTATGAATCGGTCAAAGTGACGGCTGAGTGCGGTGGTACTGAGTTTACGGCAAGCGGTAAGACCGTCCTTGATATGGGCTGGAAACGCTATGCGGTGAAATCCGCCGATGATAAGGAAGATGACAAGTCGCTCCCTGTCTTGACTGAGGGTCAAGTCCTGACCGGCAGTTTAAGCAAGGACGAACACTTCACAAGTCCGCCGAAGCCTTACACCGAAGATACTCTCTTATCCGCTATGGAACACGCCGGACAGGACGAATATGATGACGAATCCGAGAAAAAGGGCTTAGGTACGCCTGCAACAAGGGCCGCTGTCATCGAAAGTCTTGTCAAGAACGGCTATGCGGAACGCAAGGGCAAACAGATCATTCCCACCGACAGGGGCATTGACCTTGTGAGCGTAGTCCCCGATGAAGTGAAGTCGGCAAAGCTGACGGCTGAATGGGAAATGAAGCTCCGGCAGGTTGAACACGGACAGTATTCTGCTGACAGCTTTATGTCGGAGATCGAGCAGAATGTCCGTGAAATGTGCGGTAAATACGGCAAGTCCGATAATTCTGTTTCTTTTTCAGACGGCAAGTTTGAATCGGCGGGCAGATGCCCTAAGTGCGGTGCTGAGGTCATCAACGGCAAGTTCGGGTGGTACTGCAAGGGCAAGTGCGGAATGAATGTTGCTAAGGTCTTTGGTGTAACGCTGTCCGATGCTCAGGTCAAGGGGCTTCTGAACGGCAAAAGCACAAGCTACATGAAAATCGGCAGAAAGACTATCGTTTTGCCCGAAGTCGTTCCCAACGAATATCAGGGCAAGACATACTACAACTGGAAAACGGAGGGTAAGAAGAAATGAACGATTTAGACTATTCGGCTATCGAAAAGACGCTCGGTGTAGAGCCTGAAACTATCGCTACTATGCCCGAGGAGATCAGGGCGAAGATGAAAACCGTCCTTGAAACTATCGTGGTGAGGACTGATGAGGACAGAAAAGAGCTTTACAATGCCCTTGATCTGCTGTGGCAGAAAGGCTCTGTGCTTCTCACACTTGAAAAGGTATCTAAGGCAACGGGCATTCCTATGGTCACGCTGTCAAACCTTGACTTTGAGACACAGCAGGTCATTGTGTTTGAGTACCTTGCCAACAGTGCGAACACAAAGCAGATCTATATGCTCACTAATTCGGCGCTTGCGGTTATCGAGCTTGACAAGATCGCAAAGCTCATCGCTGTGCCTGTCAGAGAGCTAAGAAAACTCCCTCGCCGTATTCAGGAGCAGATGTGCGGTGCGTATGCAATGGAATTTGACAAGGACAGCACCAATGCGGAGCTTGTCGGTGAACTGAGAGGAATGATGCAGCAGTGAGTGACCATATTTTTTCCTTTGGTGAGGATAACTTTCCAAAAGACAGCAGAGAGTACGTCACACTTGATACCGACAAGGGCAAGCTGTTGGCAATCGCCCTTAAAACAAGCGGTGTACCGCATATCGGCACTTTTACGGATAAGCAGATGCGCTTTTCCTATGATGCCGATTATAAGGACACGGTTGATGAGATCGTGAAGAAAGCAAGTTCCGATGAGTTTGAAGAAATGCTCCGTGAGATCAAGGAGCATAAAGATGACAGCAGTTATCTTGTGCTTCTCCCCTCGGTGGCGCACTATCTCAATGTAACGGAAGGCACATTACGGAACAGACCGAACGAACTGCAAGTCCAGCTGTGCCGTATGTTTACACGGCTCTGGTACTGTGACACGCCCACCATTCAGCGTGAGCTGACAAGGGCGTATACTGCCAACAGGCAGACGGAGCGTGACCTGGAAGAAGCAAAGGAACGTGAGGTACAGCAGAACAATACTCCCGAAAAGCGTGAGACTGTATATTTTGCAGATACTCAGCACAGGCAGAATGTTCTCAAGGGTGACGAAGATCATCGGGACAAGGCTGAACTTGCGGACAAAGAGGAAGTCCGCACAGGGCTTATTTCAAGAGAAGTCATTCGCCGTCAGGCTGAAATGGTAAGACGCAAACAGGCGGTCAAGGACAAGCTGACCGCCGAGAAAACTGAAAGAGAAAGGAAATTCGGACAATGAAGAAGTTTATTATCATCACAAGCGCTGTTGTTACAGCAGTGACCGCAGGTATCATCGTTTTCGTTAAGAGAAGAAAGTGAGGTAGCCAATGCCCGTACAGGATAATGATGACAAGCGCACCAATGACCAGCCTGTGACTGACGCAGAGGAAGAACTTCGCAGAAAACAGGCACAGGCTCAGGAACATGAGCATGAGAACAATATTCAGAAATCGGGAAAACTTCTTCCTTTTCTGAATGCCAAAGCGGAACATCATCAGAGCCGTATCGACTCCCTTGATGAGAAGATCGCCAATCAGACGGACAAGATAGACCGAAACAGAGCGAAAATCGAAGCCCTGTCCGCTAAGGCTGACAAGCTGGAAGATACCAACCGTATGCTCTCGGCTACTCTCGGCGGTGTTCCCCTTGTGCAGAGCATGATCCGCCGTAATGAAGAACGTATCACGGCTATCCGTGAGGATAAGATCCCCAAGCGTGAGCAGAAGATTGAAAACGGCTGGAAGAAGATAGATGCCATGACCGCAAAGCGTGACACTATCTCCCACAAGCTGGACAGAGTGGTTGCTCTCAGCGATGCGATCAAGAGTTTTTCTATCGGCTTTAACAAGCACCGCCGTGAAGCCTTTTCCGATGCTATGGACAGGCTCAATGAAGCGACATTCAACTGTCTTATGGATAAGAAGAAGGCTCTTACCGCTAAAAAAGACAGTATCGTAGAGAAATACAATTCTCCCGAGACCAGCGTTGTTGACAAGTACAAACTGCAACAGCAGATAAATACGCTTTCAGAGCGTATTCAGTCTGTTGACGAGCGTATTGACAAGGTTCATCAGCCCGATGAGTTCTACTCCATGCAGGACAATGACACCCTTGACGCTCAGATGAAGCTGACAAGCGACAAGCTGGCTGATGTGGCTGAAAACGGCATTGAGACAACTTCGGGACTTGCGGAAGATACGCTTTTCTATGCTCAGGAGACCGAGGAACTTGACAAGTCGCAGATCGCTTCGCTGGCTGATAAGTTCAACTTGACGGTCGAGGAACAGCTTGAAGATGACTACAACATGATAGACGGCATTATCAACAACGGTTCAAAGGCTGACCTTGAAAAGACAAGGGCTGATTTAGCGGAGTCTATTGAAGCGGCGCAGACCATTGCGGACAATCCGCATATCAGACAGGAAATGCGTGAAATGGCAAACGAGGATATTGCAAGGCTTCAAGGCGAACTTGCGGTAGTCGAAAAGGCTCTTTCTTCCTTAGATGCCGTAAATGAAGAACGCACCCATGAGGAAGAAGTTTCCGAGGTGCAGGACTGGCTTCTTGATATGGTCGCTGACGGCAAGGCAGAGATGAATGAGGACGGCGCTTTCCGTGTCAATCCCGATTATTACAAGGAACTGCCGAGGAATGACCGCCACATTGAGAGCATGACCGAAGCACAGGCGGTCTCTGTTATGGCGGCGCTTTCCAATGCAGGCATTGAGTTTTCCGCCGCCGCTCGTGGCGATGACAAGGTGGGTATCACGGTATCAAAGAAAGACCTTGTGGCTCTCAATGACATTATGTACTCCACTATCGGCAAGATCGCCAAGACACAGGCGGCTAAGGAGAATGCAGGCAAAGGCGAGAAAGGCAAATACCAAACGATCAACCCCGAATACTATGCTTCTCTTTCCAAAGAGCAGAGACATTCCCGTGTTGAAGCGACAGAGGTTGCTCGTGAGATCGTAAAGGGGCTTATGGCTGAGAAAATTCCGTATTCTGCCGTAGTCCGCAAGAATGATACTGTTGCGATCACCGTATCGAAAGACAATGCTAAGGTTTACAAGCAGATAGAAAATAAGGTCAAGGGTGTGCGGGCTGCGGAGTATATCAATCCCGAATTTTACAAGGCTCTGCCCAAAGAGTTCAGGGTAACTCTGCCGATGACCGAGGAACAGGCAAAAGCAAAGGTCGCTGAACTTGACAAGAAAGGCATTGCACACTCCGCTGTTATGAACGGCGATAAGTCGGCTGTTACGGTATCGAAGAAAGACCAGGGACGGGCGTTTTTCTCACGTTCACAGCTGAAACGAGAGGTTCAGCGTATCAGCGGACAGGGCAAGAAACAGCCCCAGAAGCAGAAGTCACCCAAAAAGAAAGATACACAGGGGTTAGGCTAAATGAGACTGAGTGAAGAACAGATAGAAAGGGCAAGTACGGTCAATCTTCCGCAATTTCTTATGCAGAACGGCTTTGACCTGAAACGTGTGGGGCGAGAATACATCTGGAAAGACCATGACAGTATGCACATCAAGGACAATGCCCCCGGCGAACGTGGAGTATGGCACAGGTTCAGTACGGACGAGGGCGGTGACAACATCGCCTTCCTCCGTCAGTATATGAATATGTCGTTTGTCGAAGCGGTGGAAGCCCTGAACGGCGAACACTATGAACGCACATATACCCCGCCTCATACCGACACTCCCAAGAAAACTGCTGAAAAAGAGGGAGTGCCGGAAATAAATGAAGCAGATAACTGTAAACGTGTGTTTGCTTATCTTTGCAAAACAAGAGGACTTGACTATGACCTCATAGTTTCGCTTGTAAAACAGGGCTTGATCTCTCAGGAAGAAAAGAGAGGAAATGTTCTGTTCAAATTTTTTGATGAAAACGGTAAGGTCATCGGTGCAGAAAAAGTCGGTACATCAACTGAATACAGATTTAAGGGTATAGCTGAGTATTCGGCAGAAGGACACGGCTTTGAAGTCGTTCGTGGTAAAGGAGATAAAGCATTTTTCTTTGAGAGTGCGATAGATATGCTTTCTTATCTGCAAATGCACGATAAGGAACTTGATAACTGCCGTATGGTGTCCATGATGGGCTTGAAACCGAGTATTGTCCTTGATACGATACTTCGTTACAATATCCCGCCTCAGAATGTATTTTTATGCTCCGACAACGATGAAAAAGGCAATCAGTTTGCCGAAAGGCTTATGAGTGAATATCCCGATATGAAGCGTATCGTCACTCCCGATACATATAAAGACTGGAACGATATGCTCAGGGGTATCCCCAAAAAAGAGATAGATACAGAACAAAAGACAGAAGTAAAAAAGGAGGCTGACAGAATGGCTGCAATAGGCAATGAATATTGGAACTCTGCTACTGATAACAGGGACAAGGCTGTTATCAGCATGAGTGTTGAAGATTTCAGTGCTTTGTTTCAGAAACTCGAAGATTCGGGCTTGAATTATCGTGCATACAGAGTGGCAAGCGGTTTCAAAATGGCGGTAAATGCCGCTGATGTCGGAACAATAAGACAGCTTGCAGGCAAAAATCTTGAAGCGGCAGGCTCAACTGTTCCGTTTTCTCCGCCCGAAAAGAACATCATCGGCAATGTGGAATACAGATATATCCCCAACAAGGAGTACATTTCCGCTGACCGTGACCTTATCCTGAAAATGGCTGACACTCTGGACAAACAGGGTATCAAGTTTTCGGGAAGAATTTACCCGACAGGCAAAGGCACTTTGACCGTCAGCCGTAACGATCTTGCTTATGTGAGGTCTGTTCGTGACAATATCATCGGCAAGCGCCGTCAGGTCGGTATTGGCGAAAAGGGACAGGTCATCGGAAACCGTTCCGTTTCGGCACAGAACAGACATTTGTATATGTCAACCCTCACCCCGAAACAGTATGAGGAAGTCAAACCCTTTATCGAAACTAACGCAAGATACAGCGGTGTTATCCGTGACGGCAAAGTGATGTTCTCGGTTGACCGTGATGAAGCACAGGCTTTTCACAGGGCATTAGATACCGCAAAGCGTGAGGTGGGGCTTATCCACACCATGCAGGATCAGGAGCTTCCAATGGAGCAGATGATAGCGCTTTCGCCCGTAATGCACAGGCTGGCGGTGGAAGATGCACAGCTTCAGCTTTCTGACTTTTTCGATAAGCGTTATGATGAAGCACAGTTCGGTGAAATGCTGTCTCTTGTCAATGCCTATCTCGATCAGCCTGCTTCGGAGCGTTACGGCGAACACTCCAAGCTGAATGATATGCTTGAAGCGAAAAGCAGTTTTGACCGTACTATCGAACTTTCCGATTTCTTTTTCCAGCATGATTTCAGCGAAGAACAGAAGTCTGCGATAGCCACTATGTTTGTCGGTGAAGTCACAAGAGGGCAGATCGACAGCATTGACGAAACTTTCACCGCTGAGGATATTCAGGAGTATGCGGAGATACTGCAAAGTGCTTTGCAGGAATCGGATATTGAGGATTTCCTTGCAGAACACGCACATTCCGTACAGAAACAGGCTGACAGAGATCAGGCACTTGCCGATGCCCTTGCTTCACACAAGGATATACAGCTTTCGGGAAGCAGTGATGATCTCACAAATTTCCGTCTGCACTATGATACGGAGATCAACAACGGCGAAGGTGGTTATAACCTGATTGCTGACCGCACCGCAGCACCTATCATAAAGGATATGAGTATTTCGGTGCTTTCCGATGATATTTCCTTCGATACATTTAAGGACTTCCTTTCTTCTCACAATTTAGCTTTTGAGAGTGTGATCGACACGATCGTACCTGAGAAACAGGCAACTGAGGAAGAAGTGCTGTTCTCCAATGCTGACCTTGCCCGTTTCCTTGCGGAGCATACTCTGTCCTCCGATGAGTGGGAAAGCATGGCATATCCGCTGTTTGAGCGTGGGTATCTTGAAAAGCACCAGCCCAGCGATAATTCTTCTTTCGGCTATCATCTGCCCGAAAAAGAGCTGTATGCACTTGCGGAGCGTTATCATCAGGGTGATGATATTCGCCGTGAGCTTGCGCTCGGTCTGATGATCCACGCTTCTGATAATATCGCAGATAAGGATAAGGTGGAGTTCGTCTTTGAGGACGGCAAGATCTCTGACCGCACCTATTATTATGCCGAAAATCTCCGTCACACAATGCATCTGTCCTACGGCGATGACGGCATCACTTGTTCTTTCAGTGGTATGGAGCGTTTCGTTTCCTTTCAGGAGATTGGACAGGCTTTCATTGACCGTATTCATGAGGAATTTGACGACCTCGCATTTTGGTGGGTGCGTGACGATATTCAGGCGGCTGTTCCCGATATTTCCGATGAAAAGATCGCTGACCTCCTGACAGCTTTTGACGGTGCAGCTATGGCAGATTGGGAAAAGGGCGATAATCAGCCGAAGATCAATCGCATCAAAAAGGCTCTCTATGATATTCTCGGTGATGAAGCGCAGACAGAACAGGTATTTGCTATCATTGCAAAGGAAAAGTATCATGTGACTTTTGAGCCTGAGAGAAAGCCCGACAGCCTTGAATTTCAGTTCGGCTATTCTAAGGACGGCAATGACCGCTGGTTTACCGAAAGTGGTCTGCTGAGTGATTTTGCGGAGGAACACGGCGAGATCAGCTTTGCGCTTGCAAATGCTCTTATGGAGTATCTTGACGATAAACAGCATCAGGAGCGTATGATCCCCGACCTCAACGCAGGCTATTATAAGAAAACAAACTTTGAGATCAGGGCTGTTGTGGACGGACAGGAGTTTAATTTCTCCAACAGGTTTGACATAGGTGACGGCAAGGGTACTGGCGGTGGAAGTCTTATTGACCATATCCGCACTATCTGTGAAAATGCTCTTGCTTCGACAGCTTATCCCTACAACACACCCGAAAGCAAGGAAACTCCCCGAAATATGCTGAATGTCCTTGTTCCTTATCTGGAAGCCCATTCTTCGCTTACCGCTGAGGAACAGAAGATACTTGACGATTTCAAGGAGAAAAATCCTATCCGCACCATTGATGATGTGGAAAAGGCACAGGGTAAGTTTCAGATCTATCAGCTCCCAGGCGGTGACAAGTATCATGGTGTCCGCTTTGAGGGGCTTGACAGGCTGAAAGCAGAGGGCGTACAGCTCAACAAGGACGATTATGAGCTTGTGTATGAGGGCTTAGTCGGTGAGTTCAGAGGAAATGCGACTCTTGAGGGCATTTTCACTCAGTTCAACACTAATCACCCCGAAGATTTCCGTGGCCACTCGCTGTCTGTTTCCGATGTTATCGTCATTTCCGTGGACGATAAGGACACGGCATATTATTGCGACAGCTTTGGCTTTACCGAAATGCCCGATTTTTTCCTTGAAAAAGAAAAGGAACAGGAGAAGTCTGCGCCGTCTGTTGCCGATCTTGAAGTCGGTGATATTATAATGTATGACGGCGCTCGCCGTGAGATCGAGGAAATCAGCGCTGACCGTATCAAGATGAAAGACCTTGACGCACCCGATTACGGCGGTATTCTGATCGGCACTTCCGATGTGCTTGCCTATGACGGCTGGCAGCAGGATATGGAGAAAAAGGGCTTTGAGATTCTGTCTAAGGCAGAAAAGCCTGTACCTGTTGTAGATACTCCCGAACAGGCAGAACCGGAGGATAAAGGTCCGGTATCGATCCGCAAGGTCGGTGACTTTTACGAGATGTACGGCAAAAATGCGGAGATCGGTGAAGAAGTCCTCGGACTGCGTATGCTCTCCAAAAATGGGCAGCCTATGGTCGGTTTTCCCGATCATGTTAAGGACGAATACTCTGCAAAGCTCCGTGAAGCAGGATATACCGTCCTGATCGAACAGGCATTTGAGCTGAACCCTCCGAAGCGTGAAGCGGAAAAACTCCAGACCTTACAGCAGGTCGTTGACAAGTTCTTCGGCACTGACTGCGAATCTGCGGAAACAGAGGGCGGAACATGGAAAATTGCTATTGCTGACGGCGATAAGGTAGGAGAGCTTTTCTATGGTGGCGATCCCGTCTGCGGTATCTATAACCGTGTCGATAAGATGGAGATAGAGCCGTACCGTGAGCTGTCCACATTCCCGAAGCTCCTGCAAACGGCGATGCTTGAACATAACCCCGATAAGCCCGTAGAGATCATGGAGTATCAGCGTACCTTTGAAACTCCGCTTGACAAAGCAAAATGGCTTATCAACGATTTCTGTGAAGCTGAATATCGTGAGGGTGCTGATTTTGATGATCTGCACAATGTCGGTCTTGCGTTTACTACGCTGACGGACGATGAGCTGCCGATTCAGGTGACGGCTGACCTTGTGGATTTCAAGATCACTCACGAATTTGACGGTGAAGTGTATAACACTGAGAAGTATGACAGCATTGAGGATATGATCGAGAACGGTCTGACAGATCTTGATTTCAGCGACCTCATTTCCGTTCCCGATGAAGTAATCGAGCGTCATACTGGTAAGGACGAACAGACGGTAGAGCTTATGAGCGATGCCGCTGATGTTTCCGATACTTCTTCTCCTGCGGAAGATGTTCCGTCTGTTACGCTGAAATACAAGGGAGACAGCGAAAGTCTTGACGAGATCAAGGATAAGGCACTTTCCCTCGGTGCTACGGTTATCGTGGACAATGCGGAGGGTATCATTTCCATTGATACCTATGCAGACCACAAGAACGAGTTGGATAATCTTGCCTATGAACTGGGTGTAATGTCGGTTGACGATGTTCCTGTTTCAGATGTTCCTGCTAAGGAAACGGAAGAAATCTACGATGATGCTCCGCTGTTTGCCGATGATGATGTTATCGAACAGATACAGGCGGACGAAAAGGCAGATATTCCGTTTTGGCAGAAGCCCGACATTGAGGGCGAACAGCTTTCTCTGTTCGGTGATCCCGAGCCTATCCAGACCAAAACACCTGATAAGGCAAAAGTGGAGTTTGCTCCGGGGCCTGTTGTGGACGGTGTTCAGGTGTTTGAAGCGTTGGCTGCTGAAATTGACCGTGGAACAGGCTTTGTAAACGGCAAGATCAGAGTTCAGGAGTTCTATGAAAAGAGCAAAAGTGAGCCTAATCACCCGACAATTCAGGAGCTTGCAGACTTCTTGAAAAAGGAATATGGTATCGGCGGTCACAGCGGTGAGGGAAATATCTCGCTTGTTGACTATGACAGTAAGGGAATGACTTTCTCTTTTGAGAACGGCGAAAAGTTCCGTCACAGCTGGCACGATGTTGCTGTCATGACAGAATCAAGGCTGAAAGACAATACTTATCTTTCGCCCGAACAGCAGGAGCAGTGGCAGGCTATGAAAGCCGAACGCTCGGCTGAGGAAAACTTTGAGCCGTACAAGGTTGAAATCGGAGACAAGTTTCGCAACAAGGCTACGGGCGTGGTTTCAGAGGTTGTTTCGCTGACAGGTGCTTTGCCCTATTACACAGACGATTGCACTGTCAAGAGGTTAAGCGGAGCGTTTGAGATCACCGAAAATATCTCCTATGACAAACTGCTCAACAGCGGACTTTATGAGTATATCGGCAGAGATGAGCCTGAAAAGGAACAGTCTGCACCCGTGAAGCCTGAAAATGCTAAGGTCACACCCGATAATTCTGCGGTCGCTCCCAAAGCAGAAAAGCCCGAAATCCCTACTGTCAAGAACCTGTCTCAGCTCAAAAAGGCGATCAAGCCGGGAATGATGTTTGAGATAACTGACCACCTCCGTCCCGAATGTATTGGAGAGCGCCGTATTGTAACAGGCGTAAGCACTGTTGATTTTACTTCCCGAAAGCTCGATGAAAACGGCGAGCCTGCGGGCAAGGATATTCACATGGAGTTTGACAGAGCCAAAAACTGGACGTTTGACGGCGGTGAGCTGACTTCTCGGCTTGACAACGGCGATATGCTTATGAGCTTTCATTTCATTGACAGCTTGGAGCGTGAGCAGACAATTCATGCTGAGAAAGAGCCTATACCTTTATATACAGGAGAATGGGCTGTTGCGGATAACCGTGAGCTTTACAGAGAGATCGTTTCTGAAAACGAGCGATTTGCAAAAATGGCGAATGAGGTTATTGGAAACGGCAAAAATCCCGTTGACAGTGTAAAGGCTCTTGTTGGTGAGTTTGGTATGGAGCGTACTGCGTTTCTTACAGCTTTGAATATTGTCGCTCACCCAGGTGACGGCAGATTTTATCCTGTGGATAAGGAGTGGGCTTGTAAAGTTCTTTCCCCGTATTTGGAAGTCTCGCCCGATGAAGTAATTCATCGTACTCCTAAAAAAGAACAGCTTTTTGAGCGTATGATTGACGGTGGTAAGCTGTTTTCTATCCACAACACACATCTCGCTGAGTTTGCAGAAACACTTATGCCTGAATATGAGAAGTATTTGGAAAAGTCACGCTCTGCCGAAAAGACTTCGCCTGAGCTTTCTGTCGGAGATCATCTTGAATATAAGGGCAAGGAATACAAGGTCGAAAGCATTGATATGGGTGGATTTATCACACTTGCAGACACAGCACTTGAAGATGCTCCGAGACTTATGTCCCGTGTAACATTCCTTACTGACGAGTTTATCCGCAGCGGTGAATATAAGAAAATCACTCCTACGGTCGATGCTCCTGCACCGGAAGTTACTGCACCAGAAAAGGACGATGCTCTCAGCAGTAATAATGCCAATAGTGAAGAACATACCGATTTTTCTCAACATGACGATCTTCTAAAGAGTATGTTTGCGGTTAATCCTGAATTTTTCAGAGGATTGCTGCCTGACGAAATGATTGACGAGCAGGAGCAAGTTATCCAAAATGCTGTTGGTAATATCAGTCATGAGGATAGAATGGCTGTTCTTCATGAAATGATGAATGGTGAAGATACTCCAGAAGCTGATGATGAGGGTGAACGGCTGCCGGAAGAAAAAAGCAGTAACTTTGCGATTACAGACGATTCTCTCGGTGAGGGCGGTTCTAAGGCGAAATTCCGTGCCAATGTCGATGCGATCAGAACGCTGAAAACGCTTGAAGCTGAAAAGCGTCCTGCAACGGCAGAGGAAAAGGAAACGCTTTCACGCTATGTGGGCTGGGGGGCGATTCCGCAGGCTTTCGATAAGTCGGCGGATAAGTGGTCGGCTGAATACAAGGAACTTTCGGAACTGCTCACTCCCGAAGAATACAGACAGGCACGTTCTACCGTTGGCGATGCTTTTTATACCAGCCCGACAATCATTGAGGGCATTTATGAAGCACTCGGAAACTTCGGATTTGAGGGCGGTAATGTCCTTGAGCCTGCAATGGGTGTCGGCAATTTCTTCGGCTGTATGCCAAAAGAAATGCAGGACAGCTCTCACCTTTACGGTGTGGAGATCGACAGCATTTCGGGACGTATTGCTCAGGCTCTTTACCCCGATGCAGATATTGCGATAAGCGGTTTTGAGAAAAACAGCTTTCAGAACGGCTGTTTTGATGTTGCCGTAGGCAATGTTCCGTTCGGTGAGCTGGGCTTTAAGGACGAAAAACATTCCACCACAAAACTTCACGATTACTTCTTCATGGAGGCTATGGACAAAGTGAAGAACGGGGGCATTGTCGCTTTCGTCACTTCGGCAGGAACGCTCGATAAGCGTGATGAAAATGTCCGCCAGATGTTGGCTGACAAGGCTGACCTGATCGGTGCTATCCGTCTGCCTGGCGGTAAAAACGGTGCTTTCCATGACAATGCCGGTACGGACGTAACGACGGATATTATTTTTTTGCAGAAGCATGAGGGCAAGTCTGTTGCCGAAATGTCCAATATTCCCGATTGGGTGCATATTGGTGAAACGGCTGACGGTCTGCCGATCAACAAGTATTTTGAACAGCACCCCGATATGGTGCTTGGTACGGTGGTCGAGGGCAACAAGCTCTACGGCAGCGGTACTATGGTTATCGCTGAGGACGGTTTTGACCTGAGATCTGCACTTCATGAAGCGGTCGGTAAGCTCACCGCTGAGATCAGCCATGACAAAGCCCGTGACGTTTATGCTAAGACCGAACAGGGGCTTGCGGTGAAGATTCCGTCCGATCTGCGTAATTTCAGTTTCTTTATGCAGGACGATGCTATCTATTTCAAGAAAAATGCTGTTTCTTTTGAGCAGAGGTTTGACAAGAAAAACGCACAGTTCAGCAGATACAAGGCTTTTATCGAGCTGAGGGATATTACCCGTGAGCTTATTCAGGCTCAGGAGCTTAACAAGCCCGACAGCGTTATTGCTGACTTGCAGGCGAAACTCGGAAAGTCCTACGATGACTTCTATAATAAGTATGGGCTTATTCACAGCAAGACCAACAAACGCTATTTCAATGAGGATATTTCGTATAACCTTGTTGCAGGCTTAGAAAAGAAAATCGACAAGGATAAACTTGTCGAGAAGTCGGATATTTTCACAAAGCGCACCATTTGTCCTCCGAAGGC
This sequence comes from Ruminococcus flavefaciens, assembly GCF_900143025.1. Lineage (GTDB taxonomy): Bacteria > Bacillota > Clostridia > Oscillospirales > Ruminococcaceae > Ruminococcus > Ruminococcus flavefaciens_I. The sequence goes on along the minus strand of NZ_FRCT01000003.1, from coordinate 99,408 downwards.
GGTTGAGTGCGTGGAGACAGCAATGGAAGCCCTCACGCTTTCGGTGGCTGAAAAAGCAAAAGTTGACTTTGATTATATGTCAAAGCTCACGGGAATGTCGGAAGATGAGCTGAAACAGGAGCTTGTGGGTGAAATTTTCAAAATTCCCCATACCGAAAACACTTATCAGACGGCAAGCGAATACTTGTCGGGCGATATTCGTGCGAAACTGCGTGAAGCGGAGGAAATTGCGGAGTATGACTCCGATTTCAATATCAACGTGAACGCTTTGCAGAAAGCAATGCCCGAGCCGTTAAAGGCTGGCGATATTGATGTGAAAATCGGCGCTACATGGTTAGACCCGAAGTATTACGATCAGTTTATGTATGAATTGCTCGGCACTCCCGACAACAACAGGGCTGACAAACCTCAGAGCCGTTGGTTCAAGCACTCTCTTATACAGGCGGAATATTCCGAACACTCCAACAGCTGGCATATCGCCAACAAAAAGGCTGACAGGTCGGTGCTTGTCAACCAAAAATACGGCTCTGGTAAGATGAACGCTTATGAGATCATGGAGCATTTGCTCAACCTGAAAGAGCCGAAAGTCTACAAGACTATCGAAGTTCCTGACGGCTTGGGCGATACTAAGGAAAAGCGTGTTATCGACGAAGAAGCTACCCGTGTCGTTCAGAAAAAGGCTAAGGAGATCAAGAAGGCTTTCAAGACATGGATATTCAAGGACGCTGAGCGCCGTGAAGCTATCGTTGACAGGTACAATGAACTTTTCAACTCCATTCGTCCCCGTGAGTTCGACGGCAGCGCTCTTTCTTTCCCGATGATGAACAGCAGTATTCATCTGCACGATCATCAGCGAAACGCAATAGCACACGCTATGTTTGGCGGTAACACGCTGTTTGCGCATAGTGTGGGTGCGGGCAAAACTTTTGAAATGATTGCAACTGCGATGGAATCAAAAAGGCTCGGTCTTTGCACAAAATCGCTGTTTGCCGTACCGAATCATCTGACGGAGCAGATCGGTGATGACTTTATGAAGCTCTATCCGGGCGCTAACATCTTGGTAGCGACTAAAAAGGACTTTCAGAAAGCAAACCGTCAGCAGTTATTTGCAAAAATTGCAACAGGCAATTATGATGCGGTGATCATCGGTCACTCACAGCTTGGCATGATACCGATGTCAAGAGAACGTCAGGAAATGGTTATCCAGAGCCAGATCGACGATATTCTTGAAGGCATTGAGGAACTGAAACGGAGCGAAGGTTCAAAGTTCCAGATCAAAGCCATGGAGAAAACAAGAAAGAGCTTGCAGAAACAGCTCGACAGGCTTGAAAAGGTCAACCAGGACGGCACTATCACCTTTGAACAGCTTGGAGTGGACAAGTTATTCGTCGATGAGGCCCATGAATTTAAGAATTTGTTCACCCCGACAAAGCTGACGAACGTGGCAGGCATATCCAATTCTGCTTCTCAGAAAGCCCTTGACTTGTTCCTGAAATGCCGTTATTTAGACGAAAAGACAGGCGGTAAGGGTGTGGTTTTTGCCACGGGAACGCCAATTTCTAATTCCGTAACAGAACTTCATACAATGATGCGTTACCTGGAATATGACTTCCTGAAAGACCACGGCTTACAGCACTTTGACAACTGGGTATCGACTTTCGGAGAGCAAAAGACCGATTGGGAGTTAAAACCGGCAGGAAATGGCTTCAAAGAGCGCACAAGAGTTGCTCAGTACACGGGTATGCCTGAGCTTATGAGTATGTTCAAGCAGGTGGCGGACATCAGGACGGCGGACACGCTGAAACTCGATGTACCCGACTGCGACTACAAGGTAGTTCAGGTGGAAGCTACTCCTTTTCAGGTGGAGCTTGTGCAGGAACTTTCCGACAGAGCCGATGCTATCAACAGCGGAAATGTCGATCCGTCTATCGACAATATGTTGAAGATAACGAGCGACGGACGCAAACTCGGTCTTGACCCGCGCCTTATTGATCCTGCGTTTGAGGATAACCCCGATACAAAGCTGAACAGGTGCGTTGAAAACGTTGCCCGTATCCACGCTGAAACGGCTGAGGACAAGCTGACACAGATCATCTTCTGTGACCTGGGTGTACCTCACAAGAACGCCGATGAAGTGAAATACGATGAGGACGGCGAAGTCATTTTCGATGACAGCAAGTCCGCTGCGGAACGTGAAGCGTTAGAGGAAGAATGTGACTTCTGTGTGTATGACGATATAAAGGCGAAACTTGTCGCTAAGGGTATTCCTGCTGATGAGATAGCCTACATACACGATGCTAAGTCCGAAAAGCAGAAAAGCGAGCTGTTTGAAAAGGTGCGTTCGGGAGAAGTGAGAATACTCCTCGGAAGCACCGCAAAAATGGGAACAGGCACTAACGTTCAGGACAAGCTGATAGCCGTTCACGATCTGGATATTCCGTGGAGACCGGCTGACCTGGACCAGCGCGCAGGACGTATTATCCGTCAGGGCAATCAAAACAAGAATGTTGAGATATACCGCTATGTGACGAAGGGTACGTTTGACGCTTACAGCTATCAGACACTTGAAAACAAGCAGAAGTTTATCAGCCAGATCATGACTTCAAAGGAACCGGCAAGAAAATGCGAGGACGTAGACCAGCAGGCACTCACTTACTCGGAGATCAAGGCACTCTGTACGGGCGATGAGCGTATCAAAGAAAAACTCATGCTCGACAACGAGGTCAAGGAGCTTAAAACGCTCTCCGCTGAGTACGCAAACACGGTTTACGAAATGCAGGACAAGATCAAGGCTTTCCCGATGAAGGAGGAACAGCTCACAACTGCACTCAGCAATTTGCAGGCTGACCGCAAGGCGCTGAAAGCTCTGCCGATTGATCCCGAAACGAAACTCCCCGTATTCAAAATGAAGGTCGGTGATGTGGAGTATACGGACAAGAAAGAAGCGGCAAAGGCTCTTGAAGAAGTGGCTCTCTCGATCAGGATAGCCGATACTCCTGTCAAGGTCGGTGAGTTTCAGGGCTTTCCGCTGTCCATTACCGTACACAGTCCTGCAATGGGCGGCGGTATGACAGCAACGATGCAGGGCGAATATCAGCACTCTGCAAAGCTGATAAGCAGTTTTGCCCATAACATGAGCCGTATCGAAGCAGGGCTGTACAACATTGACCGCCGTATAGATCAGGTCAAGACCAATCTCTCAAAGCTGAGAGTGGATTATGAAGAAGCACAGAAGATCGTTTCAGCACCTTTCCCTCAGCAAGCAGAACTTGAAAGCAAGTCGGAAAGGCTTGAAAAGCTGACAACCGCGCTTAACTTGGCGGCTATCGAAGCAAAGAAAAATGCTCCCAAACGTGATCAGACTTGCTATTTCCAGAGAGCGCAGTTAAAGCGTGAAGCCGCAAGGATAGCGAAGAAGAAGTCTGTACCTAAGAGAACAAAGGCTCAGGATAAGAAGAAACCGGGGCTGGAATAATCAACCTTGATCCCAATGGATTCAAGGTTGGCACAAAGCATTAAGCAAAAATGTGGTCAAACAGAGTGCAGCAATGCACTCTGAACCGCATTTTAAAATAAAAAAACCGTTTATGCAACGCAAAAACGGCAGAATAGTTTTCGTAAATTTCGGTACTCAAAAACAATCCACTTTAAAAGTGCCTATATTTCGGTATATTCAATTTTCAAGCTACGGTATTTTTGACGGCATAAAAATCAAGCTACATCAAGCGACAGCATATCCATACACTGCCGTTTCCTTTCAATGGACGAATGCACATAGCGATTGAGAGTTATTTCTACGGAGCTATGCCCTAAAATCTCCGAGAGTGTCTTTATATCAAAACCTAGTTCGACACAATTCGTGGCAAACAGATGGCGGAGTGAATGAAAATTGAGCGGTCTCAGGCCAATTCTAGCGAGCAGAGCCTTGAAGCGATACTGTATGGTTCTCGGATCAGGGAGCTTACAATTGCCCGTGATGATAAAAGCATCGACATTTGACGGCTTGAATGCTTTAAGCATACGGACAAGAAACTCAGGAATGGGGATTGTTCTCACCGAGGACTGACTTTTGGGAGTAGATACTACAAGCTCTGTTCTGTTTGCTTTACCCCTTACACGAATACGCTGTATAGTGCGTTCGATGTGGAGGGTTTTAGTTGCAAAGTCGATATCAGTCCACTTCAAACCGCAAAGCTCTCCGATGCGGACACCCGTGAATAGAGCAAGCATGATTACAAGTTTAGTAATATCCATATCAGTGAGCAGTACCGACTTTAAGCGGTTCTGCTCACTTTTATTGTAGAGATCAAGCTCGTGCTTTTCTTTCTTTGGAAGCTCAACATCGGCGATTGGATTTACACAATGGTGTACCTTAGACGCATATCTCGTCATGTTCTTGAGAACAATGATGAGATCGGAGATATACTTGTTTGAAAGCCCCTTGGTACGCTTTCCCATGATAAATTCATACACCTTACTCGGTGACAGTTTTTCAATCTTCAAACTGCCAAACGCCGGGATAAGATGTTTTTCCGCTTTGAAAGCGTAGTTTGCATAGGTTGAAGCCTTCGTCTGCGTCTGCTTCGCAGAGAGCCACTCGGTAAAAAGTTCTTTGACCGTCAATCCGCTTTCCCTATCTGGTGTAATTACCCTTGCTTTGATTTGCAGAAGCTTGTCCTTGACCTCAGTATAGGTTCTCCCATAGATAGAACGATACTTTTTTTTACCGTCCTTCCCGTATCCATCTGCGTAGCGTCCCTCGTATCTGCCGTCCTTACGGCGATAGATGTTAAGTCCTCTTTTGCTCATACATATTCCTTCCTTTCGTTCCCTGATTATTTGCATAAAACCATTATAACAATTGAGCAAAATCAACCGTCAGTATATACTACAAGAAATTTGACGGCTGATTTTGTTCAAACTGTATTAAAATATCCGTTGCAATTATCCATGTTCGACAAAATTATAAAATTAGCGCCAACTTTCTACATGTCTATTGACTTTTTATCGTGAATGTGCTATAATATTATAAATAATATTTGAGTGGATTTGGCAAATTAACACAATGATATTTTTGCTTTAAATACCGAAATTTACGAAAATTTAACGATTAAACTTTGGGAAAAGTTTACTTAGTGTTATTTTGCTCAATGAAAACTAAAATATTATTGCAATACCCTTTTAGGGGGAATTTATTACAAAGGAGCGATCGTAAATGGATGAAGATGGAATCGGCGCATTGATTGGTTTGGTGATCATTCTTGCTATTGTTGCATTTGTAATCTACTGCATTGTCATGCTCGCTGGTATTATTGCATCTGTTGCAGGAGCTGGTGGCTTGCTTTGGGGTGGCGGAACAGCAATAGCAAATTACGGAAAATCTTTTAAGGAAAATATGGTTGATAGCAACCGCGCTACTGCTTGAAATACATATTTGTGGTGTTCATCACGGCACTGGAGAGAATACATCTCTCTCCGGTGTCTCCTACTTTCAACTATTTTTGAAATGAAATGGAGATGGGTGTATTATGGCTTCAACACCACAACCTGCTAAAAAAAGCTACTTTTTCGATAAAGGATATAAAGACCTTGGCAATACAATCAAAGGTGCGTGGGTCAGAAATTGGGAATCAGTAAAAAACTATGCAGATAATCTCAAGGATTTAGGGGATAAATCCGCTGCTGGAAAATGGTTTTTTGGCATTCTTAATGTAATAGCTATTATTGCTGTTTTTGTTTTTGGCTCTGCTATTACCGCAGTGATTACAGTGTTACATATTGTAATTTTACTGCTGTTTATGCTTTTAGTGTATATCGGGTTTAGTTGTATTTGGCTTGTTGATAGAATTTATCTTTTGAGGAATAAAATCTTTACAGCTTGCCATGAATGCAAAGAAAAGAGTCTCATACCCACTTATATTTGTCCTAAATGCGGTGCAAAACACACGAATCTCACACCAGGTATATACGGAATACTGCACAGAACTTGTAACTGTGGTGAGAAATTGCCTGTTACATTCTTTAATGGAAGAAAAGAACTATCAGCAGAATGCCCTCATTGTGGTCATGCACTTTCTGATAGAGAGAGCAGACCTATTTGTATCCCTATTGTAGGTGGCAGATCTGTTGGCAAGACTGCTTTTATTACCGCATTTTCAAAAGAGTTTATTGAAAATATTGCACCTTCTAAAAGCATTGACATTGAGTTTTATAACAGTAGAAAAGAGGATATTTATAGAGAAATCAAACAAGACTATGATACTGGAAGCACCAGAATGACAGATCGTCCACAAGATGTGACGCAAGCAAGTTCAGTATCATTTAGCTTTTTTGCGAAGCATCCTACTTTCACGCCTGAAAGACTTATTCATGTATACGATATTGCAGGCGAGGTTTTTACTGATAATAATGAAAACGAAGTGCAAAAGCAGTATGAATACTGTCAAGGAATTGTATTGATTATTGATCCGTTTGCTATTCCTTCAATTCGATATAAGTATGAGGAACTTCTCGAACCCGAAGATGTAGCAGGTATTGGTAAAGCTGATATTAACGAAATAATAAATTCGTTTTTAAACAAACTGAGAGAAGTTACAGGTATGAGCGATAATAAAATGTCGAATGTTCCTTTAGCTATTGTTATCAGTAAAATAGACTCGGCAGGATTAGATCAAGACGTTGGTGAAATGGCAGTAAACAAATTGATGAGATCCCAGCCTGATAAGTTTACAGACTATTACGATACACAAGATTATCTTTGCCGAAAATTCTTGAAAGAAAACGATATGAGTAGTTTTCTAAGCAATGTTACCATACAGTTTAAAGTGAATAGGTTTTTTGCTTGTAGTGCAATCGGTCATACTAGAGATAAAGGTAAATATCAGCCCAAAGGTGTATTAGCACCTATGCAGTGGCTTTTTGGTTTGGCTGATAATAAAATGGGACAAGTCTGGAATGATATATCATTTTCAAAAAAGCCCACATATTTTGATGAATAGGAGGAGCAAGTGAATGGACGATTTCAAACCGTTAGACCTGTTTGGCGAAGGAATAGTGCAAAAAAAAGCAACTACCGAATCTGAAGATATTGATGAATCTGTAAAGGAATCCGTCGTTGAGGATTCATCCAAAAATGAAAAACAGGATGACAAACTATCTTTGACAGATGATACAACAACTGATACTGAAGAAACAGATGATAATATCATTAATGATAACGAAGACTCTTCACAATGCTTACCAGAAAGCAGCGGTGCTGTTCTTGAAAAGTTAGGAGTAATAGAGTCGTTTTGTCAAAATTTCTCTACACAATTATCAGATTTGGAACAGTTATTCAGCAAGAGAATAATGCACGCTGATTATGAGGATAAGGTAATTGATCAGATGCACTCTGAACTCCAAAAGTACAAAGAGGATATGTATGCTCAGCTTGTACGTCCTATTTTACTTGACATAATTGAAGTAAGAGATAGCATTTTACGTATAGCGGCTACTTATCAGAGTAAACCAGAGGGTGAACGAGATATACCAAATAAAACCTTTTCTGATTATTCTTATGATTTACAAGATATTCTTGAGAAGAATAATGTTGAGATTTACAGAAGCAAAATTGGTGACGATTTTATCCCGATAAGACAAAGAGCGATGAAAAAGGAAGTAACCCACGATGAGAGTTTACACGGAAAAATAGCTGAATCTTTATCATGCGGTTACTGTTATAATGGACGTGTTATCTCGGCAGAGAAAGTATCTGTATATTATTACGAAAAACTTGAAGAAACCAAAATTGAAAGTGAGGAAAATGCAAATGGCTAAGTATGTATTTGGAATTGATCTCGGAACAACATATTCCTGCATCGCCTATGTCGATGAAACAGGAAATGCTGTTGTTGTTAAAAACCAGGAAGGAAGCAACACTACCCCATCTGTAGTAAATTTTGCCGATCCTTCTCATGTTGTTGTTGGACAAGTTGCTAAAGAAACAGCAGTTATCGATCCGCAGAATACAGTTGCTCTCGTAAAAACTCTAATGGGAAAAAGCAACTTTGCAATTAATTATAACGGTGAGGACTTATCTCCTGAATATGTATCTAATTTTATACTGCGTAAAGTAGCAGAAGATGCAAGTAAAGCTTTAAACACCGAAGTAAAGGATGTAGTAATTACTTGTCCTGCTTATTTTGGTACTGCTGAAGCTGAAGCTACAAAACAGGCTGGAATAATTGCAGGACTGAATGTAATTGAGATTATTAGAGAACCTACTGCAGCAGCAATTTGTTATGGTGTTACAAAGGCAGAAGGAAAGAAAACAATTCTTGTATATGATCTTGGCGGTGGAACATTTGATGTTACGGTAATGAGCGTAGACAATGGTAACATTGAAGTAATCTGTTCAGATGGAAATCATCAGCTTGGTGGTAAGGATTGGGATACTGAGGTAATGAATTATCTTGCCACACAGTTCTGTTCAGAAACAGGTTTTGACGGCGACTTTGATGAGTATGCTCAGCAAGATTTAAGATTAAAAGCAGAAAAAGCAAAACAGCAGTTGACTGCTCGTGAAGAAGTTCCTGTAATGCTCGATGCTGCCGGTCTTAGAGCAAGAGTTATGCTCTCTAGGGCAACATTTGATGATATTACACAGGTTTTACTTAACGAAACAATTGAAAAAACAGATGCAGCTATAGCAGTTGCTGAATCAAAAGGTTATAAGATTGATGAAATTCTTCTTTGTGGAGGCTCCACTAGAATGCCACAGGTTGAGAAGGCATTAACTGAAAAGTATGGTATTTCTCCACAAAAGACTCTTGATCCTGATGAAGCTGTTGCAAAGGGTGCTGCGATATATGCGCTTCTCGCCTATAACAATCCGAAACCCGATCCGACTCCTTCATCAAATCCCGATCCATCACCAGAACCTCCAAAGGAAAAAACAACTGTTAATCCAGAAATAATTGAAAATAAAGTTGGAGGTAAGATTGGTATTACATTTGCCACGACTAAAAGCTATGCGTTGGAAGTATTAGACCACGGCGAACTGAAATGCCGAAATATGATTATAAAAGATGAGAAAATGGATAACGGCATCGTAAGTGTAACAAAACAGTTCGGAACAGCTGTTGCCAATCAGGAAACAGCAGATCTTGTTGTGTACGAATCTGATTTTAAATCTGAATACTTTGATGTTGATGAAGACTATAAGCTTGGTTCGGCATCGCTTGAACTTCCTGGCAATTTGCCAGAAAATTCACCTCTTGAAGTAACATTTACACTTAACAATGAAGGAATACTGAGCGTAACAGGTGTTGATATAACAAGCGGAAAAGAAATACATGCAACGATGCAGGCAACTGCCGGCACAACAATGTCCAAAGAAGATGTAGCGGCTGCAAGAGCTAAGTCAAATAACATTGTTGTTCAGTAAGAGATCGTGCCTGCCATGATGCAAGATTCGTGGCAGGCATTTTCTATATGGAGGTAAATAAATGGGAATAAGAGCTGGTATTGACTTAGGTACAACATTTAGTGCTGTCGCAAGAATAGATCCGATTACAGGAAAACCCTGTGTTATTAAGAATAGTTTTGGCTCTGCTATAACTCCTTCAGTTTTATGCTTTGAGATGAACGGTAACATACTTTTTGGAGAAGATGCAAAAAATATGCAGGCTGCCGGTGACACAAATGCAATAGCATTTTTCAAAAGAAGTATGGGTAAAGACTTGTTTTCAGTTGATTTTTTTGGAAAGAGCTATTCAGCAACGGATTTATCTTCCATATTGCTTAGAAAACTTAAAGAAGAAGCGGAACAGGAAATCGGAGAAAAGATTGAAAGTGCGGTTATTACCGTTCCTGCATACTTCACACATAAAGAACGTTCTGCTACTATTGAAGCCGGAAAGAAAGCAGGTCTTGATGTACTTGCCATAATCAATGAGCCTACAGCCGCCGCTTTCGCTTACGGATTGAACGAAAAAGATAGTGAGCAAACTGTTTTGATTTATGATCTAGGCGGAGGAACATTTGATGTTACACTCGCTAAAATCAATCATGATGAAATCAATATTATTGGAAGTGATGGCGATCATGAGTTAGGCGGTAAAGACTGGGACGATTGTATTGCAAGGTATCTTGCTGGTGAGTTTTCAGAGCGATATGGTATAGATATAAGTGATGATCCAGAAATGGTTGCGTCTTTACTTGTTACTGCTGAAAATGTCAAAAAGCAACTTACTTCTAGGGATACAGTAAATGTACCGATTATATGTAAGTCAACTCGTGGAAATATAGAAATTACGGAAGAAATCTTTGAACAGATTTCGGAATTTTTGCTTGGAACAACCCGAGATGTAATTGATCGGCTATTTTCGTCAGTTAATATGTCATGGCAGCATATAGATGGAGTTATTCTTGTTGGAGGTTCAACTAGAATGAGAATGATCCATAAATATGTAAAGGAAATGTCTGGTAAAGAGCCGTTGAGCGGAGTTAATGTAGATGAAGCGGTTGCACTTGGTGCTGCTATACGAGCTAATATAACTACAAAGGGAGAAGCATTGCCACAAATTGGTGGTTCGACAAAGAGGACTTCAAATGATTTAAGAATCATGGGAGCAAAGGCTGTAACTGATGTAACTGCTCATTCATTAGGAATGGTAGCTGTTAGTACAGATGGCGAAAGGTATATCAATAGTATAATCATAAAGAAGAATACGAAAATTCCAGCTAGTAATACAAGACCATATAAGCTAAAAACTAGAGCAAAGGATAATGAACTTGAAGTATATGTGCTTCAAGGTGAATTTGAACGTCCGCTTGATAACACCGTAATAAACAAATATGTTATATACGATATTGAGCGAACAAGTCCGCCTATGTCAGTTATTGAAGTCACATATGAGTATAATTCCAATGGAGTAATCGGCGTGACAGCGGTTCAAAAAGAAACCGGAAAATCATTACCTATAAGAATAGAGCCTGTACCTGATGATATGAGCTGGACAGATGGCTCTCCCAAGGACAATCAGCAATCCGGCGGTATTCCCGATGTTGCTGTATTTCTTACAATTGATTTGTCCGGTAGTATGGCTGGTGATCCTATTAAAGAAGCACAAAAAGCAATGAAAAAATTTGTTGATGAAATGGATAGCTCTTTTACAAAGATTGGTTTAATCCCATTTGCGACTACTGTAGACTGTCCACTATCATTAACCGATGATTTCCGAAAAGTCAAGCGAGCTATTGATAGATTTGATATAGGAGATAAGTATGGCTATGGCAATAGCGCACACCCATTTGATTTGGCATACTCGGCTCTTAATAATTCTGATGCTGATGTAAAATATGTTATTGTTCTAACAGATGGCGTTTGGAGTTGTACTGATGTAGCAATTTCCTCGGCAAAAAAATGTCATACAGCAGGAATAGAGGTAATGGCACTTGGTTTTGGTGAAGCCGACTATGCTTTTTTAAAAAAGATTGCCTCTACTGATGAATTTGCTTCCCTTACTGATTTGTCTGAATTGGGTGGCTCATTCTCCAAGATTGCTCAGGCCATCGGAGATGGTTCTACAAATATTTCTGTATTATAAAAATCCACATTACGAATATATAAAACGAAAGGATATGATGGTATGAAACAGTATAAAGCAGTTGCAGGTCCTAAAAACATCAATGTAGATAAAGGTGGAACACAAACAGCATTCAATATGTTTGCTGACATCATTAACCAGGAAGCTCGTGGTGGTTGGGAGTATCACTCAATGGAGACAATTTCGGTAACAGAAAAACCCGGTTGCCTCCAGCAAGCAATTCCTGTAAATTATTATATGCTTATTTTTGTTAAGGACGTATAAGAATATCATAAATGTGGATTTTTGAGGAGGATGCTCCGTGCGGTCATTTCAATTTAACGAAGATCAATTATGCGATATAGGCAAATTAGCGCAGTCATTGCTTCAAGATGAAAATGATCCTCGGAGCAGCTCTTATAAGCGAATACTAATCCGCCCTAAAATAAATTGGCTATTATTTGTTACTTGGCTTATTTGTCCCATTATTCTTTGTGTTTTAGTATTTACAGCATATAAGTTATGGCAATATAGCCCTGAGTATAACTTGCCAATTATGATAATTATTGTTTTGACGTACTTAGTGTGTACCGCAAAAAGAATGATTATATTTTCTATCAGGGTGTATCAAAGATACGCTCCAGATAGTATTAGATTAAAGTGCCGTTTTGAGCCGTCATGTTCAGAATATATGATTCAGTCTATTCAGAAATATGGTTTGATAAAAGGCTTAGTAAGAGGAATGAAGAGATTAAGCAGATGTAATATAGACGGAGGAGGATATGACTATCCGTAAATCGTTACATTAAGAATGAAAACAAAGGGTGAGTAATATGGCTGATAACTGGTATATAGTGCTTGAATTGGAATTTGATCCGCCTGTTGAGGACGAAAAAACCATAGCCAATCGTATAGAAGAAAAGAGTAAGTTTTGGTCTACACACTTTAATGATTTTAAAATGGGCGCACAATATCGTTCTTGGCATCAAAACATTCCAAAAATCAAGAAGGATATGATAGGTCCAGATAATATCAGAAAACAGTTAGCTGCTGATGCTTGCACACAAGTATATGGTCCTGTTGATAAATTTTTAAAAACAATCGGACGAAAAGGCAATATTACCTCAGACGAGGGAGACAAACTTGCTAAGAAATTAAAGATCTCTATTGATATTGTTAAGAAAAGAGCAAAGTCCCTTGGAATTACTTGGACAAGTGCTAAGTCGGTAGATTACCAAACGACTTATGATAAGTATTACAAAACGAAACCGCAAAATGCAGCTTCTTTTGAAGGAATGAAACAAATGCTTTCTTCATTTGGTGTCGATAACCTCTATGATTTTCTTTATCAAAATACATCAATAAAGAATGCTAATCGTTTGCCCTGTGAAACCCTTAGACAAAGAGCAGCCGAAAAGAAGAAAACAGAGTTTTATAAAAACGATAGTGTAAGCGGAACTGGTTCAAAGCTGTGTGGTCAATGTGACATTGTTTTTAAAGATGAAAAAAGCAAGGATATTTACGATAAATACCTTGAGTATATAAAAAGAAAAGCTATCTTAGATGATGCTAAAAGTATAGCTGACATCTCCGGCGAATTAACTATTGAGCAAGGCGAAGATATTATCGGACAATTAACGCAACTATTCCGTGATCGGAATCTAGCCGAAGAAGTCTTAATTGCTTTTTGCAAGGTTGAAAAAATCGCTTACAATACAGGTTCTGCACCTGACAATAGGAAGAACATCAAGATATGTCGTTGTGGTTGTATGAATGATGTGTCTGATGGAAGAAAAGTATGTAGCAATTGCGGCCTTGAGCTAGCAATTAAATGTCCCAAATGTGGTACTGAGAATGATGCCAATATTAGGGTTTGCAAATGCGGATTCAAATTTGAAAATCTTGATAAAGCAGTTGCGTTGTGTGAACAAGCTGAAATTGCAATCGAAACGCTTGATTTTGATGTCGCTCAAGCTCATCTAAACGATGCTGAACGCTATTGGAGTGGCAGCAGCAAAGTCGCTTCACTTAGACAGAAGCTGAAGGAGTTTAAAGACCGAGTAGGTGCTGAAGTTGCTAGAATGCGTGAAGCAATAAAGTTAAAAAAGTATCACGAAGCAAAGAAACAGTATCAAACCATAAAGAAACTCTTTACTAGCTATTCAGATGTTGAGATTGAAAATGAAATCGAACAAGCAATATCTAATGCAAAAAAACTATTTGAACAAGCAAAATCAACTAAAGACGAAAAGAAGATTCTTGAGCTGTGTGCATTAGCTTATGATGCTTGCGCGGATTATCCTGGAATCAAGGAACTTATGCCTGCGCCTGCAAATGTTACAGGCTTTAAGGTGACTTGTAATAATCGCTCCAATATAATCTCATGGACTGCAACATCTGATCGTTCTGTGCGCTATGTTGTAGTTAGGAGCGAGAGTGGCTGGATTGATAATATATCTAGTGGTGAAGTGATTTTTCGTGGGAGTGCTTCATCATATGCTGATAAAAAAATAGAAGCCGGTGTTCCCTACTACTACAATGTTTTTGCGGAAAGGGCAGGTGTATACTCAAAAGGAGCAATTGGCGAGTTCAAGGAAACAATAAATCTGTTTGAAGTCGAAAATGTAACTATATCCTCAGCAGATTCTTCTCTTAATATTACTTGGGATAATATTCCTCGTAATGCAACAGTAGAAATATATGAACTTCAAAGCAACGGATCATCCCGCCATATTACTTCTACTACATCAAATAGTTATCTCGTAACTGGGCTTGCAAATGATACAGTTTACAAGTTTCAGGTTTCTTTGTCTTACGTTATTTTAGGAAAACGTAGAGAAACAACAGGAGTAGTTGTTAGCGGAACACCTGTTACTCCTCCAATTCCAATTGATACTTTGCATATTAAACTGGTTCAGGAAGGCAGATTTGATGCTGTATGGGTTAAGCCTAAAGTTGGCGAAGTAGCATTATACAGTTCGACGGTCAAACCGAAGTATAGAATCGGGGATACTATTTCAGTATCTGAATTAAACAGAACAATGACTCAATTGCAGCAGAAGCCTCTCTCTGTTCAAACAAACGGGACTTTAAAGAATGATGAAACAGGTGCAGGATTTGATTACTCAGGTAGTGATGTGCTTTTTGTTTCTGCTGTTGTAATCAAGTCTGGTTCAGCCGTTTTTGGAAATCTTTCAAGAGCTAGTATCGGAGAAACAGTTGCAATTAAATCAATTAGAGCTGTTAATGGCAAGATAAATATTTATCTTGATGTTCCTCATAATGCAACTGGATTTGTTGTACTGTATCGTCACGATCAATTTCCTACCGATATCAGTGACATAAAAACTGTAAGAAAGCACGTTCCAATTAAACAGTATCAGCTCAATAGCGCAATTGTATTGGATTCGTTGGAAGAAAAGAAATATTACTTCTCAGTTTTTGCTGAATTTAAAAATGATGGCGAGAATGATTATTCGGCAGGAGCAGATTATCTTTTTGACAATACATCCAAAGTTAATATATCTTACTCTATTGCAATAAGCAAACGGCTATTTGGAGAAAGCTATATTATTCTTGAATTTGAAGCAGATAGCAAGGAGTTTTTCTTACCCGATATAGATGTTATGTCTGCAATCGGAAATACTCCAATGTTTAAAAATTCTGCTAAACTTATGCACTCGATCTCAGCACAATCAGTATCAGGTAGCGTACAGATAAAGATTCCGATGCCAAAGGATCTACCAAGAGATACATATATTAAGGCTTTTTTCAAAGATGAAGCATCTCAAAAAGGAAGTCAACTGAGATTGAAACTCAAATCAAATTACAAGATTAGTTAGGGGGATGCTACATGGCATCAAAAAGTACATTTATCTGTCCATATTGCTTTGAAAAGCATAAATTATCAGCGGTTCAGTTCCGCTGTACTAATAGACGGTGTAAAGATGTACCAGATATAGAAATGACAAAATATGAGAATGGTAATATCAAGATACCTAAACAAGGAAAAATAACTTTTACCTCTCCCAGCAAGAATCCATTCCTTGTTCCTTTATCTGCACCTTGTCCTGAATGCAAAAACGTGACATATAAGAGAGTATGTCCGTCCTGTCATAACGAACTGCCTGAAAGCACCCTTACTGGAAAAGACATGATCATTTCCGTTGTTGGTTCTCGTGCAACAGGCAAAAGTCATTTTGTTGGTGTAATAATAAAAGAACTACGAGATCGAATCTCTATTAGCTTTGGAGGTTCTCTTGAGGGATTCTCAGACAGCTATCAAAGATGGGAAAAGAACTTTGGCAACCAGCTTTATAATAATAATGAGAAGCTAGAATTAACTCAAAGTAGTGTCCAGAATGTTGATAATGGTGCTTATAGGCCACTCATTTTTAAATTGAAATTGAAAAAGAAAAAGTTTTTTGGCAGAGATGAGATTGAGAGCTTTACTTTTGTATTCTTTGATACCGCTGGTGAAGACTTAAATGACGAAGATACGATGAGTACCGTAAACAAGTATATCTGCAAATCCGCAGGAATAATATTTCTGCTTGATCCAATGCAGATTCCTGCTGTTTCAAATCAGCTTGATGAGTCGGTTGTAAGCCGAGCCGCTGGTATAGATTGGAGAAAAGCTGCTAAAGCAGATGATATTATGACAAGGGTTTCAAACCTTATCCGAAAGGATAAAGGTATGTCAGAAACGCAGAAAATAGATATTCCAGTCGCTGCTGTATTCTCCAAATTTGATGTAATCGAAAACATTGTTCCGCCTGATTGTACAGTGCATAACCCCAGTCCACATTGTTCAGAAAAGTGCTTTTGTCTTTCTGACTGGCATAATGTTAATTCAGAGATACTCGCACTTCTGCATGAGTGGAAGGCTGATGCTTTCATTTCTCAATTAGAAACTAATTATACTACATATTCCTATTTCACAGCATCTGCTTTAGGACTGAATAATAATCCTACAAGTGATGGAAGAATAGAAAGACCAAGACCTCATAGAATCGAAGATGCGTTACTGTGGATTCTCAAAGAAAACGACGTTATAAAGGGCAAAAAATAAGGGGGTTATTATGGAACGAAGTTATAATAATCCAGAATATATAGCATATATAAAAAACAATATCAAACACGCAAAAGACACTTACATATGTGTTAGCTGCTTTGACACCAAAGAACGTAAAGTAAAAAAAGAAAACATAGTTAGAATTCCTAAAAGAACAATGTATTTCCGTGAATGTGATACCTGTGGTGCAAACAAAAATGGCACCTGCCAATGGTGTCCGGAAGGAGACACATTAGGAATTAGTGATTATGATGAAGTTCCGCTTACGCATAGATGTCATTATGGAAATCTAGATAAAAATGGAAATGTTGCATCTATGTCAGAATTGTGTTGCCCTGTATGCCATAAACCCGTCCACAAAATCGTGGGCAATAATATAATCATTTCCATAATCGGTTCCAGAGATTCAGGAAAAAGTCATTATATCGGAGTGTTAATACATGAGATCATAAATGATATTGCTAAGAAATTAGATTGGGTTGTTATTCCTGAAGCAAACACAATGCGCCTCTACGAAACAAATTTTTCAAGAATTTATACGGCAAATCAGATACTTAATTTAACAAGCAAAAACTATGACGGGTTTTATGATCCTTACATTTTCTACATCACTGATAAAAAAGGAAAGACCTTTACGCTAACTCTTTATGATACAGCGGGTGAAGATTTTGAATCAGATGACTTGATGGAGAACTCGGCAAGGCACGCTTTTCACGCAGATGGAATTGTCTTCTTGATTGATCCATTAAAAATAGCTAATGTATACACATCATTAAGTCAAGATGTGGTTTCCAATTCTTCAAGTGTATCGGCTAGTAAGGCCTTTCAAAATGATGCAATACTTAGTATTTTATCTGCAAGTTTAAGAAGGCATCATAAGATAAAAGAAAATAAGAAGATTCCGATTCCTCTTGCTGTGCTTATTCCAAAGTTAGATGTTCTAGCACCAGGATTTCCACCACATTATGCTTGCCTATTTCCAAGCGGTCATGCGAAAAATCAGGGGTTTAATGTTGCTGAAAACCGACGTGTAAATACAGAAATCAGAAAATGGTTGGCTAGTGTTGGCGATGGGGCAACTAACTCATATATAGCTCAATTAGAGATGAACTATACTACTTTTTCATATTTTGGAGCTTCTTCTTTAGGAATGAAGAACGCTCCGGATAAAGATGGTGTGTTCTCTGCACCAAATCCCCATAGAGTTGAAGATCCGATACTTTGGATACTAAAAGAGAATGGCATACTTAAAGAGAAAAAATAATTAGCGAGGTGTTGAAAAATGAGCTTACATCAGGTTATCTACACGTCATGTATGCGTGGAATTAAAGGCGTTAATGATGGACAACAGGTTTTTTCTTATGATTCCCAGTTTACTGATTCAGACAATGATGAAGTTAAAAGTCTGTACTCGTATAAGCCACCCGAACTTGATCCTGGTGTACGAATGTCAGAAGAAATAGCTTTAACATTACCTAAATCTTATATATTTAGGAGACTTGATGACGGAAGATGTACGTTAAGCCTAAGTACTTATCTTGGCAGAGATTATATGGGGAGTGCAGGCAGATTTGGAAATCATCTTAGCCATGTTATTGTAGCAGATCAAGAGGATTTCAAATCGTATCCATGTGAATACTATGGCGGTTCCTCGTTAAGAGATCATATGGAGTTTGAAGAAGTGAACAATCCAGATCCCCCGGAATATCTTCCTGCTCCTACTTTGGATAAAGGATATACTGTTGATGTTGATGCTGTATTAGAATTTCTCAGCATTGAGGACAGACTAAATATTTACAAGAATATGTTGTATGCAATGCTTTCTTTCAATAGGGAGCAAAAAAGAGTGGTTATCTGTGATGAGCAAGAGAACATCATCATGTGGATTGCTGCTCTTGAGTACGCCTTACCGTTACAAACGGCTTTAAAGATCAATTTTACTACATATGAATATGATCCCACTCTATCCGCTTCACAAATATGTGGTGTGGTTTCAAAAGGAACAAGGTTTACCGATGAGAGTAAAAGGTTACATCATGTATTTGATTTCATTAAGAACGAGTATGCAGAGTTTGAAAAAGATTCAGATTTTTATGATTTTATAGATACTGTGTTTTCGCTTTCTTTTGATAGCATACAAGATTTCCACTCCTTTATTTTGAATGGATACACTTATAACTCTGCTGATGAGGACATATATTCGGCCTACGCATTATATAGCATTATATCTGACGGAGTTACAGGTATTAATATAAACAAACTAACATCTGCCTTAACTTTTGCAGAAAAATATGCTTATGATAATGAAAAAACTTCAATTGTAAATAATCTTATGTCTCAGTACAATGAACTATTAAGTACTGACAAAGCCGTTTTTACAAGTGTATTGCGTTATGTTCTATCAATGAGATCGAAGATTACACAATCAAGTCCTTCTGACATAAAACAGCTTGCTGTTGATAGGATTTTGAGTGAATTTTCAGATGCTGCTGTTCAAGAACAGAGCTTTAGTTCTTTCTATAATGATATTGATAAGCTTTGTAAGCAGTCTGACATTAATCTTGCAACGGAAATAATGTCAGAAAGGAACAGAACCCGATTATTTTCTGTTGTTCAGGTATCCCCCGATCCGTGGAAAATCGCATTTATAATTCGTATTATTTCTCGGTTTGCTAAGAGCCAAAAACTACCCATTGCCGAACTATCACCCGATAGACCTTTTGGAAAGATTTACTACGAACTGATTCAAAAGGTACAAGAAAATGATAGCTCAAGTATTTCGTTCTTAGTAGAGTGTATTCTTGATGAATTCGACGATAAGTGTGAATATCTTGTAAATATGGCTCTTAATTGTGAAGGAATGATTCTTGATACTCATACAGCAAGTGAAACCGTTCCTGCGCTTTGGAAGTGCTTTATTAAGAAAATGTCCGAGAAACAAGCAAAGAACTACGATGTTGCATATAAAATATTTCTTGAATACGATTGTAGTGAGCAACTTTTTATGCTTTTTAAAAGTGAACTTCAAAGCTGTCAGGATGCTGCTTCTTTAAAAGGCATTTTTGACAAGCATTATGCCAAAGTCATCGGAGAGAGTCGTTCGTATTCATCTAAGTTCAAAGATGAGGTTTTAAACCTGTATTATCACACTTTGATAAAGTTTGATAAAAATGACACTGATGTTGCAAAGAAAGAATTGTTCGGTGTTATTGTTGATGCCCAACTTGAACCAGCTTTTGTTGATGAATTGATTGACAGCATTGTTACGGGAATTCCTCTTTCCCCTCCAAATAAATCCAATGAACGTTTCATTAAAACTGCGTTCCAATACACTTATAACCTTAGACATAAGCCGATTCGTGGTAAAGAATTATTACTTTTAATCGGTATAATTATGGATACTATAAGCATAAAGGAACAGGTTGAAAAGAAACTTGATCAACTTGAGGTTTTAACAAACCATAACTTCGCCGATTTGACATCACTTTCTGATAATGCACTTACTGAATATTATAATTGGATACTTCCGACTGTATTCAAATGGTGCAAAAAAATTGAATTTCTTAATCAGTTTTATGATTTGTTTGAGATGAGTAATACGTCAAAGCAACGGTTTATACTAGACTTGACGAATATTTACTTCAAGGACGCTAAAGAAAGCAAGGACAATACTGGATTTGTGTATTATTTTCAGTTTGTTAGTGAGAATGGAACTTCTGCAATCAGAAAAGAATTAGGAAAAACTCTTTGTAAGCTCAACAAAAATAAAATGATGGAACTTGATGTAGCAATGAGAGATTGTTATATAAAGAATAAACAGGTTCTTGCTCATTGGGAAGAAGTTAAAGAGGTCGCTGATTCTACTAATCCTATTTTGAATAATATTGCCAATCTGTTTCGCAGAAAGAAGAAGGAGGATTAAACGATGGGAAAGTCATGGGAACTTACAGATGATCAAAAAAAGGAGATCGAACAACGATCGCGCGAAATCGCAGCTCAGTACGATCCCGAAACTGGTAAAAAGAAGAACGCTGTTGATAATGTCGATAACCCTGATGATGATGAAGTCGAGGGAATGGAAAATGGAAGACAACGTAAGATCGATGATGATAATATAAGGTGACAATTGATACAGGGGAAGTATAGCTTCATGCATCTTCCCCTTTGTTTCCATGAAAATCGGAGGTTAGATCAATGGCAAGCGAAGAAAAGAAAAATGAGTTGATGACTCGTGCTACCGAACTAATGAACAGCGGTATGGAGTTAGTAGATTTGTTTGTTAATAAGAACTACTTAATTGCGCTTGATAAGTGTGAACCTATCGCTCTTGATGCCTCTCAAAAATCTTTTTCATACCTTTCACTTTTTGAAATAACTAAGATAGTTTATGATCGAGATGAAAACATTAACGATAAGCTGGTAAGTGTTTATAGTGCCTTATCTAACTTTGGAAGTTCGGCTTTACTTGTTTTATTTAGCGATGAGACAGGTGTGAAATTTTACTTGGGAACGAGAGATACAAATCAACCTAATGTTGCGAAGGCTATATTACAAAAAAGTTTAAAAGGTAACTTTCCAGGTATTGAGATTAAAGAGCAAGTATCCAGTCAAATAGAGAGATTGCTAGAGAATCACATTCCTGATGTGTATTCAAATATGGCAGTCACATCGGTATCAATCGTTCCTAGTCCTAGAGATGATGATAAAGAGCATTTCATTCAAGGACTTGAAAAATTCATTGATTCCATGTCAGGAGAAAAATATACTGCTATTTTTATATCCTCACCTTTAAGCAAAACTGAGCTTGAAGCAAAGAAACGAGGATATGAAGAACTCTATTCTGCACTTTCTCAATATTCACAAGTTAATCTGACATTTGGAGAGAATGAAAGTGAAGCAATTGCTAAAGGTATCAGTGAAACATTCTCGACAGCTATAAATGAAGGGATTAGCGATACAACAGGTACGAATTCAGGTTCAAACAGGAATGTTACCAGATCGCACAATCACGGTAGCAGTTTCAATTTTTTTAGTGTTGGACATAATTCTGGAAGCGGAAAAGCGACCACAACAGGCACTTTTGAGGGAGAGAATCAATCCCATACTGACACGCAATCTAAAACTGATACTGAAGCTAAAGGCAAAACTGATACTACAACACAAACTAAAGGAACTACGTCTACTATCGCATTGACACGTCAAAACAAGACCGTCCAGGTTTTGCTATCCAAAATTGATGAACAACTGGAGAGAATAAAAAACTGCGAATCCTATGGATTGTGGGATAGTGCTTGCTATTTCATTGCTGATAATCAAGAAACATCTATTGTAGCTGCTAACACATTTAAAGCATTAGTTGCCGGAGAAAAAACATCTGTTGAGAATTCTTTTGTAAACCTTTGGGATAATGATTATTATAATTCTGAGCATAGTTTAACTGTAATGGACTATTTAAGATATGGGTTACATCCGAGGTTTCGGTATATCCCACAAAACGGGCAGAGCTTTTCAAGTCAAATTGTTACACCTGCAAGCCTAATTAGCGGTTTGGAACTGCCTGTACTCATGGGATTCCCTCACAAATCTGTAAATGGTGTAAGTTCAATTATATCTGCTGAGTTTGGAAGAAACGTTTTTACAAGTAATGGAAAGAAAAGTTATAAGAATATTGACTTAGGTTCTATCTATCATATGGGAGAGGTTTTCCCTAAAAATCGTGTTAGGCTTGATTTAGAAACACTCACCTCACACTGTTTTATTACGGGTTCAACAGGTTCAGGAAAATCAAATACAACGTATAAAATTATAGATGAACTTACAACAAGCAAAAACTCTGTAAAGTTTCTTGTAATAGAACCGGCTAAGGGAGAATACAAATTAGCTTTTGGGAGTATGCCAAACATTAATATTTTTACGACAAACCCTAAGTTTTTCAGTATGCTGAGTATAAACCCGTTTGAATTTAATGAACAGGTTCATGTATTAGAGCATTTAGATAGACTTATTGAAATATTTAGTGCTTGCTGGCCGCTTTATGCTGCTATGCCTGCCTTATTGAAAGCCTCTTTTGAGCAAGCTTATATCAGTCATGGCTGGGATTTAAATCACTCTATTTACATTGATAGAAAAAATGGTAAATTTCCAACATTTAAAGATATTGTTAGGATTTTGCCCGTACTATTAGATAAATCAGATTTTTCAGCTCAAACTAAAGGCGATTATGTTGGTTCTTTGGTTACAAGAGTTGAATCCTTAACAAATGGTTTGCTTGGGCAAATCTTTTCTGAGAAAGCAGTAGAAGATAAAGTTTTATTTGATGAGAATACTATTGTTGATCTTAGTAGAATAGGCTCTGCTGAAACGAAAGCTCTTTTGATGGGAGTATTAGTTCTGAAACTAAGTGAGTATCGGCAATCAACGTCAGTTGGAACAGACTTGCCTTTGAAACACGTTACAATTCTTGAAGAAGCACACAATCTGCTTAAGCGTACATCTACTGAACAAGGTCAGGAATCTGCTAATGTGCAGGGAAAATCTGTCGAGATGATAAGTAATTCTATTGCTGAAATGAGAACTTATGGTGAAGGATTCATCATTGTCGATCAATCTCCAAGTGCAGTTGACATTTCAGCAATTAAGAATACAAACACTAAAATTATAATGAGATTGCCTGAATTTTCAGATTGTGAAGCTGTTGGACATTCAATTGGATTAGCTGAGGATCAAATTCTGGAACTTAGCAAGCTAGACAAAGGCGTTGCGGCAATTTTTCAAAATAACTGGCTTGAAGCTGTTCTATGTAAAATTGATAAATGCAGTGATAGTTATAAATCAAAATCAATTACTGTTAACGATCGAAAGAACCAACTACAACTTATTGGCGATCTTCTGTCTGAGTTAATAACACAAGACGAAGCAAAAGACTTTAATATGTCGTGGTTCAGTACAATACTTAATGGTGCTAAAGTACCTGAGTATGTAAAGGAGCGGTGCCGTGCATTATTATTTGATTATCAACAAATCTGGAAAACTCCAGAAAAGAACATTGGCTTTTCAACCCTAATAGCAAAGTTACTTAATTGCGGAGACTTGATAAGAATCTTTGAAGATAAATTGCCGCCAACAATCAAGAAGAAGCAAGATATTGATAAGAAATATAGACAGATGTGCGATGAATGGGTGGATTGTATCTATGACAACCTAGATGCTTACGCTGAGTTTTTTGACAAGAAAACAAAAGATGTTTCATTTATGAGTGTGCTGCTCTATACAATCGCAACATCTAGTGGCAAAGAATCCGCACGATACAAACTTATTTTATATTGCATCACTTAATATATCAATTAAAGACATCATATTTGGAAAAGAAGGAAATGAAACAAAGGATACGGTTTGTTATTTTTGACTAAAAATCTTAGAAGTAATCGGTGGTTCATTCCTTTTCAATAGAAAGGAGTTGAAGTGTTTGAACAATTATAAAATTGGATATGAGCAATTAACTCCACCTGAAAAGAAAGCATATGGTATTTTTGAAAAGGCATTTTCTTCATGTGCAAAATCAGTAGATAGCAGTGCCATTAACAGAAGTGTTGATGTGATGAAAGTTCTTCAAGTCGCTTTAGGTGATAATCCACGCGTGATATACTTTAACAAGACTCAAATCAAAGTGTCAAGTAGTTTATTAGGCGGCAAACAGATTCACTTCTGTGGTACATATTCGTCAAGTCAAATCAGAAGAATGAATCAGGAGATTGATAAGGTAGTATCTTCGATTACAGAAGAATTATTATTGCTGAATCCATTGTCCGATTATGACAAGTTGATGTGTATATACGAGTATCTTCAAGATCATGTAGTATATGATTCAAAAGAACTCGAATATACTTGTAAACACGGCTCTAGTTTAAACCCTAAATCTCATAATGCCTATGGTGCTTTAGTTGAAAAGAGGGCTGTTTGTGATGGGATATCAGCAGCTTTCTCGCTATTAGCACAAGAAATGGGCTACTCTTGTACAATAGTAAGTGGTTCTGCTACTTTTATGACAAATGGTTTTTCTTCTCATGCGTGGAATCTTATTCGTGTAGGAGATAAGTATTATCATATTGATGCAACATGGGATATAAACCATTATCATCAGACAAATGAATATTCTTATGAGTATTTTTGCGTCAATGATGATTCAATTAATACTGATCACAATTGGGATATTAACACAACACCGGCTTGCAATTATGAAGATCTATCATTTTACATTAAAAGCGGCTGCTATGCAAATACTCTATCTCAGATTGATGAGATATTTACAAGATATGCCAAAAGCAAAACTCAGGTTGTTAGATTAAGAGTTTCAGATCGAATTGCTATCCCTGAGCCAAGCGATACATTTCTTGCCCAAAAGCTAATTGATATTAGTTCCCATTATAGAGGAGGTTCATCAATCCAATTCGGTTGGAATAAAGACACTCGATGCTTTTTTGCATTATATACATAGAGGGGTGGGTTATGCATTATTCATTATGTCCATTTTGTTTCAATGAGTTATTATCATCTATAGAATCAAATGCAGCGACTATATCGTGTTCACATTGCAAAAATAGTTTTTTACAAAAGTTGTGTATATCAGACAATGACATTATAATTCCGATCATCACTTCAGAATTAACAAAAGAACTAACAAAAGAACTGCTACAGTGTATTTTAAATTTGACAATTGGTTTTTCCGAATCTTCTAATAGCACGATTACAAAGATTGAACGTGTGAGTTTTCATTTGGATGAATATTCTCCTATTGTAAAACTTACTGACTCAAGAATCACATCAATTGGTGATTATAATACATCAGTAAGGTACAGATTTACTAAGAGGCGCTTTATAATAAACACTAGCTTTAATGTAATATTCGTTTTTGGTAGAGGTGATGGGTTATGGCGTGACGATTATTCCCCGTATAATTACCTCAAATATGCAAAGAAATTAATAATTGCGCCTAATAATAATAATAATATAAAGACGATTATTTCTTATTTTGCTCATTTATTTAAATCGCTGAATAATATCGTCGAATCCAAAAAGATTTATGTTCCTATAGCATTATTTAATGTATCTGATTTATCTGATAATTCTTTATTCATTATAGAAGCCGAATTAGGAAATTATACTATAATCCCTTATGTTAAAAATATTGAGGAGCAAAGAATTATAGACTATTCTTTACTGATAAAATGGATAACCGAACGTTAATAATCCGAAAGGAGTTGAATTGAATGAGTGAAATAAATGGTGGGGAAGTCAACGATACTAGTGAAGTTACCGAAGTGAATGAATCTAACGAAACAGAGGAAATTGATGAAGATTTTGAAAAGGAATTAGACGAAAAATATGAGAGCAAACTTAATGATCCTACAAGTTATGAACACAAATCCTCTGAAGTAAAACAAAACGGTGAAAAGAATAAGGTTGACAACCCGGAAAATTCCAAGTATAATGATAATGCTGAAACACAACCCGAAAGAATCAAATCCAGAAACGAAAGCCTTGAAGGACAAGAACACCCTGAAACTGGTGTGCCTTTTGAAAAAAGACAAGTTGAGGTGGACGGTAAACAGTACGAAGTTGTTGCTCCTAGATTTGAAAGTGCCTACGATGCTCAGTTACCAGAAGATAAACTGAAATCTACAGACAGAGAGCAGTTTAAGGAGTGCAATGCTCAACTTAAAGAAGCTGTTGAGAATGATCCTGAACTTCGTGAAAAGTTTGATGAAGAACAGTTGGAACAGATTGAAAACGGCGATACTCCTGACGGATACACATGGCACCATGATGTTGATGTCGGAAAAATGCAATTAGTTGATACTGAAACACACCAAAAAACCGCTCATACTGGAGGACGCGCTATTTGGGGTGGTGGTTCAGATAATAGATATTAGGAGGAGGTTATTTAGTTATGGAATGGAAATATGTTAAACAACTTTCATCTGAGGAGAATATTAACGATTTTGAATGTATGGTAAAGTACTGTTTTCCTGACGAATTCAGAAAGTGTGTTATTCAACATAATGGTGGTCGCCCAAGTTGCAAAGTATTTGATACCAACAAGACCAAGGAAAGAGAATTGAAATCATTTCTCTCTTTTAATAAAGAAGATAGAGAAACTGTATGGAAAATTCATGAATGGAATGCTGAGGAGTTATCAAACAGGTATATTGCCTTTGCAATTGATAATTATGGAAATCTGATTTGCTTTGATGCTAATAATGATAGCATTGTTTTCCTCAATCATGAAAATTTGGAGATAGAAATAATCGCTCCGAATTTTAATACTTTTATTGAAAATTTGTATGAATGATTTCCAATATCAAATTTGATTCCAGACCTGATTCAAGGTGAAAGCGGAGACCCATTTTGAGTTTCCGCTTTATTTTTATACAGATAAATAAATTAAAATCAAAAAAGGATATTTCACAAAAAAATTGTCTGATTTCAGTAAAATACTAACTTTTTACTTGAAATATATGTTATTTTGTGCTATAATGGAATATAAGTATATTCATAATCCGGAGGGACGCTATGCTAACTCAGAATTTATCTCAAAAACAAATTGATGCCGTAAACGCTATTGATGATGATGTCGAAATTATAGCGTGTGCTGGAGCTGGAAAAACAGGTGTCGTTACACGACGTATCATTAACATTCTTAAATCAAAGCCTGAAATATCTCCTGAGAATATCGTGGCTTTTACCTTCACCAAAAAAGCTGCGGAAGAACTGAAAAGCCGTATCTACACTATGGGACAAGCTGTTCTTGGCAATACACAGGGTTTTGCTAATATGTACATCGGTACAATTCACGGATTTTGCTTGAATATGCTCCAAGAATTTCTGCCTGAGTTCCAGCCTTTTTCCGTTCTTGACGAAATACACGCCAAACTTTTTGTAGAACGTTACTACACAGAAGTTGGTATGGAAGATATGGGGCTGCAAAAATATATTGAAACCAATCTTTTCGTGCAGGCTATGAGCCTACTTAATGAAAACTGGTTTGATGAGCATAAATGGGACGACAATGTACGCTCTGCATTTAAAAAGTATAAGAATAAGTTGTATTCGGAGAAGTATTTTGACTATTCACTTATTCTTCGTGAAATGGTAGAGCAGTTAGAGAGCAACATAATTTTTCGTGGTATTGTTGCCGATAAAGTGAAATATCTGACTGTTGACGAATATCAAGACACCAATCCTGTGCAGGAACGGTTAATTTCAATACTAAAGGAGTTGGGGGCTAACCTTTGTGTTGTTGGTGATGATGATCAAACAATCTATCAGTTCAGAGGTAGTGATTCTTCCAACATTCTGACATTCATGCAAAGATATAATGTGCAAAAGTATATTGTGCTTGATACAGACTACCGCAGTACCGAAGGAATTATAAGTGTTGCAAAAAATGTAATCACGAATAATTCAAACAGACTGCCGAAGGAAATGGAATCTGGTTGCAAAACTCCTTACGATGAAGGTGACGTAGTATTTAAGGAAGTTACCTTGCCTGAAGATGAGTATGAATTTATTGCAGAGAACATTGAAAAACTGCATAGCATAGGTGTGCCTTATTCTGAAATCGCAATACTACTTCGTAAGAGAAAAATAGGTGCAGAAATTGCCGATGTACTTGATAAACATGATATTCCTTTTATTATAGAGGGAATGAATGATCTTATGTATACCGCTGAATGTAGGGCTGCAAAGGGCATTTTTGATTATCTGAACGGCGAAATAGATATGATGACGCTGTATGAGTTGTGGCAAAATGTGGACTATCCGTTTACAAGGAACGACTTGGGTAATGCGATTCAAACTATTATGACGATAGACATCTCACAGATGAAGCATTTTACAGATTTAAACTTACAGCGTATTTATCAGGATTTTTTGAAAAATGCCGTTCTTGTGGAAGATGGTCGAAAAGAGACAGAGATGATACTCTATAATCTCGGCAAATTCAGTCAGGTGATCGGTGACTATGAGGTAATTAACTTCACCCGAAAACCTAAATCGAAGTTGGATAGCTTCTGTAAGTTCTTACACTATACCGCTGACGGAAACTATCCCGAAGGCTATCTTTCCAATGATTATATCAAGCCAGATGCGGTGTCAATAATGACTGTACACCAATCAAAAGGGCTTGAATACGCAGCGGTGTTCATTCCGGGGCTGAATAAGAATTACTTTCCGGCTCAAAAGGTCGGTGGAAAAAGTGTATGGCACGTTATTCACCGAGAATGGATAACTGGATCAAGCCGTTTTGACGGCGATTTGGAAGATGAACGCAAGCTGTTCTATGTGGCTGTTACAAGGGCAAAGAAATATCTGTTTATTTCAAGAGCGAAAGAGGCAAGAGATAAAACGGTATCGACATTCTTCTTGGAGGCTCAGTGTTCACCTTGTATGCTACCGTATGACAGTAATACAGTATATGATTCGGCACATTTACCTGATCTTCGTCATAACAAAATACCCTTGACGTTGAACTTTTCACTGTTGGAAGATTATTTTGACTGCCCTTATCGTTTCAAACTGACGGTGTTCTATGGATTTAATTCCCCACTTACTGAACTTATCGGCTACGGTAATGCACTTCATGCGGTCATACGCAATATAAATCTGGCAGCTATTGACGGCACGAAGATAACAGACAAGTTCATTGAAAAGACCTTTGAACAGGTGTTCCATTTGCCGTATGCGATAGAAGCACAGCGAGAAAGAATGCTGAAATCCGCAAAGGACTGCGTAAAACGGTACTTGGAACACAAGGACAGGCTTGGCGAAATACGTTTAGCTGAATCGCCAATAGAGATTGATCTCGGTGACGGCATCACGGTGAATGGTAGAATAGATATGGTGAAAGAAGTTGAGGAAGGCGGTCAGAAAAAGACTGTTATCGTTGACTTTAAGACCGCTAACAAGCGTGTGCTTGATGCTATAAATACCGAACAGCTAAAAATATACGCTCTCGGCTATCAGCATTTGACAGGACAAATAGCTGATTTTATGGAGATATACCACCTCAACTCAGAGAACAGTGCAAGAGAACCGATAACGGCAGAAACCGTTCAGGGAGTTGAGAACGAAATAAAGACGGCAGCCGATCACATACGTCGGAATGATCTGCCAAAGCGTTGTGGTGCGGAAAGCTGTGCAAAGTGCAGAATGGCTCATCTGTGCCTGAACAAATCGGAACGCAAAAAATATTTAGGAGGATAACTATGGCGAATTTATCACAGGAAAGGCGCGAGAAAATGCTTGCTTTTCTGGAAACGCTGAAAGAACAGCACTCTGACGATGAATCGCTGATTGCGCTCGGTGAGATAGAGCGTGAACTGAAAGCGAAGAAGTACGGTCTGGTGTGGGAAGAACATGAGGAAGAAGTGGACGTGAAAATGCGTACACATATTCCTGTGTTTACGGCAGATGATAGCAAAGAGATCAACGCCGACACGACCACTGAAAGATATAATTTTCTCCTGGAGGGTGACAACTTACATTCTTTGCAGTTATTGGAGAAAACACATAGAGGACAGATCGATGTTATCTACATAGATCCTCCGTATAATACTGGGGCTAATGATTTTGTTTATGATGATGAATATGTAGACACGATAGATGGTTTTAGGCATAGCAAGTGGATTTCATTTATGGCTCGTCGTTTACAAATAGCACAAAAGCTCCTGTCGAATCACGGTGTTATTTTCATAAGTATAGATGACAATGAAATGGCACAGCTAAAGCTACTATGTGACGATATTTTTGGTATGTCAAATTTTGTTGGAATGATACTTTGGAAAAAGAAAACTAATGGAAATAATATGGGGTGGCTACCACCTGTACATGATTATATCTTATGCTATGCCAAAAATATTGAGCAAATATACGATATGGGATTTGAGGTAACAGAAGAAGAACTATTGGCAAAATACTCCAATCCAGATAATGATCCGAGAGGACCGTGGACAACAACAGATTTATCTGCGAATCATGTTGGACCTTCTTTTCCAATAACCAATCCTAAAACTGGACAGGTTTTTAACCCTCCTGCTGGGAGATATTGGGTATTTAATGAGCAAGAAGTTCTTAGAAGAATTGAAGATGGAAGAATCATATTTGGTAAAAGTGGGGATGCACGTCCAGTACAAAGAGTTTTTGCAAAAGAAAGAGGAGTTTCTAAACGAAAAGCAGAATCGTGGTGGGATAAAACTGGTATGAACTCTGATGCAACTCAGGAGCTAAAAGACGTATTCAACCAAGCGAAAGTTTTTACACACCCTAAGCCTGTTCAATTGATAAAAGATTTAATACGCATTTCTTGTGATAAAAATGATAGTATCATACTTGATTTTTTTGCAGGGTCTGGCACTACCGCACAAGCGGTTCTTGAATTAAATCAGCAAGATGGCGGCAATCGCAAATTCATTTTGTGTACAAACAACGAGAATAATATTTGTGAAACATTGACATACCAGAGAATTAGGACTATTGCTACTGGTGTTCGTCGAGATGGCAGTACTTATTCCAGAGAAAAAGCCAATAAAGTTATTCTGTTAGAACGTAAGTTGAAAGTAACCGATTTAGGAAAGCAATCACTTCAAGACGAGATTACACAAATCAGAGAAGATAATAATGGTAAATATAGTAAGATTCAAACTGAGATAAAAGATGCCACCCTGTTTATTTATGGAATAAAAAAGAGTGGACCAGCAGAAGTAATCCCTACCAACCTTATGTATTTCCGCACCGATTTCGTTGATAAAGAATCCGATGAACTCTCGGACGAACTGCTTGCCCATATCCGTGAGATGATACAGCTCGAACACGGTATCAAGATAGATGACCGCAAGTATGTAGTAATTCTGACAGAGGAAGAAATGGACGAATTTGAGGAGAATATCGCTGATTATCCCGACTTAAAGGCAGTATTCATCAACTCCGATATTTTCCTGTCTGCAAAGCAGCAGAAAATGCTGAATGATGTGGACTCCTATATAATTCCTGACTATTATTTTGATTTTGAGCTGAGGGAGGCTGGCGAGATATGGTAAACGGCATAGAACAGTATGAATTTCAGGACGATTGTGCTGAGTTCCTCTACGACAAGACAACTGCGTCTGACACAAAACAGGTCGTGACCGTTAAAGCACCGACAGGAGCCGGCAAGACCGTCATTCTGATAAAGTATGTGGATCTGTTCTACAAGAATACAGACGGCAAGACTGCCTTCGTATGGCTTTGCCCCGGCAAGGGCAACCTTGAAGAACAGAGCATGGAGAAGATGCAGAATCTTGCTCCGCACATAGACGCACGTCCTCTTGCGACTTCCATGATGTTCGGTTTTGAGGAACGCAGCGTAACATTTATCAATTGGGAGATCGTTACCAAAAAGACAAACAACGTGCTGAAAAGCCGTGAAAAGGATAATCTCTTTGAGAAAATCGAAAAGGCTCACGCAGCAGGAATACGTTTTATCGTCATCATTGATGAGGAGCATTCAAACAATACTGCTAAGGCAAGTGCTATGATAGAAGCCTTTAAGCCGGAGCATATTATTCGTGTATCAGCAACCCCTGTTAAGGTTAAACACCAGGAGTTCTACGAAATACCTGAGAATGAAGTTATTGCTGCCGGACTGATTACAGAAGCTATTGTTGTTAATGAGGGCGTTACCGACTCAACACGCATTTCGGACGATTATAACGTATTACTTAAACTTGCAGATGAAAAACGAAAAGAGATACAGTTTGAGTATGAACAACAAATGGAACAAGGCGAATGTGATACGGAGATACGTCCGTTAGTTATCGTTCAATTTCCGGCTGGTCAACCTGAAACAATCAAGGCGGTTGAAGATAAACTTGCTGAGTTCGGTTACACCTACGATAACGGAATGGTAGCTATTTGGATGAGCGATCAGAAGCTCAACACAGAGAACATTACCGATATGAATGGTACTCCCGCATTCCTTCTTATGAAACAGGCTATCGCAACAGGTTGGGACTGTCCTCGTGCAAAGATACTCGTTAAACTGCGTGAGGGCGGTGATGAGAGCTTTCAGATACAGACTATTGGCAGAATACGCCGTATGCCTGAACGTAAGCACTATGTGTTCTGCTATACTCTTAATAACTGCTATATCTACACTCTCGACAGTACCTATAAGAATGACCTCTTATCTCAGCTCGATAAAGCATATCAGGTTAGAAGATTGTTTGTCAAGGATATTGTTCATGACTTCTCACTAACAAAAGAAATGCGCAACCTCGATGTAGATAGCGGTCTTGATGAAAAGGAACTGCTCAAAAAGATACATAAGCATTTTGTTGACAAGTATGGCATCACAACCAGAACGGTAGAAAATCAGCAGATATTGGAACGTAACGATTATAATTTCTCCCATGAAATTGATAGCCGTATACTTCATGGTGAATTTCACTCTACTGGAGAATTATCGAATGCTGCACCGTCAAAAACTATGGCGATCAAAACTACAATAAACACACATACGCATGGTATCTATTTACAGCACGTTGCAGATGAGATCAAGAAGATCACCACCATACCTACTGCCCGTGTAAAAAAGATACTTCGTCGCCTGTTTTTCAGATCGAAAAAACAGAAAAATTATCGTATCACTTCGCTCGACAATCAGGATTTCTATGCTTTCGTTATCAATAATGCAAGCCGATTAAAGCAGGAGTTCCGTGAAATAATGGCGGATTCTGAGGGCGTACAGTTGACATTTGGCGAGCTGGCAAAAACCTCAAAGTTTACTATTCCTGAATCAGACCTGTTCAAATTTGGTGTGGTTAAAGATGTAAAACTTATGAGCAAGAATGTATACAAGGACTACACCACAGAATTTGTATCGTCTGACACTCGAAAGAGCAAACCTGAACGTCTGTTTGAGCGCTATTGCGAGACTGCTGATTCTGTTGAGTGGATATACAAAAATGGTGATACAGGTCAAGACTACCTATCCATTGTTTATAAAGATAATTTAAACAAGCAGTGGCTTTTCTACCCCGATTACATCATTAAGCTGACAAATGGAGAGGTTTGGATCATTGAAGCAAAGGGTGGAGAACAGGACGGTCATACTAAAAACATTGATATGAAAGTTGAACAGAAATTTGCAGCATTAAAAGCCTATGCCGAACGGTATAAGGTAAACTGGGGCTTTGTTCGTGATATTGATGAGGATCTGTATTTCTGTAATACTGAGTATACAGAAGATATGTCAAGCGATAACTGGAAAATTTTGAGCAGTGTATTAAAATAATCATGAATACTTGATGATCTAAGGCTGTCTCATCAAATGAAAAAAACAATACATCAACTTTGATCCCACTGGATTCAAGGTTCTACTGAAATAGAAAACGCTGGCACATTAGCCAGCGTTTTCTATCATTATCCGTTCAAAGCCTTTATCATCTGTAAGGCAAGGTCTGCTTTATCTTTGGAAAGTGTTCTGAACCCTGCCACAAGCTCCTTTTCTGTATCGGTGAGAATAGAAACCTCTCCGTCCTCGTTGAAAAACTCGGCAAGGGTAACGCCCATAGGCGTAAGCAGCTTTTGAAGTGTCTCGATCGTGGGCTGATTGATGCACTTTTCCAAGTCGCTGATATGCCCCTGAGACAAGCCAGACTCCTTGTGAAGTTTATACATACTAAATCCCTTTGCCTTGCGTATCTCTCTTAACCTTGTTCCGTACTCCATTTCTCCGAATCTCCTTTGCC
This sequence comes from Ruminococcus flavefaciens, assembly GCF_900143025.1. GTDB lineage: Bacteria > Bacillota > Clostridia > Oscillospirales > Ruminococcaceae > Ruminococcus > Ruminococcus flavefaciens_I. Next base: position 64,984 of record NZ_FRCT01000003.1, on the reverse strand, counting down.
GTGTCCTTACTATTATTATAATGCTTTCGTTCGGATTTTATAATTCATAAGCCCCGAACTATTTACTAATCTATTCCGATATAGTATAATAGAAGGAGTGGAGGTGTTGCACTATGAAGAAATCAGTATGCTTTACAGGACACAGAACCATAGCTGAGGATAAGGAAAAGCTCTCAGCTCGACTCTATACTTTGCTTGAACGCTTAGTGACAGAACAAAAGGTCACAGACTTTTACACAGGCGGAGCTGTTGGGTGGGACGCTCTCGTAGCCCTGACCGTTCTGAAACTGCGTGAGAGCTATCCAGAGGTCAAACTGCACCTTGTATTACCTTGCCCATTTGAGGAGCAGTCTGCGAAATGGAATGAAGAACAGAAAGCGGAACACAAGCACATCGCTTCGCTTGCTGATTCCAAAGAATTTACCTCGGAGCATTTAGGCAAAAACGCAATGAAGATCAGAAATGCCCGTCTTGTGGAGCTTGCATCTGATTACTGTATCTGCTACTGGAATCCCAAACACTACCGCAGCGGAACAGGACAGACAGTGCGTATGGCGCAGAAGAAAGGCACAGAGATCATAAATATGCTTGATATGCCTTGAATTTGCAAATCATTCAAATGTTTACAATGCGATAGATATATGATATAATTCATTTGAATTACTGAGGGAGGTAGATTGTTTGAAACACAGATTGCTCTGTGCAGTTTTTACTATTATTCTGTTAATGACTGCCTGCGCTCCTTCGGGTGCATTATTTGGTGTATCGTCTGATGAGCAAGCATTTACTGAAACAACTCAGACCGAAACAGATCAAGTTGCAACAGAAGAAAAGACTACATCTACAACGAGTGAAACCTCACTTACAGAAACTACAACTCTCTCTGAAAGCACTTCCGTCACAGAAGTTACCACAACAGAGCCAGCACGGGTTAATGTATCATTTACACTTGATGATATTCCACCTTTCGATGATTCACCATATTATGTTGTAAATGATAATATACCGTTCTTTACACCCGATGAAATTATCATAAGCTCGTATGAGTTTTATCCTAATCTTGATGAATTGGGTCGCTGTGGTGCTTGTATAGCCTGCATATCACTTGATATGATGCCGACTGCTGAAAGAGAGGGCATAGGAATGATAAAGCCCTCCGGCTGGCAGATAAGCAAGTATGATTTTGTTGAAGGAAAATACTTGTACAACCGTTGTCACTTGATCGGCTATCAGCTCACAGGCGAAAATGCGAACCTAAGCAACTTGATAACAGGCACCAGATACATGAATACTCAAGGTATGCTGCCGTTTGAAAACAAAACGGCTGATTATATCAGATCGACTGGGAATCATGTAATGTATAGAGTTACGCCTGTCTTTGAAGGTGAAAATTTGGTTGCAACAGGCGTTCTTATGGAGGGATTGTCTGTTGAGGATAATGGTCAAGGAATATGTTTCAATGTGTTCTGCTATAATTCTCAGCCAGGAGTGGGGATAGACTATGCAACTGGTGACAACTGGCTCGATACGGATAGCGACATCGTGCTTGATAATTATGTGGAAGAAGAATCGCAAATTGCAGATGATAGATCAATTCCAGGTACAAAAGATGATGTTTCTCAGACTTATATACTAAACAAAAACACGAAGAAAATCCATTATCCGTGGTGTTCCTCGGTTGAAGATATGGCGGAACACAACAAGCAAGAGTTCACAGGTAATATAGATGAGGTAATCGAACAAGGCTATTCACCATGTAAAAGGTGTAACCCAACATAATGATGTAAAGGAGCTATGCTATCATGTGTACTTGGTTTTATGCAGATTATAAGTCTTTATCGCCAATAATAGATAAAGCTCAACAACTCCCGCTTGCATTTAGCATGATGAACGCTATGTCAAAGCCTAAAACAATGTCGGGCAATATCCGTCCTACCGATATGGCAGCGGTGTTCGCTCCGAACAAGCAAGGCAATATGGCTGTGTTCCCGATGATATGGGGTTTCACGGTCGAACAATCATCAAAACCGCTTATCAATTGCCGTATCGAAACAGCGGACCAGAAGCCCGTATGGAAAGACTCTTGGTTCAGGCGGAGATGCGTGATACCAGCATCGTGGTACTACGAATGGGGCATACCGCCCTCTGAGGTCGGCTACCATAACGCAAATGAACAGCGGAACATCAAAAAAGAAAAGTATGCGATACAGCCGGAAGGGGCTGAGATCACATACCTTGCAGGACTGTACCGCTTTGAGGAGCATAGAGGTGTCCAGATACCGATGTTTGCCGTGATAACAAGAGAATCGGTCGAACCCGTAAGCTCTATCCATGACCGAATGCCCCTTATCCTCGGCAAAGACAGCTTGCGTGAGTGGGTGCGTCCTGATGGTGATCCCAGCAGGATAGCGAAGAAGGCTCTGACGAACATGGTTATGGAGAAAGCAAAGGACTATCCTGAGCCGAAACCTGCGTTTATGCAGACATAGAATATTATCTCCTTCATAGATAACAAGAGGGCTTCTGCATTGCGCAAAAGCCCCCTTGTAATAATTATTTCCTGATTATCCAGCTTGACCGTTCAAACGGCTGTACATAGGTTTCATTGTCTGCAAGGTCATAACCGAGCGACTGAGCAAGAGTTACCGCCCGTTCCGAAGCCTTCTGTCCGTCCGGCAGCTTACGGATATAACCGCTTATATGCTTGACCTCGGTTTCATAGCGGTCATCTCCTGCAATGGTACGGATATGCTTGGTTTCCGTTGGAACTCTCAGCTTCCCACCGATTGAAGTGAATGTGATCTCTGCGTTTGGATCGCTGAGGTACTCGTTATAGGACGCTGCGGTCGGCAGAATACTTGTATCCGATCCTACAAATGCCGCATAACACCATAGAATCGTATTCTCGATATAGTTTCCCAACAGAGTAGTTTGTTCCTCGGTGTGTGTGAACATCGAAACGAATTGCTTTGTCTGCGTATTATAGAAGCCTGCCGTTTCACCCTGAGTAGTTTCTATTCGGTAAAGGCATATGATCGCACCGTTATGATAAATCTCTTTGAGCAGCACATCTTTTGTGAAAGTGCTGTTTTCAAAATGAATCTTCAATCCGTTTGCAGAGAGCGTTTTGCGACGGTGACAGAGGGTTTCTTTGAAAGCATCGCTGTTTTTAACTAAGACCGGAACATCTTTCAGATACTCTCTGAGGACAGGACTGAAACTTGCCTGTGGGATAATATCTATCGTAAATTCATTGATGTATGGAGTTAAATACGCCACTACATTGGTGTGGAGCTGTTGTGTAACACGAAGAATCTCCGTATCTTCCCACGAATTGACCTTATAGCCACGCTTAGCATACACTTTTAACATGGTATCAGGTGTTAGCTTATCAGGTGTCATGAGTGCTATATGCTCTATTTCATGAACGCAGAAGTCCAGGCTCGGACAGATGTCATCAACCTCGATCAACTCGCCCTTTGTTGTCACACCGGCGACCATTTTATTCAGTTCAAACTTGTTCCTGCGTAAAAATTCTGTCTGATTCATCAGCAGATTGACATAAGCCCGATAAACGAGCTGCCGTTTTGCGTCCATAGCTCGCATATCTTCATTCTGAAAATAGGACATAAACTCAAAGAACCCCTGATAATAATTGTTCTTCTTTATGTCCGCAGACATTTTCAGATAGAATTCGTATAGCTGTTCGGCGAAAGTATCGGGCTTTTCCTTAGCTATTTCCAATACATACTGGTATCTGCCTACAAAACTTCCAAATTCCTTATCCTTGACAAGCATATACAGCTCAAGGAACAGATCGTCGGCTGGAATATCATTGATAAGGTCGATTATACTTTTTGCTGTTTGTAGTGTTCTGCGATGCAGAACATAAATCGACTCGCCTTTGGCATAATACTTCTTATCCAGCTTTTTGGCGTGTTTCATGTACCATTCCATTTTATCAAACATACTATGTTTCTCCATTGATTTGGTTTATAGCTTATCATAAAGCTATGTTCTTCGTATTCTATTATAGCACATTTCGCCGCATACTTCAATATAAAGGCACAAAATGATGTTATACAATTCAAAATTGATAAGGAATACTAATGTTGCAGTACATCTAATAAAATCCACGCAAATCGTTTGTGATCTGCGTGGATTTTATCATTCCAGTAATTCCGTTGTGAGCCTTGCTCCATACTTAATACCGTACAAGATGGCAGCGTGAAACATAGCATTTGTTACGTCATTGACGAGCGAGTCTATTTCATGTGATTTCTCAGGCGGCAGCTCGTTTTCAATGAAGTTGTGCAATCTTTCTTCTGCATTGGTGTATTCTTCATCGACCAATAGAGTTTGGTCAAAGTCCAAGCGTATGTGTTCCACTATATCTTTCAAAATGTCCATAGGTTGACCTCCTTGTAATGGCTATAATATAAGTATAGAGCAATGCAGGCTGAAAGTCCAGTCTTTCAGATAATGTCTGGATATGCGCCGCAAAAAAGGCCTCTGAAAGCAATTTCCCCATAACATAGCGCACAAAACAGAACAGGGAGCGTAACTTCGCTCCCTGTTTTGTCATTTCTGTATCTCGATCACAAATTTCCCCTCAACGATTTTCAGTTTCAAGGTCTTGACATACCGATTACAGAAATTCTCCATTTCCTTTTTCGTAGCCGTCACCCTTGATTCTTCGTATAGTTTGTGGGTAAGCTCCAATGGGTTCTCACCTATGAGCGTAGGCAGGTGCTTTTCAAGCTCCGCAAAGAGTACCGCACGTTTCATGTCCTCGGTGCCGGCAGAACAAAAATCGTCTATCGAACAGTAGTAAATACCGTGTTGAGTGAGGGCGTTCTTTATCGCTGAACCGCATTTTTCGTACTCATACATCACAAGGAAGTTTGCGTCGGGCAGGCTCTCGATCAAACCCCAATAGTCCGAGTCGCTCGATACGATGATGAACGAAGTCACTCCGTTCCGATAGAAGTCAGTGACCACGCTTGCGGTCATTCTAACGTCTACAAGCGACTTTCTGTCCGTCACTCGGTCGATCTCAATATGCTCAACAGGTATCTGCGTGAATTTCGACAGCCAGTCCCAGCCTGTTGTAGTGTTCGGATCATCATAGAGCGTGATTTTTTCGATCCTGGCAAGTTCTTCTTGATTTAAGCCTTTAAGAACACTGTACAGTTTGAATGGGTTTGAATTTTCGCAGTCAACAGCAATTGCGGTCTTGGCTGAACTGTCTATAAAATTATAAATGTTGTTTCTGGTATCGTCATCGGCATCACGGTACTTCGTGTAATCGGAAAATACATCGCCGTTCATTTCATACAGAAGTTTGAGAAACTTGCGGTCAGATGAAAGAATACCGCCGTGATTGCCGGGGGTCCAGTATATGTACTGCTGAAACGGATAATACTCGATGTTCGCCATGTACTTAGTAAACTCGTCTTTCATCACGTTCGGCTTATTGTATTTCGGGACGTAAAACAGGTTTCTGATATAGTCCCAATTTATCCAATCGTAGAAAAGCCCCGAACAGCTGTCAATATGTTCATTTATAAGCCGTGTGAGATCCTGCATATACTTTTCGGAACGGTAATTTGCCTGAATGACCTGTATTCCCCATTTCTCAAGCTGTCGGATATTTTCTTTGTCATACCATTCAAGAGAGGTCAGGTTTTTCAGGTCAAAGCGCATAGCGTCATCGGTCTTTTTGAAATGCTGGAACAATGAAGTCCTCAGCTTGCTCAGATAGCGGATAATAGTTGCTTCTTTGCTGGCATAGAGAGTGTCGAGGGTATCGGGACATTCTTCCCTGAAACTCGTTTCCAATGCCGATTTTCTTACTCCAATCAGGTAGGCTATGGCAGTTACTACCTCTTTTGTATCAACGGTCAAGGTTATCCTCCTTTATCGCTTGTGTTTTCGATATGCTTATCAATGACCGACATTGTTTCTTGAAGTCTGCTCTCACCAATGCCTTTGATACAAGCTAAATCGGCTTTGAGCTTATCATAGTCAATACTCTGTGCCTGTGCATCATTATATCCCTGCTGATACACGTTTTTTACGAAGTTGTCCATTGACTTGATCTTCTTATATAATGCTCGGTCAATAGTTGGTTGGTTTTCCATTGCAATCACCTCCGATCTGCTCTATGAGTCAATTATAGCACGAACGACGGTATATTGCAATGAAAAGGGTGTGAAAAAGTGTGCAGAGATTGACTTTTTCGGGGCGGTTTGGTATAATAGTGGTAAGTGAGAGAACAATACGGCTCTCTCTGCTAAATCGGAATTTGTGAGGTGGTATAATGAATAAAATTAAGCTGACTGCACTTCCTTGTATATGTGCAGATGTTTTTTACGGTACTGAAATAATCAGACCGGGAGGAGAAGCATTGAATTTTGCTGCTCATGCCTCGCACTTTAAGGATATAGATGTTACGCTTCTTGGTGTTGTCGGAAAAGATAAATATGCAGAAGCGATAATGGATTCAATATCAAAGCTTGATATTGATAAAAACCATATACGCATTGATGAAAGGTATCAGACTGCAAATAATATGACTTACCTTACAGAATCGGGCGATAGGTATTATAAAGATGATTCATGGAACGGAAAAATTCTCGATAACATCGTACTGAATTATAATGAAATCAAAATCTTATCAAGGTCCGATGTAGTCTTTGTCCATTTCTGGGCTTCGTGTTTTTCGCAAGTAGTTGAACTGAAGGAAACTCTTGGCTTTAAGCTTGCGGTAGATTTTGATGTATATAGAGATTTTGCAGATATGGAACGATTTGCTCCGCATGTTGATTTCTTTATGATAAGCGGCTCGGAAGAACTCCTGCCGAAGTTCAAAGAATTATCGAATAAATACCGTTGCCTGTTCAACGTGTCACTTGCAGAACGTGGAAGCGTTACATACTGTAATGGACAGGAATTCAAAGTTCAAGCTGTGAAAGTTGAACGCATAATTGACACGACCGGTTGTGGTGACAGCTATCACGCCGGATTTGTTTGCTCATATATGCTCGAAAATAATATTGAAAAGGCTATGAATGTCGGTTCCGAAATTGCAGCAGAAACCTTAAAACATTACGGTGGATTCTGAATAATCAGAAACACAACTTCTGATTTAGCTTAGTAACTGAATATACTCAAACACGGATAGACCGTCCTCATAAGACGGCTATCCGTTTCTTATTCCGCATACCCACAATCCGAAACGGTCAGCTCGGTATGCTCGCTGTCCTGCGGATCGTAAATATCATATATCACTGAACTGCACCCCATAGACTTGCAGAACTCTGTTGCCTTGCTCAGAAAATCAGACGGAATATCAGTGAGAGATCCATTGTTCTTTAAAAGCATAACTCCGCTTTTCCGCAAGTCCTCTACAAATTCCTCACTCGTCATCATCATTCACCTCAACACGTTCTTCGCCCTCGCTGGTCTCAAGGGTCACAGCGTGGGCATAGATCAGCCAGTCATTCAGGCAGTCAAGGGTGCAGAAGCTCTGGTTTGTGTCCTGATGCTTGTAATAAGCCTTGCCTGCGGGTATCTCCTTGTAACAGTTCGCACAAAACATGACCGCACCTCACACATATATCATCGCTTCAAACACGCTTTCCCTTGCCTGCTGCTGAAGCAGATTTCCTATCGCACACTCAGTGACAATATCGCCCTTTTCGTGGGCTTCCTGAAACTCACGGCTGTTCGCTTTCAAAAGTTCCTCCTGACTGTCAAGAGCGTCGAACACCCTGTTGTCAAGGTCAGAGAGATACTGAAATATCTCCCCATTGTCCACAAGTTTCTGCAAGCGCTCGGGATTTTCTTCCTCCGAATAGTGCAGATGATAGCGGATATAGTCACGGAAGAAACGGTGTTCCTCGGTCTTGAATGTCTTAGGGTGAACGTGCGTGACCGTCTGCGTGTCCGTATCCACTGACCACACGGGCATTTCGCCACGCTCAGGCACATTCACAAGCTCCTTGCTCTTAAAGATCATAGCGTACCTCACTTTTTCTTCTTCATCATAAAGTAACCGCCAACTCCGACACCTGCGGCGATAGCCACTCCTGCGATGATCGGCATAGGGTTACTCTCAGACGCACCTGAACGGCTCTCAGAAACGCTTGAAGCGGTGTCGGGTGTAACTTCACTGTCTGCACCAGAAGCCGCCTCAGAAGCCGATTCCGTTCCGCCTGAGACCTTGCCGATAACTCTCGGTGAGCCGTTGCCGTCATCGTCAATGTGCCTGCCCTGCGGCACTGCGGGTTCTTCATCGTCCTTTAAGGTGCTGAACGGCGGAAAGCTGTCTACGGTGTTGCCGTTTTCATCGGTCATGATCCAATTGTCCTGCCAATAGGTGAAAGAATAGCTGTGTTCGGGTGTTTCAATGGTCCAGTTGCCGTTGTCATCATCGTTGAAGTCGAAGTCCTCAATGTAACTGCGGTAGTAGTCCTTGTATTCGTATTTCAGTTCACCCAGCTCGGACCAGTCATATTCGTCCAAGCCGTAGTTCTCGTCAAGCCACTTGTCAAGCAGGTGGTGCTTGTACGATGCTTCGGGAAAGTCGATACCGTTGTCTCCCTTGCCGTTCCACATATCGTCCCAGATCTCGGCTTCAATGTAGTCTCGGTCAAGGTTTTCGGCGGCATAAGCCGTAACGGAAAACGGCATTGACGTTATGATAAATGCGGATAACGTTATAATAAACTTCTTCATCGTTATATTCTCCTTTAACCTGTCATCTGCCCGATCAAGACAGATGCTTCATATTTGCTAAGGTCATTGACCTGAATGTCTTTTCGTTTTTTCTTACGGGCAAGTCGCTGTATCAGGGCTTTCTGCTTGTCCGATGCAGGCACGTTCGCCCAGCGCATAACGTGTGGAATGTCCCATAGGTAGATAGCCTGCTGATAGTCGCACACCAGGATATGATGCACCTCGTCAAGAATGTCCTGCATAGGTGCGGTGGGAACAGTCCTCACAATAATATCATCATGTTTGAGATACGCACTGCTGTTGCCCGTGATGTCCTCGGCGGTCACTCGGAAAATTCGCCCTTCACCGATAGAACAGGTCATGTCTCCGTTGGGGAGAACAACATAGTTGACATTGTGGGTGTCATAGTTTCCGTTGTCAGCAAACAGCTTGATAAGCTGGACGTTGATCTTCCAGTCGGGAGGCGGTGCAGGCTTGTTCAGTTCCTCCGTGACCATTTCTTCGATCTCTGTCAGGAGTTTGCCCTGCAATTTCTCGGGAGGAATATCTTTCGGTATCTCACCAATGCCGAACAGGTCGGGAGCCTGGCAAATATCCAGCTTGCCTGTGATGCCCACACAATCTATCAGATTGAGAGCGTCCTTGCCTTCGTGCGTCCTCAGACCTCTGCCCACCATTTGGGTGTAAAGGCTTGCATTTCGTGTCGGTCTGGCGATGATGACCGTTTCGATCAGGGGCATATCTGTACCCTCGGTGAATACCATACAGTTAACAAGACAGGGTATCTCACGGTTTGTGAAACGCTCGATGATCTCCGCACGATTCTGCGTTTCTGCCGTCACCACAACAGCGCCGTCTATCAGCTCTGCGATATGATAAGCGTGCTGTACCGTAGTGGCAAAGATAAGCGTCTGACCGACAGCCTTTTCATAGTAAGCTCTTGCAACAGCTTCGTTTTGAAGCGGATTGTCCACCGCACTTGAAAGCTCCGCAAGGTTGAGGTCATCGCACTGCTTGTGGACTTCCGAAAGGTCAAAGCCTATGTCCACGGTAAAGCACTTCACATCGGTGAGGTACTTGTGGTCGATACCCCATTTGAGGTTTCGTTCGTAGATGATCTTGCTGTATATCTCCCCCAGCTTTACGTTGTCGGCTCTGTTCGGAGTAGCTGTAAAGCCGATGTGTAGCCGTGGCTTGAAATAGTCATAGATACGGCGGTATGTGTCTGCAACAGCGTGGTGTGCCTCGTCCGTGATGATTATATCAAAATCATCGGGCGAAAAGCTGTCCAGCCGTCTGACAAGGCTCTGCACACTTGCCGACACGACTTCCTCACCGTTGCTATGGTTGTCGGCTTGCTCAACACCGAAGGTGCAGTCAAAATACTTGCGTGGCTGCCACACCAATTCCTCACGGTGGGAGAGGATCAGCATACGTCCTCTCCGCTTAATGTGAGAAAAGATAACGGTCTTTCCCAGGCCCGTTGCAACAGCGACAAGATACGATCCGCTTTCGGTATTGTTGATGATATTCACGCACTCCTGCTGGTAGTCTCTGAGGGTAATTGTCTCCATTCTTGCTCCTTTTTATCTCTTATAGGTCTGAGAAATGGAAGTATGTATCTGCACAGTTCATAAAACCCGGATGATACTCTTCCATTTTTGATATAATAACCTCATATATGTCCGATATATTCTCAATGTCGGGAAAGTATTTAACATCACTATTCCACTTATTCCATATCATATTCAGTTCATCGGCGTGTGGAGAGTTTATTTCATAGTCGATTGCCGTCCATAACTCTTTGATTATATCACTGCAAGTCATAGTATTACCGACTGCGTATGTTCCGCACGATGACGACGTGCTGAACAACTTTCTGTATTTATCCCACTTTATGAGCCTAATGACATCTGCAATAAATCCGCCGACAGCGATAAGCTGTTCCCAATCAGACATATCTTCGTTTATATATTTTCTGAAACTTCTAAGTTTCTCGATGAGCATTACATTTGCCTGTTCCTCTCTGATAATCATGTATTGCACCTGTTTGTATTTCATTCTCTGTCCTCCTCACTGACATTCGCAAAATAGAAAGCCAGCGCCTTTTCGATAGTCTCCGTGACCTGTGCTTTCTTCGTGCCAGGTTCAAAGTATTTGTAGAATGTTTCCTCGCTGATCTTCACGCTCTTAGGCTTCGGCTTTACGTCTGCTGTGCCTGTGATGATACGGACGATAGCAGCGGTGTCGATATTGCCTTCCTTGTCGGCGGCATCGTGGAGAGCCTTAGACTTCTTCATGTCAACCTTGAAATCCTCAGCCTGTTCAGCAACAACAGCCTGTGCCTTTTCGGACAGGAACGACAGTTCAACTCCTGCTCGGATAGCAATATCTCCACTGTCAACAAGTGCTTTCAAAGCGTCCGTCAGTTTGTTTATGCGGATAAGGCGTACAACTGAACCTTTGCTTAGTCCGTACTCTTTACCGACTTGATCGTTCGTATCTAACCTTGATCCCATTGGATTCAAGGTTGCTGTATCGTCCGTTTCGGCTTCGGGATTTTCAAGAAGAACAAGTTCTCTCTGAATGTCGCTTCGCTTGCCGGGAGAAAACATTTCACTGTGTCGGCTTGCAACAACTGCCGCCTGTTCACTGATTAGAAGATTATCGAATCCACGCTGGATCACATTACTCTCAACAGTGTACAAAAATGCTTCTTCTTCGGTAAGTCCTGTCTTAACGATAGCAGGAACGGTCGGCAGACCGGCGATCTTTGAAGCATTCCAGCGGTTATGCCCGATAAGTATCTCATATCCGTCACCGTCAGGCTGTACGATGACAGGCGAAAGCACACCGTTTTCCTTTATGCTTGCCACCATATCATCAAGTCTTTCGCCCGTGTAAAGCTCAAACTTGTGATTGTGATAGGGGTGCAGTTTTTCGCATGGTAACTGCTGTACGGCGGTCTGTATAGCGGGAGCAGACAGCATTGCTCCCAGATCAAATGCAGGCTTGTTCATTTCTTACCCTCCAATTCCTTTATACGCTGTTTCAGCTCGATGTTTTCCATTTCGGATTTCATCAGCCGTGACTTGATGTTTTTGATCGTAACGTCCGCACGAACAATGGTGTCTGCAAACTTCATCAGTGTGAGCTTGTATCGGCGCTGATTGTAGCAGAAGTCGTACCATACCTCGCCCGAGAGCCTGTCACGGCTCTCGGAAAGGCTTGCGATAACGTCCCTTGCCACGACTGATACGCTCTTTTCGTGATCGCCCGAGAAGTATTCGTCAAGTTCTCCCTCGCTGTGAGGGGCGAAAAGGAACGGCGTACCCTCGGTGTCAAATCTCTTAGGCATAGCTCAGTCCTCCTCGTCCTCGTCGGTGCAGAAGTCAAGCCCGTTCTCAAGCTGAATGTAGATGCCTGAATATCTGTCGTGTTCAGAGCCTTCCGAGTTCATCATCGCTTCAAGGAAGAATGCCTTTGCTTCTTCACGGTCAGCCCATACCCGGACTTCGCCGTAGCACTTGGTCTTTACCTTGCGGTTGGGATTCATTGCGAGTTCTGACATACTTAACATCTTGAAAGCACCTCCATTGCCAATTTTTCATATTCCGTACCCAGTTTGCTGTCGGTCATGCAAAGCGGAACTCTGCTGACAGAACTTTTCGCCGCTTCGACAGACTTGCTGATGCTCGTTTCAAATACCATTTCGCCGTACTTTTCATTCAGTTCCGCAAGGGATTCACGGCTCACCTTTGTTCGGTCAACCATTGTCGGCAGAACACCCAGCATTGACAGCTTGGGGTTGATAGCACCCTTGATCTGCTGATACAGATTATCAAGAGCCTGCAAACCGTCAAGGCTGAACTTCTGTGTCTGAACAGGTATCAGCACCTTGTCCGCAGCGGTGAGTGCGTTGATAAGGAGCGTACTCAGGGACGGCAGACAGTCTATGATTATAAAGTCGTAGCCCTTGACGTTATCCTCGGAGAGTATCCTGCGGAGTATCGTTTCCCTTGACAGAGCCGTTGACATGAGCGTTTCGCTGTTAGCAAGGTTGATGTCGGCAGGAATGTAGTCCACGTCAGCCGACTCACAATGCCGTATCGCCGTCCTTACAATGTCGGGTGTCAGCTGACCGCCTGTGCAGGCTGTCATAACAAGCTGTGTCATGGTGGGAAGTCCGTCAGGCTCGTAGCCGAGATATTCGCTGAGGTTAGCCTGCGGATCAATGTCCGCCAAAAGCACCCTCTTTCCCTGTTTCAGTGCAAGGCAAGCCCCGAGATTGAAGGCGGAAGTTGACTTGCCGACACCGCCTTTTTGGTTAGAGATAGCAATGATGATGCCCATTTTTATTTCCTCCTATCTGTGTTTAGAACAGCACTCCGCTGTCTGTACTGTCATAGAAACCGCCGTTGTTGTCGGCATTTTCGCTGTTGTTCTCGCCCTCGGTCTTTCTGCGTGTTCCGGGGAAGTGTACCTCGTTTACCTTGATCTCCACGGACGAACGCTTCTCGCCGTTCTTCTCAAAGGTGGAACTTCTCAGGTTGCCGACTACGGTGATCATCTCGCCCTTAGAGAACATATCATTGATGAACTCTGCATTGTGATTCCAGGCGGTGCAGTTGAAGAAATCTGTCTCGGGCTTGTCAGCACCCTTCTTTTTGGGGCGGTCAACTGCAATGCGGAACTTGCAGAGGGGTGTCTCGCCTGTGTAGCGGAGTTCGGGATCGGCAGTAAGTCTGCCTGTTTCGATTACGATGTTGGTCATAGTAATTACCTTTCCTTTCTTGGTTTCGGGTTTCTTTTCGTTTGCTGTGATTATATTATATTATACTATGCAATATCCCTATTGTCAAGTATAATTTTCGGAAGTTTTTGAATTTCGGCAATGCGCAGCACAAATGACATTTTCCTCGGTGTACTTTCACCAAAATTCCGATTATACTTGACATATCCCTATCTATATGATAGAATGGATATAATAACCGAAATCGGGGTGATAAGATGTATAAACACACCTGTCAGCTCTGCGGAATGGAGTTTGAATCGCCGTCCGCAAGAGCGAAATACTGCATTTACTGCCGTGACAAGGCACAAGTCCTGCGCAACAAGGCTTACAAGGAGAAAAAGCAAGCCGGTGAAGCGGTAGCTATCGGGAGCGAACAGGTCTGCTCCCTCTGCGGAAAGACCTACACGGTGACGGCAGGCTCACAAAAATACTGCAAGGAATGCCAGGGAAAACAGGCTCGTTCAAAGAAAATATCCTCAAACGCTCAGTATGCCAAAGCAAATTACAAGACGTTAAAGCTGTATGTGTCCGCCGAGGAGCGTGATGCGATCAAGGCTTATGCGGAGTCGCTCGGTATGAGTGTCAATAAGCTGATGCTCACGGCGTTGGAGGAATATCATAAAAATCATGAATCCAAATAAGAGTTTTACTGACTTAAAGATGAAACAGCGTGAGAAAATTTCTGAATGGCTCTATGAAGAAACCAATAAGTATTATAAACAATATAGCCGTATGCCTGGTAAATCTCAGCGTGAGGCTATCCTTTTTTCTGTTTATGATAAAATTCAAAGTGCAGAAATATTGATACCTTATCAAGAAGTAAAGAAATACTATCTGTCACGGCTGATTCACTTTGAAAAACGCATCATTCGTAGTCTCGGATAATCACTCCAGATCCCCACTCTTCTTCCTTTTCCTGCGCTGTTCTTCCTCGGCTCGCTCCTGTTCGTTGCCGAGATACTGCTCGATCTTCTGCAAGCTCTTTGACAGCGTTTCGGTCTCGTCGGCAGTCTGAGTGTAAAGCTGTTTCTTCTGCTTCTGCTCGGCTTCAAGATCACCAATAGTTTTCCTTAAAAGCTCAAGGCTCGGTACACTTCCCGAAGGATACCAGTCTTTGAGCTTTTTTACTGCCTTTTGGTACTCGTCAAGTTCGTAACAGTATTCGCTGTGAAACTTCTTTTTCTCCCTGCCCGTAAGCATTTTGAAGTGTTCGTTGTAAGGTCTGTACTTAACATACAGCTCCACAAGTTTCAGCTGTTTGCTGAGGTCTCCGATCTGCATACGGATACGGTCCAGCTCGTCCTGCAACTTCATCTGCCTGCCGAAAGACTCCTGCGCTGCACTCACGGTTTCTTCATAGGTAAGCCCACGCTTGGCGATCTCGTTCATCGCCTTGCTGACTTCCTTCATATTTGCCCTGTCAGCCCAGCGTGTGAGGGCAGGCGCTTGCAGAAATTTGTCGGCGGTAGTCCTGATGATCTTTGCCCTCGGAGCATAAGCCATAAACTGCTTGTTGTTTTCAATGCGGGACTTTATGCGAGGAGTTTCGTAAAACCACCCCAAAGTCCTCGCTCTGGTCATCTTGGCTCTCGGGTTGTTCTCCCTCTGTTCCGCAAGCATAAATTTGAGGTCTATCTTATGATTCGGATTGTATTCAACAAGCACACCGAAGTCGGCGCACTTTTTAAGAAAGTCCTCAAAATTATCGCTCACCTTGATGACCTGATCTATCGCATATTTCAGCTTGGACTTCCACGAAAGATGAAGCTGATCCACCGTCCATTCGTAATAGGATTTGCCCTTTGAACTTTCGTGATCCTCGATGACCGACAAGCCGTGTTCATGGCATATCTCATCTGAAAGATCAATGAGCTTTTTCCACGATCTTTCTTTGACATTTCCTTGATTGTGAAGCGTTTCAAAAGTTCTGCCGTCATTAAGGCTTACATTATTAAAAATACAATGCACATGAATGTGGTTTGTATCGGTATGAACAGCAAGATAATATTGAAAGTTTCCCTGAAGCAGTCTGTCAGCTAATTCCTTGCCGACTTCAAGAGCCTTTTCGGGAGTGATTTCTCCGGGTGCAAAGCTCTGGATAAGATGCTGACAAAGCACCGAACTTCGTCCCGTCCCAATATCGTTTCGTATCTCCTGAAACTTCTTTGCCGCTGTATAGGGATCATCATCACAATAAAATGAAGTAACTAACCTTCTGTTGTCTGTTTTGGCTGGGCTGGCGATGTATGCGAGGGCCTTACTTTCAGTAGTAGTGATTGGAAAAATCTTAGTTGTTGCCAAATCTTGTTTACTCCGTTCTTGATCTCGGCTATGTCCTCGGCGTAGATATTTCCCGAAGCATTGAGCCGTAAAGCAATCTGATTTATGTTATTGGAAACGCTTGTATACTTTCTGCGGAAATCTCTGACAAAATCATCGCTGACCTTTATGATCTGCCCTTGAAAAATCATCATACGAATGAAGTCGCTTTTTGATTTCATTCCGCTGTTTTGGAACTTTTGCTCTATCCATTCTGCTTCTTCCTTATTCACACGCAAATTGAGAATAATATTGCGTGGCTCGTAATCTTCTTTTGGTCTCGTTTTCATCATCTCTTTTCATAATCGGGGTCTTAGGGGTTTGTCCCTCTAACAAGCCGTTGTATTTCGTTTATGTAAAACGAAATACCGAGCTTGCTGGGTTTGAAAAAATGCTCTCCGAGCATTTTTTTCGATTTGAGCATTTTAGCTCGAAGCAGCCTCTCTCCGTAGAGGGTTTGGAGCATTGCGACTTGGCTCTGAAATGCTCCGTTCATTTCAGAGGCTATACCCCTTCACTTATTAACCGAAAAATTTGAGGATTTCCCCATAAAATGCCCGAAAGTTCATAGAATGTTTACAAATAGAACCACTGATACTATAAAAGTCCAGAATGTTATACTTAGATATTCCGAAGCGGATTGATGTTGAACGGCAGATTTGGTATAATAATTACAGCGGTTGTGCGACAGTCTGCTGAAAGAAAAAACTAAACAGGAAACAGAAAGATCCCTGTTCTGACGGAGTGACAGAGCAGGGATTTCTTAAAATATGTGTGGGAGGATAAAATGGACCAGGAACGCATTATATTCATCATAGATTACCTATCAAGATTTACCGACAAGAACAGGTATGTGTCTATCAAGGATATTCAGGATCATCTGTGCGAAGTAACCAATCTGAAACGTGTCGCTGAGGTCACTATCCGCCGTGACCTTGACAGGCTGACAAATATGGGCAACAACATAGTGAGAGTTACCCGAGAACACGGCACTGCTTACTATGCCTTGCTTGACAACAGTATCACCTTTAATGAGATACGTTTTATCGTTGATTCGATCTCCATAAACAAGTTTCTGAGTTCAGCTCAGAAAAAGTCGCTTATCCATAAGTTTGAGGGCTTGTGTTCCGATGCCGAGATCAGACAGCTTATCAGCAGGGTAACGCTCAATGACCGATGCTCAAACAGCCTTGACCTTATCCATAATCTTGATGTGATACACAGCCTTATCGCTGACAGGAGAAAAATAAACTTTGAGTACGGCAAGATAGATACCAAAAAGCAGATGCAGTATTACTACAAGCGGAGAGAGATTATCCCCGTAAGCGTGATATACTTCCACGAACACTTCTACCTGAAATGTTTCAATGAAGCTGACGGGAAATGGAGAACGTACCGTGTTGACCGCATGAAGGACATTAAGGGCGGTGAGGTTTCCGAAGTACAGCTCCCGAAGGAAGAAAAAGTCGATGCCTTTGTGACGGATATGTTTTCTCCCGATTACTATGAATACATAACGCTGAGGGTGAAGCGGTATCTTCTTGATGAAATGGTTGAGAATTTCGGTGATCTGGCTCATGTCCGTCCCGACGAAAATGAGGAGTACGTTCTGATAAACGTGAAAGCCGGCATAAACCGAAAGCTGTACCTCTGGATAATGCAGTACGGTGACGGAATTGAATTGGTCGCTCCTGCAAAAGAGAGAGCCGAGTATCTGAACGAAGTGAGGAAAATGCTCGGTGCGTATCCTGAGTTTGCTGTATAAATTGTTTTCGGACAAACGGTGCTTGACACTCCCGTTCCGCTGTTGTATAATAATACAAGTGTGTTTATTCAGGAGGTCATAGTAATGATAGATGAAGTAACAGCAGGAGCAAAGGTCAAGCTCAGAGAGAAGATAAGCGACAGCGTTCCCATAGGCACTATTGCCACGGTCTTATACATCGACGATCTCGACAATGTTTTCATAGAATGGGTGAGCAATGGACGGCTGACTTCGTTCTCAAAGAAGAACTTCAAGAGCCTGTTCGATACAGCGGAATAAAACAGATGTGACGGAGCTGTTGCTATTAAGGCAACGGCTCTTTTCTTTTCCAGAAGTACAAATTTTGTCTATCTGAAATGGTATAATAAAATTTTAGGAATAATCGGTCAGAAGTGAAAATTTTGTCCACCTGCTTTGATATAATGATAGCAGACAGAAAAACTCTATGCTTTTGTGAGATCATATCAGTTCCGAGCAAGACATGAGAAGCAAATGATTTTGTTCTTGGAGGTGGTCAAGATGAGTTGTACAGCAACAAACACATAGCTATCTGCAAAGATTGCCGTGGGCATTGTTTTGTGCTTCACAAGAGAAATCAGTCTGAGGGGGAATATCCGATGACGAAAGAGTTATCCGGGCGGTCTGAGCAGTTCAGGCCGCCCTTTTTCTGTCTGTAAATTCGGAAGGAGGGATATAAATTGTAAAATTTCTATGAACATTCCACCCTATGTGGCATTGGCGGAGAAGCATATCACACTGCTTTTGCCCATGCCTGCGGTGCTTTTTGGACTTCTCTATGTTTTGACTTCTTTTTGTGGAAAACTCCGTTTCTCTTGTAAAATCAAGGAAAAGAGAAAAGTGGGTATGCCACTTGGAGTGGCACTGCAAAGTTTGATTTTTCGGCGGTTATAGTGCATAATAGAAGATGTAGCGTTATAAGTCTACAACAATTATTGTGCCTGTCTGCGCAGAGGAATCTCGGTCACAATAAGCTGAACTGAATACATGGTCAATCAAATGGTACTGAGAGTTTGGTTGTCGGACGGGATACTGCCCGAATGACAGGCTAACTATGTTCATTTGCGTAAATCTCGTCTTAAATCAACGATAAGGAGAGATTTACCGATGAGCGATAACAATGACGGACTCCATGTAAGGCTCTTCACGGAACGTGAGGAGCCGGAGGACTATGAACGTTACATACACGGGCCTGAACCTGATTCGGACACAATCGGCAAAGCATTGAAGCGATTTTCAGATGACAGCGGTATCACTCAGGGACAGATCTCACTGCTGACGGGGATTTCGAGGTCATGTCTTTATTACTACTGCAAAGACCAGAGGAAAATCGGCTATGAAAACCTTATATTGCTCTGTGTTGCACTCAGGCTTCACCCTCTTAGGCAGGAATATCTGTTCAGCTTGACTCCCCATAAGGTACGCAAAAGCGATCCAAGATACAGTATAATCCGTCTTTTCCTTGCAAACTGTGCATTTATGGAGAAATACACGGTCAAGGCACTTAATGAGTGCATTAAGGCTGAGGGCAAAGAACCGCTTATCTCTAAAAAGAGGGCAGGCTGGAATGAGTAAGTTTCAGTATACACACTTCGGTGACGAAGTTCCGAGAGAGGTGGAGAAAGAATACAACCGCATGGGGCGGAGGGAGCATTACCTTGAAGAACAGGACGCTGCACACGATGTTATGTACCTTGACCACAAGGACATTAGCAGGATACCCGATTATCCTGCCGATGAGCTGTCTCCGGCTGATCTGCTCAGAGAAGCAAGGCTCTGCTATCTGCCCGTAGCATTGGAGCTGATGAGAATGGACTATCCCTTTGAGTATCAGCTTATCAGGGACTATTATCTGTCTGAAAAGGCGGTATCTATGATGTATCTGGCTAAGAAATATGCTGTGTCACCGAAGAAAGTTGAGTACAGGATCAACAAAGCAAAGAGACTGCTTAGGGAATACATCATAGCGCACGAAAATGAAGAATGATTTTTGTGCATAACAACGATTTTTTCTTTTCAGCCGAAAAAACACACTCAAATCATGAGGAAATCTTCGTTTTTTTCGGTTATAGAGTAGAGGGGTGTGAGCCGTGACAGGAAATCACGGTTACGGCACTCCGAACTCCTTGCATTTGGTATCAGGGACGGCAAGACAGTTTATGCCCATTTGCTGTCTGCCGTCTGTGGTACTGATATTTTATCAAGACTTCATGTTATACTCCTATTTTCATATTGATAGGCGATGTCCTATCGGGAGATACCCTGTGTCATGCAGGGTGTCTGCCAATAGTACATCAATCTTGGACATAGAAATAACTGACAGACCTGGTGTACGCCGTCCGAAACGGTCGGCACAGCATCTTGAAAACTTAATATGAAACATCAACGCTTTTAGTATTGCATAGCAGTACAGTTTTCTATTTCTTCTTTTGCGAGAGGAGTTTTGATTATGGACGATACATCTGAAATAACAGAAACAGAGGAAAGTCAGCCGAACACCAATGACGTTTATCATACCATGTTTGCTGACTATCCCGATATTGTAGGTGCAAAACAGCTTTGCGAAATGCTTGACCTGAAATACAGAACGGTGTGCAAGTTTGTAAGAGAAGGTAAGATACCCCGAATGCCTCACGGACGCAAGATCCGAGTGGCGAAGATTGAGGTCATAAATTACGTTCTGCAACGCGCACAAAACAAGCCGTGAAAACCGGTCAATGCGCCGAAAATAGAGAATTGCGGTTGGTAGGTCTTGCATTATATTACGATTCGCGCTATAATTGAATAGTCAACAGCAGACTTCTACCGCTTTCAATGCAAGGAGGAAATTATAATGAAAGCAAGTCTGCCCTATAAATACATCACTTCCGTGAAGAACGGAAAACAGTATGTTGTTTTTGACTACAAGGACAAAGCAGGAAAGCGTAAGCGCAAGTGGGTGTCAACAGGACTGCCTGAGAAATGCACTAAAAAAGCACTGAATGAAGCTGTCGAGGAGATTGTGGCTGATTTTGCTGATAAGTGGAACAACAATCAGGTGGTTTTCAATACAGCACCCAAGAAGAATACTGAGGACGAGAGTGAGCCTGTTGTCATCAATCAGGAGCTTAGTGATTTCTTTTCAGAGTGGCTGACGGCTATCAAGCCCAATGCCGCCCGTACCACATACCAGTGCTACAAGAGGATCATGGAGCGTTTTATGAAGTACATGAGTGCGGAATATCCCGATGTGACACTTGCCGATCTCAACCATTCTCAGATTCAGACATTCCTTAATTACAAGATGGATCAGGGCTTAAAGGGAAGCTCGGTCAAACAGTATTACCTTGCGATCCACTCCGCATTTATGTGGGCGGTGAAAATGGAGATACTGCCACAGCACCCTATGGATAAAATGGTGATGCCGAGAGCCGAAAGACACGAAGCCGTTTTCTACAACGAGGACGAGCTGAATGAACTGTTTGAGGTTTTCAAGGATCACAAGCTGGAGCTTATCGTTCATATCGCCGCATACTACGGTCTGAGAAGATGTGAGATCCTCGGCTTGAAGTGGGACTCTATCGACTTCAAGAAAAAGACTATCTCTATCGAGCGTAAGGTCGTAAGCGACTATGACGAAAACGGCAAGCCGAAGCTCTTTGTGGAGACCAGGCTGAAAACCAATTCCACAAGAAGAACCCTTCCGCTGATACCTCACATTGAGGAAATGCTTCTTGAAAAGAAGAAAATGGACAAGCACTACAAAAAGCTCGGCGGTAAGGAATACAGCACCGAGTTTGAGGGCTTTGTCTGCTGTGATCCGTATGGAAAGCTCATCAGCCCTAATACAGTAACGCACGACTTCCACGAGGTCATCAAGAAGAACGGTCTGAAAATGCTCCGTTTCCATGATCTCCGTCACAGCTGTGCCAGCCTTTTGCTTGCAAACGATATTCCGATGAAGGCTATTCAGGAGTGGCTTGGTCATGCGACATTCAATATCACGGCGAACCTTTACAGTCACCTTGAATACAATGCAAAGGTAGCATCGGCTGAGACAATTTCAAGAGTGCTTGGTGCAAAGAAGGAGGAAACTCCTGCCGAGAGCGAACAGTCAGCAAAGACTGAAACGGAAAGTGAAAAGCCTGCACCTAAGAAGTCAAACAGCAGAAAAAAGAAAAAAGACGCACCTGCGGAATCGTCACATCCCACAGCTGTGTAATTATATAATATAATGTGACAAGACCGATGAAGAAATGGAAAATTTCAAAAAAGAGCGATTTTGGTAGAAAATTTGGTAGAAATTTCTGGTAGAAGTCAATTATATGACTTAGAGGAAAGTTCTCCAAATGCCCTAAAATCCGATGAAAGCACGAATAAAAATGGAATTGTTAATATAATGTGCTTGATATTGCTCCGATTTTGTGATATAATGTAAAAGTAATTTAGATTAGGAGTGATAATTTGAATACTATAGCAATAATCGGAGCAATGCCTTCAGAGCTTGCTGATATAAGACAAATACTTGGTGAAGCAGATATAAAACATATTTCCGGCTTCGATTTTTACATTAACAGCATTAACGGCAAAACTGTGATAAACGCCTGCTGCGGTATAGCTAAGGTAAATGCAGCGCTTTGTACACAGGTCATGATAGATAATTTCCACCCTGATTGTGTGATAAATACGGGTATCGCAGGCGGAATGAACAGTGCAGTAAAGGTTTGCGATGTCGTAATATCCACAGAGGTCCTTCCTCACGATCTCGATCTTCATTTCCTCAAGGATTATCCTCCTTACTGCGGTATTTTCAAGGCAGATGGCGAGCTTATGGATACTGCTGAAAAGGTTTGCGGAGAGTTTGGCGTTAAATCGTTCAGAGGGCGTATCGTTTCAGGCGAAGCTTTTATTACAAGCAATGAAGTAAAAAAAGCTATACAGGAAAAATTCGATCCTTATGCCGTTGATATGGAGAGCGCGGCAGTAGGTCACTGCTGTTATCTCAACAAGCTTCCTTATGTTAGTGTGCGCTGCATATCAGATAATGCAGATGATGAGGGAGCTATGTCTTTTGACGAATTTGAAAAGATCGCAGCTAAGCGGGTTGCGGAGATAGTTCTTCGTATGGCTGAGCTGCTCTGAAAGGAGTTTTTACAATGAAAAAATTTATTTCTATTTTATCATCAGCAGCTATCGCTGCAGGTATGGTGTCAGCATTAGCTGTAAACGCTGCTGACGAGGCACCGTCTATCTACTTTACAGTAGATGATAAGGCTAACGGAGTTGAAACACTTAAATTCGGTGGAATTTTTGTAAATACAAAAGAGAATACTTCAGCTATTCCATGTGCTATGTATATAAAGGACACCAGCAAGAAGGCTGGACAGATTTTCGTAAAGGCTACAGCTGACGAGTCTCTCAAGCTTACTAACCTGACAGGTCCTATCGCTCTTTACAAGGGTGCTCCTTATAAGGGATTTGATACTGATGACAGCATGAACCTCAATGTTTTTGAGAATCTTAATGTTGTTGCTGTAAACTATTCAAACATCTCTTCTGAGAAGCCTATGGAGCTTAACGGTGAGAATTCCGATTCATATCCTCTGGCTTGCTTCGATGCAAAGTTTGCTTCTGATGCAGCAGGCGGTTCCTATAACTTAAAGGTATACAGTGAGGGCGCTTACTTCAGTGGTATCATTGCTCGTAACGGTGACGGTACATTTAAGGAGTATGATCCTTCCAAGAACAGCAAGCCTCTTCTTATAAATGCTTCTGACAGAAAGCTCGGCGATATCAATAATGACGGCAAGTGGGACTCAGTTGACGTTTCAGGTATCATGAAGGAGTATACAAGACAGTCAGCAGGTAAGGAAGGAATATTTGACGGTAACCAGAGAGCTGCTGCTGATATCAACGGCGATGGATTAGTAGATGCTGTTGATGCAAGTAATCTCCTTGCTTATTATGCTTATCTTTCAGGTAGCGGTGAATCCTCACTCAATGATTTCGTAAAGAACAGAAAGTAATAATAAAAAAGCAGCCGCAAGGCTGCTTTTTTATTAGAAAGCAGTAATAGAAAAATCGGGAACAGATTATGTTCCCGATAGTTTTTTTATTTTGCTTCATTGAGACTGCTGAATGCATTCTCTACTACCTTATCCTCAGGTGCCTTTGTAAAGCTGCTTATTATCGGTACGAGAACAAGCGAAAGGATCATTGAAAATGCTCCTGCATTGATAGGTGAGAGAAGATTTAACGGGCAGTTCATATCGATAACAGACTGTCTGATACCGCTGAATGCTTCAATATTCATGCTGAAGAGTACCATGTGTGCTACGCTTATGCCAACACCTGTGATAAAGCTTGTCCAGCAGGCAGCCTTTGATGCCTTCTTCATAAACAGACCATAGAGGAATGGTCCAAGGAACGCACCTGAAAGTGCTCCCCATGAGTAAGACATAAGAGTTGAGATAGAAGCGTTCTTATTGCAGGCAATGATTACAGAGATTACAAGGAATACTGCAATGAAAACACGCATGAATTTTACCTGATGCTTGTCATCAAAATTCTTGATACGTGGCTTGATGAGATCGTTTGTAAGTGTTGAGCTTGAAGTAAGTACAAGTGATGAAAGAGTTGAAAGTGAAGCGGAAAGAACAAGTACTACAACAAGTCCGATAAGAAGATTTGGAAGTGCCTGATGAATAAGAGCAGGTACCATTGTATCATATACAGGCTTTCCGTCTACAGTCTGGATAAGTGCCTTTCCTGATGTGTCAGCACTGTCGAGTGTGCAGTAAAGTCTTACAAATCCGCCCATGAAGTATGAGCCGCCTGCTACAACGATAGCAAAGAATGTGGAAATGATAGCACCCTTTTTGATAGCCTGTTCGTCCTTGATAGCATAGAACTTCTGAACCATCTGAGGAAGTCCCCATGTACCAAGAGAAGTAAGTATAACAACGCCGAGGAGGTTTATCGGGTCAGGTCCGAACCTCGAACCGAGAGTGCCTGCTTCGGTCTTGCTGTCTGAAATGGTATTGAGTGCGTCAAGTGCAGCAGAAAGACCGTCTTTCTTCTGTACAGTGAGTGCTACAACAGTACCGATACCGATAAGCATTATGATTCCCTGGAAGAAATCGTTGAGTGCTGTTGCCTTATATCCGCCGAGAGTAACGTATACAGCGGAAAGTATAGCCATTGCGATGATTATGTATGTACCGCCGTTTTCACCAAGATCAAATACCATTCCGAACAGACGGGAAAGTCCGTTGTATACAGAAGCTGTATAAGGAATGAGGAAGATGAAAACAATAAGTGCAGATGCGGTTTTCAGTTTTTTGGAGTCAAAACGATGCTCGAAGTATTCAGGCATTGTTTTTGCACCGAGGTGATTTGTCATAAGACGAGTTCTTCTGCCTAAAAGGAAGAACGGTATAAGGCTTCCGATTATGGCATTGCCTATTCCTACCCATGTTGCTGATGCACCATACATCCAGCCGAACTGTCCGGCGTAGCCAATGAAGACAACTGCTGAGAAGTAAGTTGTTCCGTATGAGAATGCTGTCAGCCATGAACCGACGTTTCTTCCGCCAAGCATAAAGTCCTCAGAAGACTTTGTACGTTTTGACATATAGATTCCTATACCCACCATTATAGTGATATAAATGGCGAGTATGATGAATGTTGCGGTTTTTGAGCCAATTTCCATTTGTATCCCGACCTTTCAGTTTGCTTACAGTGTAAATTGATATTCCTGTAAAGCTTTAAATGAATAAAGTTGTAAACTAAGACTAATTATACAATATTATTCATAAATTGTCAATACCTAATTATGAAAAACACCTATTTTACGTAAAAAATTTGTTATACCAATCAAACTATAAAAATTAAATCGTGGATTATTGACTTTGGAATTGCAATATGGTACAATATAAGCGATGAATTATGCTTTAATTTAATAATGGATTTAATAATACAACTCGTCAGATTCTCCCTAAAGATCTGAAAGTGAAGATTTGGAGAAGATATTATGGGAATGCTGGATTTTCTTAAAGTAAGCAAAGGTATCGCAAATAATATGAATTTTATAAGCTCTGTTCTTGGAACAGGTGTCTACTCCGGACACGTTGGTTCGGGAAGGAAACCCGAGGGACGCGGAGTTTTCATCAATGACCTTGACATAGAGTACGACGGCGAATGGAAAGACGGCAAGCTTTGCGGTTTTGGACGTAAATACGCAAAGGGTTACTATGATATCGGTCAGGGCGATGGTGATGAGGCAAGCAAATCCCTTGTATATGCAGGAGATTTTGTTGACGACAGATTTCATGGCAGTGGTAAGCAGTACTGGCAGACAGGCAAACTCGAATATGACGGCGAATGGATGTACGGCTGGAGATGCGGCGAGGGCACTGAATTCTATGAAAACGGCATGACAAAATATGTAGGTTCATGGAGCAGAAGCAGATATCACGGCAGAGGTGTGTTCACTTATAAAAACGGTGACGTTATCGAGGGCGAATGGATAGAAGGACTTCTTGAAGGGGAGGCTATGTTCAAGACCCGTGATGATAACTGCGTTTACAAGCGAAATTATAAAGAAGGCAAGATAGTAAGCGAGGAGCTTATCAGCGGAACTCCGAAGCCTTCTCCCGATTCTAAGAGATTTCTCGAATTCGATAACGGAAAATATGAAGGTGAAGTCGGCTTTACAGGTAAAATGCACGGAAAGGGCGTATTTACCTATAATAACGGTAATGTGTATGAGGGCAGCTTCAACGAAGGCGTAAAGCAGGGCAAAGGAGTATTCACATTCGCTGACGGAAATATTTACGACGGAGAATATGAAAATGATATGAGAAACGGCCGCGGCGTGTTCACTTATAATAACGGCAATAAATATGACGGTGAGTGGTGCGATAATGTCAAAAGCGGTCAGGGTATCTTCTATTATAATAATGGTGACAGATACGAAGGACGCTTTGAGAACAGTCTTAAGCAGGGGCATGGCACTTATTTCTACAAAAACGGTGATGTTTTTGAGGGAGAGTGGGAAAGTGACCTGCGTCACGGAAAAGGCATATTCACCTGTGCTGACGGCGTAAAAAGAATACAGAAATGGGATAGGGACAAGATGATAAGCGAATCTCCTATATTCCAGTAATTCAAACAAATCAGAGCAGCTCTGAGCTTACTTACTCAGCTGCTCATTTTTATTATAAGTAAAATTTATATAGTAAAAAAATAAAAATAATTATATTATTGATATTTTTACTTGACATCACTGCTCATTTGATGTATAATATTAATGCTGTCCGAGGTGTGGCTCAGTTTGGTAGAGTACTACGTTCGGGACGTAGGGGCCGCAGGTTCAAATCCTGTCACCTCGACCAAAAAAGCGGTGTAAACCAAATACACCGCAGAATATTTGCCGCTGTGGTGGAATTGGCAGACACAAGGGACTTAAAATCCCTCGGTAGCAATATCGTACCGGTTCAAGTCCGGTCAGCGGCACTTATAAACGCACGAGTTTATTCCCGTGCGTTTATTTTTTTATAGCATATAACTAATATAAAAAACGCTTCAGTATAACCTGAAGCGTTTTTTACATATATTTTATTTTATAACGATAGGCTCTGTCCAGTAATCCTGATTGTAAATATCAGAGAAGCGGTAGAGGATATGGCACGCGCCGTCACCTACAGATGTATTGCTTATGGTCATATTGTCGCTGTAAGTTACCTGTTCACCTATCATGTAGCTGTCCTGATAATTCATATCATAGTCGTAGTAGTCGCATATGAAGTCAAGCTTGTCGCCGTTGTTGAGTTCTGTAAGGTTCTTTGCTACAGCATTTGTTTCGCCGTTGACATAGTCTGTTGAAGCTCCTGCGATAAAGCCGTTAGGATTAGCGTTGTTGAATACGATTATAAGGTTTACGCGTTCACCGTTAAGGAAAGCAGGTACATAGCCTGTTATAATAGTATCATCGCCGCTTGTAGTCGTATCAGTATGATAGTAAGCTACAACGTTACCGTTGATAGAGAGCCAGTTCTTTTCTGTATCAGCTAAGAGATCACCATCCTCAGTCCAGTCGTAGATGTTATCGAGACCAAGGTCGATGTAACCCTCGCCGTCATCGTAGAACATATTGAGATCAAGCTTGTGGACCATGCTCCACTGATCTTCTGAAAGCTTCATGGTGTAGCTGTCGTTCTGTTTTTCCCATACAAGCTTTGAAGCGTCGAAATAGTGAGTTGAAAGGTATTCGGCTGTATCCTCAACATCTGTATCCTGCATGAAAGAGGTATTTGAGTCGTCAAGACCCGTGATACTTCTTCCACCGCCGCCAAGGAAGCTGGAGAGAAGTGAACCGATCATGTCTGAGCTGCCCGATGAACCTGATGAACCGCCAAGTCCGAAGAGTGAGCTGAGAGGTGAGCCTGAGCCGCCTGCTGCGATCTGTCCGCCTGTTTCAAGCTTTGCAAACTGCTTGATGCACTTTGAATACTCAGAGTCCATACCGATCT
This sequence comes from Ruminococcus flavefaciens, assembly GCF_900143025.1. GTDB lineage: Bacteria > Bacillota > Clostridia > Oscillospirales > Ruminococcaceae > Ruminococcus > Ruminococcus flavefaciens_I. The sequence goes on along the minus strand of NZ_FRCT01000003.1, from coordinate 36,834 downwards.
GGTTGTATGTATTGCAGGCTGTATCAACATAAGATGTACGCTGATAAGGGAAGTAGATAGATACACCGTATGCATTTGTCATATTTGTTGATGTGCGGTTGTACTTTACTGCCTTTTTAAGAGTGTCTGCAAGTGCCTTACCTTCGGGAGTACCAACATTCTCAGCAAGATTTACAAGGTCTACCTGGTCTATACGTGTACTTTCGGCAAACTCACGGGTAGAGTATCTTGCGTTGGAAATGTCCTTGTATTCGTCCTTTGATATCTTTGCACTTACTGACTTTGCAAACGCATTGAGATCCTTAGGTACTGTATTTGAGAATTCAGCAAGGTCGATAACTGAAAGTGTTGTCTTCTGACCTCTGCACTTCTTTGCACACTCGGAAACGAAATCGTCAACGATGTTCTTACCGATATCAAGAGTTGACATAGAAGTATTGCTGCCCAGCTTTGTGAGCCAGTTTGTGTAGTACCAGCCGATACCAGGTTCTGTTTCCTCAGATGCGATAAGGTAATCAGCGTGTTCATTAAGCATGAGAGCAGTTTCAGCTGTTGCCATGAGGCAAGCGTCAAATCCGATGAAATCGAATTTTACTCCGCCGCTCTTGAGTGCCTGATTAACACCTGCAAGACTCATAGAACCGCTGCTCTTGTTTTTTTCGTCGTAGCCGTAGCCTGTTACAGATCCGCCGCCGTGATCCCAAAGGATAAGCTCGTTTCTGTTGGCAGGGAAGTTCTGAGCACAATACTTGATAAACCATGAAAGGTTGTTTGGGTCTGTCATTGCCTTTGTGCCTGCATCTTCGACAAGTCTTCCTACCTGTCCGTTCTTTATCTGATATACCTGATTTACCTTATTGCTTATGCCTGTGGACTTCCACTTTGAGCAGCCGCCTGTGAATACGATAACATTTACATTATCGCCGTAGGAAGCAGCACTCATTTCCTGCATATCTGAGGAGGCCATGCCGTATTTAGACTCAAGATCGGTTCCGCACATATATACCATGATAGTAACAACGTCCTCGTTGTTGCCCTTGATGACTGTACGTTTTTCTCTTGAACCTGTTGCAACTGAAGTATCTACAGCAGCGTCGCTTGTAGTACTGCCCGATGCAGTATCCTCTGTGCTGAAATCAAAGCCTGATGGAGCCGAACCGCCGCCTAAAAGTGAGCCGAGGAGATTTCCGCCGCCTCCGCCGTTGCTTGTGCCGCCGCCTGCGCCGCTTCCGCCCATGAATTTAAATAAAATGATACCGATTATAACCAGTAAGGACAGTCCTCCGCCGCCGGCAGCAGCTCTTTTCATTCCGCCGCCTCCGCCTGTTGAGCCGCCTGTATAGCTGCCCGAACCTACAGGACCTGTACCGAGTCCGTCACCGCGTCTATGTGCGCCATTTCCACCAGAGGTAACGTTCTTGCGTCTGCCCTGGGGTCTGTTTTGTTTAGGATCCATATTTGACCTCCGTAAATATTCTCTTTAGCAGGTCAAATAGACCTACTTAATATTATTTTACACACTTTCACAAGTAATGTCAAGTTAAAATGGGTTACAAATTTGTATTTTGTCAAAAAATAGGCGCAGCCGCAAGCTTTATGCTTACGAGCTGCGCTGAGGTCCGTTATTTGCTTATAAGAAGCTTTCTAAGAGCTATACTGTCGAAGATATCAACCATGCTGTCACCGTTTATATCCGAGAGTTCGGGACGAGTAACAGGGGAATTATTCAGAAGGAACTTTTGCAGCATTACAAGATCTGCGATATCAAGAATATCATCGCCGTTTATATCGCCCTTTACAGTTCGTTTTATCTCTTCGGGAACGGCAGGTTCGAGCACAAATTTCTGTGTATATGCACCTGTGAAGCTGTTTGTGAAAAATCCTGCTTCATCAGTATCGTTTTTTTCTATCTCGATGCAAACGTCATTGCAGAAGAATGAATAGCTGCCGTCTTTATTGCATATTATCTTGAATTTTTGATCGTTTCCACCTGTTGCAGTCTCAACAGTCAGTTTATCTGAGCCGTCAACAGCAAGTGCCTGACCGTTCTGATTTTTTATGGTATAGCATCCGTCGCTGAGTTTTGTGAAGCTCCATATCTGATCGTTGAGAGTAAACGGCATATTTCCGAACATATCAGGCTGGACAGATTTGCCTCTTGCATCGAACTGAGTTACTTTGCCGTTCATATCGAATATAAATAGCTCGTTGTCGATGCTGCGTATCATGTAGTTTCCGTCAGTGACCTGTGGGTGAACGGGGGAAAGGCTCCATAGCTGGCAGCTGCCCTCCCAGTAATTCCACTGATTTACGTTGCCGCCGTTTTCCTTTGACCATTCGTAAACATCAAGTCCGCCTGTGTCGCCTGAGCATTTTGAAACTATTCCGTAATCTGAGCCGCATTTTTTTATTTTGAAGAGCTGATTATCCTTGCCTTCGTATTTTTGCAGTTCTATATTTACGCCGTCATCGGCAGAGCTTTGTGCAGCTGCGATACACATTGATTCATTACCTACAGAAACGATACGACAGTAGTTCTTATCGACTGCGATTATGCGCCATTGCTGAGCCCAGCTCCCGTTGCGTTCCCACTGCTGGATATTTGTGCCTGCGTCAAGCTTGCCGTTGGGTAGGTCTATAGCCATTCCGCTGTTCTGATTGATGATGTAGTAGGGAACACCGCTTATAAGTTCCGTTCCGCTGAGCTTTACCGCTGCACCGCTTCCACTGACTGTATCAGCTTTATTTATCAGCTGTGAGTTTGTATCTGTAAAATCGGCAAGTCCCGAACGATCCTTTCCTGTGAATTCTTTAGTCTGAACGCCCCATATGGTCTGATTATTTTTTCCAACTGCTGTGAATGACATCACTTTTTTCCCGTTTTCGTCCTTAGCTGCAAGGAAATAACCGCTGTATCCCTGACCGCCTATTGTTATTTCGGCAGCTGCGCTGTCCTGTGCCTGCGTCCATTTTCCTGTAACTGCGCCGCTTATGCTTCCGTCAGCATTTAACTTTATATTACTGTAGCCGATTATCTTTCCGTCTGTGGAAGTTCCGTGGTTAATGAACTCATACTCGCCGATTATATCATTATCGTCATAGCCTGTTGCGGATATTTCATCGCCTGCATATTCATAAGGCGCTGCAACAGGCCAGCCCTCCTCATTGAAGTACATTGAATGTACACGCACCTCATGGAATTCTGCTCCGTCATCAAATCTGGTATGGTATACAAGATACCATTTTCCGTCATCATCGCGAAGTACCGAGTTATGTCCGCAAGCCATATAAGCCTTGCTCAGTGAACTGAATTTATAGTTGCCCATGACCTTTAGTCCTGTTGCATCGAGGTTTGGATTAGTGGGCAGCACCGCCTGTCTGCCTGCCGGATCGGTAAATGGTCCTGTAGGTGAGACAGAGCGGAACACGCGCATATTATAGCCGCCTGTTGATGTTAGTCCGCCGTATGTAACCCATAAATAATAGTAGCCTGTATCGGCATTGTACTCGATGAAAGGACCTTCTCCCGATTTGCCGTAGCCGCCAGAAATTTTGGTTCCGAAATAGCTGTCGATCATTCTGCCGTCGGAGGTAGTGCCTGTTTTCGGGTGTATGCACTGTCCTGTTTTCGGGTCTATTTCAAGAGTGAAGATACCGCCTGACCACGAACCGTAACACATATACATTTTGCCGTTTGTATCGTAGTATATGGTAGGGTCTATTGCATTTGGGAAAAGCTGGTTATTGTAGTCATTGTTTCTGAACCAGTTATTATTGAAGCTTACCTGTCCGGCGGCAATAAGCTCGTCTATATTGGTAGAGGTATACTTCTTGTTTACATTCTTTGTGGAACTTTTTACATATGCGTCATTATTGGTGAAGCCTGAATAGATAAGTGTATCCACAAATGTGTACGGACCTTCTATTGTTTTTGAAGCAGCATAGGCAATTACAGAGCGCATATACGTTGAGGAGGTGCAGAAATATATGAGGTACGCACCCTTGCTTCCGTCTGAGTTTATAAAATCTGCGTCCCAAACCACATCAGGTGCCCATACCGCAAAGCCTCCTGCGCAGTCCTCCAGGTCTTCACCTGCCCATGCAAAGGCTTTTTTCAAGTTTTGAGAGAGATCACCGAATTCAACATTGTTTTTAGTGGCATAGCCGTTTGAAAATCTTCTCCAGTTTTTTAGATCGTTGGTCTTTGCGGCTTCTATATGTGAGCCGAATACGTAATATGTCCCGTCAGCTTTGATTATCGACGGATCGTGTACAGATACGCGCTGATTTGCAGCATAAGAGCCTATACACGTAAAAGTCGACATGAATAAGCAGCTTGAAATAGCTGCGGATATAAGTTTTTTCAGTTTCATACTATCGCACCTCCGAATACATATCGTTTATACAATTATATCGTATTTTTTGCCGTAATGTCAAGGAATTTGGCGTGTACAAAAGTGTTCAATCCGTTACTTATAGTGTTAAAGTTCATATAACGCGTTCTTGCATATATTTTTTTGTAAAAGAAAGGACTATTTTTGTAAAAAGTTACGATTTTCATTCAAACTATTGGAAATACGGGAAATCTGTGATATAATGTGTTTTGTATTCATGGATATTATAATCAAATAAGGTAATCGGTGCCTTTCAGCTTCGGCTGGAAAGGGTAAAAGGGAAGCAGGTGAGATGCCTGCACGATCTCGTCACTGTGAACAGACAGCATTTTTTCACGTATACAGGTACAGCCACTGAGTAATATCGGGAAGGCGAAAAAATGTGTTATTGTCTGCAAGTCAGGAAACCTGCCGCTTATCGGTACATGGGCAAGGTCCCAAGGATCACGAGGCATTGATCGTACCATTGTCGCCCGCAGGGAAAACGGGCTTATTGTGATGCCTTCTGCCTTAGCGGAAGGTTTTTTTGCGCACGACCATGTCTCCTGAAAATCAGGAGGAAAAGAAAATGAAAATGAGAAAAATGATCGCAGCCGCTGCTGCACTTACACTTACTGCTGCTTGCTTTGTTTCATGCGGAGACAGTGAAAAGAAGGAAAGCAATACTCAGACAACAACAGAGGCACCTACAGCCGCTGACACAACTGCTGCTGATACTACCGATGCTGCAGAGGTTGAAACAACTACTGAGGCTAAGGAAGAAGACGAGGAAAACTACGATACAGGAGATGCTTCTCTCGATAATATAAGAAATCAGGACGAGATCGGCGACAGTGAGCTTCTTGTTATAAGCTTCGGTACAAGCTTCAACGACAGCAGACGTCTTACTATCGGTGCTATCGAGAATGCTCTCGAAAAGGCTTTCCCTGATTACGCAGTACGCCGCGGCTTCACAGCAAATATAGTTATAGATCACGTAAACAAGAGAGATGGAGTTCTCATTGATGATATCGACGCTGCTCTCAAGAGAGCTGTTGACAATAAAGTAAAGACTCTCGTTGTTCAGCCTACACACCTTATGAACGGACTTGAATACGAGGAAGTTACAGATAAGATAGCTGAGTATTCAGATGCTTTCGATAAGGTAGTTATCGGCGAGCCTCTCCTCACAAGCGATGACGATTTCGCTAAGGTAGAAAAGGCTATTACAGACTGGACTAAGGATTACGATGACGGTGAGACAGCTATCTGCTTCATGGGTCATGGTACAGAGGCTGCTTCAAATGCTGTATACCAGAAGATGCAGGATCTCCTTACAAAGGACGGTTTCACCAATTACTATGTAGGTACTGTTGAGGCTGAGCCTTCACTGGAAGATGTTATCGCAAAGGTAAAGGAAGGCAATTACAAGAAGGTAGTTCTTGAACCTCTTATGGTAGTTGCAGGCGACCATGCTAATAATGATATGGCAGGCGATGAAGAAGATTCATGGAAGTCTGAATTCCTTGCTGAGGGCTTTGAGGTAGAGTGCTTACTGAGAGGTCTTGGTGAGAACGAGGATATCCAGAAGATATATGTTGAGCACGCTCAGAAAGCTATTGATTCTGTAAAGTAAAAATATTATGCAGCCGACCTTGTGTCGGCTGATTCTTTAAGAGGTAATTATTATGAATAAAAAAATTGCTATAGTATCGATCCTGTTGGCTGCTGTACTTGCATCATGCGGTGACAAGAGCAATAAAGCTTCATCGAAGGAAGAAACGACTACAACTGTTGCTGCAACAACTGAGGAAGTAACTACAGCTGCCGAGACTGAGGCTGAACCGACTACCGAAAAGGCTACTGCTCCGCAGCAGGAGATAGGATATGAGGGCATGGAGGCTGTTACAGCCGATAAGCTCAATGAGGGCGAGTATGATATCAATGTTGATTCAAGCTCTTCCATGTTCAAGATAACAAAATGTAAGCTTACAGTTGCTGACGGAAAGATGACAGCTAAGATGACTATGAGTGGCAGCGGCTATGAATACTTATTCATGGGAACAAGCGTAGATGCGGAAAAGGCTTTGGAAAGTGAATATATACAGGCAGAAAACGACAGCGATCATGTTATATTCACTGTTCCTGTGGAGGCTCTTGATAAGGAGATAGACTGTGCCGCATTCAGCAAGCGTAAGGAACTGTGGTATGACAGAAAGCTTGTTTTCCGCGCAGATTCACTTCCCACAGATGCACTCGGTGATGGAGCATATGCTACCGTTGAGTCTCTCGGACTTGCTGACGGAGAGTACAAAGTCGATGTCAAGCTTGAAGGAGGCTCGGGAAAGGCTTCAATACAGTCTCCTGCAAAGCTTACAGTAAAGGACGGCAAGGCATCTGCCGAAGTTATATGGAGCAGCAATAAGTATGATTACATGGTAGTGGGTGATGAAAAGATAATGCCTGTAAGCATTGATGAATTTTCGATTTTTGAGGTGCCTGTAACAGGCTTTGACTATAAAATGCCTGTTAAGGCTGACACTACGGCTATGAGTACTCCTCATGAGATAGATTATACGATTTTCTTTGATTCTTCCACTATAGCAGAATAATATGCTGAAGCGTTTGATTTGCGGAGCTGCTGCTCTTGTTCTGCTCACAGGCTGCGGCGGCAGGAAAAGTACAGCGGTCGTATCTCACGATGGAAAAATGCTTGAGCTTAAATATGCGAAGCAGTTTTCTGCGGAGTATATCGACAATGACTGTGTTCTTATAACTATAGGCGAGGATAAGTATGTAATTGTTCCCGAAAACGGTGCAGTACCAAAGTCGGCAGGTGATGCAGCTGTGATTCGACAGCCTTTGAATAATGTTTATAATGCAGCTTCATCGGCTATGGACCTTATTGACGGTGCAGGTGCGCTTGAATTTGTGGATATGACCTCAACCAAGTATGATGACTGGAGCCTGCAAAATATCCGCGATCGTATGGACTGCGGAGATATAACTTATATCGGCAAGTACAGTGCTCCGGATTATGAGGCTCTTCTTGAAGAGGAATGCAGCCTTGCTATCGAGTCCACAATGATATATCACAGCCCCGAAGTAAAGGAGCAGATAGAAGCCCTCGGAATTCCTGTACTGGTTGAAAGATCAAGCTACGAGAAGGATCCTCTTGGCAGAATGGAATGGATAAAGCTTTACGGTCTGCTTTTCGGCTGTGAGGAAAAGGCAGAGAAGCTTTTTGATGAAAAGATCAGAGAGATCGAGGATATCCTTTCTGAGGAAAAAACAGGCAAAAAGGCTGCTTTTTTCTATATAAATTCAGCAGGAGGAGTTGTTGTACGCAAGCCTGCGGATTATGTTCCCGAAATGATGAGAATGGCAGGCGGAGAGTATATTTTCAGTAATGATGACCTGAAAACAGATGAAAATGCTCTCTCTACAATGACAATACAGCCTGAGACATTTTATGAGAAGGCATGGGACGCTGATATTATTTTCTATAACAGCGATATTACAGGCGGTGTTGACAGTATTGATGATATCATAAGGAATTATCCTCTGTTGAAGGATTTTACTGCCGTGAAGAACGGCAATGTATGGTGTACCGAGAAAAATATCTATCAGCAGACTACGGGGGCTGCGGATATGATAAAGGAGTTTCACAGCGTTTTCAAGGGTGAAGCTGATGATAAGATGAATTATATGTATCGTCTGGAGTGATAATTATGGAATTACAGCGGCAGCGTATTATATTGGGATATATGATACTTTTCGTTATGCTTGTATCCCTTGCGGTACTGAATATATGTGCGGGAAGCGCAGATATATCCGTTCAGCGAATGATAAATGCACTATCAGATCCTGAGTCGGATAAGGCTGCATACAATATAATAACAAGACTCAGGATCCCTCGTACTGCTGCTGCTGTTGTTCTCGGAGGTGCATTATCGGTCTCGGGATTCCTTTTGCAGAATTTCTTTGCAAATCCTATAGCAGGTCCCTATATCTTAGGCATATCATCAGGTGCTAAGCTCATGGTTGCTCTGCTGATGGTGTTTTCACTGTCAAGGGGATTTACTGTAAGTTCGTTCGGCATGGTGGCAGCTGCTTTTATAGGTTCCATGATATCAATGGGGATAATTCTCATTATATCGGGAAAAGTAAAGCGTATGTCAGTGCTGATAGTATGCGGAGTTATGATAGGCTATATCTGCTCGGCTGTTACGGAGCTTGTTGTAAATTTCTCCGATGACTCTAATATCGTAAATCTACATAACTGGTCTATGGGAAGTTTTTCGGGCATCACAAAGGGAGATGTTATTACTGCGGCAGCTATAGTTTTTCCTGCCTGTTTACTTGCATTTATGCTGTCAAAGCCTATGAATGCTTATCAGCTTGGTGAAGAATATGCTGTGAATTCAGGTGTGCGCATAAGAGCTTTCAGAGCATCTCTGATATTGCTCTCGAGTGTACTGTCTGCCTGTGTTACAGCTTTTGCAGGACCTGTTTCCTTTGTGGGGGTGGCTGTTCCGCATATAGTGAAAAGCGGTTTCGGTACGGCTAAGCCTATACGCATACTGCCTGCCTGCTTTCTTGGCGGTGCGGTGTTCTGTCTGTTGTGCGATCTTATAACGAGAACACTTTTTGCTCCTACGGAGCTGAGTATAAGCACCGTAACTGCGGTATTCGGTGCGCCTGTTGTTATTTATATGCTTCTTCACAAGGAAAGGAGAGGCGAAAATGAATGAGATAAAGTTAAGTACAGAAGCTCTTTCAGCAGGATACGATAAGAAGGTCATAGTTGAGGGCGTGGAGATAAAAGCAGAGCAGGGCAAGATTCTGACTTTAATAGGACCAAACGGTGCAGGAAAATCCACTATACTAAAAACTATCTGCCGACAGCTTAGACCTCTTGGCGGTGCTGTATATATTGGAAAGGACAGACTCGAGGAACTCAGCGGAAATCAGCTTGCGAGGTCGGTATCTGTTCTGCTTACAGGGCGTATCAAGACTGAATATATGCGGTGTATTGATGTTGTGGAAACAGGTCGTTATCCTTACACGGGAAATCTCGGTATCCTTTCGGATAAGGACAGGGATAAGGTAAAGGAGGCAATAAGGCTTGTTGATGCTGAGGATATCGCGGAGTGCGATTTTGACAGGATAAGCGATGGTCAGCGTCAGAGGATAATGCTTGCGGGAGCTATCTGCCGTGAGCCTGATATACTTATTCTCGATGAGCCAACGACTTTTCTTGATATAAAATATAAGCTGGAGCTAATGAATATACTGAAAAAGCTTGCGGCAGAGCGCCATATCGCTGTAATAATGTCCCTCCATGAGCTTGAACTGGCTCAGCGAGTTTCAGATACTATTGTATGCATAAAGGGGAATTGTATCTATCGTACAGGAACTCCCGAGGAAATATTCTCTGGAAGCTGTATCGAGGAGCTTTACGGAGTTGAGAAAGGGAGCTTCTGTGAGGCGTACGGTTCTCCTGAGCTTGGCAAGATATCTTCTCAGCCTGCGGTGTTCGTTATCGGAGGCGGAGGAAGCGGAATTGCTCTTTACAGAAGTCTGCGACGTAAAGGCATTGCATTTGCGGCAGGTATAATTCATGAGAATGATATCGAATATCCTGTGATTCGTGCGCTTGCTTCAGAGTTCGTTTCGGAGAAGGCTTTTGAGGCTGTTTCTCAGGAAAAGTACGAAAAGGCTCTGGAGATCATGAAGAATTGCGAAAATGCAGTTTGTACGCTGAAGGACTTTGGCACTATGAATGAAAGGTGCAGGGAGCTCATGTATAAGGCTGAGGAAATAGGGATATTGAGAGGTATTGATGTCTATGAGTGATAAGCCGGTACTTACTAAAAAAATAGTTGTTATTCCGCTTACTATGCTGTGCTGTCTGCTTTGGGGAAGTGCGTTCCCGTGCATAAAGCTTGGCTGTGGTTATTCTAAAATAGCCTCAGATGATGCCTGTACTCAGATCTTGTATGCAGGACTGAGATTCACTCTTGCAGGTATCCTTGCACTTCTTATCGGCAGTGTTATCGAAAGAAGGCTGCTTATCCCTAAGAGGGAGACTTTTCCAAAGGCTGCTAAGCTGTCGCTATTTCAGACTATTCTGCAATACACATTCTTTTATATCGGATTATCAAGAAGTACGGGTATGAAAAGTTCTGTTATTACGGCTTCAAATGTGTTCTTGTCGATAATAGTTGCGGCTTTAGTGTTTCGTACCGAGAAGCTTACATTGCGGAAAATAGCAGGCTGTCTTATAGGCTTTTCGGGAGTCGTGCTCATAAATCTCAGTGGGATAGGCGGAGGTTTCAGATTTACAGGTGAGGGCTTTGTATTTCTGTCAGCTCTTTCATATGCGTTTTCCGCAGGACTTATCAAACGTTATTCGCGTACTGAGGACACTGTTCTGCTTAGCGGCTGGCAGTTCGTTTTAGGCGGTATTTTTATGACTTTTCTTGGCTTTGTCGCAGGCGGAAGGATATCTGTCATAAATACAAAGGGCGTTATGATGCTTATTTATCTTGCTTTTGTTTCTGCGGCTGCATTTTCAATATGGGGCATACTTCTGAAGCATAATCCCGTTTCCATGATTTCTGTATTTGGGTTTATGAACCCTGTTTTCGGTGTAATACTCTCTTATCTGCTTCTTTCGGAAAGAAGTGATGCAGGTCTGTACAGAGTTGCAGTTGCACTTATACTTGTTGCGGCAGGTATCATAACAGTCAATCTTTCTCCTAAACGGGGAAGTTCAGTGAAAATAAAAAGTGAATAGTCATATATCTGAGGTGTAGAGTAACGGTAATGACTTTCTATAAGAGGGCAAAAAGTACCATTTTTTCAATGGAAAACCATTGATTATTGAAGAAATATATTTTGAATTCTGTATTTTGTACAAAAATGAAAGATGTTTTTGTGCGGTTCTACAGATATATTTGATGACGAGCTGGCAAAACGCGGCTAAAATATATAGATATAATATATCACTTTGGCAATAAGGGACTGAGATATGTATCAGTCCCTTAAATTATTATCCTGATTATTGATTTGCCGGGAAAAATGTGTTATAATACTCTTTAAACAGACTATTTGAACGGAGTTGGGTGGTTTTGAACAAAATATTGCTTGTGGAAGATGACAAGGAAATTATTGCCAATCTTACCGAGTATTTGTCCGATGAGGGGTTCAGCGTTAAAAATGCAAACGGTCAGACAAAGGCACTTGAAATGGTGGAAAATGAGACATTCGATCTTGTACTGCTCGATGTTTCTCTTGCTGAGGGAAATGGCTTTGCAGTGTGCTCAGCTATAAAGAGCAACACCTGCATACCGGTTATATTCCTTACTGCTTCCGGTGACGAATTCAGTACTGTTACAGGTTTTGATCTCGGTGCGGATGATTATATCTCCAAGCCATTCCGTCCCCGTGAGCTGGTATCAAGAATAAAGAATATTCTCAGACTTACAGGCAGTACGGGCAATGTTACTCAGCTGGGCGATGTGCTTGTGGATACTGTAAAGGGTACAGCAAGTAAAAACGGCAGGGATCTGTTTCTGTCAGCACTTGAATACAGGCTCCTCCTTGTTTTTATCAATAACAGGGGAGCAGTTATGACGAGGACGAAGCTTCTTGAGTCTATATGGGATATTGCAGGAGAGTTTGTAAATGACAATACCCTTACCGTATACATAAAGCGCCTGAGGGAAAAGATAGAGGACGATCCGCAAAATCCTACTATCATCAAGACTGTGAGAGGTATGGGATACAGGGTCGATTTATGATGAAGATATTGAGAAATACAGATGTTTTTTATTCGGTTATTGTTTTTGGGGCATTGTCTGTTGTTGCAATAATTGCAGCATGGATATTTGACGACAGGCTTCTTATACCTGTGATCATACTATGCCTCGGATTTACTGCTGTACACTATGCTACTCTTATTTTCAGATACAGGAAAATAACGGAGCTGACCTGTAATATCGACAAAATTCTTCACGGTGAAGAAAATATCAGCATTGAAGAATATACTGAGGGTGAGCTTGCTCTGCTTCAGAGTGAGGTTTATAAAATGACAATCAGACTGCGTGAGCAGCAGTCTAAGCTTGTGGAGGACAAGATGTATCTTGCGGATTTCCTTGCAGATGTTTCGCATCAGATAAGGACTCCGCTGACTTCTATAAATATACTTGTTTCTATGCTTTCAGAACCTGATATGAGCTTTGAAAAGCGTGAGCAGACAGTTCATAAGCTTTACGGGCTTCTCTCACGTATCGACTGGCTTATAACCGCTCTTCTTAAAATGTCTAAACTTGATGCGGGAACCATAAAATTTCATGAAGAAAGAGTTACTATGCAGCAGCTGCTTGATAAGGCTTGTATGCCTGTAAGAGTGCCTATAGAGCTTCACGGTCAGGAACTTACGGTCGAGGCTGAGGGGGAGCTTGAATGTGATGTTGCGTGGAGCTGTGAGGCTATCGGAAATATCGTCAAGAACTGTATGGAGCATACTCCCGACGGCGGTGCTATCAAGGTGATAGGTAAGGATAATTCGCTTTACTCCGAGATAATTATTACCGACAGCGGAAGCGGTATAGCTTCGGAGGACCTTCCTCATATTTTTGAGCGTTTTTACAAGGGACGTTCATCTGAGGATAAGGGTGGTTTCGGTATAGGGCTTGCGCTTGCACGAATGATAGTTACAGGTCAGAACGGTACGCTGAAAGCGGAGAATTACAGCGGCGGCGCGATGTTTACCATAAAATTTTATAAGACTACAGTCTGAGGCAGGAGATTTCCTGCCTTTTGTTTTTGTGACGGATTTGTTATTTTAGAGTCACTGAATAGTCATATTGACATGGTAAAATGTATTCAGAAACTCAGAAAGGTAGTGCTCTTATGGAAATATTAAAGGTTGAAAATCTCTGTAAAACTTACGGAAGCGGTGAGAATGAAGTCCATGCGCTTGACAATGTAAGCTTTTCAGTCGAAAAAGGAGAATTTATCGCAATAATAGGTCCTTCGGGCTCGGGAAAATCTACTCTTCTGCACATACTTGGTGGTGTAGATAAACCTACGTCGGGCAATGTATTTATGGACGGTAATGATGTATATGCTCAGAATGATGAGCAGCTGGCTGTTTTCAGACGCAGACAGGTGGGGCTTATCTATCAGTTCTATAATCTTATCCCTGTTCTCAATGTTACAGAAAACATAACACTTCCGGTCCTTATGGACGGTCAGCAGGTAAATGAAAGCCGTCTGAAGGAGTTAATAACTACTCTAAAGCTGAACGGCCGTGAGGAGCATCTTCCAAATCAGTTATCAGGCGGTCAGCAGCAGCGTGTTTCGATCGGAAGAGCTCTTATGAACGCTCCCGCAGTAGTTCTGGCAGATGAGCCTACCGGTAATCTTGACAGCAAGAACAGTCAGGAAATTGTAGAGCTGCTGAAGCTTTCAAATCAGAAATACAATCAGACACTTATAATAATCACTCACGATGAGAATATCGCACTTCAGGCTGACAGGATCCTTGCTATAGAAGACGGTAGGATCACACGAGATGAGGTGATACGAAAATGAATATATTCAGCAAGGTAACTATACAGTCGCTGAAAAAGAACAGGGCAAGGACTATAGTTACTATTATAGGTATTATTCTTTCAACAGCTCTTATCTGTGCTGTAACTACATCTATAGCTTCTGTTCAGCGTTATGCTGTTAATTATTTTGAGTATACCGAAGGAAAATGGCACGGATATGAAAAATCCAGCGATATCGGTGTGTACAATAAAATAAAAAACTCGGATAAGGTGTCGGGAGCCGGCTGCCTCAGCTATATCGGCTATGCGGATATCGACAGTGAGAATGAATATAAGCCTTATCTGTATATATGCGGTTTTGAGGAGAATATGGACGGTCTTATACCTGTTCATATTATTACGGGACGTATGCCCGAGAACAGAAATGAGATACTTATTCCCGAGCATCTTGACGATAACGGTGGTGTCAACTATAATGTAGGTGACAAGATCACTCTGGAGATAGGTGACAGAAAGGCTGATCCCGATAAGATTGCTGAAATAGGTATCTCAACAGGCGATAAAGATTCGGAGTACTTTGAGCACAATATACTTACACAGCAAAATCCGATGACAGCTGTTGGATCAAATGATAATATAGTTCTTACAGCGGAATATATTGACGTCAGGGAGACAAGAGAATTTACTGTTGTAGGTAAATATATGCGTCCTGATTTCGAGGATTATTTTGCCCCGGGATATACTGCGCTTACCGTTCCTGATGACGTCGATGATTTTACGGCAGCTGATGTATTCTACCGAATGAAGAAAGCGAAGGATATATACGACTTCAAGGAAGAAAACGGTCTTGGCGGCAGAACTCACAGTGAGGTGCTGCTTCTTACAGGCGTATCAAGATACGATAGCTTCTATAGCTTTATTTTGGGTATGGCTGCTGTCATAATCGGTCTTATCATGTTCGGTTCTATAATGCTTATATATAATGCCTTTGCTATTTCGGTATCAGAAAGGACAAAGCAGTTTGGTCTGCTTTCTTCTATCGGTGCTACAAAGAAGCAGCTTAGAAAAATGGTGCGGTTTGAGGCGTTAACATTGGGCATTATCGGTATACCGCTTGGAATAATAGTCGGTATCGTTGGTATGTGGATCACTTTTCTTGCTATTGGAAGTAAATTTACTATTTTCTCCGATTATAATTATGCCGAGCCTATGCGTGTGCGCGTTTCGGTTGTAGCTATAGTAGCTGCCTGCATAATCGCATTTGTAACTATTATGATCTCTGCATGGATACCTTCAAAAAGGGCTACAAGGATATCGGCTGTTGAAGCTATCAGGCAGAATTCGGATATCAAGCAGAAAAAATATATCAGGACACCTAAGATCATTACTAAAATATTCGGGCTTCCGGGTATGCTTGCTCATAAGTACTTCAAACGAAGCAAAAAGAAGTATCGTGCTACTATAATAAGTCTGTTTATGAGTATTGTTTTGTTCGTATCTGCTTATGCTTTCACTGCTTATCTTGTAGGGGCGGTAAGCGATACGTATGAGACATTTGGAATGGATTACAGCTATTATGTTTATAATAATGATGATGTGCCGGAACCAGAAAAGATCAATGAGCTTATAAAGAATACCGAACATATCACAGATTCAACGTACACAGTCGATGATTGTGCTTGTTTTGCAATAGAAAGAAAAAACCTTAGAAAAGAAGTTATTGAAAAAGAGTATATTTACGATGATACAGGTTATATTCCTGTAGAGCCGGATAAAGCATATCAATATATTGGTCTTAGTTTTGTTGAGGATAAGAAGTTCCGCAAATTTGCAGAGGAATGTAAGCTTGATGCTGATGAGTATATGAATTTAGAGAGCCCTCAGGGTATAGTTGTTGATAATTCTCTTGATTTTAATACTGAAACAGGCAAAACAGAGCGTGTGAGATATTTCATCAAACCTGATTTCGATATGACTTCTCGTATATATGATGACATAGAAGGGTATTATTTCTATCAATTAGATAATGGAAATGCTATTTATGTAAAAAAGTATGCCGAAGATATAAACGATAATACCACTAAAAAAATACCTATTGATAAGTGCAGCAGAGAGTTTACTGTTCATGTAGGTGCCATCACCGATAAAAAGCCAGGATTTATCGAGTCATCAATGGCGACTGTTGTTTATCCCTACAGCGCATTGAGAGCAGTGTTCGGCGAGAGCGCAGATAAGATCAGAGATATTTCATTCAGTATTAATTCAGATGATATATTCGGAGGATATGAGGCTCTCAAAACTTCACTTAAAGAAAACGGATATTCTACAGCGGAGCTTTATAACTATGCTGACGAGGTAGAGTCAAAAAGAAATATGGTCATAATCGTAAAGGTTTTTGCATATGGTTTTATCATATTGATATCCCTTATTGCAGCAGCTAATGTTTTCAATACCATTACTACTAATATCAACCTCAGAAGAAGAGATTTTGCTATGCTCAAATCTGTAGGCATGACCACAAACGGAATGAGAAAAATGCTTAATTATGAATGTATCATGTATGGTACAAAGGCACTTGTTTGGGGACTTCCGGTATCAGTGCTCGTTACCTTCTTTATATACAAGGCTGTAAATGAGGGCGTAGATACTGACTTCTATATTCCGTGGGCAGCTGTTATAGTTGCTGTTCTAAGTGTATTTATAGTTGTTTTCTCGACTATGATGTTCTCAATGTCAAAGATCAAAAAAGATAATCCTATTGATGCACTGAAAAATGAAAATCTTTAAAATACTTTTAAACAAAAACAGTCACAGGTTCATAAATGTTCCTGTGACTGTTTATTTATTATTTTCTTCTGCGTTCAGGATATTTTTCGTAAAAGAACTGTTTATCAGCGTACATACGCTTATCGGCAACGCTCATAGCCTGTCGGATATCAATTTCACCTTCAGAATAGCAATATCCCAGAGCGAAGCTGACTTCCTCCGAACCTGTTCTGTACAATCTCAGGCTTTCAAGTCTTTCTTCAAGTTCTTTTTCCGAAATATTTGCTGCCAGTACCATGAATTCATCGCCTCCTGCGCGGTATATATCGCTGTCGGCAAATGTGTTTTTCAATATATCGGCAGAAAGCTTCAGGAGTCTGTCTCCTGTTGCATGACCGCCGTTGTCGTTGATCTGCTTCAAGCCATTGAGGTCGACAAATATAACAGCTGTTTTCTCGGGAAGATTATCTTTGCCATCAATAATATCGTCAATTCTCTGATTCATCGCATTTCGGTTTTTTACACCCGTAAGAATATCGAAGGAGCTTATTTTCCTTAGCTTATCCATAAGCTGGCGGTTGACTATCTCAGAAGCAATGAAAAACGAAGAGCTTTCAAGCGTTGCACGTATCTGTGTAGTTTTTTCTGTTGCAAAGTTGAGTGCCCATATATATCCTATGGTCTCATCATCGTTCTTCAATGGAAAAAGGACGATAGTCTTTACGTTTACCAGCTTCAGGGATTCGCACCAAACGGGATTTCGTTCATTAAGAACGCTCATGTCTTTTTCATTCTGTATTATCAGACAGGTACTGCCTGCAATAGTATCTTCCCATGTTTCTATGATATCATAGAAATCCTCGTAGTTGGCACGAAGATAGTCTTCAACAGGATAATTTCCTTCGGGAGTAGAGGCTGCTTCACTTAGCACGGAAAAGCTTCGTTTCTGTGCGTCGGTAAGTATCAGGCACACCTTATCAGCTTCACAAAGGCTTCTTATGTCACTTATAACTTCGTCCATAGTATTTTTAAAGTCCTTTGTACCGCGAAGCTTTATACAGGTCTCAATTACAGCTGATGTAACAGCAGCATCAAGATTTGACATACGGCTGCTGATAGCATCGGAAGTGAGTTCCTGAGAGTATGCAAGATAATATGTATTGCCTTCATCGGCAGTGAGCGGCATCATATACATATCTACCCAGAAATCATATCTTTTGGGGTGGATATATGTGTGGAACGGTTTTTTCATAACGGCGCAGCGATAGCACGCATCTTCAAAATTAAGGTCCTTTGGAATATATCTTTCGTATGGCGAATCCGGTATGAATTTGTTTTTCAACATTACAGAAAAAGCTATATTATCAGGATTTTCTATAGAATCAACATATGGCTTGTTTCCGCAAACTATACGGATATTTCCATAGCTTCCGTCATCAAAGACCTGAACAGACATAATGCAGGTCATAGGCACAAAGCTGTCTGCGATTTGCTGTAGATTCATTTTTATACCTCCAATTATGTAATATTAATTAAGTATCAGGTATATTGGTAATGAAAAAAGTAATATTAATGTGAGAAGTCAGTATTATTAGCAATATCTGAAACAAGCTTTTCAGCATCTTCTGCGGACATAGGACGTCCCCATATAAAGCCCTGAATAAAGTCGCAGCCGATACTGCGGAGCACTTCTACCTGTTCAGACTTTTCAACACCCTCTGAGATAACATCAAGTCCCATGATATGACCCATTGAGATCATTGCCTTGACATACTGATTTGAGGATTCGTTAGAATTTATCCTGTCGATGAAGGATTTATCGATTTTCAGAAGATTTACAGGTATCTTGTTCAGGTAGCTCAGTGATGAATAGCCTGTGCCGAAATCGTCTATTGCAAATTTTACACCTATGCTTTTCAGCTCGTTTATACACTGTAAAGCTTTTTCGGCAGAGTCTATAAGTATAGATTCGGTTATCTCTATTTCAAGCTGATCTGTTGAAAGACCACTGTTTTTGATGAGATCACATATTTCTTCGACGAACCCGTTTTTCATAATATGCCTTACCGATGCGTTTATACTCAGAGTCAGATCGAGACCTGTCTTTTTGATAAGACTGCTGAAAAACAGTGTTGCTTTTTGAAAGACCATGCTGTCTACTTTGTCGATCAGACCGACCTTTTCGGCTATAGGTATGAATTCACCGGGTGAGATAGGGGTACCGTCTGTATCCTTCATACGGGCAAGTGCTTCAAAGCCGCGGAGTTTATGGTCCATATCATACTGTGGCTGTAAATTGAAGTAAATAGTGTTATTTTCGAGGGCAGCCCTTATCTTGTTCTCAACTTCGAGGATATGCTCATTTCTGAGAATATCAGAAGTAAAGCCCAGGATATGGTCACTGCTGTTGGCTTTTTTTATCTCGTTCATAGCAGCGTCTGCGTGCGAAATGAGGGAATCAGCCGTTTGCGCATCTGTCGGGTATTCTGCGTATCCGAAGCTTGCGGTTATGTAGAGGTCACAGCCGTCTACTGTCAGCGGCTCGCTTAGGGCATCAGCATATTTCTCTATGATGTCTTTTAGCTCTTCGTCTGAGTTGTAATCACATATGACCAGCATGAATTCATCGCCGTTTATTCGCGTGATAAAATTCTGCACGGCAGTAGTCTCATCGCCCGATAAAGCCTTCCAGCGTTCGGAGATTTCAATAAGCACCTGATTTCCTGCTTCAAGTCCGAGAGAATCGTTTATGCTTTTGAAGTGGTTAAGGTCTATAGATACAGCAGTGAATTTTTTTCTGCGGCTAATAAGGTCTGCGATATGATCTGTACAGGCAAAACGGTTTGGGAGCTCTGTAAGTGCGTCAGTGTAGCTCATATGTTTAAGGTGTTTGATAACCTTATATCTGGCTATATGAGACGAAACAAAAAAGGTAGTAAGTTCAAGGGTCTCCTTTATTCGCATTGTATCATCGGTATCGAAATTTGTTGCCCAGATGAAGCCGAGAATTTCGAGTCCCTGACGGAGAGGGAAGAGTACAACGCTTTCAACGCCTGCTTCTACAAGTGTAAGATACCAGGGATTGTTTATTCGGCTGTAATAATCCATATCAGCTTTATCCTGAATGATAATGCAATCGTTTTCGTTTCCTATCATGCTGATCCATGAGGTAGCAATATCATAGAAGCCCTCAAATTCCGTGACACGTTTCAGCTTGCTGTTGGTCTTGAAGTCTGTTGCAAGTATAGAATAGGTTGCCTCGGCATCGTTAAGCAGCAGCACTGTACAGCACTCTGCTTTGCATATAGCTCGTATCTCGGAAATAACGTTTTCCATGGCGTCTTTGAGATTATTGGCTTTATGAAGCTTGATGCAGGTTTTTAGTACATCATTCGATGTCTGTACGGTATTGGCTGTATTAAAGATAATATCTGCATTTTTGCTTGGGGTAACGGTGTATGCACAGTAACAGACATCTTCGTCTTCAAGCTCAAGCGGGACAGCATAGATATCGAACCATATATCCACATTATCTACATGACCGTATGTGTGAACAGGTATTTTCTGTATTGCAGCCTTGTAGCATACGTCCTCAAAGCTTCGGCTTTTCGGGAAATATTTACTGTACAGTGAATTCGGGACAAACGTATCTCCGGCATCTTCAGAAACATAGAACTCCTTGTTGTTTATCCGCATATCGATCATTTCAATATATTTTTTATTTCCTGCTGCAAGACGGATATCCCCATAACCGCCGTCAGCTTTCTTTTGAACCGATACGATACAAGCAGGAGAAAAAAAGGTATCGGCAAATTTCTGTATATCCATATTTTCTCCTTTCTGTTATAGAGTGTATATTATTTAACAGAAAAACAGCTTTAGATACTATGATATTAGAGTAGATTATTATACAATAATATTATATATCTATATTATATAAATAGCAATAGATAAACTATAAACAATATCTTTTCAGAGCATTTTTTACATGATTTTATAAGGAGATTTCCCGTTTTTGCTTTGAGACTATTTGCTGCTGGCGAAAAGATCAAGGATATTTCATAAGCTTACTAAATAATAAAATGAGCCTTGCTCCGTTTCGGAGCAAGGCTATTGTCATACTTTTATCTGATTTTCGGGAATTAATGAAGGATCGAACATTACCTCGGAATGATTATCGAGTACAAGATTTTTTGATATCAGCTTGCCTGATGCTCTGTCAAAGACTTGCTTATATATCTTGGATACTCTGAAGTATTTGCTTCCTTCCTTACGGAAATGGTGATCTTCCTCAACAAGCTTGTATGTTGTAGGGAATTCCTTATCGCTTCGCAGTTCGATGTGGAGATTATCTTCATCGCACCATGCAAGAAGCTGAACATTCTGATCTGTATTATTTATAAATCTGTAATCTATATAGTTGTAGTTTACAGAAGTTCCCGAACTGAAAGGAACTCGTTTTCCTTCGTCAGGGGCAAGTGCATCTGAATGAGAATGAAATTCAGTCACCTCAAGGGGACTATGGAGTATA
Source organism: Ruminococcus flavefaciens (assembly GCF_900143025.1). GTDB lineage: Bacteria > Bacillota > Clostridia > Oscillospirales > Ruminococcaceae > Ruminococcus > Ruminococcus flavefaciens_I. The sequence continues at coordinate 15,598 of NZ_FRCT01000003.1, read as the reverse complement.
GTTCTGTGAATAGTATTGCTGAGGTTGCAAAGTCCGCCGCCTATTCCAGGGATAAGCTTCCCCTGAACGATTACTCTTCCGTCCTTGTAACCGCGGCGTTTTGTAGTTTTGCCAACAGTATGCCAGAAGGAAAAGGTTTCATTGGGACGTACTATAAGTCCGTTGATCCTTTGGCAGGCAAGGCGGATATTTACAGCCTTGTTTATCTGCAATGTAAGATCAATGCCGGGACCGCGCTTTATGAGGTGAGAATCCTGTCTGTATACAAGATTTGGAAGTTTTCTTTTGTATCTTGTTTCGGCATAATTTGTTTTATTCAGAAAATTTTTGATATGCCTGATACATATACCTTTTTGTTCGGATATAGCGTAGCAGGTAGGATTAAGATCACAAAATAATTTATCTTTGTTCCAGAGCATTTTCAACTTCCTTTTTTATGTAAATATCGCCCAGTTGGCTTCTGTACTTCTTGTTTCTGCGGTAGAACCACAGAATAAACTTTTCAATATATCTTTTTTTACCGATATGCTTTTCTTCGGGCAGCTGAATAAAGTGTACAAGAATACTCGGTATACCGCATCGGTTTGCACCTATTATATCAATAAACATCTGATCGCCTATAAAAACAGTTTCTTCTTTGCTTACGCCAAGCATTTCGATTGCTTTCATATATGAAGCAGGCTTTGGCTTATCTGCATCACAGATATATTGAGTATCAATATTCTTTATAAACCTTAGTACACGTTCTTCATCGTTATTTGTAAGAAGCAAGGTCTTTAAGCCTGTATTATGTATTTTACGGAAAAGCTCGTCCACTTCGGGAGTTGAATTGTCACCGTGATGAACGAGAGTGTTGTCAATATCAAAAATAACAGCACGAAATCCCTTATTATACAGCTTTGCATAGTCTATTGAAAATACACTTCTGACATATGCACATGGATAGAAACGTCTGAGCATTATTTATTCACCGCTGTTCTCGATGTATTCGCAGACCTTATCGATCTGTTCGGCAAAGCTGCCGTTGAATTTATTATCGAATAAAGCACTTCCGATCGTAAAAGCACACGGAGATATGCTGCTTATCTCATCAAGACGCTTGAAGCTGTCAACACTTCCCGCGATGCATACGGGTGAGCCTACTTCGTTGACAATACGTCTGTTGAGTTCGTAAGAGTCACCTGTATATCTGTAGCCAAGAAGGTCAATACCGTAAACTCCTTTTGCAATATATGACTTAGCCTCAGCGACCATATCGTCTATACTGCCTTCAAGTACCGAAGGTCTGTCTGTAACGCTGCCAACGAAAGGCATATACTTTATATTGTTTTTTTTGCATATCTCATTGATCTTGTCTGAATAGACAGTGCCCATAAGAATGTCGCAGCCACACTCAACAGCAAGCATAGCTCCTTCAATACATTTTTCTTCGGTGTAAGCAACTACCTCAAGAACAGTAGTCTTTCCACATTCCTTCATGTATTTATAAAGAGACTTCATTTCATCATGCGGAAGAGGTTCTTCCTTGAAGCCCCAGTATTGAGCTTTAGTATTCTTACAGCTGTCAAAAATTTCATAGGCGTTTTTGACAGTTCTGTCATTATAAGTAAGCATAACTATAAGAATAGGTTTGTTTTTCATTGTTTACACCGACCTGTAAAAAAGTTGCAAAAATAAATAACACAATGATTATATCACATATCCTTTTATGTGTCAAACAATATCGAAAAGAGAAGGTTATGTATTGGAATGGGTGATTATTACGAAAAATATATAGCTTTTAACGGGAAAAGAGTAGTTTTTTATCAAAAACAGCGTATGTATCATATGTACATACGCTGTTTTGCAGAAGTTTTAATTTGATTTTTACAGTTGCTACTTTACAAGAACGCTTATGTAATCGGTATAAAGCACCTGTCCTGATACGTCTGTTATCCTGCAGGCATAGTATCCTGTTTCGGTAACATTGTATACAGAGCTTGTTGCGCCCGTTATCATATTGTTAAATGTGTTTTTATACCACTGATATGAATACGGCTGTGTTCCTCCCTTTACACTGAACGATACAGGAAGACTTGTACCTTTTTTGATAGTTGTTCCCTGTGTTTTCCCTGTCTGCTGAAGCTTCAGGCAGGCATAGCAGATATTTGTCTTTAGTGTCTGACCGTATTCGTCCCATATCCTACAGGTATAATTACCTGTAGCGTATATGTTATAGTCGCTGCTTGTTGCGCCGCTTATTGCGTGACCGTTTCGATACCACTGATATCTTACCCTGCCATATCCGCCTGATGTTTTGACGGAAACAGGTGTTTTTGATGTATATGTTGCCATAATAGCACATTTTACAGGCTGTTTTGTGATCTTTAGTTTTTCGATAACGTTTATGTATCCTGTTTCAACTTTCTGACCTAAAGAGTCCTTTATTACACAGGAATACCTTCCGGGTGTCGTTGTTCTGTAGCTGGAGCTTGTAGCACCTTTGATCTTGATGCCTGTTTCATACCACTGGTAAGTATATTCCGGTGAGCCGCCTGTGACAGAAACGCTCAGAGTTGTAAAAACGCCCTTGTTAATGATTTTGTCACTCGACTGTGAAGATAAATAAAGCTCGTCATAAAGCTTGGCTTCATTGCTGAAAATTGTTTGTCCGAGACTGTCACTTACCTTGCAGAAGTATGTTCCGCCGCAAGTTGCGGTGTATGTACTCTTTGTTGCGCCTAAAATAATAGTACCGTTTTTGTACCATTGATATGTTTTACTGCCGTATCCGCCTGTTGTATATACAGTATAAGTGTGTCCGCTGTCTTTACGATAGAGTATTAATGATTCAGGAAGTTTATTTGTTATAGCAAGTTTATCTGCAACCGTAATCTGAGCTGTATATGAGGATACTTCCTGATTTAAAGCGTCCTTTACTACGCAGTAATATGAACCGCTTGTGTATGCGTAATAGAAATCAGATGTTGCGTATGATATTGGATTTCCGCCTTTGTACCACTGGTAAGAATACGGAGCTGCTCCGCCTTTGACACTTATACTGAGCTTTGCGCTTTTTCCCGGCGCGATAATAGCTGAAGACGGGTTAGATGCGATGCTGAGCTTTTCAACGATCTTGCACACTTTGCTCTTTACGGTCTGACCAAGACTGTCAGTTACTATGCAGTAATAATTGCCTGCTGTAGAAGTTACATAGTCGGAAGATTTTGCTCCGCTGATAGGTGAGTCGTCTTTATACCATTGATATGAAAGCGAACCGTAGCCGCCTGATGTTTGGATACGAAGGCGTGTGCCGCTTCCGGGGGTTATCTGGCTTTCGTTCAGATCAACAGATATTCTGAGCTCGGGAGCAATTGAAACTGTTCCGTATCTTCCTGTTATCGACTGACCGAGTGAGTCGGTTACCTTGCATTTATATTGTCCTGCTGATGTTGCGGTATATGTGGCAGAGTTGGAATTCGGTATTTCGACATTGTTCTTATACCAAAGGTATGTATAAGGAGCAAGTCCGCCTGATATCTCAACTGACATATCAGCACTGCTGCCTTGAATGATAGTGACATTTTCAGGGAGCTTAGCGAACGATAGTGTTGATACTACATTTATAGTACCTGTTGAACTTTTGAGACCTACGGAATCGGTAACTGTGCAGGAGTATCTCGCAGGCTCAGTTGCAGTATATGTATCAGATGTTGCGCCCTTTATAATAACTCCGTTTTTGAACCACTTATATGATAGATCACCTATACCGCCATCGGCGTATGCTTTTAGTTCGGCTGTTTCACCGTATTTGAGTACGCATGAACTTATATTGGCTCTTACATTTAATTTAACTTCTTCATATTCATTTGTCTTATCAAAGACGTATACTTCAAATAAAGGTGATAAAATGTCAATTGTTTCTGCTATCATATCAGAGGTCATATCTGTACAGAAGATCGCACCGCCGTTATTGGAGCCGGTAGCCTTCAATAAAGCGGTTCCAAGCTCCTCAGGGAGACTGTTAAGTACTATTTCAATTATATCATTATTTGGACGCTTCGCTCTTTTGATAACAACTATATAATCGCCTTTTTCTTCGTCAACGCCAAGTTCAATTAAAGGTTCTTTGCCTGTAATCTGGTATGCGAAGCTGAAATCTTTCTGATTTTTATTTGGACGTTTTAAGTTGATCTCAGAAAAATCAGTATTCTTTTTTTCTGAAGTTTCTGATTGATCATAGAGTATTATCTCTTTTTGAGCTTGTATAGTTTTTTCAGATGCTGCTACTGCTGAAATAGCTGTTATGCCGCTGCAAATCGTTGATATGCTGATAAGTAATGCAGCAATTTTGTTTGAATGTCTTTTCATTTTTCTCAACCTCCGTTTTGTATTATAATGTCTTTTTTACGTTGAAATGGATATATCCGTCCTTTACTGTAATAATCATAGCATACTTTTTGAGGATTTGGAATGTGTCATTTGTCACTTTCATAGTGATATTTGTCACTATTTTTGCAGAAAAGCGGGCTCTTTGGCTCAGCCATTTGTAAAAACTTGTTTATGAGTTTAATTGTATCTATTCTAATATCCGGATAAAATTATAGTAGTTTTATGGTTGGTAATATACAAAATGCTTGAAAATGTGTGAAAGATATTGACACATTTGTATAAATATAATATAATAAGGCATAGTAAATTTCATATATCATCACAAAACAAATGACAAAAAGGAGGTATTTCCATGTTAAAGAAAAGATACATCGGTAGAATGATATCTGTATTTGCGGCTATTGCTATAGCATGTACTCAGATGTTCGGTATTATGCCACTCAATGCAGCAGCTGAAAATGATGAAGTTACGTTACAGACAGAAGAATCAAATGATGATGAAGCCATACTGTGGACAGACGAAACGTCGCTTCCTACGTCAGGTAAGTATAAACTTGGTTGTGATGTTGAAACGGACAGGATAACTGTTAGCGATAGGCTTGATCTTGATCTTAACGGTAAAGCAGTTAGAATTGAGCAAATTGTTGTTGATGGCGAATGTGCTATAAGAGATAGTTGTGGTATTTTGCCGGACAAAGGTATTGAAGGTACAACATACGAGTCACTTTTTGAGGTTAATGGTAAGCTTGATGTCTATGGAGCGTATATCATTGCGAATAATGCATTAATATACGGAGGTGTTGTTACTCAGGAAATGGAAGATAATACTAAACCCACAATTAAATTAAATGACAATTCAGTCTTTAATTTATATAATGGTTATATTCGTTCATATTATGGAATCGCAATATATGTAGGCGCAAATGCAACTGATGTTAATCTTATGGGCGGCTATGTTTCTGGCGGTTTTGGAAATATTATTTATGATACTACTGGTAAATTTGCAGCGGTTTATATTGATAAAGGTTATTCTGGGAAAATTAATCTTAATGGAGTGAGGATTGTTTCTTGTACATCAGGAATATACACTGAATCTTCTACTGGCATATTGAATATTTCAGATGCATATATTCGCTCTGATTTCGAGTATGGCATAAACTGTAAGGCTAATATGCCGATTAATCTTAACGGTAAGCTTGCAATAAAAGCGCATAGGTGCGGTATTTCACTTGTTAAAGGACAAAAAATAAATATTGTTGGTAAAATTGATGTTTGGAATTTTGACGTTTGTTGTGATGAATCAGGTGTATTTACTGACGGTTTTAGTAAGTATTGTAATTCTTCTGAATTAATTGATTATATTTCTCTTATTAATACAAAATGTAAAGTTTATCTTGACAAGAGTGGCGAGCTTTATATGGATCAGTATGATGATATGCGTATATATTTAACTTTAATAGATGACAATAATAATATTATACTTGCTGATGAGCCAATTTATGTTAAAGATCTCAATAATGATGGAGCTATTTGGGGAGATGAAATGCTTTACTGTGCTCATGAACAGCATTATTCAGGCGGTGCTGCTTTAGGATATAATGTAATAGTTGGTCAAGATGGTAAAAGAGATGTTGAAAAGCTATGGGGAAAAAAATGTAATAATGCATGGAGTGGATATCAGGCTTCATTTAACGACCTACTTTTGGGAATTTATTCAAGATTATATGAAGGTGATAAAATTACCGTATTCATATACAAGGATAAAAACGAATTAAGTGACATTTTGGTTAAAGGTTTTATAGAAGATTCATATTTATATGAATTGGATAAAACATATTCGTTTAGTCTTTGGGGGGATAATTTACCAAATCAAAAATTTGACGGTAATGATTTTTAGGTTAAAGAGTATTCCTTAGAAGGTGCTGAGATAGTATTAAACGGTAAAAATACAGGTATTTATATAGATAAAAATAAAAGATGTCAATTGAAGTTTTCAGAACCCGGTAGAAATGTAATAAGCGCAAGACATGACAAATTAAATATTGTTACACCTGTAAGTGTTGTTAATGTCATCGGAAAGTCAGAGCAGGATATAACACCGCCCGATACGACAACTTCATCAAATACAAGCACTGCAACAACATCGTTTACTACTACCACAACCGAAAGTACAACAAAAGAAGGTATTACAACCGAGAAAACTACTACCGAAAGCACAGCAACAGAAAGTACCACAACTAAAAAAACTACAACCAAAATTACAACGAGTGAAAGTACAACAACACAAACTACTACATTGCCGCAGACGGGCTATCCTTTAGATTATAATGCAATTGCATTTCTTGCTTTTATGGTAACTTTTGGCGGTGCGGTGATAGTTATACGAAATAGAAAAGAAGGCTAAAACACAAAGGCAGCATCGGCTTTAAAGTCGATGCTGCCATATACAATAAGAATATGAAAAAGAAAAAACTGCGCATTTTAGGCTATGCCATGATATTTTGCGGTCTTTCTGTACTTGGATTTTTTACATATAGAAAGGTCAGCAGAGAGATTTATCTGCGTAAGCTGCTGAAAGAGAATATCGTTTTTGAAATACCAAGGCTTGAAATAAAAGTTCCTGTTCTTGAAGGAACGGGTAAGAAAGAGCTTGAAGCATCGGCAGGACATTTTGTTGGGACCGGTTCGCCCGGGCATGGGAATTTTTGCATTGCAGGTCATAACAGCACCATATATGCCGAGGTATTCAATGATCTTGACAAGGTGCAAAAGGGTGATACCATGTACGTAACTGATATCGACGATAATCGCACAAAATACACTTATGTCGTTACGGATTATCAGATAATTTCTCCCGACAAGACAGAAGTACTGAATGAATTCGGCGATGACAGGATAACTGTTATATCATGTACTGATGACGGTAAACTCAGACAGGCAGTTGTCGGCAAGCTAAGTAAATAAGTATGTTTAAAAAAAATGCGGACAGTTCTATGCCCGCATTTTTTTAATTATTCTTGTGAAATTGCGTTACTCTTTAGTATAGCCACTTTGAAGCAAATGTGTCAGCGAAGGAGTCTTTATTTTTAGGAAGTGCAAAAACAGAAGTCTGAAGCTCGTCGAGGTTTATTTTAGACTTTATTCCATAAACGTGATAATCGAAGTACTGGATCATTTTTTCGACATCTTCCGCTATAACTGCATGACCTGATTTATGAATATTGATAGCAAGATGATCGGATAAGCCTACATAATCCCAGATATGCTTCATACCAAGATATGCCATCCATACAGAAGGTGCATTTACCCAGTCTTCGCTCTCACATGAGCCGATTATAAAGAGGTATCTGTTCGGATCGCAGCAGAGTGAACCCAGCATATGCTGATCCATAGGGAACTGGTTTGCATCTCTGAATTCCATAAATCTTCCGTTGAACCAGCCTTGTTCACCTGAAGCCTGTAAGCTGCCGAGAGGTTCATTTTCCTTATATGTATAAGATGAAGAACCTCCCTTGCTTGAAAAATCATATGTTTTTCCTACGGAGCTGTATCTGTAAAGTGCAAGTCCGCCTGCGCCGGAGCATGAAGGAGCACACATCTTGATACGTGTCTCAAAAGCTCCGCAAACAGCTGCTGCCTTGCCGTATCTTGAAACGCCTGTTACGATAGAACTGTCCGGATTTATATTGAGTTCCTTAGCGGCACCTGCATAAAGCGCGTCGAGTATCCTGCTTATGCCCCATGACCACGCCATAAGGTCGCCTGTCTGTTCGTCCCAGTTCCTGCCATATGGATAAAGGTCGTAGAAAGCGCCCTTATGCTGGTTGTTATCCTGTGCTGTACCGGGAGCGTTGAACATACCGTCGCTGTCATATGTTATTACAGCATATCCGTTTGATGTAGCAGTGCTTTCGGAAACACCCTTGTGCATACCTAAAATAACAGGAGCTCCGCCCTCGTGACGAACGTTCTTAGGAAGATTGATAATTGCTTTGAAGGAAGCTGTTTTACCTGTACTCTTACGCTTGACGTTAATAGTCATACTGTTTCCGCTGATGCTGTATGTTGTTTCGTCGTCTGAACCGTCTATCCATTTGCCGTACATATAATACTCATACATACAGCTTATTTCATTCTGACGCTTCCACCAGTCATCAGTTGATTCAACTTTTGAACCGTCCATAAAAATAAACGGATCAGGGATATCCTTTGAGCTCTTTAGCTGATTTACGGAAGGGAAGTTGTATGTCTTTTCAAAAAATGGCTTTTCGGTAGTTGGTTTTTCAGCAACTGTGAATTCCTTTATCTTACCGAGGATAAAGCTTTGTAGTTGGACAAGGTCAGCTATTTCTGGCTTTCCGTTCTGATCTATGTCAGCAGCTTTTTTTACTGAATTATCCTTGAAATCACCGATAAGCCCCTTTCGCATAATAAGCAGATCAAGGGAGGTTATTGTCTTATCGCCATCAAGGTCACCATATATAAACTCTGGATCGTTATTTACGGGAGTGGGTGGAGTAGTTTCAGAGGACTGTGAAATATCGGGAGATTTTAAATAGCTTTCAATCTTTTCAAACCAGTATTTTCCCATTTTTTCGTAGCCGCCTGCATTCGGGTGTACTCCGTCAGCGAGATCCTTAGAAGCGTCAATTACGCTGTGGATATCAGCATAAATAACATTTTTGCTGCTGTAGTCATTTGCTACTTTTTTAATGAGTTCATTGTATTTTGCGATATCTCCATTTGAATTACCGCCCCAGCCTGTATTGCCAAGATCCGGTATAGTTGTAAGAAAAATCTTTCCGTCAGATGGCATTTTTTCTTTCAGATAATCAAGAAGAGTATGCAGCCGTTCTTCCGAGCCGTCCAGATGACCGTTTGACACATCGTTAGTACCAATCTGAAGAAGAATAATATCAGGAGAATACTTTTTTATATAATCTCCGCCCTGCATTGTTTCAAGGATACCGTTGAGCTGACCAAACCAGCCTCCTTGTAGATTTGTTATAGTATAACCGCTGTAACCGGCGTGATTGTCGTCATAATTTACTTTCTGACCGTTATAATTGAAAGAAGCCGAATCCTTTCCTTCAGGACCGACAAGATCAACATTGCTGTAGCCGTTTTGCTGTAAAAAATAACTCAGGTATTTTCTGTAACCGCCTTCATCAGCCATACCGTATGTGATAGAATCGCCTAAAGGCATTATTTTTATGGTATCAGCGGCAAATACAGCTTGTTTAGGAGTGGACGGAAATAAACTCAGGGTGGATAATGCCAGTACAAGAGATGTGCCGATTTTCATGAAACGCTTTAAAATAACTTTTGTTTCATTAAAATTAAAGTGTTTTTTCATAAGTACCTCCCAAATAAAGTTAATTAAATTTTCGCTTTAGTTTTACAGCGACTTTTTTGAGCTATGTGGATAGTGTATGTTTTTTGCAACTTAAAACATAACACTATTGTACAATAACTCTTAAAAATAATATACATCATATAAGAATGTATTGTAAAGCATATAATTGTACCTCAGCAATTATTGGTCACAATACCGCAAAATATGATTAATTAGTTAGTAATGTCATGATATAATAGGCAATAATATATCAATATATTTACGTTTTGGAAAGGATGGTATTACTTTGATAATGTAAAAATAGAATCGGGAAATAATCAGAACAATTTTATGTTGTAATATGTAATTTTTCTGCTGGCATTTATACTTAAATGAAATAAATAAGTTAAACAATCAATGGCGTTTATGTATCTTTGATAAGTAATTATATAAGGATATCACGGATTCGTTTTTATACATATTATAATTGACACATTATAGCTGAAATGATATGATATAATTGAAAATTACAAAAAATCTGAAATTTGTAAAATTTAGATGCGTAAAATCAAAAGTTCATACGTCTAATATATAGAAAGCAAATTTGCCTTAATATTTTAAGGAGGGAATCATATGGGAAACGATGCAGATCGCTACCGCCGTTTCCTTGATGGTGATGATAATGGATTAATAGAAATAATTGATGAATATCATGAGGGAATGTCGCTTTACCTCAATAGTATAGTGAATGATATGAATCTTGCGGAAGACATAATGCAGGATACCTTTGTTAAGCTTGCTATAAAAAAGCCTGCTTTCAAAGGAAAATGTTCATTTAAAACATGGCTGTTCACTATTGCGAGGAACTGTGCAATCGACCATCTGAGGAAAAATCAAAAAATTTCAGATCTATCTCTTGATGAGCAGCTGCATATATCCGATGTCACAGATACAGAGAAGGAATTTCTTAGGGAAGAGCAGAATGTTGAACTTTATAAAGCTATGAAACGCCTTAATCCTGATTATTATCAGGTGCTTTACCTTATGTATTTTGAGGACCTTGATACTTCGGATATTGCTCAAATTATGCACAAAGCCAAACGACAGGTCAGCGATCTGATTTTTAGAGCGAGAAAGTCGTTAAAAATTGAACTGGAAAGGAAGGGCTTTATTTATGAGAAATACTAAAGATATTGCTGATGCAGTATTCAGGATAAGGGACGAATATCTTGAGCAGAAGAAGAAAAAGCGTATACGCATAGAAAAAGCCTGTGCCACGGTTTCAGCCATAGCTGCTGCAGGTCTGATAACAGTTGGAGCTGTTAACTATTTCTCCTATAGTCAGCCTTTAAAGGATAACGAGGTAATATCATTTACTGATGCGACAACGGTGCTCCCGACTGAGACCGTTACAACTGTGTATAACGCTTCAGAACATACAATTACATACACAACGGCTGTTTCAGAAACAGAAAAGAAAGCGGTTACCACAGTTTCTTCAGCTTCAAAAAGCACGTCCTCAGTGATAACATCGGCTGTGTCACATACAAATTCAAATGCAGTATCACCTGTTATTGCAACAACTGCTCAGACAGCTGATACAACTGTTCCACAAATACCGATAACAACAGATCTAAGTGATATTGATTGCAAGGAGGTAATCAGAATGAAGGTCGTAAACGTAAAAAAATATCTTGCTGCTCTCTCAGCAGCAGCTATGGCATCATCAGGCGCAGTTCAGATGCCTGCAAATGCAGAAGCCATGTACACCCCTAAGCCTTTCGGTCCTCTCACGGACGCTGTCCTTTACATCGAGGATAATCTCGATAAAATGGACTTTGACGGCAGCGGAAAGCTGGACATCTTCGATTCATATGCGCTTTTCACATTTATGAACGAGCCGCAGTCGCTTCCCGAGGGCTATGCTGCAAGATGTGCTGCATACGGAGATTTCAACAAGGATGGAGCTGTAGATACTCTCGATACCGATCTGCTCAGAGAGGTATGTGAACTCAGGTATATGCCGGAAGATTACGGAAATTATATAGATAATACCGAATATCTGCTCCCTGCGAATACAGATCCTGTTACGCACGTTCACAGAACAGTATCTCCCGATGCTCCTGACGAGCTGAGAGAAAAGCTGCTTCATAATGTTTATGTTGATGAGAGCTATACCTATGGTTCGGACGAGAACAAAAACAGCTTTATAGACTATTTCTTCTATGATTTAAGAAGCCATATATTTCCTAATGAGTATACCTTTGATAAGTATAATGACGCATATTATAAGAGATTCGTTGAAAACTATGACGCAGACAAGTACAGCTTTGACATAAATGAGGACGGAGTCGTTGATCTGAAAGACCTCTACGATATTTATATCTATGAAGTGGCTTCTGCCGATGAGGGCGGTCCGATATGCAAGGAAGGTTATTTCGCACAGTTTAATAATGTCGAAAAAATTATCAACGGTCAGACATGGATCGTTGACGATAAAGATAATCCTCTTCGCAAGCGTCTTCCTATGTCAGAGGAGTTCAAGCAGCACCTATGGGATAAGTGCGAGCCGTTATACGACTATGTTTATTCGTCTATAAATCACTACAATGACGATATGTACCTGTGCGATCAGACGGTATTTGAAGTTATCGCAAGATATATCGTCAGCAATACAGAGCTTGATATGATAAATATGAGCAGTCTGTATTATGTGCAGTATCACGGAGACCTTATCCTTTGCGATCATTCTTTAAGTGATAGCTTCAGAGATGAGTTATCATGGATATTAAACAAATTCTTTAACAAGTCAGATAGTCAGAATAATAATATTTACGAAAGAAAACAGTCCGAAAAGTATCATACAGCTATCGCAGATCACGATTATATGCATGATAACGACATTTACAGAGCACTGATAGATGAGGCAAAGGGTGTGCTGAAAAGCGGTCTCAAAAATGATATGTTCGACATAAACAAGGACGGCGAGATAAACTATCTGGATTCATATGTCTTTGAGCTGTATATTAACGACCTTGCCAAAGGAATAACTGCTGAGGAAAGCATACTTCCTGCTGTTATGTGGAATTTTATCGACCGGAATGTAGAGCTTGACAATGATGATATCCCCGGAACATTCGGCGATTTCATGCTATTCCAAGCCGCTGTAGGCTGGCCTTTTGAACAGCCTCAGTACAAGCTTGATATCTACTACCTCCAGCTCCTTGAGAAAAAGGGACTTGTTGACCTCAGCGATATCAGACCATATATCGAGCAGCTCTGCAAGGACAAGGAAGCAGGCGATGTTGACCTTGACGGCAAATTAACAGCAGTTGACTCGTGCGAAGTCCTCAAATACTATTCTCAGATGTCCGTTGAAGCAGATATCTCTCCTGTAACCGAAGCCAAAATGGAGTATCTTGCAGATTACAATGGTGACGGTGCCATAGACAGCGTTGATGCATCTTCAATTCTTACAACTTACTCTGAAAACTCAGTTCAGAAATAATGATATAGATTTATACATGAAAAGCCATGTAAGCTCATTATGCTTGCATGGTTTTTCTATTTGATTCATTTACTCGGATTAAGCGTATTCGATAAAAAGCTGAAATAATAGTTGAAAACAATTTGCATATAATAGCTTGAAGTGTCTGAAACTGACAAATAGCGTTGTTTAAGATATATTATTTGTCCCAAAAGTGTTTTTGTAAATGTTACGAAATTGTAAATTTCACACTTGAAATATTGCTTTTATGGTAAATTAGATATATAATGCAATATAAGCCGAAAGGCTAATGATATTAAAGGAGTAAAAAATATGAAGATCAAAAGAATTATTGCTGCGGTAATGGCACTTGTGCTCGTTGGGGGAGCATATCCATTTAATACTGCAAACACATTTAATATCAGCAAATCATACGCTGCTGATTCGACAAAAGAAATTGTCACAAGTAATGGCATCAAGTATTCCTTCAGAGGAGACACTGCTATTGTTGAAGGACTTGCTGATACTAAACTGAAGGATATTATTATCCCTGCAGAAGTAAACGGCTGTCCCGTAACAAACATCGAATATTCTGCATTCAGAGATACAGCTATAGAAACGGTCGTTCTCGGTGAGAATGTAGATTGCATTGATATCTACGCTTTTGAAAATTGTTCTTTACTTAAAGAAGTAACACTTAATGACAAACTGAGAAGAATAGATTCATGTGCATTTAAGAGTTGTGTTAGCCTTGCTAAGGTAAATGGTGGAAGCAATCTTGAGCGTATTGGTGATATGGCATTTGAAAATTGTCTTCTTTTATCTGAGTTTGAGATCGGCGAAAAAGTTACATATCTCGGCGATTCTGTATTCGCAAGAACCAGTATCAAGAAGCTTGTTATTCCCGAAGGTGTAAAAAAGCTTTATGACTGTCCTGCTGGTATGAGCCCTGCAACAACGAGTACAAATTATAATGCTAATGCTGAAATTATAATCAAAAACCATGAATGCGAGCTTCTTATAAACACTGTCAGCAAAAAAAGCAATTGGGATAAGTGCCTGATCGTATGTGATGAAGAATCTAAAGCACATGAATTCGCTGTAAAATACAACGTAAGATTTTGTACTCCCGAGCAGTACGAAAACGGCGATTACGAGAAATTTGAACTTTCTGCTATTGACGAATTAGAGTGTCTTAAAAAGTATGGAATGACATTTGCAGAATGTGAAGGCGGACTCGAAGTTGCATATATAGATAAATTAGTTGATGATACACTTATTATACCTGATGAAGTAGGCGGAGTGCCTGTTGTAAAGTATAATTTAAATCCTGGTGAGTATAAAGTTTCATCTCCTTCAATATATTTTCAGATAAAGAAAATAGTTATAGGTAAAAATGTTAAGGTTATAGGTGATCAGGCTTTCGCTCCCTGCATGAACATTGTCAGCATTGAAGGTTGTGAAGGACTTGAAAGCATTGGCTCCAGCGCTTTCTTTGGATTGAATAAGCTTGAAAGCTTTCCTTTCGGAAGCAAACTGAAAACAATAGGTACTACCGCATTTTGCGGCTGTGCGGGATTAAAATCTCTTGAACTTCCCGACAGTCTTGAAACTATAGGTGAATCTGCTTTTGCAGGTTGTTATTCAGTTGAAAGCATAAAGTTCGGAAGTGGATTAAAAACTATAGGAAAGTCTGCGTTCGCCGACAACAGGCTTGTTTCTACGCTCGAAATGCCGCAGTCTCTTGAGAGTATTGGCGAAAAAGCATTTTATGAGTGTTTGGTGCTTACAGACCTTAAACTCAATGAAGGACTTACTGACATTGGAAGCAGTGCATTTAAATACTGTGTAAGACTAAAGAATGCAAAAATACCTTCTACAATGACAGAGATCAAAGATGAAACGTTCTTTGGAACAAATATCGATGATCTTATTATACCTGAAAATATAACTAAAATAGGCAAACAGATACACAATTTTGTATCGGGAAATGTTATTTTACCTGGTAACGTAAAGGTAGAAAATGTTCCTGCTACCGATAAGATCAGCATCACTGTATATAACCCTAAATGTGAAATACCAAGCGACGGTTTTACTGATTTTGATGTTATATACGGTTATAAAGGTTCTACAGCTGAAGAATTTGCAAATAATCGTAATGCAGACAAATTCAAGGCTATTGATGAAGAACTTACAAATAAAGAAACTGTAAAATTTGAGACATCAAAGACTACTTACATGATCGGCGAGCCCATTACAGTAGTAGCTGAGAATGTTGACGTATTGGATTGCAAGTTCTCTACAAATAACCTTAAGAAAACCGAAGTTAAGCCCACAAGCAAAGACAGCGGAACTATCGAATTCAAGGGTATTGAGAGCGGAAAAGCATGGGTAACTATTACATA
>NZ_FRCT01000020.1 GCF_900143025.1 Ruminococcus flavefaciens | reverse complement strand
TTGTTCTGGTCGTTCCAGTTGTTATTCTGGTTCTGATTATTCCAGTCCCAGTTATTATTGTTCCAATCATTATTTACAACACCATTCCATGTGTTGTTGTTCTGATTGTTCCAATCCCATGTATTATTCTGATTCTGGTTGTTCCAGTCGTTATTCTGCTGGTTCTGGTTGTTGTTCTGGTTATTCCAGTCGTTGTTGTTCTGGTTCTGGTTGTTGTTCTGATCGTTCCAGTTGTTCTGGTTCTGATTCTGATTATTCCAGTCCCAGTTATTATTGTTCCATTCGTTATTTACAACGCCGTTCCATGTATTGTTGTTCTGATTGTTCCAGTCCCATGTGTTGTTCTGGTTCTGATCATTCCAGTTGTTCCAGTTATTGTTCTGCTGGTTCTGGTTATTATTCTGATCGTTCCAGTTGTTCTGCTGGTTCTGGTCGTTATTCTGGTTATTCCAGTCGTTGTTCTGGTTCTGATCGTTATTCTGCTGGTTCCAGTCATTGTTCTGCTGCTGGCTGTTATTGCCGCTGCCGCCGCCGTAGACCTTTGTTACACCCGGGATAGTTGACTCTGTAGAGCCTGTCTTGTAGAAGTGGTAAAGACCTGCTGCTGCGCCTACGAAGCCTGCATTATAGTCGCAAGCTACCTCGTTGCCCACATAGTCGGAACGAATATCTCTGTATGTACCGTTAGCGTCTGTAGGACCGCCGCAGAGAGCGCCTACAAGAAGATTTTTGTTCTGTACGCTGTCATTTCTCTCGCTTGCGTCTGCATCGGGAGAAGAAGCTCTGTGATGCGGGTTCTTTGAGGAATTAGACTTGAAGCCTACAACGAGACAGTATGACTGTCCGTTTGCAAAAGCCTTGTCGCCTGTAAGGTACTGCATCTGACCCTTAGCCCATGCGGAGTCTGCCTTGTTGTACTTGGAAGCGATAAGCGAGCACATCTGTGCTGTAGCGTTGTGTCTTGCGCTGCCCCACTTATCATAGAACTTATAGCCGTCGCCGCTGCCCAGGTCGTGAACGCCGCTCCAGTTGCCTGTGATCTCAGCCTTGAGGATAGCAGCTCCGGGAGCTACGTTTTCCCAGTTCATTACCCACCATGCTTCGGGGCAGTCGTTGAGGTCGTTAAGGTACTGGTTGTCCTTTGTAGCAAGGTAAAGCCATGCTGCTGCCCATGCGAGCTCGTCCTTGGAGCCGCTTTCACCGCTGCTGTAGAATTCGCATGAATAAGTTGCAGGATTTTTCTTTGAGAAATCATAAAGAGCCTTAGCGTATTTAAGATCCTCTGTGTTGCCGAAGTTTACATAGTTAGCTGCAAGAGCTGCTGCGTATTCGGCAGTTACGTTTGCTGCACCGCCTGTAGACCAGAGCATACGTCCTCTGTCGCCCTGATTTTCAGGAGCTCCCCAGTAGGAGTGGTCAACGCCGCCTTCGCCCTTTTCGATAAGCACCTTTGAAACGGTGTTGCCGTTGAGGACTGTAGCGTCGCGGAAGAACTTAGCAAACTTGTCTGTGATGACCTTGAGGTGAGCGGTCTGACCTGTTGCGTCAAAAGCGTCCTTGAACTCGTAGTAAGCCCAGCCGAGAGTAGCTGCTGTGTAGCCCTGTGGCTGACCGAACATTACGTGGTCGCCTGCGTCGTGGAAACCACCCGGTACTTCGTCGTTTGTGTGGCAGTTGCCTCTCCATGAGAGAGCGCAATCGGAATTATTGCCGCACATATTTGCGTCATAGAAATAGAGGGAATACTGAAGGAGTTTTGCGTAATTGTCGCCGTCTGCTGCATTTGCTGAGAGAGAGGGAGTTACTGCTGCGATAGGTGAAACAAATGCTGCAATAGCAGTTGCACTGCTGATTATGGCTGATTTTAACTTTTTTGATGATATCATGTTATCACACTTCTTTCATAAATTCTATGCCTATAACATGTTCGACTATGATTATACAGGGTTTGAAATGAAATTTGGTAACAAAATAGTAACAGAAAGGCTACAATACAGTAAAAACGGGCGGTTTATTTACATTTTTGTCGTAATGCACAAAAAGTTTTATCAAAATTGTGCGCAATAACTATAACTATTGTGCTGAAAAGATGAGAAAATAGCAAGGTACAAATTTCACTCCTGCCGAAACTTCGGCTGGTAACTTGTCAAACTCAATGCCTTATGTGTGATGTACTATTGTGTCGGATAGTTCGGAGCACGGCTGCTGAAAGAGGGGCGGCTTTGATATCAGGCTTGGAACAAAAGGAAAAATAACAAATGTGGACTTGTGAAAACTGTGTATGTTAAGGTTTGTTTGCGGTTTAAAAGCGGTTTTGAAAAATATATAAATCAGGTGCTTTAAAATGTGCCTGCTTATACGGTTTGTACAAGTTGTAGTGCTATTCATTGACATATTGCTATATTAATGGTATAATTAACACAAGATTTCGTTTGAAAATGTCAGTTTTTGTAGTTAAAAATACGGAATGTAATTAGAAACTGTTAATATACGCAATGAACATGATACTGCGGCAGCAGCGGTCTGAGAACAGGGATTTCGTCTGAAACTGATAAAAGCATTTTTGCATTAAAGCATATGGAAGGGTATAAAAGTTAAAAACTGATAACAGTCCATTGGATTTATAAAGGAGAAAAATATGAAGATCCCGTTTGTATCTTTCCTTCCTATGGAGAAGGAATTGAATAATGACATCAGAGATGCCTTTGAACGTGTTTTTGCTCGTTCATGGTATATTGAAGGCAAAGAAGATGAAGCGTTTGAGCAGGCTTTTGCCGAGTATTGCGACTCGAAATACTGTGTAGGCTGCGGCAATGGTCTTGATGCGCTAATGCTTGCGCTGAAAGCGCTCGGTGTTGGAGCAGGAGATGAGGTCATCGTTCCCTCGAACACATATATCGCAACAGCCCTTGCGGTCACATATGTGGGAGCAACACCTGTATTTGTCGAACCCGATATCAATACATTCCTGATCGACCCTGTACTGATCGAGGCGGCTGTTACCGATAAAACCAAAGCAATAATGCCCGTGCATCTTTATGGACAGGCTTGTGATATGGACGCTATTATGAGCATAGCAGGGAAACACGATCTATATGTGGTTGAGGACTGCGCACAGGCTCACGGTGCTACATATAAGGGCAGGAGAGTAGGCTCATTCGGTGATGCCGCAGGCTTCAGCTTCTATCCCGGAAAAAATCTTGGAGCGCTGGGCGATGCGGGAGCTGCTGTCACCAACAATAGGGAAATTGCAGATAAGATCCATGCTCTTGGCAATTACGGTTCCGATTATAAGTATCACCACATATATAAAGGAAATAACAGCCGACTTGACGAAATGCAGGCTGCGTTCCTTTTAGCTAAACTCTCTCATCTTGATAGAATGAACGAAGAGAGAAGGCGGATCGCAAAGCTGTATTCAGAAGGAATCAGCAATCCTAAGGTCATTACTCCTGTAGTAAAGGGAGAATGTGTTCCTGTTTGGCATATCTATGGCATAAGATGTGCTGAGAGAGATGCTCTTGAAAAGCATCTGAATGAAAAAGGCATCGGTACGAATAAGCATTATCCTATCCCGATGCATTTGCAGGAGTGCTATAGAGATTTGAACATTCCGCAGGGGGCACTCCCCATTGCTGAGGAGATCAGTGCTACCGAATTGAGTATCCCTATGTATTATGGTATGAAAGATGAAGAGATCAGGTATGTGATCTCTGCTATAAATGAGTTTTAAAAGGAGAATGCTATGTTATTAAGAAGACTTGAATTGAGAGATGCTCCGTTGATGCTTGAATGGATGCACGATAAGCGTGTGGTTGAAAATCTTAAAGCGGATTTCGCTTCAAAGACTCTGTCTGACTGTGAGGATTTTATCAGAGCAAGCTGGGAAGATAAGCGCAACATACATCTTGCAATTGTTTCGGATACAGATGAGTACATGGGAACAGTCAGCCTTAAATATATCGAAAATGAAACGGCTGAATTTGCTATTACAGTCAGAGCTGAAGCCATGCGCAAAGGATACGCATGGTACGGCATGGAAACCATAATAGAAAAGGCATTTGATGAATATGGTCTTGAAAGCGTTTATTGGTGTGTATCGAGAGCTAATGAGCGTGCTGTAAGATTTTATGATAAGCACAACTTCCACGAGGCTCTTGATATTCCCGCACACGTATTGGTCAGATATTCGGGCATGGATAACCTGAAATGGTATTCGGTTCTTAAAGGCGATGATTTTACGACCCGAGATGCAGTTGCAGGCTGTAAGGTGATACATATTAAGACAATTCCTACGGTGAATGCAGGAGAGCTTTCCTTCTTTGAGACTACACACGATATCCCGTTTGATATCAAGCGAATATACTATATCTCAAAAGTGCCTGAAGGAGTTAGAAGAGGTTTTCATGCTCATAAAGAGTTAAAACAACTGTTGTTCTGTCCCTATGGAAGGATACAATTGATCCTTGAAAATACAAACGGTCGTGAAGAAATAGAGCTGTTCGACCCGTCTATCGGTGTAATTATAGATCAGCCGACCTGGAGAGAGATGCTGTGGCTGCAAAAGGATTCTGTACTGTGTGTTGCGGCTTCTGATTTCTATACGGTCGAAGATTATATCAGAGATTACGATGAATTCTTGAAATTTATAAAGAAATGAGAATTATAATAATTCGAGAGACCGTGTTTGACTATATAGATCCATAAGCTTAGACAAAAAAGAGGCTCGCTACTCATAGGAGCAGGAGCCTCGGCGGCTTATGATTTTGCATAAAAAAGAAGCGCTTACCATTGGTAAACGCTTCCTTGGTGCGAGTAATGGGACTTGAACCCATACGTCCTTCGACACACGCCCCTCAAACGTGCCTGTCTGCCTATTCCAGCACACTCGCATTGCTGTCTCTCGACTGCTTTAATATTATACCAGATAAAAAAAGTTTTGTCAACCCTTTTTTTAAAAAAATCCAAAAAAATTTTTTTGCACGAAAAACAGGCAGGAATAGATTTGTTAATATAAAAAATAAAATATGTTCCTCTTGACTTTTTTTCGCAGTTGCTGTATAATATTATCTGTTGATGCTGATGTGGCACAGTCGGTAGCGCAACGCCTTGGTAAGGCGTAGGTCGTCGGTTCAAGTCCGATCATCAGCTCCAGCGGGGAGCCCCCGCAGGCAAGTTCGCGTCTCAGTATAATTGGGACGCGAATTTTTTTCCGCGCATGAAGTGGTATCAATTTTGTAACACATACACACGCTAAACGGCGTGAAACAGGCGTTTCTTCTTTTTGAGGAAACGCTTTTTTATTTTACTAAAAGCAAAAGTGTCATAAATCTGTCGTAGTGCTGGTTGTGATATTATGTTTGTAAATCAGAACACTCTATTTACACTGTAACGAACTAAAGAAACTTCTTACGATGAATACACCAAATAGCAAACAGCTTGTAAACGCCTATAAATAGCCAAATTGAAGCAAGTGACTATTTGCCAATGTTTCGCTGTTTGTAGATTGTTCACTTGTTTGGCGGCTATATTTAGCTGTTTATTTGATGCTTGTGTTAAAGTGAAACCCCAAACAGCCATCATATTGTTATTTCGATGATTCAACGTTTTTTTATACAAAACCAAAAGAGCCTGCCATTAAGACGGATACCCATATAGAAGTTTTGCCCCCAAGTGTTTAAGCACTTAGGGGCATTATATTTTATACGGTTGCTAAGATAAATCAGAATTTATCTGTTAAAGCAAATTCCGATTTTCTATTCCGTTTGTTCCTCTATTCTGTCCAGAAAATCGCTGATGATCTCTGCCACATCATCGGGACGCTGGTCATAAATGCAGTGTATTCCCGGCAGCAGCACCAGCTCGCAGTTTCCCAGTTTATCAATATACGGCTGAAATTCGGTATCGAAATAATTCTTTATATAATTCACATCAGCTGTAAACCTCGGCTGCTTCATTCCCTTAAATTCACATTCATGCTTATCCCACTCCAGCATTTCATCGATCTCTTCCTGGGTGCGAAATGCAAACGATGAGCTGATATAGACTTTCGGCACATCATTAGGCTTCATCTCATGATATGCGGTATCACAAATCTCGTTTGAATGTTCCTCTTCATAGGAAGAAGCATGATTAAATCTATTATGCAGATTCAATGCTTCGGAATACTTTCGCTGTTCATCCGTATAATTCATGCCGGGGATCTCGATCTTTAACAGCAATGACTTCGCAAGTCTGATCAGCCCCATCTGCGTTGCAGCTATAGCGGCTCTGTTCTCAATGACATTGCCTTCCGAAAGATCGGATTTTCCGTTAAGCGGCGTACCGTCAAGAAAAACCACACCCTCTATCTCTTCGGGATATTTGCTTACCCAATATGTTGCATAAGCGCTCCCTATTGAATGCGGGAGCAGTATATACGGCGCTTCGATTCCAGCATTTATGAGCGCTGTACGATAATCGTCCACGATGCTCTCTACGGTCAGTGGTTCCTTTGTATCGTCGCTAAGTCCGTAGCCGGGTCGGTCAACGACTACAATTCTGTTATCATCGGCAAAACCGCCCATGAGACGATCCATTCTAACGCTGTAATCAAACACGCCTCTGCCCGATATTCCCACAAATGTATGCGTACCTTCTTTATTGCCAAAATCATATACATTCAGCGAATAGTCTCCGACCGAAACAGGATTATAATACCCTGCTTCGGTCAGCATCTGCTTTTCTTTTGATAACAGTAGTTTATTTATCAAAAATGTAACTGCAAGAAATATAATAAAAATGCAGGCAATTATCAAAAAAACTTTTTTTACTCTTTTTGATTTTTCAGATTTCATCGCTTTATCCTCAATATTTATGCGAAAAACAATCGTTAGGATTTCTTTCAGTTCGTCGTACTTTTCTCCTGCAAATTCCGATTTATATTCGTAACAATTATAGCATAGAATTGCTGCATTGTCAATAAAAACGCCATAGTACTACTGACTGTAAATCAGAAATACTATGGCTTAAAACTTCTATATGAGTATCTTTCTTATAGCAAGCTCTTTTTTGCATAGAAGAACAAATTGATGTTGTGTTTTATATATTTATAGACCACGGTAAAACTTTCTGTTTCAATGGCGTGATATATAAAGTGTAATGGATTTATTACATATGGCATCATACACCATTACTCTTTGATATTCATTAAAAATAATATTTAATCATGTAAGGAAAAATATTTTCTAGTTTTCCGCTTAATCTATAATAAATATATATTATGCAACCTACAATTAAGGTTGTCAAACCTCCATAAACTACTCTGTTTTCATACATTCTCGCCAAATGACCTTCTTCTTTATAATAAAAAAACCTTTTTCTCTTATTTTGCGATTTTTTATAATCATTTATTATACGCTTAACCAAAAAATAGACTGAAATAATTATTAATAATACAGCTATTATTATATCATAGTCCATAGATAATCTCCTGTTTTTTAGTTTTTAAAGTATAATATTATAAATCAAGTCAATAGTCAAGAAACGAAAGCAGAATATACCGTTTCGGGCTTTTTTATGATGATTAGATTAAGAAGCACCGCTGCCCTTGAACACTACGACTATAGTTTTCAGTATTATCTTTATATCGAGGAGCAGATTCCAGTTTTCGATATATTCGCGGTCAAGGCGTACAACCTCTTCAAAGTCGGTTATGCCGCTTCTGCCGCTGACCTGCCATAGTCCCGTAAGTCCGGGCTTAATGCTCATTCTTATCCTGTGACCTAAATCATACTTTTCCCATTCGTCCATAGTAGGGGGACGAGTACCCACAAGGCTCATATTGCCCTTGAGTATGTTATAGAACTGAGGCAGCTCATCAATTGAGTATTTGCGGATAAAGTTTCCGATACCCTTTGGTCTGCCGTGCTTATCCTTTTTTTCACTGCCGATAATACGGGGGTCATCGTCCATTTTGAACATCATATCGCTGCCTATCTTGTTTTTAGCCATAAGCTCCTGTTTGCGCTTTTCCGCGTCCATGTACATACTTCTGAACTTATACATACGGAAAGGTTTTCCATTCTGACCTACTCTGTTCTGCGAGAAGAAAATAGGACCAGGAGACTTGATATAAATTATAGGAGCAAGGAATACAAAGACTATCATTGTAATGATACAGCCTACGAGACCGCCGATGATATCCGCAAGACGCTTCAGAGCCATTTCACCTGCGGAGGCAGGGGATACACTGCTTGAAAGCACTCTGTACGGACCTAAGTTCTTCATTTCCGTTATAGGCCACCTGCCGTCGGATATAGAGGTTATTGAGTAATTGACTGTTATACCCATACGGAAAAGGCTTTCCATAAGCTTTGAGGGGAGCTCCATATTTTCCGTTTGGAGCAGGAATACTTCGTCCACCCACCCGTGAGTAAGCTTTGCGATAGTATCGTCATTGAGGGAGTAAAATGGGACATCGTTTTCTTTTTCGCCGTCAGAACATTCTTTGTCAGTGACGACTACTCCCGAAATGAAGTAGTTGCGGTGCTCCTGCTCGCTTATAAGAGCAGAGAGCGTCTTTTTTGCTATGCTTCCCGACGTTATGAGGACTATCGACCTGCGGTTTTCCTTATATTTGCTGGAATTGAATACCCTGACCTTGTTGAGCTGTCTGACGAGATAATCAACTAAAGTAAAGGTCACTGAGGTAAGACCGAACTGGAGTCGTGAAGCGGTAATGGAGTGTTTTACAGCAAAGAGGTATACCAGTGAGATAAGGATTATCCCCGATATGTATTTTACAATGGAGAACAGCTCTTCAAGCTGCCCTCGCCTGAGTATGCCTCTGTAATTGTTTGAAAAAACTATAACAAGGAGCTGGCACGTTGTAAGGATAACAGCCTGATACTGGTAGTCATCGGTACGGTACGGGTTAGCAAAGTTGATATGCATCCAGTAGCTTATAGTAAAGCAGAATTGCAGGCATATCATATCAAGAATGATGAAATCGCCGTGCTTCAGCCCTTCCTTTAGACCTTTATTACCCACGAAGCACCTCCGTGATTTTTTATGTCCATGAACAGGACATTTGTTATAATAATTATAAACCATAACCGCGGATGTGTCAAGGCTGAGCATCATACTATTGTAATAGTGAGGAAAATTCGCAAGTTATGCGTTGACATTGGGAGCGATATGAGATAAAATATCTTTATAAGAGCTAAGAGCTAAGAGCTAAGAGCTAAGAACTTAGAGCTAACGGCTAAGGATTAACGGCTAAACCATAGAAAGGAATGAGCTTATGAAGATAATGAAAAGGGTATCTGCTCTTGCATCTGCGGCTGTTATGGCACTGACGGCTTCGGGAGCAGGCGGCAGAGCTGTAGCGGCGACAACTCCCGATGTTGTGGACTATGCAGAGACCGAAAACAACTGGGCAAAGCTTTTGCAGTACACGCTTTATTTCTATGACGCTAATATGTGCGGTACGGGAGTTTCCGAGAACAACCGCCTTTCATGGCGCGGAGACTGTCATGTTTACGACTCGAAAGTACCTATGCACCCCATTGACGACGACCATACGGGAACTAATATGTCTGCGTCCTTCATGGAGAAGTACAAGGATATCCTCGACCCAGACGGTGACGGATTTATCGACGTATCAGGCGGCTTCCACGATGCAGGCGACCATGTAAAATTCGGACTTCCCGAGGCTTATGCGGCTTCTGTGGTATCATGGGGCTATTATGAGTTCCGTGAAGCTTACGAAGAAACAGGACAGGCAGAGCACGCAGAGACAATATGCCGCTATTTCTGTGACTACTTCATGCGCAGTACCTTCCGTGACAAGAACGGCGATGTTATTGCCTTCTGCTATCAGGTAGGCGACGGAGCTGTCGACCATAGCTATTGGCAGTCCCCTGAGATAGACGCTATGGGCAGACCTGCTTTCTTTGCCACATCAGAGCTCCCCACAACTGACGACGTTTCGGAAAGTGCGGCTGCTCTTGCAATAAACTACTACAACTTCAAGGACACCGACCCCGAATATGCTGAGAAATGCCTTGACTATGCAAAGGCACTGTTCGACTTTGCCAACAAGAACGAGAAAAATGTGGGACAGGGCAAGGACGGTCCTGCAAGCTTCTATACTTCAAGCAAGTGGGAGGACGACTTCTGCTTTGCGGCAGGCTGGCTCTATCTCATAACCCGTGACCATGACTACCTTGAAGCCTGCGAGAAGTACATAGACTACTATGCACCTCCCGGATATGTTCTCTGCTGGAACGATATGTGGAACGGCGTAGGACTTATCTTCGGACGCATACAGGACATCTATCCCGAGGTATGTGAGGAGACCCGTGTTGCTATCGGCAGGGGACAGTATGAAGTCCTTGACTTCTGGGAAATGGAAGCAAAGGCTATAAATACGGTAATGACCAAGAAACTGACTCCTGCGGGCTACTTCCACCTTGATACATGGGGCAGCGCAAGATACAATACAGCAGTGCAGTTCACAGCTCTGGTGTACGACAAGTACAACAAGGGCAAGGACAAGTATAATACGAAAAATCCCGATTATACCTTCTCACAGTGGGCGCTCGGACAAATGGAATACATTATCGGCGATAACCCTCTCGGCAGAAGCTATGTAGTAGGCTACGGCGAGAATTCCGTAAAATTCCCGCATCACCGTGCGGCTTCGGGACTTACAATGGCTGATGACCCTGCCGAGCACAAGCACGTCCTTTACGGTGCTCTTGCAGGTGGTCCCGATGAAAACGATGAGCATAATGATGTCACTAAGGACTGGGTATATAACGAGGTAACTATCGACTATAATGCGGCTATCGTAGGTGCTGCGGCAGGACTTTACCTCTACAAGGGCGACAAGAACATGAAGCCCGAGGAGAATTTCCCTCCTGCCGAAAAGACAGACGATACGCAGCTGTTTTCGGGCGATGATTTCTGGGCAGCAGGCTATTGCTCGGACGCTCCCGAAAAGACAGGCGCAGGCGTTACAAAGCTAACATTCTTCGTAAATACGGACTCCCTTGAGCCCCATGACGATATCTCTATCCGTTACTATTTCAGCATAGAGGAATTCGAGAACAAGACTATCCCGGGAAGCTTCGTGCTGCAAAAGACCTACGACCAGGTAGAGACCGAGGTCACAGGCAAGGCTGCGGTGCTTTCACAGCCGAAGCAGTACAAGGACGATATCTACTATATCGAAATATCGTGGCCTGATTATGCTATTGCCAACTCCAACAAGAAGTATCAGCTTATTATCGGAAACTATTTCGGTGAGAAGTGGGACTCCTCCAACGACTGGAGCAAGAAGGGCATGATAGACCTTACCGAGGAGGGCGAGGACTACGATAATATCGTAAGCGGCGTGGAGTTCGCAAAACGCTGTGAGAACGTTTGCGTATATGCTGACGGAAAGCTTATAGGCGGTACAGAGCCTGACGGAACAAAGCCTGCAAAGGTGTATAAGGTAGCTCAGCTTGTAAGGCTCCGCAGAATGCTGCTCGGACTTGAAGCCTTCAGCAGTGAGGAGGCTGCCGTTCAGTTCGACTTCAACGGTGACGGAGATGTAGACGTATATGACGAGGTAGAGCTTAGAAAGCTCCTCATTTCACAGAACTAAGTAAGGGCGCACATAGTGCGCCCTTTTTAATGCATAATTATAAATTCTGAATTCGTAATTAATGGTATCGGCTTAGCCGATGGATTAAAATGTAGGGGAGACCATATATGTACGAATGACATACTGTAGGGGAGCCCGCCCTCGGGCTCCCACCAGTCTCGAAGCAACTGTGAATGACACACTGTAGGAGCGGCCATTGGGCGCCCATTAGTTTCAGCGTTAATTTCGGGCGAACGATGTTCGCTCCTACAAGCTAACGACTCAATCACTGACATCGGTATCGAGGGTTATGCTCACGTTGTGATCGGGGTACAGCTCCTGTATCTCGTTGAGGATATGCTGATATATCTCATTGATATCGGGAGCTGCAAAGTCGATGATGATATCGAAATGAATAGTCTTGTGTTCCTCGTCAAGGTAAAAGCCGTGTATCTGTAACAGGTACTCGTGGGACATTACTATCCTGCGTATCTCAGAGTACATCTGCGCAGCCCTGTCATTTTCGGTATTGGCGGCGTAAACGCTTATGCCTGCGAGAATTACCCTGTGCTCTGTCAGTACCTTTTCTGTTATGCGGTGCTCCAGTTTGTCGAGCTCCGCAACGGTGAGAGTGTCGGGGACTTCTATATGCACAGAGCCTATAAGAGAATCGGGACCGTAGTTGTGGAGCACAAGGTCGTATGCTCCCTGCACCTCGGGGAATGAACAGACTGTCTGCTTTATCTCCTTTGAAAGGTCACTGCTGATGCGCTTTCCGATGATATTTGAAAGGCTGTCGCCAAGCATACCCAGACCTGATTTTATGATAACAAGGGCAATTACCGCACCAAGCCAAGCTTCCGTGCGTATATCAAAAAGTATATAGATGAACGCCGCAAGAAGTGTAGATGCAGAGATAACAGAGTCCAGCAGAGCGTCGCTTCCCGAAGCTATAAGGGAGTCGGATTTAACCTTTATGCCCGTTTTTTTCACGTATGTGCCGAGAAGTATCTTTACAACTACCGCAGAGGCTACGATTATAAGTGCAGCCGCCGAATAATCGGGAACAGCAGGATGTACGATCTTCTTTATGGACTCTACAAGAGCTGTAACGCCTGCATACAATACGATGACCGCAATAAGAGTCGTGCTGAGATTTTCAATTCGTCCGTAGCCGTAGGGGTGGTTCTTATCGGGACGTTTTTTTGCAAGTTTAGTACCTATGATAGTTATTAACGAGGACATTACGTCGCTCAGGTTGTTTACAGCATCAAGGACTATAGCGATCGAAGAGCTCAGCACTCCTACTATAGCTTTGAATGATGCAAGGAACACATTGGCAAATATACCGATGATACTTGTTCTGACAATAACTTTATCTCTTTCCAATAATTATTCCCCCAGTTTAGTGAATAGTGTAAGGACGCGCATTGCGCGTCCGCCAGCCGTTAGCCCTTAGCCTGTAGGGGCGGATATTATCCGCCCTTTTTAATTCGTAATTAGGAATGCGGAATTCGGAATTATTGTGTCCGATTCGCGGACAAATCTGAATGTGTAGGGGACGCCGCCCTCGGCATCCCGTCAGTTCTGCCGAACACGCAGATAACGCATTATCCATGTAGGGGCTGCCTTTGGCAGCCCGCAAGCCCATAGCTGTTAGCCCATAGTCCGTAGGGAGCAACGCCCTCGGTGTTCCATAAGCAAGTGACGGGCGCACACTGTGCGCCCTGCTGAGCGGCAAAGCCGCTTCATAACGGCTAAAGGCTAACGGCTGAACAGCGGCTCAATATCCGCCGCCCTTTACGTTTATCTGATCCTCGGTAGCAACTACATTTCCCGAGCGTCCGCACCAGCCGCAGGTTATGCGCTCTTCGTTGTTCCAGCAGCTGAGCTTGCCGCATCTGTCGCACTGTACAAACTTTATGCTCTTGCAGTATGGACAGCCGTTGAATTCGTCGGCGGGGGAGAGATTGCCCTTTATTTTTACCTTGTCAAAGCCCTCGTGAGCAGCTCTTTTTTCGTCGATAGGGAAAGCCCATGTTCTGAACCAGTCGCCTTCCCATTCCTCAACTCTTACGCCGTAGATACGGCGAGCTTCGGGGCATTTCATTAGTATGACTTCAGCTTTCATTTTCCTCAGCCTTTCTTTTTTGTTCTTCGCGGTATTCCGAAGGCGAGTGACCCTCGCACATTCTGAACTGCCGTACAAAGTAATTATACGATGAATAGCCGCACTCGCGGGATATTTCCGTAACGGTCATATCCGTCTGAGACAGCAGAGTTTTTGCACTGTCTATGCGGAATTGTATCATTTCCTCGATTATGCTCTTTCCGAAATAGGATTTGTAGATCTTTTGCAGATAGCTTTTGCTGAGATACAGGCTTTCGGCTATCTCGCTGATATTCCAGGGCAGCTCGGGATTTTTCATTATCCTGTTGCGCAGGAGACAAAGCTTTTCAAACTGCGGATTTGAAGTGGGCTCGGATATGGTGTAGGAGAATACCCTGTTCATGGTAGCCTTGTACATTGCGTCCGAAAGGTCAGAGCCGTCGGCGAGCTCAAATCCGCACACGCCTACGGAGAAGTCGATATTGCAGTTTTCCTCGCCTGTGCTGAACTGAGTTTCCTTTATTTTGCCGCAGAGCTCGTGATATATAGCCTCAGCGCGTCCGCTGTCGGGACTTATCACACAAAGAGTCTGAGAAGCCCATGCGCCGCATAGCTCCTTGCTGTGTATACAGGAGCGGAGCTTTTTTGCGAAAGCCGCCATTATGCTGTTGGATTTCTCCTCGCCGCTCTGGTAATAGGCTTTTTTCAGTCCGTGGAGCTCGAAAATTATACATTCCACTAAGCTGCTCTCTGTTCCCGAGGGGAACTTCTTGCCGAATTCCTGTTCTATTCCGCTTCTGTTGAGCAGTCCTGTAAGGTGGTCATAAAGCAGAGCCTTGCTGGTATTGAGGATAGTGCGGTTCATAATAGCCTTGATACGCACCTGTTCAAGGGCTACATTGACATAGTTTATCCACTTCATATACAGCGAGCTGAAGGAACGAGCCTCTTTTCCGTAGGAAACTGCGCAGTACCCGAAGAAGTTGTTATTATAATGCAGGGGCGAGATGAAAAACGCCGACGGATAGCTTCTGTCTTCGTTATAGTCGGGGAGTATCTCCGACGAGCTGAATATGAGATTGGTCTCAGCCTCGCGCCATATTGCGGATTTCGCAAGGACTACCTTCATATTGTCGCCGATAGTGAAGCCAAGCTCCTCTGCATTTTTATCAACGGTAGCGTCAACGTAGCTCTGCGTAAGGCAGATGCGCATCCTTCTCATTTTATGCAGGAAGTAGGTGTAATTATCCAGCCTGTCGGCAAAAGTTGAGATATTATCCGCATTTGTGATATCGAAAAGCATATCGCCGTAGAGCAGTTCGGACTCGAAACGGGCGTTTATGCTGATATTTCGCAGTATGCTGTGCCTGAGACTCGGGTTTTCGGTACAGCCGCAGCTTTCTCCGATACGGAGTTCGCCGTTTTCATTTGGGACTTTGCCGCATATCTTTCCTGTGATTATACGGTAAAGTCTGCGCACAGCCTCAGCTCCAAGCTGGAAGTTTGGGCGGCTGTAGCTTGTAATGGAAGGACTTGCCTGATATCCCTCTATAGACGCATCATAGCCTGTTATGGCGATATCCTCGGGGACTCTTATACCTGCGTCGATGAACAGCTTTGAAAGAGTGATAGCCATAACGTCGTTGCCGCAGACTATTGCTTCGGGGCGTTCAAGCTCGCCGCTGAATATGCGTTTTGCGTATCTTTTGGGAGCTTCTGTCCAGAAGTCGCCGTATTCGCACCAGCTTTTTTCAATGTGTATGCCGTGGCGTTTCATTGAAGTCTTATAGCCTGCAAGCCTTTCCTCGCCGCTGAAGGTGTTTTTCGGACCTGTAAGGCAGTATATCTTCCTGTAGCCGTGTACATTTATAAGGTGGTCTGTTATAGTTTCAAAAGCGTCGCGGTCATCGACCGAGGTAGTCTCGAAGCTTTTGTGATCGTTGTAATCAAGAAGCATTACAGGCTTTTCTGTACGCTTGCAGAGATCATCTATATATCGGCAGATATCCTCGCTTTGCAGAGAATTTCTGTCGTAGATGATACCGTCTATTTTTTTCGACATAAGCAGGTCGAAGATAGTTTTTTCAGCGTCCTTGTGTACGGAGGAAAGTGAAAAATTATGGAGCGGAGAGATAACAGCCACATCACAGTTGCTTTTGAATGACTGAGTTATGATACCGCGCAGTATCTCGCTTTGGAACGCTATATGACAATCGGCTATGACAACGCCGATAAGTATTCGTCTGCTCATTATATCCCTCCGATCGTTTTAGCTCTTAGCCATTAGCTCAAGCGGCGGAACGCCGCCCCTACAGCGCAGAGCCTGCGCACCCTTGTTGCGTTGACGCTTGTTACACTCGCTCGCTTTTTTCAAAATCGTTAATTGTACTTCACTTACAGCACATCTAATTCCGAATTCTGAATTCTGAATTAAAAAACGGCTGGCCGGCGCACACTGTGCGCCCCTACTACTTTCTGCTCACTGCTATATGTACTATTGTATCATATAAAAGTGACAAATGCAAGATGATTTTATATATTAATTGTTACAATTTCAAAAAATCTCCTTAAAAAGATAGTATTTTTCATTGCAATTGGAAGGAAAATGTGTATAATATAAATGTAGGCATAATACAGCGTTACGGATGATAAGGGGTTATCTTCCGAATTATGCCTTTCAGGGGATCAGCGCAGTTCTGACATCGGGCAGTAGGCAGCCTTTTGTACAGCTCGCGCGGATTTAGCTCACGGAGCTATTTGTGCAGGACAATTTTTCAGAGTACCCTCTCTGATCAATAATTCTAAATATTCCCTCAGAAGAAAGTCTCCTTGCGGAGACTTTTTTCACTGTAATGGCAAAAAGTGCGGAAAATAGGCTTTTTTTAATGTAGAATGTATAAAATAGCACAAAAATCGCCCTGCAATTATATTTACCGTGCCAATTGACTTTTTGACTGTAAATGTGGTATGATGTAGGTATTAGTTGCAGTCTGCACAAAATCAGCTGATTTCATTTGTGCACACTGGCAGAAAACAAAGGAAATTCGATATGCTTGCAAGCCTAACAAATATAAATAAATTCTATAACGGCAATCAGGTGCTGTGCAATGTTTCCCTGACTATCGACGAAAACGCCAAGATAGGTCTTGTTGGAAACAACGGCTGCGGAAAGTCTACGCTGCTGAAGATACTCACAGGTTCCGTTGAGCCTGACCGCTTTACCGAAAAGGACGGTATCGTGTCTATGGCTGCAAAGACAACTGTGGGATACCTTGAACAGATGGGCGGTCTCAATACCGAGAATACCGTCATTGAGGAGATGCGAAGCGTCTTTGAGCCTGTTCATCGTGCTATCGACAGACTCCGCGAAATAGAGCTTGAAATAGAAATGGGCGATAATTCCGCCGCAGATGAGTACCAGCAGCTCTCCTCATGGATAGAGGCGAACGACGGCTACAATACCGATGTGAAGATACGCATGGTGCTCAATGGTATGGGATTTTCGGGCGATGAGCTGGAGCGTACAGTTTCAGGCTTCAGCGGCGGCGAAAAGACCCGTCTGTGCATCGCAAGGCTTCTCCTTGAAGAGCCTAACCTGCTCATTCTCGACGAGCCTACAAACCACCTTGACTTCAAGACTATCATGTGGCTTGAGGATTATCTCCGCTCCTACAAGGGTGCAGTGCTCATAGTTTCGCATGACAGATACTTCCTCGACAGGCTGTGTACCTCGATATGCGAGATAGAAAGAGGTACTCTTACCCGATACAGGGGCAATTATACCGCTTTTGTGCGCCAGCGCGAGGAAAGCGATGCAAGGCGCGAAAAGGAATACGAGATGCAGCAGAAGCAGATAGCTCAGCTTGAGGACTATGTTGCAAAGAACCTCGTCCGCGCTTCTACTACAAAAATGGCGCAGAGCCGCAGAAAACAGCTTGAAAAAATGGAACGCATAGAGCGTCCCGTGCATGATACAAAGCACGCGAAAATACGCTTTACCTACGCTGTTGAGCCCCCTATTGACGTATTAAAGGTCAAGGGCATCGACATTTCGGTAGGTGAGGGCAGCAGAAGAAAAACTCTCGTTGATACCATAGATTTTGAAGTCCGCAGGGGCGAAAAGGTGGGTATCATCGGTGATAACGGTATCGGAAAATCAACTCTTCTGCGTATCATTCAGGAACAGCTCCCGCATAAGGGCGTTGTCCGCTGGAACAGCAATATAAAGATATCCTATTTCGAGCAGGAAAGTACCAATTTAAATAAAGAGCTCACGGTAATGGAGGAGCTCCACAGCCGCTATCCGCTGCTGTCAGACCTTGAAGTGCGCAGTCTCCTTGCACAGGTAAGACTTGTGGGAGAAAATGTATTCAAGGAAACAGGAGTAATAAGCGGCGGCGAACGTGCAAAGCTCTGCTTCGCTATTATGATGCAGGAGCACGGCAACGTTCTTATTCTTGACGAGCCTACCAACCACCTTGATCTCAGTTCAAAGGAGGCTATCGAGGAGGCGTTGGCTGAATATACGGGAACGGTCATATTTGTCAGCCATGACCGATATCTCCTGAGCAAGATCGCTGACAGACTTATCGAGCTTACCGACGGAAAATACAGGCTTCATAACTATGGCTTTGAAAAGTATCTCGACGTTCTCAGAGATGAGCAGGCTGCCGAGAGAAAGGCTGTAGAAGCTGAAAAACAGCAGAAGGCTGCGGAAGCGGCTAAGGAGAAGTCTGCAAAGAATTATCGCAGCAAGCAGCAGAGAAGTGCCGACGCTGCGAGAAAAAACGAAATGAAACGCCTTGAAAAGGAAATCGACGACCTACAGGCACAGATAGACGCTCTCACCGAGGAGATCGGCAAGGAGGAGGTCTATACCGATTACGAGCTTATGAATCGTAAATGTGCCGAGATCGAAGAGCTCAAGCAGAGGATCGACGAGGATTTCGAGCTTCTGATCGAGCTTGACCAGTAAAAAGGAGTATTATTATGAAAATGAAAACGCTTATGAGCATAGCCGCTACGGCTGCGCTTGCCGCTTCATCTGTGGGGATCACCGCATTTGGTGAAGCAGGTCTGTACCTTATCGGAGATATAAACTGCGATGGTATAGTAGACTCAGCAGACGCTTGTTCTGCACTTGCTGCATATGCGTGTACTTCATCGGGCAAGGAAAGCCCATTATTCACCTATCAGGAATCAGCTGCCGATCTTAACGGCGACAGTCAGGTAGACGCAGTTGATGCTTCGCTTATACTTTCCTACTATGCGTGGGCATCTGTAAGCGATGAGACTGCCATAATGACCGACTTCCTCGAAAAGAACGGCTTCAAGCAGAAAAACGAGGAGGAAAAGCCTGCCGAGCAGCCTGCTGACGCAGGAGAAGGAGCTCCTGCCGAAAATGCACCTGCACCTGCTGCTCCTGCACCTGCTGCCGAATATGTCCCTCAGAGGATAGACAGCGAGTATGAGGAATGGTTCTGGGTCGGCGACTCACGTACAGTCGGCATGGCAAGAAGCATTGCTATCGACTATCTGGGCAAGATAGGTGCTACCATAAACTTCTTTAAGAACAATGCGGAAAGTATTTATCAGATACGCGATAAGACGGTAATAATCAACCTTGGTGTAAATGACATCGACAGTAATGCGTACCTGAGACTTTACAATAGTATGCCTGATGAATTCCTTGATAATAATACTGTTATTGTAATGTCAATAAATCCTTGTGACGGTAATTATTCAAACCTTAACAGCAGGATAGATGCTTTCAATAATGCAATGAGGGACGGTCTCGACAGCAGGATACAGTTCCTTGACAGCTGCTCTTACCTTAAATGGTACGGCTTCAGAACTATTGACGGATTGCATTATACCGACGCTACCTACGCTGATATATACAACTTTGTATTCGATAGCCTTATAGGTGAGGAATAAAATAAAAATATGAATTTTATGAAATAACTATTGCAATGGCAATTGATTTATGATATAATATTATAAAGTATTTTGCGGCTCATACCGCATGATCCTATGGAGGTTTAAAAATGAAACACATTAAGACTATCAATAAGGCTAATCTCAAGGAGTCAGCTCAGAAGGGCGGCTGCGGTAAATGTCAGGCTTCATGCCAGTCTGCTTGCAAGACTTCATGCACAGTTGCTAACCAGAAGTGCGAGAGATAAGCTGAACGCTACGATCGGTCGAGGCAGTATGCAAATGCTGCCTCATATTTTTTGAATAGAGGGTAAATAAATGATACATAAGTATAAGCTTAACGGCTTGAATATAGTTCTCGATGTAAACAGCGGCGGCGTTCACCTTGTGGACGAGCTTACATATGATCTCCTTGATAATGTAGAGCCGCCATTTGACGCAGAATGTCCTCAGAAGGTCGTGGACAAGCTTGCAAAGTCCTATGACGAGCAGGATATCCGCGACTGCTATGACGAGATAGTGGAGCTTTATAACGACAAGATACTCTTTTCCGAGGACGATTATGAGAAGTATGCGCAGTATTCCGTTGCTTCTCCTGTAAAGGCTATGTGCCTTAATATCGCTCACGACTGCCAGCTCAGATGTAAGTACTGCTTTGCGTCTACAGGCGATTTCGGCAAGGGCAGAAAGCTTATGTCATTTGAGACAGGTAAGCACGCTATAGACTTCCTTCTCGAAAATTCGGGCGATCGTCCTAACCTTGAGCTGGATTTCTTCGGCGGCGAGCCCCTTATGAACTTCGGCGTTGTAAAGAAGGTAGTAGAGTACGCAAGAAGCCGTGAAAAGGAATATAACAAGAAGTTCCGCTTCACTATCACTACAAACGGTCTCCTTCTTGACGATGAAAAGATAGAGTTCATCAACCGCGAGATGTCTAACGTTGTTCTTTCCATTGACGGACGTAAGGAAGTAAACGATTATTTCCGCGTACTGCCTAACGGTCAGGGCTGCTATGATATGATACTCCCCAAGTACCAGAAGCTTGTTGCAGGCAGAGGCGATAAGGAGTACTATGTAAGAGGTACTTTTACAAACAAGAACCTTGACTTCTCAAATGATGTATTTGCACTCTATGAAGCAGGCTTCGACCAGATATCCGTTGAGCCTGTTGTGGGCGACGATGATATATACGCACTTACAGAAAAGGACCTTCCTGCTGTATTTGCTGAGTATGAAAAGCTTGCGCAGAAGCTCCTTGAAAATGAGAAGAACGGAAAGAAGTTCAATTTCTTCCACTTCATGCTTGATCTGGATCAGGGTCCATGTGCTATCAAGCGCCTGAGAGGCTGCGGCTGCGGCAATGACTACGTTGCTATAACTCCTGACGGTGATATCTTCCCATGTCATCAGTTCGTAGGTATCGACGAGTACAAAATGGGCAATATCGACGAGGGTACCTTTAATCAGGAGATGAAAGCTGATTTCGCAAAGGCTCATGTTTACTCAAAGCCCGACTGCCGCGAGTGCTGGGCTAAGTTCTATTGCAGCGGCGGCTGTAATGCTAATAATTATCAGTATATGGGCGATATCAGAACCGCTCATAAGATCTCATGTCAGCTGGAAAAGAAGCGCCTTGAGTGCGCTATTATGATGAAGGCTGTTAAGATGGCTGATACGGCTGAGTGATAGTTGTTTTATAGTAGGGGCGGATATTATCCGCCCTTAGTTTTTAGCCGTTAGCTTGTAGGGGACGGCGTCCTCGACGTCCCATAAATGCATAATTCATAATGCATAATTGAGGTGTCAGCTGCGCGGACGAATTTGAATGTGCAGAGCTGTAAGCCCTTACAATATGTCATTTATGGGAGTTTGAGACTGGCGGACTGCCAAAGGCAGTCTCTACATTCTTAGTTCTTAGCTCTTAGCTCTTACTTCTAAAAATATTGATTTATATTGCAGAATATGCTATAATAATTATATAATAATATAAGGGGGCGGAGCTATGAAAATTAACCGTATACAGCTGAATTGCAGGCGTGAATCTGCTTTCGGCGGTGAACTTGGGGCAGACCCTGTTCTGCTCTTTTTCAGGTCGCCTGTTATGTATATGGACGGTGGAAAGGCTCTGCATACCTCGGGCTGCTGTGCAGCTCTGCTCACAAGCGGCTATAAATCCACGTTCCGCCCTATAAAAGGCAAGCCTATGCGCTATGACATAGTAAGCTTCAGGACCTCGGCTGCTGACAGGCAGTACATCGCTTCTATGAACCTGCCGCAGGATACTCCCATAGAGCTGGAGGACAATTTTGCTATAGTGGGAACTCTGAGAGCCATGAAGTCCCAGTCAATGCACAGAGGAAAGCATTTCAGCGAATTCATGGAGCTTTCAATGCGTTTGATCTTTATTGCGCTAAGCGATGTCGCCGATGCTCCCGAGCCCTCGCCCGAGGAAAGTATACCGCGGTACAGCGAGCTTAAAAAGTACCGCGACCTTATATATGATGACCCTATGAATATGTGGTCGGTGGAGGAGATATGCGAGGATATGCAGATAAGCCGCTCATATTTCCATCGGATCTACCTTATGGCTTTCGGAGTTACCTTCCGTCAGGACGTTATCGAGAGCAGGCTCGTAAGAGCAGCCGAGCTGCTGAAAAATACGGCTATGTCCGTTACGGCTATATCCGAGACCTGCGGCTATGACAGTGAGTCGTACTTCATGCGGCAGTTCAAAAAACATAAGGGCTGTACTCCGACTGAGTACAGAAGAAGAAAGGAAAATTCAGAAGAATAGGGCGTGTTTGTGTATTTTGTATACCCGGCATTGAATTATGTGGGAATTTATATAGCCGTTTAGTGCAAAAAATCAAAAAAACACTTTACAAGTACAAAGATTTGTGATATAATACTGAGTATGAGCAATTTTTGCGTGAAAATCATTTGGGGAGCATTTTTTGGAGAATACCGCATCTGTATGCGGTCAATGGACAGGCAGTGCGCAGCTCACCCTCACAGGGCTTAGCGGCTGTCGGGATTTAACCGAATATTCTTTAAGGAGCGATTTCGTTTTATGACTAACGGAGATAAGCGAAGAAACCGCAAAAGAGAGAAAGTATCAAAACGCTATAAGGTGAGATACGACAGACTCGTTGCGGTGATCCTTGTTCTTGTTGTTCTTGTGGTGGTGCTTGCATCATGCTGTAAGAGCTGTTCGGATAAGGAAAAGAAACCCAACTCCGCAGCAACAACTCAGAAAACAACAAATGCTGACAATACGCAGCAGTCTTCTATTATTGACAGTCTTATTACAAGTAATGAGACAAGTTCTCTCATAGCAGGTACTCCTGACGGACAGAAGCCGTCAGAGTCACAGTACACAACAGAGGTACATAATGCAGCTGATATCAACAGAGGTAATCTTATCCTTGTAAATTCAGACCACGAGTATAAGTTCCCTGAGGACGATATCGAGCTGGTGTCGATCTATGACAGCATTGACGGTGTAGCCTTCCACGTAAGTGATATGGTCACAAAGCTCGATTCAGAGGCTCTTGACCAGGTCAAGGCTATGATGCAGGCTTTCTACGAGGCTGAGAATAATTCCGATATCTATGTTATCGGCGGCTATCGTACAAGCGAGGAGCAGAACGACAAGTATTACAACGGCAATTCACAGTTCCAGGGCGGCTTTTCCGATTACCATACGGGCAGAAGCTTTGATATGGCTATAGTTCCAAAGGACTCTACATCGGGCTACTATTCGCCTACAGGCGTTTACAGCTGGATATATGAGAATGCCGCTGATTACGGCTTTGTAGTGCGTTTCCCTGAGGGCAAGGAAGGCTCAACAGGCGAGCGTGCAAGAGACTATACATACAGATATGTAGGTGCTCCTCATGCCGTATATATGAAGCAGAATAATTATTCCCTTGAGGAGTATATAGGTGAGCTTAAATCACATAATAACCAGGAGCCTATTGAGGTAACTGTGGGAAATAAGCTTTATCAGATATACTATGCTCCTGCTAATCCAACAGGAAATACTGATGTTCCTGTACCCGCAAACAAGACATATACTGTTTCGGGCAATAATGTTGACGGATTTATCGTAACAGTAAGCATGAATTAAAGCTAAAATGTCCCCCGACTCTGGGGGACTATTTTGGTTGTTGGACAATTATAATTCGGAATTAGGAATTCCGAATTTGAAAAGAATGGAGATAAATGTGAGAAAGAGAAAGATATTGAGCATCGCAGCTTGTGCGGTGATCTGCGCTGCAAGCCTTTCGGGCTGCGGCAGCGGCAATAAAAAGGGCGACGGCTCGGGACATATGTACAGGGCGGCTTTGCCGTATAACCCAAAGAGCCTTGACCCTCAGTACGCTACAGACCCTTCCTCCGCTACTGTCATTAAAAACCTCTACAGCGGACTTGTGATGAAGGACGAAAAGGGCGGTATATCCTGCTGTAATGCCAAGGATTACAGCGTTTCAGCAGACGGCTGCGTTTATACCTTCCACCTGCGCGAGGACAATTACTGGTTCTTTGACGAGAACAACGACGATATCATAGACGATGACGAGTATTTTCCTGTTACTGCAAAGGACTATGTTTTCGCCCTCAGAAGAATACTCGATCCCGATATGCATTCGCCTTTTGCAAACGAATTCATGTGCCTGAAGGACAGCAGGCTTGCCCGCGATAATGCTCATTCTATGGAAGCTCTGGGCGTTGTGGCAAAGGACGATTATACACTGGAGATATCCCTTGAATATCCCTGTGCAGAGTTCCTCAGCCTTCTTGCTACACCTGCGGCATATCCCTGCAATGAGGAGTTTTTCCTCTCCACAAAGGGACGCTACGGTCTGGACGACAGGTCGGTAATGTCAAACGGTCCGTTCTATGTCCGTCAGTGGTACTTTGATCCTTACGGAAGTGCAAATATACTTTATATGCGTAAAAATGAAGTGAACGAGAACGAGGTCTATGACATTTATCCTTCCTTCGTAAGCTTCTCGATCGAAAAAAACGAGTCAGCCGTTAAGCAGTGCTTCAAGGACGATACTGCGGAGTGCTTCTCGTCTTTGAAGGTGGGAGGCTATAACCCGAAAAAGTACAATATATCAGGATATAAGGCTATTACTCTCGGACTTGTCTTCAATCCCGCAGATAAGCTTTATTCAAACGAAAATCTACGCAGGGCTGTTGCTCTTGCTGCTGACAGAGAAGCCCTTAAAGGTGAGACAAGCAGCGATATACAGCCGGCTTACGGCATAATTCCGCCTGCTGTTGACATAGTGGGAAGAAGCTACCGCGAGCTTTCATCGGAAAAGCAGTTCGATATATACGACACCAGGGCGGCGGCTGATGCACTTGCCAGAGCGAAGGAGGAACTGAAGGTAAAATCGGTGGAAAGTGTAAAGATAATCGTGGATTCCAGCACTGTTGACTCACGTTATCTTCATGTGCTGTCTCAGCACTGGCAGGACAGTCTCGGCATTTATATAGGCATCGAGGACCTTACATCGAAGGAATTCAATGAGAGGATAGAGAGCGGCAACTACAGCATCGCCCTTTACCCTGTCAAGGGTGACTTCAACAGCGGTCTTGCTGTGCTGGATAAGTTCAGGAACGAGGAGTGCCTCAAAAAAGCGGCAGGTGAGGGCTTCAACACGGAAAATGTGCTGAAAAGCTCCTCTGTAACAGAGCTTGTAAACAACTATACAGCCTATGAAAAAGCTCTGCTGGAAAGATTCGGTTTTGTGCCGCTGTTCTATAAGAGCTCCTATCTGGTGGCAAAAGAGGATAACGAGGACATCATCTATGATCCGTTCACAGGCTCAATAGATTACAGGATAGCAAAGAATTACAGTTAAAAATAACCCGTGAAAGGTCGGCAATGACTTTTCACGGGTTTTTGTTTGGATTTTATTTGTTCTCATTGAGGTACTGGCTTGCAAGATAAAGAGAGCCGCATATAACAGCAATTCCGTTATTTTCAAGTGCAAGAGCTTTTGCCTTTTCTGCGCACTCCTCAAGTGTACCTGCTTCTGCTTCAGTGCGAAAGCTTGCTATGTCAGCGATAGTCTCGGACGGTACTGCGTTTGGCGCAAAGCCGTCAACTGCAAAGAGCTTGTCGGAAAGCGAGGATATTTTCTTCACACACTCGATATAGTCCTTGGAGTTAACCATGCCCATGACAGTGTATATCTTTTTTCCGCGTGTGCTGAGGTACATGAGCATCAGAGAAAGCATTGCAACGCCTGACGGATTATGTCCGCCGTCCACGATAACAGGTGGCTCACCGTCTATATACTGCACACGGGCACGTACCTGCGTCGTTTCCACAGACTTTATTATTGATCTGTCGCTTACCTCAAAGCCCTTGCTCCTGAGATATATGCAGGCAGTTATGGCAGTCTGGGCGTTGTATTTCT
Source organism: Ruminococcus flavefaciens (assembly GCF_900143025.1). Lineage (GTDB taxonomy): Bacteria > Bacillota > Clostridia > Oscillospirales > Ruminococcaceae > Ruminococcus > Ruminococcus flavefaciens_I. The sequence continues at coordinate 28,702 of NZ_FRCT01000020.1, read as the reverse complement.
GGTGTATGCCAGCCATTGCAGGTGTGAGCTTTATTCCGCGGTAAAGGAAAGGAGAAAAGAGTCCGCCGTCAGCGTCGGGAGGACAGGGCTCGCAGGGGATAAGCTCCGCACCGACCTTTTCGGCTGTATTGCGTACTATTTCGCGTACACTGTCAGGATTGTCCTCGGAAAGTATCACAGCAGAGCCGCTTTTTATAATTCCAGCCTTGTGGACTGCTATTTCCTCAACTGTCTCGCCAAGAAGTGCGGTATGGTCGAGAGATATGGAGGTGATGACCGAAAGAAGCGGCGGCGGGATAACATTTGTACAGTCAAGAAGTCCGCCTATGCCCGTTTCAAGGACTACGATATCGCATTTCTCTCGTTCATACCATAGCAGAGCTATAGCCATTGTTATCTCAAACTGTGAGTAAGCCATATCGCCAACTCGCTCTTTTACGAACTGCGCGATATCACAGAGCGACTCCTCATCTATCTCGTCATCGTTTATGCGTATCCTGTCGTTGTATCTCAGGATAAATGGCGAGGTGAATTTACCTGTTTTATAGCCCGAAAACTGTAAGGCGTTTGCGATATATTCAAGGGTGGAGCCCTTGCCGTTGGTGCCTGCTATGTGTACGAATTTAAGCCGCTTCTGCGGATCTCCTATACGCTCCATAAGATCGCTTGCGCGGGACAGATCGGTTATCCTTCCGCCTGATTTGGTGTAGGAATTTATGAAGCTCATACATTCTTCGATGTTCATGGTGTCTCCTTTATTTCAGCCTTTTTTTGAAAACTTCGCGCATTTTTACCGCTTTATCAATGGCTTCTTCGATAAGCGCATCATAGTTGCTGTGATCGTCGAAATTCAAGCCTTTGATTTTATAAAGAATTCTGCTCGCCTTTGATTTTTCCAGCCTTAACCATTCCATTTCAAAGCCAAGTTGATTTTCAATTTCCTTACGTTCTTCAAACAGTTTGTCAAATAAAGCTTTGTTATCAAAAATATATAATTCCACGCTTATATACGAATCTTTGTTTATCAGCGCAATACTTATTTTAACTCCGCTTGTGCCAACAGACACATCATACCAATGAGCAGAACCTGCCTTATGGATGTTAAATGGTTTTCCTCGGGCAATCACATGATCGTTGAACTGAGTCCAGAATTCAAGCCTTTCAGACTGGCTTTTATTCAGTGTATCAGTTGATTTCTGGCTCTTTGATTCCTTGATAAAATCATTTGGCTGTTCAACTATCTGAAACATGGGCGCATAGTCGGAATCACCAATTTGGTACGCATGAAGCTCTATCAAAAAGAAATTGATATCTTGAACTGTGTTATTATTCAGCCATTCAATAGCACTTCTGTGTTCGTCCCTTGCCTCTTTTACTATCCAAACAATGACTTTAGCGTCTAAGCCAGAAGCATAAGTAATGATTTTCCCCAAGTGGTCGTGGTTTGAGTTTTCAAGCTGATTTTCGATAATAACTTTAATGCCTGTCGTTTCGTCAACCGCCACGATATCACACCTGTATGCTCCCACATACGCTTCTGTGTTTATATCAACAAGAGTCAAGCCCAGTTTTTCATTTAGCAGTTCAATGTTTTCATCTTCGGCGAGCCAAGCCGAGAAATCATACTGCTCATGTTTCCATAATTTTCTGATATCAACTTCTTGTAATCTGCTTATTTTCATTTTTTCTCCTTTAATGCTGAGCACTTATTATCTTTACCTTTTAATAATAATATCATTCGCTCCAATACATCAGTTACCATGCCCGAATCATATCTTTCTCTAAACTTACCATTTATAAAATGGTCTTCTCTAAAAATCAATGTCATCAGACAACAACACATATGATAATCAGCATTTGGAAGTCTTTTTATTTCTTTATCCACATTTTGCTCGACATATTCTGTATAGTTATATACATTGTCGTCCATTTCATCAAAAAGCTTACAATAATGTTCTAACCTCGGAGTTTTTGAATCTATAAGAGCTTGAATCTTTTTGATTTTCTCATCATTTGTCATATCATATCCCCCCTTATGTCAAAAGTCATAGATATTGCACGGGCGCACACTGTGCGCCCCTACATTCTTAATCAATATACGCCTGCCTGCTTTTCAGCCTTGGCAACGGCGTTCTCAAGGCTCATGCCTGTGAATTCCTGAGCTGAGAATATGCGTCCGTTCTTCTTGTCGTCCACAAAAGCTCCCACAAGTATTCCGGGAAGTGCGCTTTCGGGAGAGTTAGGTGCTTTTGGACCGCCGAGGTCTGTTCTGCACCAGCCCGGGTCTGTAAGGCTGAGAGTAACATCTGTGCCCTCATAGTTCTTGCCGAGGTCGCGTGTTACCTTGTTGAGAGCAGCTTTTGCTGCGGAATAGCCTGCCTGCTCGGGTTCGAGGTCGATACCGCTTGTGGTATTTACGATACGTCCGAAGCCTCTTTCCTTCATCTGAGGAAGGAAGTGGTAGCATATCATCATAGGTGCTGTGGTATTGATCCTGAAGCTTATGTCATAGTCTGAAGCGGGGGTGGTAAGGTATTCAGTTCTGTATGCTATCTGAAGACCTGCATTATTGAGAATTATGTCCAGCTTTGTGCCTTTTTCGTCTATTTTTCTGCACATTGCCTCTACCTGATCCATGTCCGATAACTCTGCTGTCACAATGTAAGCGTCAACGCCAAGTGCTTTTACTTCATCGAGGACTTTCTTACAGTGCTCTTCAGTCCTGCTGTGAAGTACGAGGTTACAGCCAAGCTTAGCCATATATATAGCTGCAAGATATCCGAGACCTCTGCTGGCACCTGTTATAAGTGCCCATCTGCCTTTTACGTTTACCATGTTTTCTACCTCCGTTTACATATATATACAATTCTCACGCCCTATGGACGTGAGAAAAGTTATCAGTATTCGTAGTCGATGCATGCCCTGTCGGTCTTTACGCTGCCGATGAATTTGCCGAATTCAAGGTGAGCAGGGTGTACCTGATATGCGTTCAGGTCAGCGATGCTGTCAAAGTCGCAGAGGAGAGAGATAGTGTAGTTGCTCTCGGGAGCTTCCTTTGAGTTGATGACAACCTCGCCCTTTCTGAGCTCCTTCACATTGGCGATGACGTTGTCGAAACGCTTCTGTGCTTCAACAGCGTTTTCGTACTCGCTTCTGCCGTCAGCTTCCTTTAATTTGAACATAACGATGTGTTTTATCATTGTATTTTCTTCCTTTCATAGAAGTTATCAGTGCTTCTGAAGCACAAATTTTTTGGATTTGAATGTCTTTAAGCCGTCATAGCTCTTGTACTCGCCGTACTCCTTGAACACAAGTTCGCACTTTTCGATAACGTGTGCAGACGCGGCATTTTCAGCGGCACATTCAGCCTTTAGCTGTACATCACCGAACTGCTTGCGCACATGGTCTATCATAGCCTTTGAAGCTTCTGTTGCGTAGCCCATGCCCCAGCAGTCATAGCGGAAATTGTAGCCGAACTCCCAATAGCCGTCATCGTGGAGCCTTATGCCGCCCGAGCCTATGAGCTTGTTGTCGCTTCTGCGCACAAAGCCGAACTCGAAGGCTGTATCTGTTGATTTCACAGTCCTGAGCCATTCCTTTGTGGTCTCGATACTACGGTGAGTGGAGTATATCATATATTTCGTAACTCTTTCATCGCTCGTCCACTCAAAGGCGGCTTCTGCATCATCAAGAGTCAGAGGGCGGAGTATAAGACGCTCAGTCGTCAGAGTTATCATCTTTCTCGTCCTCGTATGTATATTCTTCGTCCTCATATTCATAATCGTCATACTCGAACTCATCATCCCCGTCTTCATCAGACTCGTCGTTGTTCTTGAAAAGTACGGAGTCAAGCTTTTTGATGATGCCGCCGTTCTCTGCATTTTCCTCATGCTCCACCTCCATTTTTCTTTCAAAGAGCATGAGCGGCATAAGCAGAGTAACAATGATCGTTATAAATGCAACGCACCTGTAATAGTTTTCTCCTCTGAGGTCTATTGCAGGATCTGTACCAAAGAAGAAATTATACATATTCTCTTTTGCAGGGTCGGCTATCTTATTTAGCAGAAATTTGAAGAAATATGGTGACAGGGGAGTGATAAGTATAGCGGTTTCGCCAAGTATGCCCTTTTTGCTGCTTTTCTCTGTGTAGCCCTGCATAAAGCTTGGGAGCAGGATAGCAATTACAGAAACTGAAGCGTATTTGGTAACAGTTTGTAGAAAAAGACTGACACCAACAGCAATGAAGGTGTATATGAGCAGACTTTTTCTTGATTTCCATACGATCTTCCTGTTGATAGTAAGGTATGCAACAGCAATACATATCAACTCGAGAATAGTTGCCAGAACACAGCATTGTATTACGTTTGTTTCCAAATACTTGCGCAAATAAGAAAAATCGTCTATGAAATATCCCAAAACTATAATGGTACCACTTGAAGATATCACACCAGCGGCAGCAGTTATAACAAAAGGGATTTTCAGCCAGAGCCTATTGTATTTCCTTATTATAATCATTAAGCCTATAACAGCAGGGAAGAGCATACTGATAAATGTTAATACTAATATCCATGAATTTTCAAAGCTTAACAGTTCTTTTACATAATCCCATGAGAATTCATTATATACCAATACGTAAGTTTTAAAATATTTTATGAATGCATCTATAGAAAGATAAGCAAATATAAAACCTGCTATAATTTCAAATATACGGTTGCGCTTTTCTACTGTTATTTTAGACATTATTATTTATGCCGCTCCTTTTATTTTTCTTCTTCGTCTTCATCATCGTCGAAGTCTTCCTCATCATACTCGTCTTCATCATACTCGTCCTCATCGTCAGTTTCTTCATCGCTTTCGGACAGCATTACAGTACTTGAACTTTGTTCGGACTCCTCTGTTTCATTTCCGATCTTTTTCTCAAATATAATAAGCGGGATAAGCAGTATCATTACAAGCAGGAGCCACTTTATCACTTCTGAAAACATCGCATAATTTTTTTCAATATCTGTCAGAGCTTTCAGAAAATCCGCATCTTTGTGATATGCTGAGTATTTGAGGTCTATTCGTTTCCTTTCAAGAGATCGTGAGATCTCGGGAAGTGCTACTGTGGCGAGAAGGGCTATATTACCGATAATTCCTCTCATATCCGACTTTTCCGAGCATGAATGTATAAGGCAGGGGAGTATAAAGATGATAATAGGGTTTATCTCAAAGCGCCCTGATAAAATGCCGCTGATTATACAGACAAATATCAACAGGAAGGTGTATGTAAGCAGCTGATGACGTGATTTCCATACTATTTTTCGGTTCATGGTCATAAGAGCTATAACGATACCTGCTGCCATAGCGATAGTCAGTGATATGAACATGAATTTCTCTGTAGTTGAGGAAAAATACGTAAAAATGGAATAGAGGCTGATGCCAAAATACCCTCTGAAGATAAATCCTCCTGTAGAATTGAGAACTGCGCCAAAACCTGTTGCCGCAAACAGTATTTTCATACAAAGTGAATCATATTTTCTGAATATTATCATAAAGCCGCAAACTATAGGGAAAAAGAAACACAATATAGGCGTTATGAGATATTTCAGATATTGGAATCGGGCAAGAATACTGATACCATGAGAGTATACGCTTAATATATCATATACCTCTTTTATCGGGATAATAATCAGCAGCAGTCCGAATATTATTTCAAATATATGATTGCGTTTTTCTACAGTCATAGTGTTTTACCGCCTGTTTTTATTCTTCATCATCATTTATCCTGATATGAAAGTCGTCGGGATCCTTATCAAGCTCATAAGCAGCCTGTTTTTCAATTGCACATTGTCTGTCAAGTACCATCAGAGGTGAAAGTGCAAGAAGAAACATTGATAAATATTTCATTACGTTTGAGAGTGTATCATGCTTATAGCTATATATAAAGCCATCAAGTGAAAAAGGTCCATAAGAAATGATCCTTGTGTCACGTTTTTGTTTGATATCAAAAAACAAAAAAATAAGTGGGATAATGAGCGAAAGTATATATGCTATTTCTCCGACAAGTCCAAGAATGCTTTTATAGCTGATCTCTTTCTGCATGAAGCAGGGGATAAACAGATAAGCAAAACAAATGAAATGAATATCTTTTATAGCGAATGATAAAAGGATGTATAGACCTGCCATGATATAAGTATATTTCAGCAGACTATCACGGGATTGCCATTTGATAGAATTATTTATAGTTAAAAAAGAAACAATAATAGTTATTGTCAATAGTATCGTATAGCCAAAATATGAGAACAGATATAATTTATTAGGGTATATTCCGAGTAGATCCCAGCTTTTCAGGAAGTTTATGCCTCCTGATTTGTAGATAACCAATAAAGCAGGTATAAAGTATACTGCTTTCAGCAATATATTCATTTTATTCCTGAAAAGAATGATGATTCCTATCACAAATCCTGCTGTACACTCTAAAATGATCGTGTAGTAATAGCGAGTATATTCGCTTGGCAGATCTGAAAAATCACCAAAATAATATTTTATATAGTTTATAATAGCATAGATGTCAATTATACTAAATAGTATAAATATGACAGCTGTAATTATTTCAAATATCCTGATTCGTACTTTAGTAATCATTATTATTTACCGCCGATCTTCTCAACCTTCATAAGGTTGGTAGTACCCGATACGCCGAGAGGTACGCCTGCGGTGATAGCCACAAGGTCGCCGTCCTCAACAAGTCTGTGGGACTCGGCAGCTTCAACAGCTGCGGCAAAGAGGTCGTCGGTATTGGTCTTTTCGTCTATAATGAAGGGGATAACGCCCCAGCTCATATTCATCTGTCGGCATACCACTTCACTCATGGTACAGCTTATTATAGGACAGCTCGGACGATACTTTGATATAAGTCGTGCAGTCTGTCCGCCGAGAGATACAGTGATTATAGCTCTTGCGTTCAGGTCGTGTGCAGTTGTAACGGTAGCATGAGCGATAGCCTCAGCCACGGTACCGTTCTGGTCGGCACGGCGTGAAGAGAAACGAGCTTTATAGTTGATATTGTTCTCGGTGGTCTCGGCAATGAGAGCCATAGTCTTTACGGCTTCAACAGGGTAAGCGCCTGCGGCAGTCTCGCCCGAGAGCATGATAGCACTTGTACCGTCGTAGAGAGCGTTTGCAACGTCGGTTATCTCAGCTCGGGTAGGACGGGGATTTGTTATCATGGACTCCAGCATCTGTGTAGCTGTGATGACCTGCTTGCCTGCGTTGTAGCCCTTTTTGATAAGGGATTTCTGTATAGCAGGTATCTGCTCGAAGGGTATCTCTACGCCCATATCTCCGCGGGCTACCATGATGCCGTCAGCGGCTTCAAGTATCTCGTCGATATTCTCAACACCGTCTGTATTTTCGATCTTGGCGATTATCCTTACATCGAACCAGCCGAGGCTCTGTGTGAATTTTCTGAGGTAGTTGATATCTGCGGCAGTGCGCACGAAGCTTGCGGCAATGAAGTCGAAGCCCATTTTCGAGCCGAATTCAAGGTCGTCCATATCTCTTTCGCTGAGGTAAGGCATGGAAAGCTTTACTCCTGGGACATTTATGCCCTTGTTATTGGAAAGAGTACCGCCATGAACAACGCGGCATACTATTTCTGTAGTGGTGACCTTTTCGGCGAGAAGCTCGATAACACCGTCGTTTATGAGTATCCTTGTACCCATGCTCACATCACGGGGGAGCTTCTTGAAGCTTATGCTGCCTATTTTATCAGTGCAGAGAACGTCCTCGGTGGTGAGGGTGTAGGTATCGCCGTCGTGTATCTCAACAGGCTTGTCGTCAACGAATTTGCCAAGACGTATCTCAGGACCTTTTGTGTCCAGCAGAGTAGCGATAGGCAGGTCGAGCTCCTTGCGAAGTCTTTCGATAACGCGGAAACGCTTTTCGTGTGTCTCATAGTCGCCGTGAGAGAAGTTGAAACGTGCAACGTTCATGCCTGCAAGCATAAGCTCGCGCATGATATTCTCGTCGTCGGTTGCAGGACCTATAGTACATACTATCTTTGTCTTTCTCATATTAGATCACCTTATATAAAAGAGATTTATCAAAGCTTTTTAAGCTTTGCGTAGTTAGCCATTAATTTCTTTGTGCCTACCTTGTCGAAGGCTATCTCCAGCATGGAATCGTTAGCCATAGGCTTTACGGAGACTATAACGCCTTCGCCGAATATGCTGTGGGATACCTTTTCGCCTGCGGTATATGTAACAGCTTCCTTTGGAGCTGAGCCTGCGCTCTTTTTGTTCCTTGCGAGCTGCTGCTGGAGAGTAGCCGAACGTACCTCGGTAACGGCATTATCTTCATTTGTGAGCTGCTGCTTCATTGCGGCTGCATTGTCGTGCTTTTCTACAAGCTCGCTGCCTATCTCCTTCATAAAGCGTGAAGTGATGTTGTGCTGAGTCTGACCGAAGAGCATACGCTGTCTTGCGTTTGCAAGGTAAAGACGCTTCTTTGCACGGGTTATAGCCACGTAAGCAAGACGTCTTTCCTCCTCCATGTCGTCCTCGCTGTCAAAGGAGCGTGCGCTTGGGAAGATTCCGTCGTCAAGACCTACCACGAATACGTTTTCGTATTCAAGACCCTTTGCGGAATGAACGGTCATAAGAGTTACCTTGTCATCGCTGCCGTCGTCGCGGTCAGCTTCTGTATAGAGGGCTACTTCCTCGAGGAAGCCGCCGAGAGAAGGCTCCTCTGCCTGTTCCATGTACTGCACCATAGATGTGCGGAGTTCCTGTACGTTCTCTATTTTTACATCTGCATTTTCAAGAGCCTTCAGGCTGTCAAGATAGCCTGTCTTGTCAAGGAGAAGGTCAAGGAATTCATCAAGCGGGAGCTCCTCGGACTTCTCGGTAAGGAATTCAAAAAGTGTATATGCGCTTTTCAGAGCTGTTGTCTTCTTTGAAAGGGGAGCGTACTCCTCGCAGTTCTTCATTACCTCGAACGGAGATATTTTAAGGTCACGGCTGATATCCTCGATGATAGCAAGGGTAGAGTCGCCGATACCGCGCTTTGGCTCGTTTATGATACGTCTGAAACGGAGCATATCATTATGGTTGTTGATAAAGCTGAGGTAAGAAGTAACGTCCTTTATTTCCTTGCGGTCGTAGAATCGCATACCGCCGTAAACGCGGTAGGGGATACCGCACTTTACAAGCATACGCTCGATAGAGTTCGACTGAGCATTCATGCGGTAGAGTACAGCATTGTCGGAATATCTTCCTGTTTCCTTGTATCTTTCAAGTATTGTATCCGCAACGAATTTTGCCTCGTCTGTTTCGTCAACAGCCTTGTACCAGTATACCTTGTCGCCCTTTTCGCCAGATGTCCAGAGAGTCTTGGGCTTACGGCTGGTGTTGTTGCTGATAACTGAGTTAGCCGCATCGAGTATGGTCTGTGTAGAGCGGTAATTCTGCTCAAGGCGTATTACCTTTGCGCCTGTGAACTGCTCCTCAAATCCGAGGATATTCTCGATATTGGCTCCGCGGAACTTGTATATGCTCTGGTCGTCATCACCTACGACGCAGAGGTTTTTGTGTTCGTCCGAAAGGAGAGAAACAAGTCTGAACTGTACATGGTTGGTGTCCTGATACTCGTCCACCATTATGTACTTATAGCGGTTCCTGTACTTTTCAAGCACTTCAGGGAACTGCTCGAAAAGCTCGACTGTGCGCACGAGTATATCGTCAAAGTCGAGAGCGTTTGCGCTTCTCATGCGCTCCTGATATATAGCGTAGAGCTTGGCTATCATCTTCTTGCGGTAGTCCTGACCTGCATCGCTGAGCATATCCGCAGGAGATATCATCTTGTCCTTTGCAAAGCTTATCTCGCTGAGGACAGCCTTAGGAGCAAGCTGCTTCTCGGAAACATCAAGCTCAGCCATAACGTTCTTTATCATTCTCTGGCTGTCGTCAGAGTCATATATAGTGAAGTCTCTGCTGTAGCCGAGGGCTTCTATCTCGCTTCTGAGTATCCTTACGCAGGCAGAATGGAAGGTAGACGCATTGATATTGAGAGCGTCCTCACCCAGCATTGCGGAAAGTCTTTCCTTCAGCTCGCCTGCTGCCTTATTTGTAAAGGTTATGGCAAGGATATTCCAGGGGCGTATGGGGTCAACTGCAACGATATCCCTGAGAGTGTCGAAATCATCAGTCTTTCCCTCTGCATAGTCCTTCAGGAAAGCAATATCACTGTCGCCGCCCTGGCGTTTGGTATCAAAGTATGCGTTTCCGAAATTTATCATATTAGCAATACGATTAACGATAACAGTTGTCTTGCCGCTTCCTGCGCCTGCAAGCACGAGGACAGGACCGTTGACGGTGAATACCGCCTCCTGCTGCATATCGTTCATACGACTGAAGTACTTTTTCAGTGCATTTTGTTTTGCTGAATTGTAAGAATTAATGTCCATAAAAAGATCTCCATTATACGCTGATTTATCTGTTTTAATAGCATATCCCTCTATACTATTAAAATAATAGGGTTCAAGTCCCATGATCTCAAAAAATGATACCTTTATTATATCACATTATTTACCATAAAGCAACATTCGCGGAGAAAGATTTTTGCTTTTCTTATAGTACAGTGTGAAAAAGGCGGTACAGGCTCTGTACAAATGCAAGAAAGCTGTAATATTTTCAATAAATTGTAAGGAAATGAAACTTTATATTAAGGGAATATACTTCAAATCGTTTTTAAAATGGCATTTTTCTGTTGTTGTAAATGACGTATTATTGGGCTATAATTAAAGCATAGAAAAGATACGGCAGAACCGTATTACGAAATAAAATTTGTCCGAAAGGACATTAAAGGAGGAACTTATATGAGTACCAAGCTATTAAGAACTACAGCATTAGCTGCTGCCTGTGCAGTGATGATGACAGCAATGTGCAGCTGCGGAGATGAAAAAGGAGAAATGCGTGCGGATTATGTTCCAAACAGCGGTCACAACAATAATAATGTCATAGTAACTCCTGATTCGGGAAATTATTGTGAGGAAACAAATGACGCAGCAGAATGTGAAACATGGAAGCCTGCGGAGAACGTTTCGCCCGATGAGGATTACAAGGGCTTTATCGAAGCAGGCTTCAAGGATCCTAAAGCCGAGCCTCTCTCAACATTCTCGGTAGATGTGGATACTGCTTCATATTCAAATGTAAGACGTATGCTGGAGGACGGCAATATAGTTCCCGAGGACGCTGTACGCGCAGAGGAATTCATAAATTACTTCGATTATGATTATCCCGACCCCGAGGAGGGAAGAATTTTCGGAGACTATGTTGAGTTAGCGGACTGCCCGTGGAATTCTGCCAACAAGATAATGATGATAGGCATACAGGGCAAGCGTCTTGAGCAGAAGGAGGCTCCACCTTCAAATCTTGTTTTCCTCATTGACTCGTCAGGTTCGATGAGTTCATATAACAAGCTCCCGCTGGTTCAGAATGCATTTTCTATACTTGCTGAACAGCTTGGAGAAAATGACCGCATCTCTATCGTTACATATGCAGGTGATGCTTCTGTACGCTTGAAGGGCGCAAGCGGCAAAAACAAGGACGATATCCTTGAAGCACTTTACGGTATCACTGCATCGGGCGGAACAAACGGTGAGGGCGGCATCAACAAGGCTTACGAGCTTGCTGAGAAATATTTCATCGAGGGTGGCAATAACCGCGTTATCCTCGCTACAGACGGTGATCTGAACATAGGCGCAAGCTCTGAGGACGAGCTTGTAAAGCTTATAAAATCAAAAAGAGATAATGGCATATATCTTTCGGTATTGGGATTTGGTACGGGAAATTACAAGGACGACAGACTTGAGGCAGTTGCAGATAACGGAAACGGCAACTACAGCTACATCGACTCTGTAGATGAGGCATACAGAGTACTTGTTCAGGAAATGGCAGGCACATTATATACTATCGCCAAAGATGTAAAGATACAGGTAGAGTTCAATCCTTCAAGAGTTAAGAGCTACAGGCTCATCGGCTACGATAACAGACTTATGAACGCTGAGGACTTCTACGATACTACAAAGGACGCAGGCGAGGTGGGCGCAGGGCACAGCGTAACTGCACTTTACGAGGTAGAGCTTGCAGAAACAGGTGATACCTACAGAGGAGTTCCTCTTGAATTCAGTTCGGAGCATACAGAGCAGCCTGCTGAGGATAACGGCAGAAAAGAACTCTGCAAGCTTTCGGTTACTTATAAGCCTGTTGATACAGAAAAGGACGTTTACGAAAGCCAGCTTTTCGGAATGGAGAAATATAACGAAAAACCTTCCGAGTCTATAAAGCTCGCTTCAGCGGCAGCAGAATTTGCAATGCTCCTTAAAAATTCAAAGTTTAAAGGAGATTCAAGTTTCGGAGACATCATAAAGATGATCGGAGAGTTGGAGGAAAATGAGAAAGCGGAGGAACTTTCGAAACTTGTATTTATTGCGGACAGGATTTACCGCTGAAACTGAGTCTATATAGAGAGTAGTTCAAAAGAAAGAAGAATGTATTTATATGCGAAGCACAGCTCCCGAGTTCGGTCATTTAAGCTCGGGAGCTGATGCTTTTAATAAAATAAAGTTAAAATATAAAAATATATAATTCCCTATTGACAAATGCTTGAATGGGTGGTATAATAATAAAGCTGAATAAATCAGTACACTTATTGGGGTGTCGCCAAGTGGTAAGGCAGCGGACTCTGACTCCGTTATTTCGAGGGTTCAAATCCTTCCACCCCAACCAGCGCAGGGGTTGCGCATCCAAGTTCGCGTTTCACTTCTTGTGGAACGCGATTTTTATTTCGCGCATTAAGTGATTTATATCACTCTATATTTACAGAAACGCCCCGACGCATCAGCGTCGGGGCTCAATTTATAATGAATAGTGAATAATGAAAAATCAAGAATAAATGCTCTTGGGGCGTTTCTGTATTATTCATTGAAATCGGTGATATGATTAATGGATAAGCAAGATCCTCTTTTAGATAAATCTCTTGTATTCGCAGCGCGGATAGTAAAATTATATCAGTATCTTGTAAAAGAGAAGAAAGAATCAATAATCTCAAAGCAGATAAGAGAAATGCTTATTTTTAGGCGAGTATTGCTTTTTATTCCGGATTCGGAATGAAAACTGACTGTTTATAAGAAAATATAGTACCGGGCGACTTTGGATTTTAGCCTGTATTTCGATGAAATCGCCGATCGGCAAAAAAATTTTTGAAAAATTTTGTCCGTTTTCAAAAATAAGCTTCGAGATGTCTTTTTGGGAGTGCTCACAAGGAACTGCTTCCAAAAAAACAAGAAGAAGGTATAAAATATGAAAAAGAGTAAGAAATTAATTTCGTTTATTTCTGCTGCAACTTTACTTGCATCTGCAATGCCTGTAATGTATGCTGCTGCTGAGACAAATGCTGCTTATCAGCACAGGCTCAATGATAGTGCCTTTATAACGACTTATAACCGCTTTCTGAGCAATGTCAAGAACAGCATGAATTCAATTGATACAAACAGAAACAATTATTTTGATTTTGATGATTTTCAGGCTATCGAGACAGCTATCAACAGCATATATGCAGAGCGCGGATTCAAAGGTGATGCTATCCCTACAAGAAGCGTAAATGGTGAATACAATGGTTTTACTGCCGATCAGCTTGATATCAATAAAGATACTATCATAAGTGTAACAGATTACTGCTCGCTCCTTTACACACTTCAGAGTGATTATGATTTTGACTATAACACCACTGAGTGCTATGCAATTATTAAAAACTGCAAGAAGACAGATGCAAAATCATTGATCGTTCCTTCGGAGATATATGTAGACGGCAAGATAATGCCTGTAATGGAGATTGCTCCAAACGCTTTCAGCAAGTGCAAATCCTTAACTGATATAAAGATAGAGAGCTTCAAACTTCCTCAGTGGATAGACAAGTATAACAATCCTTTTGACAGCGAAAAAGTCGGAAAGCCTGCTGCAAGCTCTTATATGTGCATCGACGGTTACGCATTCAACGGCTGTAAAAAACTTACCAAAATTTCTCTTCCCGATAATGTAGTATTTACAGCAGATGCTTTCAATAACTCAGGTCTTTCATCTAAGGTTGAGAACATTGATGGTGTTAATTACTTTAAGGAAAATTCCGACCGTTGGTTTGCCTGCGGAATCACAAATAGCAATAAAGCTATACAAAACGGCGTATTCAAGCTGAATGATAATGCTGTTGCAATAACAACATACCTGTTCTATGGCGATGGTAATATCAAGGAATTCTTATATAATAAGTCAAAATTGAATTTCATAGCAGATTATACATTTGAGAACTGTGAAAACTTAGAAAAGGTAAACAATAACAGCTATGAAAACCTTTCAGCTGATGAGAAAGAATTTATTAATAAGTTCGTTTCTGTATTCAACTCAACAAAGTTTATCATAGATGCTACAGAGGCACAGATCAACGATATTGCTGCCGCTATAAGAAATGAGATCAAGTGCGAAAACGTTGACGTATTGAATGAAGAGCAGCAGCGTGCAGCTGTAAATGCATTAGGACGTCACGTTTATTCAACCACCTACTACAATGATTTTGATATCTATGGCGGAGAAAAATATAATAAAGATAATTATGGAATAAGAGCACATCAGTTTAAAAGCAATTCATTTTATGTAAACACACCTTACAATGTAGGAGATTACAGCAGAAGAAATATTTATTCTCCAAATGCTTCATTCCTTACAGGTACAACAGAGTGTGCGGGATTCTCATTTACAACATCACTTGTTCTTGATAAGCTTGGCATAAAGAATTATAATATCGGCGGTCATGCTCATGCACTTAACCTCGTATTCATCGGTACGGAGAAGAACGGTAAGTGGTATCAGGTAGATCTTTCTGATGATGGTGACAGAGAGAATGAACTTAACGATAACGGTACGAGAAAATATGCAAACAAGCAGGCATTTCTTGACAGTATAAAGGATAAGAACTTCTTAGGCAATCCTTCACAGAAATATTATGGACTTGCCTGCAATACTGAATTCGAATCATATGAATCTTCAAGAGGCAAAAAGATCAATATAAGCCATGATGATATGATATTCTCAACAAAGGATAATGATACTGTTTTAGTAGTAAATGCATATGCTTCTGATCTGTTGGGTAAAGGCTTTGATTGCCTGAAGAATGATATCAAGAATGGTATCGTAGAGCTCGAATCTGACTATAACTGGGCAGAAAAAGACTGTGCTAAGTATTGCTACGACAATCATTTTGTGCCAAGAAAATCTCAGTGGGTAAATGAATATTACAACAGAAATGTATATTTATGCAGCGACGGTCACATGGACGAAAACTACTACATGATCGGTGATAAGGTATATTATCAGGATAGCGCTGTAATAGCAAGAGATTTTGAGCTTGACGGTCAGTTATTCTACACAGATTCAGAGGGCAGGATCATAAAGAACCAGTGGATCAACCAGTATTACAACAAGAGCGCATATGCCCGCAATGACGGCCATATTGACAACGACTGGTACATGATCGGCAATAAGGTATACCATCAGGATACTTTACAGACAACTCCTTTTGAGATCGACGGCATTTACTACAATGTAAACGGAGACGGCGAACTCATCTCAAACAACTGATATTATCGGTATATAGTATGATAAAAACTGCCTGAACGATATATTATCGCTCAGGCGGCTTTTCATTAATATGGGCTTATTTTGTATAATTCTTCTTCACATAGTCTTCCAACGTCATAACACCATCGTGAGATGTGCTGTTGTAAGCGTAGTGTGAAAGAATTATCGAAGCGTCGATGACATCGAAGATGAAGATGTTCAGGAACAGCCTTCAGAAGCTCCCATCGAGATCAGGGAGGAACCTGAAAAGACAACTTCACAGGCAGCAACTGCTGAAAAAATTGTAACGACAACAACTGCTCCTGTCATCGTACAGCCGAATTTGTGCGGAGATGTAAATGGTGACGGGGAAGTTGAGATTGTCGATGCTGTTCTTGTAGGTCGTTATGTTAATAATAATGAAGGGTTAACATGGGCGGAATTCTGCCAGAAACAAGGTATCAAGCAAGATGCTGAGCAGGCACTTGCAAATGCGGACGTTTTCAAACCGTCTGATTTTCAGGAGCTTTGTTTTTTCAGGATATAAAAAAAGCTCCCCTTGAGATAGGGGAGCATAAAAACTAAAACGGAGCTTATTGACAATATAAGTGCGAAGGATTATCCGCGGACGTAAGAGAGGCTTATCCAGCCGCCGACTGCGGGAGCATATCCCCAGTTGTCATAGGTCTTTGTAATGAGGAGAGAAGTATTTTGGTATACTACATTTATGATCGAAGATGATGTGTTATGATCGCTTCTTACATTGAGTGCTTTACAATCAACAATAATATATGGGCGTGAATTGTATAAAGTCCAGTATTCAAATCCGTTAAGCCGCATAACAAATTCGACGGAGCTGAGCTTGTGATAACACAGGAAACTACAGAGGTGGCGCCTGTTACTTCTGTTTCGTCGGTCGTACAAACCGTGGATACGACCGCAGCGGCAGTCACAACAGTGACCGAGTCTGTACCTGAAACTACACAGGCTGAGACTACAGAACAGCCTACAGCAGAAGACGGTAAAGAATCTCCTGAGCCAACAGAACCGCCGACAGTGGATATGGAAGATGTTTTTAGAAATTCAGAAGTCACATTCAGCATCAAAAAGAAAAATGAGATAATCGTATCTCCTATAAACGGACAGCAGGGCTCCGAGGGCGGAGACAGTGAAAATGACTATATCGTTATAGACTACAGTAAGGATAATACTCTTGTTGCCGAGAATGAGATAGGCGAGCTGCTGCAAACAGTCAGTGTAGAGATAAACAGCGGTGACTCCGTAATAAATATGGATATGCAGGTCTATAAGATAATTGATACAGATAACGCACAAGCTGTTGCAGTAAAATTTGCAGACACAGATAACTATTATAAATTCATCAATCCGAATTATAAAAGCTTTTTCTCCCTCAGTTAATTAGTTGGTATGATTTGCAATAAAAAATGCCGGAATCATTACGATTCCGGCATTTTTATTTTGAAATATCGCACATTTGTCAGATAGGCGTAAGAGGGGACCAGTTCAGTCCGTCATCGGGCATTTCTCCGCCGCCGTTTCCGAATGATGTAGTAATGACATCTTCCGTGTCAAATCCTATTATTTCGATTTCGGGAGAAGTGTATTTCTGTTTCATTGTATCACCATTTCAATTATTTTCAGTTGATAGGAGTAAGCGGAGACCATTCCAGCCCGTCGTCCTGCAATTCATTGCCGTTCTTGACGTTTGACTTGTCTGCGGCAGCCTTTGTAGTTGCAGGTTCGGTCTTGTCGCTTTCGTTTGCAGGAGCTTCTGTTGCTTCCGTATCAAAATCGAGAACAGACTCTGCTGCGGTAGTTGTTACCTTTTCGGACTGCTTTTCGGTCGTGGTCTTGGAAGTTCCCGATGGCTCCGTACTCTTAGCCGCAGTAGTAGTTTTGGCGGAGCTTTCCGACTTTGTATTCGTTGTTGTAGCAGCTTCAGTAGCTTTTTCAGTGACTTCTGCGGTTGTTGCCGCAGTCTGTGAAGTCGTTTCCGCAGTATCCGATTTACCGCTGCCGCTTTCCTTGCAGCCGCATAGCATAAGGCAGGCAAGAACAACGGCGGAGAATTTATGCTTCATATTTAGTCCTTTCCGTGAAAAGGCGGCAGTTTATCTGCCGCCCCTTTTAATTAGAATGTGATATCGCTGCTGCCGCCCATATCGCCGGACTCGCCGCCGTTACCGAAAGAAGTTGTGATAACGTCCTCAGCGTCAAATTTGATTATCTCCAGTTCAGGAGTTGTATATTTTTCCATTGTAAATTCCTCCATAAATCAAAAATCAATTATTCAAAGTTGACTGTGCATTCAAGATCGGTAAGATCCTTTGCGCTTGAGATAGTAACGATCACAAATACACTCTCCTCATCGAAAGGAGTGTAGATAGTGCCGTTTGATATCAAACTTGTATAATATGTAGAAGTTTCAGCAGTTTTTACATCTTCACCGAGTGTAGCTGTGAAAACAGCCTTGTTCTTGCCTTCGAGCTCGCTGAGCTTCTTTACAAATACAAAACGAGTATAATTAACGCCGTCCTTTGTTGCAGTCTGCTTGCTGTCAACTGAGATAGTCTGAGGAGCGTTCTTTACAGGAGCTGCATAGAATGGGTCTGCTTCTGTACCGCTGCCAAGGATTCTGAAGCTGTTAGCCTCGCTTGCGTCTGTGCATACTTCCTTAGTATCAGCGAATGTTGGGTCTATATACATATACTCAGCATACTCATAATCTTCTTCGTCTATAAGCTTGACACAGTTAAGTTCGGAAGATATAGTTATACTTGCTGCACCCTTATGTCCTTCTACAGCAACAGGAACTGCTTCGTTAGAATAATCCTTTACATAAACTGCTTCGTCGCCGAAGTAAAGATTATCCAGGTTATTGAAGAATGAACCCTTAGCGATTTCTACTGCCTCTTCACCCTCTATTGGAGCTGGCTCAGGTTCGCCATCTGCCTTAGCTACGATAGCAGGCGGGAATATATCCTTACCGCCGATAGCTGTGGATACACCTCCGACCAGTGTGAGTGCAAGAGCAGCTGCCATGGTCTTTTTTAAAACTTGTTTTTTCATCATAAATCCTCCTTGTTTTTTAATAAAAAAGCGCATTTCACAGGACAGAATTACCCTTTGAAATACGCTGTTTTAACATATGAAGTTACAGACAGGGTGCAGATAGTCGATATATTTTTTTGTTTAATAACTAAGTGCTTGTTGGTTGCCATGTCAGTGCCCCCTGTATTTTAAAATGTATTTACATTTTAACATATATATTTACCGTTGTCAAGGGATTTTTTCACAATTGCATAATAATTTTTTAATATTTACGTAAAAACTGCCGCTCAGATATGAGCGGCAGTTTCTTAGGAAATATAATAACCTTTGCTTTGTATTTTATTTCATGTTTTTTTATTTTGAACTGAATTTTTTGAAAGGACATTTTTATTGAGTTGTTATTATTTGAATGCGTATCTCATAAATGTGTAGAGATGAGGCTTAACAGAATCTGCGCCGTGTCCGCCGCCGGGGATAGACTGATAAACGTGCTCAACGCCGTTTCTTGTGAGTATATCGCTGTACTGCTTAGGGAATGTACCAACAACAGAGTCGTTAGTACCGCCTGTGATCATGAATACAGCCGGCTCAGGACCAACGTTTCTGAACTTCATCTCGCTCTCCTGCATACAACCGGGGTGAGTCATGAACATATCGCTGCCTGGTGTGATACCGGGAGCAGGGCAAGCACCGCCTACGTAGCCGAAGAGGTCAGGACGCATGAGACCGATATAGATAGCCTCTCTGCCTCCCATTGAGAAACCTGTGATAGCTCTGTTTTCTCTGCCTGTCTTTACAGGGTAGTTAGCCTCGATATAAGGGATAAGGCTGTCAGAGATATCATAGAGGAAGTTGTCGTATGCAGCGCAGGTCTCCTGATTGATTCCGAAACCGCCGCCGCCGTTGCCGTTCTTGCTTGTGTACTGGCTTGGGAGAACGATGATCATTTCCTCAGCCTTGCCTGAAGATACAAGACCTGCCATAAGCTCCTGAACGCCCATACCGCTTACCATTGAGTTCTCGTCACCGCCGATGCCGTGGAGAACGTACATTACAGGGTACTGCTTGCTTGGGCTGTAGTTAGGAGGAAGAATAACGTTACAGCTCTTCTGTCCGCCTGTGAACTTACAGTTGTATGTCTTCTTCTCGACCTTGCACTGACCGCTCTTCTCAACGCCGCCGGGTACAGTAGTAGGCATATCCTGTCTGATCTTAGCGTTCAGACCTGAAGTAGCGTTGCCGCCGTTGCCTGCGTCTGTGCCGATATTGCTGTTTGTGTCGTTGAAGCCGCCTGCCATACCGTTCCAGTCGATATTCTGCTGACCGCCGTTCTGCTGACCCTGATTGTTCCAATCGAAGCCGCCGTTGTTCCAGTCGAAACCGCCGTTGTTCTGATTGTTCCAGTCAAAGCCGCCATTCTGCTGACCCTGATTGTTCCAATCGAAGCCGCCCATGTTTCCAAAGTCAAAACCGCCGTTCTGGTTGCCCCAGTCCCAGCCGTTATTCTGCTGCTGGTTGTTCCAGTCGTTATTTACAACGCCGTTCCATGTGTTGTTGTTCTGGTTATTCCAGTCCCAACCGCCGTTGTTCTGGTTGTTCCAGTCAAAGCCGCCGTTGTTCCAGTCGTTATTCTGCTGCTGACCGCCCCAGTTGTTCCAGTCATTATTCTGCTGCTGACCGCCCCAATTGTTCCAGTCATTGTTCTGCTGCTGACCGCCCCAATTGTTCCAGTCATTGTTCTGGTTCCAGTTATTCTGATTCTGATTATTCCAGTCCCAGTTCTGGTTGTTCCAGCGTTGTTTACAACGCCGTTCCAGGTGTTGTTGTTCTGGTTGTTCCAGTCCCATGTATTGTTATTCTGGTTGTTGTTCCAGTTATTCCAGTCGTTGTTCTGGTTCCAGTTATTCTGGTTGTTCCAGTCGTTATTCTGTCCCCAGTTGTTCCAGTCATTATTCTGCTGCTGACCGCCCCAACTATTCCAATCGTTGTTCTGGTTCCAATCGTTGTTTACAACGCCATTCCATGTGTTGTTGTTCTGATTGTTCCAGTCCCAACCGCCGTTGTTCTGGTTATTCCAGTCGTTATTCTGACCCCAGCTGTTCCAGTCATTATTCTGCTGCCCCTGGTTGTTCCAGTCAAAGCCGCCCATATTTCCGAAATCGAAGCCGCCGTTCTGGTTGCCCCAGTCATTGTTCTGACCCCAGCTGTTCCAATCGTTGTTCTGCTGGCCCTGGTTGTTCCAGTCAAAGCCGCCCATATTTCCAAAATCGAAGCCGCCGTTCTGGTTGCCCCAGTCGTTATTCTGTCCCCAGTTGTTCCAGTCGTTGTTCTGAGCACCCTGGTTCCAGTCATTGTTCTGCTGCTGGTTGTTATTCTGTCCCCAGTCACTGCTCTGCTGCTGGCCGCCGCCTGCACCTTCAGTAACTGTTACGCTCTTAACATTAGCCTGACCGTTTGATCTGTAGCCTTCGATGTTAAGGGATACCTCGTAGAGAGTACCTGACATATCAAGACCTGCTTTTTCCCAAGCTTCGAAGTGCTTTGATACGTCGATAGTGCCCTTCATGTAGTTTGTCTGGTTGTTAGCTGAACCGCTTGTTGTTCTGATACTCCAGTACTGTGGGAATGTAGCTGTACCGTCGAGAGAAGGCTGATTGTAACGCATTGTCTTTGCAATTTCATATGTATTGCCGTTAAGAGTTACGTTACCCTTTCTCTCACCGTCATTTCCGGGTGGTCTCCAGTCGCCCCAGCCTTCAACGATATAATATTCCATGAGAGGGTTTCTGGTCCAGCCGTATACACACATATAAGAGTTTCCTCTTGGTGTGTATTCTACATCATAAGTAAGAACGATGTTGCCAAAAGCCTTGTAGTTTTTCTTCTGGCTGTCGTAATTCTTACCCATACGTGCAAGGAAGTTTTCAATGTTGCTCCATGAACAGGTGAAAGAACCTGCACCCGGATTCATTGAAACCTGACCCTGACCGTTCTGGTTCCACATTTCGTAGTCGTATCCGCCGATATTGCCTCTTGTCTGCTGGTCAGCAGCTGAAGCTACAGCAGGGATAGCGGCTGCGATCATCATTGTGGACGCACCAGCGCTGATGATCTTTTTGAGTTTCTTTAAATTCACTTCGCTCACTCCTTCTGAGTCTTTTTTAGATTAAGTTATCCCTCAGAATTCATACGAGCTCATATGTCTATCTGTACATAATTATAGTATTTCGACATTCTGTAATACAAGCCAAAAATTGCTGTTAAAATAATAACTGACCATTAATTGCGAAAATATAATTTCGTTTTTTGCGGTTTTTCGTTTAAATAATGTAGTTTAAGCTGTTTTTAACCGTTTAACTTAAAATATAATTTAGCGCATATTTTTACCAAAAATAATTAAAAAGCATAAAAAATCATATTGTGCCATTGTTTACAATAAGGCTGTTGAATTCTAAAGCAATAGGGGGTATAATTTAGTGATTAGTAGGGGAGCCTGACCTCGGGCTCCTGCAAATGGATATAACTTTTCAAGTGTGATTCTGACGGCTGAAAAATTTTGGGGGCATAAATTTATTTTTCACTAAGATAATCGGAAAGAAATTCCGTCTAATATAGTGAAGGCAAAAATTTCCGGAAAGGAGCCTTGTTTTATGGATAATGGTTCAAGTAGCTACGACCGTTATCTTGCCGGTGATGATTCGGCTATGGGTGAACTCGTCCATGAATACAAGGACGGGCTTACAGTTTTTCTGAACAGCTTCACCAACGACCTTTTTGAAGCTGAGGAGCTTATGGAGGAGACCTTCTTCAAGCTTGCCTACAAAAAGCCTAAATATTCTGGAAAGAGCTCTTTCAGGACATGGCTTTACTCTATTGCAAGAAATCTTGCCATAGACTATCTCAGGAAGAATAAAAAGGTCAAGGCAGTGTCTGTTGATGAATGTTATGGTATTTCCGACAACGTTGATATAGAGGATAATTATCTGACGGAGGAGCGCAAGATAATCGTTCACAAGCTTATACAGAAGCTTAAATACGAATACCGTCAGGTCATATGTCTTGTCTATATCGAAGGCTTTTCAAACTCCGAAACTGCACTCATAATGCATAAGAACAATCGGCAGATAACAAATCTGTTGTATCAGGCGAAAAAAGCTCTCAGGTCAGAGCTGGAGAAGGAGGGGATAACGTATGCGGGACTATGATGATGTTACTGAGACCGTGCTGAGAAGGCGCGATGAGATGATCGCCAGAGACAGGCGAAGGAGCATGATACTAAAAAGAAGTGCTGTGGCTGCATTGTCTGTGTGCGCGGCGGCTGCGATCGCAGTTTTCTGCCGCAGAATGGACGACAATGATTTCTCGGACAAAAATATCGTGACAATAAGCGAAACGACCTCGGCATCAGATAGCAATAACGTTATAACTACGACTTCCTCAGATAATAAAAAAGTCAATGGAACAACAGCTGTTACAGGTACAAAGAGCGGTATTTCTACAGAAACCGTTAAACCATCGGGAACAGGCAGTGCTGTGATCACGACTGCCTCGACCTCTGTTCACACGACAAAAAACAATAGTGTAGCTGCTGCGATAACAACACTCAAAGCTCAGACGACCGAAAATCCGGCAGCAATCGTTACGACCTCTGTTTATTATCCTGAAAGGAGTACTTACATGAAAAAACTAATGCCATTCGCTGCCTCACTTGTTATGATGGCAAATACAGCCACAGCAATGCCTGTTGCAGCTGAAAATGAAAGTATAAGCGGAAATATCAGCTATGATGAGTTCAGTATCTTTTCGGAATTCGATAACGGAAATATTGATATCGACATAGATATGGACGGAAAATTCACCATAAAGGACTGCTATGATATTCTGGCTTATTATTACAAGAATGAGCTTCCGCAGGCTGAGGAGGAAAATATCCTTGCAAATGCTGATTATGACGGAAACGGCAAGATAGAGCACAGCGACTGTGAGCTTCCTCTGAAATACTTCATTAATAAAAACATGGTAAGGAAGGAGCATCTTGACCCGTCATACTATGCTGATTTTGATTTGATCTCCTACGAGCAGGGCGAGCCTATATACGGCAGTGCCGATCAGGAGGCGTATGACGAGCTCAATTCCGAGAACTTCGACAAGGGCGCATATACTCCCGAGGAGTTTGAAGACCTTGTAAGACGAGCAGACGAGCAGACTATCATAGGCTATGAAAATGCTGAGTTTAAATTCTCTGATATTTTCCTCAGCTATCTCAGGACCTTTATGAACGATCTTAAAGGTTCATACGGTATTTTATGCAGCTGCGTGGAAAACGGCGATATAAACCTCGATATCAATGCCGACGGCAATATTACATTTGACGACATATTTATCTATAAATGCTTCTTGGATCAGAAATGGAACAAGGACAAAATTGAAAGGAACCATGCATGGATAGACAGTCTTCTCCCGATAGATACGGATCCCGAGGGACTTCTTGCACTGAGAGATCCTGATTTCGTGACAGATATCACTGATGAGCAGTGGGCAATATGCGAGGCGGATTATGACTGCTTCACAAATGTAATGAAGCTCAACGACATGGAAATGTATGCTATACGGTATCTGATCGAAAGAGACGGCAAACCCGAGGATAAATACTTCGACGATGATTATTACAAGAGTATACTTCCTGGTTCCGGCAAGCAGCATTTCGGTGAAATGGTCAGCGGTTTCTATGATAATCTCTGTCCCGTAGATGAAAAGATGACTCTTGATGAAAGCGAGCTTTACCTGTACCTCAATGATTACTGTAACGCTGTTGTAGCAAAGGAAATAGAGATACCCGATGCAACAGGTGATGGCGTCGTTGATTATAAGGACGTACTCATATCCGATATGTACCTTTACGACTATAAGCACGGCGTATCGAGAGAGGAGTCATACATTCCCGAAAATGTATGGGATTTCTTTGAGACCCAGCTTGATCTCAACCACAACGGTGTATGCGGTGATATCTGCGATGTAAGCATATATCAGGTAGGCGTATATGCATCTTTCGACATTACAGCGGAAAAAAATCCTATTCCTTATGAAGACCATGAGGATTACCTCGGATTTATGAAGGAATACCGTAACGAGCTCAAGGCAGCTAAGGAAGCTAAGGAAGCCGAGGCTCAGGCTGCACCTGCTGTTATCAGCGGCGATGCAAACTGTGACAGCGGAGTTGATCTTTCTGATGCAGTTACAATAATGCAGTCAATGGCAAATCCTAACAAATACCCTATGTCGCCTGCGGCAAGGCTTAATGCTGATGTATACAAGCCGGGCAGCGGCGTTACCGTAGAAGATGCCCTTGAAATCCAGAGGGGACTCCTTAACGGCAAATATTGATATCCACCCTTATTTCGTTATTGCGTATGGGGAATGAAAAGAAACACCCGACTTTCGCCAAGAAGTCGGGTGTTTCTGTTTTCCATTATAAATAAATCTTCAAAAGCTGTAGTATTGATCGGAAAAGAAAATGGTATTAGTTGGTGTGATGATTAGTATAATTCGTGGATTATTCTCTCTACTCTTTTTAAAGTCACAAGGCACTCAGCAAGAAGCTGTTTTTCGTCCTCGCGGATCAGTTTTTTCGGTTCCTTATTCCCCGGCGCAGCAGAATTCTGCATTCCCCTTGCAGATTTTTCATCTATTCCCCAATCTACTATTTCAGGTGTTTTCTGGTCATATGGATAATGAAGATTTCCGAACATTTCAATACACATTGTCATTTCTCCTTATTATGTAAAATTATAAAAATTGATTTAGTTCTGGATCTGGTTGTGATAATGTTTTCGATCAATACAGTGTTTTTGAATTTATTAAATGCGTTTTTATCTTTTTCTTTCGGGGTGTTTTTTATAGAATTCTTCCTTGTCGGCGTACATATTGCTGTCCGCAGTCTGCAAGGCTTTTCTGATAGCTCCTAATGTACCGTAGCTCCAGCCTGTGGCAAAGCAGACCGTATCAGGGGCGGCGGTATCGGATTTAAAGCGTTCCACCTTCTTTATAAAAGTATCTTTATCGGGTTCGAGTGCAAGCACCATGAACTCGTCACCGCCTGCGCGGTATATTTCATACTCGGGAAAATGCTTCTGCAAGCTGAGGGCTGCGTCTTTCAGCAGCAGATCGCCTGCGAAGTGTCCGTCGTTGTCGTTGACATGTTTAAGACCGTTGAGGTCGGCAAAAACTATGCCTACGGACTCCTCTGACTTTGCATTGTTTGCAATGAAGCTGTCTATGCGGTTGTTCATAGCATTTCTGTTCATAACGCCCGTAAGAACGTCCTGAGAGCTGAGCACCTCCAGACGATTGAAGAGCTGGTGGCTGGCAAGCTCTGAGGAAAGGAAGTAAGTGGTTAGCTCAAGTGTCTCCTTGATCTTCAAAGCGTTTTCAACGTCAAAGTTAGTTGCCCATATGAAGCCGAGTATCTGATTGCGGTATCTCAACGGGAACAATATAATATTATCTATACCCGAGGATTTTATTGACTTGTACCATACAGGATTTCTGTTTCTTAGATTTTCCCAGTCCTGCTTATCCTTTACAAAAGCGCAGGTACTTCCTGCGATAGTCTCGTGCCATGTATCGACAACAGCGAAAAAGTCGTCATCAATTAAGCTTTTCATAAGGGGAAGCTCGGTTTTCTCACTGAGAGCCTCACAAAGCACCGAGCATTTTCGCTGGTTGAAATCCGTAGAAAGTATGCAGCAGTGTTCGGCGTTGCAGATATTACGGATATCAGAAATGATATCATTTATAGCTGCGGTAAAGTTGTTTGCACCGCGGAGCTTCATACATATTTCGAGAACATTTGAAGCGATATCGGGAGCGATATTGGTCATCAGCTCGTAATCCGGCATCTCCGAAAAGCTCTGCACATAAGCGCAGTAGCCGATATTTGGTTTGTCAGACTGAAGCGGTATAGCTGTCAGATGTATCCAGATAGGCATTCTTTCGGGACGAATGTAAGTATGAAGCGTCTTGCCGAGGATAGCGCTGTTGTAGCAGAATTCCTCGAAATTCTTATCCTTAGGGATATAATGGTAATATGGCTGATTTGGGATGAAATCCGTATTGTATATCCCCTCGTCGCCGATTTTTGACTGATTGTCCTTTGTAGTCTGGAAAAAAATATTATTTCCTGTCACAAGGCGTATATTTCCGTAGCTTCCGTCGGGGAATACCTCAACGGAAAAAACGCTCGCCATTGCTTTTATGTGTTCAGAAAAAGCATGAAAGTCTGAATTCATAAATGTCCCCCCTGAAGCTGCAACAGCTTATATAATATTATAAGAGCAGCAGGTATTTATGTCTAACCAATAATTGCTATGACCGGCAAATAATTGCGATTATTTATGACCCTATAGTAATTTATATATATCTAATGGCAAAGTATATAAAAAACGATTTATATGTATAGTATTTTTGTTATTTGTTATTATAACACATTAAAAATAAAATGTCAACTTGAAGAAACTGCATTAAAAAGGTATATATTTCACATTCAAAACAGCTTTTTGAAAGCTCATATTCTAAAATATGTTTAAACCTACTCAAAAATAACTATCATAAATGGATTTAATGTGCAAAATGACAGTTGACGTTTTTAACGAATTTTTAACTGCTGATTTGTATATTATGCGAATGTGTTTCGCAGCAAATGAGGAGAAGCATCTGAAGCCAAAAAAGAAACGTATGAAAAAAATAATACTTTGCGGAAAATTTTATGTAAACTGCACGGTGCATTATACTACTGAAATCAAGGCAGATGAACATAGTTATGGTAAAATTTCTATGTTAACGGATAAAAAATTGATTGTGTTTTGTTTTTTTTAAGTATTTTTTTACATCTTGTAAAACAGCTCCTTTTGGTTAACTATTGTAAGTAGATACGTTGTTTCGGGCGGTTTTTAGCCTTGAGAATATACATCACCAATAGCAATTTTTGATTAGTTTGAACTATAAGGGCAAAAAATGACTTGTAAATTGTATTGCCGGGAATATATAATTATGACATAAAGAAAGCACCTATCAAGGGAAATTACTTAATTCTGAAATTACTTATATTTTTGTAAAAAAACAAAGGAGTGATTAAGAATGAAGCTTAATAAGATCAAGAAGATCATAAGCGCAGGCGCATCTGCAATGATGATCGCAGCAAGTATTCCTGCTGTAGCTTCAGCTGCTGACCAGCAGACAAGAGGCAATATCGGCGGATACGACTACGAAATGTGGAATCAGAACGGTCAGGGTCAGGTTTCAATGAATCCCGGTGCAGGTTCATTTACTTGCTCATGGAGCAATATTGAAAACTTCCTTGCACGTATGGGTAAGAATTACGACAGCCAGAAGAAGAACTACAAGGCTTTCGGAAATATCGTTCTTACATACGATGTTGAGTACACACCAAGAGGAAATTCTTATATGTGCGTTTACGGATGGACAAGAAATCCTCTCATGGAGTACTATATCGTAGAAGGTTGGGGCGACTGGAGACCACCCGGAAATGACGGTGAGAGAAAGGGTAACGTAACTCTTAACGGCAATACATATGAAATTGCAAAGACAATGCGTTACAATCAGCCTTCTCTCGATGGTACAGCTACATTCCCACAGTATTGGAGCATCAGAACTACAAGCGGTTCTGCAAATAACCAGACAAACTACATGAAGGGTACTATCGACGTTTCCAAGCACTTCGAGGCATGGGAAAAAGCAGGTCTCGATATGTCAGGTACACTTTATGAAGTATCTCTTAACATCGAAGGCTACAGATCAAACGGTCAGGCTAACGTTAAGAGCGTAACAGTTACTGAAGGTGCAGGCGGCGGTGGCGGCCAGCAGCAGAGCAATGACTGGGGTCAGAATAACAACAACCAGCAGCAGAACAATGACTGGAACAATTGGGGCGGTCAGCAGCAGAACAACGACTGGAACAA
>NZ_FRCT01000005.1 GCF_900143025.1 Ruminococcus flavefaciens | reverse complement strand
GATGTTGTTGCAGATGTAGTAGTCTTGCTTGTTGAAGTTGTTGTCTTTGATGTTGTTGCAGATGTAGTAGTTTTGCTTGTTGAAGTTGTTGTAACTGTTCCTGAAGTTGTGGTTGTTGTGTCATAAACTCCGTTATCGTTAAGGAATCTTACCTTACCGTCGATAGCTTCATTGTTTACACCGATAGTAACATTCTTATCCCAGTCTGCTCTTGTGCTTGGATAGAAAACATTCTCTATGCCGCTGCAGCCGTTGAATGCATTATCAGCGATAGTTGTAATAATCTTAGGAAGATATACATCTTTAATACCTGACATTCTGTAGAACGAATACTTAGGAAGCTTCTTGCCGCCGTTTACTTTAACAGTTGTAAGCGACTTAGGTATCCATCTGCTCCAGCCCGATGCATTGGTAATACGATAATAATCGTCTTCGTTTCCGTCAAGGAAAAGCTCAGATAACTGATAAGTGCTTCCGTCAGCATTTGCCGTAGCAAGTGAAGAACCTACAAACGGAACAGTAAGGCTTTCAAGTGCCTTACACTTATTGAATAAAAAGTTACCGATAGTCTTATTTTCGCCGATAAACTCAGCAGATTTAAGTGAAGTACAGTTTTCAAATACTCTATCGTTCACAGATATAACTGTTTCGGGAATTGTTACGCTTGAAAGACTATAGCAGTTTGCAAATGCGTATGCTCCGATAGATTCAACGCTGTCAGCAAATTCTATGCTGTCAAAATCAGCAGCACTGCAATTATTGAATGCTGAATCACCTATAGTTACAAGTGATTTTGGCATAGGTGCATTCTTGAGTGAATTGCAGGCTTCAAATGAATGATTTCCGAAAGAGATTATTTCATCAGGAACATTGATCTTTTCAACGCCGCCAAAACGATAGAATGCATAATTCGGGATGCGCTTGCCGCCGACAATGTTGATAGTCTTTAACGACTTCGGTATCCATCTGCCCCAGCCTGCAGCGTTTGTAATATGATAATAATCTTCCTCATTACCGTCATTGAAGTAATCAACAACATACTGAGAGCTGCCGTCCTTATTCACATCATCAAGAGAGAAGCCTGCAAAAGGAAGTGTGAGTGTTTCAAGCGAACAGCAAGCGTTAAATATGAATACGCCGATGCCGTTGCTTCCGCCGTAAATTTCAGCATTTTTAAGCTTATCACAGCTATTGAATACATAATCTCCCAAATTGAGGACTGTAGCAGGTACATTTATGCTTGTGATTTCGTTACAGTCTGAAAAAGCATAGCTGCCGATAGATGTAAGATTTTCAGGGAATTCAACGCCCTTGAAAGAAGTACTGCTGCAATTCTCAAATGAACGCACACCAATTGAAATCAGTGAAGAAGGCATAGGTGCGCTCTTCAGTTCTGAACAGCTTGCAAAAGCGTAGTTTCCTATGTATGCTATTTCATCCGGAATAACGATATCTGTAACGCCTCTTAAACGATAGAACGCATAATTCGGTATCCTTGTTCCTCCGAGTACAGTTATCTTTTTAAGTGCCTTAGGTATCCATCTGCCCCAGCCTGACGGATTGGTTATATTATAATAATCCTCTTCATTGCCGTTGTTGAAGTAATCAGCGATACACTGAGAGCTGTTTTCGGCATTTACATCTGCAAGTGCATAGCCGGCAAATGGTATTGTCATTGAAGCAAGCGATTTGCAGCCGCTGAATATATGATAGCCGATGCTTGTGCCCGAACCGAGTATTTCAGCTGTTACAAGACCTGAACAATCATTGAATACAAAATTACCGATAGTTTTTACTGTCTTTGGAACTGAAATCTTTTTAATGCTGCTGCATCCAGAGAAAGCATAGTTTCCGATATTTTCAAGAGTTGTCGGGAACTTTACAGTATCAACAGCCGCATTGCTGCAATTGCCGAATGCAGAATAACCGATAGATTTTACGCCTTCAGGCATATAGATCTCAGTCATTGATGTACAGTTATCATATGCATGATCGCCTATTTCGGTTATGCTCTTAGGAATAATAATAGACTCAACTGAACTCAGATTTCGGAATGCATAATTAGGTATGCGCTTTCCGCCGAGTATAGTTATTTTCTTCAATGAATTAGGAACGTATCTTCCCCAGCCGTTTGTGTCACAGAAATTATAATAATCCTTATCATCTCCGCTATGGAAGTAATTAACGATCTCCTGCTTGCTGTTCTCAGCGTTTACTCCTGCAAGTGAGTGACCTGCAAAAGGAAGTGTCATATCAGCAAGTGACTTACAGCCGCTGAAAGCAAAGTTTCCGATACCTTCCTCACCGCCGTAAATAACAGCAGTTTTAACAGCAGAGCAGTCGCTGAATGCAAATTCACCGATTTTCTTTACTGTGTTCGGAACATTTATGCTTGTGAGACCTTTACAGCCTGAAAAAGCATGATCGCCGATAGAAGTAAGAGTCTTAGGGAAAGAAATGGTTTTGAGTGCAGCGCTGCTGCAATTGCTGAATGCATAATTGCCGATGCTTATAACGCCCTCTTTTATCTTGCCGTCAGAGATCGATGTACAGCCCTCAAATGCATGATTGCCGATGTATTCAACACTCTCTGGGATATAATCCTTTGTGATAGATGCACAGCCTGCGAATGTGTAGTTGCCTATCTCGGTCACTGTCTTGGATATCTCAAACTTTTCAACGCCGCCGAAGCGATAGAATGCGTAGTCACAAAGTCTTTTACCGCTTAAAACAGTGATCTTTTTAAGTGATTTCGGTATCCATCTGTTCCAGCCGTCTGTATTTGTTATCGAATAATAGTCCTTTTCATTACCGTTAAGGAACATTCCTGAAAGCTCACACTTTACATTTGGCTCATCAATTGTCTTTGCATTATATCCTGCAAAAGGAAGAGTAAGATCAGCAAGTGATTTACACTCACTGAAAATATAATGACCTATACCGTCTGCACCGCCGTAGATAACGACCTTTTCAAGTGCAGAGCACTTGCTGAAAACGTAGTCTCCCATAGTTTTTACTGTTTTTGGAACAGTAATATTTGTGAGACCTCCACATTCTGAGAAAGCATAATTACTTATAGAAGTAAGGCTCTTAGGGAACTCAACTGTTTTCATAGCTGTACTGCAACAGTTGCTGAATGCATATAAACCTAAGCTCTCAACGCCCTCAGGTATATTAGCATTTTCAAGTGAGATACAATTAGCGTATGAATAGTTTCCGATCGTTTTCATTGTTTTCGGAATATAGATGTTCTTAACGCTCTTTATATTATAGAATGCGTAATTAGGAACTCTTGTACCACTTGTAACTGTAATGGAATCAAGGGATTTAGGTATCCACCTTCCCCAGCCGTCGGTATTATTGACATTGATAAAATCTGCATCATTACCGCCGTAGAAGAAATCCGTGAATTCCTGCTTGCTGTTTTCAGCTTCAGCCTTTTCAAGAGAATGTCCTATATACGGGATAGTGATATCCTTAATAGCAGAACAACCGCTGAATATATGATATCCTATGGTTTCTGTAGCTTCGCTGATAACTGCTGTTTTTAGCGAGGTACAATCGCTGAATACGTAATCGTTGATCTTGATTATATTCTCAGGTACGCTGATAGACTCAATACCTGTGCCAGAGAACACATAAGAAGTAAGCTCTGAAATAGTTTCGGGAATAACGATATCAGTAAATGAAGCACAGCCGCTGAAAGCATATTCGCCAACTGTTTCTATAGCCTTCGGCATTACTAACTTGCCTTCAGGATACTTTACTTCTATTACCTTTTCTTTTGCATAATCATATTCATCGTAAGAAACTTCAGAAAGCGAAGCACAGCCTCTGAAAGCGTTCTTGCCGATGCTCTTTATAGTCTGCGGCATATTTATGGACTCCATATTCTTACAGCCGTTGAATACGCCATTTCCTATGTTTGTGATTATTTCTCCGTCATTTTCTATTATAACATTCTTAACGAGTGAAGGATCTCTGAAAGGTGAAGAACTGAAATCGTACATCTCACCAAATCCGCCTACATAGAGATAGCCGTTAGGATAGAGCATATATGAGATGTTATCTCCCAGTGCACCTGTCTCTGCAATAATCTGATCCTTTTCTGCTTTAATAGCAGGAAGAGTCTCTGTAACTATTATGCGCTTGGCTGTTGTTGCCTTTGTTACAGGAGAACCTGTTACAGACTTTGTATCACCGTGTGTATATTCTTTAAAGTTTCCGTCGTCGTCAAGTTTTACATCTTCTTTAAACTCCAGATCCTGCGAAGAATTATTTACTGTGACTCTTCCTGATTCCAAAGTCTTTCCGTCATAGGTTACAGAATAATCATACGAACCTGGCAGACAATAGAAAGTCGCACCGCTGCCTCCGACTGTCACTTCCTTATCGTTAAGCTTGACTACAGCAGGAATAAAACCGCCGTCAGCCTTGTTTAAAACCATGAACGTAGTTCTGTATCTGTTGTAATTACATTCACCCCAGCCCCAGCCGTCTTCAAGTGAATAATGGAAATATGCCCATTTCAACGGTACTTCTACTGTCAGAAGATCCCATTTCTTTTCTTTTCTCAGAACAATGAGAGTTAATTTTATTTTTACAACAAAATCAACTTTTGCCTGCATACAGAATTTGCAAGCATGGTAAGAATCGCCTTTTCCGGAATCAATAATGACTTTATCAGCAGGCTCATCTGCGTTTTGAGCTAATTGGTCATACATTTTTCCGAGATCTGCTTCCGCACTGATTCTTATACCTGCTTTAAAATCAATACCTACAGATGCAAGAGCTTTTGTGAATATCTCAACTTTAGGCGTTAACTCCAGTCCTGCGTATATCTCACCATATATTTTTAATGAGAGATCTACTGTTTTCTCGGGATTCAATTTAGAGTCATTTGTAAATTCTCCGTCCTTATAAGTAAATCCCAACACATTTTCCCATTTTAAAGTTAATGTCATATTTCCGACAAAATCCGCAAAAAGGCGCGGTTCAATGTCAACGACTACTGCTGGAATCGATGTCGGGATAACAAACTTTGCTATTGTAGCATAAATAGATGCAGCAGATTTTGAAGATACTGTCGTAAACGCTTCTTTAGGATTTGAAGAAGAATAGCCGATGGTAAAAGTAATAGCAGGTGTTACTTTTAACGCAAATTGTATCTCTGTTGTTGTGAAACTCTTGTAAAAATTAAGAGAAGCCGATATGGTGACCGTACCTGACAGATTTCTCTGAAATTCGCCTTTAGTACCTTCATACGGATCAAGTTTTCGGGGATCGACCGTTTGCGGATCCAGAATTGAATTAATATTGAAAACCTTTTTGGTCTCAAGCTTGAATTCTGCATTATACTCCGGTATCTCATATTCAAAATCCAGTGATCCGTCGTCATTAAAAATCGGATTACCGTTTTCGTCGGTATTAGGAAACGACATACCTTCATCTGCACAAGAAGTATCAACCGATGCATTTTTTAAATCGCCGTCAGTTTCGATCTTGATGAAATCGAACATATCATCAATAGCACCGTTACCCGATACAGTTACCTTATCGCCGTCTTTTTCTATATTTTCAACATTTACAGCGATGATATTCTGATCATCAGGCTGAATGAATAAGGATTCTCCTTCCCGGAGTGAAGAAATAGTCTCGTCCGCATTGTCGAAAACGAAAACATTGTTGTCATAGTCGGCAGAAACAAGAGTATTCTGCTCCTCAGAGCTTTCTGCCTTTACAGTATCTTCATTGAGAACGAGGAAGTTAGTTGTATCATCTTCATCAAGGTTAACTACCTGTTCCTCATCGAATGCTGTTATGTCGGTTGCAATGATCTCCTGAACAGCCTTTGTATACCTGCTAAGGACATATTCTTTTCCGACAGGTCGGTTCAGATCGTTGAAAAGCTGAGCTTTTACAGCATAATACTTCGGAAGCTTTGAAATATCGGCTTTGACCTCGCTGTTAACGAGCTTGCCTGCTTCAACAGAAGTTTCGACACTAAGAACACATTCAGAAGTTTCATCATCAACAAATGAAACTACTATTTTAGCGTCTGTTGATTGGTTAGATGCGATCTGTACCATTCCTGTCTCGCTGTCAAATTCCAGAGATGTTATCTGGAACTGAGAAGCATCACTGCTTTCAGCAAGCGGATCAGATACGTTCTTTTGGGCAGCTTCTCCTGCAAGAAAGTTTCCCAGCGAATTAGTAGACTTGATGTCATAATCGCCTGAGCCAGCTTTTTCCTTGCCCGAAGCTGCGTTTGCTTCACGACCGGCACTATCAGATACCTGATTCGGCATGACTGCTGTAGTACACATAACTGCACTCAGCAATCCTGCTATTAGTCGATTTCTAAGCATTTTTCACATTCCTCCTTAATACATATAATCGGTATAATATACCAAATATATATTATAAGCGAAAATATACAACTTGTCAATGACATTTCAGTCATTTTCACTTAATACCGATCATAAATTGCGATTATGTCAACAGCTGCTTTTTACTTATAATTCGGCAAAAGTCAAACATTTGCAATTATAGGCGCATTTCCATCGGAAATGGTATATAAAAATTCATATACTAACTTCAAAAAGTCTTACTTTTGAGCATAAAAAATCCCACAGATCAGAACCTTATCGGCTCAGACCTATGGGGTATCATTTTTTATCATATCAGCAAAAACGGCTTTCAGCAGTGAGATATCACCCTGAGCAGCCTTTATATTTGCAATTGCAAGCATATCGGGATCACATAATGCAAAGTCGATATCATATTCCGCATTTCTCACAAGCAGAGTTACGAACAATCGCAAAGTACGTCCGTTCCCTTCGCGGAAAGGGTGAAGCATATTAAGCTCATGGTACAGCTCAGAGACCTCTGAAACAAATTCATCATATTCCATATCCCGAAAGAAATCCCGAGCCCTCAGGCGTTCAAATCTCAGCCTTCCCAGTCTTTCAAGTTCGTTATGGTCGCAGAAAACAGTACCTTTTTTAGAGATATTTATAGTTCGGACAGTCCCTGCCCATTCATAAAGATCACCGAAAATAAGCTTATGCAGCCCTTTATAGTACTCAAAATCCACATCTTTGAAATCAAGCTCCTTTTCAGCCTTTACCGAACACGATGTAACGATTATTGACTCGGCTTCATTCAAAAGCTCCTGTTCCCTTATATCAAGCTTATTGACAAGAACCGTGGTATCGGGATAACAGCTGTCATTACAGCCTTCAATGCTATATACTGCCATTATGACCTTTCAGCGCACTTTTTCGCAACTATCTTTATAAGCTTATCATGTGAGAGTCTGTTGTCGGCGTATTCCTTTATGATCTCAATAGCCTCCTTGCTAAAACCCAGACCCTCCATTTTAGCGGAAGCCACCTGATTTTTTATAGCCTTTTCAGTTGAAACACTGTGCATTCTATCAGCTCCTTACCTACACATTATAACCGATACCAATATAGATGTCAATAGTTTATTTCACGCAGATATGCCTGCTCTATCAGCATATAAATGTAAAAATTCCATGAGTTTAAGCCAAAATGTTGAAAAAAACAGAAAAATATGCTATAATCATTATATCTTTTCTTACAATAAGGAGGTCAATATGTCCAATGCAAGATCAATAACAGAGGAATTCATACGCAATTATGCTGCAAATTCCTCTGCAATGAACAATGCCAATAAGATCTCATCATCAGGGGGCTTCAGAAAGCTTTGCAAGACCGATGACGAAATGCTCATATTCGGTGACTGCTACGGAAGCGGAAGCAAGCCCTACAACGCATCTGTTGATTTTTCGGGAGATGTTCCCGTTTTCAGATGCTCCTGTCCAAGCCGACAGATCCCCTGCAAACACTGTCTTGCCATAATGTACGACTGGCTTGCAGGAAAAAGCTTCGATATTGAAGCTATACCCGAAGATATCGCAAGAAAGCGTGAAAAAATAGAAAAACGTGCAGAAAAAGCCGCATCAGGCGAGTCAACAGCAGCCGCCCCTAAGCCTAACAAGTCAGCTGCCGAGAAAAAACTGAAAAAACAGCGTGAGGGACTCGATCTTGCCGACAGCTTTGTCAAAGACATACTTGAACACGGAATAGGCTCAGTGAGCAAGGCTGCCTGCACTCAGTACAGCCAGCTCGCAAAGCAGCTTGGCGACTACTATCTCCCCGAGCCGCAGGCTATAATGTATGAGATAATCGAAGCAGTACAGCTCCTTGATGCCGAACCTGACGACAAGGAAACCAACAAGGTCATAGCCCTGTGTGTAAGGCTTTCATCTGCAATTCACAAGAGCCGTGATTACATCGACAAAAAGCTTGAAACA
The DNA here is from genome assembly GCF_900143025.1 of Ruminococcus flavefaciens. Taxonomy (GTDB): domain Bacteria; phylum Bacillota; class Clostridia; order Oscillospirales; family Ruminococcaceae; genus Ruminococcus; species Ruminococcus flavefaciens_I. The sequence continues at coordinate 273,968 of NZ_FRCT01000005.1, read as the reverse complement.
GGCGAGGTTCTGCCCGAGGACAATATCCTGTACGAAGAAATGGGCGGCATATGGAAGCTCTCTCAGCTCCGTGAGCTTGGACTTTACCGCGAAAACACCGCTCTTATGCAGCTTGCATTCACCGTTGTGAATGACGTTCCTCACAAGGCGGAGATTGACACGGGCTACTGGATAGACCTTGATACGGGAGATATTTTCAGGACAGAGAATATCCGTCCATACAGAGCCGCAAAGTACATAAGATCAGAGGATTCAAGCTTTGATCTTTACATAATAAAGGAACTATACCTCTACCCCGGAAGCCTTAACAGGCGTGTACGCTGGGAAGCCTCAGAGGGCGTAGAGGTCACGGAAAAGGACTTCCGTCAGGTGCTTTCAAAGGCCGACGAAACCATCTCTTCTGCTGTAAAAAATGCTAAGAATGAACTCAAAAATACTCTTTCGCGTCCATATGCAGCGGTTCTCATAAAATTTGACCGCATAGAATATGCCGCTGACGGACACGGTGTGCTTATCTGCGGAGAAGAGACTATCTCACTCAGGGACTGCTCGGATTTCCCGTCAGCTTGCCAATCGCTGAAAATGCTGGCAGGAACGCTCAGCGGAGGAGCTGTTTTCGGCGGTCTCTTCTATGAAGCTGCCGAACACCGCTTTTATTTCAGTCCCTTCTCAATAGTCACCGAAAACGATATCATAAGGCTTTAAGGAGGCAGCTATGGAAGTAAAAACAAATCCCTTTTATGAACTCAGAGACAGACTCTATGCCTCAGCAGCCGCAGGCTGTTCGCTTATTTCCGAGGATTTCAGGCTCAAACGCGCTATTGAGGGCTTTCAGCCCATGTCGGAGGCTAACAAGGTATTTGCAAAGCTCTATGCTATGTGCAATTCACTTCTCACAGCCGATGATAAAGCATCTGCAATTGCAGATTGCATAGCCCTTGCCGATGCTCTCGCCGTAACTCAGGGCACATTTACAGACAGCAGCAAAACAGCTCCTGCTGCTCCATTAAAGGGAATACGCCCTGCACATCTTTCCCTTAAAACCATAAACGAATACAAGGAGCTTATCCGAAAGAACGCATACACACCGCAGGAATTCGATGATAAATTCTATCAGAACGCATCTGACCCGAGGATACTTTCAGCTATTCTTAATGCAGCTGATAAGCCATATATGAACAAGCTCATCACAGCTCTCGAATCTGTTATGGGCGATGACCTCATGCCTATGCTTCTTAGCTCTATAGACTTTTCAAAGAAAAACTCATCGGGCAATCAGATAATGCTGGTAAGCTATTTTACGCAGGATAAGTACAACGACAGATTTACAGAGCTTGCCGAAAACAGCAAAGCTCCTATGGAAGTACGCTGCGAAGCAATAAAGGCTATGTCTTTCTCGCCTGCCAACGAGGAGCAGCTCATAACCATGTATCAGACCTCAAAGGGCAAATTAAAGTCAGCAGCAATGTTCGCACTTGCAAAGATAGGCTCTCCAATCGCCGATAAATACATCACGGAAATGCCAAAGGACGACAAAAACATCGACCTTGAGCTTTTAACCGCAGCAAGCGGACAGGCTGCTTCGGAATACATATGCAAAGCACAAAAGCAGCATCTCATAGAGGGTGGAAAACTTGCTGATTTCTCATCTGACTTCACTCCGTACAGTTTAAGACTGCTCGCAAATAAAAAGAATGTCATAAGTGCGTTTGAGATGTGGGGAAAATATCTTTCAGAAAACAGCAGCAATTCTTCAAACGGACTTATACAGTCCTTTAATCTGATAAAATCTTTGAACGCTCCTCTTACAGCAAATATCTGCACTCATAACGACAAAGAATACCGCGATATGATAAGGGAGCTTTATGCGAAATATCCCGATGTCTATTCCTTAGCCGCAAGCACACTTGCACTTATAGAATCTCCTGAAACCGCCTGCTCGGAGCTCCGCGGCAAGAATCTCCTTTCCGATATAGCACTGTGCGCACAGATTAATTTCCACCTTACTCCCGACGGCTGGTACAGGTACAGAAGCCATAATGCTTCACAGTACAGCAGCTGCAACAGCCTCAGACTTTTCAGGTCTATCCCCGATGATATGATAAAATTCCTGACTGACACCAATTCAATATACAATGACGAGGATATGGACAGCATTTTCAGACATCATTGCGAAAAGACAGCAGCCTGCGAAAATATGGAGTGGAGATGCCTTACGCTTTCATTCATTCTCGGAAACTGTAAAAGGTCGGACTATGACCGCCTTATTGACTCGGCAAACAAATACGTATGGCTGGTACACAGAAATCACCCTAATCATACTTCCCTTGATTATCTAATTAAATTCAGCGACAAACCGCTTAACGGTGTGTTGTATAAATATATTTATAATTCACTTAAATACAGGAATGATATTATCAGCGACAGACGCATAATAAATATAAACATAGCCCCCGATATCAAGGTATCGGATATGGAAAGACTGATAGCAGACCTGACTGCAAAGCCCATACAGCACAGCGATGAACAGATAAAGTTCCTCAATGAAGCTATCAGGAGAATGAAACAGTAAAATCTATAAAAAGGAGCAAAATAATGGCACAGGAAATACTCAGGCTGTCAGCAGAACAGCTTTACAAAAACGAGATAGATACACTCATAGCAAATGAAACCGCCCCTATCCCCAAAGGATGGCAGATGTCGCCCAAATCAGTGCTGACATACATAATGGGCGGAAAGGTAGGCGGAGTTGATATAACTCCGAAATACATGGGCGATAAGAGAGTCGTGGAAATATGCATCGCTACACTCGTCACAGACCGCGCCCTTCTTCTCATAGGCGAACCCGGTACGGCTAAATCATGGCTCTCAGAGCATCTTACCGCCGCTATCAACGGCAACTCATCACAGGTGATACAGGGCACAGCAGGAACTACCGAGGAGCAGATACGCTACTCATGGAACTACGCTATGCTTCTTGCAAAAGGACCTTCCTTCGAGTCTCTTGTAAAAAGTCCTATATACAACGCAATGGAAACAGGTACTATCGCACGTTTTGAGGAGATATCAAGATGTGCTAGCGAGGTTCAGGACGCACTTATCTCAATTCTTTCCGAAAAGCGCATCTCAATACCGGAGCTATCCGAGGAAGTAGCTGCCAAAAAGGGCTTCTCCATAATAGCTACAGCCAATACCCGTGACAAGGGCGTAAACGAAATGTCCTCGGCTCTGAAAAGACGTTTCAACATCGTCATACTCCCACCGCCGTCGGATATGGATACTGAGATAAACATAGTCAAGACCCGTGTTGCACAGATGTCGAAGGATATGGAGCTCAATGCAGCTATGCCTACAGACAGTGACTTTGAGAAAATAGTAACTGTATTCCGTGAGCTGCGTGAAGGCAGAACTCTCGACGGACAGGTGAAGATAAAGCCCACAAGCGGCGTTCTTTCCTCCGCAGAGGCTATATCACTAATGGTAAACAGCATGGCACTTGCAGGCAGCTTCGGCAGCGGAAAAGTAACCGACTCCGAGCTTGCCGCCGCATTGCAGGGCGCAGTAGTCAAGGACGATGACAAGGACAAGTCTGCGTGGACAGAATACCTTGAAAATGTAATGCGGAAAAAAGGCAGAGACTACGCCGAACTTTACAGCGAATGTATGGAGCGCAATGCATAATGGCTGAATATTACGGCGTAAGACACCTGTCACCTGCCTGTGCGTATTACGTCAGAGAATTCCTTGACCGCACAAAGCCAAAGGCTGTGCTTATAGAAGGACCTTCCGACCTCAGCGGACTAATTGAAGGACTTTGCTCTCCGAGGGTACGGCTTCCCGCTGCCATACTCGCCTATACTACAGAAGCTCCCGTCAGGACAGTAATGTACCCAATGGCGGAGTTTTCTCCCGAATATCAGGCAATGCTCTGGGCTGTCACTAACAATATCCCTGTAGAATTCTGCGACCTCCCCTCAGGAAGCCTTCTGAGCAGGGAAAGAGAGGACGAGAACAGCCCACAGGAAAGCGAAAGCGTCTACAGCAGGCTTGAAAAGCTTACAGGACTTGATACGGACACATTCTGGGAATACCGCTTTGAACACTGTGAAAGCTATGACGACTTTATAGCTGCCGCAAAGGAATACGGAAAATCCATAAGGGAATTTTCAATTTCTGACGAGCATAACGAGCTTCGAGAAGCATATATGCGCCGCAGGATAAATGAGACCGAGGAAAAATACGGCAAAACAGCTGTTATTACAGGAGCCTTTCACACAAGCGGTATAAAGGACAGACCATATACCGACAAGGACAAAATACTCACAGACAAACTTGAAGCTGCGGCTTCAAAGGCTACACTGATGCCCTATTCATATTACCGCCTTTCCTCGCGCTCGGGCTACGGTGCAGGCAGCAAAGCTCCTGCTTACTATGAAATGCTCTGGAACAACCGTATCAAGGGTACTCTTGATAATACTGCCCCCGAATACCTTTCTGCACTTGCGGCATATCAGCGCAAAAACGGCTTTTCCGCATCATCGGCAGAGGTCATCGAAGCACAAAGGCTTTCTCTGACCCTTTCCGCTATGAGAGGCGGCAGACTCCCCTCAATGTCAGACCTGCGTGACAGTGCGGTTACCTGTCTTGGTCACGGCAGCTTCGGTGAGATATCACTTGCCTGCGCAGATGTAGAAATAGGCAGCAAGATAGGCGAACTCCCTGAGGGTACGGTCTGCACATCAGTACAGGAGGACTTCATGCTTCAGCTTAAAGAGCTGAAACTGGAGCGCTACCGCACTGCCACAGTACAGGAGCTTGACCTTAACTTGCGTGAAAACCTGAGAGTAAAATCCGAGAAATCAGCATTTCTTGACCTAAATCGCTCTTTTTTCCTGCACAGGCTATTGCAGGCAGGGGTGCATTTCGGTGAAAAGCTGCTTCATTCACAGGAGAACGCAACATGGGCAGAAAAATGGAATATCAGCTGGACTCCCGAAACAGAGATACAAATAGTTGAAGCCTCCCTCAACGGCGATACAGTCGAGGAAGCTGCAAGAACATCTCTGAATATGGAGCTTGCTTCCTCGGAAACGCTGACCGCTACCGCGAAGACGCTTTATTCCGCTCTTTTATGCGGACTCCCCGATTGCATAAAAACAGCAGCATATGCCGTACAGAAAATGGCTGCTGACTGCGCTTCCCCCTCGGACGAGGGCAGCACAATAGGCAGTCTTTCCGCAACAGTCCGCTACGGAAACATACGCAGACTCGATGCAGAGCCAATCATACCGCTTATAAAGCAGCTTTATCTGAAATTCTGCCTTCAGCTTTTCACAGCTTCTATATGCGATGCAAATGCAGCAGAGGAAATTATAACGGCAATGACAGCAGTACATGATGCCTGCATCGCTCACGATTTCCTTGACAGTGAACGCTTTATCGCTCTCCTCGGCGACATTTCCGACAGTGATACGGTAAATCCTCTAATATCGGGATTTGCCTGCGCACTTCTTGCAGAGCAGGGAAAAATAGCTCCCGAAAAGCTGTCAGAGCTTGTTTCACGCCGTCTTTCAAGAGGCACACCTCCTCACGAGGGTGCAGCGTGGTTCGAGGGACTTGCAAAACGAAACCGCCGCAGTCTTATCGGCAGACTCACACTATGGGAAAAGCTTTGCAGCTTTATAAGCGAGCTTGACGATGATGAATTCAAACCTGTGCTAATCTCGCTTAGAAGAACATTTGCGGATTTCTCACCTGCCGAAAAAACTGACATAGCCGAAAATATCGGCGAAGTTCTTGGAATTTCCACACAGCAGGCAGCAGAGATGATAACCGCCGAGGTCACAGCCGAGGAACAGCAGGCTATCGACGAGCTTGACGATTTTGATTTTGGAGATATATGATATGGAACATCAACAGATCTTAAAACGCTGGAGACTTATCCTCGGGGCTGAGTCACAGGACAAAATATCAACTCTTGGCGGTGCTGCGCTGTCTCAGGAGGATATACTCATGGACTCCGCTCTTTCACAGATATACGGCAGCTCTTCATCGGGCAAAGGCGGCAAGCTTGGCGGACACGGAGCTTCATCGCCTCAGCTCACCAAATGGCTGGGCGATCTGCGCACGCTGTTCTCACCAATGGAAATAAAAGTCATACAAAAGGACGCCATCGAACGCAAAGGACTGAAGCAGCTGCTTTTCGAGCCTGAGATGCTTGACGGACTTGAACCGGATATATCCACCGCATCACTGCTTCTCATGCTGAAAGATCAGATACCCGCAAAAGCCAAGGACAACGCACGAGCATACATTGCAAAGATAGTTGAGGACATAAACCGCCGCCTTTCCGACGACCTGCGCCGTTCGGTCACAGCTGCACTCAACCGCCGCGAACACTCCCCAATCCCCTCGGCGTCCGCTCTGGATTACAAAATGACCATACGCCGCAATTTAAAGAACTACGATCCACAGCGCAAGGTACTGCTCCCCGAAAAATTCTACTTTTTCGAGCGTGCGGCAAAGTCCGCTTCACGTACCGTAATACTTGATATAGACCAGAGCGGCTCAATGGGCGAATCAGCGATATACTCCTCCATAATGGGATGTATACTCGCAAGCATAAACGCTCTTAAAACACATATAATCGCCTTTGATACGGCAGTAAATGACCTTTCCGACCTTTGCAGCGACCCTGTTGAACTTCTCTACGGCATACAGCTTGGAGGCGGAACTGATATAAATATGTCCGTTGCCTATTGTCAGGAGCTTATCACAGAGCCGTCAAAGACCACCATGTTCATAGTCACAGACCTGTATGAGGGAGGTAACCGCGCTCAGCTCGAACGCAGACTATCCGAGCTGAAAGCGTCTGGGGTCAATGTAATAGTGCTCCTCGCAATATCCGACAGCGGCAAGCCCTGCTATGATACACAGCTTGCGGAAAAGGTCTCGGCAATGGATATACCATGCTTTGCCTGTCCGCCCGAAAAGCTTCCCGAGCTTCTTGATGCTGCACTGAAAAAGCGCAGTCTCAAGGCATTCGTGCAGAATGTTTATGACAAAAAATAAAAAAGCACCCGAAAGCGTTGTAAAAATCTGCTTTCGGGTATTTTTTTCAAGTCTTTTCGGTTTTGCTGCCGTCAAGGATTTTCCTTGCAATATGAACATTGAAAAACTCTATCAGCGGTCCCATAAAAAATGCCGTGATTATAGTGCCTATGCCTGCTATTGTGGATATCTCTTTAAGATGTCCTCCACCTGCAATGAACATGACAACACCAAGAACAACGCAGCACAGATCAGTGCATACGCGTATGAACCTGAACTGACCTATCTTCCACTTGTTCGCCATTATGAGTGCTACAGCATCATAGGTGGAAACACCGAGATTTGCAGTGATATACAGCGATGAACCGATGCATATTATCACAATTCCCACGATAAGAAATACCACTCTGAGCTGCAAGGTCGGTTCGGGAATGAGCCAGCGGAACAGCTTGTAGGAATATTCCGTAACATAGCCCAACAGGAACAGATTTATGAACGTAGCAATACCGATGTAATGCCTGTCAAATATGAGACTGAACGCCAGCAGCACAGCATTTACGATAACGTAAAGCGTACCGAAGCTAATGGGTATAAGCTTGCTTATACCGCTCATAAATGACTGAAATGGGTCAACTCCGAAGGCTGCCATTTTGAATATGGCAACACTTACAGCACCCGTCAGCACACCAAGCACCGACATTATTATCCTTCTTTTCATGTTTTCACTCTTTCCATTTTTTCTTGATTATAACACGGTCATAGTAAATATGTCAATTTAATTATTGCGCAAAAGTAAGCATTTTTAGCTGAATAACAGCTGCTTTCAAAAAAATGCGGAAAGAAAATACAGCATAATCAACAATTCAACATTCATTTTATTGTACAACGCTACAAATTATTCCATTATCATTATTAATTCACAAAATGTTATCAATTACATTGAAATAATATGATATCATATAGTTATAATGCTATATAGAATCGATAATAGGGTTCTTTTTCAGCAAAATTAAGCGGACAATAACAGGGTATCCATTCTGCCCTGTCTAAAATATTCAACTTGGGGGGGACTCGTTGTGAGTACTATCAATTTAGAGAATTGCAGTCTTGAAAATGTAGTCAACTTTATAACACAGGAAGTTGACGCAATAATAGCTGTTGACGGAAAAAATGATAAATACAAGGCTATCGCCAGAAAAGGATTATTTTCTGAGATCGTTGAGGAAGAAGGAAAATACAACGACCTCATAAAAACGCTATGGTATCATTTCAGCGACGGTTCAAGCGAGGTCGTTGAAGATTATCATGTCTTTGTCCCCACAGCAGGTATTTTCCTCGGCAAATACAGTAAAAGAGTAAAGATCAACTACAACGAGCAGCCGCACGTTGTTCAGATGACAATATATCCGACTTCTCAGCCGGATATGTACATATTCATACTTGACGAGCTTGACGGCAGTCAATACGTTGACGAAGCGCTTACAAACAAAAAAGTTGAGTCCATTCAGAACACATACCTATTCTCAATGTATGTTGATCTCCTGAACGATACCGTAAACAGCTGCAGTGTAACCGAAATATCCGATGAAGTAATTAATCAGCAGATAAAATACTCTGACTGGCGCAAAAAGATAGTAAATATGTTCGGTCCCGAGGATCAGCCGGTCTTCATGCAAAGAACATCTCCCGAATATCTCAAGAAAAATCTTGCTCCGGGAAAAACATCTTCATATGACTGTATGATGCTTAATCTCGAAGGGAAGTTCATATGGGTAAAGCTTATTTTCTCCCGTGCAGAAACAAATAATGACGATGATTTCATATTTGTATTCATGGTCCAGGATATCCACGACAATACTGTCGAGCTTATGGAAACGCTGAAAAAATATGAAGATATGGCTTCAAAGGATACTCTCACATCTGTTTACAACCACGGACGTATCGAAACAGAGATGCGCAACGCTGTTGAAACTAAGAAGAAGTTTAACATGGACGTTTCCATATTGATGATAGATATAGACTTTTTCAAGAGTGTAAACGATGCATTCGGTCACTCCGTCGGTGATACAACTCTTATCCGTTTTGTTGAAACGATCACTAAATCAATTGACGGCTATAAAGCAGTTTTAGGACGCTGGGGCGGTGAAGAATTTGTTGTGGTACTCTACGGTACCAACGATGTCAAAAGCCTTTCCCTTGCTGAAAAGATAAGAACAAGCGTCGCTGCCGAAACATTTGATACAGTAGGTCATATCACCTGTAGTATCGGAATGACTCATGTAAGATCTGATGACGAACTCGATGCCGCATTTGAACGCATGGACAAGGCTGTATACGAAGCAAAATCCGCAGGCAGAAACTGTGTAAAGGTACTTTGATACAATGAAAAAATCCCGAAAGCGGTTTATTACTGCTTTCGGGATCATTTTTTATTAAGAGCCGATGCCACCTTTTTCTGTACGGGGAACCTTTTTCTGCGCGGTACTTCCCTATCATAAATCTCACAAAGCTTTTCTGCGTCCTTAGAGTCAAGGAAACGGATAAGCCCCAGCGTCAGCCCATGTACAGCGTTCATTATCCAGTACGCACTGGTAAAGCTGATATATTCAGCCTGTGCATGATAGATATACTCCAGCACATCTGCCGCCTCTTCCGAGGACGGTCCTGAAGCTTCAATTTCCTTCAGTATGGCATCAAGCTTATCTGCAAAAGCTTCATGACAGGGATCATCGGATATCTTTTTTCCCATACCGAAAAGCCCGTCACCCGGCTTTTTTTCCTTTTCCAGCTTTTGCACCTGATTTATATAATCAATGTAAAGCTCTCTTACTTCTGTCAAACCCATGAACTATCTCCATTTCAGATGTTTTCATTCACAGAGATATCACTGTCTGCATCTGAATCCTCAGCATCAGCTTCCTCTGCAACTGCTTCTATCGTATCCTCTTCTTTAAGCTTTGCATCATCAAGATCAGCATGAAAACGCTTGTACGAATATACACCAAAGCCTATAGCCGCCGCAATGAAAACACCGCCTATTATCCAGCACAATGTCTTACTCATAGTTGTATCATCAGCAGATGCGATCTTGAACGCAAGATAACATATATACACAGCAACAATAAATCTAAGTGCTGCAAATCTTAATGCCTTTGAATATTTTACCTGATCATATTTTGAACTGTTCATTGCTTTTTCCTTTCGCATAAAATACAGATTACGGCCCGGAGCTCCCCATGACTGCCCCGAGCCGTATTATTCTGTTTTTTAACCTGCCTTACCTGTTTTCTTGTTTGATACAACGTCAAAGATAACAGCGATAAGAAGAACTGCGCCCTTTACAACATACTGCCAGTTGTTGTCAAGACCCTTGATAGACATACCCTGATTGATTACACCGAGGAGTATAGCACCTACCATAACGCCGCCGACTGTACCGCTTCCACCGTATGCAGAAGCACCGCCGATGAAGCATGAACCGATAGCGTCCATTTCAAATGAGTTACCGGTATCACCGTTTACAGAACCAACACGGGCTGCAACGAGAAGTCCCGAAAGACCTGCCAGTAATGACATAGATGTATATGCCATGAAGTAAACCTTGTTTGTATTGATACCTGAAAGCTTTGTAGCCTTCTCGTTTCCGCCGACTGCGTAGAAATAACGTCCGAATGCAGTCTTTGAAGTGATGAATGCATAAATGAGAACTATTGCAAGAACCCATATAGCCATTACAGGGATACCCTTGTAGAGAGAGAGCTTCCATGTATAAGCAAGTATGAGAGCATCAATAACGAGTATCTTTCCGAACTGTGATATAGCAGATGTCTGCTTATAACCCTTCTTAGCCTTCTTTGCACGGTTGATAACTGTTATAGCGAGAAGAGCTACTGCAATTATGATACCTGCGATAAAAGCGGAAAGCTTTACTTCAACGCTTCTGCCTTCAGCCTGTATAGTCCATGAATGGTCAAGACCGGGAACATCTATATAAGATGAGAAGATATCAAGGAACTTCTTGCCCTTTGATCCGTCAACCTGCTGAATAGCAATGGTCTTTGAATCCAGTATCTTTCTTCCGATACCTCTGAACAGGAACATTCCCGCAAGAGTACAGATAAACGGAGGGATATGTATATATCCTATCCAGAAGCCCTGCCACATACCGATAAGTATGGATATAAACAGACAGAAGCATATTACAAAAATAGGATCAAGGTTGTTTTTCGACAACAGCTGTGCGGCGACCGCTCCGATGAGACATACCGTTGAACCAACGGAAAGGTCGATGTTACCGCCTGTGAGGATACACATAAGCATACCGCAGGCAAGAACCAGTACGTATGCATTCTGTATCAGAAGATTGGACATATTCTGTGCAAGCATAAGCTTCTGTTCTGTCCATACAGTAAAGAATATAAATACCACGACCAGAGCAATGACCATGGTGTATTTTTTTACGAATGACTTAACGTTCATGTTACACTCCTTCGATCATTATTTTTTATCGGACATAAGGATAGCAGACATTATCTTTTCCTGCGTTGCATCAGCAGCAGGCATCTCTGCGACCATCTTGCCCTCGTTCATAACGTATATACGATCACACATACCAAGCAGCTCGGGCATTTCCGAGGATATCATGACAACTGATTTACCCTGTGCCACAAGATCATTCATGATGCAGTATATCTCATACTTTGCACCAACGTCGATACCTCTTGTCGGCTCATCAAGGATAAGCACCTCAGGATCCGCAAACATCCATTTTGCCAGCAGCACCTTCTGCTGGTTTCCGCCTGAAAGGTTTCCGACTGCCTGCTGTACAGAAGGAGTCTTGGTTTTGAGCTTGCCCTTGTATTCCTCTGCAACAGCATTTTCCTTGTCAAAGTTTATGATACCCTTACTGCACACCTTTTCAAGTCGTGCCATAGTGGTATTTTTAGCAATGCTCTCTGCAAGTATAAGACCATTGCCCTTTCTGTCTTCGGTAACGTATGCAAGACCTGATTCGATAGCGGAACGGACACTTTTCAGTTCCTTTTCCTGACCGTCGATCTTCAGCTTTCCGCTTATGCCTGTACCGTAAGACCTTCCGAAGATAGACATTGCAAGCTCGGTACGTCCTGCACCCTGCAAGCCCGAAAATCCAACTATCTCACCGCGGTGAACATTGAAGGATACGTTGTCAACTACCTTCTTTTCGGTATATATCGGGTGATGTACAGTCCAGCCGTTTACCTCAAGACCTATCTTGTCGCTTATATTGTGCTCGCGTGAAGGATAGCGGTCGCTGAGCTCACGTCCTACCATTCCGCGTATGATGCGGGCTTCGTCGATATTGTGCTCTGCATTGTCGATAGTTTCGATTGTAGAGCCGTCACGAAGCACGGTTATCTTATCTGCAACATAAGATATCTCATTGAGCTTATGGGAAATAATAATTGAAGTCATGCCCTCTTTCTTAAAGCCTAATAAAAGATCGAGAAGCATCTTTGAATCTTCCTCATTAAGTGATGAAGTAGGCTCGTCAAGTATGAGCAGCTTAACGTTCTTGCTGAGAGCCTTTGCGATCTCAACCAGCTGCTGTTTACCTGTACCGATATCCTTGATAAGTGTTGTAGGTTCTTCCTTCAGACCTACCTGGCGCATATGCTCGCCTGCCTCATGATAGGTCCTGTCCCAGTCGATACCAAAGGCGCCCTTGCGCTCATTTCCCAGGAACATATTCTCACCGATAGAAAGCTCAGGGATAAGAGCAAGCTCCTGATGTATGATAACAATGCCCTTTTCCTCACTGTCATGCAGTGTTTTGAACTGGCAGGTCTCACCATTATAAACGATATCTCCGGAATATGAACCATATGGATATGTTCCGCTGAGAACATTCATAAGTGTGGATTTACCTGCACCGTTTTCACCAACAAGAGCGTGTATCTCACCTGGTCTTACCTGAAGATTAACATTATCGAGAGCCTTTACACCGGGGAACTCCTTTGTGATCTTTTTCATTTCAAGTATAAATTCTGCCAAGTATAACCCTCCTTTGACCTGCGAAAATGGCTATTTACCGTTCGCAGATGACCTGAAAATTTATAAAAAGGGACGGGCACAGCCCGCCCCAAATATATTATTTCGTTATTCGTTTATCAGGTCGTAGAAGCTGTAGACTCAAGATACTTGTTAGCAGAATCCCACTGATAGAGTCCTGTATCTACGAGGAGGTCGAGATTATCCTTAGTGATAACATAAGGAACGAGGAGGTATGAAGGAACTACCTTCACGCCGTTGTTATATGACTCTGTATCATATGTAGCCTCAGCATCAAGTGAGCTTACAAGACCAGCATCAGGTGTCTGACCTGAAAGGATAGCCTTTGATACTTCGAGAGTAACGCTTGCTTCATCGCTTACGTTCTTGTAAACTGTCATTGACTGCTTGCCGTCAACGATGTTCTTGAGGTTAGCGATATCGCCATCCTGACCTGTTACGATAGGAACATTCTTACCGCTGTAGTCAGAAGTGATAGCCTGAGCTACACCAAGAGCTGTTGAGTCGTTTGAGCAGAGAGCAACATCGAGCTGTGTGCCGTCTGAATAGTATGAAGCAAGAGTGTTCTGCATATTAGAGAAAGCAGTATCTGTTGACCACTGTTCTGTAGCAACCTGCTCGAACTTCTTCTTGCCCGACGGGATCTTGAGCTTGCCTGCATCAATGTACTGCTTAACAGCATCATATGCACCGTTGAAGAAGTAGCCTGCGTTATTATCAGCAGGGTCGCCTGCTGTGAATTCGATATTGAAAGGACCGTTGCTGTTCTCAAGGTCAAGAGCATCAACAACATACTCGCCCTGAAGCTTACCAACTGTGTAGTTATCGAATGAAACGTAGTATGAAACAGCGTCTGTGTTCATGATAAGACGGTCATATGCGATAACTGCTATACCTGCGTCCTTAGCATCAGCAAGTGTCTGAGAAAGTGTGCTTCCGTCGATAGCAGCGATAAGGAGAAGATCTACCTTATCAGCGATCATGCTCTGGATATCGTTGTTCTGCTGGTTTGTGTCATTGTCGGAATACTTGAGCTCAACAGAATAACCTGCTGCCTCGAACTGTGACTTGAGGTATTCACCGTCACGGTTCCAACGCTCAAGAGACTTTGTAGGCATTGCGATACCGACTGTCTTTCCGCCTGCACTGCTGTCTGTGCCTGCATTGCTGTTTGCGTCATCGTTAGCCTTTGTAGTTGCGTCTGCACTGTTGTTGCTGTTACTGTTGTTGCTGTTGCTGCCATTGCTTTCAGAAGACGAGCTGTCTCCGCAAGCAGTAAATGCGCCTAACATTACCAGTGAGCTTACAGCAGCAAGAAACTTTTTGATTTTCATTTGAAAATTCCTCCTTTTGAATATTAAAAAATAATTGTTAAGAAATTGTTGCCATAAAAATTATAACGATAAACGTTATAAAATATTTTACTCTCTTTTCTTTGACGTGTCAATTGTTATATCTGCATTTTGTCGGATTGAATAACATCGTTCCACATTTTATATGCACATTGACAATCGACTCTTCAATAATTCTTTCTTTTGTGATACAAAAATATAAAAACCGCGCGTTTTATACAAATGGTAATCCATTATGTGTATTTTGTCTTTCTATATAGTATAAACGATGCTTGACAATACAAATGGACAGGTGTTTTAAAATTTTTTTATTTACTTAAATCAGTGACCATATTTATAGTTATTTTTTGTTATTCAGAAGGTCATCATTACATATCCGCTTGAAAAAAATAACCGCAGATGTTATAATATGAAAAACGAGAAGAGGCGGACAGCAAAATGGCAGAAATAATGATAATAGATGATGATACACATATAAGTGATATGCTGTGTGAGGCATTACAAGTGGAAGGCTATGCAGTATCAAGAGCTTATTCCGGCACGGAAGCACTTATGCTCCTTTCCGTGAGAAAGCCCGACCTTATACTCCTTGACCTTATGCTCCCCGGGCTAAGCGGCGAGGAGCTGATACACAGGATAAATGATATCCCTGTCATTGTTATAAGTGCAAAGACCGCCACCTCCGATAAGGTGGGGCTTCTTCTGAAAGGTGCTGCCGACTATATAACAAAACCTTTTGATATCGATGAGCTCCTTGCAAGGATAACCGTGCAGCTCCGCAAAAGCAAAAGCGTATCGGAGGGCGTGATAAAATGCGGAGAATTACAGCTTTATACAGACTCCCATACCGTTAAATACTCGGACAAGGATATAAAACTAACAAGAACCGAATACGCTATATTGAAGCTCCTCATGCAGAACGAAGGACAGGTGGTGGCAAAGCTCACTATTCTTGACAAAATAAGCGATGACACCCCCGACTGCACCGAGGACTCACTGAAAATACACGTTCATAACCTCCGCAGGAAGCTGAAAGCCGTTTCCGATACCGATTATATTTCCGCAGTATGGGGCATAGGCTTCATGCTGAAATATTAACCATATCTTAACTTATTCCTTAACCGTTTTCTTAACCATTTGATGCTATAATGGACTCAGAAGAAAAAAAGGAGGTTCTTATATGGACTATGTACTAAAAACCAATGCCATTACAAAAAAGTACAAGGATTTCAAAGCACTTGACGGACTTACCATGAATGTGCCAAAGGGTTCTATTTACGGCTTTGTAGGCAGAAACGGTGCCGGAAAAACTACTCTCATACGCACTGTATGCGGACTTCAGCCCCCTACAAGCGGAGACTTTGAACTTTACGGTGTAAAGCATACAGACAGTGCTATTTCCGATACAAGAAAGCGAATGGGAGCAGTTGTTGAAACTCCCTCTATCTACCCATATCTCACAGCTAAGCAAAATCTTGAGATACAGCACAAAATAATGGGTGTACCGAGCATGAAGGACATAGATGCGCTGTTAGAGCTTGTGGGACTTAAAGATATAGGCAAGAAAAAGGCAAAGGACTTTTCCCTCGGTATGCGTCAGCGTCTCGGCATAGCCGTTGCACTCTGCGGAAATCCCGACTTCCTTGTACTTGACGAGCCGATAAACGGTCTTGACCCGCAGGGAATAATCGAAATGCGCGAGCTTATCCTGAAGCTGAATCGTGAAAACAATATCACTATTCTCATATCAAGCCATATCCTTGATGAGCTTTCAAAGATAGCAACTCATTACGGCTTTATCAACAACGGACAGCTTGTCCGCGAAATGAGTGCAGAGGAGCTTGAAAACGAATGCCGCAAATGCGTGCGCATGAAGGTAACAGATACAGCCGTACTTGCAAGGACTCTTGACGGCATGGGCATTGATTACAAGATAATCGACAAAGAAACTGCCGATGTCTACGCTTCTCCAAATATAACCAAGCTTGCTTTCAAACTCTGGGAGGAAAAATGCGAGATATTCTCTGCATCAGAGCATGACGAAAGCCTTGAAAGCTTCTTTATATCGCTTGTGGGAGGTGGCAGCAATGAGTAAGCTCCTGAAAGTAAATATAAGCCTGATGAAATACAGGTCAGATGTAAAAATATGTATAGTACTGGGCGCGATTTTAGGTGTAGTCGAAGCCGTTTCCTGTCATATGAAAGGTAATCTGACATGGTTCGATATGTTTGAGATGAGCGTGCTCATGGTAATGTTTTTATCAGCTGTAGGCGGACTTTTCATAAGCCGCGACTATACGCATAACACCATACGCAACAAGCTCACCGTAGGGCACAAGAGAAATGACATATACCTTGCAAATCAGATAACGGAAATACTTATTTTCTGTCTGCCTCTGATACTTTATCTTATAACATCTGTGATATGCAATATCTGCTTCATAGGCACAAAGGATCTGAATTTATCAGCATTTCTGAAAAACATAGTTGTATGTCTTTTCGCTAACATAGCAATATCAGCTGTTACTACCTTTATCGCCATGACAGTAAAAAGCAGTGCAGGCGGAGTCCTGCCCATAATCCTTATGTATCCCCTGCTGTTCTTCTCTGTAATGGCACAGGAATTCCACGATATCAAATGGCTGAAAATCATCAATGACATAAACCCTTTAAGTCAGCTAACAGTTCTTATGGGACCTGATAAATCCCCGTGGCTGCACATATTCTATTCAATTTTAATTAGTGTAATATTCATATTACTCGGAATGTCAGTATTCCGAAAGACTGATCTCAAATAAAACAGGAGGTAAAAAATGGTATTATGTCTGTTATGCACCGCAGTAGTGATAATACTGCTGTGTGCAAAGATATATCTGCTGAAAAAGTCAGCACGGGAAATATCCGAGCAGTTTGCTGACAGACTGAAAAACGATACCAATAATCCTGTTTATGTTTCAAGCAGCGATAAGGATATACAGCAGCTTGCCGAAAGTATAAACACTCAGCTTGCAGAGCTCCGCCGCCAGCATCTTTCCTATATCAACGGCAACAACGAGCTGAAAAGCTCCGTAACAAATATATCCCACGATCTGCGAACTCCCCTTACAGCTATACGCGGCTATCTTGACATTTCCAAAAAGACCGACGATCCGCAGAAGCTCCACCGCTATATGGACATAATCTCCGAGCGCACGGAAGCTATGCAGAAGCTTTCCGAGGAGCTTTTCTGCTACTCCATGATAATATCAAGAGATGAAGCCCCCGAGCTTGAGGATATATACATAAATCAGATCCTTGCAGAAAGCATAAGCAGCTTTTATCCCGTACTTACTCAAAACAATATCACTCCTGTCATAGATATTACCGATGAAAAAATAATCCGCCGAGCAAATAAAGAGTCAATGCAGCGCGTATTCTCAAATATCCTCAATAACGCTGTAAAATACAGCAAGGGCGACCTTGAGATACGTCTTTCCGATGCGGGCGTGATAACATTTTCAAATATTGCCGACGAAATAACCGCTGTACAGACCGAACAGCTCTTTGAGCGTTTCTACACTGTAGAGACTGCCCGAGGCTCAACAGGTCTTGGACTCCATATAGCCCGTTATCTGCTCAGAGAAATGGGCGGAAGCATAACCGCCTCCTGCGAAAACGGTAGGCTTACATTCACGATCATGATATAGTCACATGGCTCCCGATACTGCTGTATCAGGAGCCTTTTATATAATATAGCCAAATTCGGACTCATATGTTTTATGTAAGTATTTATAAATTATTCATATATTATCATTGACTCTATTAGATAAAAATGTTATAATATAGGAGATATAATACAATAATAATAAATATGTTTGATTTTATTTAACTAAATATACAGTTATGGGGGGGATTTGTATGTTCAGCAACGATAAAATATTCAATAAAATAGCTGAAGCTCTCCTTGTCGATTATTCCAGCGTTTACTATGTCAATGCCTTGACCAACGAGTATCAGTGGTATTCTGTTGATCCTGAATTTCATTCTCTGCATATAGAACACGGCGGCGAGGACTTTTTCAAGAACATAGTCCGCGATGCGGATAAAGTGGTTTACGAAGAGGACAAGCCCATCTTCATGGACGGTTTCAAAAAAGAAAAGCTGCTTGCCGACATAAAAAAGGGCACTATGCAAAGCATAGAATACCGCCTTATGATAGACGGCAAGCCTGTATATCACACTCTCAGACTCATTCGCGGCATTGAAGATGATGAAGATTATTTCATACTCGGTGTCATAAACATAGATGAAAGAGTCCGCGACCGCGAGCGCCTTCGTCAGGCAGAACATGAGCGCGCGATCTACACACGTATATCGGAATCACTTGCCGCATATTATGATGTGCTCCTTTATATCGACTCGGATTCAGGTAATTTCTCTGAGTTTTCATTTGACAAGAAAACGGGAACTATCTGCGTAACAAACGAAGGAAACAATTTCTTTTCTTCGCTGACGGTTATGATAAACAACAATTTCTACCGCTTTGACAAAAAAAATGTTTTGAGAGCACTTACTAAAGAAAAGCTCATCGAGGAACTCAGCGATAAAAAACAATACACGCTCGAATACCGCATAGTTTCAAACGGCGAACCTATACATACAAGGCTTACAGCCATGTGGTCAAGTGACAGGTCGCATTTTATCATCGGTATCGAAAACATCGAGGAACAGCTGAAAAAAGAGCGTGAACACCTTAAAGCCCTGAAAATAGCAAATGAAATGGCACGGCGCGATGAGCTTACAGGCATAAAGAACAAAAACGCCTTCTACGAGCTCGAAAAGACAGTGCAGAGCAATCTTGACAACGGTCTTGATTATCTGCCATTTGCCATAGTAGTATGCGATATCAATAACCTGAAACTCATAAACGACACCTTAGGTCATAAGGCAGGCGATGAATATATAAAATCATCTTGCAAGCTCGTCTGCAATATATTCGCTCACAGCCCTGTTTTCAGAGTCGGCGGTGATGAATTTGTAGTATTTCTCAGAAGTTCGGATTACGAAAACCGAAGCACCCTCATTGAAGATCTGCACAATCAGGTAGTCGAAAACATGAAGAAAAAAGAAGGTCCTATCGTAGCAAGCGGTATGGCTGTTTACGATCCGCGCAATGATAAGCTTTTTACAGATGTTTTCGAGCGTGCGGATACAATGATGTACGAAAATAAAAAATGGCTGAAGAAAGGTGCTTTGGAGAAGCATATGCACGGTCCCGACAGCCTCGACGCACCTTTGCCGCTGGAAAGGAAAAAGAAGCTGGACGCTCTTTTTGAAGCATTTTCGGTTGTGGCTGACGGAACATACGTCTATATATGCGACATGAAGTATGATTATTCACGCTGGTCGAAATCAGCGGTAAAATGCTTCGGTCTGCCATCAGAGTATATGCTCGGTGCAGGAGGGATATGGGAAAAACACATCCACCCCGAAGATGCAGAGGTATATCATTCGGGAATATCCGCAGTTTTCTCAGGCAATGCTCTCGGACATGATATGCAGTACAGAGCAAGAAAGCTCAACGGCGACTATGTTCTTTGCACCTGCCGCGGTGTAGTTATACGAGATCCCAACGAGATACCCGAATTCTTCTGCGGTTCCATCCGAAACCACGGTATACAGGGACATATCGACCCACTTACAGGTCTCAGAAATCAGTACGGATTTTTCGAGGATATTGAAGCCAATATGGTAAAGAACACCGAAATGCGCATATGCATGATAGGTATCGGTAAATTTTCCGAGATCAATGAGGTTTACGGATATCATTTCGGCAATATCGTTCTCCAGAAATTCGGAAGATATATGTTTGAAAACATAAGCAGCTCGGAAAGCATCTACCGCCTTGACGGTACTAAATTCGCCGTCATATCCACTTCTCTTACAGTTGCGTAAATGAAAGAACGCTACGAAAAGCTACGCACTCATTTCAGAAAAGGCTTTTTCGTAGATGATAAATTCATTATTCTCGATCTGAATTCAGGTATCCTTACGGTAGATAACTTTATGATAGATGTGCAGACAGTGTATGCCTGCCTGAACTTCGCATACGGCGAATCAAAGGTACGCAGACAGGGCGATCTTGTGGAGTTCTACAACGATCTCAACGACGAAAACAAGCACAGGATCGAAAAGCTCCATGTAATAAGAGCTTCCATTATGCAGGACTATCAGGGCTTTTATCTGCTGTACCAGCCTGTTGTGGACGCTGTTTCCGAAAAGATAATCGGCGCAGAAGCACTTCTCAGATGGCGAAATGACGAATACGGCATAGTTCCGCCGGATCATTTCATTCCTATCCTTGAAAAGGATCCTCTTTTCTTCAAGCTCGGTCAGTGGATACTGAAAACGGCTATCCTCGGCGCAAAGGAGCTTATGAAAAAGTATCCTGACTTTATTATAAACGTAAATCTTTCATATACTCAGCTGGAAAAGACCAACTTTCTAGATATGGTCTTTGATACCCTTGAGGACACCGACTTCCCTCCCGAGCATCTCTGCCTTGAGATCACGGAGCGATGCAGGCTCCTCAATATAGATATGCTGAAAAATATAATCGTAAATCTCCGCGGAAGAGGCATAAGAATAGCCCTTGACGATTTCGGAACAGGCTTTTCATCAATGGAGATAGTAAAGGAGCTTCCTTTCGATGTAATAAAGATCGACAGAAGCTTCGTTATGAAGATAGAGGAAGACATGAAGGAACGCACCTTCATCAAGACCTTCGCCGAAGTATCCTCAACATACGGCGCAAAGGTCTGTGTAGAAGGTATAGAGACCGCAGGAATGAGACATATTCTCCTGAATTATCACGTACACAGCTTACAGGGATATTATTATTCACGGCCTGTGGAACTTGACAAGCTGCTGCAACTTGACACTGAGAAAAATCAATAGTTATAAAGCAGCATAAACGAAAAAACAAACGTTTATGCTGCTTTTGTTTTATCACAAAAGCATTACAACACAAGATCAACGGTATATTATCAAATACACGAAGATCCGGCAGTTTGTGATATAATACATATATAGCAAATAACGCGCATAAAAGGAGAGATATAATGAATCAAAGTATACAAATACAATTCTGCGCTTTGATATTTCTGCTGCTCATATGTTATTATTCATTCAAAAAGCAAAGTGTCATACTTGAAAGTATGTGGATATATCGACAGTTGGTACTGGTGACTACTCTATGCGTATTATCTGATATATGCTCCGTAGACGCTATCATTTACGCTCAGCCTTCAGAAGCGAGCATATTCTGCAGGGTCTACCTGTTCTTTGTAATATGGACAAGCTACCTGTCATTCAATTATGTATGCTATGATATCGTTAACCTGAGAAACAAAAAAAGACTGCGGCATATTTTCTTTTTGATAACGCTCATTCTTAGCGTGATACCATTTATGCTTCCGATCTCAATTATGAATGAAAAAAATGAAGTATACAGCTACGGTCCTGCCGTTTCATATACATTTATCGTTGCTCCTATATATATCATCGGCTGTATTGTAATGATACTCTTCTTCAATAAGCTTATGAACCCATACCGCAGTCAGGCTGCTATGCTATGGATGATACTTGAAACAACAGGCGCTATGATACAGCTGTTCAACCGCGAGCTGCTTCTTGTAAGCTTTTCAATGGCACTTGGAATAACCATACTCTTTGCGAAAATGGAAAATCCCGACTCGGGCTTAGACCGTAATCTCGGAATATACCGTATCCAGATGCTCTATGAATATTTAAAGCAGCTTTTCTACAGCAAAAAGCATGACTGCTCATTCATAATAATCACGGGCGAGGACACGGAAAAATCGATAAGCTCGGAAAATCTGCTGCTTGAGATATCAAATTATCTCAAAAAACAGACAAGCGACAAGGTATTCAGAGGGATAGGAAACGATCTCGTTGTTGCCTTTTCTGACGACGGCACATCAGATCGCCAACTCATACAGATAAAGAAAAGATTTGAAGCAGGCTGGTCAGGAAATCAGTTTCCCCACCCTCATTTCATCTCCATACCTTCACTGAAACCATTTCATAATGTCTCCGAATTCTTCACGGCATACCGCTATTACTCAAATATCGTAAGCGACAGCCACGAGGATTTCTTCGTTATTGACAATGATGCCATAAACAATATGGAGAAATTCCGTTCAATGCAGAACGAGATCAAGGCTGCGCTCAAGGATGACAGGTTAGAGATATTTCTACAGCCTATCTACTCCGTCAAGGAGCATAAATTCGTATCCGCAGAAGCACTTGTCCGTATGCGCAGCGATGACGGCAGTATCATAATGCCAAACCGCTTCATTCCTATCGCCGAGAGCTTGGGACAGATAGAACAGATAGGCGAACGGGTATTCGAGCTGGTATGCAAGCTGATACACGATCACGATATAGACTCTATCGGTCTGCAATACATAGAGATAAACCTTTCGGTAGTACAGTGTGAGAACACCGAGCTTGCTGCGAAATTCCTGAAAATAATGCACAAGTACGGTATTGATGCCAAAAAGATCAATCTTGAGATCACCGAATCAGGAGCTATAAAACAAAAGGACATACTTCTTGAAAATATGGAGTATCTCCGTAAATTCGGCTGTACCTTCTCTCTTGACGACTTTGGCACAGGCGAATCAAATCTTAACTACATAGTCAATATGCCCGTTGACCTTGTAAAATTTGACCGAACTATGGTCAACGCATATTTCAACAATGAAAAAGCAAAGATAATGCTGGAATCGGTAACGGAAATGATAAAGCGCATGGGTATGCACATCGTTGCCGAGGGAGTCGAGGAAAAGCATCAGCTTGAACAGCTGTCCAAGCTGGGTATAGACTTTATTCAGGGATATTACTTCTCAAAGCCCATACCTGTAAGCGAATTTCTCGATTTCGTAAGACGAAACAATTCCTCCACCTCCAAATTATAGCAGAACAGCCGCCCATTAATAGAAATGGACGGCTGTTTCTC
Source organism: Ruminococcus flavefaciens (assembly GCF_900143025.1). GTDB lineage: Bacteria > Bacillota > Clostridia > Oscillospirales > Ruminococcaceae > Ruminococcus > Ruminococcus flavefaciens_I. The sequence goes on along the minus strand of NZ_FRCT01000005.1, from coordinate 250,493 downwards.
ATTATCTGTTATTTATGCTTTCGGGATAGAGGTCGTGATGAGAAAGTCTTTCCCACGCAAGCTTCTCCCACTTAGTACCTTCCCTGCCGTAATTGCAGTAAGGGTCAATCGAGATACCTCCGCGGGGCAGGAATTTTCCCCATACCTCGATATATTTCGGATCCATGAGCTTTATGAGATCCTTCATAATAATATTCACGCAGTCCTCATGGAAATCGCCGTGATTGCGGAAACTGAAAAGATACAGCTTCAGCGACTTGCTCTCAACCATTACCTTATCGGGAATGTAGGAAATATATATTGCCGCAAAATCAGGCTGTCCCGTAATAGGACAAAGGCTTGTGAACTCGGGGCAGTTGAATTTTACGAAATAATCATTGTCAGGGTGCTTATTAGGAAATGTCTCAAGCACTGACGGGTCATAGTCCGAGGAATACTTTGTATTATTATTGCCGAGAAGCGTGATGCTTCCCTTTTCGTTTTCGGTTCTGCCGCTCATATTATTCTCCTTTCATTGCAGGGTCATGTATACCATTAGCCTCAAATGCAGCCATTCTGTCACGGCAGGTACCGCATACTCCGCAGGGCTTGTCGCCGCCTTCATAGCAGCTCCATGTAAGCTCATACGGCACATTAAGGCTGAGTCCCTTAGCTACCACCTGCGCCTTGTTCATACCGATAAACGGCGCAATAACACTCAGCTCGCAGCCGCTTCCGAGATAGATAGCGCGGTTTATAGCATCGTTGAAGTCGCTGCTGCAATCGGGATAGGCATTGCCTGCTGCATCATCGCTGTGAGCACCGTAGTATATCTCGGTGCAGCCGTTTGAAAGCGCGATGCTTGCCGCAGATGCAAGGAAAAGCCCGTTCCTGAACGGAACATAAGTGGAAACAGGCTTACCGTCGGTCTTTTCAAGCTGCTCTGCATAGCTTTCCTTGGGAATATCTCCGCTTGACCCCTTTAAGAGAGTGCAGTCGCTGTCCGCAAAAATGAGCGCAAGGTCAAGCTCCTTATGTTTAACGCCGTAATGCGCAGCTATCTTACGTGCAGCTTCAAGCTCACGGCTGTGTTTCTGACCGTAGTAAAGTGAAAGTGCGAGAACATTTTCCGCACCGTATTTATCAACTGCGATAGCGAGACAGGTAGTGCTGTCAACACCGCCGCTGAATAAGACCAAAGCTTTCATATTATCCTCCTCAGTCGAATTTAACAAGCTCTTTCAGCTCCGCACTGTCGCGGAATGCCCCCATATAAGTACCTGTTACGGTCTTGGCGTTAGGATTGCGGATACCTCTTGCAGTCATACAGCTGTGGCTTCCGCGTATCATAACTCCCACATCTGGAGTGCCTGCTGCTTCCGAGATTATCTCCGCAATATCCCTGCCAAGCCTTTCCTGCAATTGCAGACGCTTTGCAGCCATATCGCATATACGTGCTATCTTGCTGAGCCCGAGAACCTTTCCGTGAGGGATATACGCAACATTTACGCTCATATCGTACATAAGAGCGATATGATGCTCGCAATAGCTGAAAACAGTTATATCCTTCATAACAACAGCACTGTCCATATCAGTATTGTAGTCAGCTTCAAATGTCTTTCCGAACATTTCTGCTATCTGATGATTTGTATAAGCAGTACCCTCAAGCACCTCCTCCAGCATACGTGCAACACGAGCAGGAGTTTCTCTGAGTCCCTCGCGCTCAGGATCCTCACCTATAGCCTTGAGTATCCCGAGAACATGATATTCTATTGCTTCTCTGTCCATTATACGCCCCTCCTTGAAGGCTCCCAGATAAACTTATGCAGCTGGAGCTGAAGCCTTACACCGTTCATTTTACGCTCCTCCATAAATCCTACTATATCCGCAGGTTCGATCTCTCCGAAAACAGGACTTATATACACATGACATCGTCCCACAAGTCCGTATTTTTCAATTATCTCCGCAGCTTTTTCAAGGTCCTCCATGCTTCCCGATACGAATTTTACTGTATCATGCTCACCGAGAAGACGGAAATTGTCCCTGCACATAAACTCCTCCATACCGCTTGACGGCAGCTTATAGTCCATAGTGAACACAGGACGATACTCCGCAGCGGCAAGTCTGCCAAGATATATACTTCCGTTTGTCTCTATCTCAACGCGGCAGCCCTGCTTCATCAGAAGCTCGGCAACTGCATCACATTCCTTTTGCAGAAGCGGCTCTCCGCCTGTGAGAGTAACATTTTCAACACCCTTTTCAGCCACCCACTCAGCAATATCCTCGGGAGTTTCATACTCAGCAGGAGCAGTCTCACAGTTTGCCCAGCTGGTATCGCAGTATGAGCAGCAGAGATTGCAGCCTCTGAAACGGATAAAGGCAGCAAGCTCACCTGCATGAGCTCCCTCACCGTTAATACTTATAAACTTTTCAACTACAGGAAGCATCAGTTTTCCTCCTCATATACCGCACAATTCTCAGGTGTTTCGTATACTGCAACACTTTCCATCGGAAGCCCCTCTGCTTTGAGGAGACCGTAGAAATGTTTTGCAAAGTTCTCGGCTGTAGGGCGGAAATCCACCTCTATAAGGCGGAAGTCCTCATCATTAAGCGCAGCAAGAGTGGCAGCCTTCAACGAGCCCTTTTCATAAATAAGCACATGGTCAAAGCTCTTTGCAAGAGTCCTGACTGCCTTTTTAAAATCGCCGAAATCAACGACCATTCCGCGTTTTTCGCCGCTTGCTGTAAGCTCGCCGCTTTTAACGACTGCTTCTATTTTCCAGCGGTGTCCGTGAATATTGGCGCATTTTCCATTATAGCCTGCAAGAAAATGAGCACTGTCAAATTCCGCAGAAGTTTTCAGTCTGTACATAACATCACCTCATGGATATACGTCGGGCGCGTCATACGCCGCTTTATGAATAAAAAAGCGTCTGCCATAAGCAGACGCACCTGTTTCGTAAAAAGAGCGCAGTTCCCCTGCACTCACAGATGCCCTGGTTTTGTTTAACGACAGGATGGCGCAAACGAACTGTCGGGAAAAGTTCCGTTCTATATTATATCATCTGTCAAACGATATGTCAACCCCTGCACGGACAAATAATCCGTATATTGACTGCTAAAAAGCCGAAAGTATATACTTTCGGCTTTTAGAGCTTATTTAGTTGAAGGTTTAAGGTCTTTTACCTTGCCGAGGAGGAACTCCTGTATCCTCAGTGCATCGTTAGATGTAATGCCTGCACTGCTCTTGTCAACATCGCCGTTTGCTTCGCCCTGTGCTGTGATGTGGTTCTTATCCGACCCCTTTAAGCCGAACTTGTCAGGATTAGCAAGAGACTGCATAATGAGTACAACGTCTGACATATCAATCTCACCGTCACAGTTTGCATCACCGTACTTCTTAGCTGCAACAGCAGGTGTCGAAGAAGTTGTTGTTGTAGTTACAGGCTTTGTTGTGGTAGTAGTTGTTGTCGTACCTGTTGAAGGCTCTGAACCGCCCTTATACAGGTCCTTAGGGAGCTCTGAAAGTGTGATGCAGAAATCGCTCTTGTAAAGCTCCTTGAACGTATCGGGATCCTGATACTCCTTGCCGCAGAGGAAGTGTGCCTGCTCCGAGTCATACCACGGGCAGAAATACAGCCAGTAAGCGTGTTCTACCTGCATATTGTTAAGGCTCGGGCATGAGTCATTCTCAGGCATTGATACCATTTTATTTCCATTTACGAATTTATTCAGAGTATAGAATATACCTGCCTCAGCGTCCTCATTCGGAACGCCCTGCTGCTTGCCGTCATGGCGGTTGTACTGGCAGTTGTACTTATCAAATCCTACGATATCTACCTTGTCATCGCCCGAGTACCACTTTGCGGAATTATCAGACCATGCATAGAGGTTCTGCTCCCAGATAAGATTGTGGAGTCCGTACTCATTTGTGAGAGTATCCTGTAAGAAGTTCCAGAGCTTGTTATATACTACTGCGCCTTCCTTCGACCACCAGAACCATGCACCAGAACCGTCGATAGGATCATCTGTACGGCTGGGGTTACCCTCAGCCTCATGGAATGGGCGGAAAATAACAGGCACACCTGCGTCCTGAAGCTTTTTCAGCTCAGCTGCAAGATTTTTCATACACAGCTGGAAGTAATCATACTCCATAGTACCCTTTACCATGCAGTTTGCAGTTACAAAGTCCGTATTCTCCGTGTAAGTAGTAAGACCGAAGTCAAGAGGCTCACCAAGAGTATATGAAGCCTTTGTTTTAGGCACATTTACGTGCCATGAAGCTGTACAGATACCGTTCTTATTTTTAGCCCAGTCTATCATACGCTGAGCAACTCCGTCGTCCCATGCATAGCAGGGGCAGTAGCTTCCGAAGTCAAATCCGCGGATAGCAGGCTCTTCGCCTGTAAGCTCCTTGATATATCTTACCTCATAGTTATAATCGTTATATGTATAGTTGCGGTTCTGAGTGCTGTAGGTATATACCTGACCGTCAGGACCTGTACAGTGCCACGGGAACTTTTCGCCCTGCTCTGTCTTGTCCCAGCTTTCCTCGTCTATGACGTACTCAACGCCTTCCTGGTCAATACACTTATTAGCGTTTGCATCGTAGCGGATAGTAGTCTCAACTGCATGACCGCCGCCGTATATCTCCTGCTGTCCCGAAAGGATATGCTTACCGTAAACGCTCTTGAGATACTTCATAAGAGCCTTAGTTTCAGGAGTAGCGTCCTTGTCAACAGTCGTTCCGCTTGCCTTTGAAAGATCGGGGAACTTCGCATTATCCACAGTTACAGTATCAATAGCCATATAACCGTATTCGCTGATGAATTCGATCGTATTCACGCCCTTGTTCATACGTACCATTCCGAAATCATAGTCTACCCACTTATCGGAATAAGCAGCCTGTGTTATATACTTTACTCCGTTGATCTTCACAGCCTGCTGTCTGCCTTCCTTATTGAGTATCTGTGCGCCGTGAACAACGATGGAATACATTCCGTCCTCGGGAACAGTGACCTCAAATGATGCAGGCTGAGCTGTGAGATAGTAAAAGCCCTCGCCGGAGTATCCGGGGAGCTCCGTCTGATAGATAGATGTCCACAGGTCTGCTCCCTTCATCTTCTCGCCCTCAATGGTATAAGGGAACGCTGTAGCCGCAGTTGCCTCTCCTGCTGCTGTAACGTTGAAAAGTCCTGTAGAACCGCACTGTACAGCCGCCATAACTCCCGCAGCCGCAAACGCAATTGCCTTTCTTAATTTGCTTTTCATGTTTGATATCCTCCTTTTATTGGAATGCTCCAATAATTCTTTAATTTCATTATACTTTCTTTTAAGTTCCGTGTCAAGACTATTTTAAGCATTATATGTAAAATTTCTGTTATTATTTAAGTTGCTTGCTTAAATAATGAAAAAAGGAACCAATGGGGGGAAGGTTCCTTTTTCCATAATATCATTTATTATGAGACCCGATCTGTTTATGATTCGGGGAGAGTGGGAATGAGCTTTAAGAGATATTTCTGTATAGTCAAAGCATCTCCGTTGGTAATACCGTTGCCCTTTTGGTGCACATCGGCATTATCGCGGTTCTCGGGAGCTATCTGATACTTGTTCGGATTTGCGAGACTCTGCATGATAAGCACGATATCGCCGAAATCCACCTCGCCGTCACCATTTGCATCACCTGCTACGCCGCTGCCTGCAATTACAGATGTAGTAGTCACAGCAGTAGTTGTGGTGCTGGTTGTGGTTGCAGAAGCAGTAGTTGTTGTCTGCACAGGAGCAGATGTACCGTTTGCATATGGATCAGGAGTTGAAACCTGCTTGACTCCGCTGCTCATATGATAGCCTATGCTCTTGTACGCGCTTCCCGATGCTGTTTCGGCAAATCCGCCTGTCTTAGGAGAGCCGTCTGCATTTCTCCATGTCTTGTGGAAATCCGTACCCATAGCAGCAACGTTAAGGGTCATAAAATCGCCGTCAGCAGGAGTAATGACATCGCCCAGCTTCGCACCGTTGGTCATCGTTGTATTTGACTTGGCAAAGTAGTACTTGCTGTTGTAATACACTGAATTGGACATATTTCCAACAAACTTGTCATTTGAGACCTTTATGCCTGCCGCATTTGTCTTTGATACCCTGCCTGTGTTGATGTATGAAATAACACTGTTGAAGGTTGCAGAGGTATCGCAGCGGTATACCATATAGTTTGCCTTGCCCTTGCCGCCGATACCGTTATTGTACGCGGTGCAGTTCTTCATATCGCCGAATTTCGGGTTATTATTGTCTGTAAATCCGCAGTTGAGGTTCTCGAATGCGAGGCAGTTCTCAACGATGTGGCGTGTGCCAACACCGCCGCCGCCAAGCTTGAAGCCGTTTCCGTCACAGTCTCCGTAGCCCTTGCCGTTTTCCGTGAAACCGTTACGGAATGAGATACAATTCTTTATAGTAACAACGCCTATAGGACCTGTTTCCGTCTTTGCGTATAAATCCCAGCCGTCGTCAGAGTTACAGTATGCGATACAGCCGTCGAATACATTGCCCTCACCACAGGTAAGCTTTGCAGCAAAACCGTCTGCATTTTCCATTGTTGCGTCATCGCAGTTATTGCGCGATGTGCAGTTCTTTACAAGGTTATTTGAAGGCCACTGTGATACACTTGTGTAAGAACCGTTATACCTTGATATCTGGAGACCTGTATCCTGATTGCCGTCAAACAGCATCATTTCAATGATATTGTTATCGCCTGAGAGAAGCATACCGTTGTCGCCTGCATTTGCTATCTCAAAGCCGTAGAAGTGCCAGTATGAGCCGTCAAGGACAAAGCCGCGGTTAGTGCCCGATACAGCTTCACCCGAGAAGTCGAATTTTACATCTGCATTTGGACAAGGAGTGATAGTCTTGTATGAACCTGCCTTGCCTGCATTGCTCTCTTCAATAATAATAGGTGAGCTGCATTTGTATGTACCTGCCAGCAGATAGATAGTGCCGCCTGCTGGTACAGATTTTATAGCTGTAAGTACGTCTGTTGGAGAGCTTACTGACTTTCCGTCGCCTCCGCCGTTAGGTGAAGCGAAGATTATATTTGCACCTGTTACCGGAGTAACCACAGACTGTACTGTTGTGGTCACAGCAGATGTCTGAGATACTGTAGTTGTAGTAGTTATATCAGTAGCTACAGGCTGAAGAACCGTTGTTGTCGTTACAACAGGTGCAGGAGTATTATCCTCCTTGAAGCCGCTGCCGATAGCTGTTACACTGCCCTTATATGCCACAAGTGCGGATTTGAGTCCCTGATTTACCGCATAACTCTCATCGTCAACAGCATTGTTGAACTGCCACTTAAAATCGCCGCCGTCAACTCTGCCTGCCTTTGAAGTTACTATTGAAGGTACATCTTTGGCATTGTCGGGAGTATAGCTGTACATGACACCCGATGTATCGAAATTGTTATATGAAGTTCCGCCGCTTTTTGCCTTTACATTGGAACCTATTTTCTCTGTTTTTGACGATGCCTCATAAGCATCGAAATCCGTATTATTCTGCTGATAGGTAGTATAAGCCTTCTGACCTGTCATAATATTGCCGAAGGACTTTATAACTCCGCCTGCTTCACCTGAGAATGTACCTCCTGTGATATCATCTGAGCCCTGCATGGATATGAGCATAGGATATTTGCAGTTTCTGAAATAGTTGTTCTCAACGAAGCAGGAAGCTCCCATTGTAACGCCTACGCCGTACTTTGCATTGCCGTCAAAATAGTTATTGTAGCAGTGCACCGAGCAGGTCCTTATTCTGGGGTGGCGGGAGTCTGAGTGATCGTACCAGTTATGGTGGTATGTGATGTAATTCTCAGTCGACTCAGACTTCATGCCCTGTAAGTTGCACTTACCGTTGTCCCAGAAATGATTATAGGAATGAGTTATATATGTAGATGTCTTTGTATCAAGCGCTCCGTCGCCCTTTACCTGATCTGCATCGGAGCCTGCATCACCGTAGAAGAAGTCGCAGTTATGCACCCACACATGGTCGTTATTCTGCTGCAGACCGCAGTTATCGCCCTCGTTGCTGTTACAGTTCATAAAACCGAGATTTCTTACCTCAACGTTTGAGCAGTTTTTCATAACAAGTCCGAAGCCGTTGAGAGTCGCATCGTTTCCAATTCCCTCAACAGTACAGCCTGCCTTTACTGAATCAAGCATAAGATCGCCCTTAGTGAGAACTGAGGGATCCGTGATGTTTCCGATGAAGCGTATATTTAACGGTCTCGCTTCTTTTCCCTTTTTATAGCCTGTAATGATGTTCTGCACGCCTGTAAGAGTCTCTGCGCCCTTACCTGTAGCATCAATACTTGCCGTGACACTGTCCTTATTTGAGTTGGTAACGTAAACAACAATGGCATTGCTCTTGAGAGTGCCGTCTGCATTGTATGCACCGCTTGCGCTGCCGCCTACGAAAGCAAAACCGCTTCTGTCGTGTGCATATGCATTCACCTTTGTTTCGGCAGACTTTGAAGCATCTTCCCTGCCGCCTATGACAGGTACTATTTTAATAGTGTGGCTTCCTGCCCTGAGACCTACTGCATCAGCTCTCATGTATCCGCTGTACTGTCTTATGAGCATACTGTCTATCTGAGTGCCGTCAACATAGACATTATAGCCCGATGCGCCCGATACCGATGACCATGTGGCATACACGCCCTCGCCGTAGCCTGCCGAGCTGAGTACCTTCACGCTGCTCTCAGCCGCATACACGGTCATCACAGATGGACCGACATCTGATGTGAATACGTTTCCCGATGTTCCGACTGCCGCGGATAGTGTGATAACAGCCGCAGCCGCAGCAGATGCTGCTCTTTTTTTAAAGTTAGTGTTTCTCATTACAGATCCCTCCGGATTTTAATATCCTCTGAAAAGTATGCCTATTGCATCCTTATCTCACTGATTATATTATATATTCCGATGTAGTTATTTTCAATGACATATAATACTTCTTAGGTGATATTTTGTGCTATAAGTATTTATTATCTCACACAATCTGTCAATTATTGACTTGAACAGTAATTATATTACTATTTTTATATTATATACCGTAATAAAAACTATATATTTCTTAACAAAATGTTCACAATATTCATGTGAGAGTTTTCATATTGTGGTACGTCTAATAAATAGAAGGCATGAAAATTTTACAAAGGAGGTATATTTATGCTATTCAAAAAATTATTATCAATCACACTTGCAGCTGCAATGTCAGCATCTATGCTGTCTGCTGCACCGACCACCACTACCGCAACGGTGGCACCACTAAATGCTATAGCCGCTGATGACACACAAGAGGTCGAAACGGTGCAATGCATGATGTGTCATAAGAACGTACCGAAATCCGAAATTCAGGTTGCTTCAAACGGCTGTGCTGCTTGTTATGACTGCTATCCTGCTGCTTCATGCTGTTTCCCTACAATAACAGCCAGCGCAAGCGGTATTATAACTGCTGTCGACAATGATTCAGTAACTCTCGACAAGGCAGGAAAATACTTCTTCAATGCTCCCCTTGAATTACAGCACCTCACAAACAAGCTCGGTCACAAACCCCAAGTCGGTGAAAAACTGAATATGGAATATACATATGTGGATAATCCCGAGCATACAGACGATCATTACATCATCACTTTCAAAAGTGCAAGCACAGAAAACGATACCACTGTAACTGTGGAGGATAATGAAGTTCACGGTATCGCAGGCGTTTTCGACCATGCAGAGGATGGTTATCTCTATTTCATCAACAACGAAAAATATCCATATGGCGAATCACTTGCAGCGGTCGTCAATTCGCTCAGCAAGGGCAATATAATAAATGTTACCCTTTCAGCTTCTGATACTATTATTAATATAGAAAAGACTCTTGAAGGCACAACTACAGCAACAAGCGTCCAGACATCAATAACGACAACGACCACCTGCATTAACACGACATTGCCTGCTACTACAGAATACTGGAAACAATATGCTCTTTCCCTGATCCCTCCTGAAAAAACCGAATACAATATCGGTGAAGAGCTTGATTTCACAGGCGGAAGCGCATACGGAACCGTATATGATTCTCTCGGAATGCTCGGAGATACTTTCCCACAGCCAATAGATTCAAAGTATTTCAAGGTAGACTCATCTGAATTTGACAACACGAAGCCGGGTACTTATACTATCTACGTAACATACGGCGAAGGCGAAGGAATGGCTAAGCAATCATTTAAGGTAACTGTCCGCAGAGCTGTTACTTCTCAGCCCGTAACAACTACTACGATCACAACTACGTTAACTGCTCCGGTAACAAGCGTCAAAGAATATGACCGCACATCGTTCAGAGGTACTTTCGACAGCTATGCTGATTGTGGTAGCTATAAGGAGCTTTATCTCAGCAACGGTATAAAATACACTTTAAGTTCTCTCCGTCTCGAAGGCGGTCTTTCCGATGAAAAAGTCACAGAAATACTAAAGAGCCTCAATAAGGGCGATAATATAATAGTAACTGCTAATCAAAGCTATATGGCTGTAAACTATCTCTATGATATTTTCAGCATTGATCTATATTCTGTTACAACTCACTATAACCCGAGCCCTACCACAACAGCTAATGTATCTTACCCTTACGGCGGTACAAATAACGATGTTCCCGACAATTCAACAACTTATACAGAACCCGAGCGATGGATGTACGGTACAGGTGTTGACCACTTCGAAAAGATAAAAACTATCCCTACAAAGACTATCTATGACGAGGGTGAAAAACTCGATCTGAGTGGTCTTGTTATCAACGCTTATCACAGCGTAAGCAGGTGGTCAAACAAGGGCAACGGCGAAACTTTAAGAACTGATTACATATGGAATGTTACAAACATTTATCCTAAATACATCAAGATAGAGTCACTTGACGGTGATACTTCTGTTTCAGCCGATGAGTTCAACACACTCAAGGGCGGTACTTATATCGTAAAAATTGGTACAGACGGCAGCTTCAAGTGCAATGTAGAAGGTGAATCATCCGACCGCACTGTTTATGACACACAATCAGTTGAATTCTCTTTTATAGTCTACATCAATTCAGCTGATAAGTCAGCTAAGCTCGTAAAGATCAACAACGCTGAGGTTACAGACTTCACTATCGGTTCAGAAAACGGATTTGTTATAAGCAACGTTGGTGCTTACACTATAAACAGTTGCTTTGACTCAGATATCCGCAAGGGCGACATTGTTTCAGGTAATATCTATGTTTCTCCTGATACAAATACTATCATCCGCAGCGAACTTGAAGTTGAAGAATACAGCGGCGATAAGGGAGATGCCAACGGAGACGGTTCACTCGACATGGGCGACGTTGTTCTTATAATGCAGTCTCTTGCAAATCCTAACAAGTACGGCGAAAACGGTACTGACGCACAACATATCACAAAAAGAGGAATTGCACTCGGTGATATGAACGGCGATGGAATTTCAACTCTGGACGCACTTTCAATACAACGCATACTCCTCGGTATTGATCCAAAGCCTGTATCGGACAATAACCACAGCGAGCAGCCTGTAGTTACAACAGTCACTAATAAAACAATTATCTAAATAGTTACAACAACTGAAACATATTCATGAAACTTTCATCCGACATATTATTACGCTTATACTTTATGCCTTAATGTAGAAATCTCCTTTAAGGTTACTATCGAAAGCGCAGAATAAGCTTAACACACACGTTTTTACACAAGCCCCAATAAAACCATGATATAGTTAAAAGGCTCTCCGTAACCGTGGTACTAATATAGAAGCTTATACTATTTATCGGGGGAAACCTTTCTGAAGAAAGGCTTTCCCCCGAACCCCTTTCCAAAGACTTTTTTAGCTGATTTTTTCTCAGATAGGGCACACCCTGCATTACTTGCAGGGCTTTTTTATTTTCGGTGTGCCCTATCTGAGAAAAAATAAAACTGAAAGTTTTCGGGAGAGAGTTTGAGAGTGACTCCCCACAGTGTGGGGAGATGTCACGCAGTGACAGAGGGGACGTCCTCCGTCAGAGGAGCCCCTTTTTCAAAAGGGGTTCTCTCAATAAATACTACAAAACTGCTATATGGGTATCGAGGTTATGGAGAGCCTTGTTTATGCTTATATATACAAAAAGCTCCGCATAAAGCGGAGCTTAAAGAATTCTTAGAAGAGATCGATGTCGCCGCTTGGCACACCATCAATTACATAGTAAACCTTGTTTGCCTCAGGAATAACATAAAGATCAACCTTCTCAGCATTCTTCTTGCCTGAAGCCTTTATTGCCTTCTTGATAAGCTCATCGGTATTTACCTCTGTGCCTCTTCCCTGGATCACTACCTTGCTTTCAACAGCAGCTGCAGTCTTCTTAGCAGCAGGCTTCTTCTCAGCAGCCGGCTTCTTTGCAGTTGTTGCTTTCTTCTCAGCAGGCTTCTTTGCAGCAGGAGCCTTCTTTGCAGCTGTTGCCTTCTTTTCAGCAGGCTTCTTTGCAGCTGTTGCCTTAGCAGCAGATGCCTTCTTCTCAGCTGTTGCCTTTGTATCAGCTGCAACAGCAGCTGTCTCAACTACTTTTGTATCTGCAGTCTTCTTTTCTGCCATGATAGTATCCTCCTTGAATTACTTGTTAACAGCGTTCTTGAATGCCTGACCAGCCTTGAAAGCAGGAGCCTTTGATGCAGGAGCTGTCATCATCTTCTTTGTCTGAGGATTGATTACCTGCTTCTCCTTACGGTCACGTACTTCAAATGTTCCAAAGCCTACGATTGAAACCTTCTCACCGCTTGCGAGAGCATCTGTAATTGTTGAGATGATAGCGTTTACAGCAGTCTCTGCGTTCTTCTTTGTGAAGTCAGCCTTGTCGGCAACTGCACTGATTAACTCGGTCTTTGTCATAGTTTTATCCTCCATAAAATAGATTTTACAATTGAATTATATACCCTTTATAACGATTTGTCAAGAATTTCAAAAAAAAATGACAAATCCACCTATATTTGGCTGTATACCGCCCCATTTTTATTCAAAACCGCCATAGAATTTGCCTATTTTCCGTTGAAAACGGTGCTGCCGCCCATTTTTTATTTTACTTTTTGTATATTATGTCTAAAATATTCCGAAATATAGAGTGATTTCAGCTCTTTGAAGGTAAAAAAATCAACGTTTTCGTCTCTGATTTTCTTAATATTTTGTGAACACGCCCAAAATATCCGACTTTTGCACTTGACCTTTAGCCATCAAAAAAATAAAAAGCCATAGTATTTCCGACTTTTCATCAGGAAAACTATGGCTTTGTTTTATTTATCAATCTGCGACCAGCTTGCCGTTTGCGTCTATGTCTATATCAATGACATCGCCTGCGGAAAGGTTGCCGCCTATTATACGCTTAGCCGCAAGTGTCTCAACATTGCGCTGAATAAATCTTCTGAGCGGTCTTGCACCGAAATTAGGATCATAACCGCACTCAACGATATAATTCTTAGCAGCCTCGCTTACATTTATACGTATATGCTTGTCGTCCAGACGCTTCTGAAGGTCAGCCAACATAAGGTCAACTATCTTGATTATCTCTGTTTTAGCCAGCGGCTTATAGAAGATTATCTCATCAAGACGGTTGAGGAACTCAGGTCTGAACTGCGTTTTAAGAAGTCCCTCTACCTGTGAACGTGCCTCATCGGTTATCTCACCGTTTTCGTCAATACCTTCAAGTATATACGGAGAACCTAAATTAGATGTGAGTATTATAATAGTATTCTTGAAATCAACTGTTCTGCCCTGTGAGTCTGTGATACGACCGTCATCAAGCACCTGAAGCAGTATATTGAACACATCGGGGTGAGCCTTTTCTATCTCATCAAAGAGAACTACAGAGTACGGCTTTCTGCGGACTGCCTCTGTGAGCTGACCGCCCTCATCATAACCAACATATCCTGGAGGCGCACCAATGAGTCTGCTTACGCTGAATTTCTCCATATATTCGCTCATGTCGATACGGATAATATTTCTCTCATCGTCAAAGAGTATCTCTGAGAGTGCCTTTGCAAGCTCTGTCTTGCCCACACCTGTAGGACCGAGGAAGAGGAATGAACCGATAGGTCTGTCGGGAGCCTGTATACCTGCACGAGAACGCAGTATAGCTTCGCTTACCTTTGTAACAGCCTCGTCCTGTCCGATGACTCTCTTATGGAGAAGTCCTTCCAGTCCCAGTATCTTTTCCTTTTCGCCTTCCATAAGCTTTGATACAGGGATACCTGTCCAGCGGCATACGATCTTTGCGATCTCGTCCTCTGTTACCTTATCACGGAGGAGTCTGCCATTCTCCACGTCATGCTCTGCCTGCTTTTCAAGCTCCTCCAGTTCTTTCTGGAGCTGCGGCAGCTTGCCGTATTTCAGCTCAGCAGCCTTGTTAAGGTCGTACTCACGCTCAGCCTTATCTATCTCGCCGCCTGTACGCTCTATCTCCTCACGGAGCTTCTGAACAGCGGAGATATCATTCTTTTCGTTTTCCCACTTAGCCTTCATGCTGTTGAACTTCTCACGCAGCTCTGCAAGCTCCTTCTGAATCTCCTCAAGGTGTTCCTGAGAGATATTGTCGCTTTCCTTTTTGAGCGCAGCTTCTTCAATTTCCAGCTGTACTATCTTACGTGAGATAACGTCCAGCTCAGTTGGCATGGAGTCCATTTCAGTACGTATAGTCGCACAAGCCTCATCTATAAGGTCAATAGCCTTATCTGGGAGGAAACGGTCTGTTATATAACGATTTGAAAGCATTGCTGCCGAAATAAGTGCATTATCGCTTATCTTTACGCCGTGGAAGACCTCATAACGCTCCTTGAGTCCACGAAGTATGGATATAGTATCCTCAACGCTTGGCTCATCGACCATAACAGGCTGGAAACGTCTTTCAAGAGCAGGGTCTTTTTCGATGTACTGACGGTACTCATTAAGTGTGGTAGCACCGATACAGTGGAGCTCACCTCTTGCAAGCATAGGCTTTAAAAGGTTGCCTGCGTCCATAGCACCGTCGGTCTTTCCTGCACCAACGATAGTGTGGAGCTCATCAATAAAGAGAAGTATCTGTCCGTTGCTGTTCTTTATCTCATTGAGGACAGCCTTCAGACGCTCCTCAAATTCGCCTCTGTACTTTGCTCCTGCGACGAGAGCTCCCATATCAAGCGAGAAGACCTTGCGGTCTTTAAGGCTGTCGGGGACATCTCCTGCCACGATACGAAGGGCAAGTCCCTCAGCGATCGCAGTTTTACCAACGCCCGGTTCACCGATGAGCACAGGGTTATTTTTCGTTTTTCTTGAGAGTATGCGGATAACGTTTCGTATCTCGCTGTCACGTCCGATAACGGGGTCGAGTTTATTTCTCCTGGCAAGCCCGACAAGCTCCTGACCGTATTTTGTGAGCACATCGTAGGTATCCTCCGGATTTTCACTGGTGACTCTGGTATTTCCTCTGACGGACATAAGTGCGCTGAGAAAGCTGTCACGGGTGATATTGAATGTGCCGAAAAGCTGTGAAACATCTCTGTCCTTGCTGTCGATAAGAGCAAGCATAAGATGCTCTACGGAAACGAATTCGTCCTTCATATTTGCAGCGATGCCCTCAGCCGATGTGAGAACTCTGTCGCACTCAGCCGATATGCCGATATTACTGCTTCTGCCGCTTCCCGTTACCTTCGGGAGAAGGTTCATCTTCTTCTCAACCTCAGAGTCGAAGATATCCTCGTCTATATTCATCTTTTTAAGGAGCTGCGGTATAAGTCCGTTTTCCTGACGAACCAGTCCTGCAAGCAGGTGTATAGGCTCGATAACGGAATTTGAGAGCATTACAGCGATGCTCTGCGCTTTTCTAACAGCGTCAATGGATTTCTGTGTCAATTTCTCTGCATTCATATTTATTCCTCCATTCACATTTTCTTTCTTATCAAAAATTATTCATTGAATACTCTTTTTTGCTTACTAAATAATATACCTGCTTAACAGCAATCGGTAATTCTTTTCAAGAATATGTGCGCTCTCGCCAAAGTTGGCAGGATCCGCAAAATACACCTTTACGGCGTGGTCAAGATCCTTGATGTACTCGCCTATTGCTTCGCCAAGCTGTTCTCCCGTAAGCTTTCCGGTATTTATAAGAGCCCTCGAAAAGCTTCCGTCACCTATCTCGCAGCTGTACTTATTTATACCAAGCTGTTGCAGATACGTTTTTTCAAGCTTTGCACGATAGGCAAAAAAGCTGTGAAACATATCAATAAGCGCCGAGCTCTGCGTCCTTATGTTAACTCTGAGAGTACCGATATGATCCGACGGCGATCGTTCCAGCTCCACCTTATAATTTATAGTAGGTCTGTACTTATATTCCAGCGCGGTTTTTACGGTCATAAGTGACGGCGAACGCTGTTCCTGTATCAGGAAGCTGCTGCTGACCAGCTCTGCCACCTGTTCAAATATCTCCCTCATACGCATTTCGGGGGTAACACAGGATAAATGCTCTGCAAGTATCTGATTTATAAGATTTGAGCGGCTCGTCCCCAGCCTGTAAGCCTCTTTGTCCACAGCTTTTATAACATCGTCCATTAGGACAAGGCTGTATACACTCTTTTTCACGGGTACATCACTTCCCTTCTTCATTACATATATTCTAACACAGGTTATAGAATTTGTCAAGCGGATTATATAATCTTTCACGCAAGTTTCACAATGTAAAAAAAATCCGCTCAGAGGGAGCGGATATTCGACCCAAACGATTTCTCGTTTAGCACTGTGGGTCGAGCCATAGACGATAAGTTAAAACAAATTATTGAGAATAGAAAACATGAAAAAATTACAAATGAAAGGGGTTAGTTTTATTACTTGACAAAACTATTTCTATGGCGTGCAAGTGAACTAATACTCAATATCAAGCACATGAGAGGGGAGGGTACTTGATGTTGAATACCAATAATCTTCATTTGCTGTATTTATTATATTGCATTATCCCGTACTTTACAATATACATTTATCTACAAAAATATACTTATGTGTACTTTTGCTTGTTTTTTCATATTTTTTCAAGTTAATTTTATGTGAATAAGTTTTCACTTATTACATATTTACATTTATTATACAATAATTCTTTTATTTAGTCGTAAACAGATTAAGTCCTTCTTCAATGGTATACTGTTCTGTATTTTCGCCATTGATAACAGCATAGAATGTATTCCCTGCTGATATTTCAGGTGCAAGCATCATAAGGCTTCTGAATTCTGTATGCGGAACAAATGTAGCCATCTGGATATCATTGAGCACCATTTCAACACTGTTTCCGCCTTCTACAGGGTCAACAAGGTCCATGACCACATAAGGTCTTTCAGAGTATGTAGGAACAGATACCTGATTGCCTGCTGCAAAAACATATCCGCCTGTATAGCTGAAGGTTCCCATAGCATAAATGGAACGCTTCTCCTCCTTGAAGCCGCCCGATATCATTGTACAGCCACCGTTTATATTGATAGTACCCTTTGACTTGATACCGTTTGTGCCGCCCTTGATATTTACTCTGCCGCCGTTTATCGTGATATCATCGTGAACAAATATGCCCGATTTTGCAGAAATGATATTATATGTGCCGTTATCGACGATAATATCGTCATCGCAGGATATACCGTGAGCATTGTTTGCAGTTATATAAAGCTCGCCGTTGCCCTTGAGTCTGAGAGTATCATTGGAGAAGATAGTACCGTCGTATATCTTATTGTCGCCGCCGTCGGAAAGGTAATTTGCTGTACCGTCCTTGACCTTGATAGTACACTTCTTAGCCTCATCAATAAGGATAGCAGGACCGTTTGAATTGGATATCTCAACGCCGTTAAGCACGATAGTGACCTTATCCGTCGGAGAAGCTGTATCAACGCATATCTGACCGTTTGGAAGACTTCCCGAAAAGATATAATCGCCCTCAGAGGTAATAGTTACCACCGAGCCGTTCACCTTTATATTACTGCCCTTTACGTTTATATCACTGCCAAGAGTTACCTCGGCAGTATACTTTAATGTATCATCAGGCGCTTCGACCTCAGAGCTGTTGACAGGCGCAGTAGGTGCCTGTGTTGCAGGCTGAGTATTGGGCTGTGTATTCTGATTCTGCTCACCGCCGCCGTTTTCACCGCCCTGGTTATTGTTTCCGCCTGTATTACCGCTGAAGCCGCCGCCGTTATAGTTATTCTGTACGCCGCCCCATGTACCGCCGCCTGACTGTCCCCAGTTAGGAACGCTCTGCTGTCCGCCGCTGTACGGGTTTCCGCCGTTGGGATTACTGTTTCCCCAGAAATTATTGCTGCTGTTGTTATTTGATGGATAGCCGCTTCCGCCCATATAAGGCGCGGAATTTCCACCCTGAGGACCATTTCCGTTAGGCATACCGCCGCCGTTGCCGCTATTCTGCTGAGGCATATTATTCTGACCGTTATTTGGTCCGCCATTATTCTGTCCACCGTTATTCTGCGGCTTATTCTGAGAGCTGTCGCCCCAGTCGAGCTTCTGTGAAGAGCTCTTGCTCGTATCCTCGGAATATATAGTCGGGTTTTTATCTTTGTCCGACTCAGGAACTTCATCTTTTCCGCATGATACTGCGGTCATCAGTGTTAAAAGTGCAGCAGCCGCTGCAATAAACCTTCTATATTTCATAGCTTTCTCTCCTTTTCCCCATATGCAAAATTTGTCAGACCTATAATTAGAGCCTGACAAATCTGCTGGAGAGGGTTTTAAATTATCTATTTATCAGCCTTCGTATATCTTATCGTCATACTTGAAGAATACGAGGTTGATCGTCATATTTCCGTTAAGAGCACGGAGCTCATCAACGAATTTCTTCTGGTCGATGTTATCAAGAACATCAACGCTGTAGATAAGCTCAAAGAGTGTACCGAAGTTTGTTGTCTTAACTCTTCTGAGCTTGTGGTATGTTGTGTATCTGCCGAGAACAGGCTCAAATACGCCCTGATAATCAAGGTTCTCGGGGATAGCGATCTTGAGAGTCATATGTCTCTTCTTGCAGCCGCCGAAGTCTGTCTCGCTGAGGATAAACATTACAACGCCGAGGATAACAAAGAATACGATAGCAAATCCGATGTATCCGATACCGCAGGCTGTACCTGCTGCCATTGCAAAGAATATGTATGCTATATCCTTCGGGTCACCCGCAACGCTTCTGAATCGTACAAGTGTGAATGCACCTGCCAGACTGAGTGCGCCTGCTGTTGTGTTAATGAGTAAAAGTATAAGTGAAACGATAGTCGGAAGCATTATCATGGTCAGAACATAGCTCTGTGAATAACCCTCTTTTCTATGAGTCACGATGTAGATAAGGCTTATAAGGAAGCCTATAAGAAGTGCTGCGCCGACGCAGAGGAAAAACTCTCCCGCCTTGATAGTAGTCAGTGTTGAGCTGATGCCCAAAACCGAATCACTTGACTCATAATACTTTGAAAGTACATTTCCGAAAAAACCGTGTTCAAACATAAATTATACGCTCCTGTTCATAATTACGTTATTCTTAACCATTGAGATGCCTGATATATAAATCCTTCTTCCCGATGTCTGCTGAGCACCCTCGATCTGAGTTTTAACGAAGTTCTGATATGCTCTGCCGTACTTTGAGAAGCTGGTCTTGAAGATACCAAGCTCTGACATCTTGCTTACCAGCCAGTCGGGAATGGCATTTGAGACCTTGACCTCCATAAGTCTCTGGTCTACGCCGATTATATAATTGCCGTAGCTCTCATAGTTCAGTCCGAGATCATAGCGGCGCTCAGTTATCTTTCTGTCAAACGTAAGACGGAAATCGTGATCGTACTTTCCGAAGAAAGCCTCACGCTGATAACTGATATACTGCTTTGGTGCGATGGGATAATTGTCAAGGAATACATCGAGCTCTCTGAAAACCTGCTCTGTTATGTACTTATCATATGCAGGCTTTGTTCGGTCAGCAAAGTATGCATCTGAATCAGCAAGGGTCATTGAAACTCTTCTCTTTGTAACAATTCCGCCGATCTTCTTCTTTATCTCAAGGAAAACCTTGTCATCAGGCTTAGCAGGTGAATAATAGCTGCGAAGTCTGATCTTTTCCTTGTAATATGGCTTTGAGAGTGACTCTCTTATAAGGTAATCATCTGGGGTATCATAATAGATATTATAAATACCATACTCCTTACCGCCTATGCAGTAATCATCAGGATTCATATACTCGGATATGACCTCCATCAGTCCGTGATACTGATCCATATTAAGGAGAAACTTGATTTCTTTGCGAGCGAATGTATTGATTGCCATAACTACCTCCGAAACGGACTTTTCCGCACGGAGTCTCACACTCCTTTCGTATCATTTGATTACATTATAGTCACCGTTCCTTAAAATAGTCTTAAGAATATGTTAAATTCACCAAAACTTCAGCTTTATTCCACAAAGAGGTCACAAAAGCTGATTTATCCCTATAATGCGTCGTTTGTACGCCCCGCACAATGTCCTTTACCTTTTTATTGAAAAATTGCCTCATGTCTAAATGACAATTTTTTGTGTGATTTTGTTGAAATATACCATTATT
This sequence comes from Ruminococcus flavefaciens, assembly GCF_900143025.1. Taxonomy (GTDB): domain Bacteria; phylum Bacillota; class Clostridia; order Oscillospirales; family Ruminococcaceae; genus Ruminococcus; species Ruminococcus flavefaciens_I. The sequence goes on along the minus strand of NZ_FRCT01000005.1, from coordinate 229,904 downwards.
TTGACATGAGTGTGCCTTGCTTTTAAGTCTTTTCACCCCTTTTTAACATAAAAATAGCAACAATTGAACAATAGTCCGCAATAATTGACAAAAATGCCGTTATTTCGTCGTTTGACCCGCCATTACTGTTAATATTATTTGTTAATTGTGAACTATTTTTTAACATCAAACCTGCTTCCTGTATTTGGTAGGAGTCACCCCCACATTTTTCTTGAACTGCCTCATAAAATGCTCTTCGTTGTCATATCCGCACATAGCTGCGACCTGCGAAACAGTACAGTCCGTTTCGCTGAGTATCTCCTTCGCCTTTTCTATCTTGCCGCTTATAACATCGGCAATACATGACACACCGAAGGTCTCGCGGTAAAGATGCTGAAAATACGACCTTGACATATTCACATAAGCCGCCATGGTATCCACATTCCACTTCATCTGCGGATTGCGGTATATCTTTTCTCTCAGCTCTATCAGCAGTCCGTAATGCGGTTCGGAAGTCTGCACGGCTATATCCCTGTGCAGTCTCGCGTCACTCAGCTTTACAAGAAGTATCCTCATAAGACTGTCAAGCATTTTTAGTCTTCGCGCTCCGAGAGAGTAATACTCCTCGGCTATATTGCGCATGAGTCCGCATATGAACTCTGTATCCGCAAAGCATATAGGGCGGTCATATTCAAGCTCCAGCGACTCCATAAGCTCCTGCTCATCGCCTGCATCAAAGCATATCCAGTCGCATACCATCGCACATTCATCTGTACTGCACTGAGCAGTGCAGCTGCCGCTGAAAAGTAAAAGCGTATCCGCAGGAAGCTGCATAACCGCACCGTCTATGCTGACGCAGCTTCTGCTCCTTATGAGCATGAGCATATACTCCCCGTCCGCCTGCTTTTTTATCACAGTACCGCTTTTGTATATGGAATTCCAGCCTGTACAGCGTATATTCACATTATCACTTCCCGTCAGCGATAAACCGCCATTCTATATCCTTCCAGTAGTCACCTGCGTAGTCGATGCCCACACGGGGCGCAGTCCTTATTTCAGGTCGGAAACCGTCGTCCTCGAACCATATGCCCTCATTATCCTTGAGGAAAACACCGTTGAAGCCCCCGTCCACCTTCATGTTCTTGGTGAGCTTTGCAGGTCCGTCAAAGCGCTCTCCTGCACGTAGAAGTACGCCCTGAGGCTGGTCCTTTTCGCCTGTTATGACATTCATAAGCCAGTGCATACCGTAGCAGAGATACACATAAATGACTCCGCTTTCTCCGTAGAGCAGCTCTGTGCGCTTAGTCCTGCCCTTTGCCGCATGGCAGCCCTTATCCTCTTCACCGCGGTACGCCTCTGTCTCGGCGATACGCTCCCGAAGCTCACTGCCGTCCGCAAGTCTGTGAACGAGTATCTTTCCAACAAGGTCGGGAGCTACATCAAGAGCATCGCGGTGAAAAAACTCCGCATCAAGTCTTTTATTCATGCTCATACCCTCAGACTCGCTTCAAGCTCCGCATCGGGCTTCACAAAGGCAGTTTTGTAATTGGTGAAGATAACCTTTCCCGGCTTTGCACCAGCAGGCTTTTTCACAAATTTGGCAAGACAGTAGTCAACAGGCACAAGTCCCGAATTTCTGCCGCTGCTGTTTACCGCAGCAATTATTGCAGCCTCCTCGATAGTCTTATCAGGAGGAGTTTCTCCGTCAGTGAGTATCAGTACGTGAGAGCCTGTAATAAGCTGAGTATGCAGCCAAATATCGGATTTCTCAGCAAATTTGAGACTGAGCTGGTCGTTCTGCTTATTATTTCGTCCCACAAGTATTGTAAATCCGTCACTGGACTTATACTCGATTGGCGGCAGAGCCTTTGGCGGCTTAGCCTTTCCGCCTGCATAGCGGATATAGCCCTGCTCGCGCAGCTCCAGTCTCAGCTGTATGATATCGTTCTCGGAAGACGCTCTTGTCAGCGAGTCAAATACGCTTTCAAGATACTGAAGCTCCTCCTCGCCCTTTTGTATCTGCACCGCCAGCTTTTCCTCGGCAGTAACCGACTTCTTGTACTCGTTATAATAATGCTGGGCATTCTGTGCAGGAGTTTTCCTCACATCAAGCTCAATTGTCATCTGCGGACAGCTCTCGTCGTAGAAATTCTCCACCGTAGCACTGCTGTCCCCTTTCTGTATGCGGTACATATTTGCGGAAATAAGGTCGCCGCAGAGCTTAGCGTGCTCCTTGTCAGCACAGGCATCGAGCTCCTCACGCTGTGCAGCGATACGCCTTGAAGTACGTTCCGTAAGGTTCATAAGCAGCTTAAACAGGTCGTTTGCACGCTGCTTTGTACGCGCAGCCCTGTCACGCTCGGAGTAGAAATAGTCCAGCAGCTCTGAGGCTGTAGGTATCTCCTTTGTATACATAAGTGTTCCGAACTGTGAAAGGCGTATAAAGGAAAAGTCCTTCAGCTGTCCCTCCTTATCGCTCGCCACTGAGAAACAGCACTCGCCGTTTTCAAGCTGACCCTTTGTACGCTTTATGACAAAAAGAAGTCTGTCCAACTGGTCTCCGTCAATGGTATCGCTTTCAAGGTGCGCTCCCCTGCCGGCAAAGAACGCCCACTCACGGGCAAGTATCGGTGAAATACCCTCGAATATGCGTATAAGAGCCTTTGAAAGCTCTTTAGGCTCGGTACTGCGCAGACGCTCCACTATCTCCTCAGGCTCGGCTATAAGGAAATTCAGCCTGTCATCACGGGGCGGCATAGTGTACTTCATACCAGGGAGCACAAGTCTCTCACGGGACATATCCTCGTCAACACGCTTGATACTGTCAATGACCTTGCCTTCATGGCTAATGATAACAAGATTTGAACACCGTCCCATTATCTCGCAGGCAAGTGTAACAGTCACCACATCACCCAGCTCGTTTACGCACTCAAAGTCAAGAAAGAGTATTCTTTCCAATCCGTCCTGCCTGATATCAATGAGCTTACCGCTGCCAAGACGCTTGCGAAGAAGCATACAGAACATAGGCGGAGTCTGTGGATTATCCACGTTGTTTTCGGTCATATGCACCCTTGCACTTCCTGCATTTGAGGATATATAGAGCTTTTTGCTGCCGCCTCGGGTACGTATGGAAATTATTACCTCCTCACGGGAGGGTTGGTGTATTTTCTCGACTCTTCCACCGATAAGCGGAAGAAGTTCTTTTCTCACTGCATATAAGAAAGCTCCGTCAAGAGCCATAAGATCATTCCTTTGCTAATTTTTATGTGCAGCTTTACTGCTTCAACAAAAGCATATGTATTTCCGACAAATTACTGCATATCAGATATTGCGGTATACAAGCAATTCAAAATCCGCCTTTGTTGTTAAATGACCGAGCTTTGCAAGTCTCTCCTGCTGCTCACGCCCCGTCCTGTAGTAATAGGGAGTCATGGAAAACAGTGCGTTTATGTCCTCCTGACTTTCGAGGCGCATCTCATAGGTCACACGCTTCTTGCTCACAAGCTCGAAGCCTTCAAGCTCATAGGGTTTCACTTCATTTTTGTATGGGGTATCATATATAGCCTTTTTCAGCTCCCAAAGATGCTCCTGTGAAGGTATTGCCATTATCATTATACCGTCTTTTCTTAGAACTCGCTGAAACTCTTCTCCGCAGTACGGCGCAAAAAGAGTCACAAGCATATCGCAGGAATTGTCAGCAACAGGGATATGAAACACGCTTGCAACTGCAAGCTCCGCTGTTTTTATTCGCTTTGAGCTGTACTCCACCGCTGTTTTTGATATGTCGATACCGCATACCTCAGCCTTAATATTTGCTCCATTCAGCCTATCAATTATTGCTGATGTATAGTATCCCTCACCGCAGCCCGCATCAATAATGACCGAACCTTTCAGGTTATTTTCAACAGCCTCGCACAATGCCTCGCACAGCGGCGAATAATAGCCCTTATCCAGAAAATCACGCCTTGCCTGCACCATGAGCTTATTGTCACCGTGAACGGTCTTGCCCATATGCTTTGAGAGCAAAAGATTTACATAGCCGCTTCTTGCCCTGTCGAAGCTGTGTCTCTTTCCGCAGACGTAGGAATTTCCCGATAGATCAAGCTTCTGTCCGCATACAGGACATATGAATATACTCATGCTCTCACCTCAGACATATTCACAAGGATCAACAGAAGTCTCGGCGATCTCCACATCAAGCTGTGGAAATTTCTCTTCGAGAACGCGTCGGAGCTCCCATAAAACAAGATTTTCCGTGTGGAAATGTCCGCAGTCCAGCAGCGCAATATGCTGATTATTGGCATCTATCCACACATCATGCTTCACATCGCCCGTAATATACGCATCACAGCGCTTCTCAACAGCAGTTCCCAGATCAGAACCGCCCGAGCCCGAACAGAACGCGATACGTCTGATCTTTTCAGCTTTTTTCGTAAAGCGGACGATTTCACAGCCGAATATCTCCTTGCATACCTCAGCAAGCTCCTTAGCATAAATTTCTTCTTTAAGCTCGATTATCCAGCCCAGATTATTACCGCCGCCAAGCTCCTCAAATGGCTCGGGAGTTCCGACGATACCGAGCTTTTCATCAAGTTTACGAAGGATAACGCCATTAGTACCACCCTGAGCGATATCAAGATTAGTATGCATACATATTGCAGCGATACCGCGCTCGATAAGTCTGAAAACAGGGTCGTCCCTCGTTATTCTTTTACGGGGGTCAAAAATCACAGGGTGATGCGAGATAATAAGCTCCGCACCCTTTTCAAAAGCCTCATTCACAGCCTTGTTGGTAATATCAAGAGTCAGGAGGACCCTGCCGCAATCCATATTGAAATTCTCAACCAACAGCCCTGAATTATCCCATTTTTCCTGCAAATCAAAGGGATAAACGCTGTCAAGAAAGCTGTAGATATCGGCAATGCTTACAATATCTGTTCCGTTTTTCATTTTATAGGAAAGAGCAGAATAATGCTGTGCGCCATTCTTATCTCCCGCACTTTCAAGGGAACTGCTTATCTTTGCAAGTCTTTCCGCTTCACGGCTGCGGAGTTTTTTTGCGGCTTCGTCATTGACATCAAAGAAACCGTAAAGCGCGTCATTTTCCGTAAGCTGTGCCATGTCAGCAGACTTTTCGGCGACTATTATAACGTATATTTTATCCTTATCTTCAACAGCATACTCCTCGGTTATCTCATACTGTAATTCATAGAGCTTTTTACGAAGGAGCTCTGCTTTTGTCATGGGCTGAAGTATTAACCTTACGTTATCGGGTTTATCCGAAGTTGTATCACCGATTATTGCTGCGATAGTTTCTCCGCCCATGCCTGCAATAACAATATCGGTAACGCCGTTAAGGTCTACATTCTGAAGTCCATCGGAGAGTACAAGCTCGACCTTGTCCTGTACTCCGTATTTTTCCACGGTATTTCGAGCAGCTTCAAGAGGTCCTTCCTTCACATCGGAAGCAATGACCCTGCTGCACTTTCCGCTTTTCACCAGTTCAGCCGCGAGGTATGCGTGGTCTGTACCGACATCAACGGCGATGCCCTCGCCGCTTACAAGCTCAGCAATTTTCTTCAGTCTTTTATCAAGCATTTCTGCACCTCATTACTCAAAAATAGCGCACTGCATAGCAGTACGCATAAACAAAACCAAGCACAGCCGTTTCCGACTGTGCTTTCGGTCTTATCAATTATGCTTCGTTCATCTTTGCAAAGCACTCGCTGCAGTAAACTGCTCTTCCTTCCTTCGGCTCGAAAGGAACCTTTGCTTCGCCGCCGCATGAAGCGCAAGTTGCTGTGTACATTACGCGCTCAGCCTTGCCTGCGTTCTTTCTTGCATCACGACATGATTTGCATCTCTGCGGCTCGTTTACGAAACCTTTCTCTGCGTAAAATTCCTGTTCACCTGCGGAGAAAATAAACTCCTGACCGCACTCTTTGCAAACTAATGTCTTGTCTTCGTACATCTTAAATACCTCGCTTAATTTTTTCTTCGACCACGGTTGGACTTCCACCCACATCTTTGTTAAACAACGCTCTTTGGCTTGAGCTACACGGTCATACTTCAATTTGTGTCGTGCATGACAGCACGTATCTTTTTTCTTGCACGCTGCATGGCATTGTCAACAGCCTTCTCAGTCATACCGAGCTTTTCAGCTGCACTCCTGTAACTTAATCCCTGAACACAAAGAGTAAGCACATTGAGCTCAGTCAATGACAGCACCGAGCAGATGTTTTTCCAGAGCTCGGAAAAAAATTCTTTGTAAAAGTAAATGCTTTCAGGCGTTTCCTCAACAGACAGTACATCTGCCGCCTCATCGTCATCGATACGCTCTGCGAAGGAAGTATTCTTCACAGATCTTTTTGAAAGAGTCCTCATGCGATTAACTATGCACACCTCTGCAAAAGTAGAGAATTTTACCCCCTTCTGCGGGTCAAATGCTTCTATCGCTTTAAGAAGACTCAGCATACCTTCCTGATGCAGGTCGTCACTGTCGGTATCAGAATTCGCATAAATTTCCGATTTAATAAAAATAAGTCTGGAATAGCGTGATATAAGGACAGCCGATGCTGTTTTATCGGCCTTTCCGAGAACGGCAAGCTCTTCGTCCGTTTTGCTGTTCAGTTCATTCAAATTGAAATCCAAATCAAGCAAGATATCCACCCAACAATCTGCATTTTCCATACAAGTTTATATTGCCGCCTCCCCTCGGATCGCTCCGAAGGGAGGACGGTAATGTTATTATGATCAGTTCTCAGTATCCTTAGCAGCTTCCTCCTCAGCAGCCTTTAAAAGCTCTGCCATATCAAAGTTGAAGCTTGCGCTCTTATTGCCCTGTGCAGGCTTGTTCTGCTGCTGATTCTGAGCAGGAGCCTGTGCCGGCTTATTATTGTTATTATTGTTATTATTATTGTTATTGAAATTGTTCTTGTTGTTATCCTTGTTGAATCCGCCTACATTTGAAAAGGGATCGCTTTTCTTATCGCCTGTCTTTGCGGAAGGGAGATCGGAAAGCTCAGCCTTTGGAGCCTTTGAAGGTGTGAATTCAGCCTTAGGAGCCTCTGCCTTCTTGATAGTATTCTCATCAGACTTAGCAGTATCAACAGTCTTGCGTGCTTCACCGATAAGGTTCTGAGCCTCGCCCATTCTGCTTGTGCACTGACCTGTAAGGTTATTGAGTACAGACTTGATATCAGCAAACTTGCTGTTTACGCTCTCGATCTCTGTAAGGAGCATCTCGCGTACAGTCTTGGACATTGAATTTACCTTATCAGCATGAGCATTAGCCTCATTGATAGTATTTCTTGCCTGATCGTTAGCTTCTCTGATGCAGGTCTCAGCAGCAGCATTAGCAACTGCAACAGCCTTTTCAGCCTCAACATTAGCATCATCGAGAATCTGAGCAGCCTTGTCGTTAGCTTCCTTAGTAACGTTCTCAGCGTCGATCTTAGCCTGATTCTGTATCTGGTTAACGTTCTTCTGAGCCTCAGCGAACATTGCGCCCATCATTGCGATAGGATTGCTTCCCTCTTCCTTGAGCTTAGCGATCTCGTCATTGAGTGACTTGATCTCGTCGTCCTTCTTAGCGAGTTCAGCAAGCTTGCCGTCCTTTTCTGCAAGCTCCTTGGTCTTTGCGTTGATATCCTCTGAGAGCTTTGCAAGCTCCTGCTTGAGCTTAGCAACCTCGCCGTCATTAGCAGCGCCATTAACAGCAGCTACGCCTGTAGCAGCAGCCTTCTGCTCAGCAGCCTTGAGACGGTTTCTGAGGTCCTCTATTTCCTTCTTAGCAGCCTCAAGTGCAGCTGTTGTCTGAGCGTTAGCCTGTGAAGCGTTTCCGCCGGCAGCAGCCTTGAGCTGTTCTTTAAGTGTTTCTATTTCCTTCTTAGCAGCCTCAAGAGCAGCAACAGATGCCTGTCCGCCGCCTGCAGCCTTGAGCTGTGCGATAGTCTTCTGAAGTTCTTCGTTTTCCTTCTTAGCAGTTCTGAGAGCATTGTTGGAGGTATTGAGCTTCTCCTGAAGGTTCTCGACCTGAGTTAAAGCCTTTTTCAGCTCGTCAGAATTAGTTGCAGGTCCATTCTCCTTTAAAGATTTATTTTCTTCCTCAAGGGCAACTATCTTTGAATTGAGTTCGTCAAGGTATGTAATAACGTCCTCTTTAACAAAGCCTTTTTGACCTATTTTGGTTTCTCTTAATACTGTTGGTGTTGGTTCGCTCATGGTACACTCCATTCCCCTCGTCCAGAACGAGGTTAAAAATTTAAGGAACAAAAACCCGCACTCCACTACGGTGAAGGACTTCTCATTGGTGATATTGCATATAAATTAGCCTTCACAGTAAAAGAATACAGGTTCTGCTGATTTATGCCTTATGTAAATTATAACATATTGACTTTATTATTTCAACTATTGAAATGTAGAAAATTTGGAGTGATTTTAGTGCACTTTACTATAAAATTTATGTAAAATATACTAAGCGTTTAATTAACTGTCAACTGCTTTATCTTATTTTTAGACAATATTTATCTTTTTTACAATTTAATAACATAAATAATAAAAAGAAACTCCTGTTGCTCATATTCATTATTGTTTTAAAACAAGGAACATTTACAAAGGAGTCAAAGTCAAATTATATTTTACGATCGCTCAGTGAAAAAAACAAATTTAATAAGTGCGATAACAGCAGCTGCTGATAAATAACACACTAAAAAAATAAGTATCTTTTTCTTTTCTGACACACGCTTTGCAGCTTCCTTTTCCTTTTCGATATCATCAAGAGTCTCTCCGTTCATAAACGCAACTACTTCACGGTAGGTCTGAACATCATTATCCCTTTTGATATTTTCTATTTTGTGGAAATCCATTATAATGATGACTGACAACACTCCCGCAAGGAACAGACCTATCATACGCCCTATCTCGCCGCCTTTATCCACAATAAGAGTTACACCGAACATAAGCGCAAGCATTTCGATAACAGCAATTACTTCAAGTCTTTTAAGCCTTTTGCCTTCTTCATTTTTGATAGTTTCTTTCATAGTATCAACATCTCCTTTGATAAGCTCGTCGAGAGAAACGCTGAAAATATCGCTTAGGATAAGAAGGCTGTGAACATCGGGATAATTCTTTTCAGTCTCCCAGTTCGAAACAGTCTGGCGGCTGACATACGCGCGTTCTGCCAGCATCTCCTGTGACCAGTTCTTTTCCGCTCTCAGTTCCTTTATTTTCTTTCCAAGCTCCATAGCGTTTCTCCTTTCCGCAGGTTTTCCCTGTCTGTACTCATCATAGCAGATGCAGGACTCTATTGCAACCAAATCTGTTTTGCAGGCGGCAAAAAATTCTGCAAAAAGTATTTGACATGGCTAAATTACGTCATTTACATAAAACAAAAGCGGTCCGCAAAGGACCGCTGATAATTGTATTTCTTAGTTGCCAAGCATCTTGAAAATGTCATCAAGATCATAATCCTGACTTGAAGAAGGCTGTGCAGGTCTCTGCTGCTGCGGAGCACCGTAGCCGAAGCCGTCAATAAGAGGATTGTCGATAGGAATGATCTCCTCCTCAGGGCTCTCCTCAACAGGAGCATCAGCAACAGGAGCAGAATCGTCGTCGAAGCCTGCTGCGATAACAGTAATAGTCATCTCGTCCTGCATATCTTCCTTGAATGCTGTACCGAAGATGAACTCAACGCCCTCAGCAGCTGTATCTGTGATCATCTTTGTAGCTGCGTCAACATCGGATGAAAGAATATCCTCTGACATTGCGATATTGATAAGGAGTCTCTTAGCACCTGAGATAGATGTTTCGAGAAGCGGACTGGAGATAACAGCGTTTGCAGCATCTCTTGCCTTGTCCTTGCCTGTACCGTGACCGATAGCCATGTGAGCATAGCCTGCATCCTTCATGATAGTAGAAACGTCAGCGAAGTCGAGGTTGATGTATCCTTCCTCAACGATAAGGTCTGAGATACTCTTTACACCGGTCTTGAGAACGTCATCTGAAAGAGCGAAGCTCTGCATCATTGTAAGAGGCTTGTCAAGACCAACGAGAAGTCTTTCGTTAGGGATAACGATAAGGGAGTCAACATACTTTCTGAGCTCTGCGATACCTCTTTCAGCCTGAGCCATTTTCTGCTCTCTCTCGAAGAGGAAAGGCTTTGTAACAACAGCAACTGTAAGGATATCCATTTCCTTAGCGATCTTAGCAACAACAGGAGCAGCACCTGTACCTGTTCCGCCGCCCATACCAGCTGTAATGAATATCATGTCAGCACCCTTGAGGTGTGTCTCGATCTCATCGCGGTTCTCTTCAGCACTGCGCTGACCGATCTCAGGCTTGTTTCCTGCGCCTCTGCCCTTTGTGAGCTTAGCACCGATCGGTATTCTTGTTGTAGCCTTGGACTTGTTGAGTGCCTTGGCATCTGTATTGATAGCGATATATTCTATATTATTAACGCCCGAATCTACCATGCAGTTTACAGCGTTTCCGCCGCCACCGCCTACACCTATGACCTTTATATTAACATCGGGTTCGAGTGTTTCCTCATAATTGAAATCTGACATTTGAACTCCTCCTACTATTTATTATCCTTATAAATCATCAAATTTATATATTAACCTATAAATACACTTTATATTTTAGCATACTGAGTCTTTTTTTTCAAGAGTAAATAAAACATTTTTAAATTTCTGCGAATTTAACAATAACGGGCAGCATATTTTCAGCATTTTGTACATTTTTATTCCTTACCACTGCTGTTCAGAGCCGTCATAATTACCGTAATCTCCGCTGTTATCGCTGTAATTGCCGTTGCCATAGTAGCCGCTGTCGTCACCGCTGTAGCTGTTATCCGACCAATCGTTCTGAGCCTCAGTCTGCGGCTCTGCCTGAGTCGTTGCAGTTGTACTGTTGATGCGGTCAAAATCCGCCTCCTGCTCGGGATTGCGCTCACCGCTGCCGATATCGTCTATAGGATTACCGTATTCATCAGTCTTAGGTTCGGTTTTCGGCTCGATGATACCCGGCGTAGAAACAGGAGAATCACTTGTTCTGAAGCTGCACTGATTTGAGCCGATCATTGTAAGATAGCCTTTCTTGCCCTTTACAGTATCATCATTCATAACATTCTTGGCAAGATTGAGCTTGTATTCAACGTCGTTCCAGTTGCCCATTTTGAAAATCATATCATTTTTATACTGAACGACGATTGAATGTTCATCGCTCATATCAACAATTGATATATTGTCGTCGCCCATTGACACCATAGTGCTTATAAGCTCAGTGAACGCCTCATTTTTATGTTCATTTTCCGAGACAACAGGCTTTCCCGGAGTCACCTGTGACGGTTCGAGTCCCTCAATTATAGGAAGGCCCTCCGTAATGAAGTTATTTGAAGCAAGAATCTTTCCCTTTTTGCTGACAATAAGGACTCCGCTGTCATAGCTCACATTAAAAGCAGGTATGCATCGAGTTACCGTTATTTCAAGCGATGACGGAAAGTCTCTGCGCACCTTTGCTGTCTCAACGTAAAGGAGCTCGTCGAGTATTCTCTGCTCACTCTTTTTCGTATCGAGCCTGAGCAGATTATCGCCCTCGTTTATTCCCGAGGCTACAACGATCTCCTCCGCGGAATACATATCCGATTCGCCCGAAACGCGGATCTCGCTTATATTGAAAAGAAAGGTGTAGCTTACTGTAATTCCCACAGTCAGCGCCAACAGGAGCACCACAAGACCGTAAACATTCATCATTCTTTTTCGCCGTCTGATACGCTTACGGCTGTTCTTTCTTTCAACGCTTGTTTTCTCGACGTCTTTCATACTTTCTCCAAATCTTTCCGCCTCAGACCCGACGCATATCACCGCCGAGTAGTCTTACGGCTTCTTCAATTTTTTCATATCCTCTGTCAATATGACATATACGACCTATCTCAGAAGTACCTGTTCCGCAAAGTGCAGCAATTATCATCGCCGCTCCGCCCCGCAGGTCAGTGGCCTGCACATTTGCTCCGCGGAGCTTTTCAACTCCCTTTACAACTGCTACTTTGCCAAGCACCTGTATATCTGCTCCCATTTTGATAAGAGCATCTGTGTGACGGTATCTGCAATCGAAGATATTCTCCTCGAATATGCTTGTTCCGTCAGCAACAGCAAGCGCAGCCATAAGTACAGCCTGTGCATCTGTAGGGAAGCCGGGGTGAGGCATAGTCCTTATCCTTTCCCTTACAGCCTTTAGCCGAGTACCGCTGCGCAGGTATATTTTATTTTCTGATGTATATATGCTGCACCCCGTCTGCTCCAGAACCGAGAGGAAAGGCTCTGTTTCGGGGACGCAGGCATTTGTAAGTATAAGTTCGCCGCGGGTCGCCGCGACCATTGAAAGGTAAGTCGCCGCAGCTATCCTGTCGGGCATAATTGTATATTCACAGCCGTGAAGCTGTTTTTTTCCTTTTATAACTATCCTGCTCTCGCCGTCGCCCATTATGTCAGCTCCGCAGCATCTCAGAAAGCCGCAGAGGTCGCATATCTCAGGCTCACGAGCCGCATTGTTTATGACGGTCTCACCGTCGGCAGTCACCGCACAGAGTATAACATTCTCCGTAGCTCCCACCGAAGGAAAGGCAAGGGATATTTTCGCACCTTTTGCTCTGCCGAGAGCAGCCCTGCATATTATACTGCCGCCGCTTTCGGTTATATCCACACCCATTTTCCTGAGTGCCGCAAGGTGCATATCAATAGGTCTGGGACCAAGCTCGCAGCCTCCGGGAACGCTTACTGTACATTCCCCTGCTCTGCCCAGCATAGCTCCCATGAAAATAATGGAAGAGCGCATCTCGCGCATAAGCTCCTCGGATATATGAGTCCTGTCAACGAAAGTTGAGTCGATAACAGCCGTATTATCCGAAAATGTACACCGACAGCCCACACAGTTCAGTATCCTTGAAGCTGCATACACATCGGTAAGCTTGGGGCAGCTGTGCAGCGTACACTCGCCGCAGCAAAGCAGTGCCGCCGCCATAATAGGCAGTGAACTGTTTTTGCTTCCCTGCAAGGCAAGCTCGCCGCGCAGGCTTTTGCCGCCCGTTATTATGAATTTCTGCATTATACCACCTCACAGCATTTTCTGTATAATATGCCTGAGGGCGGTAATGTGTTACAATTCATAATTTAACAGCTTAATTTTACTGCGCAAAAATATTATTCAGGAATTTACTGAATGTTTCCGACATTTCATCGGGTATGAAAGCGTACATCATATGTCCTTTGTCTGACAAATGTATCTCTCCGCCGCATTTTTTTGCGTAGTCTATGCCTGACTGTCTCCATGAGACCTTTTTGGTCACGGTCTTCATATCACTTATGTAAAAGCAGCACGGGCATTTAAGAATGCCTGTATTTTCTGCTTTCTGCGCATTTTCTGTCATGTACATCGCTTCCTCTGAAAATTCGGTGTTAGCGATGTTTTTATAGAACATTTCCCTGTATATCTTCTTTTCTTCATCATCGAGCTCACTGCCGCCGAGAAGTCCCGAAGCGTTTTCAAGCTTGTTCCTGAACAGCTTTGCCAGAAATCCGCCTTTTGCCACCTTCTGAAGCAGCTTAAGCTGCTTTTTTATTAAGGCGGTGCGTTTTTCCTCGCCTATTTCCTTAGCCTGCAATATAGCCGTAGTCGGGATACCCATATCCATACTCAGCACTGCTTTCACTTCGTCGGGATATGTATTTGCCCAGTATACAGCCTCAAAGCCCGAATAGGAATGTACTGCGAGAACATATGGGGGCTGAATGCCTGATTTGAGAAGAGCTTCCCTGTCCTCAGTGATAAGGTTTTCTATAGTTCTCGGAGTTTTCGCTCTGTCGCTGAATCCGTAGCCCGCCTTTTCAATGACAGCTATACGGTAATTCTTTGACATTCTGCGATAGATCGGCTTATACTCGAGCACAGGACAGGTAATACCGTTGCCCGCCATAAAAACTATAGTAATATCGCCGCTTCCTTCGCTGTACACATTAATTTTTTCACCGTTTACTTCGACTTTTTTACCTGTGTTCATTTTTTATTGCTCTTTTCAATAAGTTTATCTATTACTGCGAGTATTCTGTCATTTGTATCTGCAAGGTGAAGCTTGGCTGCACTTTCGGACATAGCCCTTACCTTCGCGCTGTCGCCGTAAAGCTTTTCTATCTCGTCTATCATGCGCTGATTGGTAACGTCCTTCTGCTCGATAACTACTGCTGCACCTGCATTGCCGAGAACCATAGCATTGTGGTACTGGTGATTTCCTGCAACTATAGGTGAGGGTATAAGTATCGAAGCCTTGCCTGCTGCTTCAAGCTCAGCAAGGGTAGACGCTCCCGAACGGCAGATAACAAGGTCAGCCGCCGCAAGACAAACGTCCATATCGTTTATGTACTCGGTAATGCGGAGCCTGTCGGATTTGAGCGGTATTCCCGCTTCCTTCATAGCCTTGGGGAAAGTATCCTTTCCCATTCCGCCGTAGCCGTGGATATGGTTTATATTAAGACCCTTTCCAACGTGCCACTTTATCACCTCTGTCATAGTCTCATTGATACAGCCTGCACCGAGACTGCCGCCGAATGAAAGAATAGTGAAGCTGTCGTCGATACCCAGCTTTTTACGTGCTTCCTCGCGGCTCATGGTATTTATATTGCTTCTTACGGGAAGTCCCGTAACGCTGTACTCGAATTTGCTCTTGTCCATGAATTTGAGAGCTTCCTCAACGGTGAGCATAACATAGTCAACTTCCTTAGAAAGAAGCTTATTTGTAACACCCGGGTAAGCATTCTGCTCATGGATAGCAGTAGGTATGCCCATTCTTGCAGCCTTCCTGATAACAGGACCAGCCGCATAGCCGCCCGTACCTATAGCGATATCGGGCTTGAAACCCTCTATTATCTGCTTTGCCCTCCTGCCCGAAGTGACAAGATAGGCAACAGCCTTAGCATTTCTGCCGATATTTTCGAGAGATATCTTTCTCTGAAATCCTGCTACCTTGATAGTTTCAAGCCTGTAGCCTGCCTTTGGCACAAGCTTTGACTCCATACCCTTTGGAGTTCCCGCAAAGAGGAATTCCGTATCGGGATATTTCTTCTTTATTATATCTGCAATTGCAAGACCCGGGTTTATATGACCGCCTGTTCCGCCGCAGGCAATGAGTACTCTCATGTTCATGCTCCTTTTAGTTCAGCTTTTTCTTCCTTGACAGGTTTTTTCTTCTTTTTCGGTTTAGGCTTTTCATCAGGGTAATAGCGATGCTGAGATATATTCAGCATAACACCCATTTCCGCCAGCTGCATTATGAGGGCGGTACCGCCGTAGCTGAAGAACGGAAGGCTGATACCTGTATTTGGTATAAGGTTGCTTACAACCGCCATATTGAGCACAGTCTGTATGCCTATCTGAGTAGTTATACCCACAGCGATGAGCATACCGAATCTGTCCTTGCAGCGGACTGCTATCGAATAGCCTTCTATAATAAGAAGGAAGAATACTATTATAATGGCAAGAGCTCCCACAAATCCAAGCTCCTCACAGACTATAGGGAAAACGAAATCGTTTTTGGTCTCAGGGAGATAGAGATATTTCTGACGTGAGTTGCCCAGACCAAGTCCGAAAAGTCCGCCCGAACCGATAGCGATTATGGAGTTTGCATTCTGCCATGTATCGCCAAGCTTATCGGCAAAGGGGTCTTTCCATGCTCTTATTCTGACATTTACGTAACTGTCGGGCACCTGCGCCTGCCATGAGATATAGGCGATCGCAAGTCCGAGGACAGCCGCACCGAAGACGAGGAAGTGTTTTTTGTTGACACCGCCGCAGAGTATCATAGCTACAGCGATAGTGCTGATAAGAATGATACCCGAGATGTGTTTTTCGAGAGCTATGAGCATTACATAGACTCCCAGTATGATCGAATACTTTATGATGCCCGTTTTGAAATCATTCATCTTATCGCCGTCACGTTCCATGTTATAGGCAAAGAAGATGATAAGTGCAAACTTTGCCACCTCTGACGGCTGCAAATTGAGAGGACCGATGTCGATCCAGCGTTTTGCTCCCATTGAGCCGCCTTCATCGTTACCGAAGATAAGAACGGCAATGAGGAGAATTATTCCCAAAAAGTACAAAAGACTTGCTATGTTGAATTTTTTCAGCACAGGCAGCTTCAGATTTTTGAAATTATGATAATCCATCTTCATAAAGAAGATCATGGCGACAAAGCCTACTACAGCATTTTTCGCCTGTTTTTTTGCATAGTAAAGACCATCACCGCCGTGCTCGCTGTATGCCCACGCATAGCTTGCAGAGGACATCATTACGATACCGACAACAAGCAGTATCATAACGTATGCGAAGAACGAAAGGCTCAGGTCTCCTTTTCTTCCTCCCGAAAAAGGATTCGGGAGCGAAACGTGCTTTTTATTTACAGTTTTGCTTGCTGCCATTTTTCCTCCTTATAGTATGACGAGATCTGCCGTTATTACAGTGTCAGCAGTGTAATTATGCCCAATACTCCGAAAATAATGCCGCAGAGCGAAAAAGTTATCACTATCTTGTACTCACTGAATCCGCTCATCTCAAAATGATGGTGGATAGGAGTCATCTTGAATATACGCTTTCCCTCTCCGTACTTCTTCTTTGTATACTTGAAGTAGCTAACCTGTATAACAACAGAAAGAGCCTCAATGATATACACAAGAGCAACAAGAAGGAGCAGCAGGTGCTTGTGGAGGATAAGTCCCACGCCTGTTACGGCAGCACCGAGGAACATCGAACCTGTATCGCCCATGAAGCACTTTGCAGGATTAAGGTTCCAGAGTAAAAATCCGAGGCAGCCGCCTGCAAGAGCCATAGTGAAGCAGGTCATCTCGTCCTGCTTGACTATAGTGCAGCATACAGTGAAAATGAGCATAGCCACAAATGTCACAGAGCCGCAGAGTCCGTCAACGCCGTCTGTGAGATTTACCGCATTTGTAAGGTAAATTATCACAGGCAGCATGAGTATATAATAGAATATTCCCAGTGAAGGCGACTTCCAGAATCCAAGGTCTATACTTGTCGAGCCGTCACCGAAAAAGTGTATCACAGCAAGAAAGCCTACAGATACAACTAACTGTAAGGCTATTTTCTGCCACGGAGTAAGTCCGTCATTGTTCTTTCTGGCAACCTTTGTATAATCGTCGATAAATCCGATGATACCGAAGGCTGCTGAGAAAATTATACAGCCAAGCATGATATAGAACGGGTGGAAGCTTTCCTTATCCGTAGTATCAACACCTGTTTTCCACCTGTATATCCAATATCCTGCAATAGCAGTCACGACCGTGGATATTATGAACATGAAACCGCCCATTGTGGGAGTTCCCTGCTTTTTCGCGTGCCACTTAGGTCCGTCAACAGTTTTTATCGGCTGACCGAATTTAATCTTATGGAGAAAGGGTACAAGGAATATACCCGAAACTCCTGCTATCACGAATGAAAGAAGTGATGTGATAAGATTGATTACCCAGAAAGACATTTTAATATAACAACTCCAGTTTTTTATTTATCGAGCAGTTTAAGACCTTCGGCTACCACTTCGCGCTCGTCAAAGTGGATATGTTTCATGCCTGCAAGTATCTGATAATCCTCATGTCCCTTGCCCGCAAGAACTATTATATCACCTTTTTCTGCAATTTTCAAGGCATGATATATAGCTTCCCGTCTGTCGGTAACTACATCGTAGTTCACAGGCATACCCTCGATGCCTGCAAGTATATCCTGTATAATAGCTTCGGGCTCTTCGTTTCGCGGATTATCCGAAGTGATTATGAGCTTGTCGGCGTATTTTGCCGCAGCCTTAGCCATTTTCGGGCGCTTTGCCGCATCGCGGTTGCCGCCGCAGCCGAACAGGCATATAAGGTCGTTTTCTGTGTACTCCTTAACGCTTCTGAGGATATTCTCTATAGCATCGGAAGTATGAGCGTAATCGCAGATAACTGTGAAATCTCTGCCCGTAGGTATTACTTCACAGCGTCCCTTTACGCCGTTGTATTCCTCAACAGCAGGGATAATATTGTCAATGCTCAGACCTGCTTCAAGACAAACAGCAATGGCAGCTGTAAGGTTTGAAACATTGAAAAGTCCCGGCATTCTTGTCTTTATAAGATGAGATTTGTCACCGCGGCAGAACCAGAAGCTTGAACCTGTAGACTTTATCTTTATACCGTCCGCATAGATGTCCGCATTTTCCTTTACGCTGAAGCTGAGCTTACTGCACTTCACCTCACCGAAAAGTCTCTTGCCGTAGTCGTCGTCTGCATTTATAATAGCTGTATCACAGATATCGAAGAGCATTTTCTTTGCCTGATAATAGTCCTCCATATCCTTGTGATAGTCAAGATGGTCCTGAGTGAGATTTGTAAACACCGCAGTTTCAAAATGAGAAGAACCTATCCTGTACTGACACAGACCAAAGGAAGATACCTCCATTACCACATATTCGCAGCCTGCGTCAGCCATTTTCGCAAGGAGCTGCATGAAGTCATATGCCATAGGCGTTGTATTGTCGGTGTGAATTACCTCATCGCCTATCTCATTCTGTATCGTACCCACAAGACCTGTCTTGTGACCGTTCTTCATTAATATATGCTTGATGACATTGGTTATAGTAGTCTTGCCATTAGTACCCGTAACGCCTATCATTTTCATTTTACGCTCGGGGTGACCGAACCATGCAGAGCATATCTGACCGTAGAGCTTACGGGAATTATCCGTGATTATCTGCCTGTCTCCAAGACCCAGATCACGCTCGCATACTACAGCCGCCGCACCCTTTTCAAGCATCTCCGCAGCTGCTGTATGACCGTCGAAGCTTCCGCCCTTTACGCAGACAAAGAGGCTTCCCTCAGTTACCTTGCGTGTATCGTCGGTCACAGAACTTATTTCGGTATCGCCTATAGCAGTTACAGCGTTATTTTCAATAAGATCACATAGTTTCATTTTGTCTGCCTCCTGTCTTTTTCTTTGGGCATGGTCAATCGTTGAAGGACTGTGCCTGAAATTCTATTTCTATTGTTGTACCCTTCGGTACTATTGAATACGGCTCAATGCTCTGGCTCTTTACTATTGCGCCCTCCTGTGTAGCAAGAGAGTTTTTCGCAACATAATTGAGCCCAAGTCCCGTAAGGACATCATTTGCCGATTCGGGTGTATAATACGAAAGATCGGGCACCGTTACAGGCTCATATGTATTTCCTTTTTCGGTATAAAGGTAAATACAGCCGTCCTTGGATATAGCAGTACCTGTCTGCGGCGACTGCTCAACTACCTCGATACCGTTGCCTATCTTTTCATATCTTACTCCCATATCTTCGATAGTTTTTATAGCAGCGTCTATAGAAGCCCCCTTGAGGAGAGGTACCTTCTTATCAAGGTTTTTCAGCTCATTTTCGTCATACTCAGGGCTCTTGTCAAGGTATCTGAGTACATCAGTAAGTATCTCCTGAGCACAAGGAACAGCACATTTGCTTCCGTAGTACTGCTGGTTTTGCTTGTCAGGCATATCCGCAAGCACAAGAAGTATGAGCTCGGGATCATCGGAAGGAGTAAAGCACAGATATGAAGCACCGTACTCATTCAGGTTTTCGTTTTCCTTGCCGTATTCCTGTGCAACATTCTGCTTGATAGCACTGAAACGCTGGGAAGTACCTGATTTTCCGCCGATAGCAAAGCCCTTTATGTCAACATTTCCTGCCGTATTGAGAGAAACTACATTACGAAGAGCATTAGCCATTGTTTTTGATGTTTCTTCCGATATTACCTGTCGTCTGACAGTTCTCTCGTTATTTAATACTATATTTCCGTCGCTGTCAACTACCTTGTCAACTACATAAGGCTGAAGCAGGTAGCCGCCGTTTACTACGGCACTGCAAGCGGTGATAAGCTCTAAAGGTGTTACGGTCTCACACTGTCCGAAAGAAGCCTCGGCAAGGTCGATGTGGTTCATATCATTCGGACCGTCGCCAAGCTTTGGAAGGTCGCCGTTTACCTCATAAGGAAGGTCAATGCCTGTTTGTTCTCTGAAACCGAAGGCATTGAAATAATACTGGAATTTTTCCATTCCGAGAGCCTGACCCAAAGCAATGAAAGCAGGGTTGCAGGACTTTGTAAGTGCCTCCTGGAACGACACGGGTCCGTGTCCGCCTGTGTCTACACTATGACAGGCGATCGGAAGCTTACGGTCGCCGTCCTGAAGATACTCTACGCCGTTGCAAACATGAGACCATGTATCGAAATCTATAGCTTTTTCTTCAACTACAGAGGCAGCTGTTATTATTTTGAATACCGAACCCGGCTCGTAACGCTCGCTGATACACTTGTTCTTCCACTGGCGCTCACGGGCTTCGGGAGTATATTCCTCAATGTCCTTTTTCTTAGGATCATCTATATCCTTCTCGTAGAATATTCTGTTGAAAAGAGCCTCGCTTGTTACCTCGAACGGATCGTTAAGGTCAAAGCTCGGGTAGGTAGCCATACCCAGTATCGCACCTGTTTTAGGATTCATAAGTATAGCACATGACCTGTTTTTGACACTGTGTTCATCTGACATTTCCTTCAGATGCTTTTCAAGTATATACTGTATCTCTCTGTCTATTGTAAGGTATACATCATCGCCGTCCTTAGGCTCAAATGTCTTTGAGTACCTGTAAGGGAGCTCATTACCGTTAGAGTCCTTGGCAGAAACAGTTCTTCCGTCAACGCCCGAGAGGTACTTATCGTAAGAAGACTCTACTCCGTAAGCTATATTTCCCGTAGTGAAGCCGATAACAGAAGCCGCAAGGTCATTCTGGGGATAATAGCGCTTTGTATCCTCTACGCTTCCAACAGAAGCAAAGCCCATATCATAGAAGTAGTTGATTATCTCGTCAGCCACAGGCTTTTCAGTCTGCACCTTGAACTCCATATATCTGCCCTCGGCATCCATAGCCTTTTTTACCTTCTCGGCAGTAATATTCAGCTTCAACGCAATAAATGCCGCTGCCTTATTCTTGAATTCCTCAGCCGACTCTGGAAGTACATTTATCTCCTTGCCCTCATCGTCATATACGGGAGTATATGTGCCGTTTGCTTTATCTGCATTTCTCTTGTCTATGCGCTTCTGAAGGCTTTCAAGCTCTTCTCTGAATATCGAAGGATCAATGAAGATCTTGTATACCGTAGCACTTTTTGCAAGTGTTATGCCTCTCGAATCATATATAGTACCTCTGTGAGCAGAGATGCTGATAGAGCCGAAATGCTGATCGTTAGCCATATCCTGATACTTTTTGTTATCAAGCACAGATATTTTGAAGAAATTAGCCGCAACAGCTCCGAAAAGCAGGCTGAAAGCAGCTGTCATAACAATTTTTGATCTGAACCGCATCGAATTCGATGGATTAGTATTTATCACAGCAGAATTCTTCCTTTCCGCGAAAAAATCATCTATAAATAAAAAGGCAGGGTTTTTTCTGCCCCGCCCGTGAACATCTTTATTTCTTTTATGTGATGTCCGTTTCTTTTGATACGACGAAGGATTTATCGCTATTCAAGCGTGGGACTGCCGCCCCCGAGCTCTCTTTCTTTCTAAGAGCTCGGGAACTGCAATTCCGATATTCCGATCACCCGCTGTATCTCCGTGTTCTACATATAACCTCGGCTTTTATATTTTTTTATCGCCGATAGTGCTCATTAATTATACAGGCAGTCCTTGTATTATATTTATATTGGACTTACCCTCTGAAATATTCCACGCATTTATCGAAAAAGGACTTTACTTTCGCGATCACACCTTTTTCCTGCTCAGGAATAGTAACGACATCACCTGTCTGTATCTTGATATACTTTATCTGAGTAGAATCTATCTTCTGCATCTTCAGAACATTTTCCGCATATTCTTCTATATTCTTTGCGGACATTTTGCTATCAAGTTCAGACTGGAGTCTTACATTTTCGGCTTCGGCTTCATCGAGCTTTTCGTTCATTGCGGACACCTTATTGTATGCCGTGTTCCGCTTATCGAGCGAATAGATAACCGAGCCAAGCAGTGCGGCAGCCAGCAGCGATACAAATATTATCATAAGGACCGAGCCGCTTTGTGCTTCGTTCTTCTGCATATGTATCTCAGGCTTCTGCTCAGTATCTTTCATTACTGCGTCGTCCATATCGGTTGTCTCGTCCGAGTCGGCATCGTCGTAGCTTTCGTCGTTATAATAGCGTACAGTGTTTTCAGCCATTGCTTTCCGCACTCCTTTCTATTATTCTGAGCTTTGCGCTTCTGCTTCTGTTGTTTCTTTCGAGTTCCATTTCTTTAGCCTCTAAAGGCTTTCTGTTTACAAGTTTTCCCTGCGGCTTGTGTCCGCATACACATTGTGGGAAATCAGGGGGACAAATACAACCCCTGCACCATTCCGCAAATTTCTTTTTAACGAGTCTGTCCTCAAGGGAATGGAAAGTGATTACTGCGAGCCTTCCGCCCGCTCTCAGACTGTAGAATGCGTCCTCAAGCCCTTTTTCAAGGTGCTCGAATTCTCCGTTGACAGCTATTCTTATTGCCTGAAAAGTTTTTTTGCAAGGGTTCTTTTCACGCCTTGCCTTCTGAGGAACGCTTTCCCTTATTATATCTGCAAGCTGTAATGTAGTCTCTATCGGAGCAGTTTCTCTTGCTTTTATAATGTTCGAAGCTATTTTTCGTGAGAATTTTTCTTCTCCGTACTCGAAAATTATCTTTGCAAGCTCTGATTCCGAATAGGTATTGACAACATCTGCTGCACTCATTCCCTCCTTGCTCATTCTCATATCGAGAGGGGCATCGGAGTGGTAAGAGAAGCCTCTGCTTCCCTCGTCCAGCTGAAATGACGAAACGCCAAGATCCATAAGGATACCGTCGGCATAGTCTATATCAAGTTCATCGAGGACCGCTCTTATCTCCGAGTAATTCCTGTGGAACACTCTGGCATTGCTGAATACCGACAGCCTTTCCGTTGCGACTGCAACTGCGTCGGGGTCTCTGTCAAGAGCGATAAGTCTGCCCTTTTCATTCAGTCGGGCAGCGATTGCAGAGGAGTGACCTGCACCGCCTGCGGTACCGTCTACATAGATACCGTCGGGACGGATATTAAGCCCTTCAATACATTCCTCAAGCATAACAGGTATGTGGCTGAATTCCATTAAACAAAACTCTCCTTAATTCTAATCCGACAATGTTCGGAAAACGAATACAGAAACGATCGTATCAGAGGACAAGATCAGCAAGAACGTTGTTGATCTCTTCCTGAGAGATATTATTATTGAATTCTTCCCACTTGGACTTGTTCCATATTTCGGCTCTTCTGTTTGCACCGATAACAACGACTTCGTCGGTGATACCTGCATGATCTCTGAGCTGCTGTGTTATAAAGATACGTCCCTGTTTGTCAGGAACTTGTTTATCAGCACCTGCAAGGAGTTTACGCCTTATGTCAGCACCCTGCTTGCCCGGGATCGAGTTAAGAGTCTCACAATAGTCCTGAAATGCTTCCGGTGAGTATACGGCGATATAAGAGTCATCATGTCCCTGACAGAGAAAAAACTCCGGTCCGAGGATTTCACGCAGCTTAGTCGGGAAGCTCATACGGCCCTTCTGATCAATGCTGGGGTAATAAGTACCACATAAATGATCTGCCATTTGAACTTCGCCTCGCTTTCGTACAACCTCTTAGGATTTGATCACCCTAATTTGGAAAATTTCACATCCAATCACCTTTTTTCACCCTAAAACTATTTTATCATTATTTGGGTAGAAATTCAAGATGGAATATCTCACAAGTATAAACCTTAAAAACGGCTATTTTTTGTCGATTTTGTTTAAAGTTTAACTTTCGGTTGTTTTAAAACGAAACAAACGTTTCTATATTCGTTAAATATTTTGCTTTGCTTTCACCTTTTTTCACCTTTTTGGGTATTTCTTAGGATTTTTTTACCACTGAGCTTCACCTTTCTTCACCCAAAAAGAAGGAATAAGTCCCCGAATATAAAATGCCGTAACACTTAGTATATCCAAAGACTTATTCCTTTTGTTCTTAGATCATGCGATAATTCGCCATTTATCAATCATTTTTATATGTAAGATTGAATTTTGATGATTTGAGTCCAAGCAGCATTGAGAACGGATATCCCTTTGCAGTTACCTGTCCGTCAATACTTACTTCGGTTACATATCCTGTCTCATCTGAGTAAACAGGCTGTATCCAGTTATTCGGATCATCGGACAGAGTGATGTGATAACCGGCCTCAAGCTTTTTCTTCACTTCTGCCGCGTCCATATATTTTACTGTACCCCAGTGCGGATCGAACGCAGCATCATACTCGCTCGGTACACTTCTCAGGTACGGGTAGTCTGCATAGAATACTTCATAGCAGTTTGCCGAACAGCCTCCGCTCGAAGCAGAGAACACTGTAAGTGCGTAATTGCCATCATAGTAAAGAGCCTCACCAAGAACCTCGTTGCAGGCGTCAATAACTACCTGCGGCGGATTTGGCTTACCTCTCAGGTCTCTTGAATCATCGCCGTTATACTTCAAATAAGTATATACAGCAACCGCCTGAGCCTTGATAGCCTCGTAGGAGAAGCTTCCGCCCACCTCACGGTTGACTATCTCGGATACGACCTTCAGGGTATCACCTGCCGGTTCGTGAGCGATAGTAAGCTCTTCTTCATCTGTCATTCCTGTATTCATCAGGTATGTTCCCGGATAATAATGGAACAGGATATCCTGATAAGTCCAGCCCGCATAAGCGGCATAGAAATTAGCACCGTTCTGGCTCATGCCAACGCCGTGTCCCCAGCCGTAAGTCACGAAAGCGAACTGTCCGGGCTGAGCGTCTATGACAGGCCCCGGCTGAGAATCAGGTATATCTCCAACGAAAGCTCCTGAGGTCTTTGCCTCTACAGCAGTCGGAGTTTTGCTCCTGCTCTTTGCAGCGTTCTTGGATAAAGTAGGAGTCCCCTTTTTCAAAGCACTCTTTTTCTTTTCCGCAGCTTCCTCACGAGCCTTGCGCTCTTCCTCGGAAAGCCCTGCATACGGGTCTGGAGCTTCACCTATCTTAGCCATTTCAGGTGTTGCAAGCTCATAGCTTATAAGCGTGAGGCTTGAGTCATACTGACTGATGTCAGCTTTCTCCCAATCCTCAGGCATCTTCTGCATTTCCTCTGCGGTATCCGCAGTTAATTCAGAAGCTGCTTCCGTTACAGCATCTGCCGCACTGCTAACCTCTGCTGCTGCAACTGATGTTTTTTCAGTAACGGCTTCTTCAGCGGTAGTCATGCTTGTTGTGCCCGAGAACACGATGATTCCCGAGACAGCAGCTGCTGCTCGTTTAAGCATTTTCTGCTTTTTCATAACAATCTCCTTTAATATATAAAGTCAGATCACTGAGGCTTTTCTTCATTAGCAGCTTTTTCAGCCTCTTCCTTTGAAGCCTTTTCAGCTTCTTCTTTTTTTCTCTTATTATATTCCTCAGTATGCTGTATAGTTGTCATGTCTCCTGCGACTTCGCCCTCCCTGAGTCTTCTTGCCACAACAATGAAACGCGAGTTGTCATAGTCTGCATAGCAGGTAGAAAGGGTAAGGAGCTTGTCGCCGTACTTAACATCAACACCTGTATCCAGCAGCTGTCCGCCGTGGCAGTTGTCGATGTAGAACTTAAATTCTTCTTCTGTATCAAAGTCCTCCATATTCCAATAATGGAAGTCGGTAGCGTCATAGCTTCCGCTCGTTATCAGATATGAAAAGATAACGTAATCATATGTTTTATAATTCGAGCTCAGCTCGATAAACGGATGCTGCTCATAGAATTCAGGATCGGGACGATACTTTCTCAATGAGCCCATCATAGTTCCGTCGTACCAGTTATGTCCGTAGATAATCAGATTATCAGACTGCTGACTCTCATCGCCGTCGAATCTGTTGCGGTAATCCGCAAAGTAAGTTCCGCGTTCGTAATCCTGTCTGAATATATCCTTTGCAAGATAAAATGCATTAGGTCCCCACGCATCGGGTCCGTAATACGGATCGTTTGCAGCGACCTCACCGGGGTCTCTCAAGAACGGGTAATCGACTTGAGTCCCATCAATCTTTACCCAGCCCATAATGTCCTTGTTGAGACGCATCAGTGATCTGGTTCTCTCGGTGGTACCGTTAAGTGACGGTGTATAGTCGTATTTATCAGCCCAGTCAACCGAAAGCTTTTCGGCATCAGCTTCGGAACTTGCTTCCGTCGCAGCCTGGGTAGTATTTTCAATAGTCGGAACAGAATTCCTGTCCTTTTTTAAATATAATGCAAACGCACCAAGTCCAACAGCGGCTGCACAGCTTATGCAGGCTGTTATTATTTTCGCGTTTTTGTTCATTGCTTATCACTTTCCTCCCTTTGGACCATAGGGAACGAATTCGGCATTTGGATCATAATGTTCGTCCGGGTGGATCGAATAGTATAATGAAGGCCATTTTATATTAGGATTTGGTTTGCTTTCCTGAGTTCCCTTTTTAGGATCTTCACCTTCTCTTACACGCCTTGCAAGAACGATTAAACGTGCTCTTTCATCTGGGAAGAAGGTGTTGCAGGTAGAAAGTGTAAGGAGCTCATCTCCGTACTCAACATCTACATCATTTGTACGTATAGTTCTTCTCTTGGCTTCGTTGACGAAGTTATAGAATTCCTTTTCATCTTCAAAGTCGATAGTATTCCAAACGTCAAACTTGGTATCTGTCTCGTCCGCAGCATCGAGCATAAAGAATGCAAATATCTTATACTGATATTTCTCGTAATTGGAACTGAGATCTATTACAGGATGTGCTCCGTAATAAGCCTCGTTTCTGTGATAATACTTCAAACATCCAAACATCTGATCATCGTACATATTATGTCCGTAGAGGATCAGATTCTGAGAATTGGGATATTTAAGATATCCGTCCTCGCCCACATCATCAAAATGATTTCTGTAGTCCAGAAAGATCTCGCCGGCAACATTTTCCGTAAGATCATATTTCATGTTCAGATATTTGTCGTTGTCTTTTGCCTGTAAAACAGGGTTGTTAACCGGTGTATCAGGTATAGTGATAACACCTACTATTTCATGGTTGATGTCGTAGAGCTTTTTAGCTCCGTCGAGCATACCGCCGTATTTTTTTCTTTTATCTCCCTCGGGAGTTGTTACTTCTTCGATCTTCGGCTGTCGGTCCTTATAGATATCGTATATATCCATGATCTCCTCTGTCTTATGCTTGCTTGACCAGAGATCATAGTAATAATCTCCCACAAGATATCCGCACACACAGATAGCGATAACCGAGCCGAGAAAAGCGATCTTTCTTATACACTCCAGCACACTGTCGCCCTTTTCGGGGAATAGTCCGCGGAGCTTCTGCTTGAAAGTTCTTTTCTTCTTCTTTTTCTTCTTTTTTTCAGGCTTGACTATGCCGTTGTCAGCAAGGTCCTCAGCCTTTTCCTTAGCCTGAAAGCTTTGCTCGTCCAGTCTCTCATTGGTCTTTCTCAGCTGCTGTGCAGCCTCCTCCTCAGCCCGTTTTAGAGGAGCAAGCTGGTCCTCAACAGTCTTATTATGACCAACAGGAGTAAACACCACCGTATTCTCGGTGTCATCAGCCGCATACTCAGAGACAGCCTCTGCCGTTTCTTCGTCAGCCGCAGCAATAACATTATCCTCTGTCGATATTTCTTCCGGACGTTCAGTCACAGTTTCGGTGAAGTCCTCAACCTCCGCTGCGATATCGGTATCAACCTCTGAAAAATCCTCGGTAATTTCATCAGCAATTTCGCTCAATTCCTCATGTGCGGGTGTTTCAAGCTCGTTGATGATGTCCGAGATGTCTGGAGAAGCATCAACTGCGGACCGTTCAGCCGCAGCCGCCGTTTCGGCAGCTATCCTCTCAGCCTCAGCCTTTTCAAAAGCTATAGCCTCGTCAAGCTCATCAAGGATATCCTCAGCCGTTGAGCTGTGCTTTTCCTTGGCTCGCATGATACGGTCAGCCATAGTTTCCGTGCGTTCGCTTTCCGCTGTTTTATTGTCATAGGTCGTAGGCGCAACTTCTGCTTCGCCGTGTATCGACCTTCTGATAGCTTTTATCTTCTCAGCTCTGCGCTGAGCCTCTGAGCTTTCATCATTGAATTTGTCGCTCATCAGTCTGTTCCGCCTCCATCAGTACTTTTTCAATAGTGTCAAAGGCAAATGCCGCTGCACACTTTCTTATATGCTCTCTGCTCATGTCACTGAGCTTCCAAAGCTCGGGCAGCCGTACAAATTGTCTGCCGCAGATATCGAAGCCAACATAGACCGTTCCCACAGGCGTTTCAGCAGTTCCGCCCGATGGACCTGCGATACCCGTAACGGAAACGCACACATCTGCACCCGAACTTTTCTTTAGTCCTCTGACCATATACAGTGCAGTCTGTTCACTTACGACTCCGAATTGTTTTATCACCTCAGCAGGAACGTTAAGGAATTCCGTCTTTATTCTCTCCGAATAAGTACATATCCCCAGTTCAAAAACTGCCGACGCACCCGATACTGATGTTATAAGCTCCGAAAGAAGTCCGCCGGTACAGCTCTCCGCTGTAGATATAGTCAGACCCTTTCGTTCTAATAATTTTACAACATTTGCAACTGTTTTGTCAAGTTTTTCGGTATTACATTCAGAAAATTTACTGCTTACCACTAAATCCACACACTCTCTTTAGTCCACATTTCACAAAAATCAAATGATTATATTGTGAAAAACTTAAATAATCAATCACTAAAATTAAAGGTTTTCATCTCTGTGTTTTCAACAGCCTTCTGTATAAGAGGTTCAAAATCAAAGCTGTTCTGTGCCTTTTCAATGTCCCCCAGCTGAGGTCTTACCTTAGGGTGACGAGGGGTAAATACAGTACAGCAGTCCTCATAGGGCTGTACGGAGATATCGAATGTATCTATCTTACGAGCTATCTCGATTATCTCGGTCTTGTCCATTCCAACGCATGGACGGAATACAGGAATTCGGCAGACTGCATCTGTGCAGACCATAGCAGCCATTGTCTGGCTTGCCACCTGTCCTACGCTCTCGCCTGTGATAAGTGCAAGGCAGTTGTCCTTTGCAGCGATGCGCTGAGCTATCTCCATCATAAGTCTTCTCATTATAATAGTAAAGAACTCCTCAGGGCAGTTGTCCTTGATAGCCTCCTGAAGCTCTGTGAAAGGTACGCAGTAGAATGCGATACCGCCGCAGTAGTCCGTAAGCTTCTGACAGAGCTGCTCCACCTTGAGCTGTGCGCGTTCCGAGGTATAGGGAGGGCTTACGTAGTGGATAGCTGCGATATGGATACCGCGCTTAGCCATCATATAGCCTGCAACAGGACTGTCGATACCGCCCGAAAGCAGGAGCATAGCCTTGCCGCTGCTGCCTACGGGGAGTCCGCCTGCTCCCTTGATATTCTCTGCGTGAACGAAAGCATTCTCGTCACGTATCTCAACAGTTACCGTGACCTCGGGGTTCTTAACATCAACACTGAGGTGCGAGAACTTTTCAAGCAGCTTTCCACCCAGCTCCATGCATATCTCAGGCGACTTCATAGGGAAAGCCTTGTCGGAGCGCTTTGCGTTGACCTTGAAGGTCTTTGCGCAGCTGAGTACATCTTCAAGATATTCATAGCTCTTGTTGCAGATGTCCTCGAAGTCCTTCTCGCATACGCAGGCACGGCAGTATGTAGCGATACCGAATATCTTTCCTACTCTGTCGGCTGCCTCATTGAGGTCGATATCCTCATCGAGAGGAGTTATGTATGTGGTAGACTGAGCACTGGTCATCTGAAAATGTCCGAGGGGCTTCAGTCTGCGCTTTATGTTCTTTATGAGCATATCCTCGAAGGTCTTTTTATTGAGACCTTTCAGTGCCATTTCACCGTATTTTACAAGTATTAACTCTTTCATATTTTTCTCCTATACTATTTAAATATATATTAACCTCTTATCTTTTCCATGCCCTCACTGAGTCCCTCGCAGAAGCTGTCAAGCTCCGCCTCGGTAGTCTCGGCAGTCATGCTGATACGCAGCGCACTGTCCGCACGTTTGTCCCTTATGCCGAACTGTCCGAGAACTCCGCTCTGCTGTCCCTTTGAACAGGCAGAACCGCTGGAAACATATATCTCCTTGCTTTCAAGAAAGTGGAGCATTATCTCCGAGCGCTTTCCCACAGCCGAGATATTCACCACATAAGGCGAACCGTCCTCGGGAGAATTCACCGTAACTCCCTC
Source organism: Ruminococcus flavefaciens (assembly GCF_900143025.1). Taxonomy (GTDB): domain Bacteria; phylum Bacillota; class Clostridia; order Oscillospirales; family Ruminococcaceae; genus Ruminococcus; species Ruminococcus flavefaciens_I. The sequence continues at coordinate 199,598 of NZ_FRCT01000005.1, read as the reverse complement.
AATATCACTGAGCTTGTCAAGCAGATACTTTTTAAGTCCGCTCACCTTCTCGTAACGCTCGGATATAGTTGGAGCAAGCTTCTTCACAGCCGCACCGAATGCCGCTATCATGGGAACGCTCTCTGTGCCCGAGCGTAATCCCTTTTCCTGCTTGCCGCCCGTAACTACGGGAAGCACACGGACTCCTTTTTTGATATACAGCGCACCTACGCCCTTAGCACCGTGTATCTTATGTCCGCTGAGGGAGATAAGGTCTGCGCAGAGCGCATTTGCTTTCACAGGGAGTTTCATGTAAGCCTGTACGCAATCCGTATGAGTTATAATCTCGGGATATTTTCGCTTCACTGCGGAGAAAGTCTCCTTGACGGGCATGATATAGCCTGTTTCGTTATTGACGTACATCATGCTTATGAGACAGACATCGTCATCACAGGCATTTACAAAGTCAGCCGCATAGTATCTTCCGTCCTCACGGGGAGATACGCGGACCACTTCAAAGCCTTTCTTTTCAAGGTCTGCGGCAGTCTCCTCCACAGAAGCGTGTTCAACTGCGGATATAACTATCTTTTTCCTTTTTCTTCCGTAAGCAGCCGAAGCTCCGCGGAGTGCAAGATTATTGCTCTCGGTAGCTCCCGAAGTAAAAATGATACAGCCGCTTTCAACGCCTATTGAGTCGGCGATCGTCTTTCTTGCACCGTCCATCAGGAGCTGTGCATTGAGTCCTGCACGATGAAGCGAGGAAGGATTGCCGTAATTATCGGTCATAGCTCCCACAGCAGCCTCTATGGCTTCCGCACAGGGTTTTGTGGTCGCCGCATTGTCAAGGTAAACTTCCATTTTATGTTCCCTTCATTTCTTTGATTGTAGCATACCCTTTATTATAACATACTATTAAAAATAAAGCAACTGCACAGCCGCTTTTTCTCATACTTTTCATTTTTTGACGTAAAATCGAAAATATATTCGTTTTTCTGTTGACTTTTTCTCCTAAATCATATATAATATATATGTTCTTATGGCCGTTTGAACGATTCAAAATCAACTTAACATCAGACTAATTCGAATTACTGAACTTTTTGAAGGGAATCTATTTAATTATGAACACAAAAATCATAAAAAAATTCGTATCAGGATTACTGGCAGCAGCTGCTTGTTTCACAAGCATGACTTTTATGCCAAAGGAAGAATTATCAGCAAAAGCTGCTTCGCGAACAATAAGCAATGGTATTTACTACATTCGTAATAAGCACAGCGGCAAATTCATTGATATTGATTACAGAGGAACTGCTAACGGAACAAGAGTAATACAGTATGATTTCAACGGCGGTTCAAATCAGCAGTTTAAGGTCACTTATGAATCGAATGGATATTATTCAATAAAGCCAATGCACGTTCCAAACCAGACATCTGCCATTGATATGCGCAATACTTCAGCTGCAAATACTAATGGTACAGATGCACAGATCTGGAAGTACACAGGAAAGCTCAGAGAACAAGATTTTATAATCAGTGCAGCTTCAGGCGGCGGATACCAGATCGGTACACGTTTAAGCAACGGAAGAAAGGTACTTGAAGTAACTAATTCATCTTACGCTAACGGCGAAACAATTCAGATCTGGGACTACAGCACATCCAGAATGAATGATAACTGGGATTTCATATCTGTTCAGAGTGAAAAGAATGATGCAACATATTTTACTCTTACAACTCTCAGTAATGCAGATCAGAAAGTTGCAGAAAATGTTAAAAGCACTTTCAATCGTCTCGGTTATAACGGCAATATAACATCTTTACCAAGTAAAGATACCATTGGACAGAAAGCTAAAAATTCAAGAATCTTGATATTCCACGGACATGGTGGTCCGGGTTATTTCAACGTCAATAAATCCAAAAAAGAAAGCGATTACTTTTCTGTCTATTCATATGAACTAGAAAAAATCATTTCAAGCAATGACTGGGCTCATATTGATTTCGTATTTTTTGCTTCCTGCAACAGTGCAACCACACATTCAGATCGTGCAAGTCTGGTTGATGCAGCAATTAGTGCTGGTGCAAAATGCGTTATCGGTTTCAACGGAAGTGTAGCAAATGCTGAAGAATATTTAGATTATATGATGTCTGCATTTGCAAATAACCCACTCATAACTGTAAACGGAGCTATGACAGAAGCTGATAAACATTTCAGCAAGACTAGCAGTGACTCACCTGCAAAGCTCAGAGTTATGAAAGGAAACGGAAATATAAAACTTAACAGAGGTTAATTTCCAGACATTCTAATCTATTTAAACATTATAAAACCTCCTATGGTAAAACAAAAAGCATAGGAGGTTTTGTTATAAAGACGAAATTCGTCAAAAATAAATAATGGAGGCTTTGATATGCACTTACAAGAGAAAACTATATCAAGCGATGTAAAATACGAAGGACCTATCTTCACTATAACTCACGACACTGCCGAGCTTGAAAACGGCAAGACAGCCGTAAGAGATGTGCTCCACCACCACGGCGGCGTATGCGTGATACCAATAACCGATAACAACGAGATATTCCTCGTAAAGCAGTTCCGCTACCCATTCAGCACAGTAACCCGCGAAGTTCCCGCAGGCAAGCTTGAAAAGGGCGAAGACCACTCCGAATGTGGCAGGCGCGAGCTTCTGGAGGAAACAGGCTGCACCTGCTCGGAATATATCTATCTCGGCGAGATGCTCCCTACTCCTGCCTATAACAGTGAGATAACCTATATGTACCTTGCAAGAGGACTTAAATTCAGCAGTCAGAACCTTGACCCCGATGAATTCCTCGATGTTGAGCGTATACCTCTTTCAGAAGCCGTAAAACAGGTCATGGACGGCACAATCCGCGACGGAAAGACTCAGCTTACTATACTCAAAGCCGCACGTATACTGGGAATATAAAAAGACCCACCACACGGCAGGTCTTTCAATCAGTGTTATAATTCAAGCCTCTTCAGCTTCTTCTTGTTCTGTTTCCTCAGTTTCAAGAATTGCAAGCTGTCTTTCATAGGCATCGAGAATACTCTCCTCAAAAAGCTTTCTTGCAGAAGGTGAAATAGGATGAACGATATCACGGAAAACTCCGTTTTCGTCCTTTCTGCTGGGCATAGCCACGAAGAGTCTTTCATCTCCCTGTACTACTTTGATATCATGTACTGCAAGCATATCGTCGATAGTTACCGAAACAACTGCTCTGAGTCTGCCTTCAGACATGATCTTTCTTACTTTGACATCTGTAATTTCCATAGATTTTCCTCCTTAATTGTCTATGAACTCCTCGGTCTGACTGGCTGAAACATTTTTATCTGACTCGTTACAGCAGTTAGTAAACCTGTAAACTATTATAACTCATATTTTGTAAAAATGCAAGCTAAATTTCGGTTTTTAAAAGAAAAATTCTAATTATTTCGAGTAAAAGAGATGAAAAATCTGTGAAAACTGCGTGACAGCGTTATTTCAGTCCCCTTTTATGAACTTATCACAAGCAAATATCAGCTCACAACACATGGGCTGTTAATATCACCCGTATCTATTCGGGCATATACTATTTATAATATAAAGAAAGGTGATCGTTTTGGATACCAATATTTTAAACGGAAAAAAGCACATTCATTTTATAGGCATAGGCGGTTCGGGTATGTACCCCCTTGCACAGATACTTCACTCTCAGGGCTACTACCTTACAGGCTCGGACAATAACGAGACCGAGACCCTCGATGCTGTAAGAAAAATGGGTATCCCGGTTTTCATCGGTCAGAGAGCCGAGAATATCGAAGGTGCCGACCTTATCGTACACACTGCCGCTATCATGGCTGACAATCCCGAGCTGGTTGCCGCAAGAGCAAGCGGAGTCCCTGTGCTTGAACGTGCAGACCTCCTCGGTATCGTAACAAGCTGGTACAGCAACGCTATATGCGTTTCGGGTACTCACGGCAAGACCTCGACCACCTCTATGATAACACAGATACTCTACACCGCAGGTATAGACCTCTCCGCATACATCGGCGGAAAGCTCCCCTGCATCGGCGGAAGCGGAATTGCAGGCAAGAGCGATATCATGGTATGCGAGTCCTGCGAATTCGAGGATCACTTCCTTAAATTCTTCCCCGATATATCTGTAATACTCAACATCGACGCCGATCACCTCGACTATTTCGGTACACTTGAAAATATAATCAAGTCATTCCATAAATTCAACGAAAACACTTCAAAGTGCATAATCGTAAACGGTTCTGATGCAAATTCAATGAAGTCTCTGGAAGGTATCACAGGCAAGGAGATAATCACCTTCGGCAAGGACAGCTCCTGCGACTATTATCCCGAAAACGTAAAGCACGAAAACGGTCTCCTCACCACCTACGACGCTATGTACAAGGGCGAAAAGCTGGGAACGATAACTCTTCACGTTGCAGGAATACACAATGTTCTCAACTCTCTTGCCGCTGTTGCTGCCGCAAGATATGTAGGCACGGAATTCAAATTCATACAGAAGGGACTTGAAGACTTCCGCGGTGCAAAACGCCGCTTCGAGAAGCTTGGCTTTGAAAAGGGCATAACCGTAGTTGACGACTACGCTCACCACCCGACAGAGCTTGAAGCTACTCTCAATGCCGCTATGGAAATGAACTTCAACCATGTATGGGCAGTATTCCAGCCCTTCACCTTCTCGCGTACAAAGCTCCTGCTTGACGACTTCGCAAGAGTACTGCAAATACCCGACCACGCAGTTCTCACCGATATAATGGGAAGCCGCGAGAAAAACACCTACGGCATCTTCACCCGCCACCTTGCAGAAAAAATACCGAACTGCATATGGTTCCCACAGGACGAGACTGCCGAATGGACGGACGAAAGGAAATACGCTAACTTTGAACAGATATGCGACTATGTATGCCAGCACGCACAGGAGGGCGACCTTGTCATAACTCTCGGCTGTGGAGATGCTTACAAGATCGCTAAAATGATACTGAAAAAGCTTTCGGAGGAATGATATATGCTCAAGGATAAAGAGATCTCTGTTTTCAACTATATCAAATCCCGTTTAAGTGACGGTATGTCCCCTTCCGTAAGGGAAATAATGGACGCTATGGGCTTCAAGTCCACATCTACCGCTCACCGTTACATCGAGACCCTTGTCCGCGAAGGACTTATTGAGAAAACAGGCAACCTCAACCGTACTCTGCGCCTTCCCAACAGCGGAACTACTTCCGTTCCCGTTATGGGTACAGTAACAGCAGGTCAGCCTATCACAGCCGTTGAGGATATCACGGGATATATAGGCTTTGAAGCTCCGGGCGTTGATCCTCAGGATCTTTTCGCACTGAAGATACGCGGCGAGAGCATGATAGACGCAGGTATACTGGACGGAGATATAGTCATCGTAAAGCGTGTGAACTATGCTGAAAACGGCGATATAGTCGTAGCCTTCATCGACCGCGAGGAGGCTACGGTAAAGCGTTTCTTCAAGGAAAAGGGACACTACCGCCTACAGCCCGAAAATCCCACTATGGAACCAATTATCGTGGACGAGGTAGAAGTTCTCGGCAAGGTCATCGGCTTGAAGCGTTATTATTGAGCCGTTAATTAATGGCTAACGGCTCAGGGCTAAACACGAACTTTAATGAAAAGAGTTGATAACAATGCAGGACAAAAATGAACACGAGATCAACGACCTCCACGATATGTTGTCGGCATTTCAGTCACTTACATCCGACGATGGGAAATCCTCAGGACAGAAAATGACCTCAGAGGAAGCAGCCGCAAAGGTGGATGAAATTTTTGCACAGGCAAGGGCAAAGAATATAATTAAGGATAAAAAGCGCAAAAAAACAACTGCCGAAGATACCCCCGCTCCCATAGAGCTGCCCGAGCCTATAACTCCTCAGGAAGCCGAGAAAAAGGCGGCAGGCTCATTCGCAGACACAAAGGAAAAGAAAGAAAGTGCAAAAGCAAGAGAGCAACGCTTATCCGCAGATGTTGCTATGCTTTCCACTCAGCTTACCGAGGGAGAGCTCAGTTCAGAGGAAGCTCAAAAGAAGGTCACGGAAATGCTTGCACTGGCAAGCTCGAAGAATTCCGACAATAATTCCAAAAAGTACAGCTTTTCACCTAAGGTAATGGAGGTAATAGTCCTTACTATCGTTGCGGTAATTCTTTATATTATCACTATGGACTCAGGTCTGCCGGGACCGTTCTCACCTGTTGCCATATTCTTCCCCGCACTGGCAGGAATAGGATACAGGTTATTGAAAAAACAGATTCCTGTAAGAAAGGCAGCTTCGGAATGTATACCGCATATAATAATATCTGCGGTCTTCCTTATAATAATAATCCTTGCATTTATCTGAGACTGAAAATCACAGCAATAAATTACAATTTATAAGGAGCATGAATATGAAAAAGATATTAGGCATAACAGCAGGAATACTTGGTATAATAATCGGCATTGCAATAATAGTATGCGCTGTCGCTGATGTGACCATACCAAAGCCTGTATTTATATTATTGGCTGTTACCGCCATTACTAATGCGGCACTGATAACTGTAAATTATATAAAGAAAAAATAATATCTGTAATTATGCTGATATTCAATCTTATGTTTTTTCTTTTTATGACCTATTAATAAAAAAATTTCAGAAAACCTCTTCCATTTCTGCGAAAAATAGTGTATAATGTAAGTTGGTTTAAAATACGCCACGGAAAGGACGATACTATGCTTAATGAAGTTAAGGTAATCATCTGCGGAAAGGAATACAAGATAAAGACCGCAGAAGCACCTAATTATGTATTCGCTCTTGCAAGAGCACTTGAAACAAAGATAAACGAGATCACAGCAGCAAGCGGTTCTTCACCTTACGCTGCTTCAATAATGGTCGCAATGGCTCTCCTTGACGACCTCAACAAGGCTAACCAGCGTCTTGACAGTATCCGCGACCAGACTAAGGAATACGTTGACGAGGCAGGAAGAACTCGTATAGAGCGCGACGCTGCACAGAAGGAGATCGAGGTGCTCAAGTCCAAGATAGTACAGCTTGAGAATATGGTCAAGCTCAAGCAGCTCAGCGACAGCATTTAATGAATAAAACCGAGATACTCGCTCCCGCAGGCAGCATGGAAACTCTACAGGCTGCTCTGCGTTCAGGTGCAGATGCTGTGTACATAGGCGGAAAACGCTATTCTGCAAGAAGCAGCGCCGCTAATTTCTCAATGGAGGAGATCGCAGAAGCCGCAGGGCTCTGCCATAAGTACGGTGCAAAGCTTGATCTTGCGGTGAACACCATAATTTCCGATGAGGAAGCAGAGGATTTCTGCGAGTACATAAAGGCTGCTGCAAAATGCGGAGTCGATGCATTCATAGTTCAGGACTGGGGCTGCGCAGAGCTTATACGCCGCTGTGTTCCCGATGCCGTACTCCACGGCTCCACACAGATGTCGGTGCATACCGCTGAGGGAGCTTCACTGCTCCGAGAGCTCGGATATGCAAGAGTCGTCCCTGCACGAGAGCTTGACAAGGACACTATTTCCCGTATCTGCAAGGTGGGTATAGAGACCGAGATATTCGTACACGGTGCGCTGTGTATGTCAGTTTCGGGACAATGCTATATGTCCGCCATGATAGGTTCGAGATCAGCAAACAGAGGCTGCTGCGGACAGGCTTGCAGACTCCCTTTCTCGGCTGTGGGAAATAAAAGCAAAGCCGCACTGTCACTGAAAGACCTTTCTCTCCTGCCAAATGCGCAGGAGCTTGCGGAAATGGGCGTTGACTCATTCAAGATAGAGGGACGCATGAAACGCCCCGAATATGTAGCTTCGGCAGTCCACGAGCTGAGATCCGCTCTCGACGGTGAAGCCCCCAATATGAAACTCTTGCGCGGAGTTTTCTCTCGCAGCGGCTTTACAGACGGCTACTACACCGCACAGAGGAAGGATATGTTCGGAGTCCGCGAAAAGGACGATGTTATCTCCGCACATGAGCTTATACCTAAGATACATGAGCTTTACCGCTTTGAGCGCAAGGCTTTTACTGCTGATTTTCATGCAGTTATAAAAAGCGGCGAGCCTGTACGTATAACAGCAAGCTGCGGCGACATTTCGGCAAGTGCCGAGGGTGATATCCCACAGCAGGCTATAAATCGCCCTACCGATGCGGAAATGCTGACAAAGCAGCTCTCCAAGCTCGGTGATACCGTATTTACTTTCGGAAAACTTACTGCTGATATAGACGAGGGATTGATAGTCCCCGCAGGCAAGCTAAACGAGCTGCGCCGCGAGGTGAGTGAAAAGCTCTCAGATCTGATAATATCTGCAAATACTCCTGCTTATACTATTACGGAGTATTTACCGAAGCTCTCTGAAAACAACTTATCCCCTATGCCTTCAAAGCTCCCTGTACGTACCTTCTGCCGAACAGCACAGCAGGCTTTTACAGCAGCAGAGCTTTCGGAGTACGTTATCATTCCCGAAGAGTTGATAAATGAGGAACTGCTCGGCGGCGTGGATAGAGAAAAGATAATAGCTTCTCCGCCCCGCTTTATCACCAATGGGGAAAAGCTTGCAGACAGACTTGCAGAGCTTAAAGAAATGGGTATAAACAGGCTTTACTGCCATACTCCCGACCATATTGCCATTGGCAGAAAATCGGGATATAAGCTCCACGGAAGCTTTACACTGAATGTTTTCAACTCATTCAGTGCCGAATATCTGCATGATCTTGGGCTTGAGGACTGCATCTTCTCTATTGAGGCAACATTGCAGCAGATCGCCCGTGTAAATACATCACTGCCCATAGGTGCGGCAGTTTACGGAAGACTTCCCCTTATGCTTACACGCAACTGCCCAATAAAGAATGAAGTGGGCTGCGGAAAGTGTACAAAGAAGCTCATAGACCGTACAGGCAGAGAGCTCCCTGTAGCCTGCTCTAAGGACTATGTGGAGATACTCAATGCCGACAGACTCTCCATGCTTGACAGAACAGATGAATTAAGCAATATATCCTTCGGTGTCGCTTATCTCTCCGATGAGACTGCCGACGAGATACGCTCTGTTCTCTCAGGACGCAAGCCGCAGGGAAACATCACCCGCGGACTCTACTACAGAGGTATCTGAATATGAAACTTACCTTCAAAAAACTCGATCCAAAGGCTGTTATTCCCTCCCGTGCCACAGCAGGAAGTGCAGGTCTCGACCTGTGCGCCTGTCTCGATGAACCTGTGACATTAGAGGTGGGAGAGATAAAAATGATACCCATAGGTATCACCGCACAGCCTGACTGTGACGATATCGCTCTGCTTATCTACCCACGCTCGGGACTCTCCTCAAAATTCGGAGTCTCCCTTGCCAACTGCGTCGGTGTTGTTGACAGCGATTACCGCGGAGCATGGTTCGTGCCCCTTATAAATCACGGTAAAGAGCCATTTACCGTAGAACACGGTATGCGCATCGCACAGGTGATCCCAACACGTATCTTAATGCCCGAGATAGAAGTCAGCGACGAACTCTCGGAGACTGAGCGCGGAAGCGGCGGCTTCGGCTCGTCAGGCATATGATATATACTAAGTTTTACAAAAGATAGGAGATCTTTATTATGAAAAAAACTCTATACTTTCTGCTTCTTCTCATATGCGGCTGTATACTCGGCGGTATAATCGCAAGCTCTGCTTCGGGTTCATTTGCATGGCTGGGCTGGTCAAGAGGCATAACCCTTTCTCCAAGCACTTTTGCTACCGATCTTATCTCGCTTACCTTCGGTTTTTCCGTAAATATCAGCGTTGCACAGGTCATCTGCATCATCGGTGCCATATACGCATACATCAAGACCGCACCAAAGGTCATTACAGGTTAAAAAGATATTCTGCTGTTGTCCTTTTCGACAGTTTTTCATCACCTGCGGACTGTTATGTAACCGTATTACACTAAATTTGTCGGGAAATGCTTTTTCTCGCTGAAAATTCTTGTACATACGCCCCGTTGGTGATATAATATAATATGTGTATAACAAGAATTAATGCATTTTAAGGAGCTGCAAAATGTTTACAAAAGATATTGGCATTGACCTCGGAACTGCTAATACCCTCGTATATATGAGAGGAAAAGGTATAATAATAAGAGAGCCTTCAGTAGTTGCCGTAAATACAAGAACGGATAAATGCCGCTATGTCGGTAAGGAGGCAAAGGACGTAATCGGTCGTACCCCGGGCTCGATCGTTGCCGTAAGACCTCTGAAGGACGGCGTTATCGCCGATTTCGACATTGCTACCACTATGCTTCAGGAATTTATCAGAAAAGCCCTGAAGGGTACTCTTTTTACAAAAGCTAATGTTATAATATGTATCCCATCGGGAGTTACTGCCGTTGAAAGACGTGCTGTACGCGAATCCTGCAAAAAGGCAGGCGCAAATAACGTACTCATAATCGAGGAGCCTATGGCTGCCGCTATCGGCGCTGGTCTCCCTACAAACGCTCCCGCAGGAAGCATGATAGTTGATATCGGCGGCGGTACAAGCGAAGTCGCTGTTATATCAATGGGCGGCATCGTTGCTTCGCGCTCTGTAAGATGTGCAGGCGATGAATTCGATGCGGCTATTATCAACTATATCAAGAAGAAGTATAACCTCCTCATCGGTGAAAGAACTGCCGAAAATATCAAGCTTGATATCGGCTCTGCTTTCCCAAGCGAAAAGGAGGAAGCTCAGGAGATAAAGGGAAGAAATCTTCTCAACGGTCTCCCTGAGAATATAACAGTTACCTCTGCCGAGATACGTGACGCTCTCGTTGAGCCCCTTTCAAGAGTTATCGACGCTATAAAGTCCACTCTCGAGGAAACTCCTCCCGAGCTTTCGGCAGATATAATCGACCACGGCATCACCCTTGCAGGCGGCGGCGCACTTCTCCGCGGTCTGGACAAGCTCATCAACCGTGAAACAGGTATGCCCGTTTATATCGCTGAGTACCCGCTGGACTGCGTTGCTGAGGGTACAGGCAAGATACTGGAAAATATTAGCGATTATCAGGACGCTCTCACCGAAAACGTCAAGTACTATTAAGGAGGAGCTTCATGCGTGAATTCTTTAAAAGCACCAGATGTAAGATCCTGCTTTCTTTTCTCGCTTTCCTTATTGGTATAATGATCTATGCCGTCACAAGAGGCGGCTATTCCATTTCGGGAGCTTCCTTCATAAATACTCTTACAAAACCATTCCGTGCCGCTTCCAACAGGATAAGCATGAAAATGGAGAATACTGTGGATAAGCTCTCCAATGCCGACAAATACTATGAGGAGAACGAACGCCTCAAAAAACAGATAGGCGAGCTGAATGCTCAGCTTACCGAGTATGACGCTATGAAGGCAGAGGTGGAGGAGCTCCGCAAATTCGTTACCATAAAGGAAAAAAATGAGGATTATCAGCTTTCTCAGCCATGCGGTGTTCTGGGGTATGTTACAAATGATCCTTTCAAGTCGTTTACTATAGACAAGGGCTCTGAGGACGGTATCCTCGTAAACTGCCCTGTTGTTACCGCAGAGGGTCTTGTGGGCATAACAGTAGAAGTTTCAAAGCACGTTTCTACTGTAAGAACTATCCTTTCCCCCGACCTTTCCGTTGCTGCCGTTGCTTCGTCGTCAAATGCCGATCAGGGTATCATCGAGGGCAATGTGCTCTCTTCTGAAAACGGTCAGACAAAGCTTATCCATGTTCCGAAAAAGAATAAGCTCAAGCGCGGCGACCTTATGATAACTACGGGCACAAGCGGCCTTTTCCCTAAGGATTACCCTATCGGTACTATCCTTGATATCGGTCTTGACTCAAACGGACTCTCCGTATGTGCCGATATACAGCCCTGTGTGGACGTTACAAGACTTACCTCCGTTATCGTTATAACCGATTTCAGCGGTAAATTCCACGAGGAAGAGGAAGAGGAAACAGAAGAAAAGAACAAGGATAATGCCGATAAGACCGAGGGTAAAGCCCATGAGGATTAAAACTACCCGTCAGCAGCATATCCTGCGCATAAAAACTACCATCCGCTGGGTGCTGTATTATCTGCTGATTTTCCTCAGCTTTATCATTATGACCTCGGGAACGCTCTATAAGCCTATACTCCTTGTTCCCCTTGCAATAGGCATAGCTATCAACAACAATATCTACGGCTCGGCTGTTACGGGAGCTGTATGCGGCTTTCTCATTGATATATGCTGCGGCAAGCTCTTCGGCTATAACGCCGTTATACTCACATTTTTCTGTATAGCGGCTAATCTTATATTCGAGCTTTACCTCAAAAACCGCTTTATCAATTATTTGATTATCACTGCTCTGGTATCTTACATACAGTGCTGGCTGGACTATAAATTCTACTATCAGATATGGGATTACGAAAATGTCGGACGCATATTCGTAAGAGTTTCCCTGAGAGTCTGGCTCTACACTGTTATATCTTCCTTCTTCGTATATCTCCTCGTAAAGCTGGTAAACCGCCTGCTCATGCCGAAGGAGCACCTTACTATTGAGGAAGCCATAAATACCAATATGCAGCCCGAAAACAAAAGATATAATTAACCTCGTTACTTATATAGAAGTTTATACTTTTTATCGGGGAAAACCTTCTTCAAAAGGATTTTCCTCAATATAATGTACAAAACTTTTATATGAGTATCAAGCTCTTGCGACCGCACTTTTTTCGTGCGGTCATAACTATAAAGGAGGCAGTCCATTGAAAGGATTTGCAGAAAACCTTAAATCCATTATTATAATACTGCTTGTGGTTCTGCTTGCGCTGCTCAGTTCTCTGCGGCTTATGAAAATACAGGTCGTAGGCGATAAGAGCATTGCTGCTCCGAACCAGTACGAGCCCGGTACCCTTACCTATAAAAAAGGCGTAAAGGCTACCCGCGGCGAGATAATCGACTATGACGGAAATGTCATAGTTACCAATGATGCCAGAACAGACCTTGTCCTCAGAATGGCTTTCTTCCCTACAGACCTGAAAGAGGGCAACAAGACTCTCCTCGGTATATACCGAGCTCTTGAGGAAAGAGGCTATAAATTCAAGGAAAGTATCCCTGTTTCATTCTCGAAGCCATATATTTTCACTTCAAAGGATACCGATGAGCTTATATCAGACCTTAATCTCAACGTTTATGCTACTGCTGAAAACTGCATCGACAAGCTCATATCCGATTATAAGATAGACGATAAGTATACCGACGAGGAAAAACGTATCATCGCAGGTATGCGCTATCAGATGATAGATAAGGACTTCTCCTACAGCAACGACCTTCTCCTTGCTGAGGGAGTGGACGAAAAAACTGTTGTTGACCTTAAAGAAATGGGCAATTTCTATCGCGGTATCGAGGCTATCGACGCTTCTGAGCGTAAAATACTCCGTGGAGATATACTCCCACATGAGATAGGCACTGTAGGTCCTATCTACGCCGAGGAGTACGATGAGCTGAAAAGCAAGGGCTACAGCTATAACGATATTCTCGGCAAAAGCGGTATCGAAGCTGCACTCGAAACTGAACTCAGAGGTTTGAACGGCGAGGAACAGATAGCTGTCAAGGACGGCGTTGTCAGAGATGTAAAGACTATCTCAGACGCTACCTCCGGCGAAACTGTAAAGCTTACCGTAAACGGCGCTTATCAGCTGAAATTACAGAATATCCTCGATAACTTCCTCACCAACACCTTCCCCTCTATAAACCCCAAGCCCTGGGTACTCAAGGGCAACTGCGGCGCTATATGCGTTCTTGACGCTAAAACAGGCGCTGTAAGAGGTATGGCTACCGCTCCTACCTATAATCTGAAGGATTACTCCGAAAACTACGATTACTTCCTTCAGGCTAAGGATTCGCCTCTTGTAAACCGCTGCACATACGGTCTTTACCGTCCGGGCTCTACATTCAAGACCATTACTGCTACAGCAGGTCTGAATGAGGGCGTTATCACAGGCGGTACTCCTCTTGTGTGTCATCAGCTTTACAATTTCTACGGAACAAATTATTCCTGTACAGGCTATCATAACAATATAACAGTCCGCCCTGCTATCGAGGTATCGTGCAACTGCTTCTTCTATGAGGTATCACGTATGCTTGGTATCGACAATATCACGAAGTACGCTAAGCTCTACGGACTCGGCTCACATACAGGCATTGAAACAGGCGATGCTGAGGGTTATCTCTGTAACCCCGAGACCTTTGCCGAGCACGGTCAGGAATGGTATATCGGTTACGTTATACAGGCAGGTATCGGTAACCAGGACTGCGGTATGACTCCGCTGCAAATGGCTGTAGTCGCCAACACTATCGCTAACCGCGGCGTTAGATATCAGCCTTACCTCGTTGACAGCTATTACAGCTACGGCACTAATAACCTCATCAAAAAGACCGAGCCTACTATTGCTCAGCAGATTGAGCTAAATACTCCCGACCTCTATGACTATATCGTTGGCGGTATGATAGACGCTTCAAGGAGTATGCCTGCAAGATATTCTCTTACTGACCTGGGCTACGATGTGGCTATAAAAACAGGTACTCCTCAGACAGGTGCCGACCTTAACGAGCAGAACTCCTTCTTCATAGGCTTTGCTCCCGCAGATAATCCCGAAGTCGCTTTTGCAGGCGTTATCGAGAGCGGTGAGTATTCAAAGTATATGATACGCGACCTTCTTGTTGCTTATCAGGAGTGCTACGGACTTAACGGTGTAAAGCCATCAAAGCCGAAACTCCCTGAGGAGGTTCGCCCAAAGCTTACAACTACTACATCTACTACTACGACTACAACTACCACAACAACTACTACAGAGCCTGTAACTATAGAGCAGTACATCGAGCCTGCACCTGCCGCTCAGGAGCAGCCGTGGACTCAGCCTGTTCAGCAGCAGCCGTGGACAGAATATCCTGCCGCTGTTCCTACAGAGCCTACTGTACCCTATGACCCTAATGCACTTTCCTCTGAAACATCACAGGAACCAGATAACAACTGATAACCTATGGGACGATATCTTCGTCCCATTTTCTTTTTCAAGATGCTTTCTATAATAGGGCATAAAATTGCAGAAAAACAACGGAAACCCATTGATTATCAGAAAAATAATTTTTAGTTTCTATGTTTTGCACAAAGCTGCATAATTGTTTTTGTGCATGATTATTGTTATTATTGGTTAGTGAGTAAAACCAAGGTATTGTGGGACGTCGAGGACGCCGTCCCCTACAATTGGTCATTTATACTTGTAATATTATCGGTGGTGTGTGAGAATAACTGCCACATACTTAGCTCTTAATTCTTAGCTCTTAGTTCTATCTTCATTAATTTTTTTCCGAGAAAATAGCGTATATTTTCCGAGCTTTTGTCAATAATATGGTCGGAGGTGTTAGTGTGAAGAAAAATGAACTGACCGACAAACATTATGCAAAAGGCTCTAAAGGCTTCTATGCTGCACTTGGTATCAGTGCCGTCATGATAGGTGCCGCCTGCCTTTTCGCTCATAAGCAGGGCGACAGAATAACCGATATGAAGCCTGCTGCGGATAAAACTATTGTCCGTGAAGCTGCTGTTGACAGACGAGTTACCAACATACCGAAAACCACGACTCCTGCCTACAGAGTCACTACCGCCGTTGCTACTATGCCCGTTTTTACGGACGCTCCTGCGGTAACTATCCCTGCTGCTGAAATAAGCGTTGATGCTCCGCCGCCTGCCGAGCCTGTACAGGCAGAAGCCGAGGAAACTGCCGCACAGAGCATGACAGACGTTAAAAAGCCCCTTGATGATATCAGCAATATCATCACTACTTTCAGCGGCGGTGAACTCGTTAAAAATGAGACTACAGGCTCATGGCAGACTCATAACGGTGTCGATATAGCTGCCGAGGTAGGGACAGATGTCTACGCTGTGTCGGGCGGAGAGGTCACTTCTGTAATAAATGACGCATTATGGGGCGTTACTCTTGTCCTCGACCACAAAAACGGCTATATCACAAAATACTGCGGTCTAAGCTCTGACCTTGCAGTGCAGGAGGGCGATAAGCTCAGCGGCGGCGATTTCATCGGTACTGTAGGCGGCTCTGCCGATATCGAAAGCGCACTTGCTCCGCATATCCACATTGAAATGACACATAACGGCAAGTATATCGACCCTATGTCGCTTATCAACCAATAACAGAAAAATCACTTCTGATATGTTTCTCAGAAGTGATTTTTTATTGACATATAGTGCCTTCCGTGCTATAATCATATTTATAATTTTATAAATCGGAGGTATCATTATGAACGCACTTATCATCAATTGCAGTCCTGTCAGAAACGGAGCGACTGCCGAGATAGTCCGCATAGTCACCGAGGAGCTTTCAAAAAAGTACACGGCTAAAAGCATATGTATAGATGACCATAGCTTCGGCTTCTGCAAAGGGTGCAGGACCTGCCATGATACTGCAAGGTGCGTTCAGAATGATGACCACAGCCTTTTTATGTACGACTTTGAAAATGCCGATATAATTGTTTCCGTTGCTCCCTCATACTGGGCAGATGTGCCTGCTCAGTTCAAGGCATTCATCGACAGATGCACTCCCTGGTGCAATACCCATGAGCCCCATGCAAAGCTGCGCAGCGGCAAAAAGGGTTACGCAATCGCTCTGCGTACAGGTCCGAATATGAAGGAATGTGCAAAAATAATCGGTACTATCGAGCATTTTTACGGTCATATGGAAATAGAGTGCTGCGGAGGTCTGGGACTGTGCTCAGTTGAATATAAAGAAGCCGTTGAGCCGCGAAAAGCCGAGATAACTTCATTCTGTGATACTATATAAAAAGAAAACCTGAGAACTGTATGTCCTCAGGTTTTATATTTATGGAATAATTATACTCAAGCCTTGTTAACGCTTCCGAAGAGCTCCATCTTCTCCTTGACCTTAGCCTTGATAGCCTCAACACCGGGTGCGAGAAGCTTTCTTGGGTCAAAGCCCTTGCCCTGCTTGTCCTTGCCTGCTTCTACATATCCTCTTGTAGCCTCAGCAAATACGAGCTGGCACTCTGTATTTACGTTGATCTTAGCAACGCCAAGTGAGATAGCCTTTGTGATCATATCGTCAGGGATACCTGTACCGCCGTGAAGTACGAGAGGCATATCGCCAACAGTCTTGTTGATAGCCTCGAGAGTCTCAAAGCTGAGACCTTCCCAGTTTGCAGGATATACGCCGTGGATATTACCGATACCAGCTGCGAGGAAGTCAACGCCGAGGTCTGCGATCATCTTGCACTCATCAGGATCTGCGCACTCGCCCTTACCGATAACGCCGTCCTCTTCACCACCGATAGCACCTACTTCTGCTTCGATAGAAAGACCAAGATTGTGAGCAGCATTTACGAGCTCAGTTGTCTTAGCAACGTTCTCGTCGATCGGGAAGTGTGAACCGTCGAACATGATTGATGTGAAACCAGCCTTGATGCACTTGTAGCAAGCACCGTATGAGCCGTGGTCAAGGTGAAGTGCAACAGGAACTGTGATTCCGAGAGACTTGTCCATTGCTGCAACCATTGCTGCAACAGTCTCAAAACCGCACATATACTTGCCGGCACCCTCTGATACACCGAGGATAACAGGTGAATTGCACTCCTGAGCTGTCTGAAGGATAGCCTTTGTCCACTCAAGGTTGTTGATATTGAACTGACCTACTGCGTATTTGCCTGCTCTTGCTTTCTGGAGCATTTCTGTAGCTGAAGTTAACATAGATATAATTCCTCCTGAGAATTCATTTACGGGGCTCAAGACCCCATCGTTAATATTATATCATAGCTTGCTCTGAATTGCAAGAGTTTCAGTAAAATTTAGCAATAAAAGCCCAGATTGGGCGAATTTGATTCGCCCAAAGCCTTTAGCCTGTAGGGGCGCACACAGTTCGCCCGCGAGCCTTTTTTTAATCAGGAATTGAAGTATCGCCTTACGGCGATGGATTTTAAGGATATAATTTTGATTTATCGGCAGAGCCGATACCATTAATTCCTAATTAAAAAGGGCGGATAAATCCGCCCTTTTATAGTGACTTTTAAATTTCTTGTGAGCAGAACTCGCCTATTAATTCAGCTCCTTAATTATTATTTGCTTCACTCATATCTTCTTCGTATCCGCTTTTTTCAAGGTTCGGAAATTTGTTCGTATCAGCAGACGCTATTTTACGCATATTTCTGTCCACGATTCCGAAATACTCCCGAAGATATCCGAAGACATAAATCGAAAAGCATATTATATAGCTCACAAACAGTGAAACAGGGATCAATGCCAGTGATAAACAGTGCTTTTTATTTACGGAAATAATAAAAGAGAAAAAGCTGCAAAGAATAGAGAATGAAAACAATATTCCTGCAAATGTTCTTAATTTTTTACCTGAATTTTCAAACATAAAAACTCCACTCCTTATAGACATTATATCTCTATGCGTATATATTGTCAATATTAATTCAACATTTATTATGTCTTTTGTTCGGTAATAATAAATATAAGGTGTCTTTTTTGTACACTAATAACAACAAAAAGGAGGCAGAAATTATCCAGCCCCCCATAAATTTACTCTCAATTCATTAATCAAGCTCCGCAACCAGCTTCTTGAAAGCGTCCCCACGCTCCTCGAAGTTCTTGAAGATACCATAGCTTGCAGCCGCAGGCGACATAACACAGCTCATACCCTCGGGAGTTATTTCCGCAGCAAGCTTTACTGCGTCCTCAAGGTGGTCTGCGTAGTGTACGCGGTCCTTTGCTCTGAAATCCTCTCGTTCCTGTATCATATCGAATACACGCCTTCCCGAAGCCTCCATGCATATTACCCTTACGTCAAAATCAGCAAGGAAATCTACCAGAGACGTATAGTCGATACCTCTGTCCATGCCGCCGATGAGGATAGTTCCTACCATCGGAACGCTCTGCAATGCGGATATTGCAGTTGCGCAGGCTGTAGAGATAGAGTCGTCATACCAGCGTATGCCGCGGACTGTGTCCACGTATTCAAGGCGGTGTGCAAGCGGATCAAAGGTGCGCACTGCCTTGTCGAAATCGGCTTCGTCAACTATCTGACTGCAAACGCCGAGTGCTATTGCGATATTATAATGATTATGCTCGCCTAAAAGCTTTATATCCTCCACAGGAATACTGTATTTCCTGCCGTTTTCGTAGTTCACAACACCGTCAGCCACGTATATATCCGCACTGCTGTCGGAGTTTGATACGCGGATAACCTCAGTATTATCACAGCTCGGAGCTATCTCGCTGTTGCACCAGAGAAGATCTCCTCTCTGCTGGTGGAGATAGATATTCTTCTTTGCGTTGTAGTAATTCTCCATAGTGCCGTAGTGGTCAAGATGCTCCTCATAGAGATTGAGGAACACGGCATATCGGGGAGAAACTGTCATATATTCAAGCTGGTGGCAGGAAAGCTCGCAGACTACGACTGTCCCCTGCTCCATGCCCTCGGCGATATCGAATACGGGGATACCGATGTTTCCTGCGATACGGCAGTCAACTCCCGACTCCTTCAGTACATGATATATGAGCGAAGTAACCGTGCTCTTGCCCTTTGTACCCGTGATGCCGATTATCTTTTCACGGAACACCTCGAAGAACACCTGTGTTTCGCAGGTTATCTGACATTTAAGCTCGTTTAGGGGCTTTTCGAGGACGATACCCGGGCTTTTGAATACCATGTCAAAGCTGTCAAGGCACTGCTGATAGTCCTTGCCGCAGATAAGCTCTACACTGTCGGGAAGTCCGTTTGCCTCACGGTCCACAGGATTAAGATCGGCAATGGCAACAGACGCCTGTTTGCCGTACTTTGTCAGTATCTTATACGTGGACTTGCCCTCTCTGCCGAAGCCAAGTATGCATATTTTCTTTCCGTCAGTGTATTCCTTTATATATTCGCTGAATTTGTTCACAGCAAACGCTCCATTTCATTTGTCAGTATATTTTTGAATTCCTCGGGCAGCAAATTCTCATCATTGTAAGAACCGCAGCACTTCTCGTTAAGCGCATCAACTGTCTCGGGGTGATAGAGTCCGCGTTTCTTGTACTCCTCAAACAGCATCGGGAGCTTCTCCCCTTCCTGTTCAAGACGGCGTATTGCCAGTGTTACGGCTAAATTAACCTCGTCGATACTGCCTACACACTCGAAGGGCTTGTGCTCGGACTGTCCGATAAGCTCGATGAAGTACTCCTTCATTTTCTCGTCATTAAGCATATCTCTGCCGAATATGCCGCTGAGCTCGGAAAGACTCAGGAACGGCGAAAGTATCAGGCACACGAAAAGACACTTAGGGCACTCTCCGCACCATATATCGGGAGATACCTTGCTTCCGAGGTTGCAGCTCCTGAATACGGACAGATACTTCCTGTGAGATACGAACATCTTTGCTATCTGAAATTCTGCAAGCGGGCGCAGGAAACTGAAATAGTACTGCCCTGTGCGGAGATACTTCTCCTCATAGCTGTGGAAATCCTGCTCGAATTCAAAGCTCTTGGAGTACTGGTGGTTTACGTCCTGACCTACTACAGTGCTCTCGTTGGCACTTGACTCGTTGGAGAGAACGAGGTATTTTAAACCGTTAAGATAGGCTGTTATCTCAGCCGAAAAGGCTACGATTGAAGAAAACGGCGTATGTCCGTTGATATAGCCCTTGTTGTTGAGTTCGATAAGCGAGCGGTCGAAGTGGCGCTGAGAAATAATGAGTGCGTCCTCCGAAAGTCCTGCTGCTGTGACTGTATCAATTATCGAGCGGCGTTTGTTTATGGAGTAGCACCTGCACTTCATACCTGCATTCACAAGTGTTTCGAGGGTGAGGGCAGAGTCCTTTCCGCCGCCTATAGGCACAAGACAGCCTGAGGGCTGACGCTTGCTCTCTGTAAGTGAGCTGTCGAAGCTTCCTGTGGGAACGATGTCCACAAAGCTCTCAAAATCAGCTTTTATGCCGTTTACGAAGAAAAGCTCGCCAAGTCCAAGAAACCAGAGCTTCTTCCACCACTGTATCTGCTCGCTGTCAAGCTCGCCGCACTCCACACGGCATACAGGTGAGCAGGCAGCCTTCCAGTAGCTAACGGCTTCTGCCATACCAAGTGAAAAAACAAGCCTTTCAAAGGTTAGATCGCCTTTTACGGTAATATCCTCGGGCTTGCGGAAAGTCCAGCCGGGAGTGAACTTCGCTAAATTCGGAAACTCAAATTCATAGCCGACCTCGATAGTATCTGCTGTTTCCTTAATACTGTACGATTTATATACAAATACGGGTGCTTCCGCCCTGAATTTTTCATATTTACCCATTAGTTCCTCCGAAAAAGGCTTATTTCTGCTCTTCGGCAAGCTTTCTGTAATGCGCCTTCAGCAGCGCAAATGTCTCGTCGGAGAGGTCATGCTCTATCTTACAGGCATCTTCGACAGCGATATCACGCTTGACACCGAGGAGTGTGAAAAACTCTGTAAGAACAGTATGACGGTCATAAATACGCTCTGCCACTATCCTGCCGCCGTCTGTGAGCCTTATATGATTATCGCCGTCAACGCTTACAAGTCCCTCGTCCTTCATTTTTTTGAGGATTATAGAGACTGTAGGGCGTGAATAGCCAAGGTAGGAGCAGATGTCGATAGCGTGGACATCAGGCTGCTTCTGGGAAAGGATAAGTATAGTTTCAAGGTAATTTTCGACTGCTTCGGTAATAGCCATTCGTATTCTCCTTATCTATATAAATATTATTATTCTGTCGATAATATACGGTTATACTATTATAACATATAAAAAAAAATAAATCAACTTCCACAGCGAAATATTTATGATTTTTCTTTCTGCGGTGCAAAAAAGTGCCGCACAGCACCGCCCGAAGCACAGTTCACCTCTCCAAAAATCAAAACTGCATATCTATATCAGTGGGTGACGTTTGAAGCCGTATGAAGTCTCGAAG
The DNA here is from genome assembly GCF_900143025.1 of Ruminococcus flavefaciens. Classification (GTDB taxonomy): domain Bacteria; phylum Bacillota; class Clostridia; order Oscillospirales; family Ruminococcaceae; genus Ruminococcus; species Ruminococcus flavefaciens_I. Next base: position 177,657 of record NZ_FRCT01000005.1, on the reverse strand, counting down.
CTGTCCCAGTCAGCGGTGCATATTTCTATATTCTCGCGGACAGCAGCCTCTGTATCCGCGTCGTAAAGCTCTGCATCTGGCAGCGGCAGTCGCGCTGCGTCCCCGGGGTTCATGTTCAGGGTTGGATTCAGGACCTGGGCAAGCTCAGAAGCGACCTTGCTGTTGAGAAGTCCGATAAGCATCATAAGCTGCTGTTCATTGTGCGGAAATGCACTTGAGCCTGCTACGTTGAACATGAAATTCTCGTCAAAATATCGGGCTGAAAACGCTCCGCTGGTTATCTGTGACCAGCTTACTGAGGGGCGGAAATTGTAGTCCAGCCCCTGCGGACGGGATCGAAGCTTTCCGTTTTTATCGGTGAAATGCTTTATCTCATAGCCGTCGTTCTCCCAGTTTACGACAAATAGGCGGTTGCCGTACCATTTTCGGTACTCTCCGCCCTTATTCAGAAGATACCAACGCTTTTTATGGGTACTCAGAAATGCTATCCTATCTACTTCAACCTCATACCATCTTCGCAAAAAGCGGTCATTGTCTCCCGAGATCAGCCCTTCCCTTATATCAACAGTACTGCCGAGGGTCCTGCCGCTGAACGCTCTCAGCATATCCTGTCCCAGCCAGTAGGCACAGGGCGCAGAGGGAATCATGAGAAAATCCGCTGTATCGGCTTCAAATCGGTAGCCGCAGTCTTTGGCGCTTATCGCTTCGGCAGCTTTTATGCGCTGTTCCTCCATTCCGCCCTTGAACTCTGAAAGCCGCAGATAAACTCCCCTTCCACTTTTTTCTGCGTTCTTTATGGTAAACGAACAGAGCGGCACTGTTGCCGCTTCAAAGGCGGAATACTCGAAGTGAATGAGAGTTTGCAGGAAACAGCTTTCAAAAATGCGCTTACGGAGCTTCTCGTACGATTGCAGAAACAGCCACGTAGCAGGAGTCAGAAAGCCGATATATCCGCTGTTTTCAGTCATATCAAGGCATCTTGCCATAAACGCCGAAAAGAGATCGGCACTGTAGTCGGCGAAGTTTTTGCGCACATATGCCGACAGTTCCTCATTCATTGCAGGCTTGCCCAGATAGGGCGGATTGGTAACGACTACCGCATATTTCTGTCCGAGAAGCTTGCCGATAATTGCTGCCTTTTCGTTGGCTTTCGGAAGGTCGATTTCACTGTGCAGTGAGCCTGTATTTTCACTTACTCCTGCAAAATCATACACCTGTGGCAGTGTATTTGCTCCGAATTTCTGAGCTTTTACGCGTATTGCCGTTTCTGCTGCCGCTCTTGCGCGTTCATCGAGTTCAAGCCCGAAAAGATTATATTTCAGCACTTTTTCCGCAGCAATTTTTGCTGTATATCCCTGCGCCAGATACTGTTCAAAAAATACATCAAAAGCGTACAGAAGAACGTTTCCGCTGCCCATACATGGATCTATGAGCTTTATTGCTTCAAGTGGAAGCTTTTCCGCCTGTTTCAGCTCCGCAGAAAATGTCAGCTCGCCGCTTCCTGCGGTATATCCGTGCTCCGCAAGATATGGTCCGAGAGTATTATCCACCATATACCTCACTACCCAATCGGGAGTGAATATCTGGGTGGCAGGGGCTATTTTTTCGGTGCTGAGCCGCTTGCTGCTTTTTAGTCCCACTGATATCTCATTTCTGTATGGCTCGTTGAAATACTGGTGGCACCAGCCGAGTACCGCGTCATCTCCTGCGAACACTTCACGGGGCAGACTCAGCAGCTCCGAAGCCGCTCCGCCGTCGGATAAAAGTGCGGACGGTACCGAAAGCTCGCCGTAAAGCGAAAAAATACCGCCGTACTTCTCCGCAAGCTGCCTGCACTTTTCATAGAAAAGAGCGATGCGTAGCTCTTCGGGTCGGGACATTATGGCTTCAAGTGCGCTGCGATCGGCAAAAGCAAGTCCGCAAAGCCGCATAAAGCCGTAATACGCCTGTTTCTCGCCGCATATTGCAAGGAGCTGTGAATACGTTCTCGCGGCTGTTTTTTTCAGTTGTTGATCGTTCATTTTCACATCTCCTCACAATTTCCAAAGGCGGACATAAAGTCCGCCCTTAGCTTCAATCAATATGTAATCGTACAAATAACGCTTCAAATACTGTTTTTCCGTTGTCACGGGAATACTGACCTGTGTACTCCTGTACAAATCCGCATTTTTCAAGGACTCTGCCCGATGCTCCGTTATCTTTTGCGTAAAACGCCGTAAAATCACGGATACCAAGCTCATTCACCGCCCAACCGATAATACCGCGGACTGCTTCCGTTGCATAGCCGTTCCGCCAATAGCTGCGGTTGATATTGTAGCCTATCTCATGCGCCTTGTCCTTTTCGTTCCATTCAAGGCTGATATCGCCAATGACCTTTTCTCCGAGAACTATGGCATATTTATCGTTATCCGCAATCCACTCCCTTATCCGCTCGCGCAAGGCTTCAACGTCTGTATCGCAGGGATATGGCATGAATTTGTTCACCTCAGGGTCAGAACGCCATTCAAAGGCATCTTCCGCATCACTTTCCATGAACGGACGTATCAGAAGTCTTTCAGTCTTTATCATGCTTATCAGAGTGAAGCAAGCTTTGCAAACTGTGCCTTGAGTGCAGGGTAAATGTCTCTGTAAAGCTGATAATACTTCTCGTACTCGGGAACGTTCTCAGCCTTAGGTGCCTGTACCTTATCGGTCTTGATGATAGCTCCGCAAGCCTCGGGAACACTGCTGTAGATGCCTGCGCCAACGCTTGCAAGGATAGCAACACCAAGTGCAGGACCTTCCTTAGATGCAACTGTCTTTACGTTGCAGTTGTAAAGGTCAGCAAGCATACTTCTCCAGAGCGGTGATGATCCGCCGCCGCCGCAAGCCATCATGTCGCTTACGTTTACGTTCATCTCACGGAATACCTCAACGCAGTCGCGGAGTGAATATGTAACGCCTTCCATAACTGCACGGAGCATATCCTTTCTTGTGTGGATAGCTGAAAGTCCGAAGAATACTCCTCTTGCATCAGGGTCAAGGTGAGGAGTTCTCTCGCCCATGAGGTATGGGAGATAAAGAAGTCTGTTTGCGCCTACAGGTACAGTCTCAGCCTGCTTGTCCATGAGGTAGTACTCATCAACGCCCATGAGCTTTGCAGTTTCCTTCTCTGTCATGCAGAAGTTGTCTCTGAACCACTTCAGTGAGAGACCTGCGCCCTGTGTAACGCCCATAACGTGCCATGTATTAGGAACGGCAGCACAGCAGGTGTGGACTCTGCCCTTCTTGTCGATAGATATATTTGAAGTATGTGCAAATACAACGCCAGATGTACCGATAGTTGTGAAAGCCTTTCCGTCCTCAACAACTCCTGTACCAACAGCAGCAGCAGCATTGTCTCCTGCGCCGCCTACTACGATAGTTCCCTCGCAGAGACCAAGTGTCTCAGCCATTTTCTTTGTGAGTGTACCTGTTACCTCACAGCTCTCGTGTACCTTGCCAAGCCAGCTCTTGTCTATCTCGAATGCGCTGAGGAGCTCGTCTGACCACTTGCGGTTAGGAACGTCAAGAAGCTGCATACCTGAAGCATCTGATACCTCTGTAGCGTACTCGCCTGTAAGGATAAATCTGAGATAGTCCTTAGGAAGAAGGATATGAGCTACCTTTGAGTATACCTCGGGCTCATTGTTCTTTACCCAGAGTATCTTTGCAGCTGTCCAGCCTGTAAGAGCAGGATTTGCTGTTATCTCAACAAGCTTGTCTCTGCCTACGATACGGTTCATTTCCTCTACCTCGGCAGCAGTTCTCTGGTCGCACCAGATTATAGAACGGCGAAGCACGTTGTTATCCTTATCAAGCATTACAAGACCGTGCATCTGTCCTGAAATACCGATACCCTTAACGTCTTCCTTCTTAACTCCACTCTTAGCCATTACAGCCTTGATAGTATCAACCATTGCGTTTGCCCAGTCCGCAGGCTCCTGCTCTGCATAGCCGTTCTTTGGCTGATACATAGGATATTCGATTGTTTTTGAAGCAATAACGCTTCCCTTTTCGTCAAAAATAACTGTTTTTGTACCGCTTGTACCGCAGTCAACTCCGATTACGTATGCCATATCTTAGCAACTCCTTTTATATATTTCAGGGGTTCCGTCCCTGTATTATCCTATAAATTATAATATCTTATATCAGTTCTTTTTTCAAGACCTTTTTTGCTCATTTTTTTACATTCTGCGCTTCTTTTGCGGACTTGTGCATACATATGATAATAATGAAGCGCTGCAGGCTGTATCATATCTCAGACTGCTGCCCGCAGCGCCTTAAATTCATTTTTAGTTGAAAAGATCTACCGAGATACGTCTTGAATTAACGTCGTAGAAGTCCTCGAGCTCTGCCACATAGAAGCGGAAAACTACCTTATTTTCTGCCACGGTTATTCTCTCAGGCTCGGCTGCTTCAGTATTTTCGGCAGTCTCGGTCTGCTCCTCATCTTCGTCCTTCTTGACATCGCGGTATACTGTTATGGACATAACGTCGCCGCTCTGTGATACGCCAAGGTCTTCAAGCTGCTTATCGGTAAGGCTGTTCAGCATTACTGTATGGCACTTCTTTACGTTGAAGTAGGATATGCCTGTTGCTGCGTCTACCTGCTCGCTGTTGAATAATCTGAGTGCATCTGTGTCCATTTCGCTGAAATAGATCCTCTTGCCGTGTTCGCCGTCAACTTCATCAATAAGATCGGCAGATGGATTTTTTACGTAATATCTTCCGTCTGCTTCCTTGCCGATGCCGAAGAAATCAAGCTGTTCATCGTTGAGGGTATCAATATAAACAGGAGCAACGTCAGAAGCTGTAAGTCCTAACGCAAACTTTCGGCTTGCTGAAAGATTTATGAGCTGGAGCTTGTTATCGTAAGTATATCCAAGCTTTTCAAGCTCGGCATCTGTAACTGTTACCTCGATCTTGTCTGAGATAGCGTTGAGATGATCGGTTATCTCCTGACGGTTCTCTGTGGACCAGTTTACCTGTACCTCGTCGTCAGAAGGTCTGTCAAGGAACACTACGCGCTCCATATTTTTAAGTGTGAATGTAACGAAGGAATACTTTACATCAGCGGTATTAGGCTCTACGTAGATAGCTGTGCTTCCGTTTGAGGTATCAACGCTGTTCACGATCCTGTATCTGTAGTCACCCGATGGTGAAACGCCTCTGCCTACCTCTGTCTCCTTTGCAGGTGATACAAAGAACGATGTAAAGAGGAAGTAGCCCAGTGCGCCGAAAATATACATCAGGAGTATGACAGTTGCAAGAGCTGTCTTTACGCCCTCTCCTGCGCCCGAAAGCAGAAGTATCACAATTCCAACGACTATTATGGGTATGATAAGTCCCCATTCGCCGAAATACAGCAGCACCACGGGCAGCATCGCGGGAAGTATGATAAAGCTGGATATTCGTGTAAGTATCTGATGTCTCGTATAAAGCATTATGATAAGCGCTGCAAGCGAGACACCTGTTATGGACAGGCACAGTGAAGTGCGCTGGTGTACGTGTATATCGTAAAATATGGAGTAATAGCAGAGCTTGCATACAAAATAGGTGTATATAACGCTGAGAATCGCTACAACTCTCTTTGTCCAGACATTTGCGAATAATCTTTTCATTATTGCCTCCAAATTTTTATTATCTATATGTAAAAGCTATGCGGCTTAAAGTCACACACAGTATATTATACCATTTTTATTCTCAGGTTACAAGTGATTTTTTGAATTTTTTCCGAAAAATCTTATGCTTTACAAAAGTCAGCAATAATTGTATAATATATACAGCAAGATATGAAAGGAATTATAACAATGGCCGAAAAAATCAGACAAATAAAGCCCTTACAATGGATATTCGCTGCACTTACCTTAGCTGTAATGATAAATATTTTCATTTTTTCCAACGAAAAGGCTGAAAAGTCCTCCGAGACCAGCAGCAGGATCACAAGGTTAGTGATAAAGATCGTTTACGATGATTACAATGACAAACCCATCGAAGAGCAGAACGAAATATGGGAGAGGACTTCATTCATAGTCCGAAAATCAGCTCATTTTTCAATATATACTCTCCTCGGCTTATGCGCCTCTTTTGCAGTCGGAAAAAGAAAGCTTTTCACCATGAAAAGTCTCGGAGTCGTGATATTCGGTTTCCTTTATGCGGCTTCCGATGAGTTCCACCAGAGATTTGTGGAGGGACGCTCCTGCGAATTCCGCGATATGATGATAGATACGGGCGGAGTCCTTACAGGTATGCTCATATCATTTGCAGTCATGGGGATAGCTGCGGCTTTTGTACGCAAACGGCTTAATAGCCGTTAGCTGTTAGCCGTTAGTGGAATGGGCACCACAATTATGCATTGAAATAACGTCGCCATACAAGCAAAAGGCTCGCGGACTGCCAAAGGCAGCCCCTACAATATGCCATTTATAATCATTATACTCCGTCCGCGGAGCAGAAACCTTAACTCTCAACTAATGGGTGGCGAAACGCCGCCCCTACAAACTAAAAAACCCGTAAGGAGCTGAGCTTCTTACGGGTTTTGTTACTAATATTACTGCATACCGCCTCTGATGTAGAAGTTATCCTGAATGATAAGAGCGCAGCCGCCGAGGAAATTGTTCTTTCCGTCTAATCTGCTGAGTACCACTCTGTCAGCGATCTCTTCACTTACAAGGCGTATCATCTCACGCTTGCAGTAGTCAAACTGCTTTTCATTGAGCTTGAAGTTATGAAGAACTATCCTCTTTGCAAAATGGCTGATAGCCAGATTGTTGATAAGAACAGTATATTTTGCGATAAGGTCATCAACAAGTGCCTTTACAGGCTCTTCGCCTCTCATAAGTGCCATAAATACGTTATCTGTATTTATTGCTGTCTTGTCACCCTCTGTAAGCTCGTACAGAACAGGTGTCTTGTCCTTGGAATATATCTCATAGAAAGCGTTGAGCATTGCTGTTCTTGAAAGCTCAGCCTTTACAGAGCCGTTAGGATAGCCCTCGTATGACTTTCCGTTAGGGCATACGATATATCTCTCGATAGTAGATGTATAGGATATATAATCGGCTGAAAGCTCATTCTTGTTGATTATTGCAAGATTTACCTGATTTCCGTTGTGTATGAACGCCTGATTAGTCTGATAGCCGTTCTGTGTTCTGAAATCATTGCTTGCAAGTGCCATAAGTCCTATGGCATTTCCGCAGTGGATCTCGAAATTGAGTCCGCCTGAGAGCTTGTCAATGAAATTTGTGAAATCAAGAACGCCGTCCTTGTAGAATATCTTCAGCTTGCCCCACATTGAAGGAACTACGCCGACACCCAGTCCGAGTATCTTGTCCTTTGTAAGAGCACTGTTCTCAACCATTTCGTTGCTAGTCTTGATTATGTAGTTGATGATATCCTTGCTTGTAGTTCTGTCATCAATGACCATGCTTGCCTTGTCCAGCACCTCGGAATTAAGGTTTGTAAGTCCGATGCTTACTTCCTTTTCATCTACGGTCGCACCAAGAGCAAAACGGCTGTTTACATTGATGTCAATAAGTATTTTTCTTCTTCCCTTCTGAAGCTTCTCGGTATTAACGGGAGCTTCGCCTATCTCGACAAGCACACCTTCCTCTATCATCTCGTTTGTAATGATAGTTACAGCAGCTCTTGTGATCTCAAGAGCACTTGCTACGTCTACTCTCGAAATAGGTCCTGATTCTCTGATGACTCTGAGTATCTGCATTCTGTTACGTCTTTTCAGGTCAAGCTTACTAATTCCTCTTTTTTCCATACAACAACAACTCCATTTCTTAAATCGTTTCGGATTACTTCTTCTCCGCAATTACAACCAACATATCCCCTTGGAACGTCTTGTTACTGTTAAATATTACTGCTGGTATAATTTTTTCTTTTTATTTTAAACTCAATCTCTTTTAACGTATTTATATTATAACACAATATTATTAAAATTCAAACCTTTTAACGCAATTATTTCTAAAATCAGCGTTTTTGACAAACTGATTATATTATTTTTGTTAAATATTCCGTAGCTTTGACAACCAACGGCAATGTACCTACGGAAAGTATAGTTCCTGCGGTAAAAATCTCCGATGCGTATACAGAATTTTTTCCATAACGAATGGAAAGAAGTGTGCACATTGCTGCCGGTGGAGCTGCTGCCGCAACCAGTACAGTCATGCGAACTTTGTCATCAAAACCAGAAAAAAGTGAAAGTGGTACTGCCAATATTAATGGCATAACAAAAAGTTTTAAAAAGCAAACATAGTACACTCTGTAATTTTTTAGCAGTTTCGGTACGTCAGTTGCAGCAATTGTAACTCCCGAAACTATCATCGCCATAGGTGTATTTACATCCTTTATAAAGCCAAGTGCTGTGAGTGCTGTATCAGGCAGCCTTATCTCAAGGAAGAATGTTATGAGTCCAAGTATTATTGAGATTATGGTCGGCGAATAAAATACCTTGACCACCTGCTTGAAGTCCTTCTCACCTGATACAAGTATTACGCCATGTGTCCACACGATAAGGTTAAATACCGTTATAAATGCAGTAAGGTAGAATACTCCCTCATCGCCGAAAAGTGCATTTACGAGAGGTATGCCCATAAATCCGCAGTTTGAATATACTGACGAAAAACGTTCTATCTCAAATTCCCTGCCTGCCTTCTTTCGTACAAGTATGTACGAAAAAGATATCATCACAGACATTGCTATTACCGAAATAACAAATGTAAGCAGCAGATTTTTTGCCAGCTCCGCTTTATAGGGCTTCTGGTAGGACATGAATATTACCACAGGATTTACTACCTGAAGCACGAATTTTGAAAGATCTTTATTCGACGCTTCGCTTATGAGCTTGGTTTTGGCGCAAATCACGCCAACACCTATAAGTATCAGCATTATTATAGTCTGATTAAGTATAGTTGATGCCATTTTAGCCTCCGAAATATGCATATATTACAGCCGAATATAAACTATGTAGAAAGCTGAGACGTTCTGCTGTTTTTCATTAACCGAATTATTTTACCATATTTCTGATAATTAGTCAACAAAAAAATCCGAAGCATTTCTGCTTCGGATCTTATTCGCTATATTGATCAATCAAGAGAATCTGCTGAAGATGAGATGACCTTCCAGCCATCGCCCTTTATCTTAACGACACAAAGCTTTTCTGTTTCATGTCTCTTCTTGCCGTCTTCATCTCTGTACTTGAGTCTTACCTTGAATTCATAGCCCTTTGTTACTTCGATATCATCATCTGCATCGTATTTCTCGCAGATATCTGAGAAATAATCTTCAGCAGCATTGAGCTGTGACTTGCTGAGCTTTTCTTTTCTTATGATCTTTTCATAAGAAGGTATTGTCTCATCATCTTCAAGATCATCTATCTGATCTTCGATACGGTTATTGATCTGCTTTACCATTTTATCAAATTTATCATCGTCCTTGAGAGCATCTATTGCAGAATCAGGAAGTGTAAGAGATAAAATAGTCTTTCCGCCCTTATCATCGGAAGAAGCCTTTATGAATTTCTTGAGAGTACCCTTTGCTCCGCCGCCAAAAATAAGGCAGATAAGACAGATGATAAGAACTAAGATAACGCCTGCCGCTGCATAAACAGCACTCTTGTTGTTCTTCATGCCGCCCGGGAGCTTTTCTGATAACTCGCCTGCTAAACCATCGACCTTTGTTGCACCCTGCTTGAGGCTGTCGCCTACCTTATCAGCAACATCTCCAGCCTTTTCCTTCAGCTCTGCTGCTGTGTCCTTAGCCTTATCAGCAACACTATCAGCAGCCTTTTCAGCTGTATTCTGCACGTTGTCGACTTCTTTTTCTTCTTTTTCTTTAACTTCTCTTTCTGCCTTTGAAGCTGCACAGTCACATGAACCGCCGTCAGGTATCTGCTTGCCGCAGAATTTACAAAATGCCATAAAAAAAACCTCCATAAACAAAAAATATTACAAGATATATTTTATCATATTTTTCTGTATTATGTCAAGTGAAAGAATTTAATTATACTATACACCGTGTTTTTTCAGCAAAATGCATAAAAAGCATAAGTCCGAACTTTGCGAAATAACGCAAATATTATTTATCTGTGTTTCTTCCGCAGACAGCCATATACGGTATAATTACTGCCATAGCGGGAACAATAACAGGAACAAGCATTGCTGCAAGCTCTGCTCCCGTAAGGTCGGAAGAATTTGCACTGCTGTTGATAAGATTGTAAAGCTGCAAAAAAGCTGCGTTAAGCAGCTTATGCCAGCGATAATAGTCAAAACTGCCGCCTTTTGCGGATATATACAGGACTATCCAGCTCACGAGCGGCGGCACGGTCACAGCCGCACCTGCTGCAAATATCCCCGCAGCTTTGACGGTTTCACCGCTCATTCTTGCAAACTTTATATCCGCCCTTGCCGCTTTCACCGAAAAATCCGCAAGCACAAATATCATCAGCAATACTGTGCAGACAAGACATATGAACTTTATAAACGGATTTCCCGAGGCTGCAAAGGTGATATCAATGAAAATGCAAAGTATCTCGGAAGCTGCAAGCCTCAGCAGGGCGTTAAGTATTTTCATGGCTTTTCCTTTCAAATATCTCATAAAAATCAAATTAACGGGCATAATATCCACGGAGGTGGTACTATGCCCGAAAATAACGAAAACGATGTTAAGATCTATATTCCAAGAAGCTCCGACAGCAAAAGCAGTGAAGCAGCCTCTCAGTCGGCGTCCTTGCAGTCGGAACAGCGTCCGTAGAAAACAGTCTGGGAATAATCTATCTCAAAGCCGTGCTCATCTTCTATATGATGAGTCAGCTCTGCAAGATGTTCGCAGTCAAGGTGTATGAGTCTGCCGCAGGTAAGACATTTCAGGTGGAAATGGCTGCGGCAGTGCTCGTTATCTTCGATATACTGATAACAAGCTGATGTTTTGCCGTCAAAGGCATATTTCCTTACAAGTCCATTCTCAACAAGCCTGTCCAGCTGTCTGTAAATAGTTGCCACGCCCACAGGCGTACCCTCGGCAGACAGGAATGCACTTATCTCCTGCACATTGGTATGCTTATCTTTATTACTGATAAGATATTCCAGCAGTTTCTCCTTCTGCTTGGTATTATATCCAGACTCTCTTTTCATCGTTACCTCCGTCAGCGTGTGATTATCTTCCAGCCCTCATCGTTCAGACTTACTACTATTACAGTCTCATCACTTGCAGCTTCGCCGTTTTTCGTATAGCTGTATGTGACCTCGTAGCCTTCCTTTACATCAAAGTCGCTTTCCTTCATGTCAACACCGAACATTTCGCTGGATTCAGCAAAATATTTCTTTACGCCCGAGACCTGTTCCTCACTGAGCGGCTTTGCTTCCTTTATCTCACCAAATGCAAACTTATCGCTGCTTTTTGACAGATTTTCCTGCTGATTCTGATTGAAGGTATCCACAAGGCTGTCGAAATCACCGTTCTGCTTCATAGCGTCAAGTGCAGCATCGGGATACATATACGAATAGAAGACCTTTCCTCCGCCGTTGGAATTCATGGCGTTGAAACATTCCTTTATCGCACTTTCATAAGAACTGCTGTTCTGCTGAGTTACCTTTGCACTTTTTATTTCCTTTTTCTTTGGCTCACAGCCTGTAAAAATACAGGCAGCTGCTGTCAATGCAACCAGAATAGCTGCAACTCTTTTCATCTTGTTACCTCCGTTGTTATCTTTTCATTATTCATACAGATTATATCACTATTTAGCACTATTGTCAATGTCAGTACATATTTTAAAGCCGCACTTCAACAGTGCGGCTCATTATCGTTATTTCAGCACTACTCCATTTGCTTCGTCTGCCTTATGGCAGGAGCTGTCGCCTTTTTCTGCAAGCTCGGCTTCAAATGCTGCAAGAGCCATTATAAGCCTTGAAGGGAACAGTCTGTCCTTATAATCGCGGATAACGCGCTCAAAATCGCCGCTTCTGCGCATAAGGTCAGCAGCAAGAAGCATAAAATCAGGCTTATCTTTAAATTCCTGCTTATGCAGGTCAAAGATCTTCAGTGCAGCTCTGCGGCACTCAGCAGCCTTTTCATCGTCATTTTCATCGTCATAATACCATGCTGCATAGAGACAAGCTTTCATAGCTTCTTCATATACCTTGTTCTTTTCGCAGACCAGAGACATTTTCATAAACTTCTCTGCAAGTCCGCTGCAACCTGTATTCTTGTACTTCTCACTCTCAAGGAATTCCTTTGTAAAAAGCACGGGAATTTCTATCGAAGCATTGCAGTAGCCGCAGTGAGGGCACTCGCTTACCCAGTATTTAAGGTATGAACGGTGCTCACCATTGGGACGCATATCAAGGTCGGGAACACTTGTATCGGGGTCAAACTCCGCTACCACAGTCTGAGAAGATGTCCCGCCGCACACAGCACATTTTATTTCTACTTCATCAGTTCTGAAAGACATATGCTCTCTCCTTATTTCTGCTTGATACGGAAGCTGCTGTTGTGGAGCTGTGAAGCATCAAAGCCCTTTGGCTTGCGATTTTCACGCTTTCTGTTATCGTTTCTGCGCTCAGACTTCTTCTGCTGCTTCTTCTCCTCATCGTCATTAAGGATCATTGTAAGAGATATGCGGTTTCTTTTCAGGTCTACATCAAGGACTTTTACCTTTACGACCTCGCCTACCTTTACGGCTTCAAGAGGGTGCTTGATGTATCTGCTGCATATCTGAGATATATGAACGAGTCCGTCCTCGTGTACGCCGATATCAACAAAGCAGCCGAAATCTATGATATTGCGGACTGTACCAACAAGCTCCATACCGGGCTTTAAGTCCTTTATCTCCATGATATCGCCGCTTCTGAGAAGTGGTGCCGGGAGCTCGTCACGAAGGTCACGTCCGGGCTTTTTGAGCTCGCCGATGATATCTGTAAGTGTAGGCACACCTATGCCGAGATTTTTGCTTATATTTTCAAGACCGATACTGTCAGCCTTTTCTGTAATGCCTTCAGCTCCGCTGCCTGCGATATCAGCAAGTGTAAAGCCGCACTCGCTGAGAAGTGAAGATGCTGCCTCGTAGCTCTCGGGGTGAACTGCTGTGTTGTCGAGCGGATTTTTACCGTCACGGACTCTCAGGAAGCCTGCGCACTGCTCGAAAGCCTTCTTGCCAAGCTTCGGTACTTTAAGGAGCTCCTTACGGTCTGTAAATCTGCCGTTCTCCTCACGGTAGGTAACGATATTCTTTGCAACTGTTGCGTTGATGCCTGCGATATAGGAAAGAAGCGAATGTGATGCTGTATTGAGGTCAACTCCGACAGAGTTAACACAGTCCTCAACAACGCCGCCAAGTGCTTCGCTCATTCTTGCCTGCGGCATATCATGCTGATACTGTCCTACGCCTATAGCCTTAGGGTCTATCTTTACGAGCTCTGCAAGAGGATCCTGCAAACGGCGGGCAATTGAGATAGCTCCTCTGATAGAAACATCGTACTCGGGGAATTCCTCGGCTGCCACCTTTGATGCAGAGTATACCGAAGCTCCTGCTTCGCTTACTACCATGTAGCTTACGTCCTGAGGTACTTCCTTTGCGATCTCGGCAGCAAAGCTCTCGGTCTCGCGTGAAGCTGTACCGTTACCGATAGAGATAACGTTTACATTGTATTTCTGGATAAATTCCTTTACCTTCTTCTTTGCAGCCTCAACAGCTCCTGCCGAGCCTACAGGGTAAATGATAGCAGTGTCGAGGACCTTGCCTGTACCGTCTATTACAGCGGTCTTGCAGCCATGTGCATAACCGGGGTCAAGTCCCAGGATAATGCTGCTCTTGAGCGGCGGCTGGAGAAGCATCTGACGAAGATTTGCTGCGAATACCTTTATGGACTCCTCGGCAGCCTTAGCACTCATCTCTGAACGTATCTCACGCTCGATAGACGGGAAGATAAGTCTCTTGTAGCTGTCTGCGGCAGCAGCTCTCACAAGCTCTCCGCAGGCATTGTTAGCCTTGATATACTTGCCGAAGATAACGTCTGTAGCCATGGTCTCGTCAAGCGTTACAGCTACCTTCAGGAAGCCTTCCTTCTCGCCTCTGTCAAGTGCGAGAACACGGTGGTTTGCTACCTTTGGGATAGCCTCGGAATATTCATAATAGTTCTGATAAACGCTCTCAGCCTCAGGGTCGGAAGCCTTTGAGACAAGTTCACCCTTTTCGCCTGCAAGTGTACGGAGCTTCTTTCTGATATCGGCATCATCTGAGATATCCTCAGCGATGATATCCATAGCTCCCTGTAAAGCAGTCTGAGCATCGTTTATCTTCTTCTCTTCATCTATATAAGCCTCAGCTTCCTTCTCGGGCTCTGTGGAATTCTCCTGAGCCATGATAAGTACAGCAAGTGGTTCAAGTCCGTTTTCACGGGCAATGCTCGCACGGGTACGACGCTTTGGCTTGAAGGGACGATAGATGTCCTCTACCTCTACAAGTGTAACAGCTGCGCTGATAGCAGCCTCTATCTCAGGAGTCATCTTCTCCTGCTCTGTGATAGCATTAGTTACCTCCTCCTTGCGCTTTTCAAGGTTGCGGAGATACATGAGTCTGTCATAGAGCTCACGGAGTATCTGGTCATCGAGAGAGCCTGTGAGCTCCTTTCGATAACGGGCGATAAACGGTATAGTCTTGTCATCGTCGATAAGTGCGACTGTATTGTCTACCTGCTCCTGTTTAAGTCCGAATTCCTTTGCCAGTGTCTTGTTGATATCCATAATTGATCCTTTCATTTTACGATATAAGGACCGTGGGTACTGCCGCGGTCCTGTAGATCGTTATTTATTCATTTACTGTTTCTTCGTTTTCCTGCTGTACGGGAGCTTCCTCAGCAGATGCAACTGCCGCTGCTGTGGCTGCCGCTTCGGCAGCTTCCTCCATACGCTCCTCGTTCCAGCGGTCAAGCCACGAAAACAGAGTTTTTGCAATATCCTTATATACGTTTATGCTGTTTTTCTCCATGAGTACGTCATGGCGCATACCGTCGAACAGTCGGTGTGATATGCTGTCGTATCCGATCTTTTCAAGCTTTGATACCAGCTTCATAAACTTCTTCTCCGATACCATCGCGGTATCTTCCTTGCCCGATATAAAGCGTATAGGAAGCTTTGGATTTTTCAGCTGCCAGCCTGTTCCCGACTGTGAGTTCCTCATTATCCACAGCATCTCCTGATAGCCGTTGAGTGTAGGCTTGAAGTTGCAGAGCGGATCCTCATTATATGCAAGGACCACGTCAGGATCGCTGCATCTCCATGAATTTATGGGATCCTCAAAGAATTTTCCGAGGCTGTCATCTATAGTATCGAATATTTTCTCGCTTCTTGAACGGCTTCCCGGACGCTTTGAAGCTACTGAATTTATGACTCTTGTCACAGGTGAGAACGGGCTGTAATAAAGGCTGCCGAGAAGAACAAGTCCGTCTATGCAGTCGTCGTATTTCTTGATGAAGCACTTTGCGCCCGAAGCTCCAAGACCGCTTGCAGCCATAAAAACAGGAACATTAGGGTAAGCTGCTTTTATGCGCTTGTTTAGCTGAGCGATATCGCTTACAAAGCCCTCGCCGCCTTTTCTGAACATAAAGCCGATATCTTCAGACTCCATGATACTTCCGCCGTGACCGCGGTTATCGTGTATTACTGTTATAAATCCCTGCTCTGCAAGGTAATCCATAAAGGGGTAATATCTCTCCTTGTGCTCATTCATACCGTGAACTATCTGGACAATGCCGTTTATATCTCCCGAGGGCACTGCCATTACAGCCGAGATCACAAGCTCATCGAAATCAGAAGTCAGTTGAAATTCCTTCAGATCAGCATTAAGCATAAAGTTCCTCCTGTCAAAAATCGGAAAAAATAAAAATACACTTACATCGAATATTATACCATATTAACGGAAATAAATCAATAGCATGAGCTTTTCCGCTAAATAACGTTGTTTCTAAAGTATTTGCGTCATATGATGCCTTTACTTTTGCAGAGACATTTAAGCTCGCGGCTGAGTGCAGGCGGTACTCCTCTCGGTCCGCGGACTGCACCTGCTCCAAGCTCTTTCATTGCCGTCAGCGGCATATCGCTTTTATCAAAGCGGCATATAAGCTTCAGCTTCATTGCCTTTCTTATATGATAATCACCGTTATCGTATTTATACGGTATATCCACCTCTATAGCCTCGCACTTGTACATTATTGCGGATACGGGCGCAGCCATGTACATATAGATGATATCTCCCACTATTATGTTTGATGTCTGCTTCCAGAGTATCATACCGTCACGCTGAAAGTCCTGCTCAACATCGTACATGGAAGGAGATGCAGGTATGAGCCACTCCTTATTATCAGTTCTGAGCCTTTTGCTGCCGCCGCTTTGCTTTATGAGCTCATAGCTCATATCCAGCAGCGAGAATACCTGCTCCTCGGCAACAGTGCCGTCAAGGAGCACTGTTATCCAGCTTTCCTTCTGCATATGGTAGGCAGGGTGTATGCCCTTCATAGCAAGCAGAGAGCCTGTCATAAGCGGACTGCACTTCACATTCACGATGTCATAGCTCACGCCCTTTGCAAGTCCAAGCTTGCTGCCATCCACACACATGATTATGCCGTACCATTTATCGTTGCTCTCACAGCGTAATACCGCACAGTCAGGAGTCCTTGCCCAAAGATATTCGGGCTTTGTGCCGTAACGGTCGGCTGCATACTCTATGAGTCTGTCCTTCAGAGCCATTATATAGCCTCCTGCCTGCGCATCTCGTCGCGCAGACATATATAGCAGGCGTTGCATATCTCGCAGTCCCTTGCGGCTCTGTGAGCACCTGCTATCTCTATTCCGTAATGTGCGGCAACAGTGGTCTGCTTCCTGTCGGGAAGAAGCGTAAGCACCTTCCGCGAAAATCTCAGCACATCTACAAAATCATTCTGCAAATATATCCCGTGACATCTGAGAAGATTGTCATAGAGAAAGTTGATATCAAAATTAACGTTATACCCCATGAGCATATCGTTACCTGCAAATTTATAAAAATCAAGTATCGCAGTATTTATATCGGGAGCATTTTCTACCATTGTATCATCTATACCTGTCATTCCCGTTATGAACTCGGGAATATGGTGCTCAGGCTTTACAAAAGTGCTGAAAACAGCTTCTTTTCTGCCGTTTCTGTAGCGAACTGCCGCTATTTCGATTATCTCGCAGGTCTCAGGGTCGAGCCCTGTAGTCTCTATATCGACTACGCAGTAATCCTCGGGAAAATCTATGCGGCTCTTTCCCTTTCTGCGTTTTATACTGCCCAAACCAATGCTCCTTTCACAAACAATATCAGTTTACATTATAATATACATATCCGAAAATGTCAAATCAGCAGTTACATTTGTCACTCAAAAAGTGACATTTGTCATCTTGAAAACTTGCTTATCATGAGTTATAATCTATATGTCATCTGAAAAAACACACTCCTTAATGATCAAAGACCGCTCCCTGTGCACGGGGAGCGGTCTTTGTGCTTTATGCCTTCACGGCTTTTTTATGTTCCTTTGCATAACCGAAGTAATGCTGATTTTTCTTTGACAGACACATACCTATGGTTATCCAGAAATAAGGTACTACATTTACAATGCTGCTGTTGAATAAAGCCTGTGCCGCATATCCAAAGAACATACCGAGCACTATCCAGTTGATAAATCTTTCCTCTTTGTCATCGTTGTGTATAACGTTCCTGATACCTGTAACAGCTGCATAAACAAGAAGCGTAAGATATGTGATGAGCTGGAATACACCCTGTGTTACAAGGTAATGGATATACTCATTATGACCCTTTGCGTTGCTGAACATTCCTTCATGGAAATCAGGACTCTTCAGGAAGGCATCTTTATAGTTGTCAAGACCTATTCCGAATGCCCAGTGTTCGGGAACCATCTTTAAGCCGAATTTCCATATGTATACTCTGCCCGATCCAAGTCCCTGAACGTTATTTTTCTCACCTGATGCAGAGGATATCTCACTATTTGTCAGTTCAAGCTTTCCTGTTATCTTGCCGCATACTATTATAACAAAGGCTGTTACCAATGCCATACCAACTATAAGGAGCAGCAAACGTTTCAATATACTTAGAAGCTTTTCTTTTTCAAGCCCCTTGAACTTCATTATCGTCAGAGATACTGCCAAAAAGATAAGATATGCTGCCACACCTACCCACGCAAGTCTTGCCTCGCATGAAAGCAGAGTGTAAAAGCAAAGAATTGATATAGCGTATGTTATATTTCTTATAAGCTTGCTCTGAGTAAACAGGAATATTCCCGATGTGCAGGCAAACATAAGTACACTAAGTCCGCCGTACCAGTTTGAGTGCTGGGTCAGTCCGTAGCTTCTTTTAAGTTCAAGGATGAGGTCTGTATCATAATAGCACTCTATCATGTATATGCCGCAGGTCTGAAGTGCCGCCACGACTGACTGTATCACCGTAACAAGTATGAATACATTCAGTATGCCTTTTCTCATCTGCTTGTCATGTATCATTGTTCCTGCGAACATAAGGCTGAAATATCCAACAAAATTGAACAGCCACTCATCATAGTTGAAGCCGTGCCATGTTTCCTGTTTATTCAGCGTAAATACCGCAGACAGCAGTGCAAAGACAAACAGCAGCAAATACAGAAGATCAGTAAGATAATACTTGATATTCTGATGCTTCAGGAAATGCACTATTATGGCAAATATTCCCACATAGCCTGCTATCTCTACAATAATAGGCTGGCTCGCAAACGCCTGTGAATGTTTTTCGTCAAATATCTCCATAACAGGCAGAGCTATCATAACCGAGATTATATAATAAAAGAAAAATCTCTCCGAGGTTATCATCTCAAAAAAGCCTGACAAACGTTTTTTTATTTCTTGCATACTCTTCCTCCCTAAAGTACAATAAATATATTATATATCATAAGCCAAACTGTGTCAAGTTATTTGATGAGCTAAAGCATTTTCAGCCAAAACGCCGCTTAAATAAGCGGCGCTTTTAATGTTCATTGATCTGTTTCCGTGACTTTGTCTGGAAGCCTGTTGGATATTATCACATAGATGATGCAGCCGATACAAGCTCCGATAGTATTATGCAGTATATCATCCGACTCAAATAAGCCTCTGCCTGTATAATACTGCGCAAACTCGATGAATATCGAGAATGCAAAGCCTATAACAGCAGCTGCCTTTATACTTCTGAATTTTTCAGACATTATGGGCAGCATAAATCCCAATGGCAACAGCATCACAAGATTTCCGCCGATCTGTCCCGACCAGTAGGAGTAATCTCCGCTTTTCAGCATGACGCTTACTTCCCATAATGGTCTGAACACATGACGGCGCATACCCGGAGTCCTGTCGATAAGTGTTATATTAAGCACACAGTACAGGTAAATAAGCAAAGTAAAGGTGCAAAGTGCCTTCAGCATAAGCTCAGAATAGCTGAGCTTTTTTAGTCTGTCTTTAATTTTCCACATATGTCTCAGCCCTTCTTTCAGTATACTTTATAATATTATACCACAAAAATCCAAAAAATGCAACCTAAATTAAAAACTCGGGCAAATGCCCGAGTTCAAATCACTTATTATAGCCGTTAGGATTGTTTTTCTGCCAGTTCCATGAATCGCGGCACATATCCTCAAGAGTTTTCTCCGTTTTCCAGCCAAGCAGCTTATATGCCTTGTCTGCATTTGCATAGCACTCGGCAAGGTCGCCTTCTCTCCTTGCTCCGTAAACATGATTTACCTTGATATTATTTACCCTTTCAAAAGTATCCACTATCTCGGTAACGCTGTATGGAGTACCTGTGCCGAGATTGATTATCTCAACGCAGTTGTTTGCAAGGATATAGTCTATAGCCTTAACGTGACCCTTTGCAAGGTCTACAACGTGGATATAGTCACGGGTGCAGGTTCCGTCAGGTGTTGGATAGTCGTTGCCGAATATTGTAAGGCACTCGCGTCTGCCTACTGCCACCTGCGATACATATGGCATAAGATTATTCGGTATTCCCTGTGGATCCTCACCTATCATGCCTGACTCATGTGCTCCGATAGGATTGAAATATCTGAGGAGTATAACAGAAAGCTCCTTATCAGCCTTTGCTGCGTCTTCAAATATCTGCTCCATCATCGACTTGGTCCAGCCATAGGGATTTGTGCAGGCACCGCGCGGCATTGTTTCCAGATACGGAACGGGATTTGCTTCACCGTATACAGTTGCCGAGGAACTGAAAATGATATTCTTTACTCCGAATTCATTCATTGTTTCAAGCAGAGAAAGAGTAGTATCTATATTATTCCGATAATACATTACAGGCTTCTGTACAGACTCTCCTACAGCCTTCAGTCCTGCAAAATGGATAACAGCATCTATTTTGTTCTCTCTGAACACCTCTGCAAGCTTTTCATTATCCTTTATATCAAGCTCGTAGAGCTTTACAGCCTTGCCTGTTATCTTTTCAACTCTCTTTATTGATTCAGGTGAGCTGTTTGAATAATTATCGGCTACTATTACATCATAGCCTGCATTTAAAAGCTCAACAGCTGTATGTGAGCCGATATATCCTGCTCCGCCTGCTAAAAAAATCGTTGCCATATCATTTACCTCTTTCCCTAATTATTGATAAACAAATGCAGCCTCTCTATATGAAGCTGCAAAAAATATTCAGAATTTGAAAGTATTCTCAAGTGTTTCCCACTTTTTATCTTTATCGCTGAGATTGAGCTTTGTTCCGTCCTCAAGGGCATATCCCTCACTGTCGGCACTTCCCTTGTATTCACCTGTCATCTCAGGCCATTTGATGCCGATAGCAGGGTCATTCCAAGCAAGTCCGCCCTCATCATTTGCATGATAGAAGTCATCACACTTGTAACAGAATTCAGCAATATCACTGAGTACGAGGAAGCCGTGTGCAAATCCCTTAGGAATAAGGAACTGCTTTTTGTTCTCCTCAGTAAGCTCTACGCCGTACCACTTGCCATAGGTCTTGCTTCCGCTTCTGAGGTCAACAGCAACATCGAATACCCTGCCCTTTATAGCGCGTACAAGCTTGGTCTGCGGGAACTGCTTCTGGAAGTGGAGTCCGCGGAGAACGCCCTTTGTAGAGCAGGACTGGTTGTCCTGAACAAATACTATATCAATGCCTGCTTCTTCCATATCACGCTGTGAATATGTCTCCATGAAGTAACCTCTGTTGTCACCGTGAACAGCAGGAGTTATTACGCAAAGTCCTTCAATACCGCCAACATTTTTTTCAACTGTGATCTGTCCCATTATGCTTCTATCTCCTTTAAATATCTTGAAAGTGCGTCCTGCCATGTAGGAAGCGGTTTGAAACCGTTTTCAGCCAGCTTCGACTTGTCGAGCCTGCTGTTGAAAGGTCTTGCAGCCTTGGAAAGTCCGTATTCTGCTGTAGTAACAGGTGTTACCTTTGTGGACATTCCTGCCTGCTTGTATATCTCAACTGTGAAGTCGTACCATGAGATATATCCGCCCTCGTTTGTAGCGTGATAGTAGCCGTACTTCTCGGTCTCTGCCATATCAACAAGAAGCCTTGACAGGTCGAGAGTATAAGTTGGAGTACCTATCTGGTCATTGACTACTCTTACCTCGGGATACTTCTTTCCGACATTTATCATTGTCTTGATGAAGTTCTTGCCGTTTACGCCGAATACCCATGCGATACGAACGATAAAGTACTTATCAAGGGTATTTGCCACAGCAAGCTCACCGTCAAGCTTTGACTGTCCGTATACATTCTGGGGAGCGTAGTCCTTGCAGTCAGGCTGCCAGGGCTCTGTTCCCTGTCCGTTGAATACGTAGTCTGTGGAAATATATATCATCTTGCAGCCGAGCTTCTTGCAAACGTTTGCGATATTCTGTGTACCGTCAACGTTTATTGCCTTGACCTTTGGCTTGTTCTCCTCGTCCTCGGCAGCATCAACTGCTGTCCATGCTGCACAGTGTACAACAACATCGGGCTTTACCTCTGATATTGCCTTTTCAACTGCTGCTGCATCGGTTATATCAAGCTGTACATAGGGATATTCTGTAGGCACCGACTCCAGTATATCCGAGCCTACGCCCTCATATCCACGCTTTGCAAGC
Organism: Ruminococcus flavefaciens; assembly: GCF_900143025.1. GTDB lineage: Bacteria > Bacillota > Clostridia > Oscillospirales > Ruminococcaceae > Ruminococcus > Ruminococcus flavefaciens_I. The sequence continues at coordinate 155,490 of NZ_FRCT01000005.1, read as the reverse complement.
TCGTCCATCACATCATGTCCGAGCTGTCCGCCTACGCCTGTTACGAATGCCTTCATAGATCACACCTCTGCACGGTTGCCGTACATTTTCTCATAGTAATTCTGATACTCGCCGCTGATGATAGTCTCCCACCACTCGCGGTTCTCAAGGTACCACTTGATAGTCTTCTTGATGCCGTCCTCAAACTTTGTCTCAGGCAGCCAGCCAAGCTCGTTGTGGATCTTTGTAGGATCGATAGCATAACGCATATCGTGACCCTTTCTGTCCTCAACATGAGTGATAAGGCTCTCGGGCTTGCCAAGCTCCTTACAGATGAGCTTAACGATGTCGATGTTCTTCATTTCATTGTGTCCGCCTACGTTGTAGACCTCGCCTACCTTGCCCTTGTGAATGATAAGGTCGATAGCACGGCAGTGATCCTCAACATAGAGCCAGTCACGTACATTGAGTCCTTCACCGTATACAGGGAGAGGCTTGTCTGCGAGAGCGTTTGCTATCATCAGGGGGATAAGCTTCTCAGGGAAGTGGTATGGTCCGTAGTTGTTTGAGCATCTTGAAATTGTCACAGGCAGACCATAAGTACGATTATATGCCATAACGAGAAGATCTGCACCTGCCTTTGAAGAGCTGTATGGGCTGCTTGTGTGGATAGGTGTAGTCTCTGTGAAGAAAAGGTCAGGTCTGTCAAGAGGAAGGTCTCCGTAAACCTCATCTGTTGATACCTGATGATATCTCTGGATACCGTACTTGCGGCAAGCGTCCATGAGTACCTGTGTACCGAGGATATTTGTCTGAAGGAATATCTCGGGGTTCTCGATAGAGCGGTCAACGTGTGACTCTGCTGCAAAGTTTACAACGATATCTGGCTTCTCTTCCTCGAAAAGCTTGTATATAGCCTCACGGTCGCAAATATCTATCTTCACGAAACGGAAATTCGGATTCTTCATAACAGGCTCAAGTGTGGAAAGATTGCCTGCATATGTGAGCTTGTCCAGACATACTATTCTGTAGTCAGGATAGGTGTCCAGCATATGGAATACGAAATTTGAGCCGATAAAACCTGCTCCGCCTGTAACAAAAATTGTCATAGTTTTTACTCCTTAATACTTTATTTTGCCCTCGGCAACTTTTTTAAGGTGAGCACCATAAGGTGACTTACCGTATTTTTCTGCTGACTTCATAAGTCCGTCATTGTCTATCCAACCATTGATGAATGCTATCTCCTCGGGAGCAGATATCTCTATTCCCTGACGATTCTGAACCATCTGAACGAAGTTCGTAGCTTCTGCAAGGCTGTCCATTGTACCTGTATCAAGCCATGCAAAGCCGCGTCCGAGAAGCTGTACATCAAGAAGTCCGTCATGGAGATACATCTCATTGAGTGTTGTTATCTCAAGCTCTCCGCGGGCAGAAGGCTTCACCTGATTTGCTCTTGCGCTTACGCCTGCGGGATAGAAATAAAGTCCTGTAACTGCGTAATTGCTCTTAGGAACTGCGGGCTTTTCTTCAATTGAAAGGGCGTGTCCGTCCTTGTCAAAATCAACTACGCCAAAACGCTCGGGATCGGGAACATAGTAACCGAATACTGTTGCACGGCTGTTCTCCTCTGCATTCTTCTTTGCGTTGCGAAGTATGCTTCCGAAGCCGTTTCCGTAGAATATATTATCTCCGAGAACCATTGCACAAGCGTCATCGCCTATGAATTCTTCACCGAGTATAAATGCCTGTGCAAGTCCGTCGGGACTTGGCTGCACCTTGTAGCTGAGGTTGATGCCGTACTGTGAACCGTCACCGAGGAGTCTCTCAAAATTAGGAAGATCAGTCGGTGTGGATATAATAAGTATATCCTTTATCCCTGCAAGCATCAGTGTTGAAAGCGGATAATACACCATCGGCTTGTCATATACAGGAAGCAGCTGCTTCGATGTTACCATTGTAAGCGGATAAAGTCTTGTGCCGGAGCCTCCGGCGAGAATTATTCCTTTCATGCTTTTTACCTCGATTCCTTTATCATTTTATATGAGACAGAACTCTGAATTTAGGATTACGGTACAGATTAGCTCCCATAGTCCCGCATTTCTCAATAGAGATATCATTTTTCCATAATACATAGGGCAATGATAACTGATCTCTGCACGAGCTTGCTTTCAGGAATTCCTTCCACCATTCTTCAAATATCTTCTTGCTTACCTCGCTGTGAAGATCGACTGCAAAAACAGTACATTCAAGAAGTCCGTAGCTTTTCGGGAAGCCCTCGGACTGATATCTTCTGACATCATCTGTGATGCCCTGGGAATTGCCCTTCCTGTAGATCTGACAGAAAACAGCCTCCTGATATAAGCAGTTTCTGTTTCTGTGGGTATGCATAGCAAATCCCACTGTTTCGTCTATCATGTTTGCAAGTCCGGACATATCGGATATCACCTGAACATTGCCGTCGATATATATTGCATAATCATAGTCCCTGAAGAATTCATGAGGGTGCATTTTTAAATAGCGGTTCTTCTGCACATCGGTCAGTTCATTCAGGCTTTCAGGTATAGGACGGACCTCCCACACCTCTGACTTTATGTTCTGATTTGTGTACATGACATATGATATATTGGGATTCTGTATAAATCTCGGCTCGCTTCCGCTGTCATACTTTCCCGATATACAGGTGTAAACAACGGTCTTTTTAGGGCTTCGCAAATACAGACACTGCTCTGACTTCTTCTTATCCCAGCCAAGCTCATTTGCTTTGTCCGCAAACGACTCCAAGCCGTAAAGCTTCATATACTTGCGCTTAGCCTTTTTAAAATCAAACGATTTTTTAAATCTGGCATAATCGAGCTTGCTTTTCCTGAGATATCTCTGCTCATTTTCCTTAGTCAGCAGATATTCATAATTACATTTTTCCAGCTCACGGATAAGCGCTTCTTCCCTATCAGTATACATCTTATGCTCCATAACTCAGTCTCTTCTGAAAAGGTCTCTTGTGTACACCTTTTCCTGAACATCATCGAGACAAGCATCGTATCTGTTGGCGATAATGGCATCTGACTCAGCCTTGAATTTTTCAAGGTCATTTACAACAGCACTTCCGAAGAATGTGTCTCCGTCGCTGAGAGTCGGCTCATAGATGATGACCTTTGCGCCCTTAGCCTTAACTCGCTTCATAACGCCCTGAATAGAGCTCTGACGGAAGTTATCGCTGTTAGACTTCATTGTAAGTCTGTAAACACCGATAGTTACCTCCTTCTCCTTGCTCTTGTCGTAATCTGAATTGGCATCATAATAGCCTGCAAGCTGAAGAACACGGTCTGCGATATAATCCTTACGTGTACTGTTCGATGATACTATCGCAGATATCATATCCTGCGGAACGTCCGCATAATTTGCAAGAAGCTGCTTGGTATCCTTTGGCAGACAATATCCGCCGTAGCCGAATGAAGGATTATTATAATGTGTGCCGATACGAGGGTCAAGGCAAACGCCGTTGATTATCTGCTGTGTGTCAAGTCCCTTCATCTCAGCATAGGTATCGAGCTCATTGAAGTAGCTTACACGAAGTGCAAGGTAGGTATTCGCAAAGAGCTTTACTGCCTCTGCTTCGGTAAAGCCCATAAACAGGGTTTCGATATCCTCCTTTATTGCGCCTTGCTGAAGAAGTCCTGCAAAAGTATGAGCTGCTTCAACAAGTCTCTCATCGTTCATATCTGTGCCTACAATGATACGGCTCGGATAAAGATTATCATAAAGCGCCTTGCTCTCACGGAGAAATTCAGGGCTGAAAATGATATTCTTGCTGCCTGTTTTCTCGCGGATAGACTTTGTATAACCTACAGGAATGGTGGATTTTATCACCATTCCAGCATTGGGATTATACTTCATAACAAGGTCGATAACAGCTTCAACAGCACTTGTATCAAAGAAATTCTTTTTGCTGTCGTAATTTGTAGGAGCTGCGATAACTACAAAATCAGCGTCCTTGTATGCTGCCTCTGCATCAAGTGTAGCTGTAAGATCAAGCTCCTTTTCAGCAAGATACTTTTCGATGTAATCGTCCTGGATAGGAGACTTTTTATTGTTGATAAGCTCCACCTTCTCAGGGATTATATCAACTGCTGTTACACTGTTATGCTGTGCAAGCAGAGTTGCTATCGAAAGACCTACATATCCTGTTCCTGCTACTGCTATTTTCATTTTTTCCTCCTCAAACTTTATAAAACTCTTTATACCACTCTGCGAATTTGCGCAGACCTGTTCTGAGATCTATTTTGGGTCTGTATCCAAAATCACGTTCAAGAGCTGTTGTATCCGCATATGTTACGGGTACATCTCCTGCCTGCATCGGCACAAGCTCCTTATGAGCCTCAAAATCATAATCCGACGGCAATACGCCTGCACGGACAAGCTCCTCCTGAAGGATACTTACAAAATCGAGAAGATTTTCGGGTCTGCCGCCTCCGATATTGTATACCGCATACGGCGGTATCGGAAGTCCATCCTCACCCGTCTTTTTCTCGGGAGCCTTCTTCATTACTCTGTATATTCCTTCAACTATATCATCTACATACGTGAAGTCGCGTTTGCAGTTACCATAGTTGAAGATCTTAATGGTCTCATTGTTGATAAGCTTATTTGTAAATCCGAAATAAGCCATATCAGGACGTCCGGCAGGACCGTAGACCGTAAAAAATCTCAGTCCTGTTGACGGGATATTATAAAGCTTTGAATATGCATGAGCAAAAAGCTCATTGCTTTTCTTTGTTGCCGCATAGAGTGATACGGGATTATCCACCATATCCTCTGTACTGAAAGGCACCTTCTTGTTTCCGCCGTAAACAGAGGAAGAAGAAGCATACACCAGATGTTCAACGGGATTATTGCGGCAGGCTTCAAGAATATTATAAAAGCCTATTATATTTGAATTAAGATAAGCATCAGGATTTGTTATGGAATAACGCACTCCTGCCTGAGCTGCAAGATTAACCACTATATCAGGCTTATGCTCGGTAAATATCCTGTTAACAGTATCCCTGTCCGCAAGATCACCTACGATGTTTGTCCATTTGCAGCCTGACTCACTTGCAAGCTTTTCGATCTCGGCAGTACGATATTCCTTGAGCGAAACATCATAATAGTCATTCATATTATCAAGTCCGATAATATCAAGTCCTGTTTCCGAAGAAAACAGCCTCTTAACCAGGTTGCTTCCGATAAAACCTGAAGAACCCGTTACCAATATTGTCTTGTTCATACAAACTATACCCTTCTGTTATTTATGCGTGTTTAATTCTTTTTATAAGCTTTTCTGTCAGCTTTTTGATCTTATCGGGATAGCATATACAGTTTATTACACAAACTATAGCAAGCCAGCATAAAAATACTTCTATCGCGCGTACAAAAAAGCCAACATATGTTTTTGAAAGCATTGGTATCTTGAATGTTGCTGCACTTGCAAGCACTACTGTGACTGCATCGACCAGCAACTGCTTTAAGAAGTTTTTGAACGGCCAGTTGATGATATTCTTTGAATCATACCAAGCCATCCATACAGTCTGATATGCCATAGCAACAAGAGTTCCGATGGCTACACCGACTAATCCGAAGAATTTGACAAAAGCAACGGATATTACTATATTAAGTATCATCGCAACTATATAATTGCTCTGAGTCTGCTTGTAATGTCCTGCCGAAAGGATCAGGATATTATACGGCAGTCTCAGACAGTGCCCTGCATTGGCTAAGACTATCAGCACACCAAATAACGGCTGGATATAGGAATCTGCATCTTTAAATGTTTTGCTGTATACCTCAACGAAAGAAACGATAAGAATGCCCGTACAGCCAAAAATAAGAGTTGTTCCTGTATGAAGTATCCATTCCACATAGCCAAAGAAACTATGCAGCTTTTCGTTTTCTTTCTTCGCTAACATTTCTCCGATAAGCGACTGAAATCCGCCTGTCATTGAGAGCAGTGCGTTTTTTACGCCAAGGATAACGATATTATATATCGAATAGATCGAAACATTAAGGAGACTTGAAAACAACGTCAGAACTATATTATCTGTTCCGCTGAGAACATAACTTGCAAAATGCTGTGCCATTCCGTTCCATTTTTGCTTTATAGGCTCTCCCGTAAACTGTATCTTTGTATCTATATCATAATGCTTTCTTACATAGAAGAACAGATACAGCGGTCTGAACAGGAATATAAAGGAAGTAGTCAGCTTTACAAGCTGAATGGAAGCACCAAGCTTAATAAGTATCGCACAGGCTATAGTATTTACAATAAGAACTACTATCTGTGCTGTATACTGAATATAGCCCTTCTGATCCGCACTAAGAAGCAAGCTGTTTACAATACCGAAGTAATACTGGAAAAATGTATTTATGCTTATTGCACCGATAAGAGCTGCTGTAAACAGAAAATCAAATTTTTTATTTACTATAAGCGGATATACGAATAGAAGAACTGCGACATAAGCAATAAGTATGGTTGCCAGCCTCTTGAAGAAGCGATGTGCTGATACATATATCTTGCTTATGGTTTCATTATCCTTCTCGGAAAGCGGTTTATACAATGACGACTGAACTACCGCACCAACGCCAAGATCAAGAAGTGTGATAACTCCCAGAAACTGACTGATTGAGTTTACGAGTCCGTTTACATTCGAGCCGAACGTTCCGATGATAAGTCTCGGAAGAATAAATCCGCATATTACTGTAATTACCTGCAACGAAAGTGATGTTACAGTATTAAGAGCAAGTTTTTTACCTCTGCTTGCCATCAATAGCCCTCTTTTTCATTCTCTTTAAGTATTTTAATAATATTATCGTAGCCAAGAGCTTCAACAGTACGTCCGATTTTTCTGAAATCAACAGTTAAAGCTGCATTAGCACAGTTTATCAATCCAGAACAAGTTGGAGTTGGAATATTAAGGATCTGACCTAATGATTCAAGTAATACCAATCCCTGCGGAACATCTTCAGTTATATATCTTGAATCAGGCACATTCGGTCCTGCAGGAGATGAATTCTTCGCATAATCAAAGAAAACTTCAAGAGCATCCTCTGTTTTATCTGTTGAATTACGTTTTTTACAAGCTTCAACATATGGAAGTCTTTCGCAGCTCAAAGCCTCTAAAATATCCATTTTTTCTTTATCCAGACTCTCTACGACATTCCATATATGAGGTGTAAACACTTCCTTATACATCCAATAATCGCCGTTTGAATACTCTATTCTCGGAATACTGAAAATAGCTCCTACTGTATGAACGATAAGATTTGGATTATGAAGAGCAGCTTCAACTACATTTTTAGTAAATTCAAATGGATATCCTAAACTCTTCAAACATTTTTCTGCTATTTCAATATGCGACAGCGGATATACTCCGAATGGATTAAGTACATTTTTAAACAGAACATTTACTTCTCCGGGTTTTACGATCCTACAGTCGATCGGAGAGCTTTCAGCTTCGATTATAGTAATATCAGGACAGTTATGCTTAATAAAATAGCACGTTGACATATATCCCGGCTCGATTATTACTATCTGCCCGTCATGCATATACTGAACTATATCTTTTATAAGCTTCTCATGGTAATTAGTCTGTATATATATAATAATGCACTCTGCATCAGATATCGCACTTTTCACATCATCTGTTACGGAAAACAACTCAGCCAGATATTTATTGCTGAAATCATTTACTTTAATGTTTTTATCTTTTTTTATTTTTTCATAATGCTCATTATGAAGTTTATTTGAAGTTTTTAATAATGTAACCTGATGACCTTTATTTGATAAATCAGCTCCTACTGTTGATCCTGCGTTACCAACTCCGGCAATTGTAATTCGCATATTCAGTTCTCCTTCTTTAATTTAAGTAACCTTCCCCAATACTCATCAGCCTCAGGAAGTATATTTTCATCAAATCCGCTGTCGGGATAAAAGGTCAATTCACCGAAATATATCTGTCCGCAGCTCTGGTAAAGATCAACACGGACAAATGTTATACCTTCTGAAAGCTTTGCAGCAAGCTCAAACATCTGATCCATACATTCAGGCTTAGGTATGGTAAATCCTTCAGGTGCAGCTTTACCGCGCTTATTGAGCCTTTTCAGGTTCCAGTCCTTGTCAAAGAAATAGAACTTTGTATCGCCGGTATATCTGTCAAGGCATACCATAACACAGTCCACCTTGCCGTCAAAGCAGAAGAACTTATAGTCAGTGAAGCCTTCGCTGTTCTCGTCATCTGTCATATACTTCTCGGCAATTATGCGCGGCGGTACGTTTTTATAAGGCCATTCTCTCAGAGAATGATAATAGTTTGTCTTCAAGCTCTTTTCGATCTTAGCTCTTGCAGCCTGCATATCAAAGTTGCTTTTATCCTTGCAGATAGCTAATCCGCCTGAATCATGGGTGCATTTAAGCACGAACCTGTCAGGCAGCTTATCAAAGTCAATATCATCAAACTTTTCCCATACACCGAGTGTAGGTATTATATACTGCTCACCTATCTTATCTGCAACATATTTTTTTACAGCATACTTATCGACCATAGTCGTATACTCAGGTCTGCGGTCATGGAGCTTAAGCCACTGAAGCTTTTCATTAAAGGTCTTTGGATCCTTTAAATTCAGCTTCTTTCCCATATGATGCTTATAAAATAAGCGCAAAAACAAACTGTCAGGCATTGCCTTGATGATCTTGCTTTTCAGACTCATAAACTTTACCCTTTCATATTATACATTTTTCAATATATCTGTCAATTGATAAGCCAGCTCTGATACGGAACATTTTTCCAGCCGACAATATCTGATTGATACTTCATTACAATAAGATACATAATTGGCATCATTACCATGCCAAGCTTAACGAGATACCCGCCGACTTCCTTATCGTGTATCCTCTTGAACTGGAATACGGGAATGAGCAGAACAACATAAAGCAGGATACGGAAACGTATCATTATCTCGACATTCATGGCAAGCAGATCTGACAATAAGAATGCCACGAACATAAAATTGAATACTCTGATGCTTTTTTTATCCTTAATGGTGAAATTAGCTGTTATAAGATAACAGAAATAAACCATATACCTGAGTATTACGCCAAGACCGCTCGATGTTCTGATAGTATGGTTATGGGTGCTCTCATTGCTGAAGTATCTGGAATATTTTGTATTATTCAGCAGGCTTATAAAAATACCTATTACCTTTCCCTTGAGCAATCCAAAGACTACTACCAGCAGGAAACAGCATATAAGCGCATATTTCAGATCTATACGTGAAAATCTTGATAAGAACAATACTCCGATAAATGCGATAGCTGAAATATGGAAGCCTGCTGCCAACAAGGCAAATATCACCTGAGCCTTTACATTCCGCCCCTTTATGTACAGATACGTACTCAGCAGCAAGAACGACATTGCGATAAACTGTCGAACCAGCGAATAGGACATGGAATAAAGGAAAAGATAATACACGCCCATCAATAACGGTGCATTTTCCTTATATGCTATATAGCATATCGGCAATAAAGTCAACAGTGCTGTCACGGCGATCACAAAATAAAAGCCAAGATGCAGCTTTACAGCAAACATATTCAATAAAGTGAAAAGCGGTTCGCTTGCAAAGGTACTTCCCCAACCGCTCTCATAAACATGGTAGATACGCTGATATCCAGCGTAATCGACACCTATGTTGACTCTGAATGCACTCAGAACGAACATAATGAAGAAAAGAACTATTACGATCGTTTTCTTGAATTTTTTATTATTGATGCAATGACCTGCAAATGTGAGTATAAATACCACAAACAGCAATATCCAATAAAATAGCATTTATTCCCCACCAATCATCAGCACCATAACAGAAACCAGAAATTATTCTTTCTTCTTTCTATATGATGTTTCTTGTAGAACATTATCCTGCTCAGTTTATTTTTATTCTTCAGCTCACAGAACTGACGCAGGAATTCTCTTGTTTTTTCCGGGACCTCGGGCAGCTCAGACAATTCATAAGCCTGTGATCTGAACATGGAATGCCACTTTTTCGTCTTTTTGACGTATTCCCGTGATACGAGCCTGTCCAGAACAAGTTTTACTCTTTTAGCAAAGCTTATATTCTTTTCGGCACCTACAACATTGCTTTCATGCTGACGGTACAACAGCAGACCCTTATCTATGTAATATATCTTACCGATAGCAGATGCGACCAAAGCTACCCAAAGGTCATGCATCTGTATGTTATCGTAGCTTTTAAGCTTTAAAACCGCGTCGTAAAGCTTTTTATTCATAATAACAGTACAGCCTGCAACAACATTTTCCACCAAAAGCTGTCTCAGCTCTGTCCTGTGCGGATCAAGTCCGGTATAGCTGAAAAAAGAGGGATACATCTCCTTGAGATGACTGTCAACCACCTTCATATCTCCGAAGCACATTACAGGTGTTTCAGGATACTTCTGTTCCATTTTCAGCATTGACTTGTATGATACCTCTATCTTGTCACTGCACCATACGTCATCATGGTCGCAGAACATAGCATACGGCTCTTTTACATATTTGAGCATGGAGAGGAAATTCGCCTTTGAAGAGCCTGTGGAAGGATAATCCAGGATTATGAACTTGCCCGGATTTTTCGAGCTATACTCCCTTACGACATCAAGGGTCTTATCCTTTGAGCCGTCATCATGCACGTAACAAACGAAATCCTGAAAGGTTTGATCCAATAAAGAATCCAGCAGTTCTCCTACGTAATTCTCACTGTTGTATGTTGCCAATAAAACTGCTATTTTCATTTACTCCGCTCACCTCTCAGTCATATATTTTTTATAGCTCTTCAGGAGCATTATTGTATATATGCCGACTGTCCTGAAAAACTGCTTACGCTTTACCTTATGCTTTGATAACATTCTTACGCCGTAAAAGCCGCCTTTCTTTATAGCTCTTTCGACCTCGGCAGTCTCCCTGGTCATAAGGTTTGATCTTTTCATCATATTTATGGTCAGAAGAGTCTGCGTATACCCGCCTGCGTGGGTCTTTGCAGTTTTCTTATAGCCGAACAAAAGACGCTTTACCGCCATTAACGGTGTAAGCTTTATGCTGTTTCCGCTCGTAACATTTGAGCTGTGTCTTCTGTGCTTGATATACGGCTTGTTCAGATAATGTATCTCACCGTGTGCAAGGCAGAATTTAGCATAATAATTATCATGCGACATTATGCTTATTTGGGGATCATCAAGCGGAAAAACAGGAACTGTCTCCATAAGCTTGTAATTCACCATAGCAGCACAGCCCCAGATAAAGCCCGAGGAATAATACTCCGTAAGACCGCTCATGCTGCCGATGCCCATTTCGGAATCCACACTTTTCAGAGTGATATTATCCTCGCCGTCGATCAGCGTCATATCGCTGTATATCATCAGAGGCTTTGTCTGATCGAATTTCTTTGCAAAGCCGACCATAGCTTCCAGCTTATCCTGTATCCAGATATCGTCCTGATCCGAAAAGAAGCAGTAATCGAATTTTATATTCTTCTTTGCATGATCAATAAGCGTCCAGAAATTAAGATATGCGCCATGCTTGTCGCTTTCGTTGCATATAAGGCGTATGCGCGGATCATTCTCACAATACTGACGGATAATATTCACCGTATCATCAGATGAACCGTCGTCACGAATGATGAGCGTCCAGTTTTTAAGGGTCTGAGAACAAATACTGTCAAGCTGCTGACGGATATAACGCTCTCCGTTATAAGTCGCCATCAGAATAATAATAGGCGTAGACTGACTCATTAAATAATCTCCATTCACATTTGATTAAATGCAGTTCATTATCTGATATGTATGAGAAATACCGCTTTCACTGTCAAACTCGCCCTTCCAGCCGAGGTTATACAGCTCGGTCGAATCAAGGCAGGAATTATCCATCATATTGAAAGCCTTTTTCTCGGAATCACTTGGATTTTCAAATACTACCTTCTTTCCAGAGCAGCGTGAGATAGTTTCAGCCAGCTCCCTGATAGTAATATTAGAGTCTGTATTTGCAATATTATAAGGGAAGCACACCTTGCCGTTGAGCATAACGGTCAGAATAGCCGATGCACAGTCAACAACATAGCAGTATGATCTTAACTGGCTTCCCGCACTTTTCATAATTATATCGCTGCCGCCGATAACATCACGGAAGAACTGTGATGATGCTCTTTTATCGCCCGGTGTAGCTGTAGGACCGTAAATATGTCCGGGTCTGACGATCATAACATCAATACCGTATTCGCTTGCATATGAAGCACATAAGGTCTCTGAAGCTCTCTTTGCAGAGGGATAGCTTGCTCTGTTGCCGAGTATATCAAGATATCCGTATTCGTCTATCTTATAGGGCTCGTTGTTTTCCTTCTTACCGTATACCTCACTTGAAGATATATACAGTATCCTCTTTACGCCCTTTTTGCAGCAGTATTCAAGGAGCTTCTGTAAGCCCATGAGATTGCAGAGCATAGTCTCGACAGGCTTTGTAACGTATAATTCAGGGCTTGCAAGGCTTGCCGCATGGATTATATAATCGAAGGCTATATCAAAAGTTATCTCCTTCAGCGCGTTATACTCGATATACTTTATATCTTCTCTTTCGAGCACCTTGCCGAATCTTCCCTCAGCATCGTCTGTACTGAGTGAACCTATATATATCACATTTTTCGCATCTGTGGTATCATTGAGATTTAAAAGGAAATCCACGATGCATGAGCCGATAAGTCCTGTAGCACCTGTAATAAATATCTTTGAATTCTTTAATTCCGATAAATTCGGAATACATTTCTGAACAGCCGTAAGGTCAGAATAATATAGATCCGTATAATTCATATCTTATCCCTTTATCCAATCTTCCTGTTTTGTAGTGAGCAGAGCCTTGAAAAGGCTGAGATCCTCCAGTGTGGTGAGCTTGAAGTTTGCCTCAGAGCCCTTGGAGAAATATGTCATTTTTCCAAGCTCCTTCATAAGCATACAGCTTGCAGCGGTACCCTCGATACCTCTCTCCGCTGCTTCCTTGTGAGCTTCAAGAAGCTCGTTGAGTCTGTAGGTATGAGGTGTCTGGGTCCTGAACAGCTTTTCGCGTTCTGTGGATACGCATGAAGAAAAACCGTCCTCACTCTCGAATACTACCTCAGTACACGGAATAACAGCAACAGCACTTCCGTACTTTTTGAATGTTGCAAGGCTGTCCGATATTATCTCTGAAGTAACAAGAGGGCGGTTGCCATCATGTATCATAACAACTATATCTTCTTCAATACCTGCATTTGCAAGTGTAACAAGGCCGTTATGGATAGATTCCTGTCCTGTGCTTCCGCCGGGAACTACCCATTTGAGCTTATCGATATTGAACTGTTTTGCGTATGCCCATACTACCTCGCTCCATGAATCAATGGTAACAACGATAATGGCATCAATGCTCGGGTGTCTCTGGAATGCTTCCATAGTATGAATGATAACAGGCTTGTTATCAACGTGAAGGAACTGCTTGGGGATATCCTGATGCATTCTTGTGCCTGAGCCTGCAGCGGTCAGAAGTGCTATATTCATCTTAATTGCTCTCCTTTTTTATATTATTAAATATAGAATAAAGTGCAGCCACCATTTTAAGGGTGTTCAGACCAAAGTAAGCAATGGTGAATACGTCCATTGCTCCAATAAGGATACATACAAATGATATTACCATAACGCCGCCTGCAATGGAAGATACATTAAGTGCAAGTCTTTTTACAAGACCATATTCGCTTTTGTTCTTTACCGATCTTACGGCATCTGTGCTCATGTAAGAGGAAATGATCTTATGCATCATAAGTCTCGGGAAAATAGAGAATATACTTGACAAAGCGCCGAAAACGATATACCATTCCGCATCTATGGAGATATAATCTTCAAGAATACCGCCTGTTCTGAAAGCGGTTATACCGAAGCCCAGGTAGATAAGTGCCATTGACAGATATCCGCCCATTGTATCATAAAGATCGCCCAGCTTTGAGAACTGTCTCTTATATCGTGCGATATTGCCGTCTACACCGTCGAGCAGGCTCCACAAGAAAAACAACGCCCAACCAATAATAATGAACGGAAGCGTTTCTGCAAAGCACAGAACACCAAAGCTTGCCAGAAGGCAGTATATAGATATCCATGTTACGGTATTAGGCGTAATATTAGTGTATAAAAGCGGTATAGTCATCCAGTATGTCAGTTTGCGTCCCACATAATACGAGAAAATATCGCCCTTGGCTTCTGCACGCTTTTCGGGCGGCATTGCCTTATCTTCAACGTCTTTATAAGTAATCACGATTTAACCCCTCTTCTTTTTATAACTTTACACGGTGTACCTACAGCAACCGAATTATCATCAATGCTTTTCGTAACAGTCGAATTAGCGCCTATAACGCAGCCGCTTCCCACAGTCACGCCTGCAAGGATTATCGTGCCGCAGCCGATCCAGATATTGTCCTTTAATGTAGTTTTGGCGAGTTCCATTTCCTGATACTTTATCGGTATCCTGTCATCGGAATAGCCATGATTGCTCGAAAGAACAGTGCATCTGTGTGCTATCGCAACATCATCGCCTATGTCTATCCCGCCCTCTGCATCAATATACGAATACTGATGTATACTAACATTATTTCCTATTTTAAGATTTTCGATATTTTCAAATACGACTCCCGGGAATACTACTACGTTATCCCCTGTTTTTTTAGCAAGAGTACGCAGTAAAATGTACCTTATAAGTATTCCGCTTTTGCCTGATTTGTTTTTGAAAGCATCGAACAGCCAGAGCCTTATCCTTCGCGGAAGGAACGAAACGGCTCCTGATATCTTTTTGATCACCGGACCAAATTTCTCAAAAAATTGTCTTCCGTTCATTTTTATTACAACTCCGATAATGCTTCAAGATAAGCATCTATAACAATGCTTCTCGAGAAGTACTTTTTAACACGTTCTCTGCCTATTTTTCCCATTTTACAGCGAATTGAGTTATCAAGCGAGAGGAAAAGCCTTATTTTCTTTACAAGCTCCTCCACATTTCCGCCGTGATAGATAAAGCCGCTCTTTCTGTCAGCTACAGTCTCACGGCAGCCCGGATTATCGGTAGTTATGAGAGGTCTGCCCGATGAAGCATTTTCAAGAAGGACATTGCTCATTCCCTCACCGTAAACGGAAGGGTGGATTATAGCGTGAGCCCTTGCGATAAAAGGCTTTACGTCCTGCTGACTTCCGCGATAAGCCACGATCTCCTGTTTTTCCAGTTCTTCAAGCTCTCTCTTGTAATGTATCTCAGTCGGTTCGATAAAACCGATGAGATTGAATTCGGTATTCGGATAATCCTTCTTGATTATCTTTGCTGCCGAAATATAGTCATCTACACCCTTATCGTGAAGTATTCTTCCGATATAATTGAAAATAACTGTTTCGCCCTTTACGCCGTTCCCGCCGTTCGGATATTCCTGAAGAGGGTATCTGTCGGTGTCAACGCCCGAGCCCGGGATAAGCTTGTACTTTCCCTTGACCATGCCGAGCTTTTTTGCAAGCTTCAAATTTGTTGAATTCTGGAACATAATACAGCTTGATCTGCGGTATGCCAGCTTAAAAAGCTTCATTATGAATGCCTGCTTTAATTTGCTCTCATTTAAAACGCTTCCAAAACCTGTAACATTGTTTATAACGGGAATACCAAGTATATGTGCCGCAATGCTTCCGTAAACATTTGGCTTTGCTGTATATGCAAGCACAGCAGACGGACGGTATCTCTTGAAGAGATTTAGATAATGAATAAACAGCTTGCCGTCATTTATTACATTAGTACCTCTTCTGTCGATATCAGGATCATCATAGAGATAATCAATATGCTTCATAAGCTCAAACTTAGGACCGTCGGGACATGAGATAAGCACGCGATAGCCATTTGTGATAAGAGCCTCTATAAGCTCCTTTCTGAAGCAGTAGATATCGTCATCGTTATTGGTCAATACCGCTATTATAGGTTTATTTTTCATATTTTAATCCACCCAATTATTCATATTTTTTACCCGCAACAGCAAGAACTGTTCTGAACATGGTAAGCACCTCACGCAAAAATCTGAAGCGTCTTATGCTTTCAAGGTTCCATTTCATCTTTTCGGGCAAAACCTTTTCTATGTAGACCTTATCAACATCATCAGCAGCATTCAGAAGCTTGTATTCGTCCTTATATCTTATAGCTGCTTCCGATGTGATGCCTGCGGGCATAAGCAGAGTTGCAAGCATTTCGGGAGTATATCCCTTTACATACTTTACGACCTCAGGGCGGGTACCAACAAAGCTCATCTCTCCTTTAAGGACATTTATGAGCTGACCTATCTCGTCAAGTCGATAGCCGCGTATCTTTGCACCGACCTTGGTGATCCTGCTGTCGTTGCTTACTGTTACCTGTGAGCCTATCTTATCAGCATTATTCACCATTGTACGGAACTTGTATATCCTGAATTTCTTTCCGTACTGAGTTACTCTTTCCTGCTTGTAGAATACAGGGCCGGGTGAATCAAGCTTTATCGCAACTGCAAGTATTACAAAAACAGGTGAGAGGATAACGAGCATTATTGCCGAAAGGATAATGTCAAAAACTCTTTTGCATTTCAGGCTGAAACGCTTCCTGTTCAGAATATCGTAATATTCACGAACCTCCTCACGCCGCATGAACTTCGGAAGTTCTTCCCATTTTCTTAATATCATCAACTGCACCTACTATTATAAACTCTTGATTATGTCTGAATACTTTTCGATCACATACTCAACATCTTCATCTGTAAGGCAGGTATGAAGAGGAAGAGTGATCTCGTTTGCAAATCTGTTGTATGCATTTGGGAAATCCTTGATATCAAAGCCCATCTCCTTGTATGCTGTATGCATAGGCAGAGGCTTGTAATGAACATTGCAGGCAACTCCCTGCTCCGCCATTTTGATTATTATATCAGAACGTTTTTCAGAGTCTATATCGGGTATTCTTGTAATGTAAAGATGTCCCGAAGAAACATGATCTTCTGTATAGTGGTCCAGTGTTTCAACACCGAGAGGAACAAGCACAGAATCGTATCTTTCAATTATCTGCTTGCGTCTTGCCAGCATAGCAGGATAACGTTTCATCTGGGCAAGTCCCATAGCAGCAGCAATATCTGTCATATTGCATTTATACCATGTGCCCTTTATGTCATACTCCCAGGCACCGAGCTGAGTCTTTGCAAGAGCGTCCTTGCTCTGACCGTGAAGACTGAGGAGCTGTGTTTTGCGGTATATCTCCTCATTATCTATGCCGCTTATATTTCTCCATGCGAGAGCACCGCCCTCGGCAGTTGTGAAATTCTTTACCGCATGGAACGAGAAAGATGAAAAATCAGCGATCGAGCCTGCCATTCTGCCGTGCCATGATGCACCGAAGGCATGGGCTGTATCAGCACATACAGCAATTCTTCCGATAGCCTCCTGTATCTTGTTTGAAGGCTTGAAAAGCTTCTTTTTAGCTTCAACGATAGCAAATATCCTGTCATAATCGCATGGTATGCCTGCAAGGTCAACGGGTATGATAGCCTTTGTTTTTTCTGTTACGGCATTTTCGAGTGCATCGTAATCCATTTCAAGGCTGTCCTTCTGAACATCAACGAGAACAAGCTTTGCACCGACATGACATACAACAGAAGCAGAGGCTGTGTACGTATAGGCGGGAACAATAACTTCGTCGCCTTCACCGATACCGAGAATACGAAGTGCCATTTCAGCACAGGCTGTCTGGGAATTAAGACAAACTGCACGGTCAACTCCGACATATTCAGCAACCTCTTTTTCGAGCTGCTTTGTCTTAGGACCTGTAGTTATCCAACCCGAACGAAGTGCTTCACATACCTCGTTCACCTCAGCTTCGCTGATATCGGGGGGGCTGAAAGGGATTGATCTCATCTGTGTTGAACTCATCAAATACATCTCCTATATTTATCATTAAATCTGTCTTTCACTTCACACAAGGAGGCAAAATCAACTTCCCTGCGGAAGCATATATAACAAGCTATTATTATAATGTATATACAGACATAGCATTGCCGTCTGCATATTCATTTTCACTATCGTCAAATATGCAGACGACCTGTGACCGTTTTCAATTAAAGCCGCAGAATATCCCCACCACCTTCACAACAAAGCGGCTTAACATTTATGCTTTTATCCTATAAAAGATCCGTTGCGTTTTATCCGCATTTATAAGTCATAATATAAGTGGCATCAAAAAACTGCTCAGTAATTTTGTGCCACATCTGTATTTAATATAATCAATAGTTAATAATGTGCCAATTCTCAAAAAAACCTGTACGTTTTAATTATACCCGTTGGCATAAAAAAAAGCAAGCGGAAAAATCGGGGATTTCTAAACCCACAAGGTTTTTTGGCATTTTTCACAAAAATATCATATAACTCTCTGTTAAAATAGCATTGTAAATTATACAAATTGAAAATAAGTTTTATGTATTTAAGATTAGTATAACGATTGCAAGGCTTTAAAGGGCAAAATTGTCCTGAAAATCACTCATAAAATTATCGCACAAACAATTTCAACACCATAATACAAATCGTTTTACATTAGAAAAAAGTGACACGACTGCCGAAAAAACTGTCGTAAAAAGCATCAGACGAATAAAGAATAATTCGGAAATTTTCGCAGATAATATTACCGCAAACTTATTTTTGCGGAGGTAATATTATGAAAGCAACAGGTATAGTAAGACGTATAGATGATCTTGGCAGAGTCGTCATTCCGAAAGAAATACGGCGCACCATGCGCATAAGGGAGGGCGACCCGCTGGAAATATATACAAACAATGACGGTGAGGTCATATTCCGAAAGTATTCCGCAGTAAGCGAAATGAGCGAAAACGCAGGATACGTAGCGGATATAATGCATAAGATAGCAGGCTGTCCCGTGGTCATATTCGATAAGGATCACGTTGTAGCCTCGGCAGGAGTTCCGCGCAAGGAATTTGCCGAAAGACGGGTCACAGGGCAGCTTGAAGAGCTTATGGAGAGCCGCGGACAGTTTTTCTGCCCCGACGGCAGCACCAACAGCTTCTACCCTGCCGAAGGTGTGGAAAGAACAGCTATCGCCGCCCTTCCTATCATTACGGCAGGCGATGTTTCGGGAGCTGTGGCATTTCTCACCAGCGAAAAGTGCAAGGAGATCACAGACCTGCAAAAAAGTCTCATAAATGCTTCTGCCCAATTTCTTGCACGGCAGATAGAAGGCTAAGAAAAAGAGTATTCCCTCCGTATATGGGAGAGAATACTCTTATTTTTATTTAAGATACGGCTTCAGATACTGTCCTGTATAGGACTTTTCGCACTGTGCGACCTCCTCGGGAGTACCCTGTGCAACGATAGTACCGCCGCCGTCACCGCCTTCGGGTCCAAGATCAATGATATGATCCGCAACCTTTATAACGTTAAGGTTATGCTCGATAACAAGGACTGTATTTCCCTGATCCGTAAGCTTTTGCAGAACATCAATGAGCTTGTGTACATCGGCTGTATGAAGTCCCGTAGTAGGCTCATCAAGGATATAGATAGTATTGCCTGTGGAACGCTTTGAAAGCTCCGTTGACAGTTTAACACGCTGAGCCTCACCGCCCGACAGAGTAGTAGCAGGCTGACCTATCTTTATATAGCCCAGTCCTACCTCCTGTAAGGTTTTCAGCTTCTTTGCTATCTTGGGGATATGCTCGAAGAACTCAACGCCCTCGTCAACTGTCATTTCAAGCACATCATATATAGACTTTCCCTTGTAATGCACATCAAGGGTCTCGCGGTTGTACCTCTTTCCCTTGCAGACCTCGCAGGGAACGTAGATATCGGGCAGGAAGTGCATCTCTATCTTGATTATGCCATCGCCCTCGCAGGCTTCACAGCGTCCGCCCTTAACATTGAAGGAAAAGCGGCCGCTTGTATATCCGTGAGCCTTTGCATCGGGAGTTTTAGCAAAAAGTTCGCGTATATCGCCGAATACTCCCGTATAGGTAGCAGGATTTGAACGCGGGGTCCTGCCTATAGGCGACTGGTCTATACATATGACCTTATCAAGGTTCTCGATACCTTCCATTTCCTTGAATTTGCCGCATTTTGTCTTTGCACGGTTGAGCCTTGCAGCAAGGTGCTTATATATTATCTCATTGACAAGCGAGGATTTGCCCGAACCCGATACACCTGTAACACACACGAGCTCTCCGAGAGGTATCTGCACATCTACATTGTGGAGATTATGCTCGGAAGCCCCCTTTACAGTAAGGAATTTGCCGTTGCCGCTCCTGCGCTTTTCAGGCACCTCTATCTTCTTTCTGCCGCTGAGATACTGTCCTGTAATGGAGCTCTTGCATTTCAGCAGCTTGTCCACAGTTCCTGCGAACACCACTTCTCCGCCGTGTATACCTGCTCCGGGACCGATATCGACTATATAGTCGGCAGAGAGCATAGTATCGTCATCGTGCTCGACTACGATAAGGGTATTTCCAAGGTCGCGGAGTCTTTTCAGAGTAGCGATGAGCTTGTCGTTGTCACGCTGATGCAGACCTATGCTCGGCTCATCGAGGATATAGAGCACTCCCACCAGTGACGAGCCTATCTGTGTTGCAAGGCGTATACGCTGGCTCTCACCGCCCGAAAGAGTACCCGAAGAACGTGAAAGCGTAAGATATTCAAGTCCAACGCTTCCGAGGAAGCCGAGACGCTCCTTTATTTCCTTGATTATGCGCTCGCCCACAAAGGTATCGTGCTCCGAGAGCTTCAGCTCATTGAAGAATTTAAGCCCTTCCTTTACAGAAAGATCGGTAAGCTCGCTGATATTCTTATCCCCTACCGTGACTGCAAGGTACTCGTCACGAAGTCTTTTTCCCTTGCAGACAGGACAGCTCACCTCGCTCATATACTCCTCTATCTCGTTTCTTGACCATTCGCTTGAGGTCTCCTTGTATCGGCGTTCAAGGTTATTGATAACGCCCTCAAAGGGTGAGCGGTAGGTTCCGCCGCCCAGTGAGTTAGGTCGTTTAAGTTCGAGAGTCTCGTCACCTGTACCGTACAGGAAAAGGTCCAGCTGTTCCTTTTTCAGTTTCTTTACGGGAACATCGAGAGGAACGCCGTACTGCTCCGATATGGCGCGGTAATACATCATAGAGATAGAAGTCTCGTCAAGACTGTTCCAGCCCGATGCATTTATAGCCCCGTCCTCAATGGAAAGCTCCTTATTGGGCACTACAAGTTCAGGGTCGATATGTCTGAAAACACCAAGACCTGTACATTTCGGACAAGCTCCCACAGGGTTATTGAAGGAGAACATAACAGGTTCAAGCTCGCCAATGCTTATATTATGCTCGGGGCAGGCGTAATTCTGCGAGAAAAGTATCTCCTCGCCGCCGATAACGTCGGCTATGGCAAGTCCGCCCGTAAGATTGAAGATAGTTTCAAGGCTGTCGGCGATACGGGACTCTATCCCCTCCTTGATAACTATTCTGTCAACGATTATCTCGATATTATGCTTTTTGTTCTTGTCAAGCTTTATCTCCTCGGCAAGCTCATACATTATACCGTCAACTCTTACGCGGACAAATCCCGATCTTCTCGCACTTTCAAGCTCCTTTGCATACTGTCCCTTGCGGTTTCTGACAATAGGAGCAAGGAGCTGCAATTTTGTCCCCCCAGGCAGTGCCATAAGGGTATCCACCATCTGATCTACGGTCTGCTGTGAGATGACTCTTCCGCATACAGGACAGTGTGGAACGCCTATTCTTGCGTAAAGCAGACGGAGATAGTCGTATATCTCGGTAACAGTTCCCACAGTAGAACGGGGATTTTTCGAGGTAGTCTTCTGGTCAATGGATATAGCCGGAGAAAGCCCCTCTATACTGTCAACATCGGGCTTTTCCATTTGTCCGAGAAACATTCTTGCGTATGATGAAAGGCTCTCCACATAACGGCGCTGACCGTCGGCGTAGATAGTATCAAAGGCAAGGGAGGATTTTCCCGAGCCCGAAAGTCCCGTCATAACGATAAGGCGGTCACGGGGGAGCTCAAGGTCTATATTTTTAAGATTATTGGCTCTTGCGCCCTTAATGATTATTTTATCGGTCATATTGTACTCCTAAACAATACAAGTATATTCATTTTGCGTACAGATAGTATTATACCATAAATTTTATTAAAAATAAAGCTATCGAACATATTTTCTTCTTTTAACATAAAAATTCATAGTCCATGCCTTGATTTGTTCACAATATAACTATATAATAAGAATTAGCAACAATAAAAGGGATATTAAAGAATAGCTCGTAACGCAGACCTGCAATACTGAGCTGTCGTGTCTTTCCCCGTCATTGACGGGGAAAGGTATGCACGGCTATACCATGCAAAAGGAGGTGTTATTGTGGTATACGTATGTGACGCCTGCGGCTGGGAATACGACGAGGAGAAGGGTTCACCCGAAAACGGTATAGCTCCCGGCACAAAATTTGAAGATCTTCCCGATGATTTTGAATGTCCACTTTGCGGTGCAAGCAAAGAGATATTCTCCGAAACATAAAACACAAGCTCCGAAGCTAAGCTTCGGAGCTTTTTTATCACGATTCATATTTAGGCTCACAGGTAAGATTGATACCCAATCTCTTGAAGATACGCTCGTCAACAGCCGAAAGGATAACAGTTGAATGTACCTCGCAGTTGCGGAGCTTTGATATCTGCTCCATAGCCTTCTTTGCATTTTCATCTGTATTTGCGCAGATTGAAAGTGCTATGAGAGTCTCGTCCGTATGCATTCTCGGGTTGTTATTGCCGAGATGATTTACTTTAAGTGCCATGATAGGCTCGATAACGTGAGGAGACATAAGGAGTATATCATCGTCTATCTTTGCAAAATGCTTCAATGCATTTATAAGGAGCGCAGATACCGCACCGAGAAGATTTGAAGTACGTCCTGTAAGAACAGTACCGTCGGGGAGCTCCATAGCAGCCGCAGGGCCGCCTGTTTCCTTTTCCTTTTCAAGAGCAGCTGCAACGACCTTTCTATCCTCAACGGTAACGCTTGCCTGCTTCATAAGGAGCTCAAGCTTCATTACCTCCTCTTCGGAAATAAGTCCCTTACGGTAATCACACATACCTATGTAATAGCGGCGGATTATCTCCTGCTTTGCAGCCTCACTGACAGCCTCATCATCGACTATGCAGTTTCCTGCCATATTTACGCCCATATCCGTCGGCGACTTATATGGAGATTCGCCCAGTATCGTTTCAAACATTGCATTGAGCACGGGGAATATCTCCACATCACGGTTGTAGTTTACAGTTGTCTTACCGTAAGCTTCAAGGTGGAACGGGTCTATCATATTAACGTCGTTAAGGTCTGCTGTTGCAGCCTCGTAAGCGATATTAACGGGGTGACGGAGAGGAAGGTTCCAGATAGGGAATGTCTCGAACTTGGCATATCCTGCGTTAACGCCTCTCTTGTGCTCATGGTAGAGCTGAGAAAGACAGGTAGCCATTTTACCGCTTCCCGGTCCGGGAGCTGTTATAACTACGAGCCTGCGGCTTGTCTCGATATAATCGTTTCTGCCGTAGCCCTCATCGCTGATGATATACTGGAGATTAGAAGGATAGCCCTTGATGCTGTAATGGTGGTAGACCCTTACGCCAAGAGCCTCAAGTCTCTTCTGGAAAGCGTCAGCTGTAGGCTGACCTTCATAACGGGTAAGAACAACACTGCTGACATAAAGACCTATCTTTGTGAAAACATTGAAAAGACGAATAACGTCAACATCATATGTAATGCCAAGGTCGCCTCTGACCTTGTTTTTCTCGATGTCGTCAGAATTTATTACTATAACTATCTCTGCATCGTCTTTAAGCTGAAGAAGCATCTGGAGCTTACTGTCGGGCTTAAATCCCGGAAGCACTCTCGAAGCATGAAAATCATCGAAAAGCTTTCCGCCGAATTCAAGATAAAGCTTATCACCAAACTGTGATATACGCTGTCTGATGTGTTCAGACTGCATTTTGAGGTATTTTTCGTTGTCAAAACCGATTTTAAAACTCATTTATTATTCCTCCCGTTAAAATATCATAACTTATTATATATCAAACCATTTCAAATTTCAAGTACCCTGCCGAAAAAATCTTAAAACGGTAATAATTCATGGTAAAATCATTACAAATCCGAACATTTTAGGCATAATTTGTAAATTTTCAGTTAATCGCTTGTGCGAATATATATAATGTGTTATAATATGGTATGGTCTTCTAACGGGGAAGGAGGATTTTATGAATCTACAAGCTATCACAGTAACTAACCTTATAGGTGTAACGATACTCGTCGTACTTCTTATCAGCAGTTATCTTGTCCGTCAGCGCAGGCAGCTGAGCGACAGAGTCTTTTCTGCTATGATAGGCATTACCATAGCAGCCTGTATAGGTGAGACCGCCTCATTCTGGATAGACGGCAAAGCCTTTGCGGGAGCCCGCACCTTATCAGCTGTTATAAGCACGGCTTTATTCGCAATGAACATAACACTTTCATTCATGTGGTGTGTATACGTCGACCTCAGGCTTTATAAACAGAAAAGCCGCCTGAAAAAATATTACCTGCGTCTTGCGATACCGTCCGCAGCTCTTATCCTTGCACTTATCCCAAATCTTAAATTCGGATACCTTTTCAGCATTGACGAAAACAATGTTTACCACCGCCAGCCTCTCGGATACATTTACTTTTTCAGTGTATTCCTGTATCTCGGGCTGAGCGTTGTTGTGCGCTACAGATACTACAAAGGCTCACAGAAAGCAAAATTTTTCCCGATATGGATGTTTATTGCTCCTATCATCATAGGCTCAACGATACAGCTTTTCTTCTACGGCATATCCCTTGTATGGTGCTCGATAGCCATAGCTCTTGCAGGTACTTACATGAGCCTGCAAAACGAGCTTTCCTATATCGACCCTCTCACAAAGCTTTACAACCGCAATTACCTTGACCATATTCTTTCCGATATAGCAAGCAGAGGGGCTCACGTAGGCGGCATAATGATAGATATCGACTTTTTCAAGAGCATCAACGATATGTACGGTCATTCCACAGGAGATAAAGCCCTTATCAACGCCGCTGAGATAATAAGGAGCGCCAAGCCTGCAAAAAGCGTAGCTGTGCGCTTTGCAGGAGATGAATTCATCATCGTATCAGAAGCCGAAAACGAATTCGAGCTTCTCAATATCGAAAAAAGCATACGAAATCACCTTAGCAGGTTCAACGCCGAGGACAGAGCCGATTATCAGCTCTCCTTCTCAATAGGCAAAAGCCTTTTCGGTGACGACAGCACTATCGACAGATTCCTCAGCGAAATGGACGATAATATGTACTCCGAGAAAAGAAAGAAGCATTGCCGCTCCACAGCCTGAAATTCTGTGCTTGGCTCTTGACAAGTGCGGAAAGATATGATATGATTATCAGGTAAATACTGTGAACGAATAAAACCTGTGCAGTGCCCGATACAGAGAGTTCCCGTTAGGTGTGAGGGAATGACGGCGTACAGAGACCTACATTCGGGAGTTGCCGCGCTGAATCTCAGTAGGTGCGGACGGGCAGCCCGTTACAGCTTCTCGAGTTCCGTATATACGGAAAAATCGGGGTGGTACCGCGAGTAACTTCGCCCCCGAACAGTTCTTGCTGTTCGGGGGCTTTTATTTTTCGGAGAGGAGTATGCAACATGAAAAAAGCAATAGGATATCTCAGTCTTTCGCTGATAGTGTTCCTTGTTCCGCTTTTATTCCTGTATATCGGCTTTACAAGTCCTGCCAAATCAGGAGCCGACTCCCCTTTCATACGCATGATAATATGCACATTGCTGTGCTTTTTATTTACTTCGCTTTTCACAAGATATATACACCCGTTTTCAGGGCTTGCAGGTCTTGACAGCGCAAACCTGAACCTCGGCTTTACAATAGCCATAATCCTTGCCGTTTTCGTGGAATTCGTCACCTTCGGCAATACCACCGTAGAACCCTACATGGAAGGACTTGTACAAAAGAACACAGGCAAACTCGGTGAAGGCTTATACAGCTATATTAAATATGTATTCATGGGCGGACAGCTCCTCGTTGCAGTCCGTACCTTCCTGCACTCCGCATTTCTCGGTCTGCTGAAAGCAATTATGAAGCACGCCGACTGAATATTATCCCCGAAAGGTCGTGATATACATGAAAACGCCCGACGTTTTCATTGCTTATGCATATAAAACTCTTTTTTTCTGTAAAGGCGGTGAAATATGAAAACCTATACCATAATCGGTGGAGTCAACGGTGTCGGAAAAAGCAGCTTTACAGGCGTCCTCGTCCGCAAAACCGATGACCTCGGTATAATAATAGATACCGACAAGCTCAATGCCGAGTTTGACGGCGACCGTATACAGGGCGGAAAAAAAGCTATAGCTCTTATGGAAGAATGTCTTGAAAAGGGGCTGAGCTTCACTCAAGAAACTACTCTTTCAGGAGTAAGAACACTGAAAACCATACGCCGCGCTATCGAACTGGATTATCATATAAGGCTTTACTATATAGGTGTAAGCTCCTGTGAGGAAAGCCTGCTTCGTATTGCCAACAGGGTACGCAAAGGCGGACATGATATACCGTCAGAGGACGTACAGCGCAGATACGAAAAACGTTTCAGTGACCTTGCCGCTGTGCTCCCCTATTGCAGCGAGGCTGAATTCTGGGATAACGAGAATGGCTTCGTTAATGTAGGCGAATACAAAAACGGCAGCCTTGTAATATACGGCAACGAACCGCCTGAATGGCTCACAGAGCTAAAAAAGCTTATCAACAATAATGAATTATAATATAAAGGAGAAATAAATAATGACTACTTTTGAAGAACTCAAGCGCAGAGGTCTCCTCGCGCAGCTCACAGACGAAAAGGAAATCGAGGAGCTTGTCAACGCAGGCAAGGCTACCTTCTACATTGGCTTCGACCCAACAGCCGATTCTCTCCACGTTGGTCACTTCATGGCACTCTGCCTTATGAAGCGTCTCCAGATGGCAGGCAATAAGCCTATCGTACTCATCGGCGGCGGTACTGCCATGATCGGCGACCCCTCGGGCAAGACCGATATGCGTAAGATGATGACTCCCGAAACTATCCAGCACAACGTTGACTGCTTCAAGAAGCAGATGAGCCGTTTCATCGACTTCTCCGAGGACAAGGCTATCATCGTAAACAACGCTGACTGGCTCATGAAGCTCAATTACATAGAGCTTCTCCGCGATGTTGGAGCTCATTTCAGCGTAAACCGTATGCTCTCACATGAGTGCTACAAGCAGCGTATGGAGCGCGGTCTCACCTTCCTCGAATTCAACTACATGATTATGCAGAGCTACGACTTCCTCGAACTCTTCCAGAAATACGGCTGTAATATGCAGTTCGGCGGCGATGACCAGTGGGCAAATATGCTTGGCGGTACAGAGCTTATCAGAAGAAAGCTGGGCAAGGACGCTTACGCTATGACCATAACCCTTCTCCTCAACTCCGAAGGCAAGAAAATGGGCAAGACCGAAAAGGGCGCAGTATGGCTCGATCCAGAAAAGACCACACCTTACGAGTTCTTCCAGTACTGGAGAAACGTTGACGACGCTGACGTTATCAAGTGCCTTAAAATGCTCACATTCGTACCTGTAGAGCAGATCGAGGAAATGGAAAAGACAATGGAAGGCGCACAGTTCAACGCTGCTAAGGAGCTTCTTGCTTACGAGCTCACAAAGCTGGTACACGGCGAGGAAGAGGCTGAAAAGGCAAAGGCTGCTGCAAAGGCACTCTTCGGCGGAAGCGGCTCAAACGAGAATATGCCTGTTGCAGAGATAGACTCAGCTGACCTTACAGACGGTTCTATCGGACTCCTCAACCTCCTCGTAAAGGCTGAGCTTGCTCCATCTGTATCAGAGGCAAGACGACTTGTACAGCAGGGCGGTATCACAGTCAACGACGAGAAAAAGACAGATCCTAAGGAAATGATAAAGCTTGAAGGCGAAATAATAGTCCGCAAGGGCAAGAAGGCTTTCAAAAAGGTAGTAACAAAATAATACAGGTCGTAATATTTAAAAACAGCTATACAGCTTTATTAAATTTTCTTTAATAAGCTCTTGACAATGACAATAAAACATCGTATAATAAAGAAAAATCATCATTATTTTGCATTATAAGTTAGGGGGAATTTATATGGCAAAATTCAGAAAATATGGTTTTACACTTATCGAGCTTATTGTCGTAATTGCGATAATAGCTGTACTGGCTGCAATTCTTGTACCGTCTGTAATGGGCTACGTAAAGAAGTCGAAGCGAACAGCTGATATTACAAGTGCAAAAACTATATACGACACCGTTATGGCTGTAATCGCAGATAATGAAGAAGCAGCAGAATCTTACACAAGCAATAATAATTCTACTCAAAAAACAGTAAAATACAATGGAAAAGCTAAAACATATACGCTCTTCACAGTATGCACAAAGGACGGCGCTGCCAATAAAGGCGGCAACCACTCACTCTGGAGCGGCGGAAGTGCCGATGCAAAGTTATTTCAGGACGCACTCAATGCGCTTGCAGGAGATGGAAAAACACCTATAAAATATAATACGTCCGCAACAGGCAAGCCGCTTAACCGCTGGTTTGTATGTTATCGTGACGGAGATGCTCTCAATACCGAGATATGGGTTGGAGATGGAACAACAAATATGCCGATGTACAGGCTCTGGCCTGATACAGATGCAGACTACAAATAAGCATAATAATGATGAAAGCCCTGTGTACACCAAGTACACAGGGCTATTTTTTTCAGCTGTAATTGTAAAATGCCATGAACGATTCCGAACTGTATCCGCAGGCTGAAAAACGTTTTTCAACATCTTCCGCGGATATAGCACTTCTTATAGTGCCGGAGGTCTTGGAATAGACCTTCTTTTCATCGTCTGTCATTTCGCTCTTGCTTTTATTGAGCATGAGCATATTATAATTTGTTTTCAGATCCACCATTCCGTCTGCGACAATATATTCCGCAAGCTGCGATCTCAGGTAGTAATAATCCACATCACCGCTTTTGCAGATAAACACTATCTGCGAAGGTGTGTACGAATTACACCCCGAATAGCTGCCGCCGTTATAATCCATTACCTTTTTCTTGCCCCTGAAAACCTTTACTCTTGTATTGTTTTCGGGATAATTTGTCTGCTCGCAGTAATTCACGAGATAATCTTCGCCGAGACTGTTGACTATCTGATAGGTATATGTAGGATAGTCCTGAACGCCGCAGCTAAACAAAAAGATACATAAAAAAGGCAGTAGCACAAAATATGCTTTTTTCAGCCTCAAAACATATCCCCCCAGTATGTGATATGCATATCCGCAAGGGATATGCACATATTATTATTTCTTATCAGATCATTCATGCCTGTATAAACTCTTACATAAGACACAATGAACTGAAATCCTTGATAGTTGCTGCCATTTCAAAACCGTAGTAAAGTGCAGCTATAACAACGAATCCTATACCGTACTTTATTGCAGTGATTATTAGCATATTGAGCGGTCTGATACCGCCTGCGGTCTTTATCATGGAAGCAGGTCTGCCGCTGGTCTTGTGTTTTTTCAGCGAATTCATTGCAAAGCGGAAGTACAGCCAGTTGGCAAACAAACAGAACAGTGCTCTTACGCCGATATCAGCCACGATACATATATCGCTCACAGCCTGTATTATATGCTTGTTGCTGGAAACAAAGTTTGCCAGTCCGTCAGGGAATTCCTCGATATACAGCAGAAGATCGGCGGGAAGATTGAACAGTACCCCGAGAATTGCTGCAAGTATAGCCCAGCCCCACATTTTTCTGTTTGCAAAATAAAGTGCAGGGAATACGAGACTAAAAAAGTTGAATGATGGCTTTGCACCGTCGTCCTTCATGCGTTTGAATTTCGGCAGATAATATATAGTGCTCGGACCTACGAAATCAGTTACCTCCTGCATAGACGCACCGCCCATATCCTCGTTCGGATCAAGCCCGAGGTACTTTATAGGATCAATAAGTCCTTCCATTTCCGATGTAAACGGATCACGAATATTACCGTTATTGCTGTCAGAAGTATTCTCGTCCTGAGAAACAAGAGATACATCGGCTATCTCAGCACCGCATCTCTGACAGTTGCTGTCAGAAACTCTGTTAGGATAATTGCAAACGGGACAAACCTTGTAAAGCGGCTTGTTCTGCACCTTTCTTTCCCATTTTCTGCCTTCGGAATGATATTCCTCATTGGCACATTTATTCTCAGCAGCATAACATTTTCTGTGATGAGGCGTACCACATTCAGGGCAAACTACAATATCGTCCTCGGCTGTGAAGCTCTCTCCGCAGACAGGACATTTTTCGCCTTTATAATCCATACTCTGCCTCCTTTTTCCAATGCATACAATTTACTAACTTATATTATACCACTTTCATTAAGTTAAATCAAGTATTTTACAGGATTATCACAAAAAATGAAAAAATTGCAAAAATACTATGGTAATTTATTTTTAATTGTGTTATAATATATTGTATAGCTTTTTAGGATTGGAGTGTAAGCCTGATGATATATAAACGGTCAGAGTTGGGCGATAATATCGGATTTACAACCATTATTGACGATAAATTCAAGTCCAGTTCCCTTGCAGTCTATTTTCTCACCGAGCTGAGTGAAGAGACCGCAGCCGTAAACAACCTTGGAATAACTATTCTTACCTTTTCCAGCCGTCAGTACAGAACCTATGCCTCACTGTGTGAAAAGCTTTCAGAGCTTTACGGTGCAGGGCTCGGTTCTATAGCGCGAAAAAAAGGCGATGCCCAGATACTTGGTCTGAAAGCCTCATGGCTTGATAACAAGTACGCTATCGACGGCGAGGACATATGCGGAGAAATGCGCAAGCTGATACACGGCTGCCTTTTCGAACCCAATGTCAACGGAAATGCATTTGATGCAGAGTCCTTCAATATAGTGAAAAAAGACCTCATCGACAGGATAGACGGTGAGCTCAATCAGAAGCGCAGCTACGCCATATCGAAGGCTGCAAAGACCGCCTTCCGCGGTGAACCTGCCGAGTGTACAGGCTACGGAAGCCGTGAAGCAGCCCTTTCCGCAACTTCCGAGAACGCACTCAAAGCGTATCGTGAGCTTATGAAAACCGCTCAGATAGAGATATATTACGTTTCTCCCCGTGAGGACAACAGCTTTGCGGAGATGTTCACCGAAAGCTTCGGCAGCATTGAAAGAGCCCCGAAAAAGGTAAGCATACGCAATCACAGCCCTCTGAAACCCGAGCCTGAGCACGTTTCTGAGGAATTTGACGTAAACCAGTGCAAAATGGTACTCGCCTTCAAAACCGAGTCCGACGACAAATACGCACTGAAAATGCTCAGCATCATCTACGGCGAAATGCCGTTCTCAAAGCTTTTCCTCAACGTAAGAGAAAAGCTCAGCCTTTGTTATTACTGCGTCAGCACTTCTGTTTCCGCAAAGGGAACATTCTTTGTGGACAGCGGCATCGAGCGTGAAAATATCGACAAAGCCCGCAATGAGATAATGGCTCAGCTTGAGGAAATAAAAAAAGGCAATATCACAGACGAGGAGATAGAAAGCTCTCTTATGGCGCTGGATAACGCTGTATTGCAGATAGGCGACACCGCTTCCTCTTATATAAGCTGGTTCTTCGACTGCTTCAGCGACGGCAAGCTCATAACTCCCGAGGAGCATTTCAACGAGTTCAAGGCTGTTACCAAGGAAAGGATAGTTCAGGCGGCAAACTCATTGAAGCTTGACACCGTATATCTTATGCTCGACAAGGAGGTGCAGGAGTAATGAAAAAGGATATCCTTACAAGCTCCCGCACAGGCGACAGCTGTATACACATAAAGCACAAAAGCGGACTTGATATATATATATGTGAAATGAAGGGCTTCAGCAGTATCGAAGCCATGTTCGGAACTAAATACGGCTCTGTGAACACCATGTTCAAGACTGCCGCAGACAAGGATTACACCACCGTCCCAGAGGGCATCGCCCACTTCCTCGAACACAAGCTTTTCGAGAATGAGGACTGCGGAGTATTTGAGCTTTATGCCAGAACAGGCGCATCAGGCAACGCATTTACCTCCTTTGACAAGACCTGCTACCTGTTCAGCTGCTCAAAGAACTATGAGGAAAACCTGAAAATACTGCTGGATTTCGTCCAGAAGCCCTATTTCACAAAGGAAAACGTAGACAAGGAAATGGGTATCATCGGTCAGGAGATAAAAATGACCAATGACAATCCCGAATGGCGTGTATTCTTCAATATGCTCAGAGGAATGTACCACGCCCACCCTGTAAAAATAGACATCGCAGGCACTGTTGAAAGTATCTCTCATATCGACGCAGACCTGCTGTACAAGTGCTATGATACGTTCTATAATCTGAATAATATGGTACTTTCTATCGCAGGCAACATCAGTGCGGACAAGGTACTGGAAATATGCGACAGCTGCCTGCGTCCATGCGCCGACAAGGGACTCGAAACCGTTTTCCCTGACGAGCCTGCTGAGATAGTTCAGGCGGAAATACGCGAAAAACAGCCTGTAGGCGCTTCAATTTTCAACTTAGGCTGCAAATGCACTGCAAAGAGCGGCTACGAGCGCCTTAAAGATATGACCGCAGCTTCTATAGCCACTTCCCTGCTTTCAGACCCTGCACTTCCCATGTGCGAGAGGCTTCTCAAGGAAGAGGTCATCAATTCCACCTTCGGCGGCGAGGTTTTCTACGGAGATAACTACTTTACCGTGATATTCTCGGGCGAGTCCGACGAACCCGAAAAAATAAGAGAAGCTCTTTTTGCCGAGACAGACCGCCTTATAAACGAGGGCATAAACGAAAAGGACTTCCAGAGGATAAAGAAATCCTCATACGGCATGATGGTCTGCGAGCTCAACAACGTTGAAGCCGTAGCAAATCTCATGCTCAATGCTCATATAGACGGCGTAAAGCCATATGACGCAATAGAAGTGCTGTCAGAGATGACGAGCAATGATGTTATTGATTTTATGCGCAGAGAAATGCGCAGGGACAGATGTGTACTGTCCATAATAGAAAAGGAGGCATAATTTTAATGTCAACAGAAACACTTTTAGACCCAAACGAAATACAATTCCCCGAGCTGGGCTGGAAATTCCACATTGATCCTACCGCATTTTCTATCGGCGGCGTACACATACAATGGTACGGAATACTGATAACAATCGGACTTATCCTTGCGGTCGTCTACGCTCTGCCGAGAATGAAACGCTTCGGACTTGATGCAGACAGAGCTATAGACGCTGTTATCGGCGGTGTTATCGGCGGTATCATCGGAGCCCGTTTATACTACGTCTTTATGCGCTGGGACGAATACAACAAGGGTTCGTTCGGCGAGACACTCAAAGCTGTGATAAACACCAGAAACGGCGGACTTGCCATTTACGGCGGCATCATAGGTGCGCTCCTTGTCGGTCTTATAATATGTAAGATACGAAAAGTCAAGATGCTCCCCATGCTGGATATAACCGTTATCGGCTTCCTCATCGGACAGGGTATCGGACGCTGGGGCAACTTCGTAAACCAGGAGGCATTCGGAACCAACACCTCCTCATTCCTCGGTATGACAGGCGGCACTATCCAGCGTACTATCAGCGACAGTATGCAGATAGGCGGAGATATGTACCAAGAGGGCGTTGAAATGCTCTGGGAAAAGCCCGTAC
Organism: Ruminococcus flavefaciens; assembly: GCF_900143025.1. Taxonomy (GTDB): domain Bacteria; phylum Bacillota; class Clostridia; order Oscillospirales; family Ruminococcaceae; genus Ruminococcus; species Ruminococcus flavefaciens_I. The sequence goes on along the minus strand of NZ_FRCT01000005.1, from coordinate 121,639 downwards.
ACCCCTGCTTCTTATATGAGTCATTATGGTGTCTGCTGGGATTTGTTATCCTCGCCTTCTGGTCAAAGCGCAGAAAGTACGATGGACAGCTCTTCCTCATGTACCTTGCATGGTACGGCGCTGAGCGCTTCGTAGTCGAAGGTATGCGCACAGACAGCCTTATGCTCGGCAATATCCGCGTATCTCAGGCACTTTCAGCTATCATATTCATTGTATCTGTGATACTCCAGATCATATTCTTTGCAAAGAGAAAGCGTGATCCAGAGAGCATGGTGCTTTACGCAAATACAGAGGAATCCCACCGCCTTATAGAGGAGTCCCGCAGAAAGCGCATGGGTATCACCGGCGAAGACGCAAAAACAGGAAACAACGACGATGATGACGATGACCTCGACATTTTCAACGACGATGACGACGACTTCGACGAGAGCGAGCTTGACGACCTTGACGATGACAACGATCTCGATGACGACATCGAAGAAATAAAAGCTAACAATGAGGACGAACAGTCCGACAGCCATAAGGAGGACAAATAAATGGCACAGTTAATAGACGGAAAAGCAGTTTCCGCAGCAGTAAAGGCTGAGGTAGCAGAAGAAACAGCTAAGCTCAGAGATGAAAAGGGACTCAAGGTAGGTCTTGCAGTAGTTATCGTAGGAAACGATCCTGCATCAAGAGTCTATGTAAACAACAAGAAGAAGGCTTGCGAGGCTGTTGGCTTCCAGTCATATGAGTATGCTCTTGACGAGACAACAACACAGGAGCAGCTCCTCGACCTTGTAAATGTACTTAACCGTGACGACAGAGTAAACGGCATACTTGTACAGCTCCCTCTGCCTAAGCATATCGACGAAAAGGCAGTTATCAACGCTATATCACCTGATAAGGACGTTGACGCTTTCCACCCTATCAACGTAGGAAAGATAATGATAGGCGAATATTCTTTCCTGCCATGCACTCCCGCAGGCGTTATGCGCCTTATTGAGAGCACAGGCACAGATATCACAGGCAAGCAGTGCGTAGTTATCGGCAGAAGCAATATCGTAGGCAAGCCGCAGGCAATGCTCCTTCTCCAGAAGAACGGCACAGTTACTATCTGCCACTCAAAGACCAAGAACCTCAAGGAGATATGCCTCGGTGCAGATATACTCGTAGTTGCTATCGGTCGTGCTAACTTCGTTACAGGCGACATGATAAAGGAAGGCGCAGTAGTTATCGACGTAGGCATGAACCGTCTTGAAAACGGCAAGCTCTGCGGAGATGTAGAGTTCGAGTCTGCTGAGAAGAAGGCTTCATTCATTACTCCTGTTCCCGGCGGCGTAGGTCCTATGACTATCGCAATGCTTATGAAGAACACTCTCACAGCCGCAAAACAGCAGGCAGGTATTGAGTAATATGTAGGGAACGCCGTACTCGGCGTTCCTTTTTTTGTAGGGGACGGTGACTCCCTACAGTGTATGGAGATGTCAGCAAAGCTGACAGAGGGTCGCGGCTTCTGTTGGAAGTCCTCGACGTCCCGAGCCCTTAGCTTTTAGCAGAACTAAGAACTAAGCCATGTAGGGGCTGCCTTTGGCAGTCCGCAAGTCTCAAAAAGACCTCAAATGACCATTTGTAGGGGCGAACATCGTTCGCCCGAAATAGCCGCAAAAACTAACGGGCGCACACTGTGCGCCCCTACAGACAGAAAAAACGCAGCAGGTATTATCCTTGCTGCGCTGTGTTTTTATTATGTCATGAAGTCCATGTCATATTCACACCAATAATTGTCCAATCATTATTGTTATCAAAGCTAAAAACGATGCTTCTTTCCTCGTCGGTGAAAACAGTTGATGTTTCTGTATAAAAGAATCCATTTTCACCTTTTTTGTAAGTCGGTTCGCCGCTGTTTGCGGTAAGTTCATCTGCTGTAAGATTATAAGGGAAAGCAAATTCAAAACCATTGCAGTATTCCCCGTTTTTCTTATCAAGTTTGCTGCCATCATAGCTTATATAACAGAGAACACAGTCTTTCATCGGCGTTCCTTCCTCTTTAAGATTGCAGAAATATAAATTGCAATATGCTTCAGAATTTCCTAAAGATACGGTATATTCAATTGCACAGCCAGCCTCATGCGGACTACCATGAAAGCTTTCTTTCCACACCTTATCGTAATTGTCCTTTGGCTCTAAGCCTGCGTCAAGGAAATCCTGTAATGTAGATACGCCGAGCGTCATCAAATGACCGTTATACTTAAAACTCATGTTATTAAAGTCAACGTATTTGTCGCTGAGCTCTGTTGGAACAGCAGCCTCTGTTACGGCTTCTGTTGCAGTCTCTGTAGCTTCTGTTTCTGCTTCTTTTGCCTCTGTAGCTTCGGCAGTTGTTGTAGCCTCGGTTGCCTTTTCCGAAGTCTTTTCGCTTGTTTTAGACTCGCCGCAGGCTGTAAGTACCAGTGCTGCAATGAGCGCTGCTGCGATAAACTGTTTCTTCATGTAAATTTCTCCTTTTTTGCCCGTTATATGGCTTTACTCGTTGTCAATTATAGCACCGAACCGAAGCAACGTCAACAAAAAGCCAAAAAATCAACCATTAAATCGTGATTGTACGCAAATAATGTAAAAATAAAACCAAAATAATTATAAACATTGCTTACCCATATTTGCACAGCAGCGCAAGTATTGCGGTCGTTCCTACACTACTCTCTACTTACTACTAACTGGCGGACTGCCAAAGGCAGCCCCTACACGGCTTAGTTCTTAGCTCTTAGTTCTGCTAACGGCTAAGGGCTAAAGGCTAACGGCTCTAATATAGTCGGAAATGGCAAAAAAATCTCCTTTTCGATGACTGTTTACTGCAAATTGCTACATTATTCCAAAGGTATTGACATTTAAATATCAAACGTGTAAAATATAAATGTATGAGTTTTTATACTGCTATTTTCCGCAGATAACACACAAAGCTGAGTTCTGCGTTTTGATAATAAATGAATTAATTAAAGGGTGGTTTATTTGGTCTTCAGCAGCTTGGAATTTATTTTCATTTTCCTGCCTGTTTTTATGATAGCCTATGCGGCATCTAAAAAGAAATACAGAAATTTCGTATTATTGATTGGAAGCTCGGTCGCGGGATACGAGATTTTCCACACTCTCGGATATACAAAGCCGCTTCATATAATGATTTTCTTGCTGGCGGTGCTTTTGATCTTCCTGAAAGCAAATACGTGCTCGCGGATAGAATATCAAAATCTTATAATATTCGCAGGAAGCGTTTTATTCTACAGCTTCGGCGTAAGAAAGCCTGTTTACATCTTTCTTTTCCTGCTTACGACTCTGCTTAACTTCATAGTAGCGCAGTTTATTGAAAACAGCCGCCATGCCAAAAAGGCATGGCTGTTCTTTGGTGTGGCATTCAACTTCTGGTGGCTCATATTCTTCAAATACTGGTCATTCGGCACCGAGAATATCAACACTCTTTTCCACCAGAGCCTGACAGTTAAAGATATTATCCTCCCTATAGGCATAAGCTTCTATACCTTCCAGAACGTATCCTATATAGCCGATGTTTTCAGAGGAAAAGCTAAGGCTGAGAAAAGTCTTGTGAACTACGGTGCATATATCAGTATGTTCCCACAGCTTATTGCAGGTCCTATCGTAACATACGACCATGTTGCAAAGGAGCTCAGAAACCGTAAACACACCATGAGCAAGGTTGAGGACGGTCTAAAGACATTTACCATTGGTCTCGGATATAAGGTGCTTATCGCAAACCAGATAGGCGGACTTTGGAGCGATATCTCCATGATAGGCTACGAAAGTATCTCCTCAAAGCTTGCATGGCTTGGCATATTCGCTTATTCCTTCCAGCTCTACTTCGATTTCTGCGGCTATTCCCTCATGGCGATAGGTCTCGGAAAGATAATGGGCTTCGATCTTCCCCGAAACTTCGACCACCCTTACCTCTCCCTCACTATGACGGAGTTCTGGAGAAGGTGGCATATGACCCTCGGTACATGGTTCAAGGAATACATATATATCCCCCTTGGCGGAAACAGAAAGGGCAGCGCTGCTACGATCAGGAATACATTTATCGTATGGCTTTTCACAGGTCTGTGGCACGGCGCAAGCTGGAACTTCGTACTCTGGGGACTTATTCTCTTTGCAATAATAATGACAGAAAAGAACTGGACAGGCAAGGTACTGAATAAGATCAAGCCTCTCGGACACGCCTATATGTTCTTCGTGATACCGCTTACATGGCTTATCTTCGCCATTACGGACTTCCATGAACTTGGCATATACTTCAGGAGACTTCTTCCATTCCTGCCGCAGAAGACCTATGCTGTACTTGACAATGACTATGTAAAATACTGGGGAATATACTGGAAATACTTCGCAGCAGGCATCATCTTCTCAACAACGCTTCCTCAGAAGCTTTACAAAAAGATGAAAAATTCCCCGTTCACTGCAATCGTTCTTCTGGCAGTATTCTGGGCATCTGTCTACTGTATGTACAAAGGACTCGATGACCCGTTCATGTATTTCAGATTTTAAGGAGAGACTATCGTGAGTAGATTCAGACAAGGTATATATACGATAATACTGCTTCTTACCTGCTTTGTGGCTTCGCCCTTCATATATAAGCAGATATGGAAAAACAGTACCGCCAAAGCGTCAAAGACAACTATAAAAATGCCTGTTGCCACAACTCAGCCTGCAACATCAGCAACTCCTGCCGATCCAAATGCAGCAACTCAGCCCACATCCGAGGGTGAAACAGCTGCTGCGGAAGTGCAGAATGGAACTGTTCCCTCCCCTGCACAGACCATTTTCGTGCCGAGCGGTCCCGAATACTTCGATGACGCGCTGTTTATCGGCGACTCCCGTACAGTTGGCATACGCGACTACGGTACGCTGAAAAATGCAGATTACTTCTGCAATGTGGGTCTTTCCGCATATCAGATAGACAATACCACAGAAAACGGAAAAACTGTATGGGCATTTCTCAATGAAAAGAAGTATGCAAAAATATACGTTATGCTCGGCATAAACGAAGTAGGCAACGATATAGAGCTTACTGTATCAGCTTACAGAAAGATCATCGACGGTATAAAAGAGGTACAGCCCGATGCTATCATATACATTCAGGCAAATCTCCACGTTACTTCTGCATATGAAAACAATATCATCAACAATGATCGAATAAATATGCTAAACAGCCGCCTTTCTGAAATGGCGGACAACAGCAAGGTCTTCTACCTTGATGCAAACTGCATCTTTGATGACGAATACGGCGCACTCCCAAGCGAAAGCTCAAGCGACGGAGTACATTTCCTTGCTAAGTATTATTCGATATGGTGCGACTGGCTCTGTCAGAATACAGTTGTAAAGGGCGGTGCTCCTGCACCTGCGGCTACAGCTGCACAGCAGCCTGAAGATACAGCCAAAACCGAGGAAAAGCCCTCGGAGACAGAACCTGCAACCACAAAGCTTCCTCAGAACGAGGAATTTTCAAATATGTGATAAACGGCGGTAATTCCGCAATTATAAGGGATATGAAAGGAGCATTATCATGGCAGAACTCAAAACAGGCTACAAAGGCAAAACCATTTACAATTCTACGTTTACTATTCTGGAATTTCTCGGCGGAGGCGGACAGGGAAATGTCTACAGAGTCGAGTGCAACGGAAAGCAAATGGCACTTAAATGGTACCATAAGTCCACTGTTGACAAGATGAAGAACCCGCAGGAATTCTACGAAAACCTCAAGGCAAACATCAAGAAGGGCGCTCCCACAAAGAATTTTCTCTGGCCTGAGGAGCTTTCCAACTGGATAGACGGAAGCTTCGGCTATATAATGCCACTTCGTCCAAAGGGATATGAGGAGCTTACACGTTTCCTGCTCTGGGATCCTAAAACCCGCCGCATGAAGGCAAGCTTCGCAAATATTACTGCCCGCTGCAATGCCGCGATCAATATCATCGAGGGCTTCCGTGCTCTCCATAATGACGGCTACAGCTATCAGGACCTCAATAACGGCAACTTCTTCATTGATCCGCAGAACGGCGATGTTCTTATCTGCGACAACGACAACGTTTCCGAGCGCGGTGTAAACTTCGGTATCGCAGGTAAACAGCGTTATATGGCACCTGAGGTAGTCCTCGGCGGTGCTCCCGACAAACGCTCTGACCGTTTCTCACTTGCAGTTATCCTTTTCCGTATGCTCTTTATCGAGCACCCTCTTGAGGGCAAGTATTCAACTCCCCCATGCATGACTCCCGAGCTTGAAAAGAAATTCTACGGAAGTGATCCTGTTTTCGTTCTCGACCCGGAGGACGACAGAAATGCCGCAAATAACCAGCTGAACACAAATACCCTCCGTTTCTGGAAGATTTATCCCGAATATATCCGCGACCTGTTTATCGAGTCCTTCGGAAAAAAATCGGTACAGCCGCCCTATGACCGTGTTATCGAAATGACATGGCTGGACGCTTTCGTTAAGCTTAGAAGCGAGACTGTTCCCTGCCCTCACTGCGGCAAGGAAACATTCATTACTCCGAAATATTCCGTTAGCTGTATGTATTGCGGCGGTCAGCTCACCTGTACGGAAAGTATCAAGTTCAAGCGTTTTGAACTGCCTTCATTCGGCGGTGCTAAGCTCTATGAGGGTATGACAGGAGAAACTGACGGAGATTTCCACAAGGTCATCGGCGAGGTAGTCCGCAATAAAAAGGACCCAAGCAAGCACGCTCTCCGCAATCTTACAAACGATACATGGAGCGTAAAGCTGCCCGATAATACTGTTAAAACTGTTGATCCTAACGGCATTATGCCTATAAATAAGGGCTTCGTCCTCACCATCGGAAGAAACGAAGGTACTGTGGAATAAATTCCGCCTTCTATAATAGGGCAAAAAAAGTGCAAAAATCAATGGGAAACCATTGATTATCAAAAAAATAATTTTCAGCTTTGTAGGAATACACAAATCAAGCTGCATTTAATTGTTAATATCGACTATAAAACAAGCCCGAAGCAATGCTTCGGGCTTTGTTGTTACTCTTTGTTATGTTTGTTGATAATGCATTTTATGATACCTATTATAATAAGTACAAGTGCAATAATTATCAGAAGAAGTCCTGCTTTTTCGATGATATTCATATCCCGAAAAATGCTTTCAATCAGAAAACGTGCGGTAGGTTCGTCCGCACCGCCTATAATGCCTATTTTATCGAGCTCGGGAGCTGTTATTGCTTTCAACAGCCGTAATATCACCCGTATATCGGTAAGAAGTCCCGCAAAAAGTAATATTAAACCCGAAAGTATGAATGTCTTTCCGCTTTTCTTTTTCATAGCTTCACCCCTGATAATCGCATGGGCGGATATTATCCGCCCATACAATGCTATTCATCGTCCTCGTCATCATCTTCATCATCATCGGTTGGGAGAACCTCGATTATGACCTTTTCTACGGTCTGCTCGTTCATCTCTGCAACAGTGATGCGGAATATGCCGCTTTCGGCTGTTTCGCCTGCTTCGGGGATATGCTCCATGACATCTGTGACCCAGCCGCCGACCGATGTATAATCCGTGGTTATCATATCATCGTCAAGGTCGAGCATTTCCAGCATATCACTTATGCTCATATCACCTGCCACCTCGTACTTATCGGGCGCTATCATCAATATATTGGTCTCTATCTCGTCGTCCTCGTCGTATATCTCGCCCACAAGTTCCTCGATGATATCCTCAAGGGTAACTATGCCCTTTGTTCCGCCGTACTGGTCGATAACTACTGCAAGATGCACCTTTGAACGCTGCATATCACGCATAGCCTCGCTTATCAGCTTAGAGTCGGCTATGTGCGGTACTTCCTGTATGATAGACTTTATGTCGTTTCCGCCCTCCACAAGCATCTTGAAGAACGCCTTATTTGTGATGATACCGATAACGTTATCAAGACTCTTCTCGTAAACAGGGAGTCGTGAGTACATTTCCCTGCTGAAAAGCTCCTTTATTTCGTCAATAGTCGCACCGAGTTCAACTCCCACTACCTTTACACGGGGAATGAGTATCTCGTTTACGTTGATCTCATCAAATTCAAGCGCACTCTTTACAAGCTCGCTCTCCTGCTCCTCAATAACGCCCTGTTCTTCGATCTCGTCGATCATGTACTTCAGCTCGTCCTCGGTAACGCTCGGAGCTTCATCACCCTTTGATACCATTGACGATAGCTTATTCAGCAGCAATACAAACGGCTTGAAAAGCATTACAAGGAACGAAAGCGCCGGTGCAAAGGCAAGTGCAAGCTTTTCCGCATTCTTCTTTGCGTAGGATTTAGGCAGTACCTCGCAGAATACCAGTACAAGCACAGTTATTACGATAGTTGATATAACTGCGCCCTTGCTTCCGAAAATTTTTATAAATATGATAGTACTTACCGATGAAGTGGCGATATTGACAATATTGTTGCCGATAAGCACCGCCGTAAGTACTTCATCAAAACGATTTGCCAGTCTCAGGGCTTTTTTTGCTTTTTTGCTGCCCTGCGCCTCGTAGTTTTTCAGCCTGAGCTTGTTTACACTCGAAAATGCAGTCTCAGTGCCGGAAAACAGCGCTGAAAAAATCATCATCGCTATGACAAGTACTATCTTCCATATATCTGAACTGTCCATAATTTTCCTTTCCTTATATATAATGTTTTTATTATATCATATATATTAAAATAATGCAAGGGCAATGTTTTAAAAATTTGAAGGGATCAGTAGGGCCGGCGTCCTCGACAGCCCGCAAAACGAATTTTAATTCGTAATTAACGTATCGCCTTGCGGCAATGGATCTGAAGAATATCATTTCATTTTATCGGCGAAGCCGATACCATTAATTCCGAATTCCTAATTACGCATTCCGAATTAATCTAAGTGCTGACCAAATGTCACACTGTTTTCACATAAGACAGATGAATGTGAAAAAAATTACACATAAACTTCTTAAAAAAAATACAATTACCGCATTTTTATTTCACATAGGCTGAATATAATATAATCACAGGCTGAGGGAGAACCTCAGAAAAATAAATGAAAAGGAACGTGAATAATATGAGTGAATACAACTATAATTATAATAACAACGGTACAGAGGAGAACGGAAACAATTACAACGGCTTCAGTACAGACGGCGGCAATAACAACAAGCCTCCGAAAAAGCGTACAGGTCTGAAAGCAGCTGCTTTCATAATGGCTATGGCGATCGTTTCAGGCGGTTCTATACAGGCTTACCGCTATTTCTCAGATGACAGCGTTTCAACAGTTTCTGTAGTTGAGGATAACGACAAAGATGAAAAGACTGACAGCAGCAACACTGCCAAGACAAAGCTTGCTGCACAGAATATCAGCATTATCGAGCCTGTTGAGTCAGACGGCAAGGCACTTTCAACTGAGGAGATCGTAAAGAAGGTACTTCCTTCGGTAGTTGGTATCGAGTCTTCATTTGAATTGGAAACACAGGTACAGTCCTCTATCCCTAATGAATTCTTCGATTTCGGATTTGGCGGTTTCGGCGGCTTCGACGGATTTGACTACGGCGGCGGTCAGTCTGAACCACAGACAAGAGAATACAAGGGAACAGGTACAGGCGTTGTTGTATCAGAAAACGGATATATCGTTACAAATGCTCATGTTATCTATGACAGCGAATACGGCGCAGGTTGTGCAAAGGGAATAAAAATTCTTCTCGACGACGACGAAACATACGATGCAGAGGTCATTGGCTACGATGTTGCCCTTGATCTCGCAGTTCTCAAGATCGACGCAACAGGTCTTACACCTGCTGAATTCGGCAACAGCGATGAGCTCCAGCTTGGCGAATCTGTAATTGCTATCGGTAATCCTCTTGGCTTCGAGCTTAAAAATACTGTTACAGGCGGTATGATCTCAGGTCTTGACCGTGATATCACTATCAATGATAAGGCAATGAACCTTATCCAGACTGATGCGGCTATAAACTCAGGAAACTCAGGCGGTCCTCTTATCAATAAGTATGGTCAGGTAATCGGTATCAACTCTTCAAAAATGTCATCTTCTTACTCTTCATCAGGTGCATCTATCGAGGGTATCGGATTTGCTATCCCTTCAAATGCAACTGCTTCTATCATTGACGATCTAATGAAGTTCGGCTATGTTACCGGTAAGCCACAGCTCGGTATAAGCTGTAGAGGTATTGATGAAACAGCAGCCGATATGTACAATCTTCCTGTAGGTGTACTCGTAAAGGAAGTAAACGAAGGCAGTGCCGCTGATAAGGCAGGCATCAAGGTCGGCGATATAATCATTAAGGCTGACGGCGAAAAGGTAACTACATCAGACGAACTCGTTGCAAAGAAGAACAAGCACTCAGCAGGCGATGAATTCGAGCTCACACTTCTCAGAAACGGCGTTGAAAAGACTATAGTCGTTACTCTCGACGAACAGGTACAGGAGACTCCTGCCGAAGAAAAGGATAATGACGAAAAAGAAGAAAAGAATTCAAAGAAGAACGATGAAGCTGAGGACGAGGACGAAGAGCCTGCAACAAAGAGCAAAAAGTCAGAAAGAACACATAAGGCTCCTGAAGATGAAGAAATCTTTGATTAAGAGTTTTTCATAATATTCTTCCTTCATTATACATTAAAAATAAGCTCCCCGAAACGTTCGGGGAGCTTATTGCGTTACTTATTACTTTTTGAAGGCTGCGATAGACTGCTCTATCTTTGCCATTTTTTCCTCTGCCTTTGCGAGCTTTGCCTTCTCGGCATCTATGAGCTGTGCAGGAGCCTTTGCGATAAAGCCCTGATTATTGAGCTTTCCGCTGAGGAAGTCGATATCCTTCTGTACCTTTGCCTTTTCCTTTTCAAGACGTGCTATTTCCTTCTCCTTGTCAACAAGCTCGTCCATAGGAATGAATATACGAGCGGAATCGGTAACAGCGTTTGCGGAATCGGGGATATCGAATTTGTCACCTGTCTCAACTGCGGAAGCAGATGCAAGCTTCTCGAAGAATACTGCACAGGATTTGAAGAGCTCCTTATCAGCTGTCTCGATGAAGAGCTTAGCCTTTACCGACGGAGGTACGTTCATTTCTGTACGTGTATTTCTTATAGCCTTGATAGCTGAGATTATCTTCTCAAATGCCTTCTCCTCGGCGCTGAAGTCGATAGAAGCATCGTAAGTCGGGTATGTTTCGAGGATTATCATGGACTTCTCATTTGTGAGTACCTGCCATATCTCCTCAGTGATGAACGGCATGAATGGGTGAAGGAGCTTCAGCATACCCTGCATTGCCCATACAAGTACTGCCTGAGCCTTTGCCATTGTCTCGCCGCCTGCCTGTATTCTTGGCTTTGTGAGCTCGATGTACCAGTCGCAGTAAACATCCCAGATAAAGTCGTATATCTTCTGTGAAGCAACACCAAGCTCGTATCTGTCAAGGTTCTCGCCGACCTCCTTAGCAAGCTGATTGAACTTGTTAACGAGCCACTTGTCCTCCAGCTCAAGCTCGGAAGGAAGTCCCTTGAACTCGAAGTCCTCGGGGAGGTTCATCATAATGAAACGTGAAGCGTTCCAGAGCTTGTTTGCGAAGTTACGTGCTGCCTTTACCTTATCGTCGATATAACGCATATCGTTTCCGGGTGAGTTACCTGTAGCAAGCATAAATCTGAGTGCATCGGCACCATACTCGTTGATAACTTCGAGCGGATCGATACCGTTGCCGAGAGACTTGGACATCTTGCGTCCCTGCGCATCACGTACAAGACCGTGGATAAGAACTGTATCAAATGGTACCTTGCCCATGTTCTCCAGACCGCTGAACATCATTCTGATTACCCAGAAGAAGATGATGTCATAGCCTGTTACGAGAGTATTTGTTGGGTAGAAGTACTTTAAGTCCTCTGTATTCTCAGGCCAGCCAAGTGTTGAGAACGGCCAGAGTGCAGAGCTGAACCATGTATCGAGAGTATCGGGATCCTGTCTCATTGGCTTGCCGCACTTAGGACAAACTGCGCTGCTCTCCTTTGTTACAACCATTTCACCGCAGGCATCGCAGTAGAATGCAGGTATCTGATGTCCCCACCATATCTGACGGGAGATACACCAGTCCTTGATATTTTCCAGCCAGTGGAAATATATCTTGTCAAAACGCTCTGGAACGAACTTTGTATCGCCGTTCTTTACAGCTGCTATAGCAGGCTCTGCAAGAGGCTTCATCTTTACGAACCACTGTGTTGAAACCTTTGGCTCAACTGTAGTTCCGCAGCGGTAGCAGGTACCTACGTTATGGCTGTATTCCTCTATCTTAACGAGTGCGCCTTCCTTTTCAAGGTCCTCTACTATCTTCTTTCTTGCCTCATATCTGTCCATACCTGCATACTCGGGGTAATCGTCAACGATAGTTGCATCGTCGTTCATTACGTTGATAACAGGAAGATTATGACGGAGACCTACCTCGAAGTCGTTAGGGTCGTGTGCAGGAGTTATCTTAACTACACCTGTACCGAAGTCCATTTCAACATAGTCATCGGCAACAATAGGTATCTCGCGGTGAACAAGAGGAAGTATAACTGTCTTGCCTACAAGGTCAGTGTAACGCTCGTCCTTTGGATTTACAGCAACAGCTGTATCACCGAGGAGAGTTTCGGGACGTGTTGTAGCAAGCTCTAAATATCCGTCGCTGTCTTTGATCTTGTAGCGGAGATGCCAGAAATGACCTGCCTGATCCTCATAAGTTACCTCAGCATCGGAAAGCGAAGTGCGGCACTTTGGGCACCAGTTGATTATACGCTCGCCTCTGTAAATGAGACCTTTTTCGTAGTACTTGATGAAAACTTCCTTTACAGCCTTTGAGCAGCCCTCGTCCATTGTGAAACGCTCTCTTGACCAGTCACAGGAAGAACCCAGCTTTTTGAGCTGTTCAACGATACGTCCGCCGTACTGCTTCTTCCATTCCCAAGCGCGTTTCATAAAGCCCTCGCGTCCGAGATCTTCCTTAGTAACGCCTTCCTTGCGCATAGCCTCAACGATCTTAGCCTCTGTAGCTATAGCAGCATGGTCTGTACCCGGGAGCCACAGTGCGCTGTAGCCGCTCATTCTCTTCCAGCGGATAAGGATATCCTGTAATGTCTCATCAAGGGCGTGTCCCATGTGGAGCTGTCCTGTGATGTTCGGAGGTGGGATAACTATAGTATAGGGCGTTTTCTTCGGATCAGCCTCTGCACGGAAGCAGCCCTTGTCATTCCATGCCGCATAGATACGATCCTCAAAGTCCTTGGGGTTATAAGCCTTTGCAAGTTCCTTTGCCATTCAAATCTTCCTTTCAGTCAGTTAAATCAGGAATTCGGAGTGCAGAATCCGGAATTATGTATTCCGAATTAAAAAAGCCCTGAACCGTTAAGGTTCAGGGCGAACTAAGTCCGTGTTACCACCTGAATTCGGGAGTTTTCTCCCGCACTCTGCGAGGTCGCAAAACCTCTTCCCCTGTAACGTGAGGACCACGCCGCATACTACTGAGCATAAGCCGTTGGCACGCGAAGCTCCGAAGCTACTTCCACAAGCCCCTCATACTGCCTTTCACCTCACGGCAGCTCTCTGAAAATCGGGTATCTTACGTACTCCTCTTCATCATCGCCTTTGAATACTTTTTTATTATACACGATAAAATCCCGTTTGTCAAGACCAATTTAGCCGTTAGCCATTAGCCTTTAGCCCTTAGCCGTAAGAAAAGTCAGGCGCGGGCGGATAATATCCGCCCCTACATTCTCAATTCAGCTAACGGCTCGGGACATCGAGGACTTCCAACAGAAGCCGCGACCCTCTGTCAGCTTTGCTGACATCTCCCTACACTGTAGGGAGTCACCGTCCCCTACAAAAAAAACGCGAAATTTTCTCATTTCCTACTTGCAGTCTGCGCAAATCTGTGCTATAATATATGTATCTATGTTTGAAAGGAATTACAGCTATGATAATACTTGATGAACTCAGAGTCGAAATGACGGGCTACCGCGATGAAATGAAGGAGCTTGCAGACGTTCTGAATATAGAAAAAGCCAAAAAAAGAGTAGCAGAACTCGGAGAAGAAACTGCCAAAGAAGGCTTCTGGGACGACCTCGAAAATTCTCAGAAGGTCCTTAAAGAACAGAAGTCTCTCGAAAGAAAGATCGAGCATTACAATCAACTCAACGAAAATCTTGAAGATATCATCGCTCTTATCGAGCTTTCTATCGAGGCTGACGACGAGAGCGATATCGAAGAAATAAAGAAGGAGTCCGAATCTTTCAAGACAAAGCTTGAGGACGAAAAGCTTGCAACTCTGCTCACAGGCGAGTACGACAACGCAAACGCTATCCTTACCTTCCATGCAGGTGCAGGCGGTACAGAGGCTCAGGACTGGGCAGAAATGCTCTACCGTATGTACAACCGCTGGGCTGAACGCCACGAATTCAAGGTTGAACTGCTGGATTATCTTGACGGTGATGAAGCAGGAATGAAGTCAGCTTCTATCCTTATCGAGGGCGAAAACGCATACGGCTATATGAAATCGGAGTCAGGCGTTCACAGACTTGTCCGTGTATCTCCTTTCGACGCACAGGGACGCAGACATACTTCATTTGCTGCACTTGAAGTTATGCCCGAGCTTGACGACTCTATCGAAGTTGATATCCGTCCTGAGGATATCGAAATGGAAGTTTACCGTTCAAGCGGCGCAGGCGGTCAGAAGGTAAACAAGACCAGCTCTGCTGTACGTCTTATCCACAAGCCTACAGGTATCGTTGTATCCTGTCAGACTCAGCGAAGCCAGTACCAGAACAAGGACTACGCTATGAAGATGCTCCGTTCAAAGCTCATTGAGATCAAGGAGCGTGAGCACCTCGAAAAGATCGAGGATATCAAGGGCGTTCAGAACCAGATCGCATGGGGCTCACAGATACGTTCCTATGTATTCATGCCGTACACTCTTGTAAAGGACACACGTACAGGCTTTGAAAACGGTAATATCCAGGCAGTTATGGACGGAGATATCGACGGTTTTATCAACGCATACCTGAAGTCTCTCTCTCACGGAACACTCGAAAAGTAATCAAGAAAATAAATTGATACCATTATTTTAAACTATAAAAGCTCCCCGAAGCGGTTCTGAACTGCCATTCGGGGAGCTTTTTATCAATAACAGGAGTTTTCACCGTAGCCCTGCCCATATGTACGAAAAAGGCGCACATTGTGCGCCTTTTTTCTTATAAACCGGGGTAGTCATACGGATTTTCTTCATACATCTCAGCTTTAATATTCTTATCAGCATATAATGTTTCAGCGTCCATCCATTCTCCCGGGAGATCACCAAGTTTTCCGCTTTTGTACACAGGATTTCCAACACCGATGTAATCATCGCCTTTTTTTATCAGCTCTCCGTTTACATAATATCCCGTATAATTGAACATTTCAACAAGGGCAAATGAATTATCGCTGTCGAATTTTATTTTACGTGTAAAGTTGTAACCTGACTTGTCCTCAAGATAAAGGCATTTATCCTCCTGATTGTAAGTCATCCACGCAGCGTCGATGTTAAGGAGCATTTCATAGTCATCTGTTTTGAATCCTTTCACTGTTGGAGCTATGAAATCATTACCGTCATAGATAAACATTATTGTTCTTTGTCCGCTTTCGCATCTCATATCATAAGAGATGAAAAGTTCGGGTACATTATCACCGTTTATGTCTCGCATATCAGCCTTTATGTCCCATGCAGGAACTAAAGATATATCAACTTCATATGGGTTGGTTGTTTTACCGTAACCATAGAAGTTTTTTCCGAACATGAACTTATCCATAGCTCTCTGAAAAGCTGCATCGAGCTTTTCCTGTGTAGCTTCGGCAGGGTCAATCGAGTCATATTTGGTTATCCATTTCGGGTCGATCTCTGTTTCGGAAACAGCATTATTATTTGTAACTGCTTCTGTTTCTATAGTAGTAATATCTGTTGTAACAGCAGAAGTATCGGCAGTAGTTTCAGTTTTTTCTGTCTTTGAAGCCGAAACTGTGGATTTAGTTGCTGACGCAGTGACCGTAGTATCAGATACTATGGGTGTACTTGCCTTTTCAAGGGGCTCAGGAGGAGTATCGACAACACCGTTTTTTCTGCTTAACATATATATGCTTCCGCAGACAAGTGCCAGTGCGGCAGCGGAGCAGAGAGTAGTATATATTATTCTCGAAATTCCTCTGCGTCTGTAGGTTTCAACGCCTGTAACAGCGTCCTCATTTTCTGATATATTTTCATTTCTTTGTTCTTTGTTCATAATTTCTTTCTCCACTTTATATTTTTGATTTGTTATCTTCAGCATACGGTCTCTTGCAGACTTATCTATCATCATACTATCAGCGCCTATTTCTTCAAGCTTGTTAATATCGGAGTTTTCAAGTATATCGAAGCTTATTTCCTTATTATCCTTCATATATTTCCCTCCTTCAGGTCATATCCTTCCTTTAAAAGCAGCTCTTTCAGCTTTTTCAGTGCTCTGCTGCATTTTACTCTTACTACAGCAGGCGACATACTGTGCTTCTGTGCGATCTCCGTGGAATTCATGTTGTAATAGTATTTTTGTATCACCATTGTGGACTCGGGTTCGCCGAGACTTTTGATAAGCTTTAACAGCAGACTGCGTATCTCCAAGCGTTCAGCGTTTTCCTCTATACGCTGGCTGTCTGCAAATTCTGTAGTCTCGTCCTCGATATAAACTGTGGAATTGCTTTTTGCCGAAAGCCTTCTGAACATCTGTACAGCCTTTCTGCTTGCAACAGTTCCTATAAATCCCTTGAGATCACCGTTGAATTTGCCTTCCCTGTCATAGCTTATAAATACCGCAGAAAATGTATCTCCCACACATTCCTCTATATCCTCGCGGTTTCCGCAGCTTCTGAGTTTATTGTAAACTATAGCATAAACATAGTTCAGATACTCGTCGAAAAGTGCTGTCTGTGCCTTCTGCGGTGATATTTCGTACATAGTACGGTACTCATTATCTGTCATATAACCACCTCTTTTGAGTTATTAATATTTATTAAAAGCTTTTGATCGATCTTGTTGTGTGCTTTCATAACACTTACTTGCAAAAAACATCTTAAGTGTAACACAAATTCAGAATTTTTTTTTCAAATCAAAAACAGTCCGCATTTTTGCAGACTGTAAAATCTATTATTCTTCCAGATATTTCAGGGCTTTTCTGTATTTTTCAAGCCTTGCAAAGTCCTTTTCCGAAGGACATGGGATACGTGATATGTCCATATTATGTCTTATATCAGCCATTTTCACATTTCTCGCACAGTCATCGGACTTTATTTTTTCAAGATATTCCTCATATGAGATATCCTCAGCTTTTGTAAGAAGCCTTATGGACTCTACTATCCTCGGAGCAAAACCCATTTCAAGCAGATCTTCAAAGGTAGTGGGAGTATCCTCGCATACATCATGGAGATATGCTGCTATTTTATATTCGGTATTTTCAAGCTGTGCTGCAACTGCCTGAGGGTGGTTAAAGTATGGATTGCCGCCTTTGTCAAGCTGTCCTGAGTGCTTTTCGGCAGCAGTTTTCTCTGCAAGCTTTAACATATCGTTCAGGCTTTGGCGCTGTTCATCAAGGACATTGTGTGCTTCTGTTTCTGTTATCTCATCACCGTTACAAATGACATCCTGCTTTTTCCATTTTTCTTCGCCGAAGCAGTAGAAAAAAGCTTCGTTATCGTCATTCACCATTATGACCTCATCTGCAAGCCTGAAATACTTCATATGCGCTCCCTCCACATTAAATATTACAGCTTAGTATAACATATTATTTGAAATTAATCAACGAATACAGTGAAAAAATGCTGTTGACACGATAAAGAGTTCATGTTATAATTGTAACCTATCCTATATCAAATGATAAGCATACTAATGAAGAAAAGGGAGGATAATTATGAAGATCGCAGTATTCTCAGATGTTCACGGAAACCTTAAAGCTTTAAAGACAGTGCTCGCACAGATAAGAGAAAAGAACGCAGACCTGACAGTGTTTTTAGGAGATATTTTTCAGCGCGGAAACGAAGAATTTGAATGTCTCGAACTGTTAAAAAACAGCGGCATAATATGTCTCAAGGGTAATTGTGAGCTTTACACCGAACACGGAGTTGACGTTGATCCTGATGTGGAACACCTCAGAGCTTATTATGACGGGATAAGAGATCGTATCACAGCCGAACAAATGGATTTCATAAAGCAGATGCCTCTTTTCCATGAAATAGAAGCTCATGGACATAAGCTGCATTTTTCTCATTTTCTGTTTTCGGATATTAATAAGCCCTATCCCTTTTTACAGCTTTCAAGCCTAAAAGACGGCGTGTTCGACAAGACCTGCGAAAGCGAATATGTAAAGAAATATGATCTTGCAGTAGTCGGTCATTGCCATCAGAATTTCGTAAAGGGGAATGTAGTTTCTGTTTCGGTTTCGGGTCTGGAAGGAGCCGCATACCTTATGATCGAAGTTAACGACGACTCTGTTGACTTTGAGCATATAAGCCTTGATTGATATAGATTTACTGCCCCGAAGTGATTTTTGCTTCGGGTCAGGGCTTTTTACTGCGTTTATTGTTCATTTTATGTGCTTGACTGGGAAAAAGCTATGCTGTATAATAGTATAAAATCAACTGATCAGGAGAATCAATAAATGGAAAAAGTCAGAAAGCATCTTATTTTTTACGGCTATGTTCAGGGAGTGGGCTTCCGCTGGAAGGCAAGCCATACAGCCCGCAGATTAGGCATTTCGGGCTGGGTGAGAAACCTCTCCGACGGCTCTGTGGAAATGGAGGCAGAGGGCACCGAGCGCGATATTGCAGAGCTTATCGAGGCTCTCGAAAATCATTCATGGGGCAGTATCGAAAGCATAGATGAAAAAAATATCCCCTTGCACGGGGATTACAGCTTTGATGTCGTATAGGAGTTGATAACTATGGATAAGGCAAAAGCCAAAAGAACACTTGGAATTATCGTTGATATAGCTATGTACGGACTGCTTTTGGCACAAATGCTGTATGTTTTTACGGGAAATACAGTCCATGAAGTCCTTGGAACAGGCTTTTTCGTCTGTCTTGTGATACATATAATAATAAAGCGCAAATGGTACGCAGTTCTGTTCAACGGCTCGAAAAAGCCTGTATCACGCAGAGTATTCAATATATCCACTGTGCTGCTGATGCTTGGTTGCATTACTCTCGCTGTCAGCAGTATGGGCGTTTCAAGGCTTATTTTTCCGTGGTTCAGAGCTCTTGGCAGCAGTGACCTGCACAAATATCTTGCAACTGCTGTTCTGGCTCTTTCCGTATTTCACGGCGGTATGCGCGGCTATATCAGGACGAAAAAGAAGAAAAAAGCTGGCATTTTCACAGCTTTGGGCTGTATAGCTGCAATAGCAGTGGGACTCGCTCTTGTCCCCTATCTCAACCGCCACTTCAAATTGGTGGATATAAGCCTTAGCAGTGCCGTAGACGGCGAAAAGGTACAGCTCAGTGACAAGCCGTTAGTGGTATACTTCACAAGAGTGGGAAATACCGACTTCGAGGACGACGTGGACGCTGTCTCGGGTGCTTCTCTCCTGCTTGCGGACGGTCAGCTCATGGGAAACGATCAGCTGCTTGCGGAAATGATAAAAAATGCAGCAGACTGCGAAACAAAAGCAATAACTCTAACGGGCAAAAAGTATCCTTCAAGCTACGGCAGTACTGTAACTGTTGCAGGAAAGGAGCTTCACAGCGACGCTCGTCCCGAAATAGAGCCTATCGACGTAAGCGGCTATAATTCGGTGATACTGATCTATCCGCTGTGGTGGGGAACTGTTCCTATGCCTGTTGCCACATTCCTCGAAAATAACGATCTCAGCGGAAAGAAGCTTTATCTTATCGCTACTCAGGGCAGCAGCGGCTTTGGCAGCAGTACAAAGGATATCCGCAAAATGGCTAAGGGTGCAGATGTGGAAGAAGTCATGAGCATCTACTGCGATGATATACCATATTCAAGAGATAAGCTTGTAAAATGGCTTGAAAGCCTCAACAAAATAAGTTATGATAAATCAAACGACAGTTACATTACAAATGATATAGGCAATGATTGGCATGAATGAGGTGGTAATGTGAAAAAAAAAAGTTTTCTTTATCTTATCTATAATATTGGTGATTATTATTGGAGTATATATTTATAATTCATATTTTAGATCATATGAAGGACGAAATTCAAAAGAAAATCTTAAAGCTTCAAAAATTAATCATTTATATAGTTCGGCTTTATTAGCAATTGATGCAACGCAAATAAATAATGACATGATTATTTCAAGTAATTCGAAAATAGAATATAACAACAATTTAAAATCAGATTTTTACAATGCTTTGAAACAATATGCTTATGATAATAATATTAACATTGATGATGGAGTCTATTACATAGAAATACGGAATAAAAAAGTGTATAAGGTATTATATTCTAATTGGAAGTATTCTGGATATGTAGGTTCTAGCCCAACTCCTAATGGTAAATGTATTGTATATCAAAAAGAGGTTGATAAATCCATAAATGATTTTAATAATTATATGCTGTCAAAATCATAGAAATTTCAATACTCTTTTCTTTATGCTTCTATATTTATAAGAATAGTGTGATTAATAAAGCCGATACATTGTGTATCGGCTTTATTACTATTCGGTTTGGTTTGTGTTTTTTCCCGCTAAGGGGATAAGGCTTATGTGCGCCCTTATTTATTATTAATGTATCAGTTTCTGACCTTTATAATCAGCTTCAACGACGTTATCTGCAATGGCTTTTTCCTTTGTAATGTGGCTTTCAAGGCTACTCAGTACATCTTCATAATCTAAATAATCAAAATAGCCGATAAAGCTGATGATATCACCTGCTTTCAGCTCTCTTTTCTCATCTTCCGTGAGACCGTCAGCATTAGCTATAAAGAACCACTTTTGTCCGTCTTCTGTAGTGATATAAGGATATTCTACAGCCTTTATTCTTATATTATTACCCTTTATCTTATAGAACTGTCGATTAACAAACTTGAAATCCGGGCTGTCAAGTATATCCGAATAATCCATTGCAGGCGCACCGTCCTCAATATATACAAATCTGTATTCATCTTCGACAGTATTATACTCTTCAAGATCCTCCGGCTCTGTATAATCATCGTAATAGGGATCTGTATAATCATCATAATCGGGTTCCGTATATTCCTCAGCGTCGCTATCGGGTTCAAGCTTTGGCGGTGCAAGGCTCCATGGGTCTATTTCAAGCCAGCCCTTTATGAAGTAATAAATATTTTTCTTTTTGTCATATGCAAATGTACCTTCATATTTTATACTGTCCCCTGCCTTGAATTCTCCTCTTAAATCTTTTTCACTGTATGCCAAACCTATACGAAGTCCATTATCAAGGACAAGCATATCATCATTGGCAGAAACAGAAACTACATCTGCCCATGTTCCCGTATAGACTCTCGGCAGATCAGCTATAGGCGATACGGTTTCTGTAACAGGCTGTTCTGTTGTAACAGGCTCTGTAGTGGTCGTAGTAGTTGTTGTTGTCGAAGTTGCTTCCGTATCTGTAGTAGAAGCCTCTGTAGTCTCTGTTGTAGTCACCTCAGCAGTAGTTGTAACTGTTGTCTGTGTGGTGAGCTGAGTAGTTGTAGTCTCCTCTCCCGACCATACATTGCTTACAAACTTAGGGAATGACTTTATAGCGTTGC
Source organism: Ruminococcus flavefaciens (assembly GCF_900143025.1). GTDB lineage: Bacteria > Bacillota > Clostridia > Oscillospirales > Ruminococcaceae > Ruminococcus > Ruminococcus flavefaciens_I. Next base: position 99,870 of record NZ_FRCT01000005.1, on the reverse strand, counting down.
TTATGCTTTCATTCTGCATAAGCACCACAAAAAGCACAGCTGCCGCACTTGTTGCTGCTAAAGTATTGCGCTTTACTTTCATTGAATGGCGTTTCTTCTCCGCCATACGCTCCTCGGCTTTGCGAAAGACACTTTCACTTACCTGAATATAATCCTTCATACACAAAGCCCTCCTTCTCAAGCTGAACTCTCATAGCCTTTTTACCGCGACAGACAAGGTTTTCTACCTGCTTCTTGGTCTTTTTCATTACCTGAGCCGCTTCCTTTATGCTCAGTCCTTCGATATACACAAGATGCAACGCCTGTCCATAATCGGTATTTACATTGCCCAGCGCTCTGTATAAAGCTATATTCTGCTCCTGCTGTATGTATGATTTTTCAAGGTTTTCCTCGTCGGATACGTCATAAAGCTCGTCTATGGGAAGATCATAATTCTTTGAACGCTTTCTCAGATAATCGTATGTAATGTTCCTGCCGATAGCGTAAAGCCATGTCTTGAATGAGCTTTTTCCCGAGTACTTGGGCTTTTTCATTATCAGTTCAACAAAGACCTCCTCCATAAGCTCCTCGGCTTCGCAGATATTGCGTACCATACTGTTGATATAAAGTGAAAGTCCGTCCTTGTATTCACGGATAAGTTCTGTCATTCCGTCATTGTCGCCGTTTAAAAATCTGCCGTAATTATTAGAGCCCTTTTCGCTCTTTATCCTGTCGGCTGATGTTGCTTCAAATAGCTTTTCAAAGATAGTAAGACAGCCTGTCTGCAAAAATATATCCTGTACTGCGGCAAAAATATTACGATACACATCAGCACTGCCGCCGTATGATACAAAGCTGTTGTTATACGGTGTAGACTTGCTATCAAGTAATAGTTCCATGCCTCTGCCTCCTATACATTATTATACCATTTATATATTAGTCTCTGTTTCAGCCAAAAACACTCACTGAAAAATTATATTTTTTATTTTTGACTAATAAAACATGGCACCATTTCAAGTTCTGAAAAAAATTTTGGCTTCAAAAAAATTTTTTTTGAAAAAAGGTGAGTGTTTTTTTATTTTTTCGGGACTAATAAGTGTAAAGGTTTTAAAACCGCTTTTTCTATTACACATTTGAGAGGACGCTCTCAATAACCCATCCCCCCAGTAATGCAGGTGTGACAGCCCCGTAGGTCATGCCTGCAAATACTACTAAATCCACAAGGAGGTATTACAATGAACATCAAAAAAAGCTTAGCTGCCATACTTTCATGCGCAATGGCAATTGGTTCACAGACCCCTGTTTTCGCAAATGCTGCTGTAAAAGAGCCTTCTATCATAGTTGCGATCGGTATTGATCCTCCTGGACCAAATGCTGAACCCCAGCCTTCAAGCGGTATCATACTCCCGAGAGTCCAGCTTGAATACGAGTGTGCAGAAGTCGTTGACGCTTCATACGAAGTCCTCACACTTGATGACGGCAAGAAACTCTATATTGACAGCGGCGAGAAGAAAAGATATACAGGTATGTTCCAGAAGGGCAACAAGATAAGCATTAAAGGTGAATTCGCTTATAGCGAGTCACAGGATCTTTACCTTAACTGCACTGCCGATATAAAGCTTGTACAGAGCGAGACCAAGGAAAACAAAGAGCTGGACGAAAAGCTCGCAGAGCTCCCGCACATTGAGATAGGTCATTTCGGCACTTATGTTATGGAAGCCGACAAGGATACTATCATCGTCGATAACGGTATGAAGTTCTTTGTAAGCAGCGGCTTGCAGAATTACACAGATATGTTCAAGAAGAACAACTGCATCAGTATCGAAGGCGAATTCGCTTACGACAAGGATACCGATATGTTCTACAATGTTGACAGCTATATGGGTATCTGCGATTACGTTGTAGGCTATAACGTATACGGCGGTTATGAAGATGAAAACGGCAACTGGGTCGAAGAGGAAGAAATAGTTACTACAACTACTAATGTTAACGACATCACTACCTGCGCTACTACTACCACAACAACTGCCGCCGAATACAGATATTCTCTTGGAGGTTCACAGCCTGAGGGCAAATATCCAATACATTTTTATGACTATGCACTTTACAAGTTTGAGAGGGAAGTAACTGTAAAGGAAATAGATTCATTTATTATCGTTGCCGATGACGGTACAAGATGGAGCTTTAGCACGGCTGACCATGATACCTATGAGCTCGGCAGAGGCGATGTTATAAAGGTTTCGGGCTATTTCCATTATTTCTCGGGCATAGATGCATTCGGTGCATTTACAGGAGATTATGAAATAGTTTCCGAGAGCAATGACTATGAGAAATATGCTGAGATAGAGATACAGAAGGACTTCAGCAAGAGAAAGATTATAGATAAAAGACTGTCTGCTGATTTTAATATTCAGTATGCACCTGAGTTAGAAGACGTTCAGATAATAGGCATTGAATACGATGATATTTTCACTGTTGAGGGCGGTTACAAGTTTGCTTTCCGCACTGACAATCCCGGCTATAAGGACCTCAAGATCGGTACTCATATCAAGATCTCGGGCTGGTATGAATATGATTCATACTTCGGCTGGTACAGCGCAACAGACTATCACAACACTGAAGAAGAAGCAGGAAAATTTACTATCCTGAGCCAGCCTTCTAAGGGTGAGGCAGTTGATACTTCAGAATTCAAGCCATTAAAGAATACTCCAAACGATATAGCACTTGATATCCCACAGGAAGTTTCAACATTAAAGGGCGATGCAAATATTGACGGCGGAAAAGATCTTTCCGACACAGTTATTATCATGCAGTCGCTTGCTAATCCAAATAAATACCAGCTTTCAGAGCAGGGTCAGATAAATGCCGATGTTTACGGCGATAACGACGGCGTTACTATGAACGACGCCCTCGCAATACAGATCTCACTTCTGTATAATGAATAAAGACATCATCATATCCCACATTCCTTGATACATTCCCCTTCAGACAGTTTTATTTCTCCAACTGCCTGAGGGGGAAGTTGTTTTTACGAGAAATTATCAGCTGTCAGAGAGTATGCGGTAATGTCATATCAAACGAAAGTACACTTTGTCTCCCTACATATTATAATCGTATAAAATCGGCAGAATTGGACATTGCGGGCATAAATTCGGGTATTTTCGGCTGCATTATAAACAAATAAGCAGAACACTCCTCTACAATTTATAATCGCGCCGACAGCCGAAAAAGTCACTATTATATAAATCAAAAACTCTCCCTCGGCTTAAACCGAAGGAGAGTATTCAATTAATGTGTTATCTTTTTTCCGAAAATAGTACCGTTTTCGTCCAAGAAAAGTATAAGAATGCCGCCTCCATTGAGATTTTCAGAGCAAGTACAGATCATCCAGTTTTTGTTGTTTACATAGTTTTCCTCAATGATCTCTACACCATCGTAAAGTTCATCACAGAAGCCCCATGAAAGTTTTCCTGTATAATTATACTCAGACTTTAAATATGCCTTGACGGTATCATATACAGTATCATAATCGGTATTTGTTCTTTCTGAGACCTCTTTTTCTATTGAACCCATCGGGAAATCCGAATTAAAGTCATAGCTGTCCTTTTCTGTAGAAGACGGCTGACACGATGCTATTTTCCATACTCCGTCATCGTCTTTCAGGATCTCCATATCCATAATGCATACATAGCTTTCGTCACCGTAAAGATAATCATCATCAGCCTGATGAGGTGTTACTCTCTGCCATTCAAAGGAGTTTTCCCTTACCTGACTGGGCTTTTCTGCAATAGGCTCTACAGCCGCATAATCAGGCACAGTAGCAGTAAGATTCTCATGTACGTATAATTCGCCGTTGTATTCGATCATAGCATGAATATTCTCATCATTTTCCAGTACCGAAAGATCATTTCCTACGTTAAAGCAATAGAAGCTTCTTTCGGGATCAATGAAATACTGACCGTAATAATTTTTAAGCTCGTCGTATGAACTGAAGTTAGGATTATTGAGCTTATAATATATCATATCCACTTTGAAATACGATGAATTTACTTTAAGCTGCTCGCCTCTCATATCAATGTATTCTTCAGAATATAGATTTCTCGCTTCGATATAATGAGGTAAAAGGCTGTCGGCAATACCCTTCAGTTCTTCAAATGTATGACCATTAAGGTTTACTGACGCATCTCCCGTTATATCTGTTGTATTTTCTGTTATTGCCTCTGTTGTCTCTGCTGCTGTTGTTGTCTCAGCCTCTGTTGTAGCTGCTGCCTTATCGGGATCTCCCTCGGCAAACTGCCTTCCACTTGTTCTGCCCATAAATTTGAACATACCAAATCCGCCTGCCATTATAACAAGGGCTGCTGCTGCGCACAGCGGCTTATACCATACGGGACGGCGGTACTGCTCAACGCCGCGGACACTTATTTCGTCTTTTTCCGATTCTGAACCTCTCTGTAATTCTGCAAACTTCTTCTCACTCATTGCAAGTATCCTCTTTTTTGTCTTTTTGTCATCTGACGAAAATGGAACGAGACTATCAATGATATCATCATCGGCTCTGTTAAGTATATCAAGCTTTAGATCTTTCATATCATTTCCTCCTTTATACCTCTTTTAACAAGTATACTGCGAAGTTTTTCGACCGCTCTTTTACAGCGCATACGTACTGTTGACGGCTTCATTGATAGTAATTCTCCGATCTGCTGCGATGGTTTGTCGTAATAGTATTTCTGTATTATAATTGTTGAATCAGGTTCTCCCAATGAATTGATACTGTCGATCAGTATACGTCTGAGCTCAACCTTCTCGCTGTCGCTGACAAGATCCTCGTCTGAACCCAGCTCACGGCTCGTATCTTCATCTATTGAAAATGTTTTATCAGTATGGCGCATAAGGCTCCTGTAATGGTCAATGCTTATCCGCTTAGCCACTACTCCTATAAATGGCTTCATGTCGCCGTTGTTATACTTTTCACCGAATGTAAAGAATATACGTGCAAATATATCACTTATACACTCCTCTACATCTTCATTCGTACCAACGGTCCTGAGCCTGTTAAATGCTATTGCACGGACATAGCTGTAATATTCCTCAAACAGTTGCTCATGTGCCTTCTTCTGAGACTTTTCCAGAAGTTTAAGATATTCGCCGCCTGTCATGCGGTACCCTCCTTTTTGAATCCTTTGGCTGTGGAACTTAGCGTTCTCACTGCCTTTGAAAGCTTCCATGGCAGCTTTCACTATATACAAACGGATACTTAATGTTTTGTGTCACAAAAATTTTTCAGATTTTAAAATATAAAGAGCCGACCACTGTGATCGGCTCTGTAATCTGCGATTTACAGGCATAAAAGCTTATTCTGCTCCTGATACCTCATCTATATAAAAATCGGTAAGGCTGTCGGGAGACTCCACATAAAGCTGTAAGGACTCCGCACCCTCGGGGATAACATATGCGTCATTTGAAAGTGTCACCCACTCGCCGCTCTTTGCTGTTACCAGTGCGACCTCGTCATACTTTTCTGTACCGTCGTTGTATTGCATGGTAAGCTTCATCTGCACTTCCTCACCGCTTTTCTGCATCGCCTTAGCTGAGAATTTATAAGCCTTGCCTGCCTTGTAGGTATCACTGCTTAGCATAATAGCCGCACCGTTCCAGTTATCTGTTCTGCCGCTTACAAACAGTGACTGACTGCCGTCAGACGAGTTTTCCTTATCTACAGTTACCAGCGAGCCGCCGCGTGGTATCCAGCCCTCTGCGCCGTCTTCAAAGCTGATATCGAAAAAGCCTGCTTCTGTGGGGTCTTCACCTGTTACTGATTCTTCAAGCTGTGCGATAGCGTCGTAGTCAACTGTTACCTCTGTATCAGTCGCCTCGGAATAAGTACCGCCCACTTTAAGGTCATTCTTATATATAGTAGCCTTGCCCTGTGACTGATAGCCCTCTATGGTAAGTGCAACCTCGTACATTTTTCCAAGCTCAAGTCCGCATTTCTTCCACGCATCGAAGTGCTTTGATATAGATATAGTACCCTCTATCTTGTTGCCGTCACCCTCAGGCTTTCTGCGTCTTACGCTCCAGTACTGGTCAAAGGTCTGTGTGCCGTCTATGGAAGGCTGTTCGTATCTTGTGGTCTTATATATATCATAAGTACCGCCGTCAACTGTTACCGTACCAAGTGCAGCAGGTGCTCCGGGCGGTCTCCAGCTACCCCATGATTCTACTATGTAGTACTCTATAAGCGGCTCTCTTGTCCAGCCGTAGACGCACATATAGGAATTGCCCACAGGCTGGTAATCAACACCGTAATCAATGGACATATTTCCGAGTTCCTCATAGGTCTTTGTGCAGTCGTACTTCTTTCCGCGGCGGAAAAGAGCATTATTTATATTCTCCCATTCGCACGAAAAGGTACCGCCCTTAGAGTCAACGGTAAATGTGGTATCTCCCTCGTCCTTCCACAGTTCATAATCATATCCGTCAATTGTGCCTGTTGTATTTTCATGGAACACCTTTTTATTGCCGCTGTCGTCCTTGTTATTCTGACCGCAGCCTGTAAATGTACTCATTATACAAGCAAATGCTGCAACTAAAGACAGCTTTTTAAGAGCGTTTCTTATCATTGGGCAAATCCCCTCTCTTTCTGCCCGTTCACCGAGCCTTATACTAATTTGATTTTATCATATGGCAGTATTTTTACAAGTCGTTTTTTGCGGCAGGCAAACCGTTTTTTGCGGTACACTCAGCTTTCCGCATATCCGATACTGCATCGCACTTATACTATTATAATAATATTCCGCACATATAAAGCTGAATTTATACTCGTTTCCCATAACATATGAGGAATTTTGTTGTATAAAACGCTGAAATTGCGAATAATATGACACATTTTCTTATGTTGTGTCGTTTGTTTCTTATGAAAAGCAATTGTGCAATACAAAAACGCACAATCGGAACAATTTATTTCAAACAGGAGAGGATATTATGAAAAAAAGATTTGTTTTCGCCCTTATTATGACAATGGCACTTTGCAGCTGCGGCGAGGAAGAGGTACACCAGAAACCAAACCGCCCTTCATCTGCCGTAACAACTACCGCAGCTTCTGCTGAGGCAACAACTGCTGCTTCACAGGAGGAGGCTGCTGCAACAACAACTGCCGCTGCCGATACAGCTGCCGAAACTACAACAACTGCCGCTGAAGCTGCAACCGAAACAGCTGTTACAGAGGCTGTTTCTGCTGCAAATGATGCTGCTGCCGATGCAGCAGGCTCACACGCTTCATTAGTTACCGATGATCCTTTCGCAGGCTTATACGTTGATGAGAATAACGGATTATTCAGCATGACTATTGATAATGTCAATGGTACTGATTATAATGTAAAGATCTCACGCAAGACCGCCGAAAATCAATCCACACAGTGGTACATCACAGGCGCATTTGACGGCAGAGCTGTGCTCCACTATAACAACTGCTCAAAAAGCATACTGACTTATTCTGTTGACGGCTCTGTTGCAAGCGAAACAGTATATACAGGCGGAACAGGCTATATCAGCATCTCCGAAAGAGGCGACGCTACAGGCATGGTATGGTCCGACGACGTTGACAACGCAGGCAGTGGTGCCTTCTTTATCAAGTAAGCTCCTGAATAAAATATAGTAAAGGTAAAAGGCAGAGCCAATATCGGTTCTGCCTTTTATCTTTTCATATCATCAGATACCCTTGAAGGTTATCTTTTTGTACTTTTCAAGCTTCTGAGCCACCTCTGCGCGTGCATCGGGGTTCATAAAGAAGCCTCCCTGTACCTCGGCTATCTCGTCGCAATGAACTCCGCGTCCTTCCTCGGTAGTTCTGTCACGCTCAAGTCCGTTTGGAGCGATAACGAATTTCCACTTTCCGTCCTCGGTCTTGACAAGGTCTCCGCCTGCTCCGCAGACAGTACACTCGATAGGATACTGAAGTCCCTTCCACTGACGGTCGCCTAAGCAGAGACTGTTGCTGTGACAATTCGGACACCAGCCTGTATCGGGATCGCCCAGCCACTTTCTTTCAGCAGGAGGTGTATTCAGTGCCTTCATAACGTTCTGTCCTATTTCTCTTGCACGGGCTAATTTCTCCTCATAAAGGAGTACCTGTGCAGGTGCAGGCACCTCGGTAGCCATATACATATCGACTACCTTGAAGCTGTTTGTAACTGTTGTTATCTGCATACATTCAAGTGCAAGTGACTGCCATGAACGTGTTGAACCGCCTACAGCGATAAGTGCGCCTACTCGGTCACGGGGCTCTATAGCTCCTATCTGTGTAAGGAAAGCCGACTCATAGGCTAAGTTTCTGTGCATGAATTTAAGGAACAGTGATGAAGGCATAAGAGCATATGTAGGTGCAGCAAAAATTACTGCGTCCTGATTGAGCATTACCTGCATTATCTTATCCTTATCGTCCTTATCCTTCAATGAACAGCCTGTATTCTTTCCCATTGACATACCCATGGTACATGATGTACAGCCTGTACAGTCAAGAAGATTGTAGTCCTTTAAATTTATCATGGTTATCTCAGCCCCTAATTCCTGACAGACCATTAGAGCTTCCTTGAGAAGTATTTCGCAATTGCTGTTTTTACGTCCTGCAGTTACGCCCATTACTGTAAATCCCATATTAAAAACTCCTTTTCTAAAAAAAAATAAAATGCCGTGCTTCTGATGTAGAAGGTTAACTTACGGTAATCCCCTTTCCCCATTCTACATTTTTATTTATATTCTTTCTTTTAATTATTATACTTTATTTTTTATAAAAAATCAATAGTTTTATGCTGTTAAATATCACAATATTTCGCCAAAAAATTCGTTATTGTTGCGGATTGAAAACCATAAGCCATTATGTTATAATATTGAATGTAGGGGCATAGCTGCTCTGCAAAAAAGCACATTTTTTATACCGAATGTAAATAGCGCTCTGTGAGGATATCCCACAGAGCGTATTTTTCAACATATGATCCTTCCTTTAAAGTGAGCGACTTTACAACTGATATCCTCCTCGCCGTCAATCAGCTTTCTGAAATCATACTTTGCAGGAACTCCTGATTTATTTTCGCCGAATGATATACACCAAATGAATATGGGAACGTGTCCCATTTCTCCGCTTTTGTGTACAGCAATAACATGACCGAATTTCCACCTGTCGCGCGGCACATTTATGAAGCGGAATTCCGCCGCAAATTCAAGGAAATTCTCCCAAAGTCCTTCATTCTCAATGTAAAACCATATCTTTTCATCTGTTCCCAATAGTTCTCTGATAGTACGCATATCTGTACTCTCCTTAAATATATTCCATAAGAACACAAAAGCGACCCCATAGTTACAATGGGATCGCTGACTTGCTGTATTATCCCATCGTTCAAGCTTTAGCACCTTGCATTTGCAGGTTGCTGTGCGGTCTTTGGGCTTGTCCCTAACGCACTCTTTATGGTATGTTAATTATAGCATATTCCCTTTAAAATGTCAATAAGCACGATAAAATACATTTTTTTCCGCAACTGTTGCTATTTTCATAGTTTTATGATATAATTTCTTTGCATTTTCCATACAACTGATATATTCACTTTAAGGAGAGAGCCGAAATGAAATTCAAGATACACCATAGAACAAAAGCCTTATATCTTGGAGTCGTTATCCCTTGGATCGTTTCTATATGCGCGTTTTTGTTATTCATATTTCTGGGCTTTAATATACATGATACGCTGCCCACAAAAATATTGATCGGTATACTTGCCCTCTGCGCCGCAGTCGAAATAATTTTTCTTATCTTATATACAGCAGAAAGAATATCAGGCGCAACGATAATCATTGAAAACGACCATATAGATATACGCACGATAATGCGGTTCAGGCGTTTTTACTTTGATATGATAGCTGATACAAAGTATACCCATTATGATGAAGGTACGGACAGTTCATCAAGGCGTTCGCACAGAAAATACCGTTATTCACAACAATGGTACAACAATAATCATTCGCATACAACAATACGTGCTAAGCTCATATTCTATCTTACTACAGATAAAGTTTTCATTATAAACGACGATGCAACAGGATATGTCAAGAAGCAAAAGAAATGGATAACCGATCCTCATCTTGATCCCGACGAAGATGTAAAGCTTTATCAGGCATATAAATGCTTATGCTCTGCCTTCCGCCATTATTACAATTCACAACAACAGCTTTAAAGCGAGTTTGCGCATATCTCAGCGTAAACTCGCTGTTTTTTCACAGAGTTATCAACTGCCGACACAAGAATGATAATTTTCTCGAAAAATAGCGAGAGTTTCTGAGATTTCAAACGTCTAATAAATGAACAGCCACAAAAAGGCATATCGTTGCCCGAAAGGAAGCGAAATGATATATGGATTATACTATAAGCATCACAAACAAATGCAATCTGAAATGCAGCTATTGCTATGAAAGGCATCTGAACACTGAATACGGCTGCATAAATAATGATATAAAAGGTAAGATCGCAGAATTCATAAATCTTCAGGATAATGCAGACATTATATATCTTTTCGGCGGTGAACCACTACTTTATAAAGATATCGTAAAATACTACTGCGAAAGCATCAAAGCAAATCAGTTCATCATCACAACAAACGGAACTCTGCTTGATGAAGAATTCATAAAATGGTGCGCCAAGAGAAAAAACGTTATTATCAATATGTCCCACGACGGTATTGAATGTACCGAGCGAGGAGCTGATACGACAGTTCTCGATGCAAACCTGAAATTATTACTGAAATATCAGCCCGAAACTCTTGTACAGCTCGTCTATACGGAGGAGACTCTCCCGAAATTGTATGACAATATTATGTATCTGAAAGGTCTGGGAGTAAAAAAAGTCTCCGCAACAATGGATGCTTTTCTCACCCCTGCCGATCCTGACAGCTTCGGCGATATCATGCGGGAACAGTGGCGAAAAATAGCTGATATACCCAAATTATTCGTACATGAGCTCGCTACAAAAAAGAACACCATCAAAAACAATAATCCAGGCTTATGCGAGATATGTAAAAAGAAACTCTTCATCAACTGGGACGGCAGCTTTTATCCCTGCGTTCAGTTTCAGAATATCCCCGAATATCGCTGCGGTGATATTTTCGTTGGTATTCAGGCTGAAACAGCAAGAAAAGCTCACCCTGATTACTCAATGATATCGGAAAGATGCAAAGGCTGCGAGATAGCTAAGTATTGCCGTAATTCCTGCGCTTGCAGGAAAATGGCTACAACAGGCACTGTAAGAGATATCTCGGAAGCCGCTTGTATGGAAGAACAGGTGCAGATACTTACTGCACTTGAAATATTATCCAAAGAAAACGGAGGTATGAAACAATGAGGAAATTTACAAAAGAGATAGCATCACTTTTAGCCACAGTTACTATGACGCTTTCCGTGAACACTGGTTATGCTTCTTCGGAGGAAGCAGTAAAAATGTCAGGTGAAGTTTCAGGTCCTGATATTATTACCGATACTCCGCCTGAGGAACTCGTTCACACCGCAGGTGTAGCTATCAACCAGGACATCACTGAAGGAACAACTACTACTGCAATGATAGGTACTACTACCGCAACAAGAACCACAACCACTACCTATGGCTGCATCGGTACTACTGTCACAACAACAGAGGCAACAGAAACAACAACAACGACCACTACTACAGGTCTTATAGGTACTTCTATAGTATCACCTGAGAAAATAGTCACAACTACAACTGAGGAGATACCTCCTCTTGCCGGATTGCTTGCTCCTCCTGACGGCGATGCAAACTGCGACGGAGATACAGATATGTCTGACGCTGTACTTGTAATGCAGTCTCTTGCAAATCCTAATAAGTACGGTATAGACGGTACGGCTGAAAATCATCTTACCGTAAACGGTCAATACAATGCTGATATGAACGGTGACGGTCTTACTGTCGGCGATGCTCAGGCTATACAGAAAAAACTGCTTGGTCTGGACGAGGAGTAAATCAACAGAAAGTTCCATTTCATTGATAGGGGTATAGAACCATATATTTATTTTGGGAGACCTTTTTGACTAAGGGTCTCCCAAAATTCGTATACAACAGTTATATTGACTTTTCAAGATGAAAAATGCTTACGTTTCACTTCGATTAAGCTTTTTCATGTTTGCCTTGATAAAATGTAAATATTATGATATAATTATATGTAACCTGAACTCATTCGCTGAAATATATGAATGTCTTCGTGTGAAAAACGTATGGAAGACAAGCATCTGTTTTTAGGAGGTTATTATGAAAACGCTTAAAAAGGTTTTTATCGGAATAATTGCCGTACCTGTGTTCCTAATAATTTTTGAGATCTTCGGTATGATCGTCAATCACGCCTCGACCGGTATACAGACAAAACATCTTCGCCGTGACATTGTTGATGCAATTCCCAATACCGAGATCATCTCTGTCGAATCCCAGACCGGCAATACATCAGGTTCAGGAAATCATGTGGACTGTCTGACACGCATCACTTTTTCCTCTGATCTATCTCTCTCTGAAGTGCAGGATAAATTAAGCAAGACCTTTGAAGCAAATACAAGGGAATGTTCTGTGAAAGAGACAGACAAAGCAGGAGAATACCTCTTTATTCTATGTAAATCCGCTCCATTTTCAAATAATATCGAGGGACATTAAAAATCCGCAGTTATAATTGCTTTTTAATGTAAAAAATGCTTACGGCTCACTTCGGTGAGCCGTTATTTTTTTGCCCGTTTGTCTTGATGAAATGAAAGGATTATGGTATAATGATTAAGTACGAAAAATGCATCTGAGAGGTGAAGCGAAATGATTGAAACAGAGAGATTAAAAATATACGCCGCATCTCAGGATATAATGGAAGCTTTCATCAAAGCGCAGACTGATGATGTCCTGAAAGCTGCTTACATAGAAATGCTGAACGGCTGTCTGGATCATCCGGATCAATGGGATTGGTATGCAATCTGGATGATCGAACTGAAAGACGGCACACATATCGGGGAACTCTGCTTCAAAGGGCTTTCTGTGAACGGTATTGCAGAGATCGGATACGGAATCTCCGAAGAATATCAGAACAACGGTTATGCTACCGAAGTGGTCAAAGCGGTATTGGAGTGGGCGTTTTCGCATCAGGAGGTCATTGCCATAGAAGCGGAAACAGAATCTGAAAATGCTGCTTCAATCAGCGTGCTTAAGAAATGCGGATTTGCGCTCAATGGGATCATCGGAGAAGAAGGACCGAGATGGGCAATATCCAAGTGCTGAATCCTTAGTAGTAAAACACTCCAATTTCTACTACTATTTTACTACTAACGACATCCGCAGTTTGCAAAAACTTGCCGCGTTTTGTAGTTTTCGCCCCGTTCTGCCAAATTGGTAGTAGAAAAAATATGCCGCGATATACTGCGCAAAATACGGCAATACAGAGCAAATCAGAGAGGAAAAAACGTATGATAAAAATTATGTTTGTTTGCCACGGCAATATATGCCGCTCTCCTATGGCGGAATTTATAATGAAAAAGCTGGTCGCTGACAGCGGTCTTTCAGACAGAGTATCAATTGATTCAAGTGCCACAAGCACCGAGGAGCTTGGCAACCCTGTATATCCGCCTGCAAGGTCTGAGCTTGCAAAGCATGGTATCGGCTGCGGCGGAAAATTTGCCGTACAGCTGAGAAAGTCTGACTATGATAAATACGACCTTTTCATCGGCATGGACACCGCCAATATCCTCAATATGAACCGCATTTTCGGCAGCGACAGTGACGGAAAGATATACAAGCTCCTCACCTTCGCAGGCAGGGGCGATGATGTTTCGGACCCGTGGTACAGCCGCGATTTCGGCAAGGCTTACAGCGATATCGACGAGGGCTGCCGCGGACTGCTTAATTATATCATGGAGGAAAGGCTTTGAGATACACTATACTCGATATAATCGAATGGGACTACGGCTGCGAGGGAGTCCCCGACGGCGAAGAGCCCATGTGCAGCGTTGTAGTCAGAGATGAAAGCAATAACGAAAAGGTTATAAAGCTCTCAGACAGCTATCTTACCGAAAACCACCTTAAAACAGGTGATACAATAGAATTATAATGCTTTACTATATGTTCAACAAGCCTCAGGGCTGCGTGACTGCGCGTTCAGACGCTATACACAGGACAGTTATGGACTATTTCCCTGCCGAGCTTGCGAAAAGACTTCACCCCGTCGGCAGGCTTGACAAGGATACCTGCGGACTGCTTATACTCACTGATGACGGCGATCTTGATTTCAAAATAATGCAGCCCGACAGACATATCAGCAAGACCTATTTCTTCTATGCTGTGGGAACTATTGACAATGAGAAAAAGCTGCTCATCGAAAAGGGCATAACCATGAGAGGCTTTACATCACGACCTGCCGGGTTACGACTCTGCCAAACATTCAGGATATGCGAGCTTGAGGAGCTTATCCCTGCGGAACGCCGTGAAAAATACATGAAAAATCCCGATGGTTCCGCTTTTTCTGCCACACTGACTATCCACGAAGGAAAAAAGCATGAGGTCAAGCGCATAATGGAGGCTGTTGGCTGTAGGATATTCTACCTCCGCCGCGACTCCATAGGCTCTCTAAAGCTTGATCCTTCACTGAAGCAAGGCGATTTCCGTCCCCTAAGTGATGATGAAGTCAACGCACTTAAACAAAACCAATGATCTTTCTTTCGTGAAAAGCTATCAGAATACACTATTAAGAAGCGGCGTTTCGCCGCTTTTCAGCATTTCAAGCATATCGCGGAGCTCAGCCAGTTCCGCATTCATTTCTTCCCCCTCATTCTCGGTAAGCTGAACTATCCGCGAGCACAGACGGTCTATCTCAATAAGCCTGTCATATTTCAGCAGCACAGAAGCCTTTTCACGGAAGCTTTCCCAGTCTGCGTTTATCTTTCGAGCATAGTTTTGTGCCGATTTCTTATCGCCTTTTTCAGCAAGCTCATATATAGTATTGATCTCCTTCAGCATATTATCGCATCTATGATTCACCCATATGCTGGAAAAAGCGCTTATCCCCACAAGGAGAAACAGTATTGCCGCACTTATTTTAACTCTCGTCATTTTCCTCACCTATCCTCAGTTTTTTTGGCGGACTCCCCTGTTTGTCCGCAACAAAACAGTTTCCTGAGCTGTCAGCAGTCATAATAAAGACATTCTCAACTGATATATCATGTTTTTTCAGTACCGTCTCCACTGTACATCTGCTCAGCTTCATAGACTCCATAGCCTTCGGGATAAAGCTTCCGTCGGATATGATAAGCACAGGCGGGTCGGAACAGTCAGCGGCTATTTTCATATCCCTTCGCGTGGGAGTATCTTCACTTGCCTTTTTCATTACAGATATGCTGCCCGTAGTTTCAACGATCGCGTACTGCACCTCACTGAGGTCAAAAATGTCCTTGCTGCGCAGTGCCATAAGCAGGTCATCCACGGAAAATCTCAGCTCGCGGAGTATATCACGCTCTATACAGCCGCCTCTTACTACTATTTTCGGACTTCCAGAAATAAGCCTTCTTACCTTTGGGAATTTCAGATTTATGCAGGATACGATAACTTCAAAGCACACAAGTGCAAGAATAGGCGTTACCCCGACTATCACAGGGATATTCACATCTTCGATAGGCAGAGTAGCTATATTTGAAACCAAAATAGTGATGACCAGCTCAGAGGGCTGAAGCTCCCCAAGCTGACGCTTGCCCATAAGTCTTACGGCAAAAATTACGAGAATATAGAGTAAAAGCGAACGAATAAGTACTACACACATGAAAACAGCTCCTTTCGGGATATTATCCCACAAAAGGAGCTGTTTATTCTTTATAATTTATTCTTCTTCAAAACGCGCGTTGTACTCTTTATAAGCCTTTACTATTATTTCCGCGCAGAGATCGTCGCCCAGCACCGCGCTGTTCAGACAAAGCTCATACTGATCCTTGTCCTGCCATGTTCTTCCCGTATTAACATTATAGAAGGTCTCACGGCGTTTATCAGCCTTTTTCATAATATTCTCGGCTTTGCTTTCCTTTACGCCGTAATCCTCGATAGCACGCTTTATACGCGCTTCATTGTCAGCATAGATATAAACGCTGAAACAGCCTCTTTCTTCAAGGATATAATTTCCGCATCTTCCAACAAGGACGAAGCTTTTTTCATTTTCGGCTATCTCATTTATGATACGGCTCTCCATAAGGAACACCTTATCCGAAAGGGGAAGATTTTCCTCCATAGTTCTTGCGGGATTAGCTGATAAAAGCAGCGAATAGAGGAAGCTTGTAGGCACATTTTCCTCAGCATTTTCAAGATATTCTGGTGCAATACCACATCTCTCAGCGGTCATTTCGAGTATCTGTCGGTTATAGCATTTGATACCAAGTTTTTCAGCAGCAAGCTTACCGATGACACTGCCTCCGCTTCCGTATTGTCGTTCAATTGTAATGATAGATTTTTTCATCGGATACTCCCCCTCATGTTCATTAATTATAAGATCGATAAAATAACCACAGATATATTATATCACATTTTGCACATATTTCAAGATTGGTTCAAACAATTATTGTATATTTCGCAAAGTTCTATGTTTTGAACAATTCAAGTACCTGTTAATTGTGCAATTTATTAAAATTAAAAACCTCCCGTCGGTTAGCACAACGGGAGGTCATTATTCTTTACTGCTCTACTGATGAGTCACTATCAGTTATTTTTTATCAAACGCAGCCCTGAGCCTTCATTGCCTCAGCAACCTTGAGGAAGCCTGCAATGTTAGCACCAGCCATGTAGTTGCCAGCCATGCCGTACTCCTTAGCAGCCTCATCGCAAGCCTTGAAGATAGACTTCATGATGCCGTGGAGCTTCTCGTCAACCTCTTCAAATGTCCAGCTGAGTCTCTCGCTGTTCTGGCTCATTTCGAGACCTGATGTAGCAACACCGCCAGCGTTAGCAGCCTTAGCAGGACCATAGAGAATGCCGTTTGAAAGGTATGTCTCGATAGCCTCTGGAGTTGAAGGCATATTAGCACCCTCAGCTACAGCGTAACCGCCGTTAGCAACGATTGCCTTAGCACCGTCACCGTTGATCTCGTTCTGTGTAGCGCAAGGAAGAGCGATGTCAAGCTTGATATCGCCAGCGTTGCACTTGAGTGTCCAAACGCTGCCCTCGTGGTACTCAGCATTCTTGTGTGAAGTTCTGCCGATGTACTCCTTGATTCTGCCGCGCTCAACCTCCTTGATCTGCTTAACGAGATCAAGCTCGATTCCGTCTGGATCGTAGATATAACCGTTAGAGTCAGAAACTGTAACTACCTTAGCACCGTACTGTGTAGCCTTCTCTGTAGCATAGATAGCAACGTTACCTGAACCTGAGATAACAACTGTCTGACCCTTGAAGCTCTTGCCGTTAGCCTGGAGCATTTCGTTTGTGAAGTAGCAGAGACCGTAACCTGTAGCCTCTGTTCTTGCGAGTGAACCGCCGTATGTAAGGCCCTTACCTGTGAGAACGCCAACGAACTCGTTGCGGATTCTCTTGTACTGACCGAACATGAAGCCGATCTCTCTTGCGCCTGTTCCGATATCACCTGCAGGAACGTCGCAGTCAGCACCGATGTGCTTGCAGAGCTCTGTCATGAAGCTCTGGCAGAAACGCATGATCTCTCCGTCGCTCTTGCCCTTAGGGTCGAAATCGGAACCGCCCTTACCGCCGCCCATAGGGAGTGTTGTAAGGCTGTTCTTGAATACCTGCTCGAAACCAAGGAACTTGATGATTCCGAGATATACTGATGGGTGAAGTCTGATACCACCCTTGTAAGGTCCGATAGCAGAGTTGAACTGGATTCTGAAACCTCTGTTAACCTGTACCTTGCCGTTGTCATCAACCCAAGGAACACGGAACATGATCTGTCTCTCAGGCTCTACGATTCTATCGAAAACGCCTGCATCAATAAGGTCCTGTCTCTTTTCAGCAACTGGCTGGAGAGTCTCAAGAACCTCTGTAACAGCCTGGATAAACTCAGGCTCACCAGGATTTCTCTTCTTAACTGTTTCTAATAAATCGATAAGATACTGATTTTTTAACGCCATTGTTAAAAAACCTCCTTTACAAAATTCTGCGTATACCGCAGTTCATTTTAAATTATAGCACTATGATACAGATTTTGCAATACTTTATTGCAGTGAATTTATAAATTCGGCTGTTTTTAGATTTATCGTAAAACTTTTCGCCCTTCCTTTGTCTATTTTATACAATACATATTCATTTCATCGGTGTTAACCCATGATAATTGGTTTATCCAATTATTATTTTAAACGTTTAATCAACTTTTCTTATTGATTTTTCATCTATTTTATTGTATAATATTCATATTGGGGCTTTGGGCTCTGATCAAAATGCACTAAGGAGGACCTTTTTATGCTAAAAGCTATATGTTCCTCTAAAGATCTTACCACCAACAGCTACTACAGCTGTGTCAGCGATCTTATCGACTGTAACCAGCTCAATAAGCTGAAAAGCATCACTCACCATGTCTCGACCACCCGTTTTCAGCATTGTGTCAACGTATCCTATTACAGCTACATAGTTTGCAGGAAATTCGGGCTCAATGCACGGTCAGCCGCAAGAGCGGGCCTGCTCCACGATCTTTTTTATTACGACCGCAAGGAGTACAACGCATCAAGGCAGAAATGGCAGGTTTCCCACAGCAAACACCATTCAATGCAGGCGGTCAGCAACGCCTGTGAACTGACTTCTGTCACTGCACTTGAAAAAGATATGATAGAAAAGCATATGTGGCCGCTGACAAGGTCAAAGCCAAGCTATAAAGAGACATACATTATAACTATCATCGACAAATATTGTGCTGTACTTGAATTCTGTGTTCCAAATGTACAGAAGCTAATGCGCAGGAAAGCACGATAACTATATTTCAGGAGGTATCCCACAATGAAGATCGAAACAAAATGCCTGCACGCAGGCTACACCCCCAAGAATACTGAGCCAAGAGTTGTTCCTATAGTTCAGAGCACAACTTATGTTTATGACTCTACAGACGATGTTGCAGCGGTATTCGATGACCCGACCAAGAGCCTTATCTACTCGCGTTTTGAAAACCCTACAGTTATGGCTGTTGAGGAAAAGATCAACGCTCTTGAAGGCGGTGTAGGTGCAATGTGTACCTCCAGCGGTCAGGCTGCTTCTCTGCTCTCACTGCTCAATATCTTAAAGGCAGGCGACAGCTTCATTTCAGCAGCTACTATCTACGGCGGAACAGTTAACCTCTTTGCGTATACGCTCAAAAAGCTTGGCATCGAGTGCATCTTCGTTGACGCAGACGCTCCCGAGGACGAGATAAGAGCCGCTTTCAAGCCAAATACAAAGGCTGTATTCGGCGAAACTCTTGCAAATCCTGCTCTTGCTGTATTTGACATTGAAAAGTTCGCTAAGATAGCTCACGAAAACAATGTACCGCTCATCATCGACAATACCTTCCCTACTCCCGTACTTTGCAGACCTTTTGAGCACGGTGCCGATATCATCGTTCACTCTACTACAAAATACATGGACGGTCATGCTGTACAGGGCGGCGGCGTTATCGTAGATTCAGGCAACTTTGACTGGACAAACGGCAAGTTCCCTGAGTTCACAGAGCCCGATGAGAGCTACCACGGAACTATCTATACAAAGACTTACGGCAAGGCTGCATACATCATCAAGGCAAGAATGCAGCTTATGAGAGACTTCGGCTGCTATCCGTCAGCACAGTCCGCATTCTACCTTAACCTCGGTCTGGAAACACTTCCTATCCGTATGAAGCAGTATTGCGAGAACGCTCTTACAGTTGCTCAGTTCCTCGAAAGCAACGACAAGGTAGAATCCGTAAACTACCCTGCACTCAAGAGCAATAAGTATCACGAGCTGGCTAAGAAGTACCTCCCTGACGGTACAAGCGGCGTTATCTCCTTCGTTATCAAGGGCGGCAGAAATACAGCGGTCAAGTTCATGGACTCACTGAAGCTTGCTTCAAATGAAGTACACGTAGCTGATATCCGCACCTGCGTGCTTCACCCTGCAAGTGCTACACACCGTCAGCTCACCGACGAACAGCTTGTTGCCTGCGGAATAAACGGCGGTCTTATCAGACTTTCCGTCGGACTTGAAAATGTCGAGGATATCCTCGATGACCTCAAGCAGGCATTCGCTGCTATCTGAAACTCTTTCTGAGTTTTCTTAAAAGGAGTCTATATGAAAACACTGATTATTTATTCATCACAGACAGGATTTACACAAAGATATGCAGAATGGATAGCTGACGAACTGAGGGCAGAGGTAATGTCCATAAAAAAAGCAATAAAAAAAGAAGACTCTTATTTCAACGACTATGATGCTATCATATACGGCGGCTGGGTATCTGTCGAAAAGATAAACCGCGCCGAATGGTTCACAAGCAGGATAGAAGGCTGGAAGGAAAAAAAGCTGGCTATATTTGCCGTAGGAGCAAGTCCCGCAAGCTATTCGGGTGTTGATAAGCTCCTGGACAGATCACTTACCGACGAACAGAAAAAATACGCTAAGGCTTTTTACTGTCAGGGCGGTCTGGACTATGAAAAGATGTCACTTGGTTCAAAAATGCTTATGAAAACCTTTTCGGCTATGCTGAAAAGCAAGAAAACAAAAGATGAAGATGAAAAAGCTATGATAGAAGCTATCTCAGAGTCCCACGATTTTTCAAATCCAAGATACATTGAACCTATTGTTGCTTATATGAAAAAATAAATCCAGCTCCTCCGAGATCTCGGAGGAGCTTTTTTTATCTTCCTTTAATCTACTGATATATTTAAAACTCACATAAAACCATACGCAATATTGTTGTATTTCACGATTTTCTCTCAAAACTGTCAACTTCTGCGAGTTGAAACGATTTATATATATGAAAGCTGTTGTGAGTTACCTACACTCGTTATCAGAGCAGGATAACTCCCCAAGCCGTATACAATTAAATTTCGATGCTTTTTTCATTTTTCTCTTTATATATGTGTGTTCATATAAGAAAGCAGGCGTTTCCTCGTACTGAAGAAACGCCTGTTTTCTTTTTATCCAAGTGGAGCATAGGGGATTCGAACCCCTGACCCCCACACTGCCAGAATAGAATGATTTAATTTCATTATGTTGCTCACAGTTCACAAGTCCCGATATTTAGCCATTTTCAAATAGTAGTCATTCCATGATTTGTTTCAAATACATATCAAATTTTAATGCAATAACGGAAAAATAACGGAAACGTTTTACTCAAACAAAACACCTAAATTCACATATTCTTTCAATACTATAGCACATATCAAAAACTATTTCAAGACATTAATCTTAACCGCCCGTGAAGGGCGATCATCATATTAGGGCATTTTCTTAATTCTTTTTCATATATTCTACCATTGACAGGATATCTTCTTTTGTAGTAGATATATACGCATAGTACGCAAGAATATTTGATGCATCAACGGCATTAATCATTCCGTCATGATTTACATCTGCTGCAAGTTTCTGCTCCTCATCATATCCGCCATCCTGGTTTGTTGAGATCATAGCATAATATGCAAGAACTGATGAAGCGTCAACAGCATTAATATACTCATCAGAGTTAACGTCTCCAAGCTGAGCTAATGTTTTGAATGTATAGTTATACTTCTGAGCATATTTCTCAGCCGTAGAACCTTTATATCCCTTAATTACTCCACTGAACTTATCGTTTTCATTGGTAAAGGTATTGGCTCTGTCATATATTTTTGCGTCAGGATTCAGGATAAACACCTCAGAAAGAGCAGTACACTTGATAAAAGCCTGCATACCGATACTCTCCACGGAGCTTGGTATAGTTACAGATTTCAATTGCTCACACCCATTGAATGCATTATGACCTATCTCGGTCACGGTTTCGGGAATGGTCAGCGAGGTTATCTCTGAACAGCCCCATGCTGCCTGATCGCATATTTTATTCACGGTCGATGGGATAACAACGTCTCCCGAAAGCTTATAGAACACATTAATGAGCAAACCGTTTATTATTACGAACGGAGTATCAATGCTTCTCTGAGCTTCAAACCATGGCGTCCCAGAAAACGCTAGTGCACTTATATTCGTCACGGATGCGGGTATAGTAACATTGCTAAGCTTTTTACAGCTCGAAAAAGCACTCGTACCAATATTGGTTACTCCGTTCGGAATGACTACTGATTCAAGAGATTTGCAGCTCGAAAACGAATATGCGCTAATAGTCTTCAGCGTATCCGAAAGCGATAATGAGGTAAGGTTATTGCAGTTATCAAACATACCCATACCTATACTTGTAACTCCAGTACCGATAATAACATTCTTTATCTCGTCACTGTATTCCTTCCATGGACACGGATTTGAATCTAAATCTTCATTCATATCTCCTGTACCGCTTACGGTCAGAGTACCGCTGCTGTCAAGCTTCCATGTTAAATTCTTTCCGCAAGTTCCGCTGTTAACTTCTGATGCTGCCTCTGCTGATAAGACAGTAGATGTACCAACCGGACTAATGGCTATTCCCAACGGTATTACAGCACACATCAACGCTACTACTATTCTTTTAGAATTCATAATATACCCCCTATTCTACATCCAAGAATTTCTCTATAACGACCATTATCTCTTCAAGGCGCTTACCACCGATACCCTTGATCTTGCTCAGCTCTGCTTCAAGAGCCGGAAGATCAATGGTTTTGCCTTGTTCACCAAGGAGCTCATCACCATACTGGAGAATGACTTTGTCAGCTCCTCTCGGTTCATTTTCTTGATTTTTTTGTAGGTATCTCTATCGATGATCTCTTTCTGTCCCATATGTAGCTCCTTTATCATTTCTCTTATCACCTATTATAGCATAATACCAATATAATGTAAATACATAAAACAGAACCGCCTCGAAGTGCGGTTCGCATAGCTATAACAATGATTTTGAATGCTCCGTGGTCTTCGAGATCACAAACCTAATCTACTAACTGAGAAGACAGAAACAGGCGGCATAAAGCCGCCTATAATTTTCATGTACTAATTCATGTTGATTATGGGCAGATCTATGGAGCCATCATCGTTTACCTTTGCGCTTTTACTGCTTGTGGTGATAACGTCCTCGGTATCAAACTCCACGATTTCTATTCTTGGCGTAGTATATTCTTCTTTCATTCGGGATTCTCCTTATGTCACTATCTCAGGGGTACTAACGGCAGCTCTATTGGTTTATCGCTGTCGGTTGTATCGGACGGCGTATCCTGCACCGCCTGTGTGGTTGTCTGCTGAATAGGCTTTGATGTGGCTGCCGCGGACTCAGAGCCGTCCTGCTGTGCCTTTGTAGTTGTTGCAGGCTCGGCAGAGCTGCTTGCTTTGGTTGTGACGGTATCATTGCCTTGCTTGTTCACAGATTTTGTGGTGGCTTTTTCTGCTTTGGCAGATAAATCCGCCGTTGTTTCGGTGGTTTTCGCAGTTGTAGTAGTCTGTGCCGTAGGGGATTCGTTATTTTCTGTATTCTTTTCAGTCTGCTCTGAGGAGAAATCACTTACCGCCGCAGTAGTTGTTGTACTCTCTATGGAAGTATCTTCCGCTGATGAACTGTCTCCATTGTGGCAGCCTGTCAGCAGGAGCGCCGACAAAAGAAGAATGGGTAATAATCTTTTCATAAATGCTCCTTGTATAGCAACAGGCAGTCGCATGGACTGCCTGTTGTGTTCCAATTACTGCTGTTCAAGCTCATTGCTTGTGGTAATTACGTCCTCGTTATCGAACTCCACGATCTCCATTTCGGGAGCGATGTACTTTTCCTTTTCCATTTTTAACACCTCCGTTTTAGGTTACACCCCCCACCGAGCCGCACACCGCAGCTCGGTAGGAACAATACATATATAGACTATTTCGTATGAACTGCAAATACAAACTTATCTGAATTTGTACCTGTTCCACTTACTATATAAAGTCCGTCGGTAGCATCTGTTACCTTAAAACTTGTCCAGTTTGGTATAGCGCCATTACTACCACGCTTCATTTTATAGTATGTAGTGCTACCTGTTTTGTCTTCAACCAAAGTTATTACTCCATGAGCAGTTATAAAACTCGTATTAGGTGAAATATTAACTTGCCATTTATCGCCAGTATAAATTGTTTCTCCTACACGAATTACGTCTCCAACTTGCAATGATGTATGGTGAACCTTTCCTGTTATGGTGCAAGTAGCTGAAACATCATCAGATGTATCTTCTGTACCATTGGTAGCTGTTGCAGTGATCGTGGCAGAGCCATAGCCCTTTGTACCCATGATCGTGTATTCTCCTGTTTCAGCATTGATAGATACATAGTCCGGATCACTGCTTGACCATACGACGGTCTTGTCTGTTGCGTTATCAGGCGAAACAGTTGCTGTGAGAGTTCCTGTGCTGTTGACGAACAATGCTTCTGTCGGAGCATTTTTGATAGTAACGCTTGAAACATCAACGGATGAATAATTCTTTGCTGCTGTGTAATAAGCCATGATAGCCTTCGCCATGTTGACATTCTTCTGGCTTGCACTGCCGTTCGTCAGTACACGGTTGCACCATGAGAGTGCGGAGAACTTGTAATCCGTACCGCCGACATTGATAGTCTGCTCGTCAGCAAGGTTCTGGGGGAGCAGTCCTGCAACCTCATGATAGGACGGATAATCCGCCTTTGTAGCGTTTATCGTGCTTTCTGTTCCTGTATCATCACCCTTGACATACAGACGAGCCGCCGTCTTTGAATCAAGCACAAGGGAGAGCTTAGCAGCATCGCTGCCAAAGGTCGGTGCATAAGCGGAAACATCGGGATTATAGTCCTCAAATGTCGCTGTCACGCCGTAATTATCGTCGTAGAAATACTCAGCGGACGCATATCCGAAATTCTGTGTCGCAGTGATAAGGGCAGTTGTTTTTTCATCTGCTCCGCTGAATGCAGGTGACGACAGATACTGTGTAATAGAATAATCCTCAATGGTATCGACTGTATCGCTGCCCTTGCAAAGTGTCGCAGTAATATCCTTGTCGATGTCCTTTGCGTAAACGTGCGTTGTCGCATAGTATTTGCCCTCAGTTGCGTTGTACGCAAGTGCCGAGGATTCATCTACGCAAGCACCTGTGAAGTTCACTGTGTATTCAGCCGCAGCCGTATCATCTGCGATACCATCAACGTAGAAATTCAGGGCGAGATCGTCACCGAGAGTAACGCTTGCGCTTGAGATTTTTGGCAACTTTTGCAGTACCTGATAAACAGTAGTATCGTTCTCTGTCACAGTCTTAACGTAGTAGCCCTCAGGTATTTCAACATTGTTGATAGTTGACGGATCGTTTGCAAACGTACCATAGCTAATTATAACAGTTGAACCAATGTTGCTTCTTATTACGCCGTTAAATGTGGGTGCCCCGTTATTGACGTCCGCATTTTTTACTGCTCTAAGTATACCAGTTCCACTTATATCTATATCACCCGAAATAGTACCGCCAAAAACATGAATCTGATCCGAACATGTTATATTGCCCGAAACAGTACCGCCGAACATGTTAATGTTGCCGTTATTCGTTATTGCATCTGAAATAGTAGCATTATCAATCAAAAAAACATTATTGTTTGTTATAGCGCCATTAACTGTGCCGCCTAAAACAACAGCCAAGCCGTTGTTCGTTATCGGAGCGTTGATGATACCATCGTAGACAGCTACTTCAACATCGTTATTAACAGTGAATGAACCTGAAGTAAAGGTATGACCGTTAAGCATGATATGAGAGGACTTTGTTACCAAAAAATCACCGTCACACACAAGATCAGCTGTAAGCTGGATATACGATCCTGCTGCATATTCGTCGACATTTGCATATGTAGCAAGCTCAACTAAGCTGTTTATAAGATAAGGGTCCTCTTGTGTGCCTGAACCTGTGAGTGAGACGATTTCAAATGAATCGCTCTTAGCCGTGCCTGTGTAAGATGTGTTTGTGTCCTTTGCGGTAACATATGCATAGTATGTGCCTGCCGCGGAAGGAACAGATGTTGCGGTATGGTCTGTATCCGATACGCCGTATGTGATATCGAAGCCCGACAGGTCGGTTATGGTATCATCGCCGACAGTGATAGATGCAACGCTGTTGTCAGCCCCAAGATTTACGGTTGCGGTGGAGATGTCAACCGTTTCAACCATAGGCACAAATGATGAGCCATTAAGCACATATTTTTTTCCGTTACCGTCAGTAAAGTACGAAGTGCCGTCTGTCACTCTTGTAAAACTGATATTTTGTAAAGATGTCGTGAACGTCTCATTATTGTAACAAGTGCCGTTACCCGAAATGCTTCCCGTCACAAAAAAATGCGGCTTCCTGCAACCGTTTAAACATGAATGACTTCCAAGATTAAGATTTCCGTTGATAATCAGCAGTGGGGAGTTGCCAGTAAAAACATCAATATCTGTAGAAACCCAATCACCATCAAAATCATCCTGTTCCCAAAAACCAGGTTGTAACGTTAAATCACCGTTGATTATAACAACAGCATTGCCAGCGATTACAACCTCAGCACCACTGGAGACACTTACATTTCCGTTAATCACCGTGTCGGTATTGATTATTGTGCCGTTGCTCCATATTACATCTTCTGCATGAGCAACTATTCCAACCTTGCCGAACAGTCCGCCCTTGACTCCTGTCTGCGAAAGCGGTACTGCCGCCAGTGTGAACGCCAGCAGGAATGCCGCTGTCTTTTTCCATGTGTTTCTCATAAAATACATACCTCCTTATTTTTAGATAACACAAAAAGCGCACCACAAAAGAACCTATCTCATGTGATACGCTTGTATTACCATGTTTAATTTTGAAAGGGCGCAGTTATAGCCTGTACTAAGCTGTCGCATTGTAATACATCCATGCATAACCGTCAGTCCTTCACCCCTAATTTTTATAAAGAATTTATATAATATGAATATGATCAAATTCTTTATATGTGATATTATACCATAATAATTTCACAATTGAATGAATAATTTGTAAACAAAATATATTATATGTTAACATCTGGAAATAATATACTCCACGTTTTTACACTTTTGAAATATATAAGAACAGGCGGCATGAAGCCGCCTTCAAAGATACTTTTTTTACATTGTAATGAGTTCATTTGGGGATCTATGATATTCCACAGCCTTCTCGAATACCATATTGGTCAGTGCTTTCTCTACTATATCGCTGGAATCTCCGTCAGTACGTATCCAGTCAAGTATATTCTCCTTATCCAGTATAAGCGGCATACGGTCGTGTATATCTCGTACAGTCCCCGCTGCTTCTCGCGTAAGGATAGAAAACATAGGCACCTGCATATCACAATGTTCCTCATAACGGTAAAGCCCTGCAATATAAGTGATATCTGAACCTTCTGTCTGAATAGCGAACTTAATCTTTTTTGTATTCCTATGCTCAATCATACTTCGACTGTCTTCATCATATAAAGGGTATCCCAATTCATAATACCAAGAGGATGGAATGACGCATCTTCGTCTGTACCATGAATCCCGCCACAAAGGCTTCCTATCAGCAGTCTCAATGCGGCAGTTAGCAAGAGGCTTGGGAGTAGCCTGATGTGTAAATCCACATGCCATAGGAAATATAGCCTTTTTTCCATATTTGTTCGGTGCAAGAACCGGAGCTATATCTGACGGGTATAAGTCTCCTGACATGATGAGACTTTTACCAAGCTTTATCGACATTTCCTGAGCAAAGGACATTTTTCTGATCTTTATTAGAACCTCCGCCATTTCCTTTGGTTCTATACGCAAAGACATACACATGCAACTCACCTCCAAGCATTACCAGAATATACGTTCTGTTTTGATTATATCATATGAAGATACATTTGTCAAGATAAAAGAAGGACCGCCCGTGAAGGGCGGTTACAATAATCATCATTGAATTTTGTTTAATAGATCCTGGTAACTCTTTACCACATCATATTTGACGGTATTTGTGTTCATCTTGTTAAAAAGAACTCTAGCACAGTCAATCTTCGCCTTTTCAATTGGTCTAAGGTCAATGCTTGACATAGAACCCTTTGTTTCGGCAATAAAATAGATATGCTTTACTGTTCCTTCATTAAATGCTATCGCCCAGTCCGGAGAATAATGACCTAAAGGAGTGGGTATATTGAATCCCTTCGGAAGTTTAGCATATACACAAACTTCTGCTGCTGAATCAAGATCCTCAGCAAATCTGCGTTCAACACTCTTCTCAGCCATTCCGTCTGTAAAAACATAGTCCTGAACGTGCTTTTGTGCCTTAAATGCCTTATCAAAACTCTGGCTGCTCTTATCAGCTGTAAAGATATTTGAATCATATTCTCCATCTATCTGATTATAACTTATAATGAATTGAGGCTCTCCGTCACGGAGAGCCTTATTTTTTATTATGTGATTGCTTCAGCATTTGCCGTTACAATATGCGTTTCTTGATACACGTAACGGAAATCTTAACGGAAATATTGTGTTTTCTGCCGCTTGCAGCATAATGATCTAAAAATAATGCCTATGTTTTTAGCTAAACATAGGCTTTTCCGTTGGTGGAGCATAGGGGATTCGAACCCCTGACCCCCACACTGCCAGTGTGATGCGCTCCCAGCTGCGCTAATGCCCCGAATACTGCTAAATTATACCACACCAATGACATTTTGTCAATAGATAAAGCAGTATTTCAAAGCATAATTATCACTTAATAATAAAGTGCATAACCGTCGGCTGAGGATTTCTTGACTTCCATGATCTGCTTGCTGATAATATCTGGATCATTTATCCACTCAAGCTCTGCTGCTTCACCTGCCCACTTATCCTCTCTGCCAAGCTTATAGGCAGCAAGTCCGATAATAAGTGATACTTTGCTTTCATCGACCAGTTCTTCCCACTGATTCAGAGTCGGCAGAAAGGGACTGTTCTCATTCTCAAACCCGAAGTATATCTGCGGAACTATATAATCGCAGAAGCCCTCCTCGCTGCTCCAACGCATTACATCGGCATACTGCGAATTATAGTCCGCATCAATGTTCCCCTGGGGACTTATGCCGAAAACAAGCCTTTTGTCCTTAGCCTTGACCGTATCGTACATTGCCTTCACAAAGCGGTTCACATTTTCAATACGCCACTGTGCAAGGTCACCGCTCCCACTTGTTTCAAAGGCAATACGGTCGAACTCAGGGTCGGTGGTGGGATAGAAATAATCGTCGATATGTATGCCGTCAACGTCATAATTATCCAGCACCTCTCTTACAGAATTGCGCAGGAGTTCCTCTGTTTCGGGATAAGCAGGGTCGAGGTACCAGCGTCCGCCCACATTTTTCACATATGGCTCACCTGCATTTATCCACTTTTTCACTATAAAACTGTCAGGAACGTTATTCATCTGCTCTGCTGTCTGAAGTCTCAGGGGATTTATCCACCCATGCACGGATATTCCTCGTTTATGAGCTTCTTCAAGAACTATCTCCAGCGGGTCGTAATCTCCGTCAAGGTATGTCCCTTTTGGAAAAAGTTCCGAAGCATAGTAAGCATCGCCATTTGGTCGCACATGAAAGTAAACGGTATTAACGCTGTCTGCCGCCGCATCTTCCATTATCTGCGCTACAGCTTTTCGGAATTCCGCTTCACTTTTCCCCTGCATATAGTCAGGGAAACGCACATAAGGCAGCCATAGTCCCACCTGCTCCCTGTAATTCAGCGGCTCATAAGCCGCTTTTTCATTTACGGGAGCTTTCGACTCTCCACACTCGGTATTCGCAGTATTATCAGCTGTCCTGACAATAGAAGAACAGCCCACTGACATAAGAAAAGCAGCTGCACAGGCAGCTGCGAAGAATTTCTTCATACATCTCACCTCACTGCATTATATGCAGCAGGCGGACATGATATGCTTTTTCAAATTATATCAACGATGTGGGTGACTACCTACAGGCTAACGGCTAAGGGCTAAGGGCTATTTAGCGTAATTTACGATAGTCATTCTCTCGTTAATGACCTCAGTCTCACCTGTCTGACGATAGCCCATTTTTTCGTAGAGGCAGCAATTCCCGTCCTCCTGCAAAATAGTACCAAGAGCCCAGTTTTCCCTGCCGTGAAGCGCCTCAACAGCCCTGATAGCCTGCTGAGCATAGCCCTTTCCGCGGAACTGTTTCATTATAAATATTGGAGAGATACGCTTACGGCTGCCGTCCTTCATATCGACCACACGGATAGCTCCCACGGCTGTCTCGCCGTCCATTATAAAGTAATAATATGTAAAGGACTGCCGAAGTCTCTCCTCAACACGGCTCATAGGCTCATTTGCAGGGCTTATATCGTAGTCCTGATACTTTTCAAGGAGCTCCGAAAAGGCTTCAACCTGCATTTTCCAGAGCTTTTCGCACTCCTCCGCGCCGATTCTTTTCAATTCCATAGCAAACCTCCTATGTACTTATCCTACAAACTGAGCTGTATCAATTTATGCAAAACGCAGATTTACAGAAAAATTTTTTCAATAATCAATGGTTTCCCATTGATTTTTCCCTTTTTTCAGCCCTATTATAGAAAGCAGCGTGGCGCTGCACCCTTGCCACGTTGTCGCTCGTAAACTCGCTCACTCTTTCCAAAATCGTTAATTGTACTTCGCTTACGGCACACTTAATTCCGAATTCCGCATTAAAAATAAGTCTCCCGAAGCCTTGAGACCTCGGGAGAATAAATGTTATATCTGATTAGCCATAGGAGCAGCAGTATTGTGCTCGCCGTAGCCTTCGTTCTTAACGACCTCAACGTTTCTGTAGCACTCCATACCTGTACCGGCAGGGATGAGCTTACCGATGATAACGTTCTCCTTGAGTCCGAGGAGTCGGTCGCTCTTACCTCTGATAGCAGCATCAGTGAGAGCCTTTGTAGTCTCCTGGAATGAAGCTGCTGACATGAAGCTGTCTGAATTTGAAGATGCCTTAGTGATACCCTGAAGAACAGGACTTGTCTTAACAAGCTGTACGTCGTACTCGCCTGCGTCGATACGAGCCTGAAGCTC
Source organism: Ruminococcus flavefaciens (assembly GCF_900143025.1). Classification (GTDB taxonomy): domain Bacteria; phylum Bacillota; class Clostridia; order Oscillospirales; family Ruminococcaceae; genus Ruminococcus; species Ruminococcus flavefaciens_I. Next base: position 68,763 of record NZ_FRCT01000005.1, on the reverse strand, counting down.
TTCATTGATAATGTCGATCTCCTTGCTGTCAACAAGAGTACCCGGAAGCAGATAGCTGCTGCCAGTCTCCTCTACCTTGATCTTGCGGAGCATCTGACGAACGATAACTTCGATATGCTTATCGTTGATATCAACACCCTGTAAACGGTAAACCTTCTGAACTTCATTGATGATGTAGTTCTGAACAGCCTGTGTACCGAGGATATTAAGGATATCAGCAGGGTAGATATTACCTTCGGTAAGTCTTGTACCCTTTTCTATAGTCTCGCCTTCCTGAACTCTGATCTTGAGGTTATATGGGATCATGTAGCTCTCAGACTCGCCTGTCTCGTCATTTGAAACGATGATATTTCTTGTAGTCTTGATCTCTTCGATGTGTATCTTACCTGAAATTCTGGAAAGGATAGCAGCACCCTTAGGACGTCTGCTCTCGAAAAGTTCTTCAACTCGTGGAAGACCCTGTGTGATATCTTCAGCATCGGCAGAAGCAACACCACCGGTATGGAAGGTTCTCATGGTAAGCTGTGTACCAGGCTCACCGATAGACTGAGCAGCGATAACGCCGACAGCTTCACCGACTGAAACGATATTATTGAATGCAAGGTTAGCACCGTAGCACTTAGCACAAACGCCGGTTCTTGACTTACAGGTGAGTACAGAGCGGATCTTGATCCTCTCAACGCCTGAGTCAATGATCTTCTTAGCGTCTGCATCATTGATGAGCTTGTTGCGTGAAACGATAAGCTCACCTGACTCGTCGCGGAGATCCTCAGCAAGGAATCTGCCGACAAGACGCTCATCGAACGGCTCAACGACTTCGTTGCCGTTCTTGATCTCGAATACCTCGATACCTTCTGTAGTACCGCAGTCCTCCTCACGAATGATAACGTCCTGAGAAACGTCAACAAGACGACGTGTAAGGTAACCTGAGTCAGCGGTACGGAGAGCGGTATCAGCAAGACCCTTTCTCGCACCACGAGAAGCGATAAAGTACTCCAAGATGTTAAGACCTTCACGGTAGTTAGCTCTGATCGGGATCTCGATAACGGTACCTGAGGTATTGGCGATAAGTCCACGCATACCTGCAAGCTGACGGATCTGTGAGATAGAACCACGGGCACCGGAGTCAGCCATCATCCAGATAGGATTGTATCTGTCGAAGTTCTCTTTAAGCTTCTTAGTAACCTCGTCTGTAGTATTTGTCCACAGAGCGATGATCTTCTTTGTTTTCTCCTGCTCGGAGATATAACCGTACTCATACTCGGAAGTGATCTGAGCGACCTCTTCATCAGCCTGAGCAAGTATCTCCTTCTTCTGAGGAGGAATTGTAGCGTCACAAACAGCAACAGTAAGAGCTGCTCTTGTTGAATACTTATAACCGAGAGCCTTGATACGGTCAAGAACTTCGGAAGTAGTTGTTGTGCCGTGTATCTTTATACAACGCTCGATGATATCTGAAAGCTGCTTCTTGCCAACAAGGAAAGCAACCTCGAGATCGAACTGCTTATCAGAATTTGTTCTGTCAACATAGCCAAGGTTCTGAGGGATATTCTCATTGAAGATAAGTCTTCCCACAGTAGCGTCAATGATCTTTGAAACCTTCTTGTCGCCGATATCCTTGGTGATCTTTACCTTGATATTAGCGTGGAGGGATACATCGTGCTCATTGTAAGCCATGAGAGCCTCGTTCACATCGCGGAATACCTTGCCCTCACCGGGTTCACCCGGCTTATCCATTGTCAGGTAGTAAGAACCGAGTACCATATCCTGTGAAGGAACGGCAACAGGCTTACCGTCTGACGGTTTGAGCAGGTTATTAGCAGCAAGCATAAGGAATCTTGCTTCTGCCTGAGCCTCAGCTGAAAGAGGAAGATGTACAGCCATCTGGTCGCCGTCGAAGTCAGCGTTGAACGCAGAGCATACCAGTGGGTGGAGCTTGATAGCACGACCCTCAACGAGGATAGGCTCGAATGCCTGGATACCAAGTCTATGGAGCGTGGGGGCACGGTTGAGCATTACAGGGTGATCCTTGATAACGTCCTCAAGTGCGTCCCAAACCTTATTGTCAGCGCGCTCGATGAGCTTTCTTGCGCTCTTTATATTAGCGATAGCCTTTTTGTCAACCAGTCTCTTCAGTACGAAAGGCTTGAAGAGTTCGAGAGCCATTTCCTTAGGAAGACCGCACTGATACATTTTCAGCTCAGGTCCTACGACGATAACCGAACGTCCTGAGTAGTCAACACGCTTACCGAGGAGGTTCTGACGGAAACGTCCCTGCTTACCTTTAAGCATATCTGAAAGTGACTTGAGAGCACGATTGCTTGGACCTGTAACAGGTCTGCCGTGTCTGCCGTTGTCGATAAGAGCGTCAACAGCTTCCTGAAGCATACGCTTCTCGTTTCTTACGATGATGTCAGGAGCGTCAAGCTCTAACATTCTCTTCAGACGGTTGTTTCTGTTGATAACTCTTCTGTAGAGGTCGTTAAGGTCTGATGTAGCGTAACGACCGCCGTCCAGCATTATCATAGGACGGATATCAGGCGGGATAACAGGAACAACGCTGAGTATCATCCACTCAGGCTTGTTTCCTGAGAGGCGGAATGCCTCGATTATCTGTAATCTCTTGAGGAGCTTGACCTTCTTCTGTCCGCTTGGAAGTCCTACCAGTTCAGCCTTGAGGTCGTCTGCAACGATCTCGAGATTGTTTCTCCAGTCGATGTCCTCCAGCTCTCTGAACTTCTGGCACTCCTCGCACTCACACTCTGTAGGCTTGTTGAAGCACTCGATCTTCTTGCCGCCGAGAGAAACCTTACCCATTTCGATAAGTCTCTGCTTGTGAGTGTCGTATCTTGCAGGGTCGTACTCATTGAGGAGCTTTCTGATAGCCTCTGCACCCATTTCAGCCTTGAAGTCATCTCCGTACTTTTCGAGGTATGAGAGATACTCCTTCTCTGAGAGGAGCTGCTTCTTGATAAGCTCTGTGTTACCCGGATCGGTAACGATATATTTTGTGAAGTAGAGAACTTCCTCCAGTCTCTTCTGAGAAACCTCAAGCACCTGACCTATTCTTGAAGGTGTGCCCTTGAAGTACCAGATATGAGAAACAGGAGCAGCCAGCTCTATGTGACCCATTCTCTCTCTTCTTACTCTTGCTCTTGTGACCTCAACACCGCAGCGGTCACAGATCTTGCCCTTAAAGCGTATCTTCTTGAACTTTCCGCAGTGACACTCCCAGTCCTTTGTAGGTCCGAATATCCTTTCACAGAAAAGGCCGTCACGCTCAGGCTTCTGAGTTCTGTAATTTATAGTTTCAGGTCTTTCAACCGCACCGTAAGACCAGCTTCTGATCTGTTCAGGCGAAGCAAGACCGATCTTTATTGATTCAAAAGTTGTAAATTCCATGCTACCTCCTGCAAATTTACATCGTTACGCGGACTGCGGCATTATAAGCCGCGCCGCGGATCATATTTTCGGATTTATATTAGTCCTCGTCGGAGGGATCGTCGATATCGAAGCTGTCGAAGAGATCTCCTTCCTCTTCATCATCGCCGAAGCCGAAGTCATCGTCGTCCTCGCCCTCATCGAAGCTGAACTCATCGTCCTTGTCAACGCCGTCGAAGTCATCATCAAGATCGCCGTTCTCGTCGTCCTCAAAGCCGAAGCCTGCGTCTTCCATATCGCTGTCTGAGTAGCTTGTGCTGTCAGCAGTATCCTCATCAGAGAATGACTCGCGTGAAGGCATCGGATCTTCGTCGTCGAAGTTCTGCTTGAGGTCGATCTCTTCCTGATTGATATCAAGAACCTTGACATCGAGACAGAGCGACTGCATTTCCTTGATAAGTACCTTGAATGACTCAGGGATACCAGGTGTAGGAACGTTCTGACCCTTTACGATAGCCTCATATGTGTTTACACGTCCGATAGTATCGTCAGACTTGACAGTAAGGATCTCCTGGAGAGTATAAGCAGCACCGTAAGCTTCGAGTGCCCAAACTTCCATTTCTCCGAAACGCTGTCCGCCGAACTGAGCTTTACCGCCCAGAGGCTGCTGTGTAACGAGAGCATACGGACCGACTGAACGTGCGTGGATCTTATCATCAACGAGGTGGTGGAGCTTGAGGTAGTACATATAGCCCACAGTTACGCGGTTATCGAACTTTTCACCTGTACGTCCGTCATAGAGTGTGAATTTACAATCCTCAGTGAATTCGAGAGCATTAGGATTGATTACCTTATCCATAGCCTTGAGCTCGAACATATCGTCCTTGTGCTCCTGAGCGTGCTCATTAGCCATCTTGAAGCATTCACGGATATCGCCTTCGTGTGCGCCGTCGAATACAGGAGTCATGATGTGCCAGCCAAGAGCCTTACAAGCCATACCGAGGTGTACTTCAAGTACCTGTCCGATGTTCATTCGTGAAGGAACGCCGAGAGGATTGAGCACGATGTCGAGAGGTGTACCGTCCGGAAGGAATGGCATATCCTCCTCAGGGAGTATACGTGAAACGACACCCTTGTTACCGTGACGACCGGCCATCTTATCGCCGACAGTGATCTTACGCTTCTGAGCGATATAGCATACAACACGCATATTTACGCCTGCTGAAAGCTCGTCACAGTTATCGCGTGTGAATACCTTGACATCAACGATGACACCTGATTCACCGTGAGGTACTTTAAGTGAATTATCGCGGACTTCTCTTGCCTTCTCACCGAAGATAGCACGGAGGAGTCTTTCCTCGGCTGTAAGTTCTGTTTCACCCTTAGGTGTAACCTTACCAACGAGGATATCGCCTGAATTAACTTCCGAACCGATGCGTATGATACCGTTCTCGTCAAGATTTGCAAGAGCATCATCGCCCACATTCGGGATATCTCTTGTGATCTCTTCGGGTCCGAGCTTTGTATCACGGCACTCGATCTCGTATTCTTCTATATGAACTGATGTGAATACATCTTCTCTTACAAGGCGCTCGTTAAGGAGAACAGCGTCCTCGTAGTTGTAACCTTCCCATGTCATGAAGCCGATGAGAGCATTCTTACCGAGTGAGATCTCTCCGTCAGCGGTAGCAGGACCGTCTGCAAGCACCTGTCCCTTCTTTACCTGCTCGCCTGCAAGTACGATAGGTCTCTGGTTTACACAGGTACCCTGGTTTGAACGCTTGAACTTGATAAGCTCATACTTGTGCTCAACACCGTCTGTATCAACCATAGTGATCTTGTCTGCATCAACATAGGTGATCTTTCCGTCATAGTCTGATACTACGCATACACCGGAGTCAACAGCAGCCTTGTACTCCATACCTGTACCAACGAAAGGACGCTCTGTCTTGAGGAGCGGAACAGCCTGACGCTGCATGTTTGAACCCATGAGGGCACGGTTAGCGTCATCGTTTTCGAGGAACGGGATCATTGAGGTAGCGACTGAAACGACCATCTTAGGAGAAACGTCCATGTAGTCAACGTTTTCTCTCGGGCACTCGAGGATCTGCTCACGGTAACGTGCATTAACACGGGGTCTTGCAAGCTTTCCGTCGTCTGTGAGAGGCTCGTTAGCCTGAGCAACTACGAAGTTATCCTCCATATCGGCAGTCATGTAAACTACTTCGTTTGTAACAACTCCTGTAGTCTTGTCTACCTTTCTGTAAGGAGCCTCGATAAAGCCGTATTCATTTATTCTTGCAAATGTAGCCAGATAGGAGATAAGTCCGATGTTAGGACCTTCAGGGGTCTCAATAGGACACATTCTTCCGTAATGGCTGTAGTGAACGTCACGAACCTCAAATCCTGCACGGTCTCTTGAAAGACCACCGGGTCCGAGAGCTGAAAGACGTCTCTTATGAGTAAGCTCAGCAAGAGGGTTGTTCTGATCCATGAACTGTGAAAGTGGTGAGGAGCAGAAGAACTCCTTCATAGCTGAAGAAATAGGTCTGATATTGATAAGAGTCTGTGGAGTAAGGGTATTAACGTCCTGAGTCTGGAGGTTCATTCTCTCACGGATACCGCGCTCCATTCTTGTATAACCGATGCGGAACTGGTTCTGGAGAAGCTCACCTACGGAACGGATACGTCTGTTGCCCAGGTGGTCGATATCGTCAACAGTACCAACACCCTCGCAGAGGTTGAGGAAGTAGCTGATAGAAGCCTTGATATCGTCAAGAGTGATGTACTTTGGAGAAAGCTCGTCTGCCTTCTTCTTTACAGTCTCTTCAAGCTCGTCTGCATCAGCGGCATTGTCGATGATGTCCTTGAGGACATTGAAGGATACCTTCTCGTTGATGCCGTACTTCTCGGCATCAAAGTCAACATAGCCCTTGATGTCTACCATACCGTTACCGATTACCTTTACGGTCTTTTCAACCATGCGGATAGAAGTCTCTCCGCGGTCGTCGGTGTAGTATTCCTTGGCTTCAACAGTTACGAATGCGCTGTAAACACCTGCCTGCTCGATCTCGCAAGCCTTGTCGTAGGTAAGAGTCTCACCTGCGTCTGCGAGGATCTCGCCTGTCATCTCGTTGATGATAGGCTCTGCAAGAGTTCTGCCCGAAAGTCTTGAAGCAATACCCAGCTTCTTGTTGTACTTGTAGCGTCCGAAACGGCAGAGATCGTATCTCTTAGCCTCAAAGAAGAGGTTATTGAGATGGCTAACTGCACTTTCTACCGTAGGAGGCTCGCCCGGACGGAGCTTCTTGTATACGTCGATAAGGGCATCTGAGCGGTTCTTTGTCTGATCCTTCTGGAGGATAGTCTGTCTCAGGCGCTCGTCATCGCCGAATATCTCGAATATCTCCTCATCTGTACCCTCCTCGCCGAGAGCTCTGATGAAGGTAGTGAGCGGTATTTTTCTGTTTTTATCTATACGAACGTAAACTACGTCGTTTGAATCCTGTTCATACTCCAGCCAAGCACCGCGGTTAGGGATTATCTGTGAGCTGAAGAGGTCTTTACCTGTCTTATCCTTTGTGAAGGAGTAGTAAACACCGGGTGAACGAACGAGCTGTGATACGATAACACGCTCGGCACCGTTGATAACGAAGGTACCGCTGTCGGTCATGAGCGGGAAGTCACCCATATAGATCTCACTCTCGCTGACAGCACCCGTTTCCTTGTTTGCAAGTGTAGCGGTTGCTCTCATAGCGACCTGATAGGTAGCTCCTCTTGATTTACATTCTGCGAGAGAATACTTGGGAGTGTCGTCAAATCGGTAATCCTTGAAGTTGAGGACAAGATTGCCGTTATAGTCTGTGATAGCGGTCATCTCGCGGAATACCTCGCGCAGACCCTCTTCCTTGAACCACTTATACGAGTTCTTCTGTACCTCGATAAGGTTCGGCATCTCCAGAGGCTCGGTAATCTTACCGAAGCTCATTCTGACATTCTTTCCCAGCTGCTTAGGTGTAACATTCACCATAGGCGGAACCTCCTTGTATTTTTTTACCTCCGCCGACTGCGTCCAGCGCGTGAGCGGAAGATATTTTTGTTTGTTATCGTATCCTATGAAAAAATTTTTCGCCAAAACTATTGACAAGGCTGTGCATTATGTGCTATAATATCTTGCAAAATAGCGAGACTATTCCATATTGATACATTATTACATTATAATACAGTTCCTGTCCAATGTCAAGGGACTATGAAAAGATTTATCGAAAGCACCTGATTTCACAAAAAACAGGTGCTTTTTTTGTGCATTTTTGTCTTTTGAGCGACTTATTTTTATCCGAAAAAAAATAAAGACTGAGAAGCTTCGGAAAGTTCTCAGTCTTTTCTTTTATCATGCAGCTACTCTTTCAACTGTGTAGCCCTTGTCCTTGAGGATATCATCAACACCCTTATCGCCTGCGAAGTGGGCACTTCCTACCATGAAGAAGTACTTATCGCCGTTTTTGAGGTATTCCTCAGCCTTTTCAGCCATGCCCTTGTTGCGCTTGTAAAGGATAACGTCCATATAGTCCGCATAATCGTCCTCAAGATCCTCGGGGAGATTCTCTTCATCGTCCTCCTCGTCAAGCTTGTCAATATCGCCCGAAGCCCATGCGTTATAGAGCTCGGCAAATTCCTTTGTATAGCCTGTCGGATCATCTGCTTTGTCGATAGTCTCGGTTATCATGTAATCCGAAAGATCGTCTGAAAGAGAGGTTATAACGCTTGCCTGGATATCAATATTTTCGATATCAACTACCTTTTTGCCGTCCTCGGTAGCCATAGCTATGAACTTTGAGTCAACGCCGTTTTCGTCGATATTTCCAATGCTCAAAATACTTAAAGACTCGATCTGCGTAGCCCAGAAGCCTGCGGTATACGTCTCAAACATGGGATTATACATACCCTTTGCCGAAAGGAAGTTCTTCATCTTTTCATAGGTCTCCTCAGAAATGTGATCCTTTACGGTAGTTCCATCGGTATAGACCATTTTGCTGTAGAACTCCTGAAGCTGGCTCATATCCGACATGAGGCTGTTAATGTTTATTTCAACAGCTACGCCGTCGCATTTGTTATAAACGTCCATTACATAGTCGGGAAGCGGGAAGGTATTTTCTGTGACCACATGAACAGTTCCCATCATATAGAGCTCATTGCCCGTTGCAGGGTCAGTTACCTTCCACATGGCAGGAGTAACATCTGTTACGGATATATAATCGTTGATGTCTGTCTCTTCATCGTTATCGTCAGCTGTTGCCTGCTCCGATGTTATTTCAGCAGCTTCTGTAGTCTGCTCCTCAGTCTGTGCAGCTGTGGTAACTTCCTGCTCCTTTGAGCCTTCATCTTTTTTCTTTCCGCATGAAAATGCGCCGACAGCGCAAATTAAAGCCGCTGCGGCTGCTATAATACGTTTAGTTTTCATAAATATAATAAAATCCTTTCGCTTTTTCTCAAAAGCCATTCTCTATAATATCATAGTGTGAATCTATAGCCTTCAGGCAGAATTCTGTATCGCCCGTGATAATTCCCTGGACCATTTTCTCATGGCTCTCCTGAAGCAGCATCTGTATACTATGATCGGCAGTTATCAGGAAATTGTCTATCCACCTCATATACACCTCGGATACAGCGTTCATAAAGGTTATCCAGAAGCTGTTTTCGGTAGCATAAATAAGCGAATAGTGAAAATCCCTGTCCGCAATGGAGTTCTCGCTTGTGCCCTCTGATTCCTTCAGTCTGTTGAGAGCCGCAACTATATTGAGCTTGTTCTCATTGCTGCAGCCTCTGCCTATAAGATAGCTGCACACAGTTTTCTCCATGCTTCTTCTGAAAGAACATATCTCTTCTTTTGATGTCCTGTTCATAAGCAGCATTACGTCCATAGCCTTAGCGATAGACTCTGATATATTGTCGGTCAGATAATTTCCCGAGCCCTGTTTTCCGTTGACAATCCCAAGTATTTCAAGACCTCTGAGTGCCTCTCTGACAGTGTTTCTGCTGATACCGAGTTTTTCCGAGATACTTCGTTCAGTAGGCAGCTTGTCCCCTACCTGGAGCATTCCGCCTCTGATAAGGTCAAGTATATAGTCAATTGTCTTGCGGTATTCACTGTTCCCCATAGCTCCTCCTCATATAATAAAATAATAATGGTATATAAAAATTATACCATATCTTTTTCTGCAAGTCAACAGCATATCGTAAAATATTTCACGATCCCCTTGATATCAACCTATCCGCATAAAAGTATATATGTATTGCACCAAAGGAATTTTTCACGGATAAGCATATGCTATACCGAGACATATATACTTTTAATATGAGCAGTTTATCAAATACTCCCATTCGTCGAACGGATACCCATATAACAGCTTTGCACCATCTAAAGCCCCATTTAAAAAAAGAGGTTCGGGGAAAGCCTTTATTCAGAAAGGTTTCCCCCGATAAACAGTATAAACTTCTATATTGGCATCATAGTCAGTGCAGGAGCACAAATATTATTTTTTACTCTTTTTCTTTGTCTTTTTTTCGGATTTTGCGGACTTTTTATCTTCCTTTTCCGACTTTTTATCTGTTTTTCCGTCTTCGTACTCTGCCATAGCCTCGGTGAGTATCTTCCTGCAATCGTCAAGCTTTGCCTTTTCCTCAGCAGGAAGCTCGGGATATTCAGGCTTGCAAGCCTTCAGTGCGTCAAGAAGTATCTCTGTAACAAGATATCTCGTATACCACCTCTGGTCGCCCGGAAGTACGTACCACGGCGACTCCTTCGTGGAAGTCTTATTTATAACATCGTTGAAGCATTTAAGGTAAGCGTCGTATTTATCCCTTACTTTAAGGTCATCGGCGCGGAATTTCCAGTTTTTCTCGGGCAGTTCGATACGCTCCAGAAGCTGACCTGTCTGCTCCTCCTTTGATACATGGAGGAATATCTTGACAACACGGTAGCTGTTTTCATAGAGATACTTCTCGAAATTGTTCACCTGCTCGTAGCGCTTCTCGAAAAAGTCCTTCTTTGTATCATCGAGGACTCTGTCCGACATATGATAGCCCTTCCATATATCCTCAGCCTGTACGGTAACAAGGTCCTCGTAATGGCTTCGGTTGAATATGGCTATCTCGCCTCTGCGGGGAATATTCTGATGTATCCTCCAGAGATAATCGTGAGCGAGCTCCTCGGAAGTAGGAGCCTTGTAATAATGCACCTTTACTCCCTGCGGATTGATACCGCTGAAAACATTCTTTATAGTCGAGTCCTTGCCCGAAGCGTCCAGCGCCTGTATAACAACGATAAGGCCTTCTCTTGCATCAGCATAGAACTTGTCCTGAAGAGCCGCCAGCTCCAGCTTGTTTTCCTCGTATTTTCTGATTATCTCTTCCTTATCAACACCGTCATCTTTGCTGTTGGTAGGAAGCTTGCGTATATCCGTTTTTTTACTGCCGATAATGTACTTATCCGCCTTCATTTTTTATGACCTCCGTTCATTTATAGGATAATCGCGTTTTATACTGCATATATTATAATTCAGGCACAACAGGTGCAACGGTCATCATACTGTACACCATAAATGAGTACAGAGCCGCCTGACCTGCCGCCATAAGCACACGTTTTTTCAGTTCATCATTTATATTGATATCTCTTGCATAAGCAGTTGTCAGAAGCATAAAGGCGTGGCACACAGGCTCGTCACCGTCAAAGCCCGAAAGGTCGAAAACAGCCTTGTGCTGAGACAGAAATACTTCAATATCGCTGAGGTCGCCTATTATCTCACTGCTGCCAAAATCAGCTATGGACATAGCCGCCAGCATTGCAAGCTCATAACGCTTGCCGTACTTCTTTCCCTTTTTGAGCATACTGTCATAGAGCTCCTTGAACTTAGCGCACTTTTCCTCGGGAACGCCGTCAGACATTGCAAGGACCTGCGATACAGACTGCATACTGTTCTTGGCATCGCTGTGCTTGAGGAGCTTATAGCTTGCTTCCATATCCTCTATGAGACTGTCGTCGGACTTCTCCGAAAATGACAGCATAACAGCAAAGGCGATATTTTCCTTTGTGGTAAGGATACGGTGCTCTCTCTTCATTCTGTCGAATATCTGCCTTCCGCGTCTTATATATTCCTCAGCCCTTTCGGCAGGGACTATCTTTGCAAACAGCATTGACAGAAGAGCAAGATGCTCCGAATTCGTGAAGTATTTCCGCATTATGTCGTAACATTCAAGATACTGCTGCATTTCGCCTCTCGGGTCGTCACTTACGGACATAAGCGAGGCTATCAGCGGACGTACTGTACTGCGGAAGCTGGAAAGCATCTTAGGGCTTGCCTTGATAAGTGACATACTGGATTTGAATTTTGCGAGATCGAATTCCGCATCAGCTGCGCAGAATACACTTGCGCATACAGGATAAAGTATATCGCGCTCAAGCGGGCACAGATCGGTAAAAAGTCCGAGATTGAGCAGATACTTGTCGCAGAGTTTCGTGAGAAGCTCCTTCATGGCGCACCTCCTTAGCATTTCATCTCAAAATTAATATATCAGAATATCATAAAAGTGTCAAACCACTTTTTGTGCTCATTTTGTATAACAGATACGAACCATGTCATTTTCTGCCAATGCACAGATCACAAAATTGGCATTCCTGACAGTGTTTACAACAGATATTTCGTCCATTATAAAACTAATTTGCATCTATATAAAAATATTATATCACATTTCTCAAACAATTTCAACCAAAAAAATATAAAAAAAACATTTTTTTCGTACAAAAGCTATGATGAGCGTAAAAGAAAGAGCTGTGCGTCATCTGCAACAGCTCTTTCTGATTTTTCTTCTCAATCCCATGAGATATCGGATATCGTTACCGTATGTGCTCCTATTGCCGCAGCATCGTCGATATTTCCCAGCTGGAACTTTATATCAGCCTTCATATCAGCGGGGAACGTTACGTCAAAGCTGTAGTGTTTCTTTTCGGGAGTAAGTATCAGTTTTTCGTCAAGATATCGGGTATACGCGCTGTCCTCGGCAGTAAGCACCATACTGCGCTGAGCAGTAGAGCTTATATCAAAGCTTATGGTATGCTTTTCCCCTGCCTTTACCTCTCGTCCGCCGAGAAGTCCCATAACAGCGTACTCCAGAGAGCCTGCGTTCTTGATATCGACTACAGTACAGCCCTCCTTATTGAAAATAGTCGCCTCCGAGCCCTCCATGTAATTATCCAGCGGCAGAGAGCTCATTTCTGTCGGAACAAAGTCAGAACCCGTTTTTTCGTAAACTCTTACGTAATCTATATCGAAGTGCTTTTCGCCGTCCGCAAAGGTATTTGGCTCTGCATAGACGCCGTCGATACCGTCAAAATGTCCGCCCACGGCGAAATTGAGGATAATATAGAAATTCTGGTCAAAAGGCGCAGGATAGCTGAAGCCGTCGGAGCGCCAGTCAGTCTGAGTGCTGTAAAGGTTTCCGTCCACGTACCAGCGTATCTCGCCGCGTTCCCACTCAATGCTGTATGTGTGCCAGTTCTGAGTGCCGTCGCCGTCAGGGAATATGTAATCGTTGGTAAGATAGGTATTATTCGGCCATACACCGCCGAAATGGATAGTTCCGCATATTTTCCCCGGAGTGCTTCCCCAGCCCTCCATGATATCTATTTCGCCCGACGAAGCCCAGCCGCCGTAGACGCTTTCCTCGGGCAGCATCCATATCGCAGGCCACAGGGATTTTCCAGAGTCGCATCTTGCCCTTACCTCTATTTTTCCGCCGCAGGTGGAGAACTTATGAGCCGTATTGATACGCGCAGAGGTATAATCGTAAGCTCCCTGCACCTCATCAACATAGCTTTCCTTTCTTGCGGCAATGGTAAGGATACCGTCTTTGACTGTAGTATTTTTATCGGTATAAAACTCCTGCTCGTTGTTGCCCCAGCCGTTGGTAACGTAGTTGCCGTTGTCGTCCAGCTTCCAGTTGCCAAGCTCGTATGACCACTTGCTCATATCAAGGGTACTGCCGCTGAATTCATCGCTCCAGATGAGCTTATAGCCGTCCTCGGGGATTACTTCAACGCCGTTTCCGAGAAGAAAGCCGCCGAGATTTTTCAGCTCAGCCGCAGAAGCTCCGCTTTTCCTCGCACTTACCATATCAAATATATCAACAACGCTGTCATTATTATAGTCCATGATGACCGCACCGTCGGCACAGACCGATACGGGTAAAACTGCTGCAAAGACCAGCGCAGCCGCCAATGCTTTGATAGACTTCATATATACCGCCTCCTGTTTTCGCAGATAGTTGCATTTACGCCATAATTCTATCATTTATAGCAGGCTGTGTCAAGCATTGACGCTGTTTTTATGTGCAAATGAAACATTTTTTTAATATAGCAGAGCGTTTTTTAATTGCAATTCGGCGACTTTTCAGTTTTTTACTTGAATTTAAAAAAACACCATGATATAATGTAGATTGATATGCGGCAATATATGCTTGTATAAAGCTCGCTTAAAGTGAACGTTATTACATATTAAGATATAATTACGGAGGGTATGTATATGAAAAGAATAATTTCATCTATCGCAGTATGTTCATTAGCTGTTTGTGCTTTCGCTTCATGCGGAAACAGCAGTTCATCAAGTAAGGACATATCAGGCAAATGGTCTATCGACGACCTTGACAACAATTCAGGCATCAAAAACGGCGGTATTATTTTCAAGGACGGAAAGGGCTCTGTTTACGCAGACAGCTCATCTATCCTTCACTTTGAAGACGACGGCTTCAATGTAAGCGGTACAACTCTTTCCAAGGAATACTTCAAGGAAGACGGAAAGAAATTAACAATAGACGTATCAGGTCAGGAAATGATCGTTATGACCAAGCTCGATGACAAGGACGGCTACGACGGAAAGTATTCACTTGACGGCGGTCTCCTTTACGACGGCATCAAGCAGGGAATAACCAAGGGCAGCGATGAAGTGCCCGATTCTATCAATATCACTCTTGAATTCGACGGCGACCACAGTGAATTCGTTTTCAACGACCTCTTCGATTACAAGACAAAGGGCGACAAGATAACAATAACAGGCTATTCCGCTATCATGGATCTCTCAAGCGACGGCGGTACTGCAAAGTATAAGATAGACGGCGACAAGCTTACAATCAAGGGTTCAAAGAAGTCAGAGACCTTCACAAAAGTAAAATAAAATACACACAGAAAGCTGCCTTAATGGCAGCTTTTCTTGATTATGCCCAAAGGAGTACGCTATGGCAAATATTATCGAAATATCCGACCTTTCCGCTCCCGAGCTCATGCCCTACACGGACACCTCCGAAAAAGAGCTTGAAGCTTCGGGAATTTTCGTGGCTGAAAGCCCTAACGTTATAAAAACTGCTTTAAATTCAGGTTATACCCCGATTTCTGTTCTTTGCGAACGTAAATATATTAATATACAACCAAACAATATTATTGAACTATGTGAAGATATTCCTGTGTATACTGCTGCATCGCAGGTGCTTACAGCTCTTACAGGATATAAGCTCACTCAGGGCGTATTATGCGCTATGCGCCGCAAACCTCTCCCCGATGCCGCAGGCATACTCAAAAATGCCGAGAGGATAGCCGTGCTTGAGGATATAATGAACCAGACTAACATCGGTGCAATATTCCGCTCGGCTGCGGCACTCGGCTTCGATGCTGTGCTGCTTACTCCCTCATGCAGTGACCCTCTTTTCCGCCGCTCCATACGTGTGAGCATGGGAACTGTTTTCCAGCTCCCGTGGGCATATCTCGACAGCAAGCCGCCATACTATATCAAGGTATTGGAGGAGTACGGCTTTGCTTCTGCCGCAATGGCACTGAGAAACGACACGGTAAGTATAGATGACCCGAAGCTCACCTCTGAAAAGAAGCTTGCGGTCATTCTCGGAACAGAAGGAAGCGGTCTGAAAGCAGAAACTATCTCTGCCTGTGACTATACGATAAAGATACCTATGCAGAACGGTGTAGACTCGTTAAACGTTGCAGCAGCCAGTGCTCTCGCCTTCTGGGAACTGCGCAAAAAGTGATAATCTTCACATTCCGGAAAAAAAATTGAAATAATCTGTACAAAAACTATTGAATTTTTCTATAACTTGTGGTATAATATGGTTGTAAGTTTATCGGAGAACGGTAAACGCCTCCCCGTTTTCCGCGAAAAAAGGAGGAATTCAAATGGTCTTTAAAAGGCTGCTGGCTGCGGCTGCCTCCTTCCTTTTGGTCGGAAGCACTGTCAGGTTCCCGAGCACCACTGTTGTGGCAGCAGGAACCGGAGAAGAAGAGTATCTGTGCCGAGATTACCACGACTTCTCAGGCGACCAGCACTACATGGACAAGTACAACACTGCAACTTCCCAACATTTCCAGATCATCTGGGGCAATGACGATCAGACAGGTCTAATCAATGACACGTTCATCAAGCTCAACCTCGATCAACTTGAAAAATACCGCGAAATCTATACAACAGAGCTTGGCATGAATGACTCCTCTGAATCCGTTTTCACCCCCGACGGGAAAAAGTACAAGACCAACATTTATCTTACAAGAACGGGACTTCCCGATTTCGAGGAGGGCTGGGCATACATGAGTGCCGAACCATTCACAGGATTTGCCTACATTTTCTGTGATCCTGCTGCAATGACGCAGTTGGACGGTACTGATTCAGCATCTCTCCCTCACGAATACGGACACGTTCTTACCTATCACTCAAAAGGCTGGACCGACCAGACTATCACAGGTCCTTGGTGGGAAGCAGTCGCAAACTGGTTCAAGGAACAATATTTTGATTCCCTTGAAACTCCTACAACACATTTTTTCCTTCCCTATCTCAGAAATATGAATCTAACAATCCCCCACGGAAGAATGTACTATGAGGCGTGGATATTCCTCCAGTATCTTTCCGAAAATCCCGACAATTTTGACGCTCTGGGCAAGGACTTCATCATGAGGCTTCAGACCGAAGCAAAACCCAATGAATACCCGTTCGATACTATCGAAAGAATTTCAGGCTGTGATATGAAAGATCTTATCGGTAGTTTCGCAAAACACATGGCTACCCTCGATTTCAAGCATAAGGAGCTGTATAACGAAGCCCTCAGCAAATCCCTCGAAGATCCCTTCGTATGGCAGCTCATATACACTCAGCCCGAACCTGCTCCCGATAAGGAGAATTGCTACATAGTTCCCGAAGAAAAGGCTCCTATGCAGACAGGTCTGAATGTTATCCCCCTCAATATCGAAGGAAGACGTGTGTCTGTCACACTCCGCGGCATCTCAGACGCTGAAGAAGCCGACTGGCGTGCTTGTCTCGTTACGGAAAAAAAGGACGGAACGACCTACTATTCTTCCCTTTTCTCAGAAGGTACCAAGACTATAGCCCTCGACGGCACAGAGACTGCTCTTTACCTTACTGTAGCAGCTACACCTGATGAAATAATACCTAATAATCTGTACGACAAGGCCGAAAACGGCGACGAATACTCATACAATAAAAGTGACTACAAGCGCAGATATCCCTACGAATTTGACATCAAGGGAGCTTCTCCCATGTACCGCGATATCAAGAAAAGCATTGAAGGTCACAACCACCCCAACGGCGGCGGCTTTGTTGCCGATACTGTAGAGATAGATGATACCGTTTACGTCGGACAGGACGCAATGGTACTCGGAAACTCTGTCATCAGAGACAAGGTCGTAATTACAGACCACGCCGTAGTTAACAACGCCGAGATCAGTGATAACGCAAGAATAAGCGATTATGCCTGCGTTTACGGATTTTGGTGGGCAACACCAACTATCAGCGGAAACGCTAAGATCGGCGAGAATGCCGTTGTAACAGCAGGTGCTTCTGTTTCGGGGAATGCCCGTGTAATGGGCAATGCCTACCTCCTCGATGAATACTCCGTTACCGATAACGCTACCGTAAAGGGTACTGCTTATTGCTACGGAAAGGGAGTTGCCTCAGGTGAAGCTATTCTCGACGGCGATTTTTACAACGAATGCTCTGTTTCCCACGGCGCAGCCTTCGGCTGGCAGGAATCAGAGGAATACAACAAAAAGCTCCCTTACACTGACGGCCTCTACGCAGGCTATGAGTTTGACCGCAACAGCAACGTATTTGCCTACGATACATACGGTGCTACAAACGGCATAATCAGAAATGCACCTCTCTGGCAGGAGAAACGTGCAAGTGCAGACGGAGTTATAACCTTTAACGGTACAAATCAGTACATCATCTGCGATAAAACTCTTGTAGACTACAAGAACATGGAGATATGCACTTCCATACTCTGGCGCGGCGGAAAAGCGGATCAGCGAGTATTTGACTTTGGTAACGGTACTTCAATGTACTTCACACCGGCAAATAAAAACGGCAGACCCGAATTCGGCATCGGCGACTCAAAAATAACATCAAGGACAGAATTTGAACAGGGCAAATGGTATATCGTTCGCGTTATTATCAGCGATAATACTGCAAAGCTCCTGATAAACGGACAAGTTATCGGAAGCACAAAGATAACCACCCTGCCCGAGCAGACATTCAGTCCGCTCACACGCTGCTATATAGCACGCAGCCATGCAGGCGATTACTTCAATGGTTCTATGGATTATTTCCGTGTATATTTCCACGAAGCAGAGCAACCCGAATACTACTACACAGGCAAAGAGATAATCTTCGACGAGCCTACACTTTTAGGCGACGCAAACTGCGACGGCATCGTTGACGACGACGATGTAAGCCTTATAATGAGAGCTGTTGCATTTCCTTCAAGCTACGGCGTAAACGGCAGCAATCCCTCACATATCACTGTACAGGGACTTTCAAACGCTGATGTTTACGAACCTGGCGGCGGACTTACAAATCAGGACGCGCGTTCCATAAGCAGGTTTATTGAAGGTGTTATCAAATCATTGCCTGAAAGCTGATACATACCAAACAACTTATAGAGGTATTATATAAGATCAAGGGAGACCTTCTAAAAATGGGTCTCCCTTGATCTTTTTACATCTTTATTTCTGCTGTGAATTTTTTGTCCTTGCAGCTCAGCTTCAGTGTGAAGCCGTTCTGAACTGCGGCTGCCTCTGCAATGGAGAGTCCAAGACCGCTGCTGCTCTTGTCGCTTCTGGCTTTATCCCCCTTGACAAATGGCATTTTCAGTTCCTTTGTGTCCACATTTTCTGCGACCTCGTTAACAATTACGAACTCTTTATTGCTTACGTTAATTCGTATTGCTCCGTCATCGCGGGTGTACTTAACTGCATTTGAGATAAGGTTGTCAATTGCAAGCGAAAGGGAGTCCTCATTGGCATTTACCGTACCTTCGCCCGTTATGCCGAGTCCCATACCGCGCTCCTCAAGGGCAGTCCTGTACTTCTCTGCACACTTTTCCGCAAGTACTTTTATATCGACTTTCGTTTTGTCCAGTTTCTTTGTCTGTTCGGTCTCGCTGAGTTTCAGAGTCTTGCGTATGATATCGTCGGTATATGCCACATTGTCCATTATGGAGCTTAAATACCTAAGCTCCTTTTCATCGGAGCTTTCCCTGCGCATCTCCATAAGGTTCTCAGCATAACCGCCTATTACCGCAAGAGGAGTTTTCAGGTCGTGGGCAAGGTTATTTGTGAGAGCACGCTGATAGTCCTCAAATGCGTACTGAGCCTTATTTTTCGCGTTTCTGATAAGACATATCACAAGAGCGATAAGAGTTGAGATGATAAATACAATAGCTATTATAAGCCAGTATTTTATTACAGCGTACTTGTTCATAACATTGATACGTGTCACGCTTACACAGCCTTTTGCACCGTATTTGTTTTCGTTAAGCTCATTATTTATCGAATAAAAGTCATAGACATTGTCGCCTCTTCCCGTCATTCCGCCAAAGCCTTCATTTTTGGGATTTTTCACTTTGTAGATATCATATATTTCATCGAATCTTTCGGGATTTACGCCCCATAAGCCTAAAAAACTGCCTCTGGGATAGGAGTCGGGTTCATTTCTGTCAGCAAATGTCAAAAGCTCATAGCCTTTTTCGTCTGCATTTATAACTACATCTTTTGTCCCGATAGCTTTTTCGTTTCCCTCATATTCATTATCAGAAACCCTTGTTATAACGCTGTATTTATACTTCTTTACGGTCATTTCGTGAGGTATTATCCGGTTGGTCTCTCTGTTAAGATACAGGCTTTTCATATAGAACTCATAGCCGATATCATTTTCCTCAACGTCCTTGAAGAACTGAGAAAACAGCTCGTTCATTTCGGGGATATCAATCTCCTGTGGGTCATAACAGCAATATCTCCTTAAATCGGGATCATTGCTTTCTCTTATGATTATCCACAGTCTTGCCCTGTTTGAAAAAATGATATCGCCGTTTTCGTCATAAGCCCACTTTGCACTTGCACTTTTAGGGTCATCATAGGTTGTAGCCATTACGTACTGACCTGCACCTGTATTGAAGAATATCCCGTCTGTGGAAATGGCCCTATAAGAACTTAAACAAAGTCCGAATTCAACAGGTCTGTTCATTTCATCATCAGTTTTTGAGCCATTCTCTATTCTATGGACCAAGTTATTGTAATCTGTATTGTTCTGTTTTTCAGCCTGTGCCTGTATATAGCCGTGTCCGAGGGAAAATATATTAAATCCCACGAACATTGTAATAAGTATAGGCAGTATCATTGCGACTGCAAACATTTTCCAGAAGTTCGTGCGCTTGGGCTTGCCCTTAAATAGTCTTTTCCTCATTTCGTTCACTCCTTTGTAAGCTTATACCCCCGTCCCACAAGTGTCTTTATCTGCGAGCCTGCGTTTCCGAGAGCCTTTCTCAGTTTTTTTATATGATTGTCCACTACGCGGTCGCTGCCGAAATAGTCATAGCCCCATATCCTGTCAAGGAGAGTATCGCGGGTAACAGCCCAGTTCTCATGCTCCAAAAGATAGCGGAGTATTGCGAATTCCTTTGGCGGAAGCTCCACCTCGTTCCCGTCGGCAAAGCATCGGAGAGTCCTCGGGTCAAGGCTTATGCCGCCGCAGCTCAGTACTTTATTGCTGTCACCGTTTCCCGAACGGCGTACAAGTGCCTCGCATTTGCTGTACAGAGCCGAAAGCAGAAAGGGCTTGACGATATAGTCGTCGCAGCCAAGGTCGTAGCCGTAGAGGATATCCTCCTCCCTGCCCCTTGCAGTTATAAATATAACAGGTACATCGCTCCTCATGCGGAGCTGTCTGCACAGCGTAAAGCCGTCTGTTTCGGGAAGCATAATATCAAGCAGTATAAGCTCATATCCGCTGATATCATCGTTCCTGATGATGTCAAAGGCTTCACCGCCGCTGTTGACAGCAACAACCTCTGTTCCCTTATTATTGAAGTAGTTTGCGATGACCTCGCATATTTCGGTATCGTCCTCGATAAGCAGAATTTTTTTCATAAGCCGCGCGCTCCTTATTACTTTACCTGTATTATAAAACCCCGATGTGTCTTTTGTATATCCTTTTCGTAGCTTTTATGTACCCTTTCATTATATACGCACCATGCAAAACTGTCAAATCCTGCTCATATCTCCTCCCCATTGCGTTCATAAAGAGCAAAAAACGATAAATGTATAACATTTCGGGCAAAAAATGTCTTGTATTGGCTGTTTATTTGTAATATAATAATGTCAGAAAGCTTCGGAGGCTTTCTATACGCGGATATTATAAGATATAAAAGAGGGAACATTTATGTCTTATCTAACGGCACCGCGCTGCAAAACAGCTGTCGGTCCTCTGGCTGTCCATGTGCAGAGATACCGTACAGTACAGAGCGTAAAACGCAGTTATAAGCTTTCAGGCAGAGAAGCATCGGACCTCAGCGGTAAAGCAGACCTGAAAAACATTCCGTTGAATGGGAGAGCACAGGTCTGTATTTCGGCACTTTTTACCGTTTTATTATTTGAGATCGAAGCATACAGCTTATGAAAAACTTCCTGCAATACACGTTATTATCAATAATTACAGCAATAGCTTTGATACACACCCTTCCCTAAATCCACCCTATTCCGTACTAAAAAACATACCAAAAGACCGCTGAGCTTCGGGCAGCAGCATTATCTATGATGCATATGTCTGCTTGATGGATTCAGCGATCAGGGAATAGGCGGTTTATGCTGCTGTAAGCTGTTTTGAATAAACCGCAGCGATTCTTTGCGGCAGAAAACCTCGGAATTGCCTTATGTCATTTGAACAAACCACTATCAACAGTTACAGGACATGATATAAAAGGTGATATAAATGATGACGGCAGTTTTGATGTATTCAAGAAAGCTTTGATAAATGCCGTATGAGGGATATCAGAAATAAGGCGTCTGATACCGTCGGCAATGGAAAGAGCGAGATAACTGTTCTCTTGCTCTTTTCAAACTTCGTACAGAGAAGCGCTTCGCCTTCTCATCTTAACACACGCTTGACCCACCTCTCTGAATAATAGATAAGAAAGCCCCTATATGACCGAGGGGGCTTTCTTATTTGTGCGGCTCCCGCTAACGTAAGCTTATTTTTTTATCCTCTGTACTTTATGTACATGGAATTCGGCTGTATATCCGTATCGACTGTTATGACATTTATACCGCTGTACGTGGGTACTGTGATATGTGTATCCGCAAACGATACGGTATCCCCTGCTCCGAGGAAGGAGTCTCCCAGATCAATTGCAACGGTCCGTGACTGAGTACCGCTGCTTATCGTTATGGGCAGAGTAACATTGTACTTCTCCCATGCCGAATATCCAGCCATATCTTCGGGCGAAACACCTGTTGTCGCAAATGCTTCTGCTTCAACATCACTGTCAACTATCATAAATCTGAAATAAGGAGGGTAATCATAAGTTATGGCATTATACCAAGCTCTGTGAAATAAACCAACTTTTGTATCCTCAGACAAGGTAAACGTAAATTCTCTATGATAATAGTTAGGGAAGGGGGCTCCTGCACTTTGAGCTTTGTATTTTACTGTACCTGCTTCAAAAATATCGGTTTTAGGTATGATAGCGGTGTTGTCCTCTGACAAAAGAGTAAACCATTCAGTCAGATTTGTACCGTCCCAATCCCAGTTATCCGCAGTACAACCAGTATAGGACTGAAATCCTATATCATAGCCTGTTGAACTGCCTACATACCACCTGTTATTACCCCAAACGTCAATCATAAGTTTATATGTGCCTGCTTTTAAATCAGCAAATGACTCACAATATTCGTATTCAATAGGACGCATATCAAACGGAAGAGATATCTCGTATTCTTTAGTACGGCGATGCGAACAAGTTAATTCAACCCACTGTTCTGTGTCTTTTACAAACGTTCCGTTTTCTGGGATTGATTTACCTCCAACCGCGACAAATCGAGGCGTTATGGTTCCGGGGGCACTATAAGTATTTACAACAAATTGAATATCATTATATGCTGAATTAAACAATCTTACCGAGTAAGTTGTATTAGGCTTCAGCGAGAAATAATCGGAACAACATCGTATAGATAATGATACAGTAGTAGCCATTGACTGAGAATATCCCAATTCCCTTACTCTGACCCCAGATTCTTCGTCCATATAATATCCTTGATTTATAGTGCCACTATATAAGTTTGTATCAGCATCGTAAGCTGTTGGGATTATATCACCCTCAACAAGCATTATATCTCCTATTTGGGAAGATGCTGAAATATCACTATTATCAGAATGTCGTATAGTCAAAGAACCTTTGATTATATTATCACCTGTTGTGAATGTAATGCCTTGATGGGCTGTAGACTCTGTATACCAACCAGAATCAGTCTCTATCGTTCCAACTGCACCATTTGGGATAGGGGCAGTCTTTTGTTTGAGTTTGTTTTTGCCGACTTTTCCTGCTCCGCCTGCCGAGCCTGTTATGCTCCAGTCAAGGAGCGATGCGCCGTCAGAGCGGAAATGGAACGGAAAAGTGTGGGTAAGCTCTCGTTCCCCGAAATTCATTTTACGTGAAAGCATAAGTGCTTTCACGTTTTCGGGGACTGCTCCCTTGTTTGCAAATAATATCTCTTTTAGCATAGTATCATTCTCCGTCCGTTGGGTCATAAGCTTCACCTGTTGCCTGATTTACCCATTTTCCGTCGCCGCCGAAGCCGTAAAGGTCTCCTGTGCTTATCTCCCATGCAATAGTACCCTGTGAGATTATCCTGCCTTCGACTCCGTTTGCCTGCGGAAGCTCGGTCTTTACATCAACTGCAAGCTCTGCAATGACAAGTGATCTTTCACCGTCAAAACTTCTGAATTTTTCTTTTAATATTGTAAGCATAAACTTACCTCCTGATTTTTTGTTTTTTGAAAGGTCCTTTCATAAGGGGGCAAAAAAACCCGTTTTTTCAACGGAAAACCATTGATTATTGAAAATATTTTTTTATTTTAATTATTTGCAGGCTGTGCAATTCAGCTCATACGCCCCTGTTTTTAGCCTTTTAGCGGCTTTTGCATCTGTTCAGTGCAATATATCAGGTGCAGTTATTGATTTTTTTTATAATACGTGGTATAATTGATAATGTAATAACAATGCATGATAAATCCTTCGGGCTTTTTTTCTGCCCGAGCTTATAAAGAATGGAGTTCTGAAAATGCTTGAACTTAAAAATGTTTCATTCAGTGCTGATGATAACGGCTCGAATATCGAGATAATAAGAGATATCTCTCATGTTATCGAGGATAATAAATTTGTAGTCATAACTGGTCCTAACGGCGGCGGCAAATCTACCCTCGCAAAGCTTATTGCAGGTATCCAGAAAAATACAGGCGGTCAGATAATCTTTGACGGTGTTGATCTCACCGAAAAGAGCATCACGGAACGCGCCCGTCTTGGTATCGGTTTTGCATTTCAGCAGCCTGTACGCTTCAAGGGGCTCACTGTTATCGACCTGCTCAGGATCGCCGCAGGAAAGCCTCTTTCCGTTTCCGATGCCTGCAACTATCTCTCCGAGGTCGGACTCTGCGCAAAGGACTATATCGACCGTGAGATAAATGCCTCACTTTCGGGCGGCGAGCTTAAACGTATTGAAATAGCTACTGTTCTTGCCCGCGATGTTAAGCTGGCTATATTTGACGAGCCTGAGGCAGGAATAGACCTCTGGAGCTTCAATAACCTTATCCGTATCTTTGAGAAAATGCGTCAGGAACGCCACGGCAGAACTATCCTGGTCATCTCTCATCAGGAACGTATCCTCAATATCGCTGACGAGATAATCGTTATTTCCGACGGTAATATTGTAAAGCACGGTGATAAGGATACTATCCTTCCCGAGATCACAGGCACGGAAAGCGCAACAAATATCTGCCATAAAATGGCGTAAGGAGGCACGAACATGGTACAGATGGACGCAGTTCAGAAAAGACTCTTTCAGGAGGTAGCCGACCTTCACGGTATCCCCGAGGGAGCGTACAACCTCCGTGCAAACGGCAAGGCATTGCTCAGAAATACTACCGCAAATATTGACATACAGTCAAAAAATGATGTCAGCGGTATCGATATACGCATAAAATCAGGCACTAAAAACGAAAGTGTACACATTCCTGTTGTACTCAGTCAGAGCGGTATCAAGGAAAATGTATACAACGATTTCTTCGTTGGCGACGACTGCGATGTGCTTATCGTTGCAGGCTGCGGTATTGATAACTGCGGCTCTCAGGACTCGGAGCACGACGGTATCCACCGCTTTTTCATCGGCAGGAATTCAAAGGTTCGCTATGTGGAAAAGCATTACGGCTCGGGCGACGGAAGTGGTAAGCGTATCCTCAACCCCGTGACTGAGGTCCACATGGAAGAGGGCAGCACTATGGAAATGGAAATGGTGCAGATAAAGGGTGTTGACTCCACTAAGCGTACTACTATCGCAGAGCTAAAGGCTGATGCAAAGCTTCTTGTCCGTGAGAGGCTTATGACTCACGGTCAACAGCAGGCATTCAGTATTTATAAGGTAGACCTTAACGGCGACGGTTCAAGCGCAGACGTTGTTTCACGTTCAGTTGCACGCGACAGCTCGTATCAAAAGCTTGATCTGTGTATAAACGGCAACGCCGCTTGCAGCGGTCATACCGAATGTGACTCTATTATTATGGACAGCGGTCGTATACTGGCAGTCCCCTCACTTGAGGCTAACAGCGTCGATGCTGCTCTTGTTCACGAGGCTGCTATCGGTAAGATCGCAGGCGATCAGCTCATCAAGCTTATGACTCTCGGTCTGACTGAGGCTGAAGCTGAGGAACAGATAATCAACGGATTCCTTAAATGAGCCGTTAGCCCTTAGCCATTAGCCTTTAGGAGCGGCGGAACGCCGTCCCATACAATGCGGTATTTGTATTTATTTGGTACCAACGGGACGTCGAGGACGCCGTCCCCTACATTTATAATGTTGCAAAAAGGGCGCACACTGTGCGCCCTTTCTTAGTTCTTATTAATTTTTTCATGCACGGCACTTATGTCCCGATGCAGCTTCAAAATTGTATTTTACGATACCGAGGTCGATCTTTGTCATCATTCCCTTTTTAGCAGTGATGACTGCTTCGTCATTTTCAAGGGTAACAAAGAACTTCTGCTGGTTAAGTGCTGTAGGTGCCATCATTGCTGCTACCATGCCATTTCTGAACCACGGCTGCATCTGGTCGCCTCTTATGTCGCAAAGCTTCTCTATGGGCTTTGAACGATGCTTAGTGCCCTCATTGGCTCCATAGCCTATTGCTATAATACACACACGCTTTTCGTCGTCTGCGATTTCTACTCTGCACTTGCTCTTGCCGTATGTGCCTGCTACCCAACAGGTATTGAGTCCCATTTGCTGAGCTGCAAGAACTATGCGCTGACCATAGTAGCCGCAGCGTTCATCAAGATCCTCTAATGACTTTTTTCCTGCGAGAACTATATAATTCCGTGCATTCTCAAACTTTCCCACATGAGCAAGAAAAGTGTTGAAGCATTCGGGATCGTCGTATACTATCTGAAAATTCAATCCGCCCTCTTCATTGCACTCCTTGATAAGCTTATCAAGCTCTGCTCTGAGATCATCTGCTATTGGTTTGTTGATAAATTGTCTTACACTGTGTCGTGATTTTATTGCTTCTTTTATATCCATAATGCACCTCGTTCCTGCAAAATTGCAGTTTTTTATTATTCTACCACATTTATCTGTAAATTGCAATAGATTTTAGGTGATATTACGGAAAATAATCCAAAAAATCCGCTAAAAACAGCCTTACAATATCTGATATATCATATTAAGGGTATAATCGTATCTGTCATTGTCTGTATTGCAGCCCACTACTACCGATATATATGTATCGTCGTCAGTTTCAAAGGCGGATATAAGACAGCTTCCTGCGTTCTGTGTAGTTCCTGTCTTTACGCCTATGGCATTTTCGCAGTAATAGTTTCCGTTTATATCAAGAAGCTGATTTGAGTTCTGCCATGTGAAAACCTTTCCTGCTGTGGAATATACCGTCTTTTGCGGCATTGCAACGATATCTCGCAGCTCCGGCACGGACATAACGTATTCCGTAAGCTTGATAAGGTCGGATACTGTTGTGTACTGGTCATATTTATCCCAGCCGTCCGGACTTACAAAATTGCTGTTTTCCATGCCGATGCTCTTGGCAAACTGTTCCATAAGTCCGCAGAAGCAGTTCACAGCCTCAACGTCATTAAGGTCTGCATCAGGGAAGTTCATTCTTGCTACATTTACCGCTACTGTACGTGCAGCATCATTTCCCGAGGCAAGGAACATACCTGTTATCAGGTCACGGAGCGTAAGGCTGTCGCCTACCGCAAGTCCTGCAAGGCTTGAATTCTCGTTTACGTATGCAAGCTCTGAGCCTGCTGTGAATACATCGTCTGCATCGGCGTATTTCAGTGCTACCGACGCTGTAAGCAGCTTTGTTAGGCTGGCAGGAGCAGTCTCCTCGTTTATATTATTGCTGTACAGAAACTCGCCCTTTTTCAAAGAATATACGGCAGATGCCTTACAGTATGGCAGATAATCCGTATCTATCCCGCTCTTCTTTTCGGATACGTTCTTCGGCTCTGTATTTACATTCTGTTCGGCAGGCTGCGATACCTCTGCCACGCTTGTTACCTCAGTTATTTCCGCAGCAGCCCTGTATTCCTTTTCCGCTGCCTTGGGCTCAGGCTTATCATCGCTTTTGGAAGAAAAAATAACGATGAGCAGTATATCTGCGAAAAGTATCGCAATAAGTGTTCTCAGAAGCAACTTTCTGTGTTCCTTTATCCAGTCGGTTATTTTTGTCAAAAAAATCCGCCTTTCTCTTTTATAATATGCTCCATTAGAAATAATCGTTTACTTACACATTAAGCAGACACTCACATATGCGTGTCAATATATATATTTGAAATATCGTCCGTAATATTTCAGTCTGCGGCATAAAAACAGACCCTTTTATTATTTTAACGGGTCTGTTCAATGAAAATTAGCTGTGTATCCTGAAGGTCTTGGGTGCGAATTTATACACCAGCAGGCAGGCTACTGCAATATAAAGCACACAGAATACTATTGTCAGGGCACCAAATAGAAGTGCGGGAACCTCCACATATATCATCCAGTAGCATACAAGATAGGTAACTGTTGTAATGATACGGTATGTGCCGTTCTTAATCTCTGTGCCTGCGTTGTAGGGCTGGAGCAGATAGTATATCGTAAGATAATGTACCGAGAAAAATACGCTCAGAGCACACATGGAAACAAATATTACGCCGTAGGTTACGGGATTATCCGTGCCCCCCGAGAAGAACAGCAGGGCTGAAATACCTATACCGCCCACTGCCGCAGGAAGAAGGTTTACCTTGATTATCTCGCGGAGCCTTATGCGGAAAAGATTCAGTATGGACTTGGGCTGCTTATAGAAGGGATATGTGAGCAGACTGTGGTCACAGTTTACGAAAAGTGCCTGTGTGAACTGCATACCGCGGTTAATGGCATACATTATGAATACGAAATACGGAAGCGATTTTCCGATATAATCGTTAAGTTCCTCTGCCTCCTTCGGGGTAAGGACGCTTATGATACACAGTAACGTAAGAACTACCGCAAGTACCACTGTTATCTTCACAGAGCTTCCCCAGAGTATCTTCTTATGACGCTTTACAAAAAGCTCGTTAAGGTACTCAAATCCGCTCTTATCACTGGTGATATCAGCATCTGCACTGATATTCTTCTGGGTGTTCTTCCGGAAATTCTGTTGCTTAACTGCCTTTGAGTCCATTTGAGATACGAACTCGGCATTGAGTATCTCCTTGTTAAGTGCGCGGTATTCTTTGAACTTCAATATATACGGCAGGGCGATAACTGCTGCTGCTATGACTGCCGCCATTACAGCGTAGGATACCGTAAGAGGTATCATATAGCCGAATACAGGCAGAATGTAAAGTCCCATTATGAACGCGATGCCAAGCAGCATGGTCAATACATTGAGCTTTGCCTTTGTCGCAAGCTTTTTGCCCTTTTTGAAGCGTATCATCTCTATGGGACATACTGCTGTCTTGGCTGCGATACCAAATACCGAAATCATCAGACATTCCCACAGAGCCATACCGTTATCGAGTCCGATAAAAATTGCAACCACAGTAAAGCCGATAAAATGCCTTGCGAGATTGAAGAAGTAATTGACAAGAGTGAAGCTCTTAGCGTCCATACCAAGCTGTATCATCGCATAATACTTGTGCTTCTCGGGAGTGAACATATAGTTATTCACAAATGCCCCCGCAATGGTAAGCGGTACAAGCAAGTGCAGGAAAAATCTCGGTGAGTCCGCCCTGTTTATCTCAAACACGCCGCACCAGACCGTAACTGCAAAAAAGAAATAAGCGATCTTGAATGCAAACATCGTAAAGAACTGCCAGAGAATAGATATGATATAGGCAAATACCTTGAAGCCCGTCATGCTGTAGACATCAGGCGGAAAAAGCTTTCCTATGAGCGGTATCTGCCTACAGGCATAAAGTATTGAATTTACGCGATATGCGTTTTTCAGCTTGAAGGATATAAGGAGAGTTTTAAGCATTGTTATCCTCCCTCAGTGCTGCGATTATCTTGTCCTTGAACTCGTTGTTGTCAAGGTCTGACTTGTATACAGGCTCAAGTACACCGTGATTGAGGAGCACTATCTCGTCGCAGAGGTCAAGTGCAAGGTCCATTATATGTGTGGAAAGAATAGTTATCTTATTGCCTTTAAGCGAGCGGAGAAGCTGCTTCATCTCCTCGGCAACTACTACGTCAAGAGAGGTAAGCGGCTCGTCAAGAAGAAGTATATTCGGCTGTGCTATGAAGTTTATCAGCATCTGCATCTTGTTTTTCATACCGTGAGAATAGTCCTTCAACAGCTTGTCGCGGTCTATGCGGTCAATGCCCATATAGTCGAAATATACATCAAGAGGCTTCAGATCCTGTATCTTGTCGGCGTGAATCTCTGTAAAGAATTTGAGGAATTCCCTTCCCGTAAGGAATTCGGGAACTGTGGGAGTTGAAAGCACGTATCCTATATCCTCGGACATAAGTTCTCTGCTGCCTGTATCCGTAAGAAGTGTAAATTTACCCGAATCAGATGAGATATCACCGTTTATGCAATTGAAAAGAGTGGTCTTTCCTGCTCCGTTTCTGCCAAGAAGTCCGTATATCTTGCCTGAATCAAAGGTGAATGTTATATCTCTTAGTACCTGTTTATCATCATATTTTTTTGATAGATTTTCAATGAAAAAACGCATATTAAATCCTCCGTTTGTTCTTGGACTGAAAAGCCCTCAATATAGATTATAGCAGTTTGCATCACGATAGTCAAGAAGCAAAAAGCTCATAATAATGACAAATGTCACTGAAAAAATGACGTTGATCATCTTGAAAAAATTCCTGCGATAATGTAAAATATAATCAATGAAAGCCAATGGGGGGCATTTATATGAGAATACACTTTTATGAGGTCAAGGATTGCACATACGATATGGTGCAGGGCATACCTGCAATATTCGCTCCTGATGGAGTAGATGAAGAAGTATTGCAGAGACATTTCTTTATCAAGACCGCGGAGGGTAAATGGTTCCATTATCTCACCCGTGAGGAGTACTATTACCTTATATCTATGTCATACAGCGGAAACGATGAGGTGGTTTTCAGCTTCGATAAGCCTATTACCAACTATTATCCGCCTTACCAGCCACTTGACAGTGAAAGCGAAAACAAGGCAAATACCATGTGCGGCATATCCTTAGGTCTCATGGGTATGGGTTTTATACTGGCAATTATCGGCGGAGCGATCCTCACATTTCCCTGCTGGATAGCTGCGATAATACTTATGATAATAGTACGTGTAAATTATCCGCAGAACACCTTCGGCAAGGTACTTATGATAATATACATAATATTCGGTATATTATTAATGATCGGCTTCATAATGGTCGCTATAACCTGCAATATAATAGCAAAAGATTTCCTGTCATGCTGTGAAAATATGCCGAAATAAGCTCCGGAGATGACAACAATGACCTTGCATATAGATACAGACTGGGGCAAGATACCGCCCTACCCTATAATGATAGTCCTTTCCTTTGCAGCAGGCATAGGCTCAATGTTCCTTCTGAATGTAAAAAACGGCGTAAGGAAAAGAATTGCAGGCTATCTTTCGCTGCTTGCACCTTTTATGAGTATATTCGGAGGCTTGCTGCTGACTTATATTACCACCCTCGGCAACGGTATGGGGCTTTCCTCTATCGGCGGACTTGCAGGAATGTACGCGGCAATTGTGACTATCGAACTTATCGGCAGAGACCGCCGCGAATTCAGCACTATGCTAACAAGCTGCACACTTATCATACCGCTGATGTACAGCATTTCAAAGATAGGCTGCCTGTCAGTGGGCTGCTGCCGCGGTATGGCTTATGACGGACCATTCTGCATAGAATACACAGGAAAAATGACGGGGCATATATGCGTTTTCCCTGTACAGCTTGCGGAAACCATCGTTTTCTTTGCTATATTTATTGTTGGTATGATTTTGTTTATGAGGAAAAGCAGGAACACCGAGTTTTTCATAATAATTGCTTCTGTACTCGGCAAAGGCGGACTGGACTTTCTCCGCGCATCTCACGCAGGAAAGATAATCTCACTTAATCAGGTACTCTGCATTGTTATTGCAGCCGCAGGAACAGCCGCTTATATATACCTGTATTCATGCAGAAAAAAGTCCCTTCAATGAAGGGACTTTTATTTGTCTTATCTGCGCTTACGCTCGGGGTATTTGCCGTAAAAACGCTTTTTATCCTCGTACATTCTCTCATCTGCGGTCCTCATGGCGATACGTATATCATTGCCCTTGTCGTCAAAGTAAAGACCAAGTGCAAAGCTTATATTATCGGGACATTCGGAGTCCTTCCTGAGCTTTTCCACACGCTCGGAAAGAGTTTTTTCGCAGACATCAATGGCAATAAGCATGAATTCATCGCCGCCTGCACGGTATATCTCACACTCGGGGAAGGTCTCCTGAAGCAGAGCCGCAGCTCCTTTAAGAAGCTTATCGCCCTCTACGTGACCCTCTTCATCGTTCTTCTGCTTCAGACCGTTGAGGTCGGCAAATATTATGCCGAAGCACTGAGGTGCAGGGTCTTTTCCCGATGTGAACCTGTATATGCGGTTATTCATAGCATTACGGTTATATATGCCCGTCAGAAGGTCAATGGAGCTGAGTATCTCAAGCTTGTTGAGAAGCTGATAATTGGCTATCTCGGAAGCTATGAAGTAAGATGTTATCTCAAGCGTATCCTTTATTTTCGAGGTCTGGGAGGTATCAAAATCTACCGCCCATATATATCCGAGTATTTCATTATTATGCTTTAACGGGAACAACACCACGCTGTTGACCTCGGCTTCAATAAGTGAGGCATGCCATATGGGATTTCTTTCCTTCAATACCTGCATATCCTTTTCGCTCTGTATGATAAGACATGAGCTGCCTGCGATAGTATCTCTCCATGACTCAACTATATCGAAAAAGCCTTCATGTATGTAATAATCCATATGCTTTGTGCGTTTTTTGTCAAGAAGATCCTCGGCAAGCACCGAGCAGGTCCCTTCTTCAAAGTCGGCAAGAAGTATACAGCACTGCTCTGCACCGCAAAGCTCTCTGATATCTCTTATTACCTCGTTCATTGTCTCACGGAAATTATCCGTGCTTCTCAGCTTGATACAGGTCTTTATAACAGCAGCCGCTGTTTCGGCAGAGGTATTCGCCATCATATCAGCATTGCTTTTTATAGTAAGCTCCTGCGAATATGAGCAGTAGCCCATTTTCGGGTCATCAGATGCAAGTGGCATCATTACCATATTGATCCAGAAATCATACCTCTCAGGGTGGATATATGTGTGCATTATCTTCTTTTTAATAGCAGCATTATATACGCAATCCTCAAAATTCAGATCCTTCGGGATATACTTTTCATATGGACTGTTGGGCACGAACTTGTTATTGAGCATAGATGATGCCGAAACATGATGCGGATTTTCTATAGAGTCCACATAAGCCTTATTGCCTGCAACCAGCCTTATTTCGCCGTATTCGCCGTTTTCAAGCTTTTCTATGGAAATTATGCAGGTCATGGGCTCAAATTTATCAACATACTCCTGAAAGTCCATAATAACTCCTTTCTCAAAAAATATTAAGATACGGAAATCATTTGTCCTGTTATATTATATCATATTTATTATGATATGTCCAGTGAATTTTATTTGAATACACTAATACGGCACGAGATTTGATAAACACACTTAACACAAAAACTGTGTTATCACACCTGCTATATAAAAATAATATGCACTTTTTGGTATAATTCTGACATTAAAATTCTGCATCATGTATGACCGGTCTTTTCATTGTAATAAATGCACAATGAAGCCTGTGAAAATTCGTCGTATTTACGGTTGAAGGCGGAAACTCAATATGGTATAATTTAGGTAACATATTACAGGCAGTCAAATTTAATAAAAAGGAGGGAATTGATATGCAGCCGGTGCTTATAGTCGGAATAGTTCTTGTTGTTATGCTGCTTCTTGTGGCAATGTTTTTTATCCACAAGAGCAAGCAAAGAGCTGACGAGGCTTATTTCAGCGAGCAGATCAGAAGAAATGAAGAACGCCAGAAGCAGGCTCAGGAAGCTGAGCGTCAGAGACGCATGATGCAGCGTGAACGTGTAAGTAAAAACTGATTTTTTACAAGGAAAGACCGCCGACAAGTGCGGTCTTTTTATTTATCGGTATATAGCAAAACTCCGCTCTCCAATAGGAGAGCGGCTGTGTTTTTATTCGCTGAATATCTTTTCTATCTGTCCGAGAATGTCCTTATCTGCGCGTAGCCAAATATCTTTATAAGGTGTCTTTTCAACATCTATCTTAAGCGTAAAGGGATCAATAACCACATCACGATAGCTAATTACAGTATATCCATATTTGTCCTTACCTACTTCGGTTAATACTGCTCTATCGCCTATTAAGCCTGTGATCTTCAAATCAAACTCATCGGTAATATCTTCTTTATCCACTTCGCTCCATGAAGTATTCTGGAATAACTCTCTAAGCTCATATGCCTTTTCTTTTGGGAATATAAATGCCTCATCATCTTTTACATAATAAACATTGACTTTTTCATATTCATTGATGAATGAGAAGTCTTTAATTCCGTTCTTTGCATCGTCTTCCGCAATACATTCCTTTATGCGCTGTACTATTGTGGCATCATCGCAGTAATAGGATTCCATTACATTTACATCGTCAGGTGTATATTCTCCCGACTCCTTGTAGGTATACTCAGCATATCCTACATGAGTATAATCGCCAAAAGTCTCGAAGCTGAGCAGTACGTGCTCTGAGCCTTTCTCATGGTAAAGCACGATAGAATCGTTATCCTGCTGTTCGCTATCGGTATTGTTTTTGGGCTGTTTTGTTGTCCAGTCGCACTTGCTGATAACATCATATACAGCTTTTCTTTCGTCCTCTAAAAGTGCTCTGTCTGTATCCTCAACTGTCCATCTGAAAGCTGCGAAATTATTGTACTCATGTGTCTTATCGCTGAATTCATCACCGAGTATCTCTCTTATCTTTGCCGCAAACAGGTCATAGTCTATATCGTATACCTTGACATCTGACTTTGAATGAGGTTCTATGCACTTGTATTTCGTATCATCATCAGTATCTTTTTCTATTTTGACTGTAGTATACGAAAGTGTTCCTGAATCTCTGTCAAGCCATATAATATTCAATTCATCATCGGTAATGTAAGCAAAGTTAAGATATTCCATAGTTTGCAGCCAGAAAGGTGTATACTCGGTATATGCCGTCTTATCCGACTCCTTCCATTCCTGACTGTTGAAGAATTCTTCAAGCTCCTTGCGCTTCTCAAAAGGTATTTCCTTACCCTGCTCAAGTCCTAAGCTATAATCGTCTGCCTGAATAAATAATGATGCTTCTTCAGTTCTTAAACTGCGGTATTCCTTTTCTGAGAAATTGCCGAATGGAGCGATATTCTCATTAATATCAGACTGTCCCGAAGTATCCCTGAGAGTATAGTCCTCATCGTTGAGTATAGCTGTTATAGTCGACTTAAAGTAGTCAAAATCTATTTCCCAGCCCATCATCTCAACACTACTAAAGTCCTCATAAACAAAACGACCGTCTTTTTCTTCATATTCCATTTTAAAATAAGCAAGGCAGCCTATGCCGTCATACCTATATATTGATATCATTCTTATCTCGTTTGAATCATCGCATATAAAGTATGGCATTTGCGGTTCGAGATTTTCACCGACAGTCATACCCTCAATCTCCGGCTCCTCAAGCTCTATCTCGGACGGATCCGGGGTTTCCAGGATAGCTTTTGCCAGCTCGTCGGAATAATCCTTGAATTCAGGAGCATCAGGCGCTTTATCAGAAGGTCCATAAGTTTTGTTTTCGGGATTAAATATAGTATGTTCCATATACTTATAATCATAGTTATTGAAGAAATCAGCAAGCTTTTCGCGCTTATCCTGAGATATTGGCGTACCTCCGGGAAGCTTGATCTGTTCTTCTTCCATAACATCGTCATTCCCATCATGTTCCGTTCCTTTATCCAACTCGACTATATTTACTATCGGCTCTTTACTGTAATCACAAAGCTGATAGTTAAGCTTCGCAAAATCGCCGAAAGGAGCTATCTTTTTATTAGCCTCGCTGAAAGCTGTCTCGTTGTTTCTGAACTGCCTGTATGCATATGCTCCGCCTGCTACACCGCCGACTACTATGGCAAAGGCAGCGGCAACGCTGAGAAATCTCTGCCACCTCGGACGCTTATATACCTCAACGCCGCTGACAGTCTGCTCCTCATTTCTTATTATATTGTCTGATCTATTTTTACATTTTCTTTCGCTCATACTGAATATCTTCTCCTTTTCCTTTTCATCGCGGGGAGGATATTCAGCTGTGAGTCTTTCTATTACGCTCTGCTCTGCATTTTCCAGAACATCAAGCTCATTTTTTTCTTTCATCAACTCACCTTCCTTCATGGATATCCGAAAGTATTTCTCTCAGCCGCTTCAATACACGGCTGAGTCTTTTTCTTACTGCATCTGACTTCATTCCGACCATATCAGCTATTTCATTGGAAGATTTTCCGTAATAGTATTTCTGCATGACTATGGTCGAATCAGGTTCACCGAGGGACGTAACCGCATCAAGTACCTCATGGGCTGTTTCAGATCTTTCCGCAAGCTCATCGACCCTCTCCGAGGACGCGAGCTGTATGATCTCATCACCGTCAATAGATACAGTATCTGCACTCCTTGATCTGAGTCTGCGGAACATATCTATTGACCGCCTTTGGGAGATCGTCGATACAAAACCTTTGATATCGCCGCTGTGCTCACTGTCAGGCTCGTACTTCATAAAAATATCAGAGAAAACATCACTGACACATTCGTCTATGTCCTCACGCGCCGCTATGCTTCGGAGACGGTTAAAGACTATAGTGTAAACATAGTTGTAGTATTCGTCGAATATAAGTCTGTGCGCCTTGTCAGGACTGCTTTCCAGGAGCTTTCGCAGTTTTTCGTCGGTCATCTGATCCCTCCCCGCTTGTTGGATTTATTGTAAAAGCTGTTCAAATGCATTTGTCACGCTCTGTAATCTATACTCGCAGATGTGATACGCCGTGTGACACATCAAAAAAAATTTGAGACAAGTTATATTTTATCACAAAATACGGGATAAAGCAAACCTCAGCAGCAATATCCCTGTTTATCTCCCGAAACATAATGTGTAAAATATTATGATTTTATGACAGTTGGTATAATACAACTTCATATTAATGCATACAAGTTGATTTTTTGCAGATTTTTCGCGGAAATTATTGCCTGCACAGCACAATCGTGATATAATTGGTACAGTAACAACATAGGTTACAGGAGGATATTAAAATGCAGATCGGTTTTATTGGCGCAGGAAAAGTCGGCTTTTCGCTTGGCAGATACTTTGTCGAAAACGGACTTAAAGTATCGGGATATTACAGCCGTGATATCCAATCAAGAACAGAAGCCGCAAAATTTACGGGAAGTGCAGTATTTGACGATATTGCGTCACTTCTCAGGAAATGCGATACAGTGTTCATTACCGTCCCCGACAGTGCTATCAGGGAGGTCTATGAACAGGTAAGAGATGTGGGCATAGCAGGCAGGCAGATCTGCCATTGCAGCGGTGCAATGTCCGCTCTTGAAGCTTTTCCCGATATCGCAAGATACGGCGGCAGCGGCTGCTCTATACACCCGCTTTTCCCCGTAAGCAGCAAGTACGATTCTTTCAAAGAGCTTGGTCACGCCTTTTTCTGTTTAGAGGGCAATGAAGCTCATGTCATGCAGTGGAAAAAGATCTTTGAAGATATTGGCAATCCAGTAAGAGTTATCTCAGGCAGCCACAAGTGCGAATACCATGCAGCCTGTGCTGTATCGAGCAACCTTATGTGCGCTCTTGCAGAGGAAAGCGTGGAGCTTATGAAAAAATGCGGCTTCAGCGAAAACGAAGCCTTAGCAGCTCTTCAGCCTCTTGTTATGAGCAATATCCGTCATATCTTCAAGGTCGGTCCTTCGGGAGCTCTTACAGGTCCTGTCGAGCGGAATGACGTTCAGACGGTACAGAAGCATATCGAGTGTATGTCAAAGGAGAGCGACCGCTCCATGTATAAGGCAGTTTCACGGAAGCTTGTTGAGGTGGCTCAGAAAAGACACCCCGACAGCGATTACAGAAAAATGAACAGAGTACTTTTATAATGCGAAAGCCTGAAAGCAGTTCAATGCTTTCAGGCTTTATCTTTTTTTATCTATTTTGCTGAATAAATACAGACAGGCAGTTTCAGTCTTCCGTATCTCCTCTTTAAGCTTTTTCTGCAAAGCTTCTCAGTCTATTTTAAGAGTACGCGATGTGATACCTACTGCAACGCCCTTTGTATTCGTTCCTATATGACAGGCAATGCTGCACGCAAGAGGTCGGTATGTCACCTTATATCCCGCAAACTCAGCCTTTACCTTGTCCACCCACTGCTTTGCTGCACGTTTGTCCTCCATAGTACCTGCCGCACCTATGCTCAGCTTGTTCTTCGGTATGCCTGCGTACTTGCTTTCAAGGTCGCTGTGGACTGCTTCAAACATTTTCTGCTCTGCACTTGCCATTCCTCTGACCCTTGCATATGCATCAAGCTTGCCACCCTGTATTTTCAGTATGGGCTTCAGATTGAGCACAGTCGCAATAGCTGCACCTGCCGCGGTTATCCTTCCCGTCTTTGTTATGCGCTTCAGACTGTGAAGAGTGATATAAATATCGTTGCTGTAAGCGTTTTTTTCAAGGACCTCCTTTATCTCGGCAGCATTTTTTCCGCTGTTTGCAAGATACTTTGCATCGTATACGGAATCAAGCAGAGTTATGGAGATGCGGTGATTGTCGATAACCACCACTCTGCCGTCATAATCCGCAGAAAGTGCCTTTGCAGTACTGCACGAGCCGCTCAGACCGCTTGACATCGGGATATATACCAGCTCGTCATATCCCTCGGAAAGTATCTTATCCCACATTTCCGTAAGTGAACCCGGAGAGGGCTGGGACGAAACAATGTCCCTGTTCTCATTCAGAGCTTTATATAACTCTCCGTGAGTGATCGTGAGCTCCTCAAGATAGTCATTTCCGTCAATAATGACAGGCATTGGCAGTACATATATGCCGTACCTATGTCCTTCCTCAAGCGATATACCGCTGTTAGTGTCAGTCATGACCGCAGTTTTCATTCAGTTTTCCTCGTTTCAATCAGCTTTCAAACATATCTCTGCCTCGGCAGAGCAAATTTCCCATAGGAGATTATACCATTATACGGTGTTTTTGTCAATATGCAGGCATATAAAAAGCTTCGGGAAGTTAACCCCGATACCCATATAGAAATTTTACACTAATTATTGAGATAACCCCTTTTGAAAAAGGGACGTCCTCCGTCAGAGGAAGCCTTTTCATATATCAGCTTACCATGAGAGCTTATCGTCCTCTATCTTTGCATTGAGCAGCTGGCAGTAAGTGTTTACGCCTTCCTTATAGTAATTGAACTCGCCCGACACGGTTATCATAGTATCAAGCGAAGGATAATCATCGGGATATTTGTAGTCACCATCAAGCACGAATTCGATTCCCTGAGCACAGCAGGCTGTAGCATCGCTGATAAGTACAGCAAAGTATTCATTTCCCGACTGTTCGTCCTTGAAATATGAAAAATTCCCCCTTACACGCACCTTCTGTCCCATGTAATTATCGGGATTTGCCACCATATCGTAGACCTGTGCATACACCATCTGAGAATTCAGCTCAGTAAGGTCTACATCGTATCCGCTGATGGAAGCAGCTGCCTGCGCATTTGGAGCAGTCGAAGACTCTGTTGAAGCGTCATTTTCCTGAACTCCGCACGAACAAAGGCATAAAGCCGCAAGCACCGATATAAGCGCACATTTTTTCATAGACATAGCACATTATCTCCTTAATTTGATAATCAATTTCATTTTCATAAGTTATTATAGCATAGTTTTTTTTAAAATGCAACAGATACATCGAAAAACGTTATATCACGCAAAAAAGTCTGCTGAAAATCAGCAGACTTTTTTAAGCAGCTTTTCCGAAAAAGCTGTTGATAAGCTCTATAAGCTCCTCATTCGTGCCGTTATACAGCTCCTTGTCGATCTTATCACACAGCTTTATCATTTCTTCATCGGGGATTTTATCACCGTATTTTTTCTCAAGTCTCTCACGCTCAGGAGTAACGAATTCTTCCTTGTATTTCTTATACTCAGGAGTATAGAAATAGCTGTTATGACCGTTTCTGCCCTCCTCGTCATAGACCTTGTATTCAACATTGGGATTTGTTATTTCGTCCTTATGCGAAATAATTGAAGCTCCGTCATATTCTATGACCTCATCTTTTGTGCCGTGGATAATAAGCACAGGTATCCCCGCCTTATTTATGCCGTCCACAGCAGATATAGAAGAATTACTGCCGAATTCGATTTTGTTATACAGCCATACTACAGGATCAAGCAGCTTGCTCCAGCCGCCAAACATTCTGCCGCAGGACTCTGAAAGCTCAGCAAACGGCGTATTATAGCCTGACATTGAAACACAGGCTTTAACATCATGGTCAAAGTTGAGTACAGCTGCCGCTGCATATCCGCCCCAGCTGTGTCCAAGCACATATGTATCAAGTATATTCAGTCGCGCATCACTTTCCGCGTAAGTGAGAGCATTGTCAAGGTCGATGACCGACTGTGCAAGTCCTTTTGTGCCCTCGCCCTCGCTGTAGCCGCTGCCTGTACAGTCATAGGTAAATACACGCCAGCCGCAGTCCAGCAGACTGGTTAAAAGCGAAAGATAAACCTCATGTCCGCTGCCTATTCCGTGGGCAAATACTATCAGTCCCCTGTCATTGTCCATACCGTAAATAAAGCCATTGAGGGTGTTTTCTCCCGATCTGAAGCTTACCTCCTCACGGGGATAATCCTTCTCATAATGGTCGTACATCCATGTGGCAGTCAGTCTTTTTTCAGGATATTCACCTCGTCCGAAGTTTTTTGACATTTCTTTTGAGGTTATTACATATGCGATTATAAACGTAACGATGAGAAATACTACAAATATAACAGCTATTCTTTTAATGACTTTCTTCATTCTCTGCATCTCCCCTGAATTTTAGTTAATTATACCATTTCATACTTTTACTGTCAACAACAGAAAGCGTTTTAAATGTTAAAAATTATTGACATTATATGCCGCTTCTGCTAAAATATATGTATCTTATTTTGTTTAAGGAGGTCAACCTATGAAAAACACTATTGCCAAAGTAACTTGTTCTCTGCTGACTGCTTCTTTACTGCTGATATCATCTGCCGCTCAGGTATTTGCTGCATATAATCTCGGTGATGTCAACAATAACGGTTATTCAGACGCGGTCGATGCATCGCTCATACTGGCAGAATACGCCGCCAGCTCAACAGAAAGGGGCGGAACCTTTACTGCCGACCAGAAAAAAGCCGCAGATGTGAACCACGACGACCAGGTCGATGCTGTTGACGCTTCAAAAATACTTTCATACTACGCATACAAGTCCACAAGCGGAACTCTTGACCTTGATACATTCGTTAACGCTCCGCCTGCAACTACGACAACAACTGCTGTTAATACAACAACAACGACTACCACCACAACTGCCTATACTCCCCCAAAAATAGATTACAGCAAGGATATCATCGGATTCTGGGAATTAAATACCGAAGATGAAAACGATACAGATAAAATGGGACTCTTCTTCCTGAATGACGGCACAGGCGGACTCTACACAGTTACTTCCGACCTTCTCCACTTCAGCGGAAACGATTTCGTCGTATCTGGCACGGCTATACCTTCGCCTTTTTATCAGGAAAAGGACGGTATTATAACAGTTGAAAACGAAAAAGAAAAGCTCATCGAAATGTCAAGGATAGAAAGCACAGACGGAAAGCTCGGCACATATCACCTCTACGACGGAGTATATTATAACATTGTCATTAACGGCTTCAAATCCGATCGCAACTCTGATGTCAACCCGCTATACGCCGTAGTTGATTTTTATGAGGACGGAAAAAGCAGGATAGTCTACAAAAACTTCTTTACCTATAAACTGAACGGAAACGTACTGACTGTAACTGCAAACGAGAACCTTACACCTCTCTTCAACGGCGACGGTGCTATTACGATCAATAAAGATACTATGGTAATGATCGGCGGAAATGAGGTCGTTGGCTTTACAAGAAAAACTCTTCCGTCTGACGAAAAAGTAGTAAAATAAGTATTATAAACACTGCGAAAATAATTGTTTCCGCAGTGTTTCTTTGTTCATTCAAACAGCGTATTTACAAAATCTCAATATATTGCCTTTTTCCACAATTATACACCCCATTTTTTGACAGCAATATAGACAACATGATGTGTTTCTTTTGTTGCAGTATAACGAATAAAATTAATAAACTGTAACATTTCATAAAAAGGGGTTTACAAATCCCCTAATACAAAGTATTATAATAACATAATTTTTTATTTTATAGGGGGCTTTTTTATGAAACTTTTTTCAATGTTAGGAGCAATTTACGACGACATCACGACAGGTACAAATTCCTACATCTATGATGAGGATTATGACTGCTTATACTTACCTGTCAGCAAGGAGTTTGTCAACCAGATCTTAGGCAGAAAGTGCGAACAGTGCGGAGTTCTTATTTTCACTATGGACAGCAATTTCTGGTATTCGGTTGACAGCGTACTCATCGACGAAGACGAAACACCAAGGGATCTGAGAGAAGAAATCAACGAATACGTAGACGACTTAGAAGTAGGTCATCAGT
The DNA here is from genome assembly GCF_900143025.1 of Ruminococcus flavefaciens. Classification (GTDB taxonomy): domain Bacteria; phylum Bacillota; class Clostridia; order Oscillospirales; family Ruminococcaceae; genus Ruminococcus; species Ruminococcus flavefaciens_I. Next base: position 26,358 of record NZ_FRCT01000005.1, on the reverse strand, counting down.
ATCAGGCACTCAGCTGTGCTATCTCAAACGTATTCTGCAAAATCTGACAACGCAAGGAACCGCCTTTTATAGGCGGTTCTTTTTGTTTTCGGCAATATCAATAAAATGTGTATATCTCTTTTGTGCGAGAAGACATATATTATTAATAGTTCATTACGATTTATGCTCAACTGTTGACCTTGCCCCTTTTATCAAATATAATTTAAAGTAACTCCACAAAGAAACGAGGTCCTTATAATGAAAATAAAAGGGATAATAACTGCCGCAGCTATGCTTTTTTCACTCATATGCTGCACCGTTACTTTTACTCAGCAACCTACAGTAACTACCGCAGCATCGGATAATCCTTTCAATAAACAAAACGATATGGAAGTCCCCTATGACGGTTCTCGCTGGATACAGCCTGTGGAATGGAACGTTCCGACTGTGAAACCGAGGGACTACAAAGGCGGTATAATGCTTTTTTTTGACAAGATAGGATTTGATGCAGAGGCTGCAAGGGGACGGACTCAGAGGGTATACTTTAGCGTACATGGTGCTACAGATCCTGTAAGCTGCATTAAATTCCATATATTCTATGATACCCGTCTGAAAGTCAAAGAGAACTCACAGGGTGAATTGGTGAATACAGGCAAAGCCATAAAGGACTTCACGATAGGTTCTAAGCTGGTTGAAGACGGACAGATCGCTTTTTACGCATACAATGCCAATGATATCCTCCTCAACAACGGAAGTATTTTCACCATTGATTTCATAATCCCTGAAAACGCCGAACCTGGCGATGTCTACCCTATCGGCTTGGCTTATGTTGACGACGGTATAGTCGCTGATACCTTCATAAACAATGAAAAGGACGAAGCAGGAAGGCTCCAGATGACGTATGTATTCACCAAGGGGATATACAACGGATATATCAAAATGAATGGAGAGAAAAAGCCTAAATACACTCTCGGCGATGTGAATAATGACGGTCAGATAAATGCAATAGATGCCTCAGAAGTCCTGAAATATTATGCCATGATTTCCACGGATAAGGACGGCAGTTTCGATGCAAATCAGAAGCTTGCCGCAGATGCCGACTGTGACGGCTTCATCAATTCGATAGACGCTTCATTTATCCTTGCGTATTATGCCTATATTTCCACAACAAAAGATGAACCATTGTCCTTTGAGGAGTATATGAAGAATAAATGAAAAAGAACGCCTGTGATCTTACACTCTTAATTAAACTATAGAAACATATTAACTACATATGCAAAAAGAGCAGTCCAAACGGACTGCTCTTTCGTTATTTTTCAGTAAACCATATATAGTATACAATAATTTTTTATCAGATTTTTTGAAAACCTTGACATTTTTTCACAAATGTATTACAATGACGTGTAGAGGGCTTTATTCTTTTTTAAATGCACTTTTAAATTAAATTTACTCAGAAAGGACGATTATAATGAAAACAAGAATAAAAAGATTTCTCTGTACCGCAATTCTTGCCGCATCATGTGCATCAGTTTTTACAGGCTGCACCAAAACAGTAGGCGGCAATAAAGTCTGTGTATATACAATAACTCATCGTTTTGAAGTAAAAAGCGGAGCAGGAGCAGGCAAATATGGTACTTGGTCGTACTATAAAGAATGCGATATGGACGGTGACGGAAAAAAGGAAAAAGTTTATATTGCAACAGTTTTAAATAATCCGAACGATCTCACTCTCAAAGAAAGATATTATGTTTTCGGCAGTTCTAAAAATAAGGGTGCATGGCGGTATAAGCGTATATAATAATTGAGATATCTGTAAAGAATAAAGCTCTCTTGAACCGAGCAATTTCGTTTTGTGTTTACATCAAGCATTATAATAGCGTTCAGCCTTTTCTGAGTAAGAAGCATATATGTGCCACAAAAAATAAACTTAGGGTGACAAACGGGTGACAAAACACAGTATCTGCTTCAAAAATAATAAAATCCTGACAAATCATAAGACTTGTCAGGATTTCGTTATTTATCGTATTATAGCCGTTTAGCTATTACTTCATAGCCTCTTCAACAGCAACTGCGCAAGCAACTGTTGCACCAACCATCGGGTTGTTGCCCATACCGATAAGACCCATCATCTCAACGTGAGCAGGAACAGATGAAGAACCTGCGAACTGAGCGTCAGAGTGCATACGGCCGAGAGTATCTGTCATACCGTATGAAGCAGGGCCTGCTGCCATGTTATCTGGGTGGAGTGTACGTCCTGTACCGCCGCCTGAAGCAACTGAGAAGTACTTCTTGCCAGCGTCAACGCGCTCCTTCTTGTATGTACCTGCAACTGGGTGCTGGAAACGTGTTGGGTTAGTTGAGTTACCTGTGATAGAAACGTCAACGTTTTCCTTCCACATGATAGCAACGCCTTCTCTTACGTCGTTTGCACCGTAGCAGTTAACCTTAGCACGGAGACCGTTTGAGTAAGCCTTGCGGAATACTTCCTTAACTTCGCCTGTAGCGTAGTCCATCTCTGTCTCAACATATGTGAATCCGTTGATACGAGCAATGATCTGAGCAGCGTCCTTGCCGAGACCGTTAAGGATTACACGGAGAGGCTTCTGACGAACCTTGTTTGCCTTCTCAGCAATACCGATAGCACCTTCAGCAGCAGCGAATGACTCGTGACCTGCGAGGAATGCGAAACACTCTGTATCTTCTTCGAGAAGCATCTTGCCGAGGTTACCGTGGCCGAGACCAACCTTACGCTGGTCAGCAACTGAACCAGGGATACAGAAAGCCTGGAGGCCTTCACCGATAGCTGCAGCAGCGTCAGCAGCTCTCTTGCAGCCCTTCTTTATAGCGATAGCGCAGCCTACTGTGTAAGCCCACTTTGCATTTTCAAAACAAATTGGCTGGATACCCTCTACCATCTTGTAGATGTCGAGACCCTTAGCCTTGCATACGTCAGCACACTCTTCGATAGAACTGATACCGTATTCTTTAAGAACAGCGAGAATCTGCTTCTCGCGTCTCTCATATGATTCAAATAAAGCCATTTTACAAGTCCTCCTTAGTCTTTTCTTGGATCAACGATCTTAACTGCGTCAGCAACTCTGCCGTACTGGCCCTGAGCCTTTTCAAATGCAGTGTTTGCGTCATCGCCTGCCTTGATAAAGTCCATCATCTTACCAAAGTTGATAAACTTATAGCCGATGATCTCGTCGTCCTCATTAAGAGCAAGACCTGTAATATATCCGTCTGTGAGTTCGAGGTAACGTGGTCCCTTCTTGAGAGTACCGTATGTAGTACCGATCTGTGAACGGAGTCCCTTACCGAGGTCCTCAAGACCTGCACCGATAACGAGACCGCCCTCAGAGAATGCAGACTGTGAACGTCCGTAAACGATCTGGAGGAAGAGCTCTCTCATAGCTGTGTTTATAGCATCACAAACAAGGTCTGTGTTAAGAGCTTCAAGAATTGTTCTGCCCGGGAGGATCTCAGCAGCCATAGCAGCGGAGTGAGTCATACCTGAGCATCCGATAGTCTCAACGAGAGCTTCCTGGATAACACCTTCCTTAACGTTAAGTGTGAGCTTGCAGGTACCCTGCTGAGGTGCACACCAGCCAATACCGTGTGTAAATCCGGAAATATCCTTTATCTCCTTAGCCTTTACCCATTTTGCTTCCTCAGGTATCGGAGCTGCGCCGTGAGCAACGCCCTGTGCGATCGGGCACATTGTTTCAACTTCGTGCGAATAAATCATTATAAATACTCCTTTCGGTTTTTAGACAGCCGAATAAACTGCCCTTGCATACAGTAAATATTATACTACATTTCAGTAGGTTAATCAAGAAAAAAGCTCAAAAATAAAATCCTTCATCGTTAGCATATTCTAACATTTTATTTGTTTTTTTGCTCTCCTGCCCTTGTTTTTGTACAAAAAAAGCTATATAATAATCTCAATGAATACTATTTAGGAGCTGTTTTTATGAAATACGATCACGCAGAAAAAGCCTGTCAGCTTTTTGCAGGAGGGCTTAACTGTGCTCAGTCAGTACTTGCGGCTTTCAACGATGTAACAGGTCTTGACAATGAACTTGCCGTAAAGCTTTCCTCCTCATTCGGCGGAGGAATGGGACGTATGCGGGAGGTATGCGGCACCTGCTCCGCTATGTTTATGATAGCCGGCATATTATACGGTCCCGGCGAAAGCTTCTCACATGAGGATAAATCCGAGCATTACAAGAGAATACAGCTTCTCGCCTCTCAGTTCAAGGAAGCACATGAAACTATAATTTGCCGCGAACTGCTGAAGGGCTTGAATGTAACAAGCACTCCAGAACCCGAAAAGCGCACGGAAGAATATTACAAGGTCCGCCCATGTGTTAAATTCGTTCGCACCGCTGCCGAGATACTGGATAAATATTTATCTGAAAATCCACCTGCAATTGGCTGAAATTCGGAAAAATAACATTTTATGCATATAGTCAGAAATTGCTGCGCTACGTCATTTTTTACATAAATTGCGCTTTCGTGCTCAAAAGTTTTTACTCTTCCCCTATCCACCATATAAAGCCGAAAAAACATCAGTGTTTATTATTTTTTCCTGTACAGGCTATTTTTTACAATTTATTTATTGAAATTTGTATTGCTTTGGTGTATACTATTGTATAATAGATTTTTTATGAGTAAATTTAAATGAGAAAAAACTCACCCGAAGGGAAGTGACACTGTTTATGACCTTCCGAAAAAGTTCGGAAATCCTGCGTGAGTTTGTAGAAGATCATCAGCATTTTTTTGACAAAACACATGAAAAGGCGATATATGTAATAGGACTTTGCGGCTGCCTTTTCGCACACATTTCCTACTTGATCATGTTTTATATGCTGAACGTAAAGGAAATGGTGTATTTTAACATAGGAAGCATTGCTTTTTACGTAACGACACTTATCTTAGTACCGATCCTGAAAAGTGAAAAAAGTATGTTGGTGTACCTCTCCGATCTCGAGATCATAGCTCATGCGGTTTATGCCACGTATCTTCTCGGCTGGAAGCCCGATTTCGGAATGTTCCTGCTGCTGATAATCCCTGCAACCTTCCTTACTCAAGGCAAACGCTTTTATATACCTTTCATAGTAACTTTCATATCAATGGGTATGTACATATACCTGAAAATCACCGTGACCGAAGAAACTGTTTTAAAATACCCTCTTGAAGATGAAGGAATCCTCAGAGCCATGCATTTGACCAACGTTTTCATCGGCGCATTCGTTATGGTATTCGCATCTGCAAGCTATATGCTTCAGCACGAATATATGGAGTTCAAGCTGGTCAGCCAGCGTGAGACATTCAAGAACCTCGCTTCAATAGATCCTCTTACACAGCTTTACAACCGCCGTGCCATGAACGAGAATATAAGAACTATCCGCAGAGAATGTCCCACAACTACTACAAGCTATGTTATCGGCATCGGAGATATCGATAATTTCAAGAAGATAAACGATACCTACGGACATGATATCGGCGATAAGGTACTTGTCTATGTAGCAAATCTCTTTATAAGCCTTATCCCAAAGGGAGGCTATGCTGCCCGCTGGGGCGGTGAGGAGTTCCTCTTTGTTATCCCCGAAGCCACTATCAAAGACGGTGTTGACTTCACGGAAAAGATACACAAGTCTCTGAGAGCGCATATTTTCGAGATAGAGGACTGCGAATTCGGTGTTACCATGACATTTGGCGTAAATACGGGAATACAGACCGACAAGATCGACAGCGTTATCACTAAAGCCGACAAGCGCCTTTACAAAGGCAAAAACAACGGTAAGAACCACACGGAATTTACAGACTGAATATAAAAACGGAAGGCTATTGCCTTCCGTTTTTTGTTTTATTATATGTATTTTACTCCAAGAGATCTCAGCTTTTCCCTCATTTTCTTCTGCTTTGCATCAGGGAAACGACAGCCTGTGCTCTTTTCGATTATGCTTACTGTAAGTCCTGCTTTGACTGCGCCCTTTGCCGTAGCCCCTACACAGCCGCACTCATCAAGTCCGCACAGCACAACCTCAGAATAGCCCTGTGCCTTCATATGCTCTTTGAATTTTGAAGCTGTAAAGGTATCAGGGAGATTTTTCTCGAAATACAGGTCAGAGACCTTATCCATGCCCTTATAAAGCTCCGCACCCTCAGTTCCCTTTATGGAGAAACCGATGAACCACTTGTTTGTGATGATATTCGGGAACATCTGCGCGATATATATAACATCGTCGCCGTTTGCATGAAATTCATTGATGCTCCTGTTTACCTCTGCTGTTAGCTTTTCCGTGTCGTAGCTGAATTTCTTCATTCTCTTGTCCCAGAGATAGTCATTCTGCATATCAATTACGATAAGCGCTTTTTTGCCTGCCATTTTCATGCCCTCTTTTCCGCATTTTGGTTAAATGTATTATATCACACACAACAGACAATGTCAAGGAATTCATACAGATAATGCAAAAGGACTCCTTACGGAGTCCTTTTAAATGAGAGGTATTAAAATAAGGATATCACTTTTCGGGAAGTGAAGGAATAAGCTTGAGCAGGTATTTCTGAATTGAAACTGCGTCATTTGTAGTTACGCCGTCACCTGTGTTGTATACGTCAGCATTCTTTGAGCCCTTTTCTGTGATATGAGTCTTGTCTGCACCAGTAAGACCATATTTGTTAGGATTTGCAAGGCTCTGCATGATGAGTACAGCGTCTGAAAGGTCTACCTCACCGTCGCAGTTAGCATCGCCGTACTTAACGTCAGCAGGTGTACTTGATGTGGTTACTGTTGTTGAAGCAACAGTTGAAGTTGTAGTTTCAGCAGAAGTTGTTGTAGTTTTTGATGTAGTTGTTACAGCAGTAGTTGTGGTTGTTGTAGTATCAGGCTTTACTGTTGGTGTTTCGCCCTGTGCATACTCATATACTACCTGCACGCTCTTGTAATCGACTGCAATAACATCTTCTACGGAAGCCTCGCCCTTTTCGGAAGCGTCCCACCACTTCTGAAGCTCTATCTTGCCGTCAGCAACTGTAGCTTTAAGCTCCTCAACTACCTTGTCAGCACCCTCGCCTGTTTCCTTGTTGAGTATGCCGTCAAACTTGACTGTAGCTGTAGAATTGCCCAGATTGAGGCTGTAGCTCTTGTATGTCCAGAAGTTCTCGCCTGCGTCCGAAACAGCATTGATACATACTGCACAGCCTGCTGTTCCCCAGCCCGAGCCTGCACTTGAAGTAACATTGCCGTTTATGATTATCTTTGAAAGGTGCTTAGCGTCCTCAATAGGAACTACAACGAAGCCCTTGTCGTTTGTCATTGACTTGATATCTGTGTATTCCTTTGTAACTGTCTCTGTCTTGGTCTCAGCATAGGTCTTGAGTCCGTCAAAAGCGTCAGCCTTGTCGGAAACTACTACCATAGCAGCAGAGAAAGCAGGAAGCTCTACATTTACCTTGTTATCCTTTACGTCCTTAACTACGTCGATAAGCTTTATCTGCTCGTCATCGCCGTAAATAGCGTATACGGCTGCTGATTTGTACTTGTTATCTGTGTTTTTGAGGTCGATAACTGCATTCTCAGCTTCCTTCAGGTCCTTGTTTGTGACCATTACAGTCACCTTTGAGTCGTCCTTTGCATTTACAGCCGCATAGGTGCTTGACTTTGAAACATCCTCTGTCTTTGCAGGGATAAGTGTATCACCGAAGCAGCCGCCCTTGCCGTCATAGTTGGTGTAAAGGTTGATACCTGCAACGATGAAAGGATCGCCGCCCCAGAGTGAAGCGAAATAAACGCCCTGATCCGCATAGCAGCCAAGTGCCTCGACCTGTGCGATAGTACCCGAAGCATCATTTCCACCGCCGAAGTTGTACTCTGAGATACCAAGCTTAGTGCCCGGATAGTACTTGTCGATAGAAGCCTGTATCGTAGGAAGTATCGGAACATTCTCCATGCACCACTGACCTATCCAGCTGTTCTCCTTAAAGCCTTTTTCATAAAGAGTACGTACAGACTGGAGTCTGTCCTCGATGCCTTTTCTTGCAGACTCTGAGTAGTAGTGTACGTCGAGTACATCAAGAAGTCTTGTACCTGCTTCATCAGAAGCCTTTTTCATCTGGTCAAGGTAGCAGTCAAGATACCAGTGATAGTTATTTGCAGCCTTTACCTCTTCCCACTCTGTATGCTCATCATCGTCATCGAGATGGTCGAAAGCTGTATAGCCGTAGAGAGCAGGTCCGAACACCTCTGCGTCGGGATCCAGCTTCTTTACGTTCTTAGCCATTTCTATGGACTTTTCACCAAGCTCCTTGATAGTTACAGGCTCGGGGTGCATTCTGCTGTGGGTATCGTTCCAAAGAACAGGCTCATTATCAAGGCTGTAGCCCTGTATACCTGTCTCAGACTTTGAATTTCCAAGCTTCTTGATGATGTAGTTTACGTACTCGTCCATGTAGACTACGCCGTCTGTAAGGTCGGGAGTATCGGCAAAATCCGAGCCTTTTGTGAGAACCACCTTGTTCCAGCGCTTTGAAGGAGCCTTCTCCTCCTCTGTTACTGTGCCGTCCTTATCTGCCGAAACATAGCCTGCAAGCTGTAATGTTGTAAGCTTGTAGCCTACATTGTTCTTTGCTGCGTCCTTTGAGAGTACCTGAACGCAGTCGGCAGGATCATTTGATTCCGAGAGATTTGTGTCCGAGCTGTGCTTCCAGTCGCTGCCTGCATTGGAAGCGTTTGTCTCCCAGTTGTAAGCTGTCATACGGTTGCCGCCCTGACGGACTGCATTTGTTTTCACGTCCTTGAGATTAGTGGTATACTGGTTCACGCCATAGATAAGGGGAGATATCTCTTTTCTTTCCCCCTTGAGATCGACTGTGATATTCATATCATAGCCGCCTGCTGCATTTGCGGTATTAGCAGGGATATCGCTCATTGGTGCAGTTACTGCGCAGCCTGTCATAACAACGGCTGCAAGAAACGCTGCTTTCTTTTTCATGTTTTTTCCTCCTGTTTTTCCGCTGCCGTAATGCCGTCGGAGCGGATAATTTTATTAACAGCTCACGCTGTTATCGTCTACAGCTCGCCTTCCTTCCACCACGGCACCTGCGGTACTATCTCGTCCTGTTCACCGTTCTCACGCCTGAAAGCTCCACGCTCCCATTCCTCCACGTTGGGATCCATGTACTTCAGATAGTTGGTAATGGTCTTTGCAAGGACCAGTATCAGCGTAAGACAGGTGTGATGAGTATAGCCGTAGAGTATGACAGGCTTGTCGTCAAGGTCGGCAGAAACGCGCCATACAAGCCCGAAACGGTCGAGCCTGTCGATGATATGCTGGACTTTTTCAGACGGGATATCCAGCTTTTCGGATATCATTGCCACCGAGAACATCTTGTTCCTTACGCTTGCTCCGAGATAGCTTATTATACTTATAGCATCATCGTCTGCAAGTGTATTGAACAGCCTTACCATATTTGTTGTGTCGCCGAAGTAGGAATTAACGCCCTTTTCGGGAACTTCAAGAAAACAGAAATACCTCAGGTCGGTATTGAGCCGTGAAAGTGCCAGTTCGCGGTCTGTTTTCAGTCCTGCAAAGGTCTCGTGCTCAAAGCTGCTGCGCAGCCTGCCCACTGTATCTATATTTGGGTTGCAGGCGCAGAGCGCAGTATACATCATTTTCATAAAAAGCTCCGAACGCTTTTCCTTGTGAGCAGAGCGCATCTCATCATCTATGAGCTGTTCGATATCGCGCTCGCTGTCCATGACCTTTACTCCGAAAAGAGAATCCAGTGAAATGTTCAGTTCCTTTGCAAGCCGCGGAAGTAGCTCGCCGTCGGGATAACTGGAATTCTCCCATTTTGATACCGCCTGCGGAGAAACATTGAGCCGTGCCGCAAGCTGTTCCTGAGTAAGCCCCAGTGCTTTTCTGCGTTTTACAAGGTTAATACGGAAAGTGCTGTTTTTGTCCATCTTACATCTCACCTTTTCGTTTCTATAATCATTCTACCACAACCTCGGGTAGAGTTCAAGCGAATAAAAATAGATTAAACTCAACTAACAGTTGATATTTGCTGCCGACTATACTATTTTGCAGTATCCAGAAGCAGCTTCCTGAGCTTTACCATATCAAAGATATCTGTATTGCCGCTGAGATCAAGGTCTGACAGAGGCTGATCCTCATCACTTATAGTCTCTTTTCCCAGAAGGTACCTGCTCATCTTCACAAGGTCGGATACTCCCACCTCGCCGTCTGTATTGAGATCTCCGCAGCTGTATCTGCATTCGGGCATAACATCGCTCTGAAAGCTGTGAAGCGGCATAAGCTTATATATTTTCCATTTTCCGTGAGCACCGCCTGCTTCTTTCAGCTCTGCGTCCGACTTCATAAACCAGTCATACGATATTTTTTCACTGTCCATATCGTCCCATGTAGCGTCAATGTGGAAATAGTGACCGCCAAGCTTTACGATATTCCATGCGATATCACAGTCCTTCACTCTGAATCCGTCAACATATTCCGGTATCACAACATTTTCCTTATTGCCTTTATATCCGCGCAAAACAACTTCATCGCCGTAATATCCCGACACAGAACCTTTCCATTCATCTGTATCAATCTTTTTCTTGCCGCCATAGGTCTCAATTTGATCTGTATCTGCCGCATATCCTGATATACTGCCGCTAAAGGCGACAGCAGGTGCAAATGTAAGTGTCAGTATTCCCGCAATGATCGCTGAGTGCTTTGTTTTATACATTACCTAACCTCTTTCTGTGTTAAAATATATCACTGATTTAATAATATCACAAACCCCCATAAATTTCATCATTTTTTTATGAATCGCCTTTTTTCTGACAAGCTTTCTTTACTTTTGCTGTTTTTTCTGCTATGATATTAATATCAACCATAAGGAGTGTTAAAAATGGCAGAAAAAACCGAAAAGGCAGTAAAATACCACAAGAGCTTCTACAGCTGTTCTGCATCTGTACTCTGCGCCTTTGCAGATGAAGCAGGCATTGACGAGAAACAGGCAAAAGCCGCTGCTGCTCCCTTTGCAGGCGGAAGAATGGGCAAATGCGGCGCAGTTCTCGCGGCTGAATATGTACTTGCACAAAAATACGGCAAGGACTCCGATAAAATATCAGAATTTGAAGCCGAGTTCACCTCACGCAACAGATCCGTTATGTGCAGCGAGCTCCGCGGCGGTCTCCGCTCATGCAGGGGCTGTGTGACCGATGCTGCCGAGATACTGGAAAAAATGCTGGATAACCAGTGACATTAATATAAAAATATCAATATAAATACGCTGTTCTTTTTATTAATTGCGCTGCTATTGATTTATTTCCCGTAAAGTGTTATAATTCTCTTGTCATAAATCATCAGAGAGGAAGAAAATATATGAATATGAACTTCAAATGCAAGCTTCCTATCCCTGCCGAGGTAAAAGCACAGTACCCCGTTTCGGAGGAGCTTGAAAAGGTTATAGAAGCAAGAAACAAGGAGATAGCCGATGTTATCGGAGGAAAGTCCGACAAGCTGCTCCTTATCATAGGTCCATGCTCCGCAGATATCGAGGAAAGCGTACTCGATTATATCTGCCGCCTGAGAAAGGTACAGGACAAGGTAGCGGACAAGATACTGATAGTTCCCCGTATCTACACCAACAAGCCAAGAACTACAGGCAAGGGCTACAAGGGTATGCTCCACCAGCCAGACCCAAGCAAAGAGCCTGATATGTACAAGGGCATAGTTGCTATACGTGAAATGCACCTCCGCGCGATACAGGAAACAGGCTTTACCTGCGCAGACGAGATGCTCTACCCCGAGAACCACCGTTACCTCAACGACCTCCTCGGATATGTTGCTGTGGGAGCACGTTCTGTTGAAAACCAGCAGCACCGTCTTACCGCAAGCGGTCTCAATATCCCTGTAGGTATGAAAAATCCTGTAAGCGGAAGTATCCCTGTGCTGATGAACTCTATCGAGGCTGCACAGTCGGGACACACCTTCCTCTACCGCGGCTGGGAGGTAAGTACAAAGGGCAATCCCCTTGCACATTCCATACTCAGAGGCTTCGAGAACAATCACGGTCAGCATATGCCTAATTACCACTATGAAGATCTCCAGCTCCTCTTTGATATGTACCAGCAGAAGGGCTTTGAAAATCCTGCTGTTATCGTTGATACCAACCACTGCAACTCAGGCAAGCAGCCGCTTGAACAGCCAAGAATAGTCAAGGAAGTAATAAGCAGCTGCCGCTATAATAACGATATCAAGAAGCTTGTCAAGGGCTTTATGATAGAGAGCTACATCGAGGACGGCTCACAGAAAATAGACGAGCATATCTACGGAAAATCTATCACAGACCCATGCCTCGGCTGGGAAAAGACAGAAAAAATGATATACGACATCGCAGACAGACTGTAAAAAGCTGCCGTTGACGGAGTACTTACATAAAAATACATATGTAATTATCGGGGAAAACCTTTCTGAAGAAAGGTTCTTCCCCGAACCCCTTTCCAAAGACTTTTAGCTGATTTTTTCACAGATAGGGCACACCTAACATAAAAAACCCCGCAAGTAATGCAGGGTGTGCCCTATCTGTGAAAAAATAAAACCAGAAGTTTTAGGGAGGGAGTTTGAGGGTGACTCCCCACAGTGTGGGGAGATGTCACGCAGTGACAGAGGGGACCGCCTCTGTCAGAGGAACCCTTTTTCAAAAGGGTCTCCCTCAATAGTTTACATATACATTCTATGTAAGTACTTCAGCAAACGGCAGCTTTTTACAGCCACTTTTTCTTGCGGAAAAAGATAAGGCTTACAATAACTATTATAACGCTTATCAGTATAACGATAGGATAAGACGCTTTGAACTCGAGTTCGGGCATATACTTGAAGTTCATGCCGTACCAGCCTGCAATAAGGGTAAGGGGCATAAAGATAGTCGTAACTATGGTAAGGATAGTCATTATACGGTTCTGCTTGATATCGAGCTGTGACTGATAAAGCTCGCGTATCTGCGCAGTATAGTCTCTGAGTGCGGCTGTAGTATCGTGCAGACGGGCTATGCGCTGAGTAAAGAGGTGAAAATATCTGAGATTTTCATGAGCGAAGAAATTATTCTCGTTTTCCTCAAGTTCCTGTCCGAGGTCCTCAAGCTGCTCATAATGTATCCTCATATCGCGGAGATCGCTTCTTATCTCGCTAAGGCGCTTAGGGTAATTCTCCTCCTCGCCTGCAAGTATCTTGTCCTCCATTTCGTCAAGCTCCGCATCATACCTTGCAAGAATACTCTGATCTATGTAGATGATCTGTTCAAGAAAATCATATATAAATCTTTCCAGCGAGGGATTTGTCCAACGCTTGCTTTTTACCACTTCTTTGATTATCTCCTCGACAGTACCGCTGTCATCAATGAAAACAACGCCCTTTTCGTCCAGAGCAAAGGCAAAATTGTTCTTTTTTTCCGCAATATTATATCTGTCGGGGATAGAAAAGGTTCCCGTAAGAGAGTCGTAATTCACTTCCGCTTTGGTGCTGTGTATCTCAGATGTGCTGACTTCAAGGTCGATGCCCATATCGAACTTTGAACTGTTGCTGAGCCATTCCTCGGTAGAAAGCACAGCAACGTACTTTGCCTTCGAGTCCTTTGGTCTGAGGTTCTTGCATTTTTCAAGAGTATCCTTTATAAGATAAAACATAGTATTCACCCTTTATATCATGTATCAGTATTTTGCGTATTTTATCAAGTAAATGTTCATTACACGGACATTATAACATAAAATTCCGAAAAGAGCAACAAATAGCGGCAAATTATTTGCATATTCTCTTATATCAGGCGCAAAAAGAATACCTGTAAAGCCTATCTCAGCTTTACAGGTATTTTTCATTTCTTCATACAGCCGCCGCATTTGTTGCAGTCACCGCAGCAGCCGCCGCTTTTCGCACTTTTCACAGTGTATCTTACTGCCATGACAAGAGCCGCAGCAATAAGAATTATAAGTATAATATCAGCAATATTCATTCAGTTCACTCCTATCGCTATAAGTACCGCACGTATGATAAGCGTCATTACCCATGCAACTCCGCACTGCCATACCACTTCAGCCAAAGCGTATTTTTTGCCGAGCTCACGCTTAACAGCTGCAATCGCCGCAACACACGGTGTATAAAGCAGAGAAAATACCAGCAGGCAGCCTGCCGAAAGAGAAGTCATGGCAGTCTCTACACTGCCCGAATATAGTATCTCAAGCGTGGATACTACGCTTTCCTTAGCCATAAAGCCGCTTATAAGCGCAACAAGTATGCGCCAGTCGCCAAGTCCCACAGGTTTCATTACGGGAGCAAACATACCTGCAATCCCCGCAAGTATGCTGTCGCCTGCATCACTGACCATATTCAGATGAGTGTCAAAGCTTTGCAGGAACCATACAACGACAGTAGCTATAAGTATTACCGAGAAAGCCCTCTGCAAGAAGTCCTTAGCCTTTTCCCAAAGTAGCTGTGCCACATTCTTTGCGGCAGGAAGGCGGTAATTCGGCAGTTCCATAACGAAAGGAACAGCCTCGCCGCGGAACAGCGTTCCCTTGAAAAGGTACGCCGCAAGTATACCCGTAACTATTCCCAGCAAATAAAGTCCAACCATTATAAATCCGCCGCGTTTCGGGAAAAAGGCATTAACGAAGAATGCATATATAGGCAGCTTGGCAGTACAGCTCATAAACGGGGTAAGGAGTATAGTCATTTTTCTGTCTCGTTCGCTGGGCAGAGTCCTTGTTGACATTACAGCAGGAACCGAACAGCCGAAGCCTATGAGCAGCGGTACTATACTTCGTCCCGAAAGACCTACCTTGCGCAGGAGCTTGTCCATAAAAAAGGCAACTCTCGCTATATAGCCGCTGTCCTCAAGCATAGAAAGGAAGAAGAACAGGGTTACTATTACAGGCAGGAAGCTCAGGACACTTCCCACGCCTGCAAATATTCCGTCTATAACAAGGTCGTGTATGACCGAATTTACGTGCGCATGAGTAAGAGCCTTGTCCGTAAGCTCTGTAAGCTTATCCACGCCCATTTCAAAGAGACCCTGCAAAAATGCTCCGATAACATTGAAGGTAAGGAAGAAAACCATTCCCATAATAAGGATAAAAGCAGGTATCGCGGTATATTTTCCCGTCAGTATCCTGTCTATCCTGCGGCTGCGGATATGCTCCTTGCTTTCGGCAGGCTTCTTAACGGTATCATCGCATAGTCTGTGGATAAATCTGAACCTCATATCAGCTATGGCAGAGCTTCTGTCCAGACCGCGCTCCTTTTCCATCTGCGTAACGATATGCTCCATAGTCTCTATCTCATTCTGATCCAGATCCAGCTTTTCTATTACAAGGGGATCGTCCTCGATGACCTTGCTCGTTACGAAACGAAGGGGCATTCCGATGTTTTCCACATGATCCTCGATAAGATGCGATATACCGTGGAGACAGCGGTGTACCGCACCGCCGTTTTCGGTCTTGTCGCAGAAATCGTATCTAAGAGGTCTTTCCTGATAGTATGCAACGTGTATAGCGTGCTCCACAAGCTCCTCGATGCCCTTGTTTTTAGCTGCGGAAATTGGTACAACAGGAACTCCAAGACGCTTTTCCATCTGGTTTATGTCGATACTTCCGCCGTTTGAGGTAAGCTCGTCCATCATATTCAGTGCAACTACCATAGGTATATTCATTTCAAGCAGCTGCATGGTAAGGTAGAGATTTCGCTCTATATTGGTAACATCAACGATATTTATAATAGCGTGGGGCTTTTCATTGAGTACGAAATTACGTGAAACTATCTCCTCGCTGCTGTATGGCGACATGGAATAAATGCCGGGAAGATCAGTGATAAGGGTATCATCGTGACCTATGATAGAACCGTCCTTGCGGTCAACGGTAACTCCCGGGAAATTTCCGACGTGCTGCTTTGAGCCCGTAAGTCTGTTGAAAAGCGTGGTCTTGCCGCAGTTCTGATTGCCAACAAGAGCAAAACGTATGACAGTACCCTTTTCCAGCGGAACACCATCGCCCTTTGCATGGAAGCGTCCGCCCTCACCAAGTCCCGGATGATCGGTCTTGTGGTGATGCTTCTTCTTTTCCTTTACTTCCTCTTTTTTCCCGATGACAGGACAGACCTCGATCTGATCCGCGTCCGCAAGACGCAGAGTGAGCTCGTATCCGTGAAGCCTGAGCTCCATAGGATCTCCCATAGGTGCGTATTTTACGAGAGTGACCTCTGCACCGGGGATAAGCCCCATATCAAGAAAATGCTGCCTGAGCGCACCTGCACCGCCAACCTTTTCAACTCTGACGGTCTCACCTATTTTTATACCTTTAAGCGTTTCCATAGTTTGCTCCTAAAACATAGAATATCATAGTTCCCCCTGATACAATAGTTAAAATAAAAAAATATATTTATTTTTGTCTGTTTTGTCTACGCCCATACGATTTGTATTTATGTAAGCGCAATAAATACTGCGCATATAAAAGCAAGCCTCGGAAACCATTCCGCAGATCACTCCCCCCATCACTGCGGAAATTGTTTCTTTTATTTGATCATATCCTCGGAAAACAGGCACAGGTTTCTGTGCCTGTTTTGCTTTTTATACGCCTATAACTGATGAAAGATATTTTTTATGTTAGTGGTATAAAACCTATATTCAAACAAAAGGTTAGACTGCTCTAACCAATACTATAATAGCACTTACGGCTTCATTTGTCAATATTCTATCTCACCTATAAGCTCCGATTTGTAAGCATCAACAATAAAATTAGTTTTCGCTAACCTATTTTAGCAATTATTTGCAGGTTTTCAAACATTGCTTTATTCAAAGAGACATGATATAATATGTATTGATACTAATTATCCTCAGAAAATCGGAGGTTTTCAGATATGAAGCTTTTTAGGAAAGCCGCAGCTTTTTTTGCTGCCGCTGTTTTTTTCACGATACTGATACCGTTTCAGACGCAGACTGCAAAAGCCGATCATTATATCGCTTCTGCGCCATACAGTCTTGAAAAAGGCGTGCTGACCCTTGAGAACGGCGAAAAATGGTACAAGGTAAACGAATTTGAAAACGGAAATGATTACATTATAACGGTAAAAGGCTCTGATGACAGCGAGGTGATGCTCACCGCTGCCAACGACAGCATCAGTGAATATATCTGGCATTATTACAGGTCTACCATGGTAACAAGCATCGCTCCCGAGTACACTACCCTTTCATCTCGTTCCTTCTACCTTATAAGCCACGAAAATCAGCTGTATGCCGTGTCAAACTGGTGGACGGACGGCGACAGCTTCTGGGAATACAGGGACGGAAGTCTCCGCTATAACGGCAACGGCATTACTTCTTATCTTAAATACGATGAGAACGGCGATGTACCTTTTTCATGTACAAATGATCTTTCGGAAGCTGCGGAGGTCAGCCTGTATTCTAATGGCGAATATCTCAGCAGAGCTATTGCGGTGCAGCCCTCTGCGGAGTCGTATGTTATCGAGGGCAGCGGCTATGCTGCACCGACATTCTCAGTAAAGCTGCACTCTGACGATATAACCGTCGATAGTATAAAATGGTTCACAGACGGCAAGGTGCAAAGCTGCGCTCAGCTTTCATTCACTGCCGACTCCTTAAAAAATATGAAAGCAGGAGTTCACCGCGTAAACTGCATAATAGAAGGTCACGACGGTCAGAACGTGCATTACCGTGAAAGATCGGCAGATGCAGCCTTTATTATCGCAAAGGGCGTTATGCCCGATTCCTTTATGACCTTCTCGGACGTACATGAGCAGTACTTCTTTATTACCGAAGCCATTGAAAAAATAATGAATCATACCAACGGCTATGTTCCTGCACTTGTAATATGCACTGGCGACCTTGTAAATGGTCCGACTGCAAGCAAGGATATCATGCTTGACCGCTATTATCCTCAGATAGTCTCTTATCTCGGAGGACTCGATGCAGTATTTGTCTCGGGAAATCACGATTCGGGAGAGGCTGCTTCCATAATGTCGGATAATGCAGGACTCGGAGCCGAAAACCAGCGCTCGCCCTACGGCGGACAGATCTACAAGGGTACTTCCGCGGCTGCGGCTCTCAATGGCAAAAGCAGTCATTTTGCAAAAGGGCTGACGGTATACGGGCTGAATTTTGAGGCTTCACTTGACAAAATCAACGGTGCGTTCTATTATTCCTACGACAGAACTATCGAAAAGCTTGACAGCTTTCTGAAAAAGACTGCCGAGGATTATCACGGCGAGCTTGTAGTAATATCGGCTCATTCGGGACTTCATGTGCTCGGTGTACAGCCTGAGTCCGTATCTCCCTACGGCAGACAGATAAGCAAATGGATAGGCGAAAATCAGTACAATGTGGATCACTCCTACGAGCTTGCGAAGCTTATAAACAGCTACGCCGAAAAATACAATATGGATATCGTCTATCTCTTCGGTCACGACCATTCAAGGCAGGAAAGCGAGCTTTTGATGACCGAGGGCGACACTCTGATAAGCACTATTGATTATAACAACAGAACCTATGATTCCCAGCCGCTGAAGTTCACTTATGCTCATTCGGGCTACCTTTCAACTACTATAGGCTGTGCAAATGCACATTTCAGTTTCATATACCGCAACGGTGACAGTTACAGCTTCGACCTTATGAGCACCTATGATGATACGCTGAGACACACCGATATAAAGGCTAAAAACACCTTCAAGGAGCCTGTTGTAACTACAGTTTCCTCTGCGCCGACAACTGTAGCCACAAAAACTACAGTCGCAGGCACTTCCGCGAAAAAAGCATCGGATAGTCCTGCTACAGGCGACAGCTTTAGTATTACAGGTATAGCAATTCCTGCTGTGATACTTATGATACTAAGCAGAAAGCGTAAAAAAATATAAATCAAAACTAACTACACTAAAGGCGGATTTTTTTATCTGCCTTTTTATTTTTTGTGATATTAATTGCTCCTTTCATAAGGGGGCTGAAAAACGGTGAAAATCAATGGAAAACCATTGATTATTGAAAAAATAAATTTTCGTTTCTCTGTTTTGCATAAATCACGGTGCTTGTTTTTGTGTATTATTAAGATTTGCGTTTGTTTTTTGGAATTGCGGGCGGATAATATCCGCCCCTACAGAATTCTACTTTCTACTCACTTATCGGCGGGCGCACACTGTGCGCCCCTACAGGCTAAGGGCTAAAGGCTAAAGCCTAACGGCTAATGACTGACACAGGCTTTCCTTCAATAATTATCTTCATAAGGTCAATTAAATAACAAATCGTCATAAACTATTGAATATTATGCAAAAAAGTGATATAATGTGTTTAGTAAATGAGGACGTAAACAAATGACAGGGAATCTATAAGACAGAAAATGTTCCGGTAATATCGGATCAATGAGGATGATTAATCTAAATTATCGGAGGAGAACATGAAAAAAAGATCAAATAAAAGAACTGCTGCGGGAGTTCTTTGTCTTGGTATGCTGCTACAGTCAGCAGCATATCTCCCTGCAAAAGCAGACAGCAATGGTACAGTTACCATCAACGAGGTCTGCACAAAAAATTCCACCTACCAGTCGGGTGACGGAAAGTATTATGACTGGATAGAGCTTTACAACAGCGGAAAGTCAGAAGCTGATATCTCTGGATGGGGACTTTCCGACAAGGAGCAGGAGCCTTACAGGTATACCTTCCCAAGCGGAACTCATATACCTGCAAACGGCAGACTCGTGGTATTCTGCGACGCCGATGCCGCTGTAAATGACAGCAAGGCTGCTCCTTTCGGCTTGTCAGCTTCGGGCGAGACCCTTGTACTTACCGACTCACAGGGCAAAACCGCTCAGACTCTTGATGTAGGCGCACTTGCTTCGGATACCTCCTACGGACAGTATCCCGACGGAAGCGGTGAGTTCTACACACTGAAGTGTACACCCGACCAGTCAAATGCTGCCCCAGAAGGCAGTGCGGCTGTTCGTCAGCCTGTGTTCTCACAGGAAAGCGGATTTTACGATAACAGCTTCTCCCTGTCCCTTACCGCAGAGGAAGGCTGTACTATCTATTACACCACCGACGGCAGCGACCCAACAACTGAGTCGGAAAAGTACACAGGACCTATCACTGTTGAGGATATGTCGGATACTCAGAACCGCCTCAGCGCACGTACCGATATCACGCCAAACAAGGCTTCGGCTCCCCGCGAGACCGTTGACAAGGCTGCACTTATACGCGCTGTTTCCGTTGACAGTGAGGGACGCATAAGCGAACCCGTTACAAAGACCTATTTCATAGGCAAAACAAATTCGGGATACTACAAGAATATGAAGGTGGTATCACTGGTAACAGACCCCGATAACCTTTTCGATTACGAAAAAGGTATCTACTGCCTCGGAAAAGTATTCTATGGCGACAAAAATCCCGATGAGCACAAAGAAGAAGAAAAACCCGACGATCACAAGGAGCCCGAGGGCGGCAGACCCGAGGATAACAGACCACAAGAGCATACAGGTCCCGATGGCGGCAGACGCGAACCGCAGAGAGCTCCGAATAATATGAATATCTGGGAAATGGAAGCCAACTACACTCAGAGAGGAAAAGAATGGGAGCGTCCTGCTAACTTCACTCTGTTTGACGGCGGCGAAATGGTGCTCCAGCAGAATGTGGGCATACGCATAAAGGGCAACTATTCAAGATGCCTTGCGCAGAAGAGCTTCAATATCTACACACGCCAGGATTACGGTACTCCTGAGTTTGAGTACGATTTCTTCTCGGGTAAGGCTACTAAGGCTAAAAATGGCAAGGCTATCAAGAAGTATGACGGTCTTGTGCTCCGCAACGGCGGCAACGATAACGGCGCAGCCTTCTTCCGCGACAGCATCAACCAGAGCCTTATCACCGACAGAGCTTTCGCTTATCAGGCTACCTCTGAATGTATCGTGTTCATCGACGGCGAATTCTGGGGCATATACCAGATGATGGAGAAAATAAGCGACAGCTACCTCAGTGACCACTATGGCATCAAAAAAAGCAATATCGCTATGATAAAAAACGGCGAGCTTGAAGAAGGCAGCGAAAGCGACCTCAGCGACTGGGAGTCCCTTTGCAGCGGCGTTGCAAACGGCAGCATATCTTATGAGGAATTCTGCAAAAAAGTCGATATACAAGGCTTTATGGACTATTTTGCAGCTCAGATATACTGGGCTAATGCAGACTGGCCAAAGAGAAACTACACCGCATGGCGTTCTGACGCTATCGACGAGACCAATCCTTATGCTGACGGCAAGTGGAGAATGGTGCTCTTTGATACTGAGTCGGGTCAGGGACTTTACGGCTCTTACGACAAGTCCTTCTCGGCTGACTGCTACAGCCGCTTAAAACAGGACGGCAGCCAGCTTGCAAAGATGTTCACAAAACTCAGCAGCAATGAGACATTCAGACTTGAATTCTCAAGAACTCTTATGGATATGGCTAATTATAACTTCGTTCCTGAAAAGGTAAACGAGGTAATAAGCTACTACAAGAATAATTTCAAGGAACAGGTAGCCGATACTTATTCACGTTTCAGCTCAGGCAGCTCGGGTAAATTCGAGAGCGAGCTGTCAACAGTCTCAAACTTCTATGCTCAGCGTTTTTCATACGCAGAACGTACTACAAGGTCTGCAATGAAGCTTAGCTCCGAGCCCCATAAGCTCACTGTACTTAATACAGCCGATAAGGGCACGATCGACCTTAATACGCTCAAACTCGGAAGCATAGACCAATGGAGCGGCAAGTACCACTCGGATTACGACATCACTATTTCCGCAGCCGCAAGCGGTGAAGAACAGTTCACACGCTGGAATATCAAGGGTGCGGAGATAACAAGCGGAGATAAGAACTCCCCTACTATCACAGTAAGACTCAGCTCAGATGCAACAATAGAAGCAGTTTACGGAGACTCGGAGGGTACTATTACCGACGAGCCCGATGAAGAATATATCTTAGGAGACCTTAACAGCGACGGAGTTGTGGATATCTACGACCTCAGCCGCATGAGAAAGGCTGTCGTTTCAGGCAGCTCAGACAACCTTAAAGCAGCCGATATCAACGGCGACAAGGCTGTAAACGTTGATGACCTCGCTCTTCTCAAAAAGTTTATTTCGGGCGAGATAAAGTCATTCTGATAATTCCAAAAACCGTCTGTCAATCCCGACAGGCGGTTTTTTATGTCTGGAAAAGCATTTACATTCCCTTGCTGAGATGTTATAATATAATCATTCAACTGACTATGAGGTAATGATATATGAAAAGCATAACTGTTATAAACGATGAACTCTGCTTCGGCGGCTTTACTTCGGGCTTGAACGGTATTTGGACAAGAAATGCTCCGTCCGATCCGCCAACAAGTGACTATTCTTCTCTCGGTGATACTCTCGGAGTGCCCTTATCCCGTATAATACGTCCATATCAGGCAAGCGGCTGCAAGGTAGGAGCTGTTGGCATTGAGCACGGCGGCACGGGCGTTATAAAGGATAATATCTTAAAAAAGGTGGACGGCATAGTAACTGACGAAAAAGGCATAGTCCTCAGCGTCCTCGCAGCAGACTGTGTCCCCATATACCTGATAGATAAAAAAGCAGAAGTAATAGGACTTCTCCACTGCGGCTGGCGTTCGGCGGCAGGTGAACTGATACATAACGCAATTGAGCGCATGAAGGAGCTTGGAGCTTCTGCTGCGGAAATACAGGTCATTATCGGTCCTCATATTTGTGCGGAGTGCTATGAAGTGGGAGAAGATGTACGCAATGAATACCATGACGCCTTCACTGCCTGTGAGCTTGAAAAAATATTCTCTGTCAGGGATAATAAGCTGTTCCTTGACCTTGCGGAGGCTGTAAAAGTTAAGGCTGAAACAGAAGGCATAAACACCGAAAGCATTTTTGTCATTGGCGGCTGCACCTGCTGCGACAAGTCTTTCTACTCATACAGGCGCGGCGACAGAGATAAACAGAACGCTGCTTTCATTATTATGAAATAATTCTCAATAATAAAGCTCGCAGAGGTTATGCTCTGTGAACTCTTTGTATTCCTCATACGCTGTTGAAATTTGCATACAGGTTTAACAGTTGAAATTAATATCGTATTATGGTAGAATATATAAAAGTTCTTTATCCATGTCTGCAATGTCAAAACTTACAAAAATCCGCACCAAATTGCAGCACATAATACAAATCAAAAAGTCTAAAAAATTTTCAGAAAAAAGCGCGTAGTTTTTTCTTCTGATATCGTCTAATAAATGAAAGCCCGTAAAAGCTTTCGGAAGGGAGTCGCCTATGGATAACGGTGCAAGTAGCTACCGCCGTTTTCTTGACAATGGTGATGTACACGAATTAGATAATATAATAATAGAATACAGCGACGGTCTGATACTCTACCTGACAAGCATAGTGGACAATGTCCATACCGCAGAAGAGCTTACAGAGGACACTTTTGTACTTCTGGGTACAAAAAAGCCAAAGTTTAAGGGAAAAAGCTCCTTCAAGACATGGCTTTATGCCATAGGCAGAAATATCGCAATAGATCATCTTCGCAAGTATTCCCGAAAAGCTTGTGTTTCTATTGATGATATACCTGAAATGACTGATGATGAGGCTTATATCGAAGAAGCTTACATCAAAAAAGAGCAGCAGATAACTATTCATAAGGCAATGCGAAAGCTCCCGCAAAAATATCAGCAGGTATTATGGCTTATATATTTTGAGGGGTTCAGCAACAAGGAAGCTGCAAAGATCATGAAAAAGAGTCTCCGCAGCCTTGAATCCATTTTATATCGTGCTCGTAAATCACTCAGATCACAGCTTGAAACGGAGGGGTTTGAATATGTTGAAACATGAAGAGATGATCGAGAATGTACACCGCCGCATAGCTCAATATGAGGAGGAGAAGAAAATGAAAAACTCTAAGTTAAAAAAGCTTTTTTCTGCAAATAATAATAAAACAGAAGCCCCAAAAACAAATGAAGATGAATACACCGAGGTAGTAAGCGGAACTGAAAATATAAGCTCCTCAAGCAATACAATGAGAATAGTAAGCTCATTGGCTGCCGCTGCCGTACTGGTAACAGGCATAGGTGCAACAGGTTTCCTGCTACACAAGAACAAGGCTAATAAATCTGCTTTGCCCGAGGAAGAGGTTATTTACACGGAATCGACAGAGTCTGATAATATCGTTGATTCAGGTGCAGTTTCACCGTTTGTTGATTTCAGGCAGGAATACTTCAACTTATGGCTTCTCACTGAGACTGAATATTCAGATGATTATTCAGATGAAACATATGATAAGCTTGCTGTATTTCTGAATAATTTTAACTGGGGCGAAGGAACTGATATCGAAGAAAAGGATATCCCTGATTTCCATAATTTTGAAGGCAATGATAACGCAAGGACTTATGGGATCAGCTGGCAAAAGGGTGATATATGGTATTATGTCTATGTTACAGAATACGGAAAAGCATATTATACAGCCGAAAAATGTCAGCCCGACGGAAACAACTATTATTATCCTATCATAGAAAGCTCGGTATATGATATTGATTATGAAGCCTTTGATAAGGGCGTACAGGATATCTGGAACAGTAATATCCCCGATACAAGCCAATACCTCTCCAAAAGAGAGCAAAAATATCTCACTAAGGGCGAATTCCAGAATGGTATGGTTGAACGTTGTAAGGAATACAATTCCGATGAGGTCATTTCCGAAGGCGGCAAGTCATTCAAGGCACTTCAGGGCTTCCTCAGAGATGATTTCGTTGGTATGCTGCAACACCCTGTTAATGATATCAGTTATGACGGCAATGATAAGCTTTATAACGTTGCCTGCTACTATAAGACAAGCGACACAACTACTCGCAGATTGACCTACTATATCGGCAGCAATGGTTCTGTAAGCCTCTGTGAATATGAGCTGACAGAAAGCAATAATATCCCTACAGGATATACAAACTACTATATCGACATAAATGAGTTTGAGACTGTTCTCAATGACATTGCAAGCGGTAAGTACGATGATAAATATTCCTTCGAGGAAAAAACAACTACAACAACTGTAACTACATCTGCAACTACAACTGTAACTACTACAGTTACCACAACCGAACAGGCTCCGCCTCCTGAGGAAACAGATGAACCGGCACCTGAAAAGACTGAGGAGGAAAAAGAAAAAGAACTGCTTGACACTGCTTATAAGTCCATAATTGGTAATTACTTATACTACAACACCATGAATAATGATGGCTTTGAACACATGACTGATGAAGGCAGAATCGATTTCAAAAACGTAATAAACTATATGGTTTATGAAGCTGAACATCTTTCTGTAGAAAGAGAACTCGGTGAAATTATTGATGAACAGGACGCTATAGAAAAAGCAAGAAATGTGCTCCTGAACGAAAAAGGTCAGGAGTATATGGATTGGCTTGAAAAAGAGCCACATCATGATCCCGAAGTTGAATATTACAGAGAAAGACCAGCTATCATAGCTGATTATTATGATGAATTCGATATATGGGTTGTACGCCCAACCGCTCCAAGCTGGAAACGTACAGACGGTCAGGGACCATATATCGTTGCATTGAGTGAAGGAGCATCAACAAAATTATTCATTCGCGGTCATGACGGAAAGATATTAGGCTGCCTTTTACATTATTGATCAAATTAAAGCTCCGCAAATCGCGGAGCTTTTTCATGCCATAAAAAGAGTCCCCGTATATCACGGGGACTCTCTTTGTTTTGTTTCAGTCGCTGTAAGACTTACTTGGTTGTTGTCTGTGGAACAGCGAGTGTTGTGGTTGTCTTAGGTAAAGCAGTTGTGGTAGTTGTTGCAGCCTTAGTAGTTGTTGTAGTTGTTTCAGGCGCAGCTGCTTCCTTGTCTGCTTCAAGCTCTAAAGACTCGATAACGTTGTTTTCAATGAATTTCTCAAGTGATACAGGCTCAGTAATTGTTGAGAAGTAAGCGTAGTATCTGAGAATTATTGAAGCGTCAACTGCATCTACATTACCGTCCTTATTTACATCAGCAGCAGCTATCTGCTCTTCTGTAAATATGCTGTCCTGATGTGTAGCGATGAGTGCATACTGGCGGAGAACATTTGAAGCATCAACTGCGTCGATGTTTCCGTCGTTGTTTACGTCACCGTACTTAACTGTAACAACAGGAAGTGTTGTTGTAGGAGCAGATGTTGTTGTTGAAGATGTTGTTGTAGATGTTGTAGTTGCCTTTGATGTTGTTGTAGTTGATGTTGTAGATGTTGTGGTTGGCTTTGATGTTGTTGTAGTTGATGTTGTAGTAGATGTTGTGGTTGGCTTTGATG
>NZ_FRCT01000007.1:194606-196312 GCF_900143025.1 Ruminococcus flavefaciens | reverse complement strand
ACTACTACATCTGCAACAACATCGAAGACAACAACTTCAACAAGCAAGACTACTACATCTACCACAACAACATCAACGACTACAACAACATCATCAACGACTACAACAACAACTACTACAACATCAACCGTAACATCTACTGTTGAAACAACGACTTCTGCATCAACAACATCTGAGGTATCGGAAACAACCACTACTTCAACATCAACGACCTCAGAAACTACCACAACTACAACAAGTACATCTACATCAACTACTTCCGAAACTACTACCACAACATCTACAACAACTTCAACAACTACCGAAGCAACTACAACAAGCACAGTAACTACTACTGGCAATGATGACGAGCCTGATATCGAACTTGGTGATGCTTCAGGCGACGGTAAGATCGATGCAGTTGATGCAAGCATTATCCTTATGATATATGCAAAGAATTCGACCTCGCAGTCTATAACACTTACAGTAAAACAGAGAGAAGCATATGACGTAAATAATGATGGTAAGATAGATTCACTTGATGCATCTTACATTCTCTGCTATTATGTATACATTTCTGTTGCGGAGGGCGATATAATTTCGTTGAAGTTATTCATGCTCGACAAATAATTTTTATAAAGCCGTATTCACTGCGAATACGGCTTTATTCTTTTTAAAATATATGTTTATTTATTTCTGAATTCAAAATTTATTTATATAATAAATATAATTATATCCAAAATATATTGATTTTTTGAAAACAATGTTGTATTATTAAAAAAGAAATAAATACAGAAAGGGAATGGGACATTTTTAAAAGGAGTGAATTAAATGAAAATGTCCAAATTCAAAAAGGTCATCAGTGGCACCGTATCAGCACTGATGATCGCTTCAAGTATCCCGACAGTCGCATCTGCTGCCGATCAGCAGACACGCGGCAACATAGGCGGTTTTGATTACGAAATGTGGAATCAGAATGGTCAGGGACAGGCATCAATGACTCCAAAGGCAGGCTCCTTCACCTGTTCGTGGAGCAACATTGAAAACTTCCTTGCTCGTATGGGCAAGAACTACGACAGCCAGAAGAAAAACTACAAGGCTTTTGGCGATATCACCCTTAACTATGATGTAGAGTATACTCCAAAAGGCAATTCTTATATGTGTGTATACGGCTGGACCAGAAACCCTCTCATGGAATACTACATCGTGGAAGGCTGGGGCGATTGGAGACCACCCGGAAATGACGGCGAAAACAAGGGTACTGTAACTCTTAACGGTAATACCTACGATATACGCAAGACTATGCGTTACAATCAGCCGTCACTTGACGGTACTGCAACATTCCCGCAGTACTGGAGCGTTCGTAAGACAAGTGGTTCTGCAAACAATCAGACAAACTATATGAAGGGAACGATCTCGGTTTCAAAGCACTTTGAAGCGTGGGAGAAGGCAGGTCTTGATATGTCAGGTACTCTTTACGAGGTATCCCTTAATATCGAAGGCTACAGATCCAACGGTTCTGCTAATGTAAAGAGCATATCCTTCGGTGCATCTCCCGACACTCAGACAGATACAACTGTAACCACTCCTGCTGATCAGGGCGACAACGGCGGCGGAATGAACTTCGGCGGTTTCGGCGGCGATAATGGCGGCGGAATGAACTTCGGCGGCTTCGGCGGCGACAATGGCGGCGGAATGAACTTTGGCGGCTTCGGCGGTGACAACGG
>NZ_FRCT01000007.1:175114-194396 GCF_900143025.1 Ruminococcus flavefaciens | reverse complement strand
AACGGCGGCGGAATGAACTGGGGCGGTTTCGGCGGTGATAACGGCGGCGGAATGAACTGGGGCGGTTTCGGCGGCGACAACGGAGGCGGAATGAACTTCGGCGGCTTCGGCGGTGATAACGGCGGTCAGTCACAGATCCCCGATAACAACGGTGGAAACAACACTTCTCAGAATGAAAACATGATAAAGATCATGCCTGCAGGTGACTCGATTACCTTCGGTATGGGTGACACAGGCGGATACAGAAAGTATCTTGATTACTTCCTGAAGGAAATGGGCTATAACAACATTGATTTTGTTGGTCCTGAGGGCAAGAACGCTGCAAGCTTCAACTACAACGGAAAGAGCGTCACATATGACGATAATCACGCAGGCTACAGCGGATACACTATCAAAAAGCAGCAGGGTGGTTATGGCGGCGGCTTATATGAAGTTCTTAAAGAAAAGAACGCTGTCAAGCAGGCTAACCCTGATATAATTCTTCTTATTATCGGAACTAACGATATGAACGGAAATCGTTCAACAAGTGACTGCGAGAGAGAACTGCACGACCTTATTGATTATATGCTCGCAGATATGGCTTCCGACGGTATGATCTTCCTTTCGACCATACCTGAAATTGGCGGCGGTATGTTTGGAGGCGGTGCAGACAGATCTGCTCAGATAGCAAGCTACAATGCAACTGTAAAGAAGGTTGCAGAGGATTATAACAGCAAGGGCAAGCGAGTTACATTTGCTGATATCCACGGTTGTCTCAACGGCACTGCTGATCTTGGCGACGGTGTTCACCCGAATGCAAAGGGCTATGAAAAAATGGGCAAGTACTGGGCAGGTCTC
This sequence comes from Ruminococcus flavefaciens, assembly GCF_900143025.1. Lineage (GTDB taxonomy): Bacteria > Bacillota > Clostridia > Oscillospirales > Ruminococcaceae > Ruminococcus > Ruminococcus flavefaciens_I. Next base: position 193,559 of record NZ_FRCT01000007.1, on the reverse strand, counting down.
ATAGACGAGTATCTCAAGTCCTCAAAGCCTGCTGTTACTACTACCACTACTACTACAACGACTACTACTACAACTACAACAAAGGCAGTAACTACCACAACTACTACAGCTCCCCAGCTGAAGGTAACTAAGGAAGGCGATGTCAACTGTGACGGTCAGCTTGATATGTCTGATGTTGTACTTATAATGCAGGCTCTTGCAAATCCTAACAAGTATGGTGAGGAAGGAACAGCAGAAGTACACCTTACAGCACAGGGCAAGGTAAACGCTGATGTAAACGGTGACGGTCTTACAGTCGGCGATGCTCAGGCAATACAGAAAAAGCTTCTCGGCTTATAATATCCGTATATGATCTTCAATTGCAGCCTGTATTTTTACAGGCTGCTTTCTATTTCTGAATGATAAAGAAAAGTATAACATTTTGTTGCAATATAATGCACATCATGTTATAATAGGCTTGACAGACAAAAATCCCTGAAGGAGTGATATTATGGAAAAATCGGTCAGTATCAAAGGAATTCTGAAGCGTACTGCCGCGGTGATATGCAGTGCGGCTATGCTTATGACTATGAGCAGCTTCGGGAAGAACGTGACCTCATATGCTGTCAATGCGTCGTCGGCAGTCTCGGACGACATAGGACTTGTCGGCAATCTTTTCTGTACAGCAGACAGCAGCAGTGCAGATCATGCTGAACTGCAATGGGCGACTACGCTTTCAGCTGAAAGTTACACGCTCTACCGCTCAACAGATCCCGAAAAAGACTTTGTACCCGTTTATGAGGGCAGCGGAAATTCCTTTGAAGATGATGACATGAAAACGGGAATCACATATTATTATCAGCTCAAAGTAAAATCAAAGGGGAAGGAAATGTATTCCTCTGTTAAGTCTCTTACGCCATGTGCTCTGCCGTCGGGACTGAGTACCTACGATAACCAGAAGGGCAGTAACCTTGTCTATGATACGAACGGCTATAAGGTGGGCAATACCTACTACAGCTATTCGCTTAAAAAGCATAACGGAAAGGACGATATCTATCTTGCCGAGACTACTTCAAGCGACGGAAAACGTTTCGGCAATGAGCGCAATGTTGCTGACAGCTCGCAGAATTCCGCACTTGCAAGCTGTAAGATAGAGTCTGTGCATATAGATTACATTCCCGAAAAGAATAAAGTAGTGGTTTGGGCTCACTGGGAAAAGCCAAGCGGCTACAGCGACGGAAAAGCTCTCGTTATAACAGGTACTCCGGGCGGACAGTTCACTGTTCATCATGTGTATAATCCTCTCGGCATACAGGTCCGTGATATGGCTATATTCTTTGATGATGACGGAACAGGCTATCTTATCGCAGCCGCCAACAAAGAGGGTCAGGGCGCAAATGCGACCATGTACATATTCCGCATGAATGACGATTACAGTGACGTTACCGAGGTGGTTACAACTCTCTTTGAGGATCAGTACAGGGAATTTCCAAACCTGATAAAGAAGGACGGTTATTACTTCCTTTTCACATCACAGGCAGCAGGCTGGTATCCCAGCAGCGGTGCCTACAGTGTTACAAAGGATCTCAAAGGCAAGTGGAGCGAGCTTCGCAGTATCGGTAATACTTCGACTTTTTCATCTCAGTCCGGTTGGATAGTGAATATGCAGGATAAGAATTATCTTATGCACGCATACCGCTGGCTGAGAGCTTCGTCCACAAGCGGTACGACTCTGTGTCCGCTGTATTTTGACAAGGGCTTTGCTTTCTATGATTATTGTCCGTACTTCAAGTACAACACATCTACAGGCGACCTTTATCCTGTTCAGCAGGGTGAACTGCTGTCTCAGGACAGACCTGCTTCGTCATCTCTTGCCGCAAAGAGCGGAAACTCGCCTGCAAAAGCTTTTGACGGTTCATATCAGAGTTCATTTACAGCTATCGGCGACTATAAAAAATGGCCGTTCTATTTGCAGGTAGACCTTGAAAGAGTGTGCGAGCTTGCAAATATACAGACTTCATGGTACATCTGCAAGGGCTCTGAGGGATACTATACCTACACTGTTGAGGGCAGCCTTGACGGTCATAACTGGACTAAGCTTCTCGATCACACAAATAAGGACAGCGAGACAGTGAACAAAACATACGGCTTCAACAGTGATATGCTTTCGGGAAAGGCAAGGTATGTGCGTCTTAACGTGCAGAATGCCACACTTCAGAATAACCCGAACAATAACTGGTATACTCCTACAGTGTATGAGGTAAAGGTGTTCGGAACTCCTGTGGGCTCTGCCGTAAAGCCTGAGCCGTATGTGGATATTGATTTTGAGAACGGTACGGGAAATCTTTCACTTAACGGCGGAGCTTCTGTAAAACAGGACGCGCAGAAGGGAAAGTTCCTTTATCTTGACGGCAGTGACAATACCTATGGTGAGTTCCCTGTGGGTATGCTGGACGGCTGCCGCGACTATACAGTTAGCATGGATATAAAGTCCGAATCCGAAGGCAATTTCTTCACATTTGCCGCAGGAAAGAACGACGAAAAATATGTTTTCTTCCGAGTAGCAAAGGAGCTTTTCCGCTTTGCTGCCACAACTGATTCATGGCGAGATGAAACAGAGCTTGTCTATGACCTTAACGGTACAGAATGGCATAACTATACTCTTGTTGTAAATGGTGCAGATACAAAGCTGTATCTTGACGGTAGGGAAGTCCTGCACACAACGGAGACCCACGGCCAGGCAGCGGATATGGGTTCGGGAACAAGCTGTTATCTCGGAAAGTCCTATTATTCCGACGACAGCTGTTTCAAAGGAAGTATCGACAACATAAAGATATACAGAACAGCACTTACTGAGTCCGAGATAAGCGGCGGAGCAGGTGAGGTAACAGGTGATGTGAACGGTGACGGTATTTTTTCTGTTGGTGATCTTGCAGCTATGCAGAAATTTCTGCTCGGCAGGGGAGAGCTTGCAAACTGGAAAAATGGCGATCTCTGTCAGGATAATGTAATAGATGTATTCGATCTGTGTTTAATGCGTAAGCTTATAATCAGCCTTTGATATTGCAGTCCATAAAAAAGGGAGACCTTATGAAAAAGGTCTCCCTTATATTTTTGAAGATGTTCTTTATGGGTGTAACGATAAAGATACGCTTTATCAGCAAAGGTCAACACCTGACGGAGCTTCTGTATTAACATATTTCACGTTCCATTCCACATTTTGTCCCTTATATTCTTTCTTAGGGATACAAACCTGTGCAAGGCACAGTGTTATTATATCTTCGCCGCCGTTTATTGTATTTGTTACAGTTACAGATATCACATCGTCTGACAACTCAACACTATCTACCTTATATCCGACTTCCAATCCGGCAGGCTGATTTATAAAGTCAAGGAACAGCACATTTTCGCTGAAAAAGCTTTCATTGTATTTTTCAAGATATTCCGATACAGCTTCTTCCTTGCAGAATTTATCAAGATATTTTTTCAGTTCATTAGTGTCACATATAACAGTCGAGAAGCCATTACCGCTGCACTCAGAACAAAAACCTGATTTAGCAGTGTTCCAAAGCCAGTCAACTGATTTTTCATATTTTACATCAGCAGCTTTGGTTTTGACATCAGCAGCGTCGCTTACTCCGAGAAGAAGCTGCTGGATAGACTGTGCATCACCTACTGTAAGTCCGTCACCGTCAATATCCGCATTTTTCTTTCCCTGTGCTGTAAGGTGGTTTTCGGCTGTACCATTTTCACCGTACTTGTTTGGATTTGCAAGAGCCTGCATTACAAGAACTATATCCGACATATCCACCTGTCCGTCACAGTTCGCATCGCCCTTTAATTTTGAAGCAGATAAGGAGGTATTATTGTCAAAGCCTATAAAATCAGGAAGTTTCTCAAGTTCATATGGAATACCGCTTTCGTTAAGACCTATTTCGGCAATATAAGCTCGCACCTGATCTTCATAGTCACCGTGGAAACCGATTGACAGTTTTTCATCAGGCACAGAACGTGAGACTACACCCTGAATTGAGTTTTTAGCCATGTATTCGGCAATAGCTTCGCCGTATTTCTGGGCAGTTGTTTTCTCCTTACCGTAGTATGGTACAGCATCGTCAATGACAAGCTCATCGAAGTCTTCCCTCAACTGTAAATAGTTAAGTGCTGCATTGCGCACAGATGCGCGTTCTTGTCCCTCCGGAAGCTTGCATCTTATTCCGCAGTCGCAGGATATCTTGTATTTATCCGTGCTGTCTTCGCCTTTAACTATGACACGCTTTTTAAATACGGTAACTTCAAAATACTCCTCGGGCAGAGCAAGTGCACTTACTATCCTGTCCGTATCCCATAAGCTTTCGCCCTTATCATACAGGCAGCCACCGCTTTGATGGGGAGGATAGTCAGTTAATATCTCCTCCACCGTCTTATCAGAGAGGTAATCCTCAGAGAACAGATGAACGTCCCAGCTGAAGCAGTATACATACTCTGCGTCATTGCCCTGACCGTAAACATGATAGCCGTTATCCACGGTAAGTCCTTTTTCGTTGAATAACGCCTGAACTTCTTCTGTTGTCATGGCGAAAATATCATTGAACGAATATCCTTTTGAAGAATTTGGAGAATCTGTAAGCTCAAAAGTATCAACGCCGTATTCGATCAGGCTTTCATCAAGACCTGCTTCCTTTACATAGGCTTTTACAGGCTCAAGGTCGTCAAAGTTTTCGGCAATGACCTGTATCTTTTCACGTCCTTGTTTAAGTGCAGTATATGCTCTGATATTATTATCCTTAATATATTTGCTGAGCATTTGATCGGTATAGACAATGTCCTTGTCAAGCACCAGAGAGGAATTATAAACCTTATCTCTGTCAGAAACGTCATGGTTGTCTGCATATACAGACATTAACGAGGTTGATGCCGAGGTAATAATTGCTGCTGTTGCGGCTGCAATTATTTTCTTAGTTTTGCTCATAAAAAACACCCTTTCATTTAATAATTCTTCCTCCGCGGAAAACATTTCATTGATCATTTCCTTTGTCGTTTCATTGCTTCTGTAGAGGTAATACCCGTCATACCCTTCAAATTTAACAGCAATAGCTATATTGGTCTCTGTTTTTTTTATCTTATATGCTTTAGCGTCCAGGAAAGGTAATTTCGGACTGCGCATTACGATTATGCCAATATATTCGCCTACATTATCGGGAGATATCCTGAAAGCGTTAATATACCAGCCGTCATAGCCGTCCATGATACCTAATCCATACTGTTCGTTTATAGGCACTTCTGTAGTTGGATCACCGCTTGGTCTGTCCGTTGTGGTAGATGTGGTCGATACCTTGTTTGTTGAAGTCGCAGCAGTTGTCGAAGATACTGTTCCGTTTGTTCGTGTTGTTACGTGAAAGTCGTAACCATTATCCGAGCCCATAGCTATAAAGCCCATGTCACCGCCTGTTACTGCTGTGGTGGATATTGCAGTGCTTTGCACCGTTGATAACGTCTGAACATTTTCATTTTTCTTAGTAGTAACAGATGAAGCAGTTTCGGTGCTCGGAGGTCTTGCAGTAACAGCAGTATGTATTGCCTGAGCAGTTATCTTCTGTGTAGATACAGCCGTAATACAGTTGTTATCAACAGATGCCGTGTTAATTGTTACAGCGGCTGTACTGCTTGTGACTGCCTGCGTCTGAGTTGCCTTTGCAGAAGAAGTAATCGGAGCTGTTGAAATGCTTTCGGTTACTTCTGACGTAGTTGTTTCAGTAGTCGGTATGCCGACAATATCGGGAGCAGGCGGGACTATCGGCTTATTGCCAATGTGTATCCAATAACTCAGTCCCAGTATCAGACATAAACAAGCCAAAACAGGAACAGTTCGTTTTATAATGCACATTCGTCTTTCTTTTTTTCTGCGGTATTCATTTCGTTTGGAAAGTACACTTTGATACATCTCATAGTCATTCTTCATACTCAAAGCCACTCCTTTCCAATTCGGATTTTAACGCTTGTTTAGCGTTATATATCAGTGCTTCAATCTGACGCTTTGATTTTTTCATTATCAAAGCAGTCTCTGCATTGCTGATCCCTTCAAAATAGGAAAGATACAATACCTGTCGGTATTCTGATCTGAGGCTGTGCAAAGCCCTGTGAACGATGCGATTTTGTTCACCTTTTATGTATGTGCTTTCGAGGTTCTCCTCGTCAGCGAGATATTCCTGTGATTCCAGCGGAACGATGCTGAGTTTTGTATGCTTTCGCAGATATTTCGCGGTTATATTGCGACCTATTGCATAAAGCCATGTTTTGAACGAGCTTTTCTCCGAAAACTTCGGACAGCGTATTGCGAGCTCTGCAAACGTGTCCTCGGTCAGTTCTTCAGCCGTGTGAATGTTCTGCACAAAGCTGTTGAGATACAGTATCAATCCTGTGCGGTATTCACAGATGATCTCATGTAATCCTTCATCATCGCCTGCAAGGAAACGGTGGTAGCTACTTGCACCGTTATCCATGGAGAGCTCCCTCCTCTCAAGGGGATTTGATCTGCCTTTTCACTTATTAGTACCATGATTTTGTCAAAACTCAAAGTGTTTTCAGAAATTTTTTATTTTTAACCATTATAGCACAGCCTATGGAGGTTTACAATATCCGTTATGTAAATAATAAACGTCACAGACGATAACTCATCTGTGACGTTTGGATTTATAAATATGTACTGCTTTTAAAATTATTTTTCTATGATGGCTTTTCTCATAAGAACGAGATCGAATACATCAAGGTTTTCGTCCTTGATAAAATCGGCAGCCTTCCAGTTTTTAAGCTCTGCGTCCGAGTTGCCCAGCAGCCATTTCTGGAACAGCAGGAGGTCGGAAACATTGAATTCGCCGTCATTGTTCACATCGCCTGCAACTTCTTCGGCAGGTTCAACGTGGCTTTCATCAAATACCATTTTTGCGTTTTTGAGGAATGTGTCATTGCTCGGCTTATCGACCTTTTCCCATGTATCCTTGCTTCCGTAGAAAGTTATGGTAGCGGAAGAAGTTGTGTCTGAAAATGCCCTATCGTCAATTTTAGTAAGCTTGCCCGAAAGCTTAAGATCTGTCAGCTTTGGACAGCCGCAGAATGCCATACTGTCGATAAGAGTTGCACCCTTGAGCTCTACCGAAGTAAGCTCTGAGCAATAGAAGAAAACGTTGTCGCAAAGCTTTGTTACACCGGCAGGGACAACAACAGAGGTAATATCCATGTTGCGCTGGAATGCACCTGATGCGATGTACTTTAAATCAGACGGGAGCTTTACTTCGCCCTTGCACTTGTCGCCGTCAATCAGTGCTCCGTTTACGATTACAAGCGGTGAGCTTTCGCGCTGTGCTGCTATCCACGGAGTACCCTCGAATACCTTGGTGTTCCACTCAACGACATGGTCGGGGAATTCTATTGCTTTCAGTGACGAGCAGTTTTCAAAAGCGCGGATGCCTACTTTTTCAACGCTGTCAGGAATTGTTATGGAAGTAAGATCGCTGCATCTGTTGAAGGAATAGTGGCCTATTTCCTTGACTGAGTTCGGTATCGTAACACTTTTTATCTTGCACATCTGGAAAGCATATATACCTATGACAGTAACAGGCACACCGTCGATACTCTCAGGTATCTCTACAGATGTTGCCGACATTTCGCAGGAAGTTATCTCTGCATGATCGGAATACTTAATGTAGGATAAAGAACCTGATTTGCCCTGCGTAGAGTCCACAGCATATGCCGTCACAGGAGATAACGATAATACTCCGATCTGTGATGACAGCGACATACCTGTTGTCAGTGTTAATGCTGCGATAATTGCAGCGGCTTTTAAAGTTTTTATTCTCTTCTTCATTAATAACCCCTCCTGTTATAATGATCAATATTTTACGTCAGTCATTTTTGACTGAGAGAATCATTATTAAATACATCAATTTCAGATGTATTAATATTATTCTACCATATAAATGAAGAAATAGCAATGAAAAAGGCTTTAACTATTTATTAATTATGTTTTTTGCAAAATTAATTCCATATCTTCTGTAAAAACATAAAAGCAGCACGGTGTTATTTTTGTGCTGCTTTTGTTTTTTATAGTTATTGAAGTTTAATCCGTGTATATTCTTTTCGTGAGACCGCTTGGATCGAATTCGACTCTTTCAACAGGTACATCTATTTGAAGTGAAGTTACCGCCATTTTATCAACAAAGCCTGTATCGCTGTTTTCTATGTTTAATTCAAGCATAATACCTGTATAAAGGTCAACAGTCATTTTTAATTCACTTCCGTCATCATAAACGCCTGATAATTCAGCAGCAGTCCTTCCAAGGTACTCTGAAATGCCGTTTATCTGCCAGTTGTCGAAATTATCAAGAAAAGCTAATGCTAATTCCTCGGGCATAAGTTGATCGTGTACTTTGTTCCATGCGCAATTAATAGAACAAGACGGACACTCGTTAAGACCGTAATCAGGAGGTGCAATTTCAATATAACGGTAATTATCCTCGGGAAATCTTATCATTTCAGCTTTTGAACACGTTTCTTCCTGATAAATTCCGCTAATATTTTCTTTTGTTATTATCTTATCATCGTAAGCGAAGAATTCCAAAAATACATCATTGTCTTCATTAATGCATTTTGAATATCCCTCTTGATTTTGCAGGTCGATCTGAAATTCTGCTGACGGGTAAAAATTACTGCCTTCATAATTGATATACCAGTTGAGAGTACCAACAGCGGAGTCAAAATACAGGAAACTGTTTCGCAGCATATGATAGATAAAGCTCTTTGCTTCAAGAGAGTTTATATCGTAGCCCTCGCACTGTAAAAGCTCTGCATAGTGCTTTACATCAACTCTGTAATTATGCCTGTCTGCCCATGGTATTAGTGTAGTATGTTCCTCGATAATTGCCTTTGCTTCCTCCATTGACTCAGCATAAGGTGCAGCTTCATGTAGCTGCAATTCCATAAAAACTGCTTCTGTAGCTTCTTCCGTTTGCACTTCTGTAGGTGTTTCTTCTTCGATGTGCTCCTCGGCAGTTGCTTCCTCAGCGTTATCGGTCGGCATATCAGCAGTTTCAGCGCCGAAATTCCTGTAGAGATATACGCCCCCTGCTGTCGCTCCCGTTACAAGCACAAGTGCAGAAGCTGCCGCAAGCAGCTTTTTCCAAACAGGTCTGTGATAGACCTCAACACCCTTTACACGGAGCTCTTCATCAGCAGCACCGCTGTTTTGCATTACACGCCGAAAGATATTCTCAGTCTCCGCTTCGCTGACTGCGCTGTATTTATCAGAAAGTGCATCAATAGTATTCATATCTGCATTTTCCAGTATTTCAAGATCAAATCTTTTTTTCATAAAATGACCTCCGTTCAAATCGAGATATCATTGTCCGCAAGCAGTTTGCGGAGCTTTTTCAAGGCTCTGCTGCTGCGTACTCTTATCATTGCAGGGGAGAGGGGAACTATTTCGGATATTTCCCGCGAGTTTCTCCCGTAGTAATACTTTTGTATTATGATAGTCGCATCGGGCTCACCGAGACTTTCGATAAGCCTGAGAAGCAGCTTCCGTGTCTCACTTTGTTCAGCTGCTACGGAAATATCCTCCTCTGAGGGAACATCTTTTGCGGTTTCATCATCTAATGAGGCAACGGTTTTATTCCTGCATAATCTATGATAATAAGCCGCAGCCTTTCTAAGTGCCACAGTTAAGATAAAGCCTTTCATATCATCGGTTTTGTTGCTTTTGTTTTCGTATGATGCAAATACATCTGTGAAAACATCGCTCACACATTCGTCTATATCCTCACGGCTGCCGCAGCTTCGCAGTCGGTTGAAAACTATGGTATATACGTAATTCAGGTAGTCTCTGAATAATGCCCTTTGAGCAGCGGACTTATCGTTTTCAAGCAGCTTTCGGTACTCGCTGTGCTTCATTTGTTCCCTCCTTTCTCTGATATGAATGAATTCATTCATTATATATATTTCGATTATAACACAAAAGTGCAGCATACAAGAATATATTTTTATCTTTTAATCAATTATGCTAAAAAATAAAAGCCCGCTCTTTAAGCTTCCCTCAGCGAAAAGCGGCTGCCGAGCCACGGAATTGATGGCTCGGTATTGTACGCCACTATCTCGTCTGAGGTGGGCACCCCTTGAGCGGACTTATATTATCTGCTATGAATCATCATCTTCATTGTAATCATAGTTTTTGAACATATAGTATTCATCGGTATTTTTCAGTCTTACCGCCACTGCTTTTTCAGGCGGTACGTTAATTATTTCGTAGACCTCCATTGACTCTATTATAAGGAAATTCCTGTCAACATAGATATTGACAGAACCATTGCGGATAAAGCTTCCTATCCTGTTTACGGGTATGCTTTTATGTGCGCCGCCTATAGTAGTTGAAGTCTCGGTTACTTCTCTGTCATACCTTATATCACCAATTCTCACACTTACAGGACGTGAAAGAAACATTTCCTGTATACTGAATGATACGGGACCTTCAGGCTTAGTAGTGATCACTGTTGTAGTTGTAACAGGTAAATCGCAGTCAGTTGTTTTTGTGGTCGTTATTGTTGCAATTTTGATTGATCTTTTGGAAGTGGTAACAGGACTGCCGTCCAAAGAAGTAGTTGCAGGGTTCCAACTCTCGTCTATATGTCCGGCTGTTGTGGTTATGATAATGCTCTCTTCTACGCCTATCGCAGTTTTTGAAGTCATCGCATTTGGTGTAGTATTGGTATAAACGGAGGTCTGAGTTCTTCTTGCAGATGTAAGAGCAGCAGTGCTTTTCGGGGCAGTGTAGCTGACAGCTGTAGTTCTTACGGCAACAGTCCCTAAAGCTGGATCTTTCACGGTAACAGTCGTTGTTTCAGTGGCTTTTGCGGTAGTTTTCGCAGTTGTGACCGCACTTGCAGTCTGAGCAGATGTCATATTTTCGGTCACGGCTTCGGTGGTATTTTCTGCGGCAGTAGTTGCAGTAGTAATGACGATATCAGAGTCCTTGAAGCTGTTATGGGGCTTTAGTGACGGCAGAAGCTTCCATGTGCCGAAGCAGACTATAAGTACAGCGCATAGACCCGATACTGCATAGGTAATATGACGTATTTTAGCGGATCTTTTCTGACGCTGCTCTAATATTGCGTCGCCCTTTTCAAATATTCGATTGGCGACTTTTAAGGTCATCTTGTCATATTCCCTCATATCTGAAGCCCTCCTTTTCCAAAATATTCCGCAAAGACTCCTTTGAACGATAGAGAAGATTTCTTATCTGTTTCTCCGATTTGCCCATTATCTTAGCCGTTTCAGTGTTGCTGAAATTCTCGAAATATATAAGATACAGCACTTGTCTGTAATCATCGTTCAGCTTTTCCAATGCTCTTAGAAGCTGTTTTTTGTCCTCATCTCTGATATAATTCTGCTCGATATTCTGCCTGTCGGCTATATCGTAGAAGTTGTCCGCAGTCATTTCGCCGTATTTCGACATCTTTCGGATATGGTCGATAGCCGCATTCTTTCCTATAGTATATATCCATGTCTTGAACGAGCATTTTTCCGCGAATTTAGGCTTGTCCACATATAGCTTGAGGAAGGTCTCCTCTGCTATCTCCTCTGCAAGGCAGAAATCGCCCATAATACTGTTGAGGAAGAGCACAAGACCCTCGCGGTAATCTTCGATTATATCAATAAGAGCATTCTTATCACCTTCAAGGAAACGGCGGTAGCTACTTGCACCGTTATCCATAAAAACTCCTTTCGCAGCGCGTTTTCTGCGCCCGTATTGGTGTCGTGATATGTCCTTTCACTAATGAGACGTAAAAAACATTGAAATGTCTCACCTAAATTATAAATTTTCCGAAATTTTTTGTCAACGAAATTCTTCTGAATTTTTTTCAAAAAAGGGTGAGACAAAATGAAAATTTCTTCGTCAAAATAGTGAAAGCAAAAATCACACCCTGTAATGAAAATTAAGGAGGTTTTACTATGAAAAAAAGAATAATATCTATATTGTCAGCTGCGGCTATGATATGCGGCATAACTACAGCACTTCCTGTAAGCGCAGAAGATCCGGTTATCGTTGAAAAAGCAGCTAAGAGCTTCAGCTACAAGAGCATGACCTTTGACGAAGCTATCAAGGACATCTCGGGAAATTACATATGGCTCAGCGGCAGCAAGGAGAAATTGACTCCAGACTGGAAATATAATCGTACTCTCCTGACACTTGATGAAAACAGCCAGCCTCATATAATAAATGCTACATATGTAGCTACGGCAATAAAAATGGAAGCAGGAAAGGTGCTCCCTTATGACGATATCAAGGCAGCCGTAGAGGCTAAGAGACTGATAATGCCTATAATCCGCAAAAACGGCAGCGAATACGAGATAATCAGCGCAGAGTCAAGAGAGGCTTATGACTATACTCTTGAGCTTATAAAGGCTTGTCCCGAGGTAACTGCTATAAATATGCATTACAAGCTTTATGAGGATACTGCAAATTATGTAAGTATGGGCGGCGTATATTACAGCGGTGATATGACGGTTAATGAATTCACAGAAAAATTTCCCGATTTCACAGCCGAAAAGAGCGATGTAGAAGGAAAGCTATTTTTTACATATAATGGAAGAAATGACCTTTATCGTCGCAAGGACAATACTCTTTATGAAACCATGAAGAGTATTCAGGATAACGGCGACAAATTGGAATTCATGTGGGGAATGACCGAGCTTGCGCTCCTTAATCCTGAGATGTATTACTGCAACGAACCTGTTATTATTGACGGTACTATGGGCGATGCCAATATTGACGGCTATGTTGATCTTTCCGACTCCATTATGATTATGCAGTCCCTTGCAAATCCCGACAAGTACGGTATCAACGCAGACGGCGGTATAACTGCACAGGGAAAGGTGAACGGAGATACTGACGGAAACGGTCTCACAAACAACGATGCAAGAGAGATACAGATGAGCCTTTTAGGTCTCGGAAGCGTGCCTATTCCTCAGAAGGACGATGATATCCAACTTGTGAATTACGATTACGTTGATTTTACAGACGAGGATAATAACTTCATTCTTAACTTCAACGATATGGAATACTATAATTCGGGGGCGACTGTAGGTCTTGATGCAATAGGCGATGAGATAGGCGAATATGAGGTTCTTGACCGTGAAAAGAACAGCGGCGGCACAGCAAATGTATTTGCTATGGCTGATGTTTCATCTGAGTTTGCAGTTGCAGTAAAATACAGCGGCAGCAATAATTACCACGTATACCGCAATATGTGGTATCAGCCCAAGACTGTCGGACAGCTTATTGATGACTTTAATCTTGAAAAATACCTGAATATCTACAATGTTGTCTATAAAGGCTATAAGCCTGAACGCAGAAGCGAAAAGTATCTTGCTGACAAGGAATATATCTGGAATACCCTTTTCGGCAACAGAGACCTCGAAACATGGGGCGGAAATGATGATGCTCCATACAGTATCCCACAGATAGACCGCAAGGATAGATACTGCAAGCTTGAAGTGATCTGTTCGTTGCCTGTATTCGGCAGAAACAGCTTCGCACTCGAGGTACATATGAATGGTGTGGTTTCCACAAATATGGTCGAGTGTGGAACACACTTCTACATAGGCGAGGAAAAAGCACTTGAGCTTATAGAGAAGTACTCTCCCAAGAGCTGATTGTTAAAGTTGAAAAATTCATAAACAAAGCCCACTCAGTTGAGTGGGCTTTTTATGATTATAGGTGCTTGAAAATGCCTGTTTTTTAGTGAGTTATATTGTTTTTTATATACCGAAAGCAATAAAGAGCAACTTGAAACTAATTATATCGTACTTTTGCCGATTTTTAAACGAAAACAGGTTGTTCAACCAATCGCAATTTATGGTGAGTCAGGGCTTGAATTGCTAAATTTTTCATTGACAAATTGTATATTTTCACTTATAATATATATTTGGTATATTATACCAAATGATGTATCAAGGAGGAATGATGAAAAATGCTTAGAAATCGACTAATAGCAGGATTGCTGAGTGCAGTTATGTGTACTACAGCAGTCATGCCGAATCAGGCATCTAATAATGCCGGTCGTGAAGCAAACGCAGCTTCGGGCAAAGAAAAAGCTGGCTCAGGCGATTATGACATCAAGTCTACCAATTCGCTGGGAAACTTTCTTAAAGATGTAGCTGCAAAAAATGACGTATCAAATCCACTCGATGAAAATGTCAACAGTTCTCAGTTCCAGATCACCTGTCTGGAATTTGACAACGAGACAGGAATTGTACGTGTTGCATCTAATCAGCCAACGGAAGCAAGGATAGTTGTTTCATTCATAAACGATGAAACAAACGAAAATGCTTTCAGTGTCGAGACAACTGTTAAAGAGGGCAAGCTTGTCGGCAGCGAGATCAAGGTTGACGCATCGCAGCTCCCACAGTATTACGTTGTAAAGGCTCAGTTGTTCGATCAGATGCACCGACCTGTTGGAAAAGCGTATTCCATAAGCAGATATACAAAGGAATACCAGGAAATCCTCGCAACCGACATTACAGCCTTTGATCAGGAACAGGTAGTTAATCTCGACGAGGACGAGTCAACTAATTTCCTTGTTATCAACGAGGATACAGTAAAGGCAGAAAGCTCTGAGGAGCAGAATACTCTCGTTTCTGCCGACTATGACAATAATGTTTTCGTATTCGACAATGCAGATGAGTCAATCACGTCGCTTCAAGAGGGTGAATATCTCTACATTCAGCCTGATGAAGATAATATCATCGCAGTAAATGTTGATAGCGTTGAAAAGGACGGAGATACTGTAACAGTATCTGGTAATGATGATATTGATGATATGTTTGAGTTCATCAAGATAGAAAGTAACGGCGATTTTGACAAGGTAGAGATCGACACTTCTGCCGCAGATGAAGGCGTTTCATTTCCGAATGTTGATGAAAACGGTGACGTTGTCGTGAGTGATGACGGTACGTTTGAATTTGAGTATGAATCACCGCAGTATGATTTAAAATACGATGTTTCAGCAAGCAAAACATTCAGTCTTGATTCGTTGCTTGATCCTACTACAAGTGATACCAAACCAAATGATCCGTACTATGACCTTAGTGCAAAGCGTGCGGATAAGGCAACGGGTACTATTACTATCTCTCTTAATTTTAACTTTTTCAAGAAGTTTGGAGATACGAAGGCTGAGCTTACAGTAAAGGTATCTCCTGCATTTACCGTTACTGACGGAATTACAGGCGGTGGATTTTATGAATCCTCATCGCCAAAGGCGAGATCACTTGCGGCAACTATTGCCAAGATAAAGATACCTCTTTCTATTCCAAGTACGGTAGTTGAAGTGTCTCCACGTCTTTTTGTTGATTTTTCCGGAAAGATCACATTTTCTATAAAATGGGACAGTGTCGGAGGATTTTATTACGAGAACGGAGAAACCGAGTTTAAAGCAGAGATCTTTGACGAGAAAAATGTAGATGTAAGTCTGAAAATTTCAGGTGAGATCTATGCAGGTCTTGAGTTGAAGCTGTATGTCGAGGTCGTAAGTGAGAAGATCGCAGCAATAGGCTTGGACATAAAAGCAGGTATAAGAGTAAAAGCAGAGGCGGATCTGGGAAAGATATATGAACAATATGAAAAGAATTCAAGCGAACCGCCCGATAAGGTAATTGTAGACCACGATAAGGGAAATTGGTATCATGCCTGCAAATTCTGTGTTAAGGCAACGACAGATTTTGTTCTGAAAATCAATCTGGATCTTTGTGTTCTCAGAAAGAAAAACAGCCTTACTCTTTGTGAATTCTCGTTTAATCTGCCTTTCCTTGGCTTGTATTTCTCGTCGGAAAACGGTTTTGGTGTAGGTGAATGTGATTATAACAGATTTAGAACTACGTTCATGGTATTAAATAAGTCTGACATGGGATATATCCCTGCTGTAGTCAAGCTTGGAGATAAGGAAACAACAGTAGGAGGAAGCGGCGCGACCTTCTATTGCCTGCCCGGTTCGTATAAATATACTATAACCTATGGCGGAGAGACTTTGGAATCAGGAACAGTCACAGTAAAGAATTCTCCACTGGATCTGGAGTTTGTAGAAGAACCAAAACTTGATGACGACGGAAATATTAAAGATTATGTTAATGATAATTCAAATATTTCAACAGGTGTTTCTGTTACAAAGGCTACAACTACAAAGAGAGTGATCACTACTCAGACACTTCCTGCACTTTCTTTTGAAGACGATGAGGTAATTGCTGAGGCAGGTTCACTTGGCGATCACATATCATATATGCTTTATCCTGACGGATATCTTTATGCCTGCGGATACGGCGAAATGTATGATTTTAGCTCATCACCGTTTAGAGACCCGTCTATCGTTAAATATGCAGTTATAGAAAATACAGGTAATGAAAAAGACGGCGGTATAATCACAAGCATAGGCAATGGCGTATTCATCGACTGTAAAAACATGAATTCTATAAATATGCCACAGACTATAAAGAGCATCGGTAAGAATGCTTTCAGAGGCTGTGCTTCGCTTTCTGAAGTTTCTTACGATGAATATGATTATGAAAAAGAAAAGGTAATAGAAGTAAAGTATCCTAAGGGCAAATTAGTAATGCCGAAGGCAATAACATCTATCGGTGAATATGCTTTTAGCGGCTGTGCTTCATTAACTGATATCGTTATTCCAAAGACGATTACAGAGATACCTGATAGGGCATTCTCAGAGTGTTCAAGCTTAACAGCTATCGAAGTTCCTGACAACGTTGTAAAGATGGGCCAGTACGTATTCAGCGGTTGCAGCTCACTTGAAAAAGCTGTTATCAAAAACTGCGAGAATGGTATAGGCAGATATATATTCGACAGATGTGTTGCTCTTACGGAAATGACTATTCCGTTTGCAGGCTTCTCACTTGCAAAGGTAAATACAAAGGACAGCACTCAGTGCGTACTGGATTATTTCAATAGTGGTGATAAGGAAAAATATTATGCTTCTACCGATGCAGACGGCTGGAGCAGATGGATACCTATGTCACTGAAGAAGATTACAGTTCTCGGCGGCGAAAGAATACCGAATTACGGACTTTGCCGTTTCAGAGATGTTACAGATATCATTATTCCTGACAGTATTGCTACTATAGGAAATTACGGTTTCCAGGATTGTTCATCACTTAAAAACGCACCTGTAACAGACATTCTTACATCAATAGGTGACCATGCATTTGAAAACTGCAGCAGTGCAGAATTTAAGGCAATAACATTCCCGAAAACACTTGAAACATTAGGAAATTATGCATTCTCAGGCTGTAAGGGACTCACAAGCGTATCAGTTCCCGAAACAGTAAAGAAAGTCGGTGAATATGCATTCAGCCGCTGTGATAAGCTTACAAAGGCTGAGCTGTTCGGTGATGATAAGGTCATCAGCAAGTTTATTTTCAGTGAGTGTGCAGCACTCGAAACACTGACCCTCCCGTTTGCAGGCTTAACACTTGCAGCTGTAAACAAGGACGGAAGTGCGTTTAATATAGCAGTTTACTTCAATACAGGCAGTAAAGGTGCATATTATGATGTTACTGATATAGACGGCTGGTGCAGATGGGTACCTAAGACGTTGAAGACTATCAACATCATCGGCGGAACTCGTATCCCTAACAACACATTCAAGGCAATGAGCAATGTTGAAACAATAAATATCCCTGATACTATCGTTTCAATCGGATCCCGTGCATTTGACAGCTGTACATCGGCTGATTTCGGTGATCTGGTGCTTAATGACGGAGTTGAGACAATAGGCGAATATGCTTTCACAAATTGTCAGCTTTTAACAAGTATAAGAACTCCAAAAACATTTGCAGCTCTTGGCAGTTATGCATTTGCAGACTGCAATTCACTCAAAAAAGCTGAGCTTCTCGGCGAAGAAATGACTATAGGTTCATATGTATTCAGCAATTGTAAGTCACTTGAAAGCCTTACACTTCCGTATGCAGGCTCTTCACTTGCTTCATATGATGAGGAAGGAAGCAAATTTGAATTAGCAGAGCTTTTCAATTCAGGAAATAAAGAGGATTTCTATAGTGTTACAAATACATCAGGCTGGAGCAGATGGATACCGAAAACTCTTAAAGAAGTAATTATCAAGGACGGCAATAAGCTTCCTAAGTATACCTTCTACAGAATGGCAGGCATAGTAGATGTATACCTTCCAAAGGCACTTACAAATATTGATGACAATGCATTCAATGGCTGTGCTGGTATAGAGAATGTTTACTATCCAAGTACAAAGGAAAACTGGGAGAAAAATGTTACTATCGGCATAAACAACGAAGCTATCAATGGTAAGGTAAGATTCCTCAACGATGTAACTACAACTACATCTACAACATCTAAGACAACAACTACAACAAGCAAAACAACTACATCTACAACATC
>NZ_FRCT01000007.1:0-174819 GCF_900143025.1 Ruminococcus flavefaciens | reverse complement strand
ACGACCACAACAAGTAAGCCTACTACAACTACAACATCAAAGGCAACGACCACAACAAGCAAGCCTACTACAACTACAACATCAAAGGCAACGACTACAACAAGCAAGACAACTACATCTACAACATCAAAGGCTACAACAACAACCACTACATCAACCACCACAACTACTACAACGACTACTACTACAACTACATCAACCACAACTACTTCAACTACAACAACTACTACCACAACTACTACAGAGACCACAGAAACAACGACCGAAACAACAACAACCTCTGAAACTACAGAAACTACCACAAGCACCACAACTACAACATCAACAACTTCAACGACCTCAGAAACAACAACTACGACAACATCTACTTCAACCTCAACTTCCACAACGACATCAACTACTACCACAAGCACTGTAACTACAACTACAGAAATTGATGAAGGACCTGATATTGAAATGGGCGATGCATCTGGTGACGGAAAGATAGACGCAGTTGATGCAAGCATTATCCTTACAATTTATGCAAAGAATTCAACTTCGCAGACAGTACCGCTGACCAAAAAGCAGAAGGAAGCATATGACGTTAACGGTGACGGTAAGGTAGACGCTCTTGACGCATCTTACGTTCTCTGTTACTATGCATACATTTCTGTATCTCATGACGGTGATTTGCTCACGCTGAAGGAATTCGTTCAAGGCAAATAACATTAAGAAAAGCCGTATTCGCAATGAATACGGCTTTCTTTTATATTCAGATGTTAACAGTCTCCGCAGAATAACTGGTAAAGACGGTCTGGCATATGTGCTTCTTCTTTACCGTTTCGCCATACCCAACGTTCTCTGAAGTTGAGCTGGTAAACAGTTCCGTCACTGTCTGTAATTGATGTGTCCGGCAACCCGTCACAGGTGTAAGGCATATATGAAAGGCTGCGGACTATCTCGAACATTTCGGGACAGGTATAACAATAAAATGTAATAGGTTCGTCAGATATATTTTTTTCAGGCTGTGCAGGAGAGGTAACAGGTTCAGTTGGCTTAGTGACAATTATTACGTCAACAGGCTCTGACGGTTCGGTAAAGGTATAATCCTTTGGCTTTGTAGCAATTGGTTGTTGGCTGCCGTCAGGCGAAGTTACCACAGGAAATTGCTGTGCACGGCTTACGAATTCTTCAACACCGCCTTTATCAGCCTGAGTAGTTACGGTTTTACTGTTGCTTTGAGATATCATATTTGTCTCAGCGTTTACAGGTTCTGAATCAGTTGTTACAGCCGATTTGTTTTCTTCATTTACGGCAATAGTTACGGCTGTATCTTTATTTGTACTTTCTTTTGTTGTTGTTTCTTTTTTCTTTGTTTCTGTTGCAGACTCGCTATCGGTCTTCTTTTCAAATGGCGAAGTCTCATTAGTTTCCGATATATCCGAGGGGAGAGCAGGATCATCGAGCATAGGCGGACGATTTCTGAACATCAGTGCTCCGCCTGCACCGAGACCTGCAACAAGCAGGAAAACCGCCGCAATAAGAGCATATTTCTGCCATTTGCTCTCGTGATAAAGCTCAACTCCTGAAACCGTGATATTCTTTTCATTTTTACTATCTGCTGACGACATATGCTTTTGTTTTATCTCAGCCTCTTTTATAAGATCGTCGTCGATAAGGTCAATTACTTTAAAAAATTTCAGCTTATTCATAATCGTAACCCTCTTTCTTTAAATAAGCCTTCAGCTTTTTTCGCGTCCGAAAAAGATAAGTTGCAGCTGTACGCTCCTTGATATCGAAGTATTCTGATATTTGGGCAAGACTGTCACCGTACCAGTAACGTCTTACGAATACCTTTCGCTGCAGCTCGTCCTGAGTTCTGAGAAAACGGCTTATAGCCTCGGCGAGTGCTTTTTCCTCACCCATATCCTCTCGGTAGTCTGGGATACATTCGGAAAGCTCGTCCAGCGAAACGGCAAACTTGTTGCTGCGTTTTTCTGCGGAATTGTATTTGAGCTTGTCCAGAGCCTTGTGCTTGACTGTGTGGCAGAGATAGGTTTTCAGGTCAGTGGGAGAGTCGGGAGGGATATTGCTCCAGACCTCATAATATGCTGAATTCACACATTCCTCTATGTCCTGTAGGTGAGAAAGGATATTTCCTGCGATATAAAAGCAGAGCTTATGATATTTTCGCTGCAATTCTGCTATTGCTGTCTCATCTCTTTTGCGGAACAATTCTATTATTGAATTATCGTCCATGGCTGAGCCTCCTTTCGTGAGGCGTGAGGTCCTCTTACTTATATAGTTGAATTATTTCAGAGTATATTTCACTTTTACGGAAATTTTTCGGAGACGATAAAAACAGCCTGTACTTTAAGTACAGGCTGTTTGCGGTATAAGCTGAATATCAGGTTATTGCGTCAACACCCAAGCCGTTAGCAACGGAAATATCAAGTCCGTATCGTGCTATATTATCAAGGGAAAGTGCTTTGAATTCATCGACAGTTACGTAAATCACCAGACGCTTCGGGTCGTTCATATACTCATATCTGATGTTCTGTTTATCAAGCTGTTTTACGGCTTCATCAGCTATGTGCCTGTAATAAGCCTTTTCAGCTTCGTCATTGGCAATACGGTTTTCTTTCATTAATTCGTTGATATCAAGTCTGAGTTTTTCCTCAAGGAATTCTCCGTCAACGATATATTTTGAAAGGAGCTCCTCACCGAAGTATTCGACTCTGTCCTCATACCATTCCTTCGTCCATTTCATGCCGGTGGGAGTACCTGTTGTGTAGACTATTTCGCCGTATTTCAGTGTAGGACCGTATCCCATAAGGTCGCGGAGCTTCTCCATGTACTCACTGTAATTTGCGTTTGCATACTCTGATAATTTTTTACCTTTGTATACGTAATTGTAGTCTGGACTTGATGAAAGCTTGAAGTTTATCGTGAGCACTTCGTTACTTGGCTTGCGGAGCTTTTCGTACAGGTTGGACATTACTTCTTTTCCGTTCCATTTCACATAGATCGAGTCATAGAACATGATGTCATCATCGGATTTAGCTTCATAGGCTATCTGTGCAGCTTCCCAGCCGTTATTGCTGATACCGATACCGTTTTCACCCACATAGAAATACATTGTCTGCTCCATAAAACGTTTTTTTTCGTCAGCTTTCCAGCCGAATCTGAATGTGATACAGCCTGTGTTTCCTGTTTTGTAATTGGAGAAGTCTATCTCGGCAGTTTCATGGTGGTAAAGGTCATAGCAGCCGATGTTGGCGCTGATATCGATCGACTCCAGATCTTCCTTTGCAAACTCTTTTGTGAACATGCTTTTCTCACCATTTATGAGGAGTCTTTCATCGTCGATTATTTTGTAGTTTTCTGTAGCCATGATGCTGTATTCATGGTGTCCTGAATTTGGATAGCCATCCGAATCGTAATCAGAATAATTCTGACGTGATAAGATATCTCCCATAGCCATATCTACTTTGAGAACTTCGCCCTTTGCACAGAATGAATCGCAGTTCAGTACAAGTCTCTGCGTTGTTGAAGCACTGCTGCTCTCGGCTCCGCCTATAAGGTATTCGGAGTTGTCAATGTTTGCAGAGCTTATGTCAAGGAGCTTAGCCATATAGGTGTTGTCCACCTTCGGATAATCATTAAGCATTGGATTTCCTATGAGAATGTAAGCGTGCTTTTCATCGAACCACTTTATCTGAGCAAGATTGCCTTTTGAGTAAATGTAGTACTTATCATTAAACTCATAATATGCGTTGTCTGCATTGGTATTTGCAGTCCTCATGTCGGACTTGTTTATCTGAGCATCAGTGAGCTTTGGATAAGCAACTAAATCCTCTGAATACTGCGGAAGATCATTGATTATCAGATCGTAGTTCTTGCCTGAGCCGTCATTAAAGATGTAGAAAAGGGAGAAGGAATTATCATACATCCAGCGGCTATTTATAGAAAACTGAACGAACTTTCCGTACTGAGTGAGCTGGTCATAGGTAACTATCTTGTCTGCAAGACCGTTTTCCTCGATATACTTTGTATATTCCTCATAGCTGTTGAAGCCTATCGTCGTAGGCTCGGAAGGAGTAATATCTTTTTCAAGGCTTATCTTTTCGCAGCTTAGAACGTTGAGCAGCTCTGTAAGATCAGCTTCGGAATCATATGTCCTTACCTTGCAGTAATGACTGTCGTCAATGTTGAAAAATGCGCTTATGTCATTCTTGCCGTTATCAAGGATAATGTACTTATCATCAATAGTTTTTGCGACTTTGAAGCCAAGTCTGCTGTCAAAGTATTCCCTGAAGCTTGCCGAGGCATAATCTGAGTCATTCAGATAGTAGCATATCTGGTATTTCTTGCCCTTATAGTTCACATTGTAGATTATGCCGATGTCCTCATAACTCATGCGCGACATAAGAGCCATTCCGCTGAGCTGAATTTTTTCAGCACCGTCTTTTTCTGTGAAATGATAGATATATCCGTCATTTTTGAAGCTTGCGAACATCTGCTTATAGCTGTCGTGGTAGTGTTCATCATAATCCTTGAGATCATAATTGGCGATAGTAGTGACAGCGTCATTAAGGCTCTTTACTCCGATAGGCTGAGTCAGGGGAGTAAGGGGAGCTGTATCAGGCATTTCAAGTGAAGCAGTAAGCTTTGAGCTTTCGCCCTGAGTTACATATATCTTGCCAAGCTCAACGGACTTATCGCCATTTGTTCCCTTAACGATTATTTCTGTTTCATAGTTCTCGGGATAGCGCAGGTCATCGGGAGTCCAGAAAATATAGCCGGTTTTGCCTATTTCATATGTTGTGCCCATATTTTTTATTGGTCCGCTTCCTGCTTTTATATCCCAGTATGTAAAGTGACCGTCAGCGGCTTCAAGTGAAACATTATATTCGGGAGAATCAAATTCCAGTAAAATGCCGATACCCGACCAATTGCTCATAGCAGGATCGTAAGGAGTCCTTATTGATACGATATCGCCAAGAGCGGACTGTACATCGGACTGAGCACCGTATTCAGCGATATATCTGAGCTTTGCATCATCAGCACTTGCTCCGATAGCAATTGCCTTTTCACCTACATAGAAGCCTATTATTGTACTCATTCCCGAATATTTACTTGATGCATCATATGGATTTTCTTCATCATAGATCCAATAGAAATGGAAGTCTATGTTTCCCGAGCTGCCTATTTCATAATTGGAGAAATCTATCTCGGCAGTTTCGTGATGATATGAAGCATAGTCATCGTATTTACGGCTGATATCAAGGGATTTCATATCATCTTTTGTATACACTTTTTTGTATTCGCTTTTTTCTCCGTTTATGATAAGCGGGGAATTATCTATTTTCTTATATGTACCGAGATCGCAGGCGTTTATTCCGTATTCGGCGTGACCGGGAGTATCGAAAGTCGGATAGCCGCCATATTCTTCATGATATGAGTAGCTGTCGCCCATTGCAGCATCGACTTTGAGCGTTTCACCAAGCTTGCAGAAGGACTCATAGTTCAATACTATCCTCTGTGTCGGGCAAGGCTTACTGCTAACTGTAGAGTCGGTTATACCAAGCAGCATCTTCTGTATTGCCTGTGCATCGCCTACGGTAAGTCCGTCGCCGTCAATATCTGCATTTAACTTTCCCTGTGCGGTAAGGTGTGTCTCTGCTGTACCGCCTTCGCCGTACTTGTTAGGATTTGCAAGAGCCTGCATTATAAGCACGATATCGGACATATCAACTTCGTTGTCGCAGTTGGCATCTCCCTTGAGAATGTCCCTTGAGGGTGCGCTTTCAGCAGCATATGCTGTTGCTGTGCCTGCAAAAGGAGCTGTAAGACAGGCTGCTGCAAGCATTATGGACATGATCTTCTTTTTCATAATAACACCTCTTTTTTCATTTTTTCAATACATTTCTCCAAAGCTTAATATTCCTTAACTTCCGTGATCTTATATCATGAGTCTTTAAGCACGGCAGTGAATGAATTGTCATCGACCTGAGTTATAACGATCTTATCATACCTTACATTGTTGTCTTTATCATAGCTTTCAAGAATTATCGTGCTTTCGGAATGGTTCTGTGTGAGCGGTTCCCATAGAATCGTTCCGCCGTTGCCTATACTATATGTTGAGCCGAAGCTTACAACAGGTGCACTGAGATTTCCTATATCCCACCACCTGAAGTTTCCGTTATCGGTGGATAAGTAAGTGGTATATCCCTGTGACTCGATATCAAACAGGATACCGATTCCCTTGCTGACGTCCTGACTGTTTGAGAAGTCGTTATTTACGGGTATGACCTTGCCTGTGACCATTTCTGTATTTATAGGGGAATTATCGGCAGATCTGTGGTAATATGAATTATAAACGTTTACCGTAAGAGATGCCGTGGGCTTATGAGGAACATCTGTTGTTGATATAGGGCTATATGAACCTCCATTCGTAGTGGTGGAAATACCCGGAGATGCATGAATAGGTTCTCCGCTTGTTGTCTGTGTAACCTCAGGGAACGGCTCGTCTTTTTGAGCTGCCGCTTTAGTCGATGTCGAAACCTGTGTATTTGTGAATGATGCAGTAGTTTTAGCTGTCTGCGTTGTGGAAGGAGCTGCGGAGCTTGGCTTTGTACTGCGGGTTGCAGCCGTATAGGTAACAGCAGTTGTATGTATATGATTTACCGCTGTTGCAGTTGTTTTGTTCGCTTTTGAAGCAGTTACAGCAGTGGTGACGGCTTCTGTTTGTGTGACAGTCTGAGTAACAGACAGCTGCGCAGTTGTTGTCGGAGCAGTTGTTGTTTCAGTTTCGATCAAAGCATCGTCAGTCACCTGAGGCTTTACAGGAACATCTGACGGTCGGTCGAGGTGCTTGTAATAACCGAGCCCGATGACTACTGTCAGGCAGAAACAAGCTAATATCGGTACAGTGCGCTTGATGAAAAGTCCCCGTTTTTTCTTTTTCTCCTGATATTCGTCATATCTGGAAAGTAAGCTCTGATACATCTCATCGTTATTCTTCATACTCAAAGCCACTCCTTTCCAGTTCGGTCTTTAACGCTTTTTTGGCGTTATACAGCAATGCCTTTATCTGCTTATTGCTTTTGTGCATTATTATGGCTGCCTCCGAATTGCTGAAGCCCTCAAAATAGCTGAGATACAGTATCTGACGGTATTCAAGCTTCAATCGGTGCATAGCCTTGTGGACTGTGCGCTTTTGCTCACTTTTTATGTAATCGCCTTCGATATTTTCCTCGTCGGCATGATTATCCTGTTCTTCCAACGGAACGACACTGAGCTTTGTATGCTTTCGGAAATATTTTGCGGTAATATTCCGCCCGATAGCATACAGCCATGTTTTGAACGAGCTTTTCCCCGAGAACTTAGGACGTTTTTTCATGAGCTCAAAAAAAGTGTCCTCGGTCAGTTCTTCAGCTGTATGGATATCCTGAACAAAGCTGTTCAAATAAAGTATCAAACCTGCCCGATAGGCACAGATTATCTCATGAAGTCCCTCATTGTCGCCCGCAAGAAAACGGCGGTAGCTACTTTCACCGTTATCCATAGGGGGAGCCCTCCTCTCAGGTCATTTTTTAAACCCTTTCACTTTATTAGTACCATTTTTTATGAAAAGGTCAAAGCATATCTAAATATTTTTTATTTTTAATCATTATATCATGGCATAAAACTTATTACAACAGTTTTTTATTAACGCTATTAATTAAAATATAAAAATATCTTGTAGCCTGTTATGTTTTGCTGTATAATTTACAATAGATATAGTGAAAGCCATAATAAATGCATTTATAAAGCTTGAAGGCGGTGAGGAGAATGACACACGAGGAGTTTCGCAATAAAATGAAAATATCCCCTCAGCAGGCTCATAGGGAGCTGTTTGAGACTTATTGCAATTATGTTTATACCATAGTTTTCAACAGGCTCAGAAGCTGCGGCAGCCGTGAGGATATTGAGGAATGTGTATGTGATGTATTTGCGGACGTTTACTGCTTTTATGACACTGAAAAGGAGATCAGCGGTGACATTTCGGGCTTTATCGGTACAATCGCAAGGCGAAAGGCAGGGCTTATCTATAAAAAGAAATGTTCAGTCGTTGATACTGTTTCCATAGACGATGATCTTGTGCAGGAGCTGAGATCAGAGCATGATATTGAAAGTGAAGCAGATGCTAATGAGAGGCGCAGGATAATACTTGATATGATCGCGGAACTTGGCGAGCCTGATGCAACGCTGATAATGCAGAAATACTACTACGGACGAAGTGCAAAGGAAATAGCCGAGATAGTGCCGATGACTCCCGAAAATATAAGAGTCCGCAGCGGACGAGCCGTCAGGAAACTGAAGGAAATGCTTGAAAAAGCAGGTATCTCTTTATGAGGAGGGTTATCTATGAATAATAATGATCTTAACCTTGATATACTTGAAAATGCTGATGATAAAACGGTTGACAGGCTTTCGGAAAGCTATAGAGCAGTTTCAGATAATGACATCTCCAGACTGTATGAAAGGTCTGAAACTCTTTATAAAAGCAGGGCTGGGAAGAGCGAGGACGAATATTCCGAAACAGTTTCGGGTACCGAGATATACCGCAGACCTGTGTGGAAAAAGCTGTTTACTGCTGCGGCTGTATTTGTGCTCTGCGCAGGTGTGGTGACAGGCGGAGCGTTGCTTATGAAAAATCGCCCTGTAAGAGATGGCAGACGTACAGGCAGACCCGATGATTTTTCTGCTGCTGAACTGATAGGCTCAACAGAGGAGATACCATACGAGGATATTCTTGATAAGGATATGTTCAAAATGTCCTATGAAAACTATACCTCGCCAGAAAATCCTTTACAGCTCAGCGGCGGACCTTATGAAAATGCCGCTGTTGCAAAGCCGTTCAAATCCGTTCTTGTTGATAATGACTCTGTTATCGCAGACATGAATTTATGGATATTTCCTGTAGTAAACGAAAACAGCTACATCGGATTTATAAATTGCGATATGCGCTTTCCTCTGAATGGTGAGCCGTCGTTTTATGGCAGTGAGGGCTATGCACCTAAGCTCAATGAGGCATTGCAGAAGGGCAGTATAGCGTTGTTCGGCACAGTTGACGGAACATACGGCATATATGAGGACAATACCGTTATTGAGCTTGATGCGGGTATTCCGCCATACAGCGGAAATATCACCTTTGAGCAGGTAAATAAGGGATATAATCTTGTAACTGTTGATTCTGCGGCTGATATCATATATAATAAGAATGGTGAGGTATGGGCGAATATAATATCTGTTCCCGAAAAGATATTTGAAGCTCCTACTCTTCCCGATGAGCTTAAAGGCAAGCATATAAGAGAATATGAGCCGATATGTGAGTATGTTTTTGATTTAGAAAAGATAGAGAATGATGCTGCTCACGCCGATAACCTTATTATCGGTACTGTTGACAGCATATCATATAAAACAGAGCTATTTGAACACGGCGGTACTCCCTATACTCAGATAGATGTCACCGTAACAGATGATATTGCAGGCAAGGTTTCTGTAGGAGATAAGGTCAGCATAGCTACTGGCGGAGGCTATATCTCCTTGAGAGAAATGAGAGGTGATGATCTGTACAATACGGGCGGCAAGTACGGTGACGGAATAAATATGACAGAGGAGGAGATAGACAACGAATACTATCATGAGATAGTTTTCAGCGGAGAAGTTCCTATTATCGGTAAGGAATATGCCTTTTTCGTATCCGAAGGCAAAAATGGTCTGTACAGCTCTGTGGGAAATGAATTCGGTATGCTTTACAAGTGTGGAAAAGTCTATATACAGCGTAACAGTAACGGTTACAGCTTATTTGAGCTTGATGATATAAAGGCAATGATGAAGAACAAACTTGAAGCCGATACTCTGCCACATTACGATATCCCTGAGTCTACGGAGCAGGTAACGGTAAATGTTGAGAGCGGAAAGTCTCTGATAGTTGAGCTTGATTGAGCGCATATAACCGTGATTTATATAGAAGCTTATACCTTTTATCGGGGGAAACATTCTGAGGAAAGACTCTTCCCAAATCCATTTCCAAATAAATATCAAAAAATCTATGTATCAACCAAAGGCATCCTGTATTTGCTTTACAGGGTGTCTTTGTTCTTATTGATGAAGTCATTAATGCATACAGGAGCTATGTTGCGGTTGTTTTTTGGAAAAATATTGGTTAGTGCTATATTACAATAATATAATAATTTATTGAATTACTGCAAAAATAATTTGTTAGCCGTGACTATCAAAAATCGTCATATACATAACAATGTTATATATAATTTTTTATCAATTCTCAAGTGTTTTTGTGTTAATAGATGATAATTGTTTGCACATATTGACTTTACTATAACAGTGTTATATAGTTAAGAGGAAAAGTGCTTTAAAAGAAGTGATAAAATGTCTGAAAAAAACAATGATACATATGAACGTATACTTAATGCTGCAAAAGAAGAATTTTTGAGAAATGGATATCATTCTGCTTCTTTGAGGAATATAGTTAAGAGTGCAAGTGTTACTACGGGCTCGTTATACTGGTATTTCAAAAGCAAGAAGGAACTTTTTGATGCTATAGTCGGCGTTCATTATCGGCAAATGCTTGTTCTTTATGATAAAGCGAGAAACAAGGTGTTTGATTTTTCGTACAATAAAAATAATGAAGCTGTAAACGAGGTAGGCAGTAATTGTTTTATGGAAATGCTTGATTATATGTATCTGCATATTCCTGAATTCCGAATACTCATATCAGGTGCTGAGGGAACTGAATATGATGATATTGTACATACGCTTGCTTTGCGAGAGATCGAATCGTCTGAGCTCTTCATCGGAACTGTTTCAAAAAAAGAGGAAGTTGTTTCTCCCGAGCTTGCTTACATTGTAGTAAGCGGTATGTTTTCAGGCCTTTTTGAAATGATAAAACACGATTATCCTTTGCCTAAAGCCAAAAAGTGCATGAAGGAATTGTATGATTTTTATGCAGCAGGTTTTTCTTATATTATGAATTCCTCTTGATAGTATATATCATGAGTATTTTTTTGATAAATATGTTAGTGCATACTAATTAGCTGATGCTAATTTTTTGTAAATATTATAAAAGGAGAAGTATTTATGAGTCGAGCAGATAAGAAGTTTTTAAAGGTCAGCGGATTGACCAAAAGCTTTGGTACGGGGGATACCAAACAGGATGTGTTGAAAGGTATTGATTTTACTGTTGCAAAAGGAGAATTTTGTGTGCTTCTCGGTCCGTCAGGTTCGGGAAAATCCACTCTTTTGAATATACTTGGAGGTATAGACAGTGCTGATAAGGGAGAGATACTGATAGCAGGGGATAAGCTGAGTGCTATGAATGAAAAGGGACTTACCAACTACAGGAGAAAGCATCTGGGATATGTTTTTCAGATGTATAATCTTATCCCTAATCTCAATGTTAAGGAGAATATAGAAACAGGTGCATATCTTTCGGATTCGCCGCTTGATATTGATGAGCTTTTGAAGACCCTTGGACTTTATGAGCATCGTCACAAGCTGCCTAACCAGCTTTCAGGAGGACAGCAGCAGCGAGTATCTATTGGCAGAGCTATAGTTAAAAATCCTGATCTTCTTCTGTGTGACGAGCCGACAGGTGCGCTCGATTATACAACATCTAAAGAGATACTTCAGCTTATCGAAGAAATAAATCAAAAATACGGCAATACAATAATCATGGTTACTCATAACGAGGCGATAAAACTTATGGCAGATCATGTTATAAAGCTGCGTGACGGAAAGATACGTCACGATGACATGAATACCAAGAAGATCACAGCTGCCGAGCTCGAATGGTAATGGGAGGATATAATGGAGAATGAAATAAAAAACGGCGCACGCTGTAAAAATCCTCTTAGAAAAAGGGTATGGCGCGATTGCTTAAGAGACTGGAAACGCTATCTCATGATTTTTTTAATGCTTGTTTTGACAATAGCGTTTGTATCAGGTATGTATGTTGCTAATAACAGTATGGAGCATTCACTTGCTGAGAGTGTTGATACATATGCTCGTGAAGACGGCCATTTTGAGCTTTCTTCCGAGGCAGATGCTGAGCTTTTATCAGCACTTGAAAAAGGCGAACAGGCAGATGTTGCAGTAATACTTCGTGAAAGAGCCTACAAAGAGGCGGAAGGAGAGGTCGAAAAGGCTGTACGCGACGCTATAAAGGAAAATATAGAAGAAAGCGTTGCTTCTGCAATAGAACAGCAGGTTAAAGAAAAGATCTATTCTGCGTCTGCGGAAACAGAAAATGCAATGACCGATGAGCAGAAGGAAGAGATGTTCAAAAAAGCTCTTTCTGCTGCAATGGACGAGAATTACGATAAAGCTGTAAAGGAAGCATTGGAGAAAGCATATGACTCTGATGAATACAAGGACGCTTTGGAGGATGGCCTTGAAGAGGCAAAGAAAAAGATAGACGAAGAGATAGATGAAAAAATCGGAGAAGCAAAAGAAAACTATGAGCTCGATGCAAATGCAGTTCCTGTGCCAGTTAATATATATGAGCTTTTCTACAAAGAGCTTGATGAAAGGATAAATTCCGATGCTTCGTATGAGGGAACTGTAAGAGTTTATATTGATCGTGATAAGGTCGACAGGTATGATATCCTTGAAGGAAAAGCTCCGCAAAATGCCGATGAGATAGCTATTGATCGTATGCACGCCGATAATAAGAAGCTTAAAGTCGGTGACAGCCTGATCGTGGGCGGAAAGGAATTCAAAATATGCGGTCTTATTGCTCTTGTTGATTATACGACTCTTTTTGAGAGCAATACCGACACTATGTTTAACGCTCTTACTTTTGATGTTGGCGTTATGACAAAGGAAGGCTACGATGGTTTAAATTCATCGGAACATAAAAACTATGCGTTCAGATATACTGAAAAGCCGTCTGATGAGATCGAAGAAAAGGAAAAATCAGACAGCTTCCTGAAAGTTCTTATTTCGCAGACAGCAGTGTCAGAAGAAGAACAGGAGATAAAGGAGTATGTTCCTGCATATCTTTCCGAGGCAATCAATTTTGCTACGGACGATATGGGCAACGATAAGGCTATGGGCGGAGTTCTGCTTTATATCCTTACAGCGGTGCTTGCGTTTATATTTGCTGTAACCATCAGCACGACGCTTGAAAAGGAAGCTTCTGTTATTGGTACTCTCAGAGCTTCAGGCTACACTAAGGGCGAGCTTGTCAGATATTATATGAGTGCTCCGCTTATAATCGGAGTGTTTGCAGCAATAGTCGGAAATATATTAGGATATACCGTTTTCAAGGACATCATAGTCGGAATGTACAGAGCAAGCTACAGCCTGCCTTCATATAAAACGCTCTGGACAAGTGAAGCGTTTATCAGAACAACGATAATTCCTATCGCTATAATGCTTATCATAAATCTTATCGTTATAGTATATTCTCTCAGGCTCACACCTTTGAGATTTCTCAGGCATGATCTGAAAAGATCGCGCAGAAAAAAGGCAATACGTCTGCCGAGGTGGAAATTCTTCTCAAGATTTCGTATGCGTGTTTTCCTCCAGAATATACCAAATTATATAATGCTTTTTGTAGGTATTACTTTTGTAATGGTGCTGCTTTCAATGGCAGTCGGAATGCCTACAACGCTTTCAAGCTATAAGGAGTCGGTCGATGAAATGATGTTTGCAGATCATCAGATTATTCTTACCTCTACTAAAGATAGCGACGGCAATGTTATTGAAACAAATTCAGAAGGTGCGGAACGTTTTTCTATGGTTTCGCTGAACTACAAGAGAAAAGGTTTTACCGAAGAGGTAATGGTATACGGTTCGGAAGAGGGCAGTCGCTACATAAAGCTTGACAAGGGCTATTTCGGATCAGGCAGCAATGCTGTATACGTTTCAAAGGCTTTTGCGGATAAATATGACATAAAAAAGGACGATATGATCGATCTTTCCGAGAAATACGAAAATAAGGATTATCGCTGGAGAGTATATGATATATTCGATTACTCCGCAGGAATTGCCGTGTTTATGTCCAATGATATGTTCAGATCTGAATTCGGCAAGAAGGAAGGATATTTTACAGGATATTTTACTGATGAGGAAATAACGGATATTGATGAAAAATATATTGCAAAGGTGATAACATCTGATGATGTTGCAAAGATAGCTAATCAGCTTGATAATTCACTGGGAGCATATATGTCGTATTTCCAGTATTTATGCGTTATAATATCAGCAGCTGTTCTTTATCTTCTGACTAAGATAATTATTGAAAAGAATGAGAGGTCTATATCAATGGTCAAGATACTTGGTTATCGTGACGGCGAGATATCTTCACTGTACATGATAACGACTGCGCTGGTTACTATAATTACCGAGCTTATAAGTCTGTATCTTGGATATATTTTCATGAAGAGCTATTGGCGTTCAATGCTGATGGAGCTGGGCGGCTGGTTTGAGTTTAAGATGACTGCATCAGGCTTTGTGAAAGAATTTGTCATGGTATTTATTGCTTACCTTATCATCACGGTGTTTGATTTTATACGCATCAAAAAAATACCAAAGGTGCTGGCACTAAAAAATACAGAATGATCATATATTGTATCGGGTCTCCGAAGCGACTGCTTCGGAGACTTTTTACTTTTATCCGGATTTTTTAAGCGATTGTGAAAAAATAATAATAATTCTTATCAAAACATAAAAAAATTAGGGTATTAGTAGATTATTAATGATTTGCTTGATTTGAAAGAAACGTTATGATATAATGCATAAAGGAATTATGCTGTTATTGAGATCAAGCTGAATTGAAAAGATATTAGTATTCTTCGCTATCCTAATTAAAATCAGGAGTAAGGTGGAGTTTTTCTTTTGTCTATTCGTTAGCTATTACTAACTGGAGGAGAATTGTAATAATGGTAACTTTACTGGAAGGATTTATCAGGTCTGTCCAAAGCAGATCTGATAATATTGCACTGGTTGAAGGCGTGAACGGAAGGAGTATTACTTACGGAGAGCTGAATTGTTATGCTGCTGCAATAGCAAAGAAGCTTTCTGAGAACGGAGTAAGACCTCATGACAGGATCGCAGTAAGCTTCAAACGCGGAACAACGCTTATTGCCGCTGTTCTTGGAGTTTTGTATGCAGGTGCGGCTTATGTGCCTGTTGATCCGTCACAGCCATTGAACAGGCGTGCTGCAATATATGAAAAAGCAGGGATAAAGCATTGTCTTACGTTTAGCGGGAGCCTTGCATCGGAATATAATGATTGCTGTAATATAATAGTTGATGAACTTCAGGATTTAGAGTTAGCAGAACTTCCTGAGGCTTATTCTGCTGATGTGGAGGATACAGCTTATATCATTTTTACGTCAGGCTCCACAGGTGTTCCTAAGGGCGTTGAAATACAGCATGGCGCTGCTATGAACACTATAACCGATATACAGAAAAGATACGGTATAATTGCAGATGACAGAGCGATAGCCGTCTCGTCCATAGATTTTGACCTTTCGGTTTTTGATATCTTCGGACTTCTTTCTGTTGGCGGAAGTGTTGTTCTGCTTGATGAAAGCACTAAAAAAGAGCCGCAGGAATGGATAAGATATGTAAACAGATATTCTGTTACACTATGGAATTCTGTGCCTGCTCTTTTTGAAATGCTTATGTACAGTCTTGAAGAAGATGAACAGCTTGAAAGTATGCGGCTTGTACTTCTTTCGGGAGACTGGGTAAAGAAAACTGTTTTCACTGAGATGAAAAAGCATTGTAAAAAAGCAGAGCTCGTTGCTCTCGGAGGAGCTACCGAGGCTTCAATATGGTCGAATTACTTTGAAGTCAAAGAAATTCGTGATGAGTGGAATGCAATACCTTACGGCTATCCTCTTACAGATCAGAAGTTCAGAGTCGTTAAGGATAAAAAAGATGCTTCTGTGAATGAGATCGGAGAACTCTGGATAGGCGGAAAAGGTCTTGCAAAGGGATACGTTGGCGAAGATAAGCTTACGGCTGATTCTTTTGTGTATGATTCAGGCGAAAGATGGTACAGAACAGGTGATCTTGGATACTTCAATGATGAAGGAGTCATGATTTTCGCAGGAAGAATGGATCAGCAGGTAAAGGTCAATGGTATGCGCATCGAGCTTGGTGAGGTAGAAAGCAAGCTTGCGTCATGCGAGGGGATAAAGACAGCCTCTGCAATGGTAAAAAGGAATGACGATGCATCTGTACTTGTGGCAGTGCTTGAGCCTGAACAGCTTCAGCCGTCAGATGATCTCAAGGCAGATTTTGTATCATCTGCTTTGAATTCTGCTTCTTATCCAAAACAGGCAGAAGCGGCTGTAAGACGATTTGCTGCGGATATTATTTCTGATTTTAAAGATGAAAGCATGGTGGCTGAAAACCTTTCAGAGGCTTTTGGACTGTGGAGAAAATGGAGCGCTTCTAATCCCGCGGACGAAACCGACGGCGGTAAATGGGACGATATACTCTCTTCAAGAAAAGAATTATATAAAAAGATCTTCAAAGGCGAGGAAATGCCGCAAGTTCTGCTTGAAGACGATGTACTTTCGCCGTCTGAGCTTTTTATAAATTCAGAGGAAGGCAAGGCTCTCATACAGAAGCTGAATGAACAGGTAAGAAACTGCATAATTTCAAGGGAGACTTGCGGAAGAAAGATAAATATAGCCTTGCTCAACGGAAAACAGGGAGATATTTATATTTCGGCTTTAAACAATATCATTGATTTGAAGGATAACGTCAATATTACATATTATGAGAGCAGTGAGGGACTGCTTTCAGATGCAAAGGAATGCTTTGCAAATATTGATATTGATATCGAGTATAAAAAGCTGATATACCCATACGCAGATATAGCATTGGCAGAAACTGCGGATATAGTTGTGATACCAAACGGACTTCACGCTTTTTCCGATGTTGATAAGGGGCTTCGCTTTGTTCAGATTATCATGAAAAATGATGCCCTTTTGTTAGCTTTAGATAACAAAGATATAGGAACAATGGGCATTATAACCGCAGGCGTTTTAGAAAACGGTTTTGCCGGCTATGATGAAAAGAGAAAAAAAGCTTCATCTCCCATGCTTACAAAAGAAGAGTGGTGCAGTGCTCTTAAACGTACAGGCTTCAGATCAGTGAGCGGAGAAGAGTTTACCGACAACGGATATTTCATCTTCAAGGCTGAGGGCAAGACCGCGTCAAATGCTGATTATGATACGATATATTCGCATTGCAGGGCAAATCTGCTTGAATATATGATACCGCATCAGATGCTTTATACTGTTGATTGGCAATTATCGGCAAATGGCAAGGTCGACAGAAAAAAGATACTTGAGCAGTTTGAACTGGAGAACAGCTCAGTCGGAACAGAGCCTGCAAGTGATACCGAAAAAGGTCTTGCAGAGATATGGTCGGAGCTGCTTGGCGGAAGAAAGATCTACAGAGAAAACAGTTTTCTTGAGATCGGCGGCGACAGCTTGACAATTTCAAGAATGATAGCAGATATAAGAAATAAGTATGGTATCCAGCTTGGTATGAAGGATGTTTTTTCAAAACCTACGCTTGTTTATATCGCTTCTTTGATCGATGAACAGCTTGCAGAAACGGAATTTGAAGAAGGCGAGCTTTGATGTCTAAAAAGGAGGATAATATGGAATATAATAATATAGCTGCTGTTATAGAACGCTTTGCAGGAAGAAATGTAAGATTATGGACTGAAAACGGCAAATTGAAATACAAGGCAGCAAACGGTACTTTGTCAGACGATGATATTGCTCTTCTTAAAGCCAATAAGTCGAGCATAATAGAGTTTCTTGAAAATGAAGATGTAAAGATTATCAAAGATGAAGAACACGCATTTGAGCCATTTGCGTTAACCGAGATACAACAGGCTTATATGCTGGGCAGAAGCAGTGCTTTCGATTACGGCGGAGTAGCTTGCCATATCTACATGGAGCTCAGATATGATGAGCTTGATCCGATAAAAGCTGAGGATATCTGGAATGAGCTTATCCGCAGACATCCTATGCTTCGCACAAAAATGTCCTTAGACGGCTATCAGACTGTTATGAAAGAGGCAGACAGGTTCAAAGTCGGTTTTTATGATCTCAGGAATATGGCTCGGTCTGATCAGGAAGTGAAGAGAAAAGAGATCAAGAAAGAGCTTGACCATAAGATATACGATCCTGAATCATGGCCGTTGTATACAGTTACGATAAGCCGCACAGAAAATGATGCGATCATGCATTTTTCCATTGAATTCCTTGTTGCTGATTGGCTCAGCATATGGAGTATTATTTCAGAGTTTGAGAGCAGGTATTTCACACCTGAAAAAGTACTTCCCGAAATAGATGTTACATTCAGGGATTATCAGATAGCCGAGCAGAAGCTTCGTCAGGGAATGAAGTACTATACTGACAGGAAATACTGGCTTGAACGTATAGAGAATTTCCCTAAGGCACCCGAGCTGCCTGTTATTGCAAAGAATGATAAGCTTGCTCCAAGATTTGAAAGACAGCAGTTCTTGCTTGAAAGTGAAAAATGGGAAAAATTCAAGTCTTTGACAAGAAAATACGGAGTTACTCCTACATCGGCAGTTATGACAGCTTATGGAATGTGCCTTGCAAAATGGAGCCAGAACAAGGAATTCTGCCTTAATCTCAGTATACTTAATCGTCATCAGATCCATAAAGATGTTAATATGATAGTGGGCGATTTTACTGCAAGCAGCTTGCTTGAAATCAACTGTGGAGGAAAAGGCTCATTCGCGGATAAGGCAAATGCTGTAAACAGTCGGCTTTTTGAGGACCTCGATCACAGACTTTTCAACGGAGTACAGGTACTCCGCGAACTGCAAAAGGCACGCGGCAACGGCGAGCTTATGCCTTATGTTTTTACAAGTGCTATAGGACTGCTCACAAATGAACAAAGCAGCATAATAGGAAAAATGACCGATAACGGAATTAGTCAGACTCCGCAGGTATTTCTTGATTGTCAGGCTATGGATACAGTTGAGGGACTGAATATTAATCTTGATTCGAGAGCGGGGATTTTTCCTGAGGGACTTATCACTGATTTCAGAAAAGTCTTCCATGAGCTTCTGGTAAGACTTTCCGAAAACGAGGAGTTATGGGACGATGAAAGCTTTGAGATCGACATTCCCGATTGGCAGCGCAAGGAGCGCGAAGCAGTAAATGATACCAAAGCATTACAGGAACAGCATCTTCTGCATGAGTATGTTCTAAAGCACCTTGAAAGCGAGCCGGAAAAGCTGGCGGTCGCCGATGCCGAGTGTGAATGGAGCAGGGCAGAGCTTCGTAAAGCTGTGATAAATATTAAGGCATCGCTTGTTAAAAATGGCGTCGGAAGAGGCGATATAGTTGCAGTCTCGCTTACGAAATCACGTTGGCAGATGGCGGCGTGTCTTGGAATACTCAGCGCAGGTGCGGCATATGTTCCTCTGGATCATGCCAATGCAAAAAAGAGAAGTGATATCATACTCAGAAAGACCAATGCGAAAGCTGTTATCACACTTAAAAGACAGAATTATGATGAGTCTCTCATCGAAATATGTATCAGTGAGCTTTCTGATGCGGAAGAGAATGAACTGACAATAGAGCAGAATAGCATAGACGACCTTGCTTATATTATATTCACATCTGGTTCAACAGGTGAGCCAAAGGGTGTTGAAATAAGCCATAAGGCTGCTGTGAATACGATAGAGGCTATGAACCGGTTATACGATATATCAGATAAAGACGTTATATTCCAGCTCTCACAGCTCAATTTTGATCTGTCTGTATATGATCTTTTTGGAGTGCCGTCCGCAGGCGGCGCAGTTATCATTCCCGATGCAGAGCAGTACAAGAACCCTGCGCATTGGGCAAAGCTGCTTGAAAAATATGGTGTTACGGTATGGAATTCCGTACCCGCACTTATGCAGATGCTTATGATATATCTGCAATACGGCGATAAAAAGGAGAATATTCCGCTCAGGCTTGCTTTTCTGTCAGGTGATTGGATACCAACAGAGCTTCCCGATCAGCTTATGGAAAGGTTTGAAGGAATAAGGGCGGTAAGTCTCGGCGGTGCAACTGAGGGCGGTATCTGGTCGATATATCACGATTGCATCAAGGGCGAAATAAAAGAAAAGCAGCTGAGCAGTGTTCCGTATGGCAGACCTCTTCCGAATCAGGGATATCTTGTACTTGATGCGGAAATGAAAGATTGTCCTGTCTGGGTCGCAGGAGATCTCTACATAACAGGAGAAAGTCTTGCAAACGGCTACTGGAAAGAGAAGGAATTAACAGAAAAAGCGTTTGTCGAATATGACGGAAATATCATTTACAATACAGGAGACAGAGGCTGTTATCATCCGGGCGGAGAAATAGAATTCCTTGGAAGAGCAGATAATCAGGTCAAGCTTCGCGGACACAGAATAGAGCTTGGTGAGATAGAAGCAGTTTATAAGAGATTTTTTGATATTCAGGCTGTCAGCTGTATCATATGTGAAAAAGCAGGCGAAAAAATGCTTGCTGCGGTTTATGTTCCTAATGAGGGCTGCGGCGAAGAGGTATTGAAGGAAAGGGACAGCGTACTTAAAGAATGGCTCCCTAATTATATGATACCTTCTTATGACATCAAAATAGACAGCTTACCGCTTACAGCTAATGGCAAGGTCGATATAAAGACAATAAGGAAATTAGCCGAGGAAACGATAAAAGGCGTAAAGAAGCAGAGTAATGATGGTAATGAGCTCACTGGACTCGAAACTGATATCGCGGGTATTATAAAGGAATTGCTCAAGCTTGAAAGCATAGGAGCTGATGATGATCTGTATGAAGCAGGTGCGAATTCTCTGATACTTTCAAGGGCAGCAGGAAGGCTCAATCAAGAGGTGGAAAGCAGTATTTCATTTGAGGAATATCTTGTACATATACTCAATGCCCCTAAAATTAGAGAGATAGCTGAATTCATATGCAGTAAGCAGTCAAAGGCAGTTGATGTGTCTTTGGAAGAGAATGTTCCGAGAGAAGATGCTTTAACATATGAGCTGTGCGCAGACAGTGAGGTATTGATAATAGTTTTCAATGAAAAACTTGATAATGATGTAAGGGAAGCATTTGACGGTATTTCTGCTGATATCGTGTTTGTTGACACTAACTTATCAGATAATGATAAAGCACAGCTGAAAGGCTTTATATCCGAGCATAAGGAGCATCGTATATATATTGCAGCCGGCGATCATATGTTGGGAAGCTGTCTTGATATTGCTTCTGAACTTATCGAGGACGGTATCATACCCAAAAAGGTAGTTATGATCGAGAGCGGTGAGGAGACCGAGGCAGAAAGAGAAATGCCTTATATGGGTGATATGGTCTATGTTGTCACTGAAACGGAAACCGAATATGCTGAGGAGGTGCGAGAGGCACTTGAAGATATATGCTTGGGAGAAATAGATGTAATATCAGGTTATGAAAGCATATCATCTGTGATCAAGGAGCTGATATCATGATAAAGAAGCCTAAAAATAAGTGGTTTGCACATCAGACAGAAAATAAGAATGCGCTGGTAAATCTGGTATGCTTTGTGTTTGCGGGAGGAAGTCCAAGCTTCTTTGCGCCGTGGAAGCAGCTGATGCCTGATTGGATAAATCTTATGCCCGTACTTTATCCTATGCGTGAAAAACGTCTTAAAGACAGTATGCCCGAGGATATAGAAACGTTCGTAAACGAATTCTTTCGTGATAATAAGCATCTTCTTGACAAGAAGATAGTTGTATGGGGACATTGTTCGGGGTCACTTATAGGAATGGAATATATAAGGCTTCTTGAGGAAAACGGAGTATCACCCTCTGCGTTTATTATCAGCGGAAGCGAGCAGCCTGAATATGTACTTGTCAGACTTCGCGGCGACAAGGGTGAGAGACCGATTTCTGAGCTTAAAGATGAGGATATAATTGCCGATCTCACAAAATATCAGATGATGGACACGGATATGCTTGAGAATAAGGTGTTCTGCAAGTATTTCATTCCGCTTTTTAAAGCTGATCTGGCTTTGTTCAAAGGATATGTGCCTGAACGGGAGCCTGAATTATCATGCCCTGCTGTGGTAATGAACGGAACTGACGATAAGTCGCTTAAATGGGATTCGGTAGAACAATGGCAGGAGTATTTTAATACCGATGTTGAGTTCAGGACTTATCCGGGAGCACATTATTTTGTAAACGATCAGAAGGAAAGGATAATCAGTGAGATAGCTGATTTTATAATCAGTAATGACAGCGATATAATACCGATTCTTCCGCAGCAAAAAAAGCTTGTACAGAGCGAATTGATCGATAAAAGCAGAGGTTGTCAGAATACGGGCATTGCCTTTGAAATAAAGGGCAGGATAGATAATGAGAAGCTTGACTGTATGCTTGAAGAGCTTCAGAAAAGGCATGATGCCATAAATTATTGTCTTGTAAAAAACAGCCGCGGAGAAATATTCCAAAGACGTATACCTGTTTTTCAGAAATGGATAGTACATGAAGCCGCAAACGAATATCCCGATTTTGAAGAGAAGAGAAAAGCTGCTCTGCGTTATGCTGAAGCAGTAAACAATGAGTATATGGATCTCTTTTCCTCACCAATGTATGAATTTCATAAATATATCATTAATGACGATCACATTATCCTTCACATAAAGGCAAGTCATATTATAACGGACGGTCCTTCAATTTCGGTATTGTATAAGGATATGGGTGACTGGTTCAGCAATGGTGCTTTTATGAATGATGATGTATGCAGTTGGCATGACTTTGTTATAGCTGAGAATGAATATTTTTCTTCTGAAAAAGGAAATGCTGACCGTACATACTGGGAAGAAATAAGCTGCGGCTGGAAAAAGGAACAAGAGCTTTCAGGTCTGAGCTTTGATAAGCAGAATAACGAGTATGAAGAAAAAAGTGAGTTCACATTAGAACTTGCTGCTATTAATTCTATTGCCAGACAGAAGAGGATGTCGCCTTTTAATCTGATGCTCTTTGTTTACAATGCGGCACTTATTAAAATATGGGGCGTAAATGAGCTTTCTGTGGGTTATACTATGACAGACCGTTTCAGCAAAGGAAAGCGAAACATGGTCGGTATGACCACACATCATTTGAAGCATCATCTGAAAAAAGACGGCAGACCCCTTTCTGAGCATATAGAAGAAAGCAGATCACAGGTAAACAACAGCTTCAGTCATTATATGCTTGGAGAGTGTATCGGTGAGGCTGAATTCACTCTTTCTTATCTTAGCCAGATCGTCCTGTTTCCTGAGTGGAAGGGCGTAGATATAGAGGTGCATACTATGAACGGAAATCAGAGATATGCATCGCTTGATTACACGCTTATGTGTCGGGAAGAGGGAGATGTGCTGAAAATGTCAATGTGTGCTGATCATGATGTGTATGACCTTCGCTTCAATTCGATGCTGGAGAAGTATATGAAAGAAGTTTTGAATGAATTGATATCGTGAATGAAGAGGTAAAAAATGGAAAATGATATTAAAAACAATGTAAGAAAAATGCTGGGAGTTCTTTGGAAGGAATCGCTTGAACTGGAGGAAGTTCCAAAAGATGAGGATAATTTCTTTGATCTCGGCGGCAACTCCTATAAGGCGTTCTTTCTTGTGGAGAACCTTCCGGATGAATACAGGGATAAGGTCGAACTGACAGACTTTTATGATTGTGAAACATTCGGCGAAATGGTAGATATCATAGCCGAGAAAATTTCAAACTGAAAAGGAGAAGAAAATTATGAAATACAGACTTACTATAACTCAGAATACCTATGCAAGAATGGAGGTAGGCGAAGGAAAACGCGGAAGCATTAATCTTTCAAACGGATTTCTGCTTAAAGGCAAGTGTGATGTTGAGCGTCTTGACAGAGCAGTAAAGGCACTTCATAAAAGACATGACGCAATGAGAATGAGTATGTCGGAGGACAGCGAGGGATTATATTTTGAGTTCAATGATGAAGAACCATACGGACTTGAAATGATCGAGCTCAGATCCGAGGGAAGAGACGAGAGATTCAAGGAAGCGTATGCAGATGCTTCCAATAGAGTAAGAACTCCCGTATCACTTGATAAAAAGAGTATGTACCGCTACTGGATCTACAAGATAACAGATGAAGAATATATGCTTTATTATGTAGCTAATCATCTTGCTACAGACGGCGGTTCAATGGCTCTTCTCAATGCTGAGCTTGCCAAGCTTTATGAGGATCCTGATCGTATAGATCTTCCTGTTTATGCAAGCTTTGCAGATTTCCTCGGCGAGAGGGAAAGACTTTACAGAGAAAAATTCACTGAGGAAGAGAAGAAATACTGGGATGACCGTATGGCAGGCTATGAAAATCCAAAGATGGAGCCGCCAAAGGTTCAGGAAACAGAATCGACCATGCAGTACGGCAGATTTACAGTTCCGCTTGAGAAGCTTGAAAAGATCTCCCGCAGCATGAGATCATCTAATTTTAACGTACTTTTCACACTGATACAGTTAGCTGCGGCAGAGCTTACAGGACAAAATGATATAGCTCTCAGATATGCGTTTGCAAACAGATTTAAAAAGAAATTTCAGGGAACTATCGGTTTCCTTACACATGGCGTTACAATAAGGCATATATTCTCACCTGAGGAGCGTTGGTCTGAGCTTGCAGTATTACAGCGAGATACTATGAATCACGATATGAAGCATCTTACATTCAGCGATTGCA
Organism: Ruminococcus flavefaciens; assembly: GCF_900143025.1. Taxonomy (GTDB): domain Bacteria; phylum Bacillota; class Clostridia; order Oscillospirales; family Ruminococcaceae; genus Ruminococcus; species Ruminococcus flavefaciens_I. The sequence continues at coordinate 150,043 of NZ_FRCT01000007.1, read as the reverse complement.
TAGAGGTCAAGGAGTATCTTCTTTCCTACATACCAAATAATGGTAAAAAGAGTGAGAAAATGAAGTTCGGCGATCTTGATGTTGAACCGCTCGTGTTCCATTCGCATTTTACTTCAGGAAGAAGATATGTGGGCTTTGTAGCAGTTGAACACGGCGAGGATCTGTATGTTACTCCATATTGTGATAACAGATTATACGGCAGAGAATTTGTTCTTGGTCTTGGAAGATGCATCAATAAATATGTTGATCGTATACTTGCTATGGAAGATCCGACTGTTGAGGATCTTTTTAGGGAGTGATCATATGAAGGACTTAAAGCTCATAAAGAATTATCATTCATCCGTAAATGAGAAAATACTTTTCTGTTTTCCTTATGCAGGCGGCGGAGCTTCTGCGTTCCGCGAATGGATATCGGGACTTGACGGAGTTATAGATGTGTGTCCGATACAGCTGCCCGGAAGAGAGGAAAGGATCTGCGAGAACGGTTATACGGATATGAAAAAACTGGCTGTGGACATTTCCGATACTATTGAAGATATAGTTGAAAACCGTGAATGTTATTTCTACGGACATAGTATGGGTGGCAAGATAGCTTACGAAACAGCTTTAGAGCTTTCCCGCAGAGGGAAGAAAATACATCATATGTTTATTTCAGGCTGCGAAGCTCCTCATGTGGAGATATCAAATAAGATATATGATCTTCCCGATGAAGAGTTTTGCAGCGAGATCATAAACTTTGAGGGAACTCCGAAAGAACTGTGTCAGAATAAAGAGCTTTTCAAGTTCTTTCTGCCGCTGTTAAGGGCAGATTTTACACTTGCAGAGACTTATTGTTCAAAAAAATGCAGTCCGTTGGATTGTCCTATATCTGTTATGTACGGAACAGAGGACAGAGAAGCAGAATATGAGGCAGTTAAGGAGTGGAAGCCTTATACAAGAAAAAGCTTCGATATAACTTCATTTGAAGGCGGACATTTTTTTATTAAGAGTGAAATGGAAAATATATGGAAGAATATGCTTAGCCGCATGAAGGTAGCATATGTTAAAGTGAGGTAAAAATGTATAAAAAAGATTATACCATATATGAAGGATTGAAAAACTGGGAGAAAAAAACTATCGGTAAGCATCTTTCCGAATGGGCAGAAAAGTATTCCGAAAGGACAGCCTGCTCGGATCAGGATAAAAGTATCACATACAGCGAATTATATCGCCGTGCCCGTGAAATAGCATCGGGGCTTGCTGATAAAGGGATATCAAAAGGCGAAAATGTTGTTATACAGCTTCCGAACAGTGTAACATTCGTTGAAGTTTTCTTCGGAGTTATACTTCTTGGAGCAGTTCCGATAATGGCGCTTCCTGCTCACAGAAAGGGCGATCTTGAAGGCATTTTCGCTCTTGCACAGCCTAAGGCATATTTTATTCCCGATTCTTATATGGGCTTTGATTATATTCCAATGGCAAAGGAGCTTTGCGGAGAATGCAGCTCAGTTAAGTATATTTTTGCAGACATAAGCTCTACTGATGCAGATGTAGAGAGTATCAGCAGCCTTAACGGAGCTGTCAGAGAATTTGATGAAGCATCTCCCTATGATACAGCACTTCTGCTCCTTTCAGGCGGTACAACAGGCACTCCGAAGCTGATACCAAGAACACATTCAGATTATATGTACAATTCAATGACAGCTGCCGAAAAGTGCGGGATAGATGAAAATTGTGCATATCTTGAAATACTTCCCTGTGCGCATAATTTTTCTCTTTCCTGCCCGGGGATGCTGGGATTTTTCAGCAAGGGAGGAAAGGTAGTTATGTCGCCGTCAAGCAGTCCTGATGAGGTGTATCCGCTTATTGAAAGCGAGAGGATAACTCATACTGCTATGGTACCTGCTCTTATACCTATTTTTACAGAAGTTCTCGAATGGGATCTCGGATACGATCTGTCATCATGGAAACTTGTTCAAGTAGGAGGTGCGCTCCTTGAACCTCACATCGCATCAAAGATCATACATAGCTGGCCCTGCGATCTTATGCAGGTTTTTGGCACGGCAGAGGGTCTGATCTGCTTCACTGACAAAAATGATAGTGAAGAGATCATATGCAACTATCAGGGCAGACCTATTTCACCTGCTGACGAGATAAAAATAGTTGATTCATACGGTAATGAAGTACCTGAAGGAGAATATGGCGAGCTTCTTTCAAGAGGACCGTATACGATAGACGGATACTATAAGCTTCCTGAGGTCAATAAGCATTGTATAACCGAAGACGGTTTTTACTGTACGGGTGACCGCGCAGCATGGAGCAGTGTTAACGGTCTCAAAATGGGCGGAAGAATGAAGGAGCAGATCAACCGTTCGGGAGAAAAGGTTATGCCTGCCGAGGTAGAAGGCTATCTTTGTCAGCACCGGCTTATTGATGAAGCAGCGGTCGTAGGTGTTCCTGATGAAGAACTTGGACATAAGAGCGTTGCATTCATAAAGCTTACTGAGGGAGAGAGCAGTGAAAGCATAACAAGACAGGACGTAGCAATGTTTTTCAAGGAGATAGGAGTTGCTCACTACAAGATACCCGATGCAGTCCATGTTATCGAGCAATGGCCTGTAACAAGCGTAGGAAAGATCGACAAAAAGTGTCTTTATAACATAGCTATTGAAAAGGAGCCAAATTGATGCAAAGTATAAGTTTTGATGAGCTGAAAAAGCTTATTGTGTCGAATATAGAGGGCGCAGATGATGTTTCAGGAGATCAGAATCTTATTGAGCTTGGATTGAATTCGCTAAAAATAATGCGTTTTGCAGCAAAATGGAAGAAACAAGGCATAAATGTAACCTTCTCTCAGCTTATGAAAGAGCCTTGTCTGGACAGCTGGTATAAGCTCATAGAAAGCAATTCACATGAAGAGAAAAGTGCTGAAGAAAAGAAGATATCATCAGAGTTTGAACAGATAGTATATGACAGGGAATTTGATCTGACAGATGTACAGTATGCTTATTATATCGGCAGACAGGAAGATCAGCTGCTCGGAGGAGTCGACTGTCATGCTTATCTGGAATTTGACGGTAAAGGCTTAGAGCCTGAAAGATTGATAAAGTCATGGAAAAAGCTTATTGGATCTCACCCGATGCTCCATGCAAAATTCAATGATAACGGAACACAGGAGATAATGCAGGATCCTGCCGATATTGATGTGGCAGTACATGATCTTACAGCTATGTCTGAGAATGAAGTTGAGAGGGAGCTCTTAAAGATAAGAGAAAAACTTTCTCACAGAAAGCTCGATATCGGACACGGAAAATGCGCAGGACTTGAAATAAGTCTGCTTGCTGATAATAGACACAGACTGCATTTTGACCTTGCCCTTCTTGTTGCAGATGTACAGAGCCTGAATATAATTCTGCGTGATCTCGCAAAGCTTTATAATGGCGGAAGTGTTTCTCCAGCGGCTGAAAAATTCAACTTTGAAAGCTACCTTAAAAGAGAAAAAGAAGATACAGCGGCATTTGATGAAGCCAAAGAATACTGGCAGAAGAGAGCTGCGGAGCTTCCATTGGGACCTCAGCTTCCGCTTGCTAAAAAAATGGAAGAGATAAAAGATTTCAAGGTAAAAAGAAATCTTATGAGGATAAGCAGTGAAAGGTGGGAGAAAATAAAGCAGCGTGCTGCTGAATATAAAGTTACGCCTGCTATCGTTCTTCTTACTGCGTATGCCGCTGTACTTGAAAGATGGAGCAATTCGCCTGATTTCCTTATAAATATTCCGCTGTTCAACAGAAAGACAGATATTGACGGGATAGATGATGCTGTTGCCGATTTTACAACATTGGTTCTTCTTGAAATAAACAGTAAAAACAATACAAGCTTTGAAGACTTCATGGCATCTATAAAAGAGCAGTTTTACAAGGATATCAGCTACAAGATGTATTCGGGAGTAAAAGTCCAGAGGGATATGGCGAAATATCATCCGGGACAGGTAGGAATAGCACCTGTAGTTTTTGCCTGCAATCTTGGAACTCCTCTTATCGAAGAGCAGTTCAGGAACAGTCTTGGAGAATTCGGATACATGGTATCGCAGACTCCGCAGGTATGGCTGGATTATCAGACCTATGAGGACGAAAACGGACTTATGCTTGCATGGGACGAGCTCGAAGATCTGTTCCCACAAGGAATGATAGAGGATATGTTCAAGGCTTTCGGACATCTTCTTGAGCGTCTTGCTGATGAGCCGTGGGACAAAAGTTTTGATGTGCTTCCCGAAGAACAGAAGCTTCGCCGTGAAAAGGCATTGACTACAGAAAGCTCAGAGCCTCATTATATACATACTGCCTTTCTTGAAAAAGCTGTAGCTGCTCCCGAAAAGGCTGCGCTTATAGACGGTGAAACAGGAAATGTTATTACGTATGGTGAACTTGCCGAAAACGCTATGAAGATAGCTGCATTTCTCGGCAGTATGGAGGTGCATGACGAGCCTGTGGCTGTATCTATACCGAGGGGAACAGCTCAGATCAGGGCTGTATATGGTATCTTGTCGGCGGGCTGCTTTTATGTGCCTGTAAGCGTAGGGCAGCCATTCAAGAGAAGATCGGTCATTCACGAAAAAACAGGTATCAGATATGTCATTACCTCGGAAAGTGTGGTCGGTGATATAAAGTGGCCCGATAATGTGACGGTATTCACTATTGAAGATATACTAAGCTCGGATATAGAGCATATCAGTGCTGAAAAATACCTTGGCACACTTGATGCCGCCGATTCGGACAGATCTGCATACATCATAATGACATCAGGTTCAACAGGTGAACCAAAGGGCGTAGAGATACCTCACAGAGCTGCATGGAACACGATCTCTGATATTAATAACAGATATGATATCGGAGAAAACGATACCGCTTTTTCAATATCAGCAATTGATTTTGATCTTTCGGTATATGATATTTTCGGAATACTTGGTGCAGGCGGAAGACTTGTTTGTATCCCTGAAGCTGAAAAGAAAAATGCGTTCTACTGGCTGGATATTATTGATAAATACAATGTCACGATCTGGAATTCTGTACCTGCACTGCTTGATATGCTGCTGCTTGCGCATGAGGAGAAAACTGAGAAAAGGCTTCCGCTCCGCACTGTAATGATATCGGGAGACTGGATAAATCTTAGCCTGCCTGCAAGGCTTGAAGAAGCTGCCGGCGGTTGCAGATTTGTTGCAATGGGAGGAGCTACAGAGGCATCTATATGGTCCAATTACTGCGAGGTCAAGCTTCCTCTGCCATTATTCTGGAAATCCATACCGTATGGTGCTCCGCTTAAAAATCAGGTATACAGGGTCGTAGATGAGCTCGGACGCGACAGACCTGATTGGGTAATGGGCGAGCTTTATATAGGAGGAGCAGGTGTAGCCGCAGGCTACAGAGGCGATGAAAAATTGACATCCGAAAAATTCACCTGTGAAAACGGTATGCGTTTTTATCATACAGGTGATATGGGAAGGTTCTGGAGCGACGGAACTATAGAGTTTCTTGGAAGAAAAGATCATCAGGTCAAGGTCGGAGGACACAGAATAGAACTTGGTGAGGTAGAATCGGCACTGGAGAAACTGGTATCTGTGGACAAGGCTGCTGTAACGGTAGTGGGGGATGAGAGACATCTTTCTGCATTCATGGTGCTTAACGAAGCTGATCCTGATGAGATATGCGATACTGTTTCTGTCAGTGAAGAAATGCTTGATAAGGAATGGGAGTCCTGTATGTCTGTATCAGCAGAAGATGTTCCTGGAACAGACTCTGATACTGACAGGTATATATCAGATGAAATAAAGCATATAACGGTAAGGACTGTATCCGAGGTGCTTGGCAAGCTTGGATATCAGGCTGATGCAGATATAAAGGCTTGGCTTGAAAATTCTGATATTATTCCCGAATATTATCAGCTTGCTGAACGCTGGGTGAATTTTATAAGCAAAGAGTGCTGTGAAATTGCAGATAAAAAAAATAATGGGGATTTGGTTGATCTGTCAGCGATAGAAAGCTATGCAGCAGTTTTTTCCGAAAAAGCAGGAGATGTTTTGACAGGCAAAAAGACTGCATTGGGATTATTCTATGATGAAGCACCTGAGCTTTCTCCGTTTTCTGCTCTGAAGAGCCTGTCATATTTCGGGAAAGCTTCCGAAAAATATGTTGAGCAGGTAAGCAACATTATCTCGTCTTTCGGAAAAGAAATGGATATTGTTGAAATAGGCGGTCAATGCTGTGAGATAACAAGGGCTATACTTGAAAAAAACAGCAGAAATATAAGATCGTATATCTGCATTGTCCCTTCGGCTGCTTTTCTGTCTGATGTTAAGAAAGAACTGGGCGAATTCAAGAACGTATCATTTGAAGTGAGCGGAAATGTTGATATCTCGCCGCACAGTTGTAATATGCTGATCTCATTCCATTCACTGCATCAGTGTGCTGATATAAATAAAGCATTGAGTGAATACAAAAGATATCTGACTACAGGAGCAACAGTGGTCTTTGCAGAGCTTACAGGAAAAGAACAATATCTTCAGGAATTGTCGGCAGCCGTACTTGAAAGAGGATTTACCTGTTATGAGGATAGCAGAGCTGCTTCGGGAACACCTCTCTTTACGGCAGCGCAGTGGAGCGATATTCTGAAAAATAATGGCTTTATCAGGAGCAAAAGTATAGTATCGGACAGCTGTACAAGCGAGTTTACCGAGGTATTTACTGCTCAGTATTGTGAAAAAGTAAGATCGCTGAATGAAGCAAGGCTAAGGGAGATACTTTCAGGTTATCTTCCTGATTATATGATACCGAAGCTGATGACTGTACTTGATGAAATGCCTATCACTGCGAACGGAAAGGTTGATCGCAAGAGACTTGCGGCATATGGAAAAACACAGGTAAAGACTTCAAAGACCAGACGCAGCCTGACTTCTGCCGAGGAGTGGCTTGCCTCTTATTGGAAGAAGCTTTTTGGTGTAAATGAGATCCATGCGGACGATAATTACTTTGAACTCGGCGGCGATTCTTTAACGGCTACAAAGCTGATATCATGGCTCAGACAGGATAATATAGAGATCTCGGTATCAATGATATTTGAAAACCAGACACTGGAGTCATTAAGCGCTGCAATCGAACACATAAAGGATAACAAGAGCGTGCTTCAGAAAACACATCGTCTGATCCCAAAGGCTGAGCCTGATAAGGAAAATCGCGGAGAAGCATTTCCGCTTACCGATGTACAGTATGCATACTGGATCGGCAGAAGCAATCTGTACAGTTTGGGTCAGGTCGGTACACACTGCTATTTTGAGTTGGATATGACAGACTGCGATATTGAAAGACTCAACAAGTCATTTAACACGCTTATAAAAAAGCATGATATGATGAGGGCGGTCATTCTTCCCGATGGAAGGCAGCGTATACTTGAAAGCACTCCTGATTATCTGATAGAACTTAAAACTGCCGATAATGATATGGAAAGTGCAGCGCTTCTTGATGATGTCAGAAAAAAGATGTCGCATCAGGTGATAGATACTTCTAAGTGGCCGTTGTTTGAAATACGCGCAACGAAGTATGACAGCAAGCATACAAGGCTGCATATCAGCTTTGATAATATTATTTTTGACGGCTGGAGTATGTTCCATATCCTTGGAGAATGGAAGCAGGCTTATACCGATACTCTTGCAGCAGAGGAGCTTGAATTCTCATTCAGGGATTATATACTTGCGATCGAAAGCGTCAAGGATACACAGGTCTATGAAGAGGACAAGAAGTATTGGTTCGATCGTGCTGACAATTTCTCCAAAGCACCTGAGCTGCCGCTTAAAACAGAGCCTGAGAAAGTCGGAACTCCTCATTTTGCAAGAAAGGAAGCTGTAATAAGCAAAAATGAATGGGAGCTTATCAAGTCCAGAGCAGGAAAGATAGGAGTAACTCCTTCTGTTCTTCTTATCGCAGCTTATTCCGAAGCTCTCAGAAAGTGGAGCAATAACGATAAGTTTGTTCTCAATCTTACACAATTCAACAGATTGCCTGTACATCCTCAGGTAGATAGACTTGTGGGCGATTTCACAACCCTTACGATGCTTGAAATTGACAGCTCGGGAACGAACTGCTTTGCGGACAGAGCAAAAAAGATACAAAAACAGTTATTCAATGATCTTGAACACTCGTTTTTCAGCGGTGTTGAGATGCAGAGACTTCTTACCCGAAAAGCAAATAACCGCAATGTGAATATGCCTATCGTATTTACCAGCGGACTTGGTATTGATCAGTGGAATGAGGGCAGCTGGATCGGTAAGCTTGTTTATAATATCTCTCAGACACCTCAGGTGTGGCTGGATCATCAAGTAGTAGAACGCGACGGTGCGCTTTGCCTGTTCTGGGATTATGTTGAAGCATTGTTCGATCAGGATATGATAAGAGAAATGTTCGATGCTTATACGGGACTTATAAAAAAGCTTGCTTCTGATGAAATGATATGGAAAAAGAGCTGTTCAAGTACAATAAATGCTGAAATATCCGAAGCCAGACTGAATGCTAACCGAACAGAGGGAAAGCTTCCTGACGCTGCAATGGATGAGATGTTCATTGAAAATATCAGAAAATACAGTGATAAGATGGCTGTTGCCGATGAAAACAGACAGCTTACATATGGCGAGCTGGGAGGATATGCGGGCGGTATTGCTTCCGCACTTATCGGAGCAGGCTGCGGCAAACAGGACGTTGTAGGAATATTCATGCCTAAGTGCTGGCAGCAGACAGCAGGAGTCTACGGAATTCTCTTTGCAGGAGGTATTTATCTTCCTCTTGATGTAAAAAATCCTGTGGAGCGTATCAGAAAGATAATATGCGACAGCGGTCTGAGTACAGTTATTACTTTGGCAGAATACGCAGACAGGCTTTCTGATATAGAAGGACTGAGGGTAATAAATGTTGATGATATAAAGAAGGACAGAACGGGTATCCCCGAACATTCAGTAAATGAGCTGACTGATCTTGCTTATATTATCTATACATCAGGTTCTACAGGTCTGCCTAAAGGTGTTGCGATAACACACGGAGGTGCGATGAATACTATCATCGACATCAACGAAAGATATGGCATAAATGAAAATGATACGGCGATAGGTCTTTCAAATCTTCATTTCGACCTTTCTGTATATGATATATTCGGTATGCTTTCAGCAGGCGGAGCTTTGGTATTGCCGCCTGATAATAAGCTCAGAGATCCGCAGTACTGGCTTGAGATGATGAACAGATATCACGTAACTGTATGGAATACAGTTCCTGCATTCATGCAGATGCTGACAGCATATATGTCAAGAAATTCCGAACTGCGTAAGGAAAGCCTGAGACAGGTGCTTCTTAGCGGAGACTGGATACCTGTAACGCTTCCTGATGAGATCAGACATTTCTTTAAAGATGTAAGGATAAGTGGTCTTGGAGGAGCTACCGAAGCGTCGATATGGTCAAATACATATGATATTCCCGAGAACGTTCCGTCTGACTGGAAAAGCATACCTTATGGAAAACCGCTGAGAAATCAGAAATACTATGTTCTTGATAATGATCTTTCGGATTGTCCCGATGGAGTTGCAGGAATGCTTTATATACAAGGCGAGGGACTTGCTAAGGGATACTATCACGATGAACTCAAAACACAGGAAAGGTTTATTTTCCATAATGATAAGAATGAGAGACTTTACTGCACAGGAGATCTGGGACGTTACTTAAAAGACGGTAATATTGAATTCTTGGGAAGAAATGACGATCAGGTAAAAATAAGCGGCTACAGAGTAGAATTGGGAGAGATCGAAGCAGCTGTAAAGAACTGCTGCGGTGCAGAACAGGTTGCAGCTGTTGTCGTTTCAGCCGGTGAGCTCCATTATACTGCTGTATTTGTACAGGACTTCAATGACAGCTTTGATCCTGACAGTATCATATCTGAGCTTAGAAATAAGCTGCCCGATTATATGGTCCCTGCGGTGGTAGGTAAGATCGAAAGGATACCTCTTTCCTCTAATGGCAAGGTCGATAGAAAGCAGCTTGCAGAAAAAGCCGAGGAAATGTATGAAGCAAAAGAAAACGGCAGTTCAAGAGAGATCGTTCCTCCACGCACAGAAACAGAATCGAAGATACATGATATTTGGTGCGGATTGCTCGGCTTTGACAGTATATCCGTCGAAGATCATTTCTTCGGTATCGGAGGAAACTCAATACAGGTGATACATATGACAAATTCTGTAAGTGCGGAATTCGGCTGTGATGTTAATGTGACCAGTTTCTTTGAACATCCTACAATAAGAACACTTGCGTGTTATATAGATGATATTCTTGCATCGGGAGAGTGAATGATGGACAAGAAGCTAAAGGCTGTAGTATGCGGTGCCGGCTTTGGACAGTTCTATATGGAGGCTCTTTCGCGCATGAAAGATCGTATAGAGCTTGTCGGACTTGTAGCAAAGGGCAGCGAAAAAAGCATTAAATGTGCAGAGGTATATGAAATACCGCTTTTCACCTCTAAAGATCAGATCCCTGAGGATATAGATATAGCTTTCGTTATATTGAGATCGGCAATGCTTGGCGGAGCTGCCAATGAGTATACGGAGTTCTTTTTCAATCGGGGAGTTCATGTTCTTCAGGAATTCCCCATACATCCCGATGATGTACGAAATAACTTCAGAAAGGCAAGAAAAAACGCAGTATGCTTTCATGTCGGGGATTTTTACCTTCACCTTCCGCAGATCAGAAAATTCACGGAGTATGTGAAAAGGCTGAATGAAATATGCCCTCCGAGTCATATACAGATGAGTCTTGCGGCAGCAGTATCAATGCCTGCATTAATGATGCTCAGGGATATGTTGCCAAGTGCAAATAAAATGGAACTGAAATGCGTTTCGGATAATGAAACTCCTTTTCAGGTAATACTCGGAAATATTGACGGTGTACCTGTTACAGCGGAAATACATAATGAAGTCAATACTGATGATCCGGACAGTGCGATGTATCTTCTTCAGGCGTTCAATGTCATATATGAAACGGGAAGATTATCGCTTCAGGATCCGCTGGGAGATATTTTCTGGTATCCTAAGATAAAAAGCTCGGTCAGCCGATACAGCAGCGGTGCTGCCGCAAGAGAGGCAGATAAGGACAGCGGACTGAAGGATGGTGCAGTATCACTTTCGTTTTATGGAGCTCAGGCAGCGGAAAAAGGTACAAATGAAATATGGGTACAGGCTATCATAAGCGACATAGAGGAAATGCTTGAAGGTATCACAGACAAAGCCGCATATATGAGATATTCACAGAAAACAATGACAGGCACAGCTCAATGGGAAAGCTTTAACAAGCTGATAGGATTTCCTAAAAGAATTGATGGAGTAAAGGCTTCGCCTGAACAAAAGGATATGCTCATTGAAAGAATAACAGAATTTATCACTGAAAAATAAGAGAAGGTGAAAAATGAATAAGATACTAACTCCCGAAGAAGAAATATATATATTGAAAAGACTGAATTATTATAAATCATATGGTATAAACTTATGGGCTGATGGGGAAAAGCTGAAATTCCGTTCAGAGCAGAAGCTCTCGCCTGAAATGCGTGATGAGCTTATGAATGATAAGGAATTGCTGCTTGGATTTTTCTTGTCCGAGACTGAAAGAGAGGCTGATTATTTCAGCCTCACCCCTATTCAGTCAGCCTATATCACCGGATGTCAGAAGGATTATGAACTTGGCGGGACTAATGCGCATTACTATGTTGAATATGAGATAGAGGATATAGATATAGCCTGTATGCAAAAGGCTATAAATCGCTCGATATGCGATAACGATGCATTGCGGCTGGTAGTGTGCGGCGACGGCAGGCAGCGTGTCCTTAAGAGTACGCCTGAGTATTTGTTGGAACTCAATGAAGTAACAGGTGAAGAAGGCATAATGGCTGAAAGAGAGAAATGGTCGCATCATATATATCATCTGGGTGAGTGGCCGATGTTTCATTTCGGAGTCACTAAAAAGGCAGGAAATACGTATATTCTGCATTTCAGCTTTGATTGTATAATAATGGACGCATGGAGCGCAAAAATGCTTCTTGACAGGATCTTTTCTCTTTACAGGGGAGAGAATGTACCAAAGCTGGATTACAGCTTTGAGAAGTATATGAGACAATTCTCTGCGAATGAACGATGTGATGAAAAAGCAGAAAAATACTGGGACAGCAGGATAGATGATATGCCAGAATGTCCTGTGCTGGATTACAAATGCAATTTCAGCGATGTGGGAGAGATCAGATATAAACGCCTGATGTACAGATTCAGTGCGGAGGATACGGTAAAGCTCTACGACAGACTGAAAAAAATATATATTACTCCATCGGTATTCATGTGTACGATATTCCTGAAGGTAATGTCGCATTACAGTTCAAAAAAGGATATTACAATTGACCTTACTTTATTCAACAGAATGCCGTTTGACAAGGAAGTAAATGAGACTCTCGGGGATTTCACGAATATCGGCTTTGCGTCCTATCATGCGGCTGATGAGACATTTATGCAGGAGTTGCAAAAAGTGTCTGCTCAGTTCTGGAAACTGCTTGAATTCCATGATTATGACGGAACGAAAGTGCTTAAAAAGCTGGGAAGAAGATTGCCCGGAAAGGCTCTCATGCCGATAGTATTCACAAGTACACTACAGGGCTTTGTGAAGGAACAAAGGCCACTGGGATTTCGTGAAGTATATGCCATAAGTCAGACTCCGCAAACAGCTATCGATCATCAGCTCCGCGATGATACGGGCGCCCTTTCACTTTCATGGGATTATATAACAGAGCTTTTTGATGAGGAATATATCAATAAGATATTTGAAGCGTATATTGCCCTTACAAAAAAGGTTATGTTTGCTGATAGCTGGGATCAGATTATCAGTACAGTGGAAGGAGGAGAAGGATAATGGTCGGGATTCTTGGCGGATACGGTGATATCGGCAGAAATGTCACGGCATTCCTTGAAAAATACAGTGATGTTAAGATCAGGATAGGAAGCAGACATCCTGAAAGGAAATTAAGCGGAGAACATTCAGACAGGATATCATATGAATATGTGGATATTACCGATATTGAAAGCGTCAGGCAATTTGTAAAAGGCTGTGATGCTGTTGTTAATTGTACGGGATGCAATGATGATAACGTTGTAGCGGCAGCAGCTGCTATTTCAGCAGCAGAGTGCGGATATGTAGACCTGTGCATGAATGAAAAACTGAAAAACACAGGCAAAGGCAAGGTAGTTTATGGGTGCGGAAGTATTCCGGGACTTGCCGAGCTTATGATGCTCTATCTCGGCAGAACATTCGTGCAGCCCGAAGATATGACCTTTATATATGGTGCTCTCGGAAGTTTTTCTCTGACAGCAGCTCAGGATTACCTTGAAGGTGTTTTAAAAAGCAGCAACAGATCAATGGTGTGCTGGAAGAACGGAAGTGTGACCGAATGTGATAGCTTTACAGAGCTTGAACAGCGGTTTCCTTTTACTGATGAAAAATGTATGATGTTCCCGTATATGGACGAAGGAGCGGTATATGCGGCATCTGAGCTCGGACTGAGTTCGGGGAGCTGGTATATGGCTTTTGCGGGGAAAAGGACGCTTCAGGCTCTTGAAAATTCATCAGCGGTCTATACCAAAGACAGGAACAGAGCTATACAGGCATTGAGTACTGCTTCACAGCTTGACTGTGCTGAAAAAGGAAAATTCGCAGGAATTCTTATTGAGGTAAAAGGTATCATTAATAAAGAAGGGGATAAAGGTACAAGAACTCTTTATCTTCGCTGTGATGATCCTTCAAGGCTCACAGGAGCGGTCGCAGCGGCAGCTCTTCTTGCACTCGGAACGGATATACTGCCCGAAGGCGCTTATCCGCTGTATAAATGCGGGCAGCCCGGGAAGTTCATAAAATATCTTGAAGAATTCCGTGACGTATTCGGATTTTATATTGCAGATGGCGACAGATCAGTATTTATGGAAGATATTGAAGGTGAGATCTAATGAATAATAAAGATAAAAAGGAAAAAAGCAGCAGACCTGAGCAATATTCTTTTTCCAGAGAACTTGGCGAATTTATGAAGCCCTATAAAAAAGGCTATAACAGCTCGGTGCTCATAAGTATCATAGCGGTTTTATGCGGTATTTTCTCTTATGCAGCAGCAGGCAAGCTTATAGGCAAGGTTTTTTCGGGAAATGCAAAGACCTCCGTGGTCACAGCTCTTATCGTTGGTATCGCGGTATTGAAGATAGCAAATATAATTCTTGTAAATATATCCACATGGATATCGCATCATGCGGCGTATAACACTCTTGCAGACATCAGAAAAGCGGTATCCTCAAAGCTTGTGAATATGCCTCTTGGTTATTTCGAGGTAAACGGAAGCGGAAGATTGAAAACAGTCATAGTTGACAGGATAGAGGGAATGGAGAACACGCTTGCACATCTTTATCCTGAAATGACGGGAAACCTTACAGCACCGCTGTTTATATTTGTCTGGATGTTCTTTATAGACTGGAGAATGGCTTTGATAATTCTTGGCTGGGTAGTTTTCGGAATGTTGTTCTTCAGCGGAATGATGATAGGTTATGAGGAGAAATATAAAGGACAGATCGCAGCGTCAAAGTCAATGAATCAGGCTGTTGTTGAATACATAAACGGTATAGAGGTCATAAAGACGTTCAATCAGACAGATTCAAGCTATAAGAAGTACTCGGATGCGGTCATGCACAATGCCGAATATTCAATAAACTGGACAAAACAGACTCAGATATTCACATCTATAATTCTTTCTATAGCACCGTTTTCGGTATTCCCTACAGTGCTTGCGGGAATTAAATTCTGGAGCGACAATACACTGTCAACGGAAAATCTGTTTCTTCTTATTATCCTTTCGCTTGGCATTTACGGACCCATTCAGAAGGCGTTCAGCTTTTTTGATACGCTTGCGCAGATGGGTACAACAGCCCATGAGATCAGAGAGATCCTTGATCATAATGAGATCGAAAGAAACGGTTCCGACAATAATGAGGGCGATCTTGAGCTTAAAGCGGAAAATATTTCTTTCAGATACAGTGATAAGACGGATAACGTACTTACGGGCATTTCGTTCACTGTTCCCAAGGGCAGTATGCTTGCCCTGGTAGGTCCTTCGGGAGGAGGAAAATCAACTATCGCCAAGCTGCTTGCAGGATATTGGGAGCCTGCTTCAGGAGTAATAAGTATAGGCGGAAACAGTATCAATAATTTTTCGCAGGAAAAATTCAACAGCCTTGTTTCAAGTGTGGATCAGGATACATTTCTGTTTGATATGTCCATAATGGAGAATATACGGATCGGTAAAAAAGACGCTACGGATGAAGAGGTCATAGCTGCGGCAAAGAGAGCAGGGTGTGATGAATTCATAAGATCGCTTCCCGAGGGCTATAACACCTCTGTGGGAGAAGCCGGAGGCAAGCTTTCGGGAGGAGAGCGTCAGAGAATTGCGATCGCAAGAGCAATAATGAAGGACTCTCCGATAATGATATTTGATGAGGCTACTGCAAGTGCCGATCCCGAGAATGAGGCACTTATACAGAATGCACTTTCTGAAGCGGGCAGAGACAAGACGCTTATAGTTGTTGCTCATAAGCTCTCGACCATAACCTCTGCGGAACAGATAGCATATATAGAAAAAGGAACTGTAAAATGTATCGGAACACACGAGGAAATGCTCAGAAAATGTCCCGAGTATCTTAATCTCTGGAATATAACATCATCAAACGGAGGTGAAGTATAATGTTTCAGGCAATGAAAAAAATGTGGACATTCAGTGAAAAAAGACGCGGAATGATGCTTGCCTCGCTTGCAGCACAGTTTATCATGGGTATGCTCATGATAACAGAGATAATAGTTATAATAATGGCATTCAGGTGTGTAAACGGGACCATGACGCTTTCCGAATGTCGCGGTAAGATAATCATGGTTGCAGTCGGAGCTATAATAGGTTCTTTCATTATAAGTTATTTCGGTACGATAAAGAACATACAGACAGGCTTTTATATGGCTGCTGACAAGAGGATATCAATAGCAAATACCCTGAAAAATGTTGCTCTCGGATTCTTCAATGAACAGTCTGCGGGCAGAATAAGCTCGGTACTTACCACAACTGTTTCGGATATAGAGGTGTTGGCAGTAAATGCGCTTACCGCTTGCTTTGGCGGCTTTTTAGGAGCTATAGCAATAATTATCGTTTCCCTTTTTTATGAATGGCACATAGGTCTGACTATGCTTATCGGAACGGTTGTGTATCTTATGCTTGTAAAGGCATCTATGAAGAATACGGAGAGAAATGCACCTTTTCGTACAGAAGCACAGCAGAAGCTCAGTGCTGCGGCAATAGCCTTTGTTCAGGGCATAAAAGTTGTAAAGAATTTCTCATGTAAAAACGGAGATGAAAAGCTTCAGGCTGCTATTGAAAGCAGCAGAAAAGGGAATATCAATATGGTCGATAAGACCCTTTTCAGTCAGACATTGAGTCATCTTTGTATAGCTGTATTTGAGACCCTTATAATTGCTCAGGCTGTGATACTGCAAAGGGCTGAGAGCGGTATAAGCATAGAAAAGGCAGTTATAATCATAATCGTCAGCTTTATGGCTTATTCATCGCTTCATCAGGCAGGTTCTACACTTTCAATGTTCGGTATGCTGGATACTGCTATCGAAGCTGTTGAACAGATCGAGAATACAAAGCAGCTTGAGGTCAAGGCTCCTGTTGAACATATAGCATCCTCAAAAATAGAGTTCAGCAATGTTTCATTCTCATACGGAGAGAATGAGGTGCTTCATAATGTATCGGCTGTTATTGAACCCGGCACCTGCACAGCTGTCATCGGACCATCCGGCTCAGGAAAAACTACATTCTGTCATCTCATTCCCCGTTTCTGGGAGATCGACAGCGGAACAATAAAAGTCGGAGAGGCAAATGTAGAAAACATAGAAATATCAGAGCTTGCAGACAACATAAGTATGGTATTTCAGAGAGTTTATCTTTTTGAGGATACTGTATATAATAACATCTGCTTTGGCAGACCTGACGCGACCAGGGAAGAGGTCATCGCCGCAGCTAAAGCAGCAAGATGCGATGAATTTATATCGAAGCTTCCCGATGGATATGATACTCTCGTTGAAGAGAACGGCAACAATTTTTCAGGCGGTGAAAAGCAGAGGATATCTATTGCAAGAGCTATCCTGAAAGACGCGCCCATAGTTATCCTTGACGAGGCAACAAGTGCTCTTGATCCCGAAAACGAAAAAGAGATTCTTGAAGCTGTAGATGAACTTACAAAAAACAAAACAGTCATAATGATAGCTCACAGAATGAATACTCTGAAAAATGCCGATCACATAATCTCTGTTGAGAACGGCAGGATCGTTCAGGACGGTACTCCTGACGAACTGATCAAACAGGACGGCATTTACAGCAGATTTATGAGGGAGCGCAAAAGAGCTTCTGAGTGGACTGTAAGATAACATCATTATTTAAAAAGGAGAAGATTGAAATGTCAAATGAAAATAATAAGCTCAACGGAAAAGACCTTATAAATATAGGTGTTTTTGCGGCTATTTACATGGTAATAATGGTAGCTATCTCGATGCTCGGTTTTATACCGATATTTATGATATTGCTTGATGTACTTGTTCCGCTTATATGCGCGATACCGTTTATGCTTTTCCTTACAAGAGCAAAGAAGTTCGGTATGATATGGATATTTACAATTCTCATCGGACTTCTTCAGCTGCTTACCGGTATGGGACCGTATGCTATAATCACAAGTTTTGTTTTCGGCTTGCTTGCCGATCTTATTGCAAAGAGCGGAAAGTATCAGAGCCGTTCAAAAGCTATTCTGGCAACGACAGTTTTCAGCGGCTGGGTATGGGGAGATTTTATCCCTATGTTTGTAAACAAGAATTATTTTGACAGCCTTAGCAATTATGCGGACGGCTATGCCGAATCACTTAAAAAGCTTTGTCCGCCGTGGATGCTTATAGTTCTTTTCTTTGCAGCATTTATAGCAGGCTTTATAGGAGCTCTCATCGGTCAGAAGGTACTGAAAAAGCACTTTGAAAAGGCTGGTATAGCATAATGACTGATGATATTATGCCGGGAGCTGTACACGACAGAAAGGGTGTGGTCCTTGATCCAAGGACCAAGCTCCTTTTATTGCTTATGATATCTGTTTTTTCGTGGAGCAGCATTGGCGGAAGAGCAGGCTGGATAATTCTGCCTGTTATAACACTGATACCTGTGATTTTGTTGTATTTTTCGAGGAAATGGAAGGGAGCTGTTATATCTACACTTCTGTTTTTAGCTGTAAATCTCATCAGCTATACCGATCTTAACAAACTGTCAGGCGGAGTATATTATATCATACTTATGATAGTTGGTATATTCGGCAGACTTATGCCATGTATAATAATGGCTTACTATCTTGTTTATACAACAACAGTCAGCGAATTTGTAGCTGCAATGGAAAAAATGCACGTTTCCGAAAAGATAACGATACCTTTTTCGGTAATATTCAGATTTTTTCCTACTGTCAGGGAGCAGATGCACTTTATCAAGGATGCAATGGACATGAGAGGTATAAAGATAGGTGGAAAGCACAGCAGCAAATACATCGAATACAGGCTTATCCCGTTGATGATATGTTCTGTGAAAACAGGAGATGAGCTTTCGGCAGCTTCTCTTACAAGATGCCTTGGCGGATCTGTCAGGAGAACGAATATATGCAAGATCGGGTTCGGATTTCCTGATTATGTTATTATTCTGATATTGATAGCATCAGTTGCAGCTTCGGTTATTGTAAGGCTGGTCTGAAAGTATCATGGAGGTTGAAATGATAGAATTCAAAAATGTCTCCTTCAGCTACAGCAATGACGGTTCGGCAAATGGCGGGGGCTGCTTAAAAAATATCGACCTTAAAATAAATAAAGGAGAGGCAGTAGTCCTTTCAGGCGAGTCAGGCTGCGGAAAAACGACGATAACAAGGCTTATCAACGGACTTATCCCTTATTATTACGAAGGAACACTTACAGGAGATATAATTATCAACGGAAAAAACAGCAGGGATATGTCTCTCTATGATATATCAAAGAATACAGGATCGGTATTTCAAAATCCGCGTTCTCAGTTTTTTAATGTGGATACGGATTCTGAGCTTGCGTTTTCGTGTGAAAATCAAGGAATGCCTGTTGAAGAGATAAAACGAAGAATAAAAGAAACAGTTGAACTTTTCGGCATACAAAGGCTCATGCACAGGAGC
The DNA here is from genome assembly GCF_900143025.1 of Ruminococcus flavefaciens. Classification (GTDB taxonomy): domain Bacteria; phylum Bacillota; class Clostridia; order Oscillospirales; family Ruminococcaceae; genus Ruminococcus; species Ruminococcus flavefaciens_I. The sequence continues at coordinate 130,710 of NZ_FRCT01000007.1, read as the reverse complement.
ATATTCGATATGTCGGGAGGAGAAAAGCAGATCATCGCGTGTGCTGCCGTATCGGTGGCTGATCCGGATATTATCGTACTGGACGAGCCATCCTCAAATCTTGATATGAGAGCTACAGCGGAACTTAAAAAATGTATAAGGATATGGAAGTCTCAGAAAAAAACTATTATTATTGCTGAGCATCGTCTCAGATATCTCAGTGATATTGCAGATAGGGTGTTCTATATCAGAGAGGGCAGGATAGAGAACAGCTTCACGTTTGATGAACTGAGAGAAAAAAGCTTTGAGGAGCTTAAAAGTCTCGGACTTCGTCCTGTAACGGACGACCAGTTCAAAAAGGCAGGAAATGCTGTCTCCGAGAGTCAAAACGGTCTTACGCTAAAAAACTTCGCCTTTGCTTACAAAAGGTCTGCACCTGTATTGAAAATAGAGGAATGTTCTATTCCCTTCGGTCAGATAACAGCGGTCATCGGCAATAACGGTGCGGGCAAATCCACGTTTTCACGATGTCTTTGCGGACTTGTGAAAAAGTGCAAGGGCATTGCGGAATATAATGATAATACACTGAAAAGGCGTGACAGACTGAAAAAAAGCTTTATGGTCATGCAGGATGTGAATAATCAGCTTTTTACAGAGAGCGTGCTTGATGAAGTAATGATAAGCATGGAAGAAGAGAAAAATGACAAAGCCATTGAGATACTGAGATCTCTTGATCTTGAAGAACTTAGTGACAGACATCCCGCGTCTCTTTCAGGAGGACAGAAACAGAGATGTGCAATTGCCTGCGCTATCGCTTCCAATAAGGAGATAATGATATTTGATGAGCCCACCAGCGGACTTGATCTAAGGCATATGTATGAGGTCGCAGATAATATTCGCTTTGTAAACAGCGATGACAGATGCATTATAGTTGTGTCCCATGATCTTGAACTCATATTGAGCTGCTGTACTTATGTTGTAAGACTTGAAAAGGGCGAGGTCATAGAGCATTATCCACTTGACAGCAATGGTATAGGCAGACTTGTGGATTTTTTTGAAGAGCCCTTCAGGAGTTCATCAAAAGATGTATCCTGAGTTCGTATCAAAATAATATCATGGTTGAGTTTATAGTATACTGGTTTACAGTATCAAACTATAAAATTCTGATGAAAGGAGGGAAAACGATGAAATTAAGAGTATTAGCATTAGCTGCTGTATTTGCTGTTGCGGCTGTAAGCATGGTATCCTGCATACCGCTTCCGATTTAAGCCAATGAAGAGCCTGTAAAAGATCAGCCGACTGTGGTAAAATAAATGATATCACATGAGGCTGATCTTTTATTGATGCTCGAACAGAAAGGATAGTTTTCAGGTGATATGGATATACGGATCCGTACAATAGATGAAATAAAAAATGCAAGATCACTGCCTGAGGCTGATGTGATCGAAATATGGTATGTTGATATATGTAAAGACATAGATATCATAAAGCGCAGTATGTACCTGATAAATGATGCAGAAAAGGAAAGATATAACAGATTTCTAAGGGATAAAGATAAACTCAGATATGCTTGCGGGAGAATATTTACAAAAATGATCTCAGCTGCATATCTCGGATCAAAAGCAGAGGATATACTTATATATGCAGACAAGTATTACAAGCCACATATAAAGGAACATAGCGATATACTCAAGTATAACATTTCTCATTCGGGAGATATGGTGCTTCTGGCGTTTTCTTCTTCGGGAGAGATCGGTATCGACATAGAGCAATTTGATCCTTGTATCGATGAGAGCGAGATATGCTCTGCATTTCATTCGGAAGAGATCAAGGCTATGGCTGTAGGAGATAATAAAAGGCAGTTTTACAGGATATGGACTGCAAAGGAAGCATATGTCAAGGCTGTAGGAAAGGGATTTATGATCGCTCCGAACAGCTTTTTCGTAGACGAAAATGGGATAGTACATGATGAGAACGATGATAAGGCATATCTTTACAGAGTAACAGGACTTAATGATTTTAACGGCTATTTTGCGGCACTTTGTTATAAATCAAATGGTATTCGATAACCGACGTTAGATGGTTATTGCCCTGAGCTTTGTTCAGGGAGCGCAAATTTCTTTATGTCAAGCTCATTTTGCTTTTTCGTGCAGAATAAAGTGCAGGGAGAATTTTTTCTGCACTTTGGCAACTTAAAATTAGCTGTAAAACGTATAATACAACCGATTTTAAACTGTTGAGCAGACATTGGATTCAGAGGAGGAAAAATGAGTACAATAGAAAAGCAGCTCTGTGATATTGTAAACGAGCTTCAATGTGATTTTGAACAGGATAATAATGATGATATCACTATATTCAATCACCCCGACAAGGAGGCGATAATAGATATTCTTACCAATTTAAGGAAGATAGTTTTTCTTGGCTATTTCAGAAACAGAGCAATAAAGGTGCGTACACAAAGAAACAGTCTTTCCATGCTCGTTGAAGATGTTTTTTTCAAGCTTGTAAAGCAGATAAAGATCGTTCTGAATGCAGAAAGCGAAGATGACGATGTTGTTACCGAAAAAGCAATGGAGATAACATTTTCCTTCATAAACCGTATGCGTAAGATAAAAGAATATATAGATTCTGATGTGCAGGCAGCTTATGACGGTGACCCCGCAGCTTACAGTATAGATGAGATAATCTATTCATATCCGGGATTGTTTGCGACCTTTGTCAACAGAGTGGCACATGAATTGTATCTGCTTGGTGTTCCGATAATTCCAAGAATGATGACAGAATATGCACACAGTAAAACAGGTATAGATATACATCCCGGAGCTTCTATAGGAAAGAATTTTTTCATTGATCACGGTACAGGTATAGTCATAGGTGAAACTACAGTTATAGGGGATAATGTAAAAATATATCAGGGTGTAACGCTTGGCGCATTATCAACAAGAGGCGGACAGCAGCTTAAAAATAAGAAGCGTCATCCGACTATAGAAGATAATGTTACGATATATTCGGGGGCATCTATTCTGGGCGGAGATACTGTGATAGGCAAAAATGTCGTTATAGGCGGAAATGCATTTATAACTTGTTCTGTTCCCGAAGGAGCAAAGGTAAGTATCCGCAGTCAGGAACTAAAGTATGATTACGGTAAGGATAAAACTATAAAAACAAAAGAATATTTTGATGATGATAGTTGGTTTTACGTGATCTGAGATATAATAAAGTCGGAATTTTGGAATATCGGGCAGCTTTTTTATCTTATATGCAGGCGAAGGTATAATATATAGCATTGGACATCAAACTCAGCAGATCAGGGTACACTTCAGTTTCGACGTTGCAGTCGCTGCAAGTGAATATACCAAAAAGGAAAAGGCTGCGTAGGCTATTCTACGCAACCTTTACTAAAAAAATAATATTTCTTTATTAGCGCTGTGATTGAGAGAACCCCTTTTTTTAAAGGGGTTCTCTTAATAATCGGTGTAAAATTGCCATATAAATATCCCGGTTATATTTGCGAGCTTTTCTGTATCAGTTATCGTTTTTCTTGTAGTTCGGATCGGTGAACAGGTAGTATCCTTCGGTAAAGCCGTATTCGTTTCTCAGTCTTACGGCTACGGATTCTTCCATGTTCACATCTTTTATAGTGTATACACCCATTGATATTATTTGCTTGGTACCGTCAGGGTGTACCATTTTTACGGATATCATACTGATAAAGTCGCCTATTTTTTCGGATTCTATAAGGGTATTATGTTTTTCATAATCAACGTAAGTACCGTTCTTTTTTATTTCGACTGTAGCGGTTGATGCAAGGAAGATCTCGGTCATAGTATTTTTATCGGGTGGGGGACTACATATTCCTCCGGGTTGTGTTGTAACATCAGAAGATGCAGATGTTACAGGTGCTGTAGTAACTACGAAAGCTCCTGTAGTGGGGGAGGCGGTTGTTGCATGGCTCTTGCCTGTAGATGTTGTGGGCAGAGTTGTTTTTGTTGTCACATCTGACGGATGAGCAGTCGTTGTCAAAATCGCTTTGGTCGTGGTGATTTTTCTTGTAGATACCGGGATTGGAGTTGTTCTGTCAGGCGAAGATGTTCTTATAGGAATTGCTGCGGTAGTTCTTTGTGTTGTTATGATCGCAGCGGTACTTGTTGCAGCCGCAGTTGTTTTTGGTGTTGAAGTAGTTTTGGTTTTCACTGTGGTCGTAGATGAAAGGGGTGAGGTTTGAGTGGTAGTCACTGTATTTTCTGTTGCAGTTTCTGTTGTAATTACTGTATCGGTATCCTTAAAGCCTTTAGGCTCCTGAATAGCAGGTCTGAGCTTCCATATACCGAAGCATACAAGTACAGCTGCGCAAAGTCCCGAAACAGTCAGGGATACTTGTTTGATACGTGCTGCGCGTTTTTCCTTTTTCTCAAGAATGGCATCGACTTCTCTTGTAACTATTTCAGCCATTTCTTTATAGTCCATCATACGAATATCCCTCCTTTTCAAGTTGTTTTTTCAGTGCGCCCTTGGCGCGGTACAGCAGGTCTATGACCTGCTTTTTTGATTTTTTCATTATCTTTGCCGTTTCTTCGTGATCGAAGCCTTCAAAGTAGATAAGATACAATACCTGGCTGTATTCAGGCTTTAAACGATTTATAGTCCTGCGCAGCCTGATCTTTTCCTCGTCCTTTATATAGTCCTGTTCTATGCTTTCTTCACCTGAGATATCGGCAGCTTCTTCAAGTGCGACTTCACGGCGCTTCGAGCATTTTCTGATGTGATCGAGAGCAGTATGCCTTCCTATGGCGTACAGCCATGTCTTGAAGGCTCCTTCACCCTTGAATTTGGGCTGTTCGGAAAAAAGCTTGATAAATGTATCTATAGCCAGTTCCTCCGAGCTGTGGATATCACCGACTATACTGAAAAGGTAAAAAATAAGTCCATCTTTATAATCGCGGATTATTTCTTCGATCGCTTTTTTATCTCCTGAGAGAAAACGGCTGTAACATTCGGCACCGTTTTTCATAGTATTCTCCCTTCAATAATTGATCGTGAAATGCAATTAGCAATACATTCTTCTATCAATTAGTCGTAAAAAAACACTTGAAAATCGCATTTCTGTATGAATTATCCTGAAATTTGTAGTATATGAACAATAAAAGCGAGCTTTGTATAGTTATTATAACATATTTTTGGGGATATGAATAGTTTTTTTGAAAAAAATGCGATTTGGGTATTGAAAACTGCGACTAATTAGTGAAAAGGCAAGAAAAGTACATCAGATACATTCCCAAAAACTTTATACGATATCGTATATCTGATTATGCGATATTACCTTTAAAGGAGGTCTTACTATGAAAAAAATGATAAATATTCTGCTGACGGCTTCAATGCTTGCAAGCTGTATCGCTGTCCCGTTCACTGCTGTTGCAGCTGATAATCAGACTGCTGTGGTACAGACGAGTGAAGCTGAGGAAAACATTAATATTTCAGAGAAGCTGAAAAATGACATCAATGCAGGACTTGAAAAGATAGACGTAATGATGTGGTGTACATTCAGGATCGATTATTCCAAGATCTATCCTCGTGTAAACAAAGCAACGGAGGAATACAAAGAGTCACTGGATACATCATTATATTCAGCAGAAGAGATCAACGAAATGGTCGGAGCTTATAAAAACGATCTTTCCCAGAAGAAATATGAGGAAGCTTATGCTGCTAAAACAAAAGAAGTCTGTGATTTTATAGGAATTGACGTTTCAGAGGCGAATTTTACGGGTACAGCTCTGAGATGCTCATTAACTCCCGAACAGATATACAAGATAGCAGGCACAGACCTTATCAAGGGCGGAGTTATCGAGCAGTCTGAATTCGTATCAGGCGAGGAGTTAGGATATACGCCTGTTGATTGCAACGACTCTGATATCACATTCAATGAGATCAGAGTGATGTCACTTGATGAACAAAAGGCTTTGTTTGCAGAAAGGGAAATGACAGAAGGTCTGAAATACAGGTTATGGTCAAAAGATGATATGGCACAAATGAATAAGATCGGAAGAGTATGGGTCCTTCTTGAAGCTAATCCGTTCCCTGTATCAAATGAAGCTCTTGCAGAAGATTACAAGGTATGCTGGGAAGATGACAAGATCATCGAAGAAATGGGACTTCCGACAGATATGTTTGCAATAAAACAGAGAGGAGCTTTAACTGTAGATAAAGGCGAAGGTTACACTAAGTACTGTGCTTTTGAGATTATACCTATAACAGCTCAGGCGGATAATAGTATGTATGCGGCTTGGAACTATGTTCAGTTCAATGAATATTTTGCAGGCTTCTACTACGATTACATAGCTTGTTCTGATCCGCCGAAAGAAAATAATGATACACCGATAACAACTACTACAACACTTCCTAAAGATGTACCAATAACAACTACAACAGTTTCTGCAGAGGTACAGGAAGCAATGGATAAGCTTAACAAGTATATTGAAGACAATGGTCTTGATGCAAAGTGCCTGACAAGCGCGGAGTACCCGAGCTACTATCCGCCTCTCGTTATTGAGTACGTTACAGAAAATGTAACGACTGAGCAGAAGAAGCAGTTGATCGAATTTGCCGAGCAGAACGGTATCAGGGAGCTCTTTACAATGGTGCACATTATCAACGGCGAAAAGGTATACTGGGTCTATGATGCAATTAATGTAAAAGGCGATGCAAACTGCGACGGTCAGGCAGATATGGCAGACGTAGTTCTTATCATGCAGGCTCTTGCAAACCCAAACAAGTATGGTGAGAATGGTACAGCAGAGCTTCACCTTACAGCACAGGGCAAGGCGAATGCCGATATGGACGGCGACGGTCTGACAGTTGGAGATGCTCAGGCAATACAGAAGCTCATTCTTAATGCAAATTAAGGGTCACAATGTATGTTTTATCAATAAAAGCAATAAAGAGCGGTTCGATTTGAACCGCTCTTCTATTTAGCTGCTATGTATTTGGCAGCCTCAACAGGCTTAATAACAGCTTCTATTACAGTCACATAATATATACCGCAGGCTCAGACGGCTGTAACTGCCCGTTTCTGAGGGACAAGCAAATAGTCAGTGGAGGATCGTTTTATCATTTGATTGTCAACCTAAGCCGCAACTATAGGTTGACATTGTGATTACTCAGTGCTATAATACTGAATGAAGGAAGTGATCGACATTAATAATGCAAACAAAACAAAAAATATGGTTCTGACTGCAATGTTCACGGCTCTGATAACAGCAGGTGCATATATTCGTATCCCTGTTCCTGTTTGTCCGTTCACATTACAATTCCTGTTCACCACTCTTGCAGGGATAATTCTCGGAAAGAACAGAGGAGCTGCGGCAACAGCTCTGTATGTTGTTCTTGGACTTGCGGGACTTCCTGTTTTTACAGGCGGAGGCGGTATAGGTTATGTGTTGCAGCCTACATTCGGCTATCTTATCGGATTTATAGCAGGCTCATATATTACAGGAGCTATTGCCCATAGCGGAAAAGCTTCTGCAAAACGTATTCTTATGGGCTGTTTCGCGGGACTTGCAGTTGTCTATGCAATGGGAATGATTTATTACTATATGATAAGCGCAGTGTATATGCATGAGCCGATCGGTCTCGGTACTTTGTTCCTGTACTGCTTTGTACTTGCAGTTCCGGGAGATATTGTACTCTGCATATTATCTGCGGCTTTAGCGAAACGGCTTATGCCTGTAATTCATGCGAAAGGAACAGTATAATGGATATTAAGGATATTACTGAACAGATAATCAACGGAAAAAGGCTTACGAAAAATGATGATCTGAGTTTTCTGCTGAAAAGTGAATTAGATGAACTTACAGAATGTGCCGATAAGCTGCGAATACATTTCAGCGGCAGCAGAGCCGATCTTTGCAGTATCATCAACGGAAGAAGCGGTCGATGCTCCGAGGACTGCAAGTTCTGTGCGCAGTCTGCACATCATTGCACGGGTATCGAGGAATACAGTTTTCTTGACAAGCAGAAAATCGCGGCTGAATGTCAGCATAATGAGGAACAGGGCGTAAACCGCTTTGCAATCGTTACCGCAGGGCGCAGACTTAGCGGTGACGAATTTGAAAAAGCCCTCGATACCTACCGCACACTATCATGTGAACATAAAGTGGGCTTGTGCGCTTCATTCGGTTTGCTTGAAGAAGAACAGTTTTCAATGCTGCACCGTGCAGGAGTTACAAGGTATCATGCTAATATCGAGACTTCGAGAGCGAATTTCAAAAACATCTGCACAACTCACACATTCGAGGACAAGCTCGAATGTATACGCAGAGCTAAGGCGGCAGGACTTGAAATATGTTCAGGCGGTATCATAGGTATGGGTGAAAGCTGGCTGGATCGTATCGACATGGCACTAACGCTCAGTGAGCTTGGTGTAAGTTCGATACCGATAAATGCACTGATACCCATTAAAGGTACGCCACTTGAAAACATAGACCGCATCACCGAGCCTGATATACTCCGCACAGTTGCGATATTCCGCTTTATTGTTCCCGAAGCTGATATACGTCTTGCCGCAGGCCGTAACCTCATGACAAACTGCGGTGAACACGCTTTCCTTTCGGGAGCAAATTCAGCTATCACGGGCGATATGCTAACAACATCAGGCAACCGTATCCGCGAGGATATTGCTATGCTGAATAATATCGGCTATTCTACGGGGAGGGATAACAATGCATAACGGGATATTCGTTACAGGAACGGGTACGGATATAGGAAAGACCTATGTGACAGCTCTGCTGATCAAAAAGCTTCATGAAGCAGGCTGCGGTACTGCATATTTCAAGGCGGCTGTCAGCGGAAACGAACGTGATGAAAACGGCAGTCTCATACCCGGTGATGCTGCCTATGTAAAGACAATATCGGGTATATCTCAGCCGCTCGATACCATGTGTCCATATATTTACGAAACGGCTGTATCGCCTCACCTTGCCTCAAAAATAGAGGGTGATCCCGTGGAGCTTGAAAAAGTCAGGGCGTGTTATGAAAGACTCTGCCGTGAATATGAATACGTCATCTGTGAGGGGAGCGGCGGTATCGTATGTCCCATTCGTTTTGACAGCAAAACGATAATGCTGGAGGATATTATCAAATCTCTCGGACTTCCGACAATTATAGTTGCAGATGCAGGGCTTGGGACGATAAACAGCGTTGTGCTGACCTGTGAATACATGAAGTCTCACGGTCTGGTTATCCGCGGACTGATACTTAACAACTTCCATAAGGGCAGCATAATGGAAGAAGATAATAAGCTTATGTGTGAAAAGCTCACGGGACTGCCTGTTATTGCCTGCGTCAGTGAGAACGATACTGATATAGACATTTCAGCAGAGGAGCTTAAACGGATTTGCAGCAGGGGAGGGGGAATATGATCTGGTATCCATACGCGCAGATGAAAACACTTGATGCTCCCATAAAAATAGCCCGTGCGCAGGGCGTACATCTCTATACGGAGGACGGCCACGACCTGATAGACTCTGTATCTTCGTGGTGGAGCGTTATTCACGGCTACAATCACCCTGAGATAAATGCCGCTATAAGCGGTCAGCTTGAAAAGTTTGCTCACGTTATGCTCGGCGGAATGACGCATGAACCTGTTCAGAAGCTTTCTGACAAGCTGGCACAATGGCTGCCCGGTGATCTTGATTACTGCTTTTTCTCCGATTCAGGCAGTGTAGCAGTTGAAGTGGCGTTGAAAATGGCTCTGCAATTCAACACAAATCGCGGCTCTGAACGGGATATGATACTTTCTCTCGAACACGCATATCACGGAGATACCTTTAAGGCTATGGAGGTCGGTGATGATGAGGATTATCATTTTGCGTTCGGCGTGAACAGCGAGAAAAAACGCGGTGTTGTTCATATCCCTACTGAAATTCCGTCACTTGAAAAAGCATTTTCGGAATACGGCGAACGCCTGACCTGTTTTATCGTTGAACCTCTGCTGCAAGGAGCAGGCGGAATGCGTATGTACGATGTCAGCTTTCTTGAAAGAGCAAGGCAGCTATGTGACCAATATGACGTATTGCTGATATTTGATGAAGTCGCAACAGGCTTCGGACGTACAGGCAACCGCTTTGTGGCTGATCTTGTGCTGCCGGACATAATTGTACTCGGCAAGGCTCTGACTGGTGGATACATCGGTCATGCTGTTACAGTAGCCAACCGCAGAGTATGGGAGGGATTTCTGAGCGACGATGCAACTCATGCGTTCATGCACGGACCGACATTCATGGGCAATGCTCTTGCCTGCTGTGCAGCTCTCAAATCCATTGAGCTGTTTGAGCGTGAGGATTACATTTCAAAAATACATCGTATAGAGGAGATCACACGCCGTGAAATGTCGGGATTTACCGATCCTCGCATAAAAGAAGTGCGTATCATGGGCGGCTGCGTCTGCATAGAGGTATATGACGGTAAGGTGCTTGACGGATTTAAGAAGTTCGCATACGAACACGGAGTGTTCAGCAGAACTTTCCTGAAATATATGTATGCTATGGTACCTTATGTTATAAGCGAATCAGAGCTTATTCAGATACTTGATACCATGAAAGCATGGTTTGCGTAATTATTCGTGACTCTGACGGCTGTTATCAAACGAAGTCCATATATTGATCCGATGCAGCCGTCATGTCAATTTGTTCGCTGTACGTATTCAAAAATACAAATCTGAAAACATTTATCGCTGGCTACTTGACTTTTTTATTTTCGTATGCTATACTAATCTCATTAAATGATATTAGTGGAGGGCATATGGAAAAGATCATAAAAATCCTAACTGATCCGATATCAAACAGGATCATTCAACTGATACGAAAAAACAAAAAAATGACTGTATCTGAAATACTTACTGCCACGCCCGATATTCCGAGGGCAACTATATACCGCAGGATCGAGAAATTGACTGCGGCAGAATTGATAGAGGTTGTTGAAACACATAAGGTCCGCGGACAGAACGAAAACACATACGCAATCAAAAACATATACATAACTTCAAGTAAAAACAGTTCTGACGATATGAAGATAATGACGGCGACCTTTATCAGAATATTCAATCTTTGCAGCGAATACTTTAAACGTGCTGACGCTGATGTTGACAGAGACAAGCTCTTTATATTAAACTATGCAATTGCTCTTTCTGACAACGACTTTTCTGATATGGTCAATGAACTGTATGCTGTTGTTGACAGATACCAGAATAAAAAAATTACGGAAGATGCAAAAACACGAAACCTATATCTGATGTCATTACCAACAGGAGGAGAATCAAATGAGCCGTAAAAAAGATATCCTGCACTGCTATTCTGAAAGAGGGATCTGTTTGTATGATACAGTTGAAATCAACGGTATCATGCAGTATATTCAAGTCAGAGGCGAAAATAAAAGTGCACCTCTGCTGCTGTTTCTTCACGGAGGTCCTGGCGGTTCAATGGCAGGACTGTGTCACATTATGCAATCCGAATGGGAAAAGAACTTTACGGTTGTAAATTGGGATCAGCGAAACACCTGTAAAACCTATCTTGCAAATAAAAACAATGCAGCAGCCATTGCACAGACCGGCAGCATTTCTGACTATATGGCAGATATTGATGCAGTGATCGACTATCTTCACACGATATATGATTTTGAAAAGATCATTCTGGCTGGTTTTTCCTGGGGCAGCCTGATCGGTGCTGAGTATGCCAAAACACACGGCGATCGTGTATCTCACTACATCGGAATCGGTCAGCATATCCACTACATTGACGGACTACAATATTCCTGTGAATGGCTGAAAGATGCGGCAAAGGACTCTGCTTCGGACATAAATAAAATACAGCGCTTTCTTGACAATATACCGCAACCACCTGAAATGAATGCTACATTTCTGAGATCATTACAAGGCTTTTCTATGCTCGGTGCGAAATATATCGCAAAGGACGGAAGACCGTTTCCTTTAAAAGATCTATTGACCTCGCCATTTTTGAATCTTTCCGAAAAGATGTCCATGCTGCGGTCAGATCCCAAACTGTTTACAGGAACTTATCATACACTCATGAACCATGATTTCAGAAAGAATCTGCATTTTGATATGCCTGTTCTGTTTGTCAGTGGTGATGAGGATTTTGTATGTCCGAATCAGCTTTTAGAGCGATGTTTCGATGATATTTCAGCGCCTTTTAAGAAGATTGCTGTGATACCGAAAGCAACACATCTATGCTTCTACGATCAGCCTAGGGTATTTCTGAAAGAAATTACCGAATTTATAAACATAACAATGTAGCCTTTTTCGGGTATAACGAGGAAAAAAGGCTGGATTTGCCTGTTTCAGTGAAACAAATACAAAAGTTCGGCATAGGGGAGATCGCGATTGCAGCGGCAAACGTTATATCTTTTCTGTGGAAGGTTAGGGGAGCAGTGGTAAGCTGTATTTATTTGAAGCACCGATAGATATGTTGAGAAGTGCGACTATTGCAAATAGTATAATAGGCAAAGAGGACGCATGGACAGCTCATTCACAAATATGTCTTGCAGGAACGTCAGATGCAGATCCGGAGCATTACTTCAAATCACATTCAGAGGGCGAAGAGATACGTTTCGTTCTTGATAACGACAAGGCAGAACGTGAAGCTGTTCACATGATCTTAATTTCTATCGTTATCCGGAAAAAATGATAAAGGGACATATTCTGCCGCCAAGTTTTAAGATAACAAATGAAAAAATCGTACAGCGTCATATGAATGCTTGCTGTCTTGCTGAATTTTTTAGGCTTTATCCGGATAGTTTTTCATCAGTAGAGGGATTTGTTCTGTCGGAGTATTACGGCGAATTCAGAAAATTCATTAACGAAAGACAGGATAGTCTTATGCATATACTCTATGAATCTATTCCAGCTGAACTCCATTCGAAAATAGATAAATGGCTCAATGAACTGTCTTCTGAAAATGGAAATCTATATGATGCCTATGTGCAGACGATCAATGATATAGATCAACTTGAAAAGTATTCAGATGAACTGAAGAAAAGCGGTACTCCTCAGGAACTTCGAATGGCTGCAAATGTTCAGAATGCGATCAACACTATAAAAGATACAGATATACTCAGCTTTTTATCAAGGAAGAGTATACTTCCTAAATATGGTTTTCCTGTGGACAGCGTAGAATTGTTCACAAGTCCGGCAAGTTATAGCTTTCAGAATACTTCGAAGCTAAGACTTTCTCGTAATCTGGCAATTGCAATAGCTGAGTATGCTCCTGATTCAGAGGTAATTGCAGATGGAAAACTATACAAAAGCCGATATATAAAAATGCCTCCGAAGAAGAATCATGCGCTTATTGAGAAATCTTTTGCGATTTGTACTAATCCCGAATGTGGCTGTGTAAATACGGCATTAAGCCGTACCGATCTTCAATATCAATGCAAGATATGCGGCAGTGACGTTGAGTTGATGGGAAACTATATCGTTCCGCAATATGGCTTTGTCTCAGAGTTACGCTCAAAAAAGCAACGATGAAAAAGCCTGACCGTACTTATCGCGGAGATGTTCACTATATTGGCAACAGCAGCGGTGATACGGAAGAATTCAAAATCGGAGAGATAACTGTAACAGTTACTAAAACCAAAGATGATGAGTTGCTGATAATGAATAGAACCCCTTTTCATATGTGAAAAAGCTGCGGATTTACAGTTAGAAATAACGGTGGTTTGAACGAACTCTCTCAATATAAAAAAGAACAGCATAGATCATCTGAGGGAAGGGTTTGTACAAATAAACTGTTTGACAAAGTGTATCTTGGTCATGAACTTAAAACTGACGTAGCCATAATAAGTATTTCTAAGCCATTCCAATCAGATTAGGCACTATCTGTACTTTATGCTCTTCTGGAGGGGGTTAGTTCTTATTATTCTATCGAACGAAAGGATATTTCCGGATGTCTGTATTATTCCCGAATCGGCGATAAACTGCACACTGTATTCGTTCTATATGATACGGTACCGGGTGGAGCTGGTCATGTTTCACGCATCACCAATGGCGGTGATAATGAACTTTTAGCTGTACTGAAAGAGGCATATAAGGTCGTTGATGAGTGTAACTGCGGCGGTGAAGAAGGCAACGGAGCTTGTTACAGCTGCCTTTGTAATTATGAAAATCAGCGTGTTCACGACAGACTTAACAGAGGGCTTGCGAAACGTTATTTATCAGAAATACTGGAACATGACTAATCAGGTTTTTAATAATATGATATTATGGCCGTCTCATGACGGTCATTCTTTTTGCTTCAAATATAATATGATATAATGAATTTTATATTTGAGAGAGGATGTATTTATAATAGATATTATGATAACGGAGAGAAATAACATCATATGTTATATTTTCTTTTCTTATCATTATTTTGGGGAATGTCGTCTATATTTGATAGCTCCTATAATGATACCTTTATTGAAGAACTACCTGAGCCTACCAAATCTTCGATAATCGCTGTATCAAAGTGCTATACAAATAAAGTATTAAGGCTAATTATATACCGGAATATCTTTGATTATTTCAAATGCCTATTATTTTGATTTTTGAAATATATATAATTATTAAGATAATAATTATTATCTTAATAAAAGCTTTTATATTTTCTTCCATATATTGTATTTCCCGATTTTTCTTGAAAATGAAATATATATTATTTCAGTGATAGTAATTATTATCACCACTATCTTATTCATTTTCAGAGAAAGGAGGAACGAGAAATGTTCGACAACAGCCGATATCTTACCTGTGGTGTAGACAGCACTATTCCATTGGAACTGCAGTTATTTCTATGGGAATGCGTAGAGCATATGCCTGCTCCGAAGGACTACTTACAGGTGTTTGAGCTAAGTCCATCGGGTTCTATGCAGTCTATCGTTCACAGCTCGGAAGAGCCAGAATATCGCAAGGTGTACATGATACCGTCAGGTGCATCGATTACTGAAAAGCTGTATATAATCGACGACGGCGACCACAGCACAATGCTACTTGCAGAAGAATACTAAAATGAATGCCAGCCCCTTCGGGGGCTGGTTCTTTCTATTTACGGAGGTTTTTACAATGGAAGATAACAAAAATAATGCATTATACTGCTCTCACTGTGGAGCACTTATTGGCGAGGATGAAGACTATGAAGAAGTTAACGGCGAGGTAGTCTGCACAGACTGTTATGAACGGCATACTACAACATGTGACCGCTGCGGTGCAGTTATCTGGACAAATGATAGCTATGGGGATGAATATACGTCTTTATGCCATCACTGTTACGAGAATCATTATACCCGTTGCTCCTGCTGCGATACCCTGCTCCACGAAGATGACGCCTACCATCTTGACGGGTACGACTATTGCAGTGAGTGCTACCACGATGAAGTCGATAAATCGCGTAGTATCCACGACTACGGCTACAAGCCCGAACCGATTTTCTATGGTAATTCTGAGCGATATTTCGGCGTTGAGCTGGAGATTGATGGAGCGGGCAAAGACAGTGATAATGCTGATGAATTGCTTAGAATAGCCAATTCTGACGGCAGCAGCGAACACATCTACATCAAAGGAGACGGATCCCTAGACGACGGTATGGAGCTTGTAACGCACCCGATGAGTCTTGAATATCACAAGAACTATTGCTGGGATGATATCATGAAGAAGGCTATATACCTAGGATACCACTCACATCAAACTTCAACATGTGGTCTGCATATACACGTTAATCGCAACTGCTTTGGCGAAGACCGTGAGGAGCAGGATGTAGTGATAGCTCGTATTCTATATTTTGTTGAACATCACTGGAACGAACTTCTCAGATTCAGCCGTCGAACTGAGTACAGTATGAACCGTTGGGCCGCCAGATATGGCTTTGAAAAAACAGGTCGTGAGATACTGGATAAAGCTAAAAAAGGAAACAATGGCAGATATGCAGCTGTGAACCTCATGAATTATGCAACTATAGAGTTTCGCCTGTTCAGAGGTACGCTCAAGTATAACACGTTTATCGCAGCGTTGGAGCTGGTTGATGCTATCTGTAACCTCGCTATCAGTCTCACTGATGAAGGTATGCTTAGTTCTGCTGCAGAGTGGGACATTGCAAAGGTACTTAATTATATCAAGTATAATGATGATACATACATAAGGTCTATTACATTTCTTTTTCCGAGGGTAACACAGAGCAAGTTTTTGAAGTACAGCAAAGCATTTCGCAAATCTGGCATTAATACATACAGACTCTTGGACAGCCCTGACTGGACGGCTCCTGTCGAGGGCAATATAGCAGTATATAAGCATATTATAGAGAACTATAATATTGCAAAGTCTGGCAAGCCGTCTAAGAGAAAACTCCTTAAGATAAAATAAAATTGTGCTATTATAGCACAATTCGGGAGTGATATTTATGAGAGATAAAAAAAGATAGCCCGAAAAACACGCTTACTCGGACTATCCTTTTATACATCACGGTTAAATAATGTACTCTCATATTATAAAGCATTAATATTCAAACGTCAAGTACCCCGAGTATAAAATGTGCTATTATAGCACATTTCGGGAGTGATATTTATAAGAGATTAAGGGTAGCCGAAAACGTCTTATTCTCGGTCTACCCTTCTACATCTCTCACGGATAATGTAACCTGATATAATATGTCAAGAGCTTATATAACTGTAGCAACTCCAATTGAGTTAAAATAATACCTATGTAAACCTATGGCTGCTGTACAGTCTTTATACATTCTTCCTCCTTCTCCTAAATAATATTTATAGCCTTTATAATTTAACCATGTATTTTCTAACCTTTTGCCATCTTTGCCATAATAATACCATTCGCCACCAGATTCTACCCACGCATTGCACCATTTAGCACCACCACTGGTTTTTTTACCACAATAATAATTATCCCCATTAATATTAAGAAAACCAGTAACCAGTGCTCCCTTGCCATTTACATAATATTTATCATCTATCCATTTGTCTCTTTGCAGGTTACCTTTTTTGTAATAATGCCATTCCATTTCGTTGTTAACAAAATTTTTCTCTAGTTTCCAGCCAGTATAATTCTTATCAACGGCAGCATAAGTAGTTATTATATAGCTATCAATTGTGTTTGGTGAGATGGTCTTAGATAGTATTTTTCCTGTTCCAAGAATTGTGAATGCCATTGTGATTGCTGAGATTGTTTTGATTACTTTTTTCATTTGTTTCAAGTCCTTTTTGTAATATTTAAGGTTGTTTTTATAACCTTATGTGTAATATTATATATAAACAAACATTAATTGTCAAGATATTCGAGAATTAATAGTGCAAATTTCATAGGAGGTATAAAATGCGTATCACAGACGAACAAAAACAGGCAGCTCATGAGGTTGACCTTGTGAGTTACCTTGAAAGCAAAGGATATGAATTCAATCATCGTGGAACAAGCTATAAACTGAGAATTGCCAAACCTTTCCCCGGGGATATGTCAAGTATAAGTATATTCGATGACCGAAAAGGTTGGAAGCGTTGGAGCAATGGTGAACACGGTGGTGACGCTATTTCTTTTCTCCAGAAGAATATGGGAATGAGCTTCCAAGAAGCTATACTTGAACTTACAGGAAGTGGTACAGCTTATGTTGCACCGCCGCCAAAGGCTGATAATCATATACATGAAACGAAAGACCTTGTGCTGCCTAAGAAATGTGAGGGTAAGTATTCAAGGGCTTTTGCATATCTGAACAAAACACGGTTTATTGATCCTCAGATAATATCCAAGATGATAGCTGACAAGAAGATCTTCCAAGACTATCATAACAATGTAGTCTTTGTAGGCTATAATGAGGACAAAAAGGCTGCATTCGCCTGTGTCAGAGGAACAAATACAAAAGTCCAGTACCGTGGAGACTGTGACGGCAGCGACAAACGATACGCCTTTTCTATGGAAGGTAAAGGCAGCAGCGGTAAGCTGTATGTATTTGAAGCTCCGATAGACCTGTTAAGCCATGCTACAATGGCGAACATGATAACAGGAAAAGAAGACGCATGGATAGCTCATTCACGAATAAGCCTTGCAGGAACGTCAGATGTAGCTCTGGAGCATTACTTATCATCACATCCAGAGGTCAAAGAGATACACTTCGTACTCGATAACGACAAGGCAGGAAGAGAAGCTGTTGCAAAATATAAGCCTAAGTATGAGGAAAAGGGCTATAAGGTCGTAGATCATATGCTAAAAAATAAGGATATGAACGATGAGCTGAAAGAATACATAAACGCTGCAACTGTAATAAAACACAACAATGAAGGTATAAAATGATAAAGGAATAAAATGACATAAAAGCAGTATAGTGTAAGACTATACTGCTTTAATTGAATTCCCATTATGTATATAAAGCATCCATAATAACTTCGAAAGAGAACACTGATATTACCTTATCATTGAAAAATGATATATTAACCATATTTTTTCTTTAATGTATCATTTATTTCTGCAATACGAGGGTCAGAATTTCTTTTTAATAATTCAACCTGAATAATATCACTTGTATCAATAATATATCCATTTAGTTTTCCTTCGTAATTTATTCTATACCACTTTAAGCCAGTAGCATCATCTACTACATATTGAGTCGAGCAAACTATTTCTCCTTTTTTAATTGTTCCTATAACCGATTCTGTTTTGTAAGAGGAATATAGTTCTATGTCGCTATCTACTAAAAGAGCACCTGCATCATTTTCGATACACACTCCATCAGAATCAAAATTACACCATCCTTCTAAATTATTTCTTGTAGGTGCACACCCTGTTACCATAACTCCGGTATTATCGAATAAATAGTACATTTTGCCGTTATATTCTAGCCAGCCAATATGAAGTGAACCATCTGCATTAAAATAGTACTTTTTATCCTGTATTGTCTGCCAGCCTGTTTGCATAATGCCTTTGGAATTCAGATAGTACCATTTGCTGTTAATTTCTTTCCAACCAGTATGCATCATTCCGCTTGGATTGAAAAAGTACCATTTACCATCAATTTTTTTCCAACCTACCTGCATCGATCCATTGGTATTCAGATAGTACCATTTGCTGTTAATCTCTTTCCAACCAGTATGCATAGTTCCATTTGGATTAAAATAGTACCAATTGCCACTTATCATATGCCAGCCTGTTTCCATCCAACCATATATATCAAAGTGATACCAGTAATTATCGATCTTTTCCCAGCTGTTTTTTGTGTATGAACTATCGTCATGTTTATACCACCATTTGCCTGTATTTTCATCCTGTATCCACTTTCCGCGGACATTCTCATCATAGGCTCCATAGGCAATTAAGTGATTACTTTGTTTTTTTAAGAAATCGTTTGATGTGTTCCAAAGTACAGGTGTTGAAAAAATTGCTAACGATAGGATTGCGTTGAGTATTTTCGCTTTTTTCATAGTAAGACTCCTTTTAATTATTTTGAATGCTGGTATTAACATTCAATTATATTTTACATTATTTAATTATTAAAGTCAATAATCAAAAAATTGGGATAACCACTAATTTAAGCGAAAAGATAGAATTATAAATAGCATCATAGTCATGTATGACTAAGATGAGTTTGACGGCGAGATCATCAACGTGGAAAACTTCGATAGTATCGAAGATATGGTTGAAAATGGTCTTTCAGATCTTGACTTCGATACTCTTATATCCGTTGACGATGATATACTTGAACGTCATGTTGCAGCAGCTGCGCCAAAGGTAAGCGATCTCAGCATAGGTGATGTTATCATCTATGAGGGAGCACGCAGAGAAGTTGAGAATATCAGCGATAAGAGCATTATGCTCAAAGCTCTGGATTCTCCTGACTTCGGCGGAGTTCTTGTAGGTACTGCGGAAGTCCTTGCTTATGACGGTTGGCAGGAAGAAATGAATAATAAGGGATTTGTTATTCTTTCTAAGGGAAGCTCGGTTGTAAAGGAAGAAAGTCCTATTCATTTCGGAGTGCTTGGTTATGGCGTTACTGCTTATGATACGTCCAGAACCGATCCAGAGACAAATGATTATCCGATAGTGGCACATATAACACCAGAGGGCGTTGTAACAATTCGTGACAAATCCCTGTCTGCCGAGGATTTGGAGCGTATAAACGAACAGGCAGCTCAGGCTCGTGAAAAGTTTATTGCTGACTGGAACGAACTGTCAGTTGCAGAGCAGTACAGTAAGCTTCTGAACGCAGCTGATATTACTACGTCAGTAAATATCAGCAAGGATAGCCTTTCTATGGAAGAAACGATAGAGAAATATATGCCTTTCGTTATCTTCAAAGAGGGAGAACGTCCAGAGCCACAGGATATAGTCAGCAATGCAGTTGAGAGTAAACCGACAGTTGCCGTATAATGTTGCTGAGAGTGTTATTATACCTAAAAACTTGCAGCGCGAAAATAGTGATGTACAATGCTTTACAGATGATGAAGTAGATAAAATTGTAAAAGAATCGGTACGCTGCTATAAGAACGGCAGAAGAATTTATCGTCTTGGTGAAATAGCAATTTTTATTGTCAACACAGGTTTGCGTATAGGAGAGGCTCTTGCTCTGGAATGGTCGGATATTAATTTTAAGAAGAAAACGCTGAAAGTCCGAAAAAACATGGTATATGTCAAGTCAAGATCAGACAATGGAAAGGCTTATCAGTATATAAAGCAGAAATCGACAAAAACAAAGAATGGCAGTCGTGTCGTTCCACTTAATTCCACTGCCATACGTGCGCTTATAAGCTTAAAAGGGATAAATGGTAAAACACCGTATGTTTTTGCAACTTCAAATGGAAACAGAGTTACCCCTAGAAACATAGACAGGATGTTTCGTAGTATTCTCCGAGGTTGCAATATTAAAGAGACAGGAATACATACTCTTCGTCACACATTTGCTAGTAGGCTATTCGCCAAAGGCGTGGATGTTAAGATCGTCAGTGAACTGCTCGGACATTCAGATGTTGGAATAACATATGATACGTATATTCACCTTATTCAAGAGCAGCGTATAGTTGCTGTTGACGTTTTAGAAAATGTGCTATAATAGCACAAAATGCCATCTGTTTAAATAGTATAAGTTTTTTTTGATGGTGAAAAGTAAATTTAACGTATATTCTAAACATTATCAAGAATGACAGCATATTTAAAAGGAATTAGTTATGTTCTTTTAAGTGTTTTAATAGAATTCTGAGAGAAAGAGAAAACAGGCAAATTGCGAATATAAAATGCAACTTACCTGTTTTTTTTGCAACTTACTTGTCTAAATATACATCTTACCTGAAAAGCATTGATTATATTCAGAAAATAATATAATATAACGTTAGTCCGAAATATATCAGGTGGTACCACAAATTAAAAATTATTGAAAAATTGTAAGGAGAATTATTATGAATATTAAAACTAGAAAAAGTATTGCAGCTATTCTTTCTATGGCAGTAATATGCAACTCAGTGGGATTCATCGGAAGTTCATTAAACAGTATAATAGCACAATTTCTGTACCCAAACTAATGTTGAGCAAAAATGTATTAAAAGATATTGACTTTTACTGTGTTTTGGGCTATAATATTGAGTGTAAAAAGAAACGCTCGTTAGATTTGATACGAATGGAGATGATAATAGTGGTATTCGGATATTGCCGTATATCAAAGCCAACACAGAATATAGAACGACAAGAAAGAAATATCCTTGCTTCTTTTCCAAATGCAAAAATCTATAAGGAAGTCTATACAGGAATAGTGTTAAGCCGTCAGGAATGGCAGAAGCTTATTAAAAAGGTTCAAAAGGGAGATACTATTGTGTTTGATAGTGTGTCCAGAATGAGCCGTAATGCAAGTGAGGGTATAGAACAGTACATGGAGCTGCTTGACAAAGGCGTAGAGCTTGTGTTTCTTAAAGAGCCGTATGTCAATACCATTAATTATAAGCAAGCTCTCAGCGGCGGCATAGAGCTTGTAGGCAACGATATAGCAGATGTTTATATTGAAGCCACAAACAAGGTCTTGAAGCTTCTTGCAGCAAAACAAATAGAGCTTGCATTTGAGCAGTCTGAAAAAGAGGTAATAGATATTCGGCAGCGAACAAAAGAGGGAATAGAAACAGCTCGTCTGAATGGCAAACAGATTGGCTGCGTAAAAGGCAGTAAGTTGCTTGTAAAAAAAGAAGCTCCTGCGAAGGAGCTTATAAGAAAGCATTGTAAAACTTTCGGTGGCACTCTGAATGATATTGAGTGCATAAAACTGGCTAATTTAAGCCGAAACACATATTATAAGTACAAACGAGAGATAAAGGAGGAGCTGCTCAAAGAATAAATTGTGCTATAATAGCACAATTTTACGCTTATACTAAATAAGTTGATTTATAGCAGTTTCTTTTCTCTAATATGCCGATTGACAATGATTAAATTATATGATATTCTAAAGAAAACAAGGAGGTACATCATGAAAAGAGTATTTATATCAATAGTAGCATTAGCAGCAACACTTAATCTTTGCGCTTGCGGAGATAATTCTGAGAATAAATCGAAGAACAGAGAAAAATCAAACTCTAAGGTTGAAACTCAGCACACAACAGAAAAGGAAATACTTCCTGATGTAGCTAATAAGTATACAATGGTGGACGCTTTTGATAAAATAGATGGTAGTTTTTCGGGAGTTTATCCAACAGACCTAAGCTTCTTTTATAATACATCGGAGTCTGATTATAATCAAAAAATCAGTTATGATTGCACAATTAAGGTCGCAGATACCGAAAAAATAATCATTGAAGTTAAAGCGGATTATTCTAAGTATGAAGCTGATCTCGAGGAAATGGGATACAAGTTTGAGACTGATTCCAAGATGTATGAATATAGTACTGGTGATATTCTGACAAATCTATTAAGAGAAGATCAACTTACAGATGAGAATGTAAAGACTATTAAGGAACATATATACAGTACTATATGTTCAGAAGAAAGCAAGGAAAACATTTTAGGAGTATACGCTTTACTTCCCAAAGAAGAAGTTTTTTTGAGTGATTTCAAGTGCTATGATAATGGAGAAACTGGATTAACGTCCAGTGGGTATGAGAAAGAATTGCTGCAAAAAATACCATCAAAACAGTTCTTTGTAATATCAAAATCTCAAAAAAACTTTTCTGAAGAAACTGAATATGAAATAAATTCGTTTGAGGTTCGTTTTGAAAAAGGAAAGGTAGCACAATGCACTAATCCAAATTCAGAGTACTTATTAGATGAAAATGGAAGAGTGGTAGAAGAAACAATAGACGAAACAAATTATGGTGAATACTTTAATAAAATTCTCGCTGCATACGAGCAGAAAGGGTATTCGTTTGATGTAAAAGAAATTACAGATACCATGAAATAACTTCCATAAAGATAACCGCCTTACAAAAAAGTAAGGCGGTTATTGCTATATTCGGTCAAAAATTGCTAAGAAAAAATAAATTAAATTTTTTTGGCGAAAGGGGTTGACATGGGATATATAAATGTGATATAATGCTATTAGCTAATAAAAAGCACCCCCACAAGGCATAGACGGTCGCCAAACCGACTACGCCTCGTAATCATACAGATGACGTCAACATCTGAATGACTTAGTGAGAATGCTATTTACGTGCGGTGTAATGATTTTACATTATATTATAGCACTTATAATAGACCTTGTCAAGCCTTTCAGTTACGTTGCGGTGTCTGAAGGGCTTGTCTTTTTGCCTTGTAGTAGGCTTTTTATTGCATTGCAAATTCCCAAACCGAAAAGGAACTTGACAATTGAATACGATTTGAAGCGAGTTTACTAAGACCTATCTTTATTGTTATGCATTACCGAGATCTGTTGCGAGATTAGTCGAATGAGAACAATCGGGAGAATGTGCCAAGACATGAGCCTGTTTAGCTATGCTAAAATAATTCTCAGAAATCGTTGTTTGTATTTTGGTCTGAATGTTTGACCAATCTGAAAAAAAGAAAAGGCAGTAACCCATTAATATCATATATTAAGGTATCATGAGCCATGAGGTTTGAGTAACAGCGAATGTCGTGATGTGAGATAACAATTGGAAGCCGCAAATTCTTCCTCTTGTGAGACATAGCGTAAACGCCATTCGACAGCTAACAAACAAGCATAGCGACAAATCTAATTTTTTTATATATGAAAATTTGTCAGAGTACATACAGTGTCCTCTGACAAGTTATCATATAATCGTTCTGGCAGGGGCAGAAGGACTTGAACCCTCGGCACGCGGTTTTGGAGACCGCTGCTCTACCAACTGAGCTATACCCCTAAATTTTATTGCTTGTTTACTGCAACATAATAATTATATCAGAAAATGAATAAAATGTCAACAGTTTTATAAAAAATTTATTTTTTAACTTTATGCTTGCTGCAATTCATATAATAATGATGATTCACCCCCTCGTTCTGAGGGGGTGAATCAATTATCATCAGAACTTTAATGCTGAACGGATTATCTGGAAACGAGCGATGAGGAAGTCAATAACGGAAGTGTTGTTATTGAACATTCCGCCGCCACCGCCGCCGAAGCCGCCGAATCCGCCGCCGCCAAAGCCGCCGCCGCCGAAGCCGCCGCCGCCGAAGCCGCCGCCGCCGAAGCCGCCGCCACCGAAGCCGCCGAAGCCGCCTTCAAATGCCCAGCTTTCTTCTGTGGTTACTGTATCGGTGTCTGGCTCATCGGAGTTGAACTGGAAGCCCCAGTTGCCCTGCTGCTGGTTCCACTGGTTGTTGCCCTGCTGCTGGTTCCACTGGTTGTTGTCCTGCTGCTGGTTCCACTGGTTGTTGCCCTGCTGCTGGTTCCACTGATTGTTGCCCTGCTGCTGGTTCCACTGGTTGTTACCCTGCTGCTGGTTCCACTGATTATTGCCCTGCTGTGTATTTGTATTTACCTGAATACCATTAGCGCTCTTAGTTGTATTTGCGTTGAACTGGTCAACAGTAAATGCTGAAAGGGGATCAGCCTGAACGTGAGGACGGATCATGTCAGCATATTTTGAAACATATGCTTCAGGATCACTGTAGTAGTTAAGGATATCCTTTACATAGCCCACATACATATCGTAGTATTCAGGAACCTGGAGAAGCTTAGCAAAAGGTCTGTTATCAACAGTTGCCTGATAGAGGCTTGTTGTGATATCAGAGTTTACGGAGTCTGTACCGCCCATGAAGTTACCTAAGCAGAGGTTGTAGTCCCAACCTACGAAATAGTGTTTGCCGCCTGTATAGATAAGGTAGTAGTTATGTGCAAGTGAACCGTTGTAGCTGTCGTAGTTACACATTACAGCATTTACAGCAAAGCCCTTGAGGAAGCTTGGAACGTCCATTATATCCTCGATGAACTTATAGTTTGAAGAATTTAACTTGTTTATAGCAGATTTGAGTTCTTCAAGGTGAGCGAGCTGTTCGTCCTTGCCGAATTTAAGGTCAAGGTTGTTAACAGGCATTTTCTCGGTAAATGTGCTGTAGCTGTCTCCGCCGCCGAAGCCGCCGAAACCGCCGCCGCCTGCCTGATTGCTTCTCTCAGTAGCCTTATAGAGGTTTGTATCATCGTCAATAGCATAACGCTCTGCAAGTGTAGTACCCGGCTGTTCAGCGATCATATAGAAGCTGTAAAGCTTTCCGTTGAGGTACATATCTGAATAGCCTGCAAGAGGAGCAACGCCGTCTATCTCATACATAGCGTTGTAGCAGATGATATCTCTCATACATGAAGGGTCTGAGTAGAAGTTGTTAACGCAGAACTCTGTAAGACCGTGATAGTTATTGAGCTTCTCGTATTTATCCAGCTTGAAGCGGAAGCTGTACTTGCCGTTCTGAACCATCATTCTTGAGCTGTTGCCCTTTGTTCTGATACCAACGTTCTTGATCTCTTCGCCGTCGATAATAACATCACAAGGAGCCCATTCTTCCTGCTGAGCAACCTTCATAAAGTTGTTCCAGTCATTTTCTGACATCTTAACTTCTACTTTATGAACTGAAGTCTGATCGAAGAGCTGACCATAGAGCTGCTCGTCATTTTCCATATCATTGTTTACGTCCTTGAATGAAGCAGGCTTTCCTGCCTTGAAGGTATTTCCTGAGCTGTGCTTCTGCTTTATACCGCCTGCGAATACCTTATAGCTGGTACCATCTGCAAGGTCTGGAGAAGAAACGAGAGCGAACCTATACTTCTTTACAGTATTTGTTTCGATAATGATCTTATTTGAAGAATCTGTAACAGCTATAGGATTGTTCTTTGACCATTCCTTTGCGAAGTCAAGGAGCATAGCTGACTGAGCAGTAGAAGTAAGGTTCTCTATCTGGCAGTCTGTAGCAGTAGCAACGATAGTACCGCCTGTAAGGTTTATAGCACCAGTGCTTGTAAGGCTCTTATCGCCGCAGGCACTGATATCACCGCCTGAGATATTGATATCTGTTTCAGCCTGGATAGCGTCCTTGCCGCTCTTTATAACTACTGTACCGCCCTCGATATCAACATTGCCCTTTGAGGACTTGAGACCGTCGCCTTCAGCGTTGATGTTGAGAGCGCCGCCCTTTACGACCAGTGAGGTCTTGCCCTTTACAGCATCGTTTCCGTCGTTCATGTTGAGAGCGTCGATATTGAGTGTACCGCCTGTGATCTTGATATCGTTGTTACATACGATAGCAGGCTGAACATTAGCTGTTATAGTGAGAACGCCTGTACCTGCATCGCCGCCCTTGATAGTGAGATCGTCCTTAGCCTCGATTACAGCACTTTCAAGGAAATCGCCTGCGTAAGCAGTTTCGGTATCGGAAATGGTATTCTCTGTACCGTCGGCAATAGTGATAGAGGTCTTGTCTGCATTCTTTATAAGAATAGCAGGAGCGCTCTTGCCTGTGATCTTTGCACCGCTGAGAACAAGCTTTACGGTATCGGGGTCAGCCTTGTCATCCGGAACTTCAACGTAGATCTGACCATCGTTGAGAGTACCGTCGATAGTGAATGTACCCGAATGTGATATAGTTACCTTTGAGCCGTTTGCTGTAGCGTATTTGCCGTCAACAGTAATAGAGTTTCCGTTAAGGTGGATCTTTGTATTTACGTCCTCCTTAGGAACGGTAACAACAGTTTCTGTTGTGGTAGTTACAGCAGTTGTAGTAACTACAGCGGTAGTCTGACCGCCCATGTCCTTATAGGACTCGGGAAGTGCTGTGATAGCGTTGAGCAGATAACGCTGTATTGAAAGAGCATCGCTTGAAGTAAGACCAGAGCCTCTTTCAAATACATCGGCTCTGTCAGCGCCTTCCTGAGTGAGATGACCTTCGGAGCTGCCTGTTACTCCGTACTTACTTGGATTTGCAAGGGACTGCATTACAAGTACAGCGTCGGACATATCGACAGTTCCGTCACCGTTTGCGTCACCGTAAACAATATCTGCTGCTGAAGCCGCGGTTACAGCTACAGCTGCTGAGCTAAGTATACAAGCAGACATTAAGCCTGCAAGCATGGTTTTCTTTTTCATCAGTACCATCCTCCTAAATATCTTTTTTGAGAGATATTGTTAATAGATGATTACATAATAATGAATATATCTTAAAATAGTCTTAAATCAACCTTAAAAAACAGCATTTTTGCCGTAAAACGAACAAAATAATTTTGTTTTGACTTATTTTGTGTATATCAATTAATAAAACTTTTATAGAATATATGTATACTTATGATATATTTCACTTAAATTATATTACTTTAATCTCATAACGTTATAATATTATCAAAAATAAAGCCCCGTAAAAACGGGGCTGAGATCAATGTCTGTTCGTGATCTTTTTTATTGTTGTAAGCATTGGTCGGAAATTAAGTACTGTTATGAAAGCGGTAAATGCTGCCTCATAAAATATGCAGCCCTTGAAGCTGAATATAACAGGTATGCACATAAGCAGAAGTATAGCTGTATTAAGTACAGTCCTTGGCATTGAGAAGCTGAAAGGAACATAGCGTCTTGCATCTATCATTCTTATACAGTAGCACAGCAGATAGCTCAGGAAGGTAGCAAATGCTGCGCCCTGAATTCCCCATATAGGGATAAGTATGAGATTGAGGACGATATTAACTACAACGACAGCTATTATTGTATAGAAAGCATTTTTAGTGTGCTTTGTAGCCGTATATATACCCGAAAGGAAAAGATTCAGACAGGTAAAAGCGGAAGCCGCGATGAGAAGGGGAGTGAACAGAAATGCGATCTTGTATTCGGGGAAGGTGCTGTAGTTTATGAGTATAGCTGATACAGGCTTTATAAAGAGTATCAGCCCAGCCGAGCCAATGAAAAGGATAGCTTCGTAAGCCGAATACACCTTTGAATAGAATTCATTGCGGTCTGCCGAATCGTTTTCGGTTATTGCCGACATATTCCATGCCTGGAAGAAGATAGTGGAAAGCATTGTAACGATATTGGGTATCTTGGTGGCAGCGGAATAAATACCTGCCGCTCCCTCGCCGAGAAAGACCTTGTCACTGTGCATATTTCCGATGAATATCTGATCTGAAAAGCCGGTGAATGTCCACATTACGGTCGTTGGTATAAGTGGGATAGTAAACTTGAGCATACTTTTTCCGAGGCTTTTGCTGAAGCTGTGAATATCTGCGTATTTGTGCAGCTTTGCGGTTATAAGCAGGAATATAGTCGAGCACAGATCCGAAAGGATTATAGATATTACAAAACCTCGTACACCCATTCCGAGCTTTGATATAAACAATATATTGAATATGAAAAGGGCTATGGTTACGAATATACCTTCGATAGCAAACAGAGTGACCTGTCCTCGCGCTCTTACGAACTGAGAACACAGAGTTCTGAGCGCTGATGCAAAGACGAGCAGATACAGCAGAACGGCGTATCCCGTTATCGGCTTCAGTATAGGTATCATATGCAGCAGCGGGACAACAGGCAGCATTATGACGAGTCCGCCGAACATTATTATTCCTGCCGTGGTAAAGACTTGTTTTTTATCGTAGTCATTATCAAGACCATATCGGACTATGGCTTCTGTAAGTGAGAACGTGAACACAGGCAGAAGAAATACTACAAGTATCTCAAGAAGTGATTTCGTATACAAGTCAGACGGGCTTATGTGTTTGGTGTAAAGATTATTGAGCAGCAGCGAGAAGATTTTTGCGCCAAAACTGCCCACAGCGAAGATCACCGTGTTGACGGCAAGCTTTTTATATTTGTTCATTGTCGATTCCTCCGAAAATCAATACTACCATTTTACCACTCTTTTCAAAGGAAAGCAATGCATTTTATGCCGAAACATAATAAAAAAGCATTCCAAATTATGTTTGGAATGCTGTAGTTTATTGTTAAAGAAGCAAATCTGAGTACTCTGTCATCACTTTTTTTGCCATTTCGCATGCCGATGGAGACATGGACTGGATTATAAAGAGGAATTTTTCGCCGTCCTCTACAGTGGTCCATATTATCCTTACATCTCTTAGGATAAACTCTCCGTCCTGATTTCTGATATGGAACGGTTCCTGCAGGATAGGATTTTCAGTTATTTCGATATGCTTTTTTACGAAGTCGAAGTCCGTGAATTTTATAAATCTTTCTCGCTCGTCTTCAAGGACCTCGTTCTGGGCAAAAAGCAGTCTTGCCTTATCGAGCGGCATTGTGATATACTCGCTGTTAATGCCGATTTTTGAGTAGAGTCTTGTTATAATACGGTTTTTGGCATGATCTATTACGGTTATATGGTCATAAGTATCAATGAGGACATGGCTGTACTTTTCAAACAGCTGCTCACGGTTGGCATTTCGTGTAGGGTCAAATGACTTTATACTTGCGGCAAGCATATATTTATTTTCGGTCTTGGCAATGCATTTGGTTGAATATGTGAAATAAACATTGTTGGCATAGTGATCCTTTTTTATGAGCTTGCCTGTTTTCAGCGATTGCTCTATCTGCTCGGACATATTCTGAAAATATACCTTTGGCATATTGGCTATTGCAGCCTCGATCTCGCCGGTATTGTTGTAACCAACTTTCTTCACTTCTTCAAGATAAGCCCTGTTTGCGTACTGGAATTTGACCTTGTTGCCGCACACCTCTACAAGAGCGAGAGAAGTAGGGCTTTCGCGCAGAACGGAGGTATCGTCGATAGGGAAGTCGTCTGAGGAGATGACGTTGAACGGATCGGGACTGAGGAAATTCACCTGTCCTATAGTGTCCCAGTATTCGCTTTCGTTACGGTTCTCGACGGATATGTCGGCTTTTGCGAGATATTCTATATACATTTCGCTGCTCATAGGCTTTGAGTAGTAATAACCCTGGAGCATTTCGCAGCCGATAGTGCGCAGAAAAGTTATCTGCTCCTTTGTCTCGACACCCTCTGCAAGAGTGTGTATGCCTATGGCTTTAGCCATATTGACAACGGAGGAGAGTATCTTTTTCGAGCGCATACCGATATCGCTGAGGAAACGCATATCTATCTTCAATACGTCGAAGCTGTAGTCTTTAAGCACATTCAGCGAGGAATAGCCGCTTCCGAAGTCGTCCATGAATATAGCGAAGCCTGCCTCGTGGAAGCTGTCGAAAATCCTGCGGAAATAAGCCGTATTATCCAGCATTACGCTTTCTGTTATCTCGATGTGGATAGCGGTAGGAGGAACGTTGTACTTTTTTAAGATATCGGAGATAGCCGTCAGCATATCCATTTCGTTGAAGTCCAGACGGGAGAGGTTTATTGAGAACGGGTGCAGGGGCAGACCTTTCTCGCGCATCTCATTATAAGTATAGCAGATATTTTCGAGGATCATCAGATCAAGCTTATGGATAAGCCTTCTTTTTTCGAGGACGCTTATGAAAAGGTAAGGGGAGAGGAGTCCCATTTGCGGATCCTGCCAGCGAGCAAGAGCCTCGACACTGCATATCTGTTCTGTAAGTGTACGTATAACGGGCTGGTAATAAGCGCGGATATAGCCTTTTTCCAGAGCATCATCGAAATTATCGATAATATATTGTTCATCAATATGCTGCATAACAACTCTCCTTTATAAGATAGTGTAAAAGCAATTTAGCAGAAAAAGCTGAAACAGGCTTTCGTTACGCTTGTGCGCGTACATAGTGAAAGTGCTCTGACAGCTATAATTATGTTATATCAGCTCATAGCTTTTTTATATTATAACATATATGGACAAGTAAATCAATGAAAAATGCAAAATTTATTGAAAAAATAGAAATATTAGATTTTTGTGTGTAGAAAAAATGATTTTACTGCTGAATAAAAGTCATTTTTGCAAAATATCACAAAAATGCTGTTTACAACAGTTTAACTCAAAAAAATAATATACCAGAAGTATTGAAAACAAGGCTTGAATTATACTCATAAAAGCTCCTGATTGTGCAAAATAACAAAAATAAAATGAAAATAAGAAAAATTTAGGAAAGTTATTGACAAAAGCAATTGCGTGGTGTATAATATGATTGTAAACAAAAAGTATAAAGCAAACGCACTAAAGGATATGAGGCAGCCGAGCCGTTAACTCGGCAAATATATTTATGAAAGGAAAATGACCTATGATGAAAAAGAATAATACAAAAAAGAACAGAACAGCGAGAAAGTTGTTACCGGCTGCTGGAATGTTAGCAGTTTCGGCTTCAATGCTGGCAACCTCCACCTACGCGTGGTTCACAATGAATAAGGAAGTTCAGGTTAATGGTCTTGCAATGCGCACAAAGGTTAGCAGCAACTTGTTGATTTCTTCAAATAATGAGGAAGGTACATATAAGGCAGATACGCTGGTTGAAGGACGTAAGGCACTTTTGGAGCCTGTATCATCTAATTCGGCAAATACTGGTGATTTCTTCTATACGCTGGATGCTGCTGAAGATGGTAGCAAAGCTCATGGATTGACAGGTACAGGAGCTGTAACTTACGATGCCTATAATGAAACCGCAACTGGTAATGCTACTGCGGCGGCTGCTGGAAAGTATAAGCATGATGCAGCTTTCAATACCGCATATGGTATCGATCCTGCGGCTACTGATTTTGGCACTGCATATGGATACATTGATTATGTTTTCTACCTCAAGGCAACTGGTACAGCAGATGATCAGGAAATACGAATGACGAAATGTGATCTTGATATGGCTGCTAATTACAGTGCAGAGACACTCTCTTACGGAGCTTTAGGAACAGGCGATAATGCGTGGAGAGTAGCATTGTTCGCAACCCAGTTAACAGAGGATCAGGCTGGTAAGGGTAATTCTGGAGAAAATGGCGCAGCGGTTGGGCAGATTGATCCTGCTGCATCCGGAAAAAGCGCAAAGTGCATTCTAAAGACTGCGAGTGCAGCGTATTTTAATGGCACTGCTGCGGATACTGCTTCTACCAAAGCGGCTGTAACAACAGGCTCTGGTTTGATTGATACGATCGATTCTGGTGAAACCAAGTATTATAAGGTTCTTGTACGTGTATGGCTTGAAGGTGAAGACACAAGCTGTAATTCCAAGACTTACGCTGCTTTGCAGGATGGTCAGTGGAAACTTGATCTCGACTTCTGGCTTGCTGAAAGCGGTGCTGAATCTGTTACAGTTGGTAATGAGACAATAAATGTTAAGGCTGCTACTACAATTACCGGTAACACTTGGAATGCTACCAAGACACCAACTCAGACTGCGGATACTGATCCAATTGAAGTTGTAACAGCAGCTCCTTCAGGCGGCTAATAACTAATCACTTAAATTGCTAATAACTGAATAAGAGCTGCCTCCCTAAGCTCTTAGAAAAAGTTCAGAGCATTAAGCTAACATAAAAAAGCTTTCATGATCATTCCTCCATAAATGGGATTTATAGCCTCCCCGATAGCTTCTTCCGTTAGGCAGCAGTCTGACGGGTGTTAATAAAGAAAGTTTCATCATAGGCTCATAAATACCTCTATAACGTAACGACCCCCTCTGAGCACGGAGGGGGTCGTTATTTGTACTAAAAGTAATAAAACGTGCCTGTTATACATTTTTGTATGCACATTTATTACAAATAGTAAACGCTATTATTATATATTCTGCACATTGAAAAGGATATATAAAAATGATATAATAAAGTAGAGCTATTGTGCTTTAATGCCATAGCTATGCCCTTTTGCAATCATAACACACACGGAGGTGAAGCAGATGAACGATAATAATTTAAAATATAATATCGGTGAGCTTGCTCATGCATCTGCTTCGTACCCGCCTCCGCCTTCCGATAAGCAGAAGGAATCAGAGCAAAATCGCAGAAAATCTTTAGTAAAGCTTATAATTATCGGTATCATGCTGCTGATCGTCATTATCGTAAGCGCACTTTCCTGGTTCACCATGAACACTCAGGTGGAAAGTTCTGGGATGAATATTAAAACTGCGACATTGCCGTTTGATATTGCAACGAAGGGCGCAAGCATCAGAAATACCGATATTATGAGTACATCAGATGGTAAGTACATCTTGAATACAAGAAATGGTATTTATAGTGAAGGAAAATTGGGGACTTTTGAAAACCAAGCTGGAACAAGCGGAACATATTACACAGGTGATAGTATTCTGCTGAGATATGATACGGGTGCTTCTGAAATCGGTCCCGATGACAGCGGAGAATTAAGCCTATATGTGATCCCCAAGTCAGATGATGCTATGAAGGTGAAAGTTTCTCTTAATGTAGTTGCTTTCGCTGAAATAGAGAAAAAGGACGCTCAAGGAAAAACGGTTACAAAAGTGGTAGATGGCAAGACAGTTCCCGACACCGTTCTTGTTGAAATTACAGATGAAGCGGCAATAAGAACAGCGGCAGCGAATGCAGGGAATACAGAAGTTGCTGATTCAGCTTCCGATTATGTTTCGGCTGCAAATTATCTGAAAGGTCATATCATGTTCTTTGGCGGACGGGGTGATACAACAAATGAGACCGAAAGCCTGAGATATTCTTATGTGACCCCGTACACCACAAGAACGATCAGCAAATCTATTACTGCCAATAATGAGGGGAAAGCTATACAAGTGCCGATCTATTGGATGTGGACGAATACGCTTGGTCAGATAGCGTTTAAGAAAAACAATTCATTAAGAAACGGTATGCCGGTCGTAGCTGATATGACAGATGCACAGATAGCTGCGATTCCAAATGATCCTGTAACCGATAAAGAAAAAGTAATTCAATATTTGAAGGATAATAAGAATTCGGTATTGAAGGATTGGAATGATATTCTTACAGGCGATGAATTACTTCAAACGCTTAATACGAATCCTAACCCTAAAACCATATCGGAAGTTGTTGACGGTTTGATCGACAATATTGATAACACCAACAATTTCAACAGACTAAGTGAGTGCTATAATGCAGCAGACTTTTTGATCGGCACTAAGGTTGCATACTTCATGATTGAAGTGACGGTTGAAGCCGATACATAAACGAAGAAAGGAGGGTAGCTCATATGAAAAAAATAATAAAGAAATTCAAGGAGCTGCCTCTCTCGAAGAAAATCCAGCTATCAGCAGCGGTATTCATGACAATGGTTTTTATAACGGCAATACCCGTTTATGCTTGGTTCACGAACCAGAAGAAAGCAGCAGAGATGTTTAAGGTCATGTATCCAAATGCCTTGTATATCAATGCAGCTCATAGAGAGGACAGGATCAATTTCGAGCTTGATGGAATTGATGTGGATAATACTTATGCCGAAAGACCCGATGGAACGCTGCTGACGGACGGCGATGGAAAGCCGATCAAAAAGACTAAGAAATACTATATTTTCTCTGTTTCGGGTTCAAATGCAAATGGGTACATACTTCAAATGGCACATACAAACAATAACTTATTCAACTATAAAATATATGATGCAACCCAGTATGACTATTTAACCGGTGCTGATGCCCCCGACGATACACCTACTGATAAAATAGTTCCCAGCGGAACGGATACGGAGAGGATAATACCATATACGTTACACGCCGACAGCCATAATGAGAATACAATTCAAGTTGTTGGTGACGAGTATGTTGATGGCGAGACTTCGACCAAGTATTATGTTCGTGCTGAAAATACTGTTTCAAGCGGTGAATACAAAAACGTATCAGGAAATAAATCGTACCCAGCGAATACAGGTAATAAGTATTATACCAAAACATACGGAAGCAACACAAATGTAGATACTTACTCTGTTCCTTCTTACTGGCAGGCAAGAGTAACTCTACAGAATACAGAGATAGATGGCAATAAACAATTCTGCAAATATTATATTCTTGAAGTAAGCTGGGGTTCTGAACAGGATACACAGGAAGATAAGGAAACAGATATGATCTATTTCTCTGTTGAGCGTACAAACGGCTGATTATAAATACTAAATAAAAAGAAAGGAGCGGCTGCTTATGTATAAGAATATTAAGAGCTTTATCAAGAAGCAGTGGCTTCTTATATGGATAACTGTTGTTACGGTATTATTAACTGCAATGAGCGTTTCGGCAGAGTATGGGCTTACAACAAATATGATGAATCGAGTTGTAAGATCAATTTCATCGCAGGGTATGATGTTTTCATCGAATTATCTTGTGGAAAACGGAAGTCAAACATATATAGCAAAATATGTTTCCAAAACAAATCCTTTTGAGATAGATGTTTACCTATGGAATTACAGTATGGACAATATTTCAAAATGGTATCCGGAGGACATTGACTACACATTCAAAGCCGAACTTGTTGACAGCAAAGGCAATACGTTGACTTTAGAAGAAAGTGATACACGTTCAGTCATATTGTTAGATAGTGTCGGCAATGAAATCGTGACGCTTAGAAGAACAACAACGGAATACACCAGCGGTGTTCAGACTTTAACATATGATGAAGCGCAATCTGATGAAAACCGGTTCACTATCAGATATCCAAGTGATTGGGATCTTAATGACATAGACTTTTGTGTGCGGATAACCGTTTCTCCGTACAGAGGAGATAATAGCAATAAATATAAAGACCTGAAAGATATATCTGCTGTTCTCGGTCTGAAAGAATCTTTAAGCTCCGGATCAAGAGGCTGGAGAGGATATATAAGTGAAGAAGAAAGCTCAAAGTCCATATCTGACTGCGACGCATATAATGTTGTTGTCACCGGTTCCGGTAAGGCTACGATAACCTTAACATGGGATACAAGATACCTTGACTTCAACGAGTATTTTTACAACAGCAGTAAGAGCATTTATGATTTTGGAAGCGGAGAAGTAGGTTACTCAGTCAATGCTTCTGAAAACACAGCAACAATAACGATCAATGCAGATACAGGCAGTTCTGTAACTTCAAACAGAAACAGATACGATATACAGCTCTATAAAACCGGAACGGCTGAACCCGCTTCGTGGGAAGTGCTGAATCAGTGGCTTACAATGAATGTTTCGACTGAATAACGACAGCTGTTATACATTCTGCTGTCAAGCCTTTAGGGAGTATGATGCAAATGAAAAAAATAGCATATAATTTTTTACACAGCAGAGCATCAAAAAGAATAATTAGCGGTATAACTGCTATCGTTATGATGTTTGGTGTTTTGCCTGTTAATGAGATAAACGAGGAATTTAAGGGCTTGCGTTCGCAGTATTTATCAGCATCGGCTGAATCCGAAACAACCGAGGACGATGATCCTATCTATACCCATGTTCCCGCTGACAGCAACAAAATCTCCGTTAAGATAGAGGATCTCGTTAGTTATTCGGAGGCGTGCGCTAAGTACCACAAGTATCATAAAGATGATGAACTTACTATTTTAGGTTCTCAGGGCGATACGCTGTATTTCCAAGCCGGGTTTAAGGGGCTCGGAACATCGACTTATCCCTTCGGCGGCTCGGTAACAATTGAAAATAATGCAAATGTTACTATCAATTTAGACGCTCCGTTATTTAATTATGTTTACGATGATGTAGCATTAAACGGCAGCAATTATATCAATATTTCAAGAGAATATGATGGCGGACGTTCCGATATTGCCCATAACACCCCTATACTTGCACAGAATGTATTGCATAGAAACGGAGGAGCAAGCTGGAAGGCAAACGTATCAAAGCCGAGTGATGATCAGGACGGTTTAAGCTATAATCTTTCTGTTTTTGGCGGAATGATCGGCACAATGGAAGATAATGCTTCACTTTCTGTGGACATCACTATGAATACATCCGGTGGAGATACTGAGCCTGCAGTAATTGACGGCTATGATTCACTCGGTTTCGCTTGTGGAACTATGAAGTCCGGTGCTAATCTAACGTTTACAATGTCCTCAGACAGAAAAATTGCTGATATTAACACAACAAGCGGCAATGTTGGCGGACTCGTCGGAACGGTTGAAACAGGTGCAATATTTACATATAATGGAATTAATAACCAAAATGCAACTAAGCTCATAAAAACCGAAAGCGGATATGCTGGCGGCATAGTAGGCAGTAACTCAGGAACTGTAACTCTTAACCTGCCGAGCGGTACAACTTCGTATACTGTCGATCAGTATATCGAGGGAACTTCGGGTGCAGGCGGCGTTTATGGCTATTACTCTCCATCTGAGGATATGATCTCGGCTACGGTGCATAATGATGAGACCGGTCAAGACGAAACTTTAGATAACAGCTTTAATACAGGGAATTATAATATTGACTGTCAGGTAAACGGAAATGGTTATGCCGGCGGTCTTTTCGGCGTGCTTGATACCGTTTATGATGTGACGATCAATGGCGGAGAAACGGTTACTGTCAACCATAATTCAGGAGATTGCACAGCATATGGCGGACTTATTGGACAGTACAAGGCTGATGCATTGAGCAGATCGTTAACAATAGGCACTGTGACTGCAAATCCGTCTAAGGGTGGAAATGCCGCTTATTACGGCGGTGGTATAGGACAGATAGAATCCACGACACCTTCTTGTGTGAAGTTTAACGGCTTTACAGTGAACAAGGCATATAATGCAGGCGGTTTGACCTTTGGCGGTCTCGTAGCTTCGGCTGATAACGCCTTTGTTGATGCAGCCAATGTTACTGTCGCTGTTGACGGCACATTTAAGGGCGGAGCTATGATCGGTCATACCGAAAGCGGTATTCTCCGCATGAGTGGTTCTACGGATATATCAGGTGCAAAATCAGCTGAGCCTATTATAAATGATACCACTGATGAATCCATATATGTCGGGCAGCTCGTAGGATACCGAAATAATGCTCTTGTATTTGCAGCAGATGATAACTGGAGCCTTGTCAGATATGACGGAGATGTCAGCGTAGATGATATTGGTGCATGGGGAGAAGTACTCAGATATTCTTCGGTTCTGACTGTTGATGAAACTGCCCATACCGTGAAAGTCAATTCTCCTTCAAGCTCCTATACCTCTATCGGAAGCACATCTGATTTTGTTATCAGTGCGTTGGATTTTCAGTTTGATGAAACTGATTTGCTATCGTTTACAACTACGCATACTGATATAAGCAGTTCGGCGATTACGATCTCATCAGCTATTGATCTTTCCGGTACAGGAATCACCGGACTTACAAGAGATAATGATATCGGTTCGGAAGGTGCGAAATGCACATACTCAGGAAAAATCTCAGGAAGTAAGATCACACTTGCCATCGGCGAGCCTTATGGCAGCGAGATAACGAGCCATGACAAGGAAGGCAGAGGAAAGATCTATCGCCATTCCTATAACGGGCTTGTGGGTATTGCGAACAATGTCGAGTATAGCGGTGTTCAATTTGACGGAAGTGTTGATGTTTCAGCACAGAAAGCCATTTTTGTCGGTACTGCTGCTGCACAGGCAAAGGGAACGTTTACTGCCTCAAGCGTTAAAACACTGACCGCTCTTAAAATGTCTATTGACGGCAGTAGTGTCGTATATGCCGGAAGAATGATCGGATGCTGTACAACGGGTATTGCAGGGATCACTGTTTCTGAAAGTGAGTTTGACGGCAAGCTGACCGGAAGCAACAACGCTGACACTACCTGTTTTGGCGGTGTTATCGGAAGGATCACTCATGCATCAAATACTGATTTAGATTGGAGCTTCAGCACCGTATCACTCAAGGGTGAGGTAAGCAATACAGCGACAAAGGAACAGCGTATTGGCGGCTTGATCGCAGAAATAAATGGATTTAGCTCTAATGGCGACCTGAGAACGATTATTCTGGACGGCGTAACGATCAACGGTTTGAAAGTGAGCGGAAAAGTCAACGACAATTCTCAGGGCGGACTGCTTGGTTATTCCTGGCTCAATACAAATGTTGACGTTACCTCAGTTACTTTATCAAACAATCCGACTGTTTCGATGACAGGAACGGGATATACCGCAGGTCTTGTTTATCGTGCAACGGGGCATTGGGCAGTTGCCTCTCTTGATATGTCCGGTATCAATATTATCGCTCCGAACGCAGGTTCGATCGGCATGATCGTAAATAAAGGTATTTCAGCCGATGATGCAAAGCAATACACGAACGAATCAAGGTCTGCGATCTATCTTGAACTTCTTTCTGCTGACGCATATACTTTGTCGTGGGGTTCACAGAAGAGCTTGCCTTCTGAAAGAGCAGACTATGTTTTTGATGAGCTTTGTGCTTATAGTGCGGCAGGAGCTTCAAATATCATGAGAAATGGTAACGGTATCATTTCAGTTCCTACATCCGGCTTAAAAATGGATACAACCGCCGAAGACAGCCTGAGCTATGATGCACAGACCACAGAAGGTGAGACGGCGAATCCGAATACAAGATACTATTATAATCTCCATAATATTGATAAAGGAAAGACACTCTCGGCTGACGCTGAAAAGCTCATGGCTTGGGGTGTACGTCAGTATGCCTGCAAGAACCTGACAGGCTGCTTTGCGGATCCTTCTTTTTCAAATAATACGATTCCTAATGCAACATACTCTATGAAGGGATATAGTTGGTATCCTGTTACTGTAGATGACAATGTTACTATCAGCGGAACATTCAAACTTTTTAATAAGGAATTTGAGCTTTGTGAAGCTATGAGTTCCAATACGTGGTCATCGCTTTCTCAGGGAACAGCCGCAACACAGCATTATATGCTTCATAATGGTCTGTTCTATAATATGAAGGGCAAGAAAACGCTGACTGTAAACAATGTTACACTTCAGGGTAATGTAGGAAAAATAAGTGACGGTTCAGGCTCCGTTATCTGCGGTTTTCTTATCTGCGGTACTGCACAAGGCAGTTCTGCTACAAATAAGGCTTCCGTTTCTATCAACGGGTTGACTTTAGATGGTGCGTATATTCATGATATTTCTTCAAGTGATTATGCTCCGCTTATCATCAATAATATAGGAAGTCATACTAATCTGAATGTAAAGAACGTCAGCACAAATAATACATATAAGTCTATGACAGCGACTTCATATCCCGGTTTGCTTGTAGACAGTTATCCAAAGGCAGCGAGCAGTTTGATCGGTAATGTTGGCTTGGATACCTCTGCAACAGGTCTTAGTGTTGAGTTCTCTGCTATAAGGCTTGACGGAAGAACAAGCGCTGTAGATGATACCAATGGATTTAATACCGAGCTTGATAATGCTTATGGAACAGAACGTACTATCTTCACAGCAGCTACCTTGTTGAATAAATTCCAGTATGATTCCGGTTCTAACGGAAAATATGATTACAAACTGAACGAAGACTGGAACAGCGGACATCACTATATTGAGGACAGTGAGCATAATAAAACATATCTGGGCGTTACTTACGGTAAAGAAGTAGGCTATAAAGATACTGATACAAATACTGAATATCCGGGAAAAGAACGCATCTATATTGAGGGTAATAGGTATACTAACCCCATAGACGGCAATGACGCTACAGGTACTTATCTCGACTTTAACGGTTTTCTTCCTTATGTTGCTGTTTCGTACAATAAGTCTAACAAAACGCATCAGCTTAAAATCAATCACGGTGCTACAGTCCTTTCGGGCTGCGGAACTTACAATGATCCATATATTTTGGCTTCTGGTGACCTTGAAACCGTTGCGGCCATTATAAACGGTGGTACAACAGGTACGATCATTCTACCTATAAAGTCTTCAAGTGCGGAGTACAATGCTACTGGGCTTCTTGCCGCTGATTGGGACAGCTATGGTGATGCAGCGTACAAATGGGATAGTTCAACTTCAAAATTCAGACAGTTTACCACAACAAACGGAACGACTACGTATTCTGGTACAGGCTTTGATAAAGATACAGTCAGACAGTATCTTGCACACGCATATTATTCACTCAATGCTGATATTGAAATAGCAGATGGCTTTGTTGGCTTAGGCAGCATTCAAGATGATACAACTGGCAAGTATTATTTCCGTGGCGTTATAGCAGGTAATGGTTATACTATTACTAACAAATCAAGCGAGCCACTGATCAAATATAGCAATGGTTCTGTTGTCAAGAATGTAAATGTTATAGTGAATAAGGGCATAACAGCAAATGGAACAATTACGAGCGGAGCAATAGATAATCTTACTCAAAATTCTGCTGGGTCATTTCCTTCTGCAAAAGCCTATGGTGCAGTTATCGGTCAGGTTCTCGGCGGAGATAACATTATTGATACGGTTTCTGTGGCTTTTACAAATACTACGATTACAATAGACGGAAGCAAGGCACAACTTGTTCCGGTTGGCGGCTATGTTGGCGTAATTGAGCGTGGTGGTGTTTATTTCCGTGGAATGAGCAGCTTGAATGCTACCGATATTCAGGGATTAACAAGTGCTGTAAACAGCCATGTTGCTGAAAATGATAAGCAGTATTTGTATGTAAATCCTATCATCGGCAGAGTTATCAATGGTTTTGCTGTAACAGAAAGCAATGCATACAGACCTTATGAGACAGGCACTCGTAAGCTCACCGGCGGCGAGACAGAGCAGACTCTTACGAACGAGAACGGCGCCGTTACCATGAAAAACGGCAACAAGCACTATTCCATAACCGATATCAGCGCAAATGAAGAAAAACTTGGTAATACCAGCACAACTTTATCCGTTCCAAACGGGCAGGCTTTCTTTGTTATGTCGCTACTTGTGAACAGTGGTATGTCAAATAATTCGCTTGGTTATAATGCAAATAATTACCAGGTTTCTCGCTGGGCGGCATATAATAACATTGGTCCTGATGCTGTTAATACGACCGGCTCTGACTATAGTATTGCACATGCTGATCTGACACAGAGCAACACATCGAACAAACGTGTAGGTTGGTTGATGCATAACTATACCTCCGGCACTACTGATATCAGTGGTGCAAACAATACTACGATCACACTTACCCAAAACACACGATATGTTCTCCCCGACGGCTACAAAGGAATCGGAAATATCTTCCAGAATAACGATTATTATCGTATGAAGATATCTACCCTCACTGGAAACGGCGCAACGGTTGAGCAGGGAACGTATTATTATTATTATGATCGTGATTTTGATTATCACCCTGAAACTTCCGGCACTTTTACCGGATATCTCCCGAATGGTAATTATCAGGGTGGATTGGGTCTTATCAACTATACAACGCATGCGCTTTCAGTTACGAATCTCTATTTGACAGGAAGTGTCAAGACTGATCTGATAAACGACAAAGACGGGAAAACGATGACTAAAACCTGTAAAGAGATTTCCAATGATAGTAATCATAACGATTCAAATACTGCATACTACAATTATTTATGTGCAGGAATGCTTATCGGTACGATAAAAGGAAATCTAACTGCAAATAATACAATTCTTAATAATATTGATGTACTTGGAATAAGCCATAGCGGCGGAATGACGGGCTTTTTTACAAACAATGGTAATACTTTATACACGCTCAACTATACTGTAAGTGGGGACATTTCTGTATACAACTCGAAAGACATTAGAGTACATGGCAGAACCTGCGTTGGCGGACTTATCGGAAAGATCAATAAGGGCTACGCTAAAGTAGATATGAATAAGCATACATTTAACCTTACAAAAGTAGTATGCGATACGGAATCAAGGAATAGTGATTATTACTATGACTATGGTGTCGGCGGTTTTGTTGGTATGATGAGAGCGGGTCAAAATAGTGTGGATTCTGATTCTACTTTGAGTAGCAATCCTACAAATTATTTTAAGAATATCATTATTGGAACAGAGGATAAAACACAGACAGTAATGAGTAAAGGTGATGTCTTTACCGGCGGCGTAGTTGGTATCATGAACAAGTGTAAAGGTATCAGCATTGAGAATTGTGATTTCTATAATTTGTCTGTCACATCTGAATTAGCTGCCGGCGGACTGGTGGCATTTCCAACAACCTATACCCCTGCACGAGCAGTCAATGTTAATCTTTACAGTCCTCTTGGTTCAACAATCGAAAGCACAAATGATTATGCAGGAGGACTTATTGCAAGTTCTGATCCAAGAACTGGAGTTGGAGACGGAAGTCGAGAATTTACATTTGACCGCTGCTTGGTAGAAAACTATACAATCTCGGGTAAAAATGGTGCAGGTGGTGTTATAGGCTTCAGAGGTTCTTGCGAGCAGAAGCCATTAGTTCTAAAAAATATTGAGGTCAAGGACTGTAAAATAAAATCAGATAAAATAGCTGGCGGACTTGCGGGCGAGATCATCAATCCTCTTATCGGATACAATATTCTTCTGAATAACGTTACATTGTCTTCAATAACAAATGGTGCTACTACAGACAAATCCGGGCACATATGTGGCTATGTTGTTAAAAAAAGACCAAATATGTTAAACTATGGCAATATCAATCGAAATAACGAAACCAACACGCCATTCATAAAACTTGCCGGCTTTTCAAGACAAGGTACAGATGCAGACATGGAGAATGATATTGTCGGAAATTGCTATTTTGCAGATAATATATACGGTGACGGCGGTTATGTTATTTTTGCTGACTATGACGGTAAGGCACTTTCAAATAAAAATGATAAATTCTCGAATGTGACCACGAGCGGTACTAATGTTGAAAGCAGTGACAACTTCCGCCCCTATGTTTCTACATCACCGAAGTTCAACATATCTGCTTCTCAGTTTCTAACCGGTGACGGAGTAAGTTCGGCGTTCTATGATGCTTCAACATTTAAGCATATTATAGACGATATTACATCTGAAAAGAATAAAAGATACAGCTATGCTGCGGCACTTACGACTGAACAGAAAAAAACGGTAACAGACCACATCTCAAATTCCGCTAAAGAATATAATAACTATGCAGGTCTGCCGAACTTCCCATTGCTTGTTGTTGATGACACTGATTATATGGCTATCACGCCAATGATAGATGATTATCTGCATATGTTGACAAATACGACCTATGGCTACGAAACTGATCTTACAGGTGTATATGAGGTCGGTTTGCACAAGTGTATATGGAACGGTTCATCTTTCGAGGTGAACACCGACACAGCGAGCGGCTGCCTGAAAAAATACAATTCTGGCGGTAAAGACTATTTCAGGATGACAGCCGATGATGTTGATACTGGTGTAATCCCACAGTTTACACTTATGGACATCAAATTCATAGATCCGAATGACAGCTCCAAGGTGGCATATCATCTTTATGTACCGATCTATGTGAAAAAGCTGCTGCAATTTAACTTTACAGCTTCGTTTGCTTCCAATACTGACTACTTTACCTCAGCATACATATATTATGGCAATACCATGTTTGAGAATCTCGGAAACCCTGTAACGCTGAAATTTGAGTACCAGTATACAAGAACAGTAGACGAATGGAAAGCATCTATCAACAGCGGCGACAGCGTATTGACTAACTACTCCAAGAGCCTTATTCTTAACAATCAGACCGGAGCATGGCCTGCCAATACAAAAATGGTGCTTGTTGATGCATCGAACGGCGACAAGAGATACTATCTTGATACTCCGCCAAGTGGAGCATCTGTAGACCTCATCGACTTCACTTCTGATGCAGAG
The DNA here is from genome assembly GCF_900143025.1 of Ruminococcus flavefaciens. Lineage (GTDB taxonomy): Bacteria > Bacillota > Clostridia > Oscillospirales > Ruminococcaceae > Ruminococcus > Ruminococcus flavefaciens_I. The sequence continues at coordinate 85,752 of NZ_FRCT01000007.1, read as the reverse complement.
CGAACAGAGCATTATACACCTGTTCCGCTTAATGATCTGATGACTGTTACCATAGAAGGAGATGAGGGCGGAAAACTTTTGAAAACCGATTCTGAAGGAAGATCGGAAACGTTAACTATAGGTACAAAATCATATCCTGCAACTGTAAAGGGAGCAGATGGAAAATTCTATGCTTATGTCAGCGAAGACGTAATCCCGAGCGGAGCGGAAAGGTATTCAGTTACGAGTGTTACTTACCCTAAAGCCGAACGATATTACCTAAGTATTTTTACTCCCAAGAGTAACGACACCACGATATATCACTATGAAATATCCTCGAAGGAGAGCTTCCCGAAGCCGGATGGAGATGATACTTGGAGACCAAACAAAATACTGAACAAAAGTCAGGTCGTTCATCTGTTCATAGGTGATCTCTATGTCAACGATCTTACTCTTGAGGTAGAGCCGAGAAAGCACGGTATTCAGCTCATGGATAAGGATAATAACTTCCTTACTGTAACAATGACCGCAAACATCTCGCTTACACAAACTGCTAAGAGCGCTGGTATCGGCGGCAATATGGGCAACAATCTCAGTACCTCCAAGATTTATCAGACTTTCGTTCAAACCTATGATATGCTGGAAGATATTCAAAAAGATTCGGAAATTGGTATCGTTCCCGAAGCCGGATTGAGTATAGGCGACCGAGAAGGAGCATACTATATCAAGGCGGGCATCATCACAGACGATACTATAGAGAGCGATAGCTACAAAATCGATAACCCTGAATATCTCTATGATCCGAATAAAGATACGCAGATAGAACTTCGCAATAACGAAAACCTGATCGGCTATCTTGCAGATACAAGCAACGGCAATGCTGTTACACTTCGTGTCAAGTATGACCTTGCTTACTCTGCCAATGATCTAAGCTATCAGTTCCCTAAAAAGGGCGAAGGCGTTGATGACAATATCGGAACTAAAGTTATAGGTTATTCAAACATATCGTCATCGGTAGAAAGTGCTGCATATAGTGCTACTTCGGAACGCAAAGAAGATAACTATTCAAATGGAGAGGCGGCAGGAATACGGTACTATACCGCTGATGATACGAAGGCATCCTTGAATTATATGGTTGTCGAAACAAAAAGTGATCCAGCCGGACCGTATAGCTATCTTGGAAAGAATGCTGTAGAGCTGGGCAATACGTTATCGTTTGTAGATACAAATGCAGTGTATGATACCCGAAACCTGAAAAACTCTGATGAATACATCGAACTCACTATGGAGCTTTATGGTAAATGGGATAATTATACAAGCAGTGTTGCCATTACCGACTATCTCAAGAACATCAAAATAGACGGAATCGGTACTAATGTACTGTTCGACCAAACAAAGACTGATGCGGTGCAAACCAATACGGGTGTTAAGGTCGATACGACCGGAGGCAAGATCAGGCTTTGGGTGAAGAAAGATCAGCTAAGTACACAAGCTGATGGAATATATCTATTCCCGATCAGTTACGATGTTCTGACAGGAGATGAAGCATTTAACAATGGAGGCTTCAAGTATTCTAACTATAAAGTATCGCTTACGGCGGTAACTTGCAATACACTTGGCAGTACGACATATTCAAAATCTTCATATGCAACTGATCATTTGATCTACACTAATGCCAAAGTCGAGCCGAGCGTAATAAAATGAAACCTCATAACGATAAGACGAGATACAGAGCAAAATCTGTATCTCGTTTTTTTATATACGCGCCATAGCCTACTATATCCATATGCCTAATATGATATATTGAAGTAACTGTATGCTATTCCCCCCGCAAAAATGTTGGCGCAAATTTCTGCCAACATCTTGCCAACATTCTGCCCACCACAAACATCGAAATATCTGCTATACTGGAATTGTGGTCAAGGCACAGCAAACGGAAACCGCCGAGACCAAATAATATAATCGGAGGTATGCTAATGAAGCATTACAACGACTTCCTGATCGTTGGCATCGACCACGGTTACGGAAACATCAAGACCGCCAATACGGTCACGCCGACGGGCATCACCAAACTCGATGCCGCACCGACCTTTACAAAGAACACTCTTTTCTTTGAGGGAAACTATTATCAGATCGGTGAGGGACACAAGGAATATCTTGCCGATAAGTGGCAGGACGATGACAACTACCTTTTCACGCTTATGGGCATCGCCCGTGAGCTGAACCGTGAGGGTATCACATCGGCTAAGGTTTACCTCGCCGTGGGACTGCCGATTACCTGGGTAGGAAGACAGCGTGAGAGTTTCCGTCAGTATATGCTCCAGAGGGAGAGCGTGGATTTCAAATACGAGGAAAAGCTCTACTCCGTCCGCATTATCGGGTGCTATGTTTATCCGCAGGGGTGCGGGTGTCCGGTGGACACCTCTGCGAAGCAGAAGCACCGACCGAGGCGACAGCCGAGACCGCTGCCGTGGTGGAGAAGCTGAATGAGATGACAGGTCTGAGCATGATCGCTGATATCGGCAACGGAACGGTCAACATCATTTTTGTCAGCAACCGCAAGGTTATCAACACCAAGACCTACACCGAGAAAATGGGTGTGAATCAGTGTGTAAAGGCTGCATCCAATGCGATGATGAACAAGCTGGGTGTCACCGTGGACGAGACGATTATTCAGAGCATGATCCGCTACGGAACAGCCGACATTGACAGCGAGTACGCCGAGGTTCTCCGTCAGGCGATTTCCGAGTATGCCGAGAGCATTTTCGCTCTGCTCCGCAAGTATGAATATGACCCGAAGATGATGCGTCTTTACATCACGGGCGGCGGTGGAAAGCTGATAGAAAATTTCGGAAGCTATGATAAGGACAGAGTGACTATCATCGGAGATATATGTGCATCGGCTAAGGGCTATGAGTTTTTCGCTGTCGCACAGCTCAGGAAGGAGGGTAAGTGATATGGGCAAGGACAGAGAGTACGTCAGGACAACCTGTTTCCGGTTCAATATGGAGAACCCCGAACACGCCAAAGCCTGGAACTATCTCCATAACTATGATAAGGATAAGATCAAGTCCACCAATGTGGCAGCCATTACAGCGGTCAATGACTACTTTGACCGTATGTGGAAACTTGCCGATGATCCTTATTTCGAGACCCGTCAGCGTGAGGAGCGTTTTGTGGAGCAGATCGTATCGGAGGTGGGCAAGGCATTTATCGCTGAAATGCCGAAGTTCCTTGCAAGTCTAATGCTCAGTCTGAACAGGGGCTACCCTATGCAGACAGCACCGATGCAGGCTGTCTCCGTAGGAACGGAGAACAGCAGAGGATATGCCGAGGACGGCTATAACAATGTCACGGAGGACAAAAAAACTGCCGATGATGACGATTATTCCGGTATTGATTTTGATTTTATCGGCGGCTGATACTGCTTGAAACAGCTTTTTCACCGTACTAATATCGGAGTGTTACAACAATAGCAACAAATCAATAGACAGTGGAAAAATCGAGGGTAAACCGCAAAAATGCCCGATAGCATTTTATGCGAAAAAAGAAAGCCTGCAAATATCACAGATGAATTTGCAGACTCGAACGCAATTGGCGGAGAGAATTGCTTATGAAAAAACGGCTTATCGCCGTGATGTCTTGTAACAACAAGACCGTGACCCGTCGGATTGCGCCGGGCTGGTAGTACCAATGTAGTGACACATTGGTCTCCCAGCTCAGAGGGCGTGTCTCGGTTGTCGCCTCGGTCGGTGCTTCTGCCTTCGGCAGAGGTGTCCACCGGACACCCGCACCCCCTCCGAGACCTTCCCCAAGAGCCGCACAGCGGCAGAAAGGAGCGACTATGCCAAATCGCAGGCGCTATCACTCGATCAGCCTGAAACTGACTGAAGAGGAGCTTCAGCTATGGAACACCAAGCATGAAGCAAGCGGTCTGAGCAAGACCGACTATCTGATGAGTGCGATTCAGGACAGCGAGGTAAGGATTTACAGCGTGGCAGATGACATTGCACCGCTTATCCACGAGATTCGCAAGATCGGCACGAACCTCAATCAGCTTGCCTACTACTCCAACATCGGGCAGGACAGCAAGGTGAGAGCCGAGATCGGGGCTATCCGAATTACCAACGAAGCTGTTATGAAGCGGATACTTGCATTTCTGGATAACCCGAAGTTTTCAATCAAGGGCAGTAGCTGATGTACGGAAATGTCAACGTAGATTACAAGCCCTGCAAATCGCAGATACAGCTTGACCGGGCTTCACGGTATATGCTGGGTGAGCTGCCCGAACAACAGCAGGCAGGTGTCATAAAAACTGCACCGCACTTGTGTTGGGAGATGAACTGTGACCGCAACATTTATTCCTGCGACATACTCACCACACGAAAGTTGTTCGGCAAGCGTGATAACAAGCGGACGAACCGTGCATTCAAGATGTCGCTGTCGTTCTCACCCGATGATAATGATAAGCTGACCTTTGAAGAAGTGTTCAATATTGCAAAGGAGTTCGCCGAGAAGTTTTTTGACGGCTATCAGGTCATGTTCGCAGTCCATACCGACAAACCGCACAAGCACGTCCATTTTCTTGTGGGCAATTGTCACATTGAGACAGGCAAGGCATACCGCCGCAGTCAGAAGGACTTGCAGACCATGTGTTAGTTTTTCGGGGAGCAGTGCATGAAGCGAGGTCTTACCAACTCTGTCCGCAAGGATTATTATAATGATAATCCCGACCGTGACAAGGAAACATTTGCCGAAAAGCAAATGAAAGCCAAAGGCAAGGAGACCTTCAAAGATGAATTTCGGTAGGTTATCAGAATCGAGTGTGCCGATCCGAACAACAAGACCTTAGAAGATGTGGTAGCTGCCTTAATGAAGCATTATCATGTTGAGTGCCGTGTCAAGGGCAACACCATATCCTACCGTCACCCAAATTATACCAATAAAAGCGGTAAACTTGTCTCGGTCAGAGGCAGTAAGCTGGGTGACAAATATACAGTGAAAGGAATCAAATATGAGCTTACCAAGATTCAGCGAGGACAAGAAGCCGAAAGAGCCGAAGCCCTCACCGCCGACACCACCCAAACCGCAGACAGAACCCAAACAGCAAACGGCGTACTTCACACGGGAACAGATGATAAAAGAAGCGGAGCGTATCCACAGGGAGTACGAACAATCACGCAAGGCACAGAGACAGGGGGCAGCAGTAATGGAATCTCAGAAACCGCACAAACAGGAAACACCGCTTCCGGAACTGAACGCAATCGAAACGAGAGTTCGGGAAATGGCGGAGGAGATCGGAGTATCCTCGGTGGACGCTCAGAGGGACGAGAGGGTTCTCCTTCTGGTAACGGCAACGCTAAAGATGTGCCAACTTTTGAAGAACTATTCGACAGCTATAAACGGCGAAATACAAAGGTTGTCCGAACATCAGATGCAGAATCTGAGCCTGCAAGAACAGTACGCAAAAAGCGTCAGGACAGAGGTCTCTGACAGCGTTTACAGCATCTATCATCAGGTCAAGGCGCAGGAGAAGGAAGCTATCAACGAGCTGATGCAGTATGTGCAGGCAAACAGCGATCAGATGGAGAAGGATATTACTTCTTGCACCGATAGCGTGAAATCGGCAACAATAGCGGCGAAAAATGCTTCAAAACAGATAAGTGAGTCGGTGAAGCGGTTCTGCACTGTCAGAACGATAGGAGATCTTCTTTACTACGCTGCACCTGTTGCGGTGGTTATAGATGTGCTGCTGAGACTATTTAATTTCACCTGATGAGTTGGATTCCTCGGTGTCCTCCTCATCATACTCCTCCTCCTCATCATCAAGGTCATCATCGTAATCATCTTCATCTTCAAACAGGTATTTCAGCGGCTTCGTTTCCATAATATCCGAATCAACATCTAAGGCGAAATTGAATACCCATTCGAGCTTGTCTTCAATGAAATCGGATTCTCTTTTGTGATCCATTAAATATATGTGGAAAGCATTGGAAAGATCGGATTTTGAACTGCGATCATTCATTTTCAGCAAATGGCACAATCCTCTGACATACAGTGCATCGGCATAGGATTCGTATCTGAGAAGTAATCTTGACCTTATCCGAATATGCGTAATAACGGCTCTGTCAGCCTACGCAAGAGCTTCATCTGTTTTACAGGTCATGAGGAGCAAGTGAGCGTAACGGGTGATGACACGGCACTCTTCCACTTTTTCGCCGTTATCAAGGTCAAGACCTTCAAACAGTTCAATACTTCTTTTGTAGGCTTCATACAATTCTTCGGTGGAATCAGCCGTGTCCGAAAGGTCAAGATAATAGGCATAGCTGCCTGCGGCTTCTGCTTTCAGATATTCATCGTCAAGTGCCATGATCTTTTCAAGAGCATTTTTCTGAATCTCTAATGCCTTGACATAATTTCTCTTTTCGGCTTCGATAGCGGCTTCTTCCAGCTCTTGTATCGCAAGCTGTCTCGGCTCACTTAGTCCACGCAGGGCAAAGGTTCTCTGATTCAGTTCTTCCATACGGTCAACATCATGCATCCGCCAAAAGAATTTGAAACAGTCATAGGCGACTTCCACAGCCTCAGAGGCAGGCTTTACTATGGGGAAAAATGCAAACTCAGCTATGATATTTCTTATATCGCCGAAATCGTACTGAATACTTTCATCATTGCCAATAAGTCTGATTCGGTCTATCAGCTCACGGCAGGTATTCTTGTCGTGTTTCAGGACGCTGAAAACAATCTCCGATATGAAATGGCTCATCTGTATCATGCCGTTTGAAGTCTCCGATACAAAACCTGCGTCGATCAGATCGTCTATCGGCTGAACACTGTTAAGCCCAAACATGGCTATGGCTGCATCTTTTCGTATGGGGGCTTCTACTGCAACGTGCATCATACACAGAACCTTGCGGTGGAGTTCCGATAATTCGGAAAAGCCGAACATATTTATCAGGACACCGATGAGCGACTCCTTCATGAGCTTGCCGTCTTTTGTAAAGGTCACTTTCTGATCATATTTGGTATAATCTCCGGCGAGAAGCTCAAAGGTCAATCTTTCTGTCGTACAGCCGCCCTTTTTCAGCATTTTGCCGACTATCTCTATGAAAAGAGGGTTTCTTCCGAGCATACAGACAATGCCCGAAAGCCGAAATTCATCTAAGGGCGTGGGGTTATCAAAGAACTTTTTTGCAAGCTCTACGCCGTCATTTTTGGAGATACCATTCAACCTGAATGTGGTCACTCCCTCATACCGCCTGCGTGAAGTAAAGATGACTCTACATTTCAGTTTGGGAATATCGTCCACGCATTCATCATCTTCAACGCCAATATTAAAATTGTCAATGACGATAAGAGTGCTTTCATCAAGTGTGCGGAGAGTATTAAGGCTGCCGATATATAGATCGTCATTAGCATCACTAAGCGAAACAGGCACTTCCGAGTTCATATTTGAAATGACACGGCGCAGACTGCCGTTATAGAAATAATATCCGATCTTCTTATATTGAGAGCCGTATTTTTCTATGTAGGCACGAACGAACTCACTTTTCCCAATACAGGGAAAGCCTGTCACAAACACCTTGCTGTCTCTTTCTAACAATGTGTTCAGAGCATCAATATCAGGCGCATGACCGCAGAAATGCGGACACGGCGGCAGGTATTCGCTGTTGGCAAATAATGTGTCGGGCGTTGCCGGTGAATTTGTGTTTACAGAGGGTACATCAGCTTTTTTCTCTATAACTCTTGTACGTCACAGCAAGGAAGGCGTTGACAGCAATATCAAGGGTATTGAAAATGCGACGATAACAGGTAAATACAGCATTGATTCAGAGGTAGACGCAAACAGCTCTGATTGTAGGCTTACCGTTGATCCGAACGGTAACTATCTATGTTTTCAGACTGCATCAGCTGATGAATCCGTGACCCTGAGAAATGCATTAAGCAATACCAGTGGCAAAGGATATTTTGAGATCTATTCAAAGATCACAGTGGATTTTGCTGAAGAATCATTAAATGATGAGTTCCCTGAAAGAGATTCGACAGAAAGATACGGTGTGAATGTTGAGGCTGCATCAAATCTGGCATATGATGATAGGACCCTTGCGTATACGAGTATGTCAGAAAGATATCCTGATGATGACCACTTCTATTACATTGAGTCGATACCTTCTGCAACACTGCGTTATTCATCTTTGAAAGATGATTCAGAGCTTTATGATAATATTGGTTTGAACAGTAAAAATCAGTCAACTCTCGGCGTGAACGGAAGATCGGCTAATGAAGCAAACAGAACATCAATGCCCGTAAATACAGAGGCTATATACAATGTTCAGGCATTGTCTGATGCTGAACGAGCAAGTATATTAAAGCTTACGTTTTCGTTGAGTAAAAAGGAAACGGATCCTTAAACGGGGGCTATAACTTACGAGCACATAGACGATATGCAGAATTATATCAGCGGCAAGATCAGCTTCAGTTCAGGCACTGCTGTGGTCAATGTAGATGCTCAGGGCGAAACGGCCGAAGTAAAGCTCAATGCGGCAAATTGCTCAAGAGCAGGCGGAGTTTATGATATTTTTGTAGTTTTTGATGCTATAACGGGAGAAGGATTTACAGACTATTCAAATTATAAGATCGATCTTAAAGCAGAGCTTTATGAAACAGATAATGAAGAAGGAAACATAACAAACAGTGTTGCAAACGATTATCCTATCTATACCAATGCAAAAATAAATCCAAATATTATTAAAGCGTTGAAAAACACATAATACATAATTATTGACTGCGTTTGATTTTAAGCGGTCGCTGAAGGAGAAAAATTCTTCTGATGCGGCCGCTGATTTTTGCATATAGCTTATTGTGAGCATGAGAGCGAAATGGTATATATTTTTTGTGGAAAATGACAATATAATAAAAGATAGGCGCTGAATTTTGGTTGTTTTTTGTAGCAATTAATAGTTATTTCATTGACATTGCGCAGTAAATATGGTATAATAAAACAAATATAAAAATTATATGTAGTTAGAAAGTGGGTGGAGAAATGGCGGAAAAAGTAATACAGACCACCGTTGGCGGTCTCAGAGCAGTAGAGCTTTATTTTCGTCCTGTCAGAGAGATATCGAACGGAAGTACAGCCTTTTATCAGTCTCAGACGCGTCTTAACTCTCCAAAGCTGGGAGTTCTTTCACCCGATAAATATCGTGATGTATGCGAGATGACAAGTCAGGCTGAAAAGCTTTTTCAACTGGAAATGCTGCAGGCGCTGGAGGCTTGTGAGAGATTTACGGAACGAGAGCTGAATTACGGCTGGATATCGGTATATATGCCTGTTCGCTTTCTCAAAAACGAAAAGGCTGCAAAGACTGTTGTTGAGATATGCCGAAAAAGGGAGATACCGACAAACCGTATTTGCTTTGAGCTTTCCGAAAATCTTCTTGCCGAGGACGACGGAAAGGCGGCTGAGTCAATACAGACTATGCGAAATTTCGGCTTTCACTTTATGCTTACGGGATTTGGCGGAAGCTACTGTCCCATGATGCGATTGTCGAATTTTTCGGTAGATTACGTAATGCTCAGTCCCGAGGTGGCTAACTACATAGGAAGGGACGAAAGATCGGACAACGCGGTCAAATCCATAATATCCTTCGTCAACGACATAGGCTCGGAGCCTGTTGCTGACGGAGTATTCAACAGCCGTCAGGCTGAAACGCTTTACTCGTTTGAATGTTCCTACTGTGCAGGAAGTCTTTCGGGAAAGTATGTGACAGAAAGATATATCAGAAGGAGAACAGATACTTGAAAAAATGTATATACGGTTATTTTCCCTATGGATATGGTATAGGGGAAATGCTTCTAAATTGCAGGAAATGGAGAGTTCGCTGTGGATAAAAAGGTAATTGATGTCCTTGAACTCAGAAGAACCGCCAAAGAGGTAAAACGTCATGTTATCCTGATGAGGATACTTGCTCTGCTTGTTATAATCCTTGTACTGATAATCGCCGTAGCATATGCGATATCGTATTTTTACGACAAATTCGGCAGCTTTACGGTAAAGGTAAGCAAGTATGACATGGTGCATCAGGGACTTACACTTTCAGAGACACCTGAATTTGATAAGGCGACTGCTGTGCTCAATGCGAATATCGTTTATGATATGACGAATATAAGCGGAAATGACCTTCCCGATAATATAGATAAGATAAACGGAAGCCATAATGGTCCTAACTATATTGCGTATACGTTTTATCTTATAAATTCGGGAGATGATACGCTCACTTATACAGGGGAAATGTCAATAGAGAATGTGACGAAAGATGTCGATGAAGCTATCCGAGTCGCTGTTTACAAAAACGGTGAGAAGACCGTATACGGTAAAACCAAGTCAAACGGCGGCGGAAAGGAAAGTGACTGTGACAGTGAGTTCCTTTCATCTTCATTGGTCATGCGTACCTCTACCGAGGGTTTTGAGTCCAACAAAAAGGACAAATACACTGTGGTCATTTGGCTCGAGGGAAACGATCCCGACTGTCTTGATAATATAATAGGTGGAACATTAAAGCTTAGTATGAACTTCAAGATAACAGAGTCTACATAATAAATCCCAAAGGAGTTTTTACAATATGAAAAAGGCACTGAAAATAACAGTAAATATTTTCGCATGGATAGTACTGATAATAGCACTTCTTATTACTATAATCGTATTTTCCTCCGACAAGAATAACGGAGTAGCCAATTTATTCGGCTATATACCGATGACTGTTGAATCAGACTCGATGGTACCGACGTTCAATAAGGGTGACCTCATAATCTGTAAGGATATTGATGATGTAAATGCACTTAAAGAAGGCGATGTCATCACATTCTGGACAATAATCGACGGAAAGAGGGTAAAGAACACCCATAGAATAGTAGGTGTCAATGACACTGACGGTGCTCGCAGCTTTGTTACACGAGGTGACAACAATCCGATAGACGATACACTGCCTGCATATGCAAGCGATATCATAGGCAAATGGACAGAGACTAAGATAGCCAAATTAGGTAATGCAATGAATTTCCTTCGTACCAAAAAGGGATTTTTCATCTGTATCCTCATACCTATGGCAATATTCTTCCTGCTCGAGCTTTATAAGTTTATTATCGCACTTATCGAGGTAAAGCGTCCCGAGACTCCGGAGATAGATGAAGAGGAGATCAAAAGACGCGCTATTGAGGAGTATCTTGCAAGCAAGGGCGAAACAGCAGAAGCTGCCGAAGCTGTTAAGGATAAAGCTGAAAAGACAGCCGAGACTGTAAGCGAAAAAGCAGAAGAAACTGTAGAAGCAGCTGCTGAAAAGGTTGAAGAAACAGCTGAAAAAGCAGCAGAAGCTGTAGAAGAGGCTGCTGAAAATACAGAAGAAACAGCAGAAAAGGCTGAGGAAGCCGCTGAAAAGGCAGCAGAAGAGGCTGTAGGAGACTCCGCCGAATAAGTTGACACGATATATGCGGAAGCATAGATCTTCAGGAGTTTATTATGAATGAATTTCTAAAATGGTTTTTTGAATTTATTTCGGAAATGCTCAAGGGCTATTCGGAAATAGTCCGCGGCATAGGGCACGGAATAAAACAGATATTCAATATAAAGAACTATATTGACATATTCAAGCAGCATTCCCAGAATTACGGTGCATTAAGCTGGGTGCTGTCCATACTGGCGATAATCATAGTTGTGGCTATCTATGTGCTTATTATACTTATGATAATCCTTGGTATAAGAAAGTATATCAGATTCCGTCATTCCATTGTCAGCAACGAAGATCTGTTGGAGGAAATATCAGACCTCCAGCGAAAGGTGCTGAAAATGACTAAGGAGAAGGACGAGATAATGGCTATGAAGGTCTCGCAGATGGGACTTCCCGCAGGCTCGGGAGCACTTTCTCTTGCAGACGGAAGTATGGCTGCCGATGCAGAGGGCGGCGAGACTGCACCTGCTGTTGTTGAGAGCGGTGTTGTACAGACCACAGAACAGAGATTTTCAAAGCTCATCGAGGTCGATGCATTTTACAAGGAATATGCTCCGCCTGAGTATGACAATGAGATAGACCTTGCAGGCATATGCGAGAATTTCCGCAATTTCGCCTGCTCAAGAATGCATCTTTACTATGAACCAAAGGTAATATGGCTTTTCCTTGCAGGTATGGCTTCTACGAAGCTCATTATCCTTCAGGGTATATCAGGTACAGGTAAGACATCTCTGCCGTACTCCTTCGGTAAGTTCTTACAGGTGGATACTACTATCGCTTCAGTACAGCCTTCATGGCGTGACAGAACTGAGCTTTTCGGTTACTTCAACGAATTCACCAAGAACTTCAATGAGACCGAAGTTCTCAAGAGAATATATTCATCGGGCTATAACAACGATATAAACCTTATCCTTCTCGATGAGATGAACATTGCCCGTGTCGAGTATTATTTCGCTGAGATGCTCTCCATTCTCGAAATGCCTAACGCAGACGAGTGGGAGCTTGATATCGTTCCGAACGTATGGAGCACAGACCCTGTAAATCTTGACAAGGGCAAGATACGTATTCCTCAGAATATCTGGTACATCGGTACAGCGAACAACGATGACTCTACATTCGCTATTTCCGATAAGGTATACGACCGTGCTCAGCCTATAAACCTTGACTCTAAGGGCGTTGCATTTGACGCTCCCGATACGCCGCCTATGAACCTTGGCTTCGATCATCTTGACAAGCTGTTCAGAGAGGCGTTCGACAAGTACCCTATATCACAGGAAAACTTAAAGAAGATACAGCAGCTTGACCTTTGGGTAATCGAAAAGCTGAGAGTTGCCTTCGGTAACCGTATCTTAAAGCAGATGAACCTTTTTGTTCCTGTATATGTAGCCTGTGGCGGCGATGAGCTGGACGGAATAGACTACATTCTTGCTACAAAGATATTCAGAAAGTTTGAGTCTCTCAACCTTGCGATGCTGAGAGAGGAGCTGCGCGAATTATGCGTATATATGACTAAAACTTTCGGTAAAAATAAAATGAACGAATCTATAGCTTATCTCGAAAGACTACAGAAGCTGTTCTGATATGGAAGAGCAGGTGAGAGCAAGTGAACGGCTTGTACAGCAACTGGTACCATGAGTTTGAAGAGATCATGGAAACAATGGGCGGCGATGAGTTATATGGTACACTTGGTTCTCTCCTCGAAGCCAGCAAAAACAATTTTGCCTTCAATAAGAAGATAATGGAAAAGGCGATAGATGTTTCGTGGGTAGAGGCGATCGAAAACGGAATAGTCCACCTTGACAATTTCCTGAGAAACCCCAGACGTACCATAGAGGACGTTGAGGAGATAGTCCCCATAGCTCTTTCGCGCAAGACCACCATAGAATCTGTCAAGCATCTGGCACAGCATACAGACCTGATACAGAGCGTTGACAGAAAAACGGGGAAGATAACCCCTTCAAAGATACTCAATGTGCATAAGGAAGAAAGCCTTATTACATACGAGAACAGGTTTATAAACACACTTATAGACAGGCTTTACATTTTCATATCACGAAGATACGAAAAGCTTGCCGAGGTATCAAAGGACGAGGAGGTCTTCACTCTCGGGTATGATACCGTTATAAATGACAGCACGGGCGGCAAAATGAAGATAGACGTTAAGATAGAGACTGTTGACAGTCTCGACTCCTACGATGCTAACGGCTATACCGTGTGGCAGAGAGTTGAAAAGCTCAAAAAAGCCATAGAAGGCTATAAGGGCTCGGAGCTTTGCAGGACTCTCGGAAACAACTTCATACGCCCCCCTGTAATGCGTACAAACGCTATCATGAAGAATGTCGACCTGAAAGCCTGCCTTACGCTATGGCAGTACATAGAAAGCTATGACAAGGTCGGCTATGAGATAAACATACAGAATAAGGCTGTAGCACCTCAGAAGGAATACGTTGAGGACTTTTACAAGCTTGTAGTGCTTAACCTGCTGCTGTTCCGTTCGTACATGAACAACGACAACGAGGATAAGCTGAAGGAGCTGAAAAAACATACCTCAAAGCCTATAGCACCGAAGTTTCTGAAGAAATTCGACAAGGAGCTGGCGGCGGATTACAGTGTATCATCTGAGACTGTTGCAGGATACATAGCTGCGGATTCCGATTTCCGACTGGAAAAGCGGCTTCCAACCGACCTTAACCTCATGTTTGAGCAGATAACTGAGTGTATCAACATCGAGACCGCTTATATGGCGGAACGCGAGAAGCTCAGGCAGGAAGAGGAGAAACGCCGAAAAGAGGAGGAAGAACGCCTCAGAGAACAGCAGCGTATCGAGGAAGCAAGACGTGCAGAGCTGGAGCGTATCCGACTGGAAAAGGAAGAAGAGGAGCGAAAGCTTCAGGAAATGCTGGCGAAGAAGCGTGCCGAGCAGGAGGCTGCGGAGCGGGAACGTCAGCGGCTTGAAGAGGAAAGACTTGCCCGTCTCGAAGAAATACGCAAACGCGAGGAAGAGGAAAGACTCAGACGGGAGGAAGAAGAACGAATTGCTGCCGAGCGTGAACGTATCAGGCAGAATAAGGAAATGGCACGAGCCGAACTCGGTGAGGCTGAGGGAATTGATGAAGAGACTCTCAATAAAGCTGCTGATGAGTCAGAGCTTGAAAAGCAGGCGTACAACGAAGTTACCGAAGATGAGATCGAGGAAGCTAAGGCAGAGCTTGACAAGTCTGAGGAGCAGGATGAATTTGAGGATCCCAGAGCTGTTGCAGCCCGCAAAAAACTTGAACAGCAGAAGCTTGAAAGGGAACGTGCCGAGGCAGAGCGTGCTCAGCGTCTCAAAGCTGAAAGACAGCACTTTGAGAGCAAGCCATTCAAAGAGATATACCGCGAATATTCGTGGAATCCGATATATGCACTCATACGCCTTATAAGGCATATACTTGCTGTGGTATTCGGCATCATACCTGAAGATACCGATAATCCGCGCTATAAACAGCTCCTTGCAGAAAAGCAGCAGAAGAAGCAGGAAAAGGAGCGCGAAAAGCAGGAACGCGAGCATATGGAGATGTACTACAAAAAGTACGGTCAGGACTTCAAATATCGTTTCAGACGCTTTATCGCTGACATGAAGTTCAAGCGAAAGAAAGCAAAGGAAATGAAGAACAAGCCTCGTCCCGCATATACTCCGCCTGTAAGGACTCCCGAGGAGCAGAAGGCTATTGACATGGAAATGAAGCGTCTCTACAAGGAGTACCGTGTAAGCCTTGTCAAGAAAATACGCAGAGCTGTTGAAACTCGAAAAAAGGAGAAAAAAGAGCTTGAGGAAGCTATCCGTGAGAGCGAGGCGCGTATTGATGATTATAAAGTCAAAAATGAGGAGAAGGAAGACAATTCCTCAAAGATAGCTAATATCATCGTTGCAGTCATAACTGCCGTGGCACTTGCTTTCGTAGTATATGTAATGGTCTGCTCGGCTCGCGGAAAAGCCGTGAATGTATTCGGTAAGAGCGTATTGAAGGTAGTTACAGGAAGTATGGAGCCTTCTATCCATACAGGTGACTATATAATCGTTGAAAAGACCGATGTTTCCGCACTTTCAGACGGGGATATAATCACGTTCTATTCCGACCAGAGCGACATAAAGGACAAGCTCATAACTCACAGGATAATCGGTAAAAATCCCGACGGTACATATATAACCAAGGGCGATGCAAATCCCGTGCAGGACAGCACAGGTGTAAGAGAAGAACGCATAGTCGGAAAATATACCCGTAAGTCAAGATTTTTCATATGGGTGAATTCCTTTGTTGACCTGAAAAAGCTTTTGCTTATTCTGGTCGTAGTGCCTATGACATTGATAGCACTTTATGAAGCTAAAACAGTAACGAAAATAGGCAAAGAGGCTGCCGAAAGCAGCAGAGAGGAAGCCGACAGAAAGCGTGAGGCTGCTGTGAGAGCGGCTATCGAAAGAGAAAAACGCCGTCTTGAAGAGATGGGCTATGATCCAGAAAACGAGGTGAAGCTGAGTGAATCAAGAGAAACTGATGAAGAGGAGAATGATTAGAGCAATCATACTTTTCATTATCACCTTTATTGCTCTCCTCGTGTTCATAGCTCTGTATATGGACGAAACAAAGCGGGTACAGGAGACTTACCGCAAGCAGTACAGAACAAATCTGACAAAGGTCATTGAGGATATCGACTCCTACAAGAAGGGTGAGGGCGATCACGAGCTCAGATATATGCGTATAGTAAGCGATATGAGCGGTGCTAATTCCTTTGCCTTTCTCCTGAAGGACTTCGATGACAAGCAGATAATAATTAATGAGCTTACCACCTGTACGATGAAATATCCCGAGCAGATGAAGGAAAAGCTTGACGATATGAGACAGGCACTCAGTGATATCCTTGATAATGTGGACAAGGGCTATGAGGAAGCGTCAGCGGTGGTAAGTTCGGTTGATAAAAAAGGCTATTGATGCAGGGGGAGGTTTCAGCATGGGCGAGAAAAGAAAGCTTAAAAAGGAGATAAAGCTCTGCATGAGTACGATCAAGGAGATCGAAAGAAAACGTTCGCGTTCTCAGTCGGCACTTGTTCAGGCTATCCTGCTTCAGGAGCAGCCTGACGAAACTGATGTAGAGTGGTTCAATAAGTATACGGGAGAGATAACAGCCTGCCGTAATCATATGATAGAGCTTCAGAAAAAGCTCAAATCGCTTGGATAAATTATCAGAACGGACATTATCGGACATACGATAGTGTCCGTTTTCTTTTAAGAATCAAGATGTAAGAACTAAGAGCTAAGATATAATGATTTCTTCCTCCTATAAAAGGGCATAAAAAAGCACTTTTTCAACGGAAAACCATTGATTATTGAAAAAATAGTTTTCAGTTTCTATGCGTTGCACAAAAAAGATACGCTGAATTTGTAGATTTTTAATAATAGGAAGGCGGATAAAAATAAAAAACGCCCTGTAAAACAGGACGTGTCATTAAGAGTGGAGGCGAGGGGAATTGAACCCCTGTCCGAAAGCCCATTCATGCAACTTTCTACGAGCGTATTTTACCTATTATGATTCCCTGAGTCTGCCGCCGATAAACGGGCTGTAGTCACAGGTAGTCCGTATACAACTGACGGACACGGACACTTCCGACAGTCGTTCACCGCTCATCGATGCCCAAGCGAGAGCCGCGGTACTCCCTCGGTGGACAGAAGCTGACTTAAGCAGCTACCAGTTCGCTATTTCTAGAAACTGTAATGTTATTTCTTGCGTTTATATTTAAACGTGGCGCAGGTTATGGAGATCACGCCATTCTCCGCTCGCTTATCACACTTCAAGACCCCCGTCGAAACCTTTACGCCCCCATAAATTATGAGGGTACAGGTTGGGGAGCTTTAGTGCTCCAACTGATATTATACTATATTTCCGAGAATTTGTCAACAAAAGATTTATACCTAAACTTACGGACTTTTAAAGCCTTTAGCCATTAGCCGTTAGCCCTTAGCTATTAGCTTGTAGGGGCGCACAGTGTACGCCCGTCTGATATCATAACAATGTTATCTCTTGTTTCTCCGCGTCAACGTGTGCTATAGCACCGTATGGCAGTATCGCACGGGGACTTCCGTGACCGAAGTTTACATTATAGAGCATGGGGAGTTCCGCATTATCAACGACCTCGCGCCATACGCTCTTGTACTCCTCGTAATATTTCTCGTTCATGGGCTTACCGATGATGATGCCGTTAATATTTTCAAAAACTCCCTCATTTTTAAGTGCTGCAAGGTATTCTCTCAGGATTTCGGGAGTCGGCATGACTTCGCTTGTTTCCGCGAAGAGTATCTTTCCGCGCCATTCATCGGCAGTGGGGAAGATATTGTATTTCCTTGTTATTTCGCTTTGTTTGGCGAATTCTTCTTTAAGCTGAGGATATATCTCGAATTCATGGGCGAGTATTTCGCCGAACCTGTCTGTATTGCCTGCAATGAGCATCTCGCCCATGCTGTCGATACAGCCGCCCAGCAGTTCGCCCTCAAAAACAGGACTGCCCTGCAAAAGCTCATAGCCGTGTTCTTCCTTGTGGAAAATTGGCATAGTTCCCACAGCGCCTGCGGAGAAGTCTGCTCTTTCCTCGTACCACACATCTGACGGAGTTATCCTCCTGCCGTGATATGGTGCAAAACAGCTCTCGAACTGTGCCTTTGAGTAGGGGAGCATATCTCCGGAAAGCTCCGCTAAATCGCACATGAAAGCCTGACCGTAGAAGGTCTGCAAGCCTAATCTGTGGAACATAAAGTGGTTATTGGTAGTATCGGAAAATCCTAAAAAGAACTTAGGGTGCTCTTTTACAGCATTTATGAACTCCTTGTCCTCCATAAGATAGGGGAAGGTGCGAAAGGTCTCTATACCGCCGATAGCGGTTATTATGCCTTTTACGGAGTCATCGAGAAAAGCGGATTTCAGGTCAGCTGCACGAGCCTCGGGGTGACGCATGATAAAGTCATTTCCCATGAGTGCGTATTCGGTGAAAACGGGTTCAAGCCCGAATTCGCGGAGCTTCTTTTCGCCCAGTTCTTTTTCGTGGGCGCAGTATGGCTCGCCGATAATACCGCTTGAAAGGCTTATTACAGCGACTTTATCGCCCTTTTTCAGTGGCATTGGGTATAACATGGTAGTATTTTCCTTACCTGTTGCGTGTTTTCATATTGCGGTCTATTTCGCGGTTGGCATCGCGTTTTGCGATATCTGCACGTTTGTCGTAGAGCTTCTTACCCTTGCACAGACCCACCTGCATTTTTACGCGGGAGTCCTTAAAGTATAGACTCAGGGGGATAAGCGACAGTCCTTCCTGTTTGAGTGTGCCGTAGAGCTTATTTATTTCGCGCTTGTGCATGAGGAGCTTTCTCACTCTCATGGGGTCGCGGTTAAAGATGTTGCCTTTCTCATACGGAGATATGTGCATACCGCGGACGAAAAGCTCGCCCTTGTCGATAGAGCACCACGAGTCTTTAAGGTTAACGCCGCCCTGACGGATAGATTTTACCTCAGTTCCCACAAGCTCAATGCCTGCTTCGTAGGATTCGAGGACAAAGTAATCGTGACGGGCTTTGCGGTTTTCAGCAATGGTTTTAGTGCCTTTTGAGCGCATTTTATCATCTCCTGTTCATGTTAAAATTATACACTATCGCAGTGTAAAAGTCAACAGCAAGACCTTGAAATATGCGTATATATGTTGCAAAAACCACGGAGCTTCACACTTTTCCTCGCTTTTTTATCAAAAAGGGTATAAAAAACAGGAGTATGCTGCTTTATCTCAGGCATAACTCCTGTTTGTTTTATTCTTTTTGTAAGAGCATTTATCAGCCGCAGAACAGCTCATAGAGTCTGTCAGGCATTGGAGCATAGCCCCAGTCTGTGCCGTCAGTTCCGTACTTCAATATCCACCTGTATTCAAAATTCAGCGCATATACTCTGTTGTTATCGTTTGCGTCTATGAGATAAGTATTTGGCATACTGTAGTTATCATCGGGAGTATACGTGAGGCTTCTGAGTATATCAAACATTTCAGTACACTGATATGCACGCCATGTTATATTTGGGTCTGACGGTTTAATAGTACAGGGCAGATGTATTTGCCATTGCTCTGTTGTTATTGCTTCTGTTACATTTGGGGTTGTTGTTTTTGCTGTAGTTACAGGAGCAGGCGCAGAGATCGTCACGTTACCGCTTGTTCGCGGAGTACTGCAAACAAGGGTAGTCACATGAGCAGGGGCTGTCCTTGCAGGTTCTGTTGTTTGCTTTTCATCGGGAGCGTTATTCTCGGTAACTACGGGTTGCTCGTCGTTATCATCAGGAGATGTGACGGCAGCAGGCTTATCCTCCTCATTTGCCTTGCTTGTGGCAGCTGTATTATTGCTTTCCTTTGTTTTTTTGATTTTATCCTTTTCTTTCCTGTCAGCATCTGTGACCTCAGTTTTCTTATCCTCGGTCACTGTTGTGCTTTCAGTAGCCGCAGGTATCACTACTTCAGGCGGCTCTGTGTGTCTTGTGGGGCGCTGATTGTAGAGCATAGCTCCTACGCTGCCCAAGCCAGCCATAAGTATGAACGCCGAAGCGATAGCGGCAATGCGCTGCCACCTGATACTGTTACGAACCTCAACTCCTGATACAGTAATAGCAGGCTCCTTACTTGTGCTTGCTTTCATTTCTGAGCTTATTTCGGCTTCTCTGACAATGTCGTCGTCAATGAGGTTAACGGCTTCAAATATATCCATTTTATTCATGCTTGAAACCCTCTTTCTTCAAAAAATCCTTTAGCTTTTTTCTTGTCCGAAAAAGATATGTAGCAACTGTTTTCTCGTTCATACTGAAATATTCGGCGATCTTTGACAGACTGTCGCCGTACCAGTAGCGTCGCACGAAGATCTTCCTGTGCCGTTCGTCCTGTGTCCGCAGAAAGCGGCTTATGACCTCTGCAAGCTTCTGAGCGGACATATCGTCCTGCTGCCTGTCTGGGATACACTCGGCAAGCTCGTCCAGCGATACACTTAGCTGAGGACCGCGCTTGGCAGCTGAGTTATATTTCAGTTTGTCTATAGCCTTGTTTTTGACTATGCGGCACAGGTATGTTTTCAGGTCGTCGGGTTCTTCTGGCGGTATCTTGCTCCATATGTCATAGTAGGCGGAGTTTATGCACTCCTCGATGTCCTGACGCTGAGAAAGGATAGTGCCTGCGATATGATAACATAGTCTGTCGTATTTCAGCTTCAGCTCTGCAATTGCCTGCTCGTTTCTTTTTTGGAAAAGCTCTATGATACTTTTATCATTCATGGAAAGTTCCTCCTTTCGGGAGGTTGAGGTCCCTCTTGCCTATATAGTCGATTTTTTTCGTGGGATATTTCACTTTTCTGAAAAAAGTACTCTTTCAAAAGTTTTTGAGTCGATCATAATTATTATACCACAGCAGGAATAATAAAAGCAGCTTTTTGCATATTTTAGCTTTATTGTAATAAAGTGAAATAATGTATTTTTTGTGTCGTGAATATCAATATTTTGCTGTTTATGATAAAATTCAAACATAAAACGTGATATATTAATATAAATAGAGTGTTTTGTCCACCAAATCTGTATTATTTAGGTTGTTTAGATTAGTGCAAAGTGTTAAAATTAATTAGAGAAATGCTATAAAAATCGTCAATATATTACATATAGAAATATACTGACGACTGTAGAGATAGTATTTGGAACGTTATTACAGGGGAAATTAAATAAGGAGGAATTACTCATGAAACACTTTATTCCGAAAAAGGCTGCATTATCAGTGATTTTGGCGGCTTCTATCGCTATGCCGTCAACGGCGGCTACGGCAGGTATGATGACCTCTGCGGCATCTACTATTTCAAACCCGATCATATGGGCAGATGTTCCCGATGAGGACGTTATCAGAGTAGGCGATACATATTATATGGTAAGTACTACTATGTATTTCAGCCCGGGAGCTCCTATTATGAAGTCAAAGGACTTAGCTTCGTGGGAGATGTGCGGCTATGTTTACGACAGACTCGCTGAGGGCGACGGCGAAAATCTCGTTAACGGCAAGCACGATTATGCAAAGGGACAGTGGGCTGCAAGCCTTAGATATAACGAAAAGAACGGCAAGTTTTATGTTTTCTTCGGCAGCTACAGTACTAACAAGTCATATATTTATTCTACAGATGATATCGAGCATGGTGAATGGTCAAAGGTCGAGCTGAACGGTATGTACCACGATGCTTCTATCCTCTTTGATGATGACGGAAGAAATTATCTTGTTTACGGCGGCGGAGAGATCAAGATAAAGGAATTCAACTCCGATATGACAGGTTTCAAGTCAGGCGGACTTGACAAGACCTTATTCAAGACGAATATAACGGGATATGTTGCTGGTGAGGGCTCACATATCCAGAAAATAGGCGATTATTACTACATATTTATTATTGCATGGCCCAGCGGTACAGGACGTGTCGAGATATGCTACCGTTCAAAGAGCCTCACAGGAAACTGGGAGAACAAGACAGTTCTCGACTCCAATTTAGGTTCTTATAACAGCGGCTGTGCTCAGGGCGGTATAGTTGAAACTCCCGAAGGAAAGTGGTACGGACTTCTTTTCCAGGATCACGGCTCTGTAGGACGTATCCCTGTACTTGTTCCCGTAACATGGCAGAACGACTGGCCTATGATGGGCGTGAACGGAAAGGCGCCGCTCACTCTTGATCTTGGTTCCGGCAAGGGCACAGACCTTGCAGGCGATGACAGCTTTGACTACTCCACCAACGACCTTGCTCTCGAATGGCAGTGGAACCACAATCCCGATAACAGTGCATGGTCGGTTACAGAGCGTGAGGGCTGGCTCCGTCTGAAAAACAAGACTATTGCTTCACATCTGCTCAATGCAAGAAATACCCTTACCATGCGTACAGAGGGTCCTGCCTGCAGCAGCTACATAAAGCTTGATGCATCAAATATGAAGGCTGGTGACTATGCAGGTCTTTCCGCATTCCAGCTCAAATACGGCTGTATAGGTGTCCGTGTTGATGACAGCGGCAATAAGAAGGTATATATGTCGATCAACAGCGGAAATGAGGTAGGAAACAGCTCAAATAAGATAGTTGCCGAGCAGAATATGAGCGGCGATGAGGTATACCTCAAGGTTGACTTCAAGTTCGCTAACGTGGCATCTGACGGAAGCTCCTCAAATAATATCGACAAGGCTAATTTCTACTATTCTTATGACGGACAGAACTGGACAAAGCTTGGTCAGGAGCTGTCAATGTCATATGATCTGAAGCTCTTTACAGGCTACCGCAGCGGTATCTACAGCTATGCTACCAAGACTACAGGCGGCTATGCTGATATCGACTTCTTTGAGTATGAGCGTCAGACATGGAACGGCTGCAACGGCAGCAAGGTACTCAGCGGCACTCCTGTTATCATCGAGCCCGATGAAAACGGCTATTACTTCCATAATACATTCGACAGCGGCAGCGATTCATGGACAGGCAGAGGCTCTGCAAAGGTTGCAGCTGACAAATCCGAGTATTATGCAGGTTCAGGTTCTATCGCCTGCACAGACAGAGAAGCCAACTGGAACGGTGCAGTACGTTCACTTTCCTCATCAGTATTCAAGGGCGGTCAGGAGTACAGCTTCAGCACGGTTGTAAAGTATAACGAAGGACCTGCTTCACAGAAGTTCTATCTTACTCTCCAGTACAATGACGGTACTGAGGTCAAGTATGACAAGATAGCTACCGTTGATGCTGTGCCGAAGGGCGAGTGGGTACAGCTTTCAAATACCAATTACAAGATACCCGAGGGTGCATCTGATCTCCAGATGTATGTTGAGACAGATGCCGACGAGTACAGCTTCTTCGTTGACGAAGCTATAGGAGCTGTTGCAGGTACTGTTATAGACGGACCTAAGGCAGTCGTGGCTACAACTACGACTACAGCTCCTGTTGTTACGACACCTACAGTTTCAGCTCCTTCACAGGACCTCAAGGATATACTTGATTCAAAGGTATCAAAGTGGGGAGATGCAAACGGTGACGGCGAAGTAGATATGGGCGACGTTGTTCTTATCATGCAGTCGCTTGCAAATCCAAACAAGTATACTCTCAGCGACCCAGGCATATACAATGCAGACGTAAGCGAAGCAGGCGGCGGTATTACTTCAAACGATGCTCTTGCTATACAGAAGTATCTCTTGGGTATTACCAATAAGCTTCCCGAGAGCTACTCCGATAATATCAAGACAGTTACCGCACCTGCAACAACAACTACTACCACAACTACAAGCACCACCACAACAACTACTACGACTACAGCTCCAAAATCAAACTTCAGATATAACGCAAATCTTCAGTACCGTGCAAACGACAGCTACCTTAATCAGTGCTCACAGGCAGGCAAGATAGTTAAGGAAAGCTACACAGGCATCAATGGCAAAAAGTCGCTTAATGTTTATCTCCCATACGGCTATGACGAGAACAAGAAGTACAATATCTTCTATCTAATGCACGGCGGCGGAGAGAACGAGAATACAATATTCAGCAATGATGTCAAGATGCAGAATATACTTGACAATATGATAAAGAACGGCGAGCTTGAGCCTATGATCGTTGTAACTCCTACATTCAACGGCTGTCCTTCAAATGACGGAAACATGGGAGCAGGCACAGTATGGAACGAGATGCGTCAGAGCATTATTCCATTTGTTGAGGGCAAGTATTCCACATATGCTGAGAAGAATACTTCACTCGACAACCTCAAGGCTACAAGATATCACCGTGCATACGGCGGATTTTCAATGGGCGGCGGTTCTACATGGAATATGCTTATAAACAATCTTGATATATGCGCTTACTATATGCCGCTGTCAGGTCACTGCTGGGGCGGTGTACAGGGAGTTCAGAACGCTATCGACAAGTCAGGCTTCAGCCAGAGAGAGTATTTCGTACTTGCTGCTACAGGCGACAAGGATCTTGCATACAACAATATGCTCGGACTTATCAATCCTCTCAAGCAGGATACAAAGCGCTTTACTTATACATCTGACTTCTCAAAGGGCAACTTCTACTTCCTCGTTGCAAACAGTAACGACGGTATCGAAAAGACTCACTGGTGGGGATATGTAAGATGGTACATCTACGATGCACTTCCTTACTTCTTCCACGAAGGACAGTAATATACATTACTTTATAGTTTGTTTGTATATAATTTAAAGCTTTATCCTCTCTATTTGATACAACAAATTCCTCAAAACGAGAAACACCGCAGCTTCTACCCTCGAAGCGGCGGCGTTTCGCTATGTTCATATATCATCAACGATGTTGTTTATCCACACATTGCTGCGCACCATGAAGTAGCCGATGAATACCTTTACGATCTCTGAGAAGGTAACTGCTGCAAAAACGATGCGTATGTCAAGTGATGTAAAATAAGAAAGCACTGCGGCAAGCGGTATCATCAGTAACCATGTGAAGCCGAAGTCGAAAAGGAAGGTGATACCTGTTTTTCCACCGCTTCTCAGAGTGAAGTAGCAGGCGTTTGTATAGCCCCACATAGGCATTGTAAGAGCTTGAATGAGTATCATGTATGAAGCGAGAGAGCGAACGGAGTCTTCCGTGTTGTAAAATCTCGGGAAAAGCTCTGCAAGTGGCAGCATACAGACAGCAACGGTCGCTGCGGCGGCAACTGCAAAAAACAGCAGCTTATTGTCAAGGTCACGGGCTTCCTTCAGCTTGTTCGCACCCAGCTTTGCTCCTACGAGTATAGCTATGCAGGCTCCCATTTGAAGGTATACCGAGCTGAAAAGGTTTGTCATGGTGCTGGAAATGTTCCTTGCAGCTACTACCTCAGTGCTGCGCACGGAATAGCACTGTGCGACTATGGACATTCCCAGCGACCAGAGAAATTCGTTTATGAAAAGGGGAGTACCGCGCCTGATTATATCGGCAGTAAGCCTTTTAGGTATGGTAAAGCCGCGAAATGCACCAACAATGTATTTGTTTCGCTGAGGGTGAGTGTGCGCCCAGACTATCACCACAAGGGCTTCCACAGTCTTTGCAATGACGGTTGCGATAGCAGCTCCCTTTACGCCCATTGCAGGCATACCGAGCTTGCCGAAGATAAGACCATAGTCCAGCAGCACGTTTATACCCACAGCGGACATAGCTCCTACCATAGGGATACGTGTTTCCCCGCATTCGCGGACTATGCTGGAATATGCCTGACCAATGGCAAAGGGGACAAGGCTGAATATCATTATCCTCAGATAATCCATTCCATAGCCGAGTATCTCCCGAGCCTGCTGAGGGTCGCTTTCCTTGCTGATGAAGAGCTTTATCAGCGGCGAGCCGAAAAGCTCAAATATAGCGGCGGCGACAAAGATTATAGCCGTACATATGAGCAGTCTGAAACGGAAGGTATATTTCTGACCTTCATGGTCACCCTTGCCGAAAAACTGCGCTCCGAAAATGCTCGGACCTGCGACTGCACCGAAAACGGTAACGTTAAAAACAAAAATAAACTGGTTGACTATGGAAACACCGCTCATAGGCTCGGTACCCATGCTGCCAACCATGATATTATCTATGAGACTTACGAAATTGGTGACAAGATTTTGCAGTATCATGGGAATGACCATGCTGAGGACCGTTTTGTAGAATGTCCTGTCACCGATGAATTTCTTTCTGAATTGCGAAAACATATCTACCTCCTGCTGAATAGGACATATTATAACATAATGGGCAGGAAAAATCAAGGGGGCGATATAGTAATATTACCAAAAAAGAAAAAATAGTTGTATTATTATGCAGCTTGTTGCATTATAATTGTTATATAGAAGAAAAATATAGCTATCATGCACAAAGTGAGAGAATGAATGATAGTATAGAAGGGATATTAAAATTTAATAAGGAGGAATACTATGATCCTGAAACGAATGTCAGCAATTGCTGTCAGTCTGGCAGCAGTCATGTCGGCTGTTGACACGGGAAATATTGCAGTTAACTCAACTGCCGCAGGTACTCAGGCGGTCTTTTTTGTTGCGCCTGACGGAAGCGACAGCGGTGACGGCTCCGTGGAAGCACCATTCGCAACACTTGAGAAAGCCCGTGACGAGGTGCGAAAGATCAACGGCAGCATGACGGGAGATATCGTCGTGTATCTACGCGGCGGTGATTACCGCGTAACAAAGCCTGTTGAGTTTGATACCCGTGACTCCGGTACAGGAGGCTTTACCATAAGGTATGAAGCCTATGGTGATGAAGAGCCTGTTATCAACGGCGCACAGAAGGTCACAGGCTGGACTAAATTCAACGACAAGCTCTGGTCGGCACCTCTTGACAGAGATATCAAGCTGAGGAACCTTTATGTCAACGACCGCCGTGCCAATATGGGCAGCGTGCAGGTGCAGGCAAAGGGCGGCTACGGCGACTACAACATAACCGCAGGACAGGCCGATTGGGCTTGGGACTCTGGCAAAAAGAGTGATGGTATCGTTTATGATGCAGGCTCTATGCCTCGTGTAACTTCAAATTTCGATGACCTTGAGGTAGTAAACGGTACTACATGGAACGAAAATATAGTCTGCTCCCGTGATATCAAGTACGACGGCAGCAGAATGATACTGCTCATGCAGCAGCCCTACGGTGCTATAGCTCAGACTCCCGGCTGGGGAGCAGGCTTCAGTACAGGCGGTACTCATACTATCTACAATGCATTTTCGTTCGTTGACAGCGAGGGAGAATTTTTCTTCGACAAGACTCAGAAGGTGCTGTACTATTACCCACGCAGCGGCGAGGATATGACTACCGCAGATGTTGAAGCTCCTGTTGCTGACGGACTTATAAAAATCGCCGGAAATTCTTTGACCGAACGTGTTCAGAATATCAGCTTCAGCGGCATAACCTTTGCAAATACGGATTATCAGCTCACAGAGGTAGCAGGCTCACACGGAAAAACTACCTGTCAGGCTGCTCAGAGCTATACTGCCTTTGCGGACTCGAACTGGCACTCCAAGAAGTACGAAATGGTAGATACTCTGCCTGCTGCTATACATATCACAAGCAGCGACAACATAAAGCTCACAGGCAATGTTGTAAAGCATACAGGTGCAGACGGTATCTCAATGACCAATGACGTTATAAATTCAGAGGTGCGCGGAAACTTCGTTACCGATATCACTTCAAGCGGTATTACAGTGGGTCACCCGCAGCATATCTACATAGGCGATGCTGCGTGGAACAATCACGAGAAGTTCCCGAAGGAGGTCGAGGGCTTATGCAAGAACGACCTCATCACTGAGAATTTGCTTTACGATATAAGCGTAGTTCACGGTTTCGGCGGCTGTGCAGCTATTACGGCATATTTCGTTGACTCTGTGAAGATACTCAATAATACTATCGAAAAGACTGCCTACAACGGCATACATCTGGGCTGGGGCTGGTGCAATTTCAAGGACAGCACCACCTGCCGCGATAATATGATATGCTATAACAGAGTAATAAATTCTCTGAACCGTCTCCACGACAGCGGCGGTATCTACACTATAGGTCAGATGCCTGGCACTATAATCAACGAGAACTACGTACAGGGCATACCCGCAGGCGGTCCGGGAGCACCTACCTACGGACTCCATAACGACGAGGGTACTACATATATCGAGGAGAACGACAATGTTCTCGAAATAAGCCCTAATGTAACTTATACTATCAACTGTGAGGAATACGGTGACAAGCACCACCTCACAATAAAGCGTACATACGCTACTGTGAACAAAATGGGTAAAAATCCGCCGTACAGCGACATTGATACTCCTATCGTAGTATCCGATAACGTATGGCCTTTTGCTCAGTACAAGGTATGCCTTAATTCGGGTATCACCGATGAATATCGCAGTCTTATGCCCTCATGGCTTAAATCCGCGGCTGATTATGCATTCCCTGCAAGCTGTGCAACTACAGGCGGCAGCAAGCTCCCCGTAAGAAAGGTAGACGGCAATGTATGGATAGCTCCCGACGGCACAACAAGCTTCAAGGCAGGAGCTGATATGACAAGAGCAGGCGGAAGTACGGGAAGTATAAGGACTCCCGCAACGGAAGGCGAGTACCGTATTTACGTCCTTGACAGAGAAGGAAAGATACTCAGCAAATCAAGCCATATCCTCCGTATAAAGGGTGTGGGCGGAAATGACAGCAATGTTATCGAAGCTGAGAATTACGATTATAAGTCAGGTATTGACGTTGAGAACTGTTCTGAGGGCGGAAGTGATGTAGGCTACATCGAGGACGGCGACTACATAGGCTTCAAGGATATCGACCTTACAGGCGCAGATAAAATTGATCTCCGCGTAGCTTCAAACGGCTCGGGCGGCAATATCGAGGTAAGACTTGACAGTGCTGACGGCAAGCTCATAGGCAAGGCAGAGGTTTCAAGCACAGGCGGCTGGCAGGACTGGACAACAACGACCTGCAATATCGAGGCTGTAAGCGGTAAGCATGACGTATATCTGGTATTCACGGGAGGAGAGAGCTATCTCTTCAATCTGAACTGGTGGAAGCCCAATACTCCTGCGGGTGAATATATACTCGGCGACCTTAACGTCGACGGTGAAGTTGACGTATTCGACCTTTGCAGTATGAGAAATGCAGCTGTTGACGGCGACGCAGAGCGCTTCGAGGCAGCAGATATCAACGGCGACGGTGCAATAACCGAGGACGATCTCGTTCTGCTTAAAAAGTTCTTATCAGGCGAAATAAAGGCATTTGTCTGATAATGGTATGAGCTGTGCATAATAAGTGCGGCAATGAAGTCCGAAAGCGGTCAGGAAGACTGCTTTCGGACTTTTTTCATCTGTATTCTGCGACTTCATCAAGAGACTTGCGAGGTCTCGGAAATGGAACTTCCGCAGCATAGCCGAGTGCAACTGCGCCGATAAGCTGTGACTTCGTTCCGATAAATTCAGCAAGCTCATTGTAGGCATAGCAGGTGTTTGCTATCCATAATGTTCCGAGCCCCAGCTCTGTTGCTTTGAGAAGCATATTTTCGATAGCTGCACCAATGGAAAGACTGTCGCAAATCTCGGTGATACGGGCAAAGGTGTCAATTTCGCTGAATGGGGAGCTGCCGTTTGTATTGAGCACCATTATTATCACAGGAGCTTCCTGCATTATTTTAAGTGTATTGAAGGCATCGGACAGCATATATTCCGAATTCGGCATATTTGCAAACTCTGCTTTTGTTTTTATGAGTCCTTTTTCCATTGCGGAAAGAAGCTCCTTTTTGGAGTTCTCGCTGTAGACAATGAACTTCCACGGCTGTCGGTTTTTAGCTGACGGAGCAAGGATAGCGGCACTGAGTACTTCATCTATGAGCTCCTTTTCAACGGGCTGTGAGGTGTATTTTCTGATGCTTCTTCTGTTTTTTATCTGATCCATTGTTATTCCTCCCGTGTTTTAGATTTATATATTTATCATTATACAGTAATATTTTTTTAGTGTCAATATATCCTCTTCAAGCATCAGAAATAAGCGGTTTTCTTGTTGACGTTGGCGGAAAAAAGTGGTATAATCATTTTTGCAGTTAATGCGAAAGGAAGATAATATGAAAAAGGATATCAATATTCGTGAGCTTGCTCCTGACGACAAGTGCGAGGTAATGGCTATGATGAGGGAGTTTTACGACTCTCCTGCGGTGATACACAAGTCATCGGACAGTGTGCTCGAAAAGGACTTTGAGGACTGTATCAGCGATATGCCTTTCCTGCGGGGCTTTATGCTTGAATTCAACGGCGAGGCTGCGGGCTATGCAATGACAGCACTGGGCTATACCACGGAATACGGCGGTATTTGCGTATGGCTCGAAGACCTTTACATAAAGCCCGAATACCGAAGATTTGGGATAGGTACTGCGCTTTTGAAGTTTATAGAAAAAGAGTTCCCACAGGCTGTCCGCTTCAAGCTTGAGATAGAAGAGGAAAACGAAGCGGCTTTTTCATGCTATTTCAGCAAGGGCTACAGGCTCTCGCATTACGGTCTTATGACTAAGGAGACAGTATGACGGGATTGCGTAAATATATAAAGGCTCAGCCTGTACTTGTTATATCTCTGCTGCTTGCTGCGGCGACAATGTTCATAATACCGCCCGATAAGGAGTATATCGGTTACTGCAACAGGACAGTGCTCATCGAGCTTTTTGCGCTCATGGCGGCTGTTGCGGGACTGCGTAGTATTGGCATTTTCGATAAGCTTACAAAGGTGCTTTTGAGCAAAACAGGCACAGTCCGCAGACTTGGTGCGGTGCTTACGCTCATATGCTTTTTCAGTGCCATGCTTGTAACAAATGACGTTGCACTTATTACCTTTGTGCCCCTTACGCTGCTTATTTTCGGCAGTATCAATGACAGCAAGAGCCTTATACTCACGGTAGTCCTTGAAACTGCGGCGTCAAACTTAGGAAGCATGATGACTCCCGTGGGAAATCCACAGAATTTGTTCCTATACGATAAATACGGGCTTACGGCAATGACTTTTCTTAAAACTATGCTGCCCGTCGGAGTTGTGGGACTTGCGGCTGTAATGGGACTTACACTGCTTCTGCCGAAGGACAAGTGCAAAGCCCCCGAAAGCAAGGATACGGAGATACCAAAGCTGAAAGCGGCTGTGTATACGGGACTTTTCCTTGTGTGTATCGCGGCTGTGTTCAGGCTTATCCCTGACTGGGGGTGCCTTATAGCGGCGGTTGCGGCAGCGGTAATATGCGATATAAAGCTGCTTGGCAAGGTGGATTATGCGCTTCTTGCTACTTTTGTGGGCTTCTTCGTTTTCGTTGGAAATATCGCAAGAATAGAAGCTGTAAGCGACTTTTTCTCCCGTATACTTACAGGCAGAGAGCTTATATCGGGAGCACTTCTTTCACAGGTCATCAGTAATGTGCCTGCGGCTGTAATGCTGGCGGAGTTCACTGATAACGGTACGCAGCTTCTCCTCGGAGTGGACATTGGCGGATTCGGAACGCTTATCGCGTCGCTGGCAAGTCTTATATCCTTCCAGATATACCGCAAGGATAAAAATGCGCAGACAGGACGATATTTTGCAGTATTTTCAGTCATAAACTTTGCACTTCTGGCACTTCTTTTAGGAGTTCAGTTCTTAATAGGCTGATATAAAGGACGGATAACTGTGATACCTATATATCAGCTTATACTATTTATCGGGGGAAACCTTTCTGAAGAAAGGCTTCCTCTGACGGAGGCGCGCCCCTCTGCCCTTCGGGCATCTCCCCACACTGTGGGGAGTAACCCCGAACCCCTTTCCAAAGACTTTTTTAGCTGATTTTTTCTCAGATAGGGCTCGCTCTGTGTATTACAGAGCTTTTTGTTTTCTGCGAGCCCTATCTGAGAAAAAATAAAACTGAAAGTTTTAGGGAGAGAGTTTGAGAAAAGCCCTTTTTCAAAAGGGGGTCTCTCAATAATAAGCGTAAAACTTCTATATAGATGTCACGGCTATTTAGCCCTTTCTATAATAGGGCTGAAAAACCAAGAAATTCAATGGAAAACCATTGATTATCAGAAAAAAATATTTTCAGTTCTATGTTTTGCATAAACTTAGCCGTTTGTATTTGTTAGATTTTACTGTGCAGACGGCTTTTTAGTTGAGAGTTGAGAATTATGTAGTCGTGGGCGGCAATATTCAAAGTTGATAATTGTACTTTGACGGGACGCTGAAATTCGCTCTCAAAAGGCTAACGGCTAAAGTCTAAGGGCTCACAGGCGAACTATCAGTCTGCCTTTGTGTAATATAATGATGTTATGCTGTTTTTATATGTCATTATTTTACATATAAGCACATTTGTGCGGTAAAATCGCGTAAAAAAGAGACAATAAATCATTGCCAAATCGTGAACAAAATAGTATAATAATATTGACATGGGACATTATGTCCAAAAAATATAAATCATTGGGGGAATAATCAATGAATTTTAAATTAAAGAAACTTACAGCCGCTGCTGCCTCTCTCGCAGTTGCTGCAAGCTCAAGCCTCAGCATGAGTACCTCTCTCATTGCTGACGCCGCTTACGGAAATGGCGGAAACGGTTCTGCTGTAATGGAGTACCTTGACCGCGGAGTTTACGCCATAAAGTCTGGCAACGGTATGTTCATAAGCTGGAGATTTAATGCAAATGACGACGATAACGCTGAGTTCCAGCTCTTCCGCGATGGTCAGCTCATTTACACGAGCAAGTCGGGCGACCCTACGAATTACTGGGACGCAAGCGGCAATTCAAGCTCAAAGTACCGCGTTGATACTCTCGTTAACGGCAATGTGGTGAATTCAGAGGACTGCCGCTTTACGTCGGGCTCGAATTACTTCGATATACCGCTGAAAAGTCCTGGAAGTATCTATTCGCCCAACGACTGCTGTGCAGGCGATGTTGACGGCGACGGACAGTATGAGATATTCGTGAAATGGGATCCTAACGACTCGCAGGATAACTCCAAGACAGGCTATACGAGCAAGGTTTATATTGACTGCTACACCCTCACAGGCAAGCAGCTCTGGCGTATCGACATGGGCAGGAATATCCGCGCAGGTCAGCACTATACTCAAATGGCTGTTGCAGACTTCGACTGCGACGGAAAGGCAGAGCTTATAACTAAGACCTGCGACGGTACTGTTGACGGTACGGGTAAGGTAATAGGCAATGGTAATGCCAATTATGTTGACAGCGCAGGTACTATTCTTACAGGTCCCGAGTACATGACACTTTTTGAAGGCGCAACAGGTGCGGCTCTGGATACCATAGATTTCCCTGTACCGAGAGGTACTGCTACAGGCAACGAAGCCAAGAGCACATGGGGCGATAACTACGGAAACCGCTGCGAGCGTTACAACTGCGCTATTGCTTACCTTGACGGCGTTCACCCTTCGGCAGTTTACGGCAGAGGATATTATACAAGACTCACACTTTCGGCTGTTGATGTAAAGGACGGCAAGCTGGTTAAGAAGTGGGTATTCGATACTGGATTCAATAAGAATGACCCTGCTTACGGCTGCGGAAACCACAACGTAATGGTGGCTGACTTCGATAACGACGGCAGACAGGAGGTCTGCATGGGCGCTTGCTGTATCAATGACAATGGAAAGCTTCTCTGGTCCACAAAGAAGATGCACGGCGATGCTATGCACATCGGCGACCTTGACCCCAACCATGAGGGTCAGGAGGTATTTATCTGCCACGAGGACGGAAATTACGGTATTTCTCTCGTTGACGGCAGAAACGGTCAGATAATCTGGCATTACGACGGCGATAAGGATACGGGACGCTGCTGCGCAGACAATATCGTTGCTGGCAACAGCGGTGCGGAGTTCTGGGGCTCAAGACCTGCTAATGCAGTATTTGATGTTTCAGGCAAGCAGATAGGCAACAAGTGGCCTGCTACAAACTTCCTTATCTACTGGGACGGCGATCTGGAGCGCGAGCTTCTTGATGATATCAACATTACAGACGGTGCGGCAATAAACAATTATCCGACAATTTTCACAGCTACAGGCTGTGCTTCAAATAACGGCACAAAGGCTGTTCCTTGTCTTACAGCCGACCTCTTCGGCGACTGGCGCGAGGAGCTTGTTCTCAGAACTGAGGATAACTCAAAGCTTCGCGTATGGTGTACAAATACTGAGACAAAGTACAGACTGACAACTCTCATGCACGATATGCAGTATCGTATGCAGTGCGGCTGTCAGCAGTCCTCATACAATCAGCCGCCACACCCAAGCTTCTATCTTGGCACAGAGGCTCAGCTTCCTGCAAGACCTAACGTTAAGCTGAACAATACTCCTCCCGAGCCTGTAAACGGCAAGCTTGTGAAGAATTTCCTCGTTAAGGACAACGCTAACTCAGGTTCATGGAAGCTTATGGAGTCCAACAAGACAGGCGGTCCTATCTACGGCGACAGAGACTTTACATATACTTCACTTTCGTCCGAGCTTGAAAACTGCGAGTACATTATGACTGCCTGCAATTCAAAGAATACAGATGCGGACCTTGCGGAATTCACAGCAGCAGCCAAGTCGGAGGTCTATGTTCTCGTTGATACCCGCGAGGAGGAGGCAAATTCCGTTCCTTCATGGCTGGGCAGCTACACAAGAACAGACCTTACAGCAGCTTCAAGCAATGGTGTAAGCTTCGTGGCATACAAAAAGACTGTTGAGGCAGGCGAAAAGGTAGTTCTCGGCACAAACGGAATGACAGGCAATGTTATAAACTATACTGTTTTCGTGAAGGAGCCGACTGTTGTTACAACAACAACTACTACCACAACCACGACAACAACTACTACAACGACCACTGAGACTACAACTACAACAACAGAAACGACTACCACTTCAACGACCACAACAGAGCCTGTAACAACCACTACAAACGGCGGTGTTACCGTAACTGTATGGGGCGACTCAAACTGTGACGGCGAAGTTGATATGTCAGATATAGTTCTTATCATGCAGAGCCTTGCAAATCCGAATAAGTACGGTGAGGGCGGCTCGGATAAGTCCGCTATAACTGCACAGGGCAAGGCTAATGCCGATGTTGATATCAGCAGCAAGGGCATAACTTCAAATGATGCACTGAGAATACAGGAATATCTCCTCAATAAGATATCGACACTTGACCCTATGGCTAAGTAAATATTAAAAAAGCTGCATGATATTTCATGCAGCTTTTTTGTAAATATGCTGTTGCACTTGACAAATATTTTCAAAACTGATATTATTAAAATAATAGATAGCAGGGGATATGTTTTCCGCAGCAGAGGAAAATGTTTTTTGAAATTTGCACTATATGTTGTATCTGCACTGTGATCTATGGTTAGAATTTTGAGTGATCGTATCAAGTCTTTGTTTTCGTTACAAAAGGAGTTTGCAGTATGGAAATAATAAAGGAAAAGATCGACAGCGGAAAAGCATTTGATTTTGGCAGGACATCTAAGGGATACGCAAAATATCGTGACATATATCCAAAAGAATTCTATGAAAAGCTTGTAGAATGCGGTATCGGTGTCAACGGTCAGGAATGTCTTGATCTCGGTACGGGAACAGGCGTTATACCGCGTAATATGTACAAATACGGCGCAAAATGGACAGGTACGGATATTTCGGAAAACCAGATAGCACAGGCTAATCTTCTGGCGCTGAACAATAAAATGGATATCAGATTCCGTGTTGTTTCAGCTGAGAATATGGATTTTCCTGATGAAAGCTTTGATATCATCACAGCCTGTCAGTGCTTCTGGTATTTCGATACCAAGGAGCTTGCACCTAAACTGGCAAGAATGTTGAAAAAGGACGGAAGACTTGTCGTGATGCAGATGGCATGGCTCCCCGAGGAGGACAGGATAGCAGGTCTGAGTGAAAAGCTGGTGCTTGAGTATAATCCTGAGTGGAGCGGCGGCGGCTGGACTCGCGGTCCTGTATATATATCCGATGATGTGCTGGAATCGTTTGATATCGTTCACAGAGAAGGCTTCGACCTTAATGTGCCTTTTACTCGTGAGAGCTGGAACGGCAGAATGAAGACCTGCCGCGGCATCGGCGCTTCGCTCTCGGATGTTGAGATCGCAGCGTGGGAGCGCGAACACAGAGCTTTACTGGCGCTTACTGCTCCTGAGGAGTTCGATGTGCTGCACTATGCAGCTATAGCTGTATTGAAAAAGAAGTAATACAGAGGGGGAACGGGGATTATTTGATCCGGAATAAATTTTTATATAAGGATCAAGGAAGATAAAATGAAAAGATTTTTTGCAGGAATAATTGCATTATTCACAATTGGCGTGGCTGTAACAGGCTGTGTTGACAAAAAGAGTGATAATGGAGCGGCTGCTGTTGAAGCAGAGGAGAAGGAAACTGTTCTGACCTCGGAGGAGATAGCAGAGTATATCGAAAAGGGCGCAGAGATCAATGGTTTTGAGAAGGTTGAGGACGCTGCCGATCATTTTATAAAGGCTGTAAAAGAGCGTGATACGAGTCAGCTTGAAGATGTTTTCTATATCAGGGACGAGGTAGAGTATCTGATGCCCATTGATCAGGGCATCTTCGGTCTGATCTATAAGCAGGCTGTAGCTCTTATGGCAGAGCCTGATTATGAAGTCGATCATGCTAAGGAAATAAGAAGCTATA
Source organism: Ruminococcus flavefaciens (assembly GCF_900143025.1). Classification (GTDB taxonomy): domain Bacteria; phylum Bacillota; class Clostridia; order Oscillospirales; family Ruminococcaceae; genus Ruminococcus; species Ruminococcus flavefaciens_I. The sequence goes on along the minus strand of NZ_FRCT01000007.1, from coordinate 49,064 downwards.
ATGATGAGGAAATGCAGCAGGCTGATGATATTGCGAATATGTACTATGTTTATGCAAGCATAGAAAAAGCTGTTACAGGCGGCAGGGAGCTTACCGACGAGGAGAGAACTGCTGCAAGCAAAAAAATATATGCCTTTGATTTTGATTTCAATGGTATCGAAAGACCTGTAAAGGTAACAGAAGGAAAGTTTTATGAGGTAGGTCTCAAAAAAAGCGATGACCTTATAACGATGCTGTTCTCGATGTACAATGTGAACGGTGAAAAATGGCTGATACAGAGCGTGGAATGTAACAGAAAGCTGCATAATGACGAGTAAATAAAAAGCGGTCCGTTTTTCGGACCGCTTTGCTTTAGTCAATATAGAAAATTCTGTCAGGCAGACGCTCTGGAATAGGCTCGTGCGGAACATCAGGTATTCCGAGGGCGAGATGACCTATGCCGATATACTCTCCTTTGAGACCGACTTTTTCAAGTATCTCCTTGCCGAGATCGCTTTCCATTTCTTCTTTTGCACGATGTATCCAGCAGCTGCCGAGACCGAGCTCCTGTGCTTTCAGCATCATATTTCCGAGACTGAGACTTCCGTCATAGACAGCGGTAGGGATATCCTTAGGAGCAATTACGAGAATAATAATAGGTGCGCCGTAAAACGGGTCAAAACCATCTGCCCAGCCGCCGATCTTTCTGTTTTCTTCTGCAATGGTATCACGAAGCTCTTTATTTGTGATAGAGATAAGTACAGGTGCCTGCTTTCCTCTGCCTGAAGCAGCGTAAATACCTGCTTCCAATATTTCGTCAATAAGTGCCTTTGACGGCAACAGCGATGAAAATTTGCGGACGCTTCTGCGTTCCTTGATTATTTTTGTAAGCTTGCTCATTATACGCTCCTCCTAAGCATTTCAAGATATATACATTATACCATGAAAAATCAGAAAAATCAACAATTTTCGGAAAGTTTTTGTCATATTTTTATAATTCTTATAAAAATAGTGTTATTTCATAACCGGTCATATTTATTTTGCAAGTATTGACAGCTTAGATGGTTTATTATATAATTGTCACATGAAGGGAAGTGCATAGAATGATGATAAAGAAGGCTGAAAGCTCAGACCTTGAAGCAGTAAGAGATATAGCTCACAGTGCTATTAAGGCGGTATATCCTCATTATTATCCTGCGGGGGCAGTAGAGTTTTTTCTTGAGCACCACTGTGACGGAAATATAATCAGGGATATCGAAAAGGACAGGGTATTCCTGCTGAAAGATGATAATGGATTAAATGTGGGAACAGTAACAGTTGCTGAGAATGAGATGACAAGGCTTTTTGTGCTCCCCGAGTATCAAGGAAATGGCTATGGAAGCGTACTCATAGGATTTGCGGAGGAGCGTATTGCAGAGAAGTATGATACGGTCATGCTTGATGCTTCATTTCCTGCAAAGCCTATATATCTGAAAAAAGGCTACAGCTTTGTGAAGTATAACTCTATAGAGTGTGCAAACGGAGATAAGCTTTGCTATGACGAGATGATAAAGAAAATAAAGTAAATGAAAGCCGCTGGTGCAAACGCATCAGCGGCTGTTTTCATTCATTATCAGTCAAGCTTTGTAAATCGCCTGACATCACCTGCTTTTCCGATGAACATTGACTTTGGGCGTGCCCATACCTCGCCGTCCTTGACAGACTTGTATATTACAAGCTCCTCCATAGTTTCGGTATGACGGGCTACAGCAAGAAGCTCATATTCGTTGCCCTTGAAATGACGGTATTTTGCACCTACTTCTATTTCGGTCTCCTTGTCAACGGGGACTTCTTCGTGCTTTGGCTCGTTATTTACGATATCGTCTGCAACGATTATCATTGAAGAATATGGAGTCATACGCACATGAGCGTTTGAGTTTTCAACGCTGATAGGTGAAGCGGTGAAAACGTCAACAAGTCCCGAAAGGTGAGTCTGGAAATTAAGGTCGTACTCACGGTCTGAAAGGTTGAGAGCAACATAAACAGTCTGTTCTCCAAGTACCTTCTTGAAGAGAAGCTGCTGATTTGTTATCACTATGCGCTCATAGCTTCCGTTTCTTACTGCCGGATATGCGCGGTAGATGCGGCCGAGCTTTACTATGTGGTTATAAAGGGAAACGTTTCCGTGCTCTGCCATATCGTTGAGATGCAGACATGGACGGAGATTATCGTCGGAATTGTTTTCCTTTCTTCCCTCTACACCGTATTCGCTACCGTAGTAGATAGAAGGTATACCGGGCATGGTGTACATAAGTGTGTATACAAGCGGCAGATGAGCGTTATTGCTGAGAGTGCTTGCAAGACGGTTGACATCGTGGTTGTCGACAAAGTTATAGAGGTCGATATTGCGGTAAATGCCGCCGTTAGCACCTGACTGCCTGTTGATAGAGTAGTCTATCTCGAAGTAGTTCTTATCGTTGTGGGACGACCAGAGTCCCTTATAGCATTCATAGTTTGTAACGGTATCCAGCATCTCGGGATTAGCCCAGCGGTTGTAGTCGCCGTGGATTATTTCGCCCATAAGCCAGAAATCGGGCTTTTTGCTCTTGCAGAAGGTTCTTATCCTCTTGATGAACTCGAAATCAAGACAGTCGGCAGCGTCAAAGCGTATACCGTCGATGCCGAAGGACTCTATCCAGTAATTTATAGCGTCGATGATATGGTCACAGACTCCGGGATTGCGGAGATTGAGCTTTACAAGGTTGTAATGACCGTTCCAGCCCTCATACCAGAATGGGTCTCCGCAGGGGCTCGGACCTCCGAAATTAAGGTTCTGGAACCAGTCACAGTACTGTGAAGCCTGTCCTTTTTCCTGTATATCAACGAACTGTGGGAACTTTCTGCCTACATGATTGAAAACTCCGTCAAGAATGACTCTTATACCGTTTTCGTGAAGTCTGTCACATATAAAGCGGAATGAATTATTATCGCCAAGACGTCTGTCTATCTTTTTGTAATCGATCGTATCATATCCGTGTTCAACGGATTCAAAGACGGGTCCGAAATAAACTGCGTCAACGTTCATCTCCTTTAAATGGGGTATCCATAGAAGCACTTTGTCAAGACGATAAGTAACGTCTTCGTTTCCGTCATTGAACTTGGGTGCACCACAAAATCCGAGAGGGTAGATGTGGTAGATTATGGCGTTATCATACCAGTTCATAATCAAAACTCCTTACATTTATTTATTTGAGCCTTCCATATAGTAGGATGCTTCCATATCGGCAACATTCAGAGCCAGAGCCAGAGGATACATTTCCAGTGCTTTGCCTATAGAACCTCTTTCCTCTGTGCCGCCGTATGAAAAGCCCATGTGGTAGCGTATTGCAAATGCCTCCTCGCGGGTCAGGCGATTATCGCCGTAAAAGAAACCAGAGAGTATGTATACGGATTTTTCGCCGTGTCCGTAGGGGAGAGTGTCGTTTATAGCGTAAAACGGTACTTTTTCCCATTGACCTGTTTCGTCGTTCTTTTTATTTCTCATCTCGACAGTATAGAAATTGACCTTGCATACATCGTGGAGAAGGGCTACAAGAGCAATAGTTTCTTCGGAATAATCCATACCGTAAAGCTCTTTTGTGCGCGGACGCGAAAGATAGTCCTTCAGACAATGGTAAACGTTGAGACTGTGCTGAACGAGACCGCCTTCATATGAACCGTGAAATCTTGTACTGCTGGGAGCAGTAAAAAAGTCGCTTTTTTCAAGGTATTCCAGAAGCTTGTCAGCTCCCTCACGTTTTATGTTTTCCTTATATATCGAGATAAATTCTTCTTTTGGTGTCATATATGATACTCCTTACACTACTATATAAATATTATACCACAAATTGCAAGTAAATTCAATAGGTGTATATAATTTTTTTATTAATAATCACTATAATTGGTATAACCTCTTTGTATTCGGTGAAAAAACCGCAGGAAAGACTTGAAATTTTCTTTGAAATATGGCATAATTAAAACATAATTTAGCGAAGCAAAATTATGTTTTGAGCCATTAGCCTTTATTCAATAGTCATTAGCATTTTTAGTTTCGGATATTATCCGCACGATACAGCGGCAGATCCGCTTCCTAACGGCTGAGAGCTAACGGCAGACGGCTTCAGAAATACGGTATCCGCTGCCGTAAAGCGGAAGTTAAGGAGGAAAATATGTCCAATCAGCTTTGTATCGTTCTTGATTTCGGCGGTCAGTACAACCAGCTCATTGCACGAAGAGTACGTGAGTGCGGTGTATACTGCGAGATAAAACGATTTGATACTCCTATCAGCGAGATAAAGGCTATGAAGCCTACCGCTATCATTTTCACAGGCGGTCCGAACAGTGTGTATGATCCTGCATCTCCCCATATTTCTAAGGAGATATTTGAGATAGGCGTGCCTATCCTCGGAATCTGCTACGGCTGTCAGTTAATGGCATACACTCTCGGCGGCAAGGTTGAAAGCTGCGAGAAGAGCGAATACGGCAAGATCGAGATAGATCAGAATACAGACAGCCTTATATTCAGGGACGTTCCCGAAAAGAGCATAGTATGGATGAGCCATACCGACTTTGTAAGTCAGCTCCCCGAGGGCTTCAGCGTAACTGCAAAGTCTCAGGACTGCCCATGTGCAGCCTTTGAAGCTCCCGAGAGAAAGCTCTACGCTGTACAGTTCCACCCTGAGGTAACTCACAGCGAATTCGGCAAGCAGATACTCCATAACTTCCTTTACAATGTCTGTGGATGTACAGGTGACTGGGTAATGAACGACTTTATTGAGAATACTGTCAAGAAGCTCCGCGAGCAGATCGGCGACAAGAAGGTAATTCTCGGACTGTCGGGCGGTGTTGATTCCTCTGTTGCAGCAGGACTTCTCAGCCGTGCAGTAGGCAAGCAGCTCACCTGCGTATTCGTAGATCAGGGACTCATGCGCAAGGACGAGGGCGACTTCGTTGAAGAGACCTTTACAAAGCTTTTTGATATGAATTTTGTCCGCGTAAACTGCAAGGACAAGTTCCTCGCCGCACTTAAAGGCGTAACTGACCCCGAGCAGAAGCGTAAGATAATCGGTACTGAGTTCTATAATGTTTTCTGGGATAAGATCAGAGAACAGGGTACAGACGGATTCTTTGCACAGGGTACTATCTATCCTGACCGTATAGAGTCTGGCAGAGGAAATCAGGCAGGTCACGGCAGTACAGCTGTTATAAAGACTCACCATAACATGGTCAAGATGCCTGATGATATCAAGTTCGCGGGAACTATCGAGCCTCTTGGCGACCTCTTCAAGGACGAGGTCAGAGCAGTCGGTGAAAAGCTGGGAATCCCCCACGATCTCGTATGGAGACAGCCGTTCCCGGGACCCGGTCTTGGAGTTCGTATAATCGGCGAGATAACAGAGGAAAAGATAAAGATATTACAGGAAGCAGATGCTGTGTTCCGCGATGAGATACGCAAGAGCGGTATCGAGGAGCAGCTCAAGCAGTTCTTTGCAGTCCTTCCCGATGTGCGTACAGTCGGCGTTATGGGCGATCACCGTACATATGACCATCTTATCGCTATCCGTGCGGTAACTACCGACGACTTTATGACTGCCGACTGGGCAAGAATACCATACGATGTACTGGCTAAGGTGTCCAACCGCCTCTGCAATGAGGTCGAGCACGTTAACAGAGTAGTGTATGATATAACCTCTAAGCCTCCGGGGACTGTGGAGTGGGAATAATAAACAAGACCTCAGAAACGGCGTAGATACGCCATTTCCGAAGCCTCAAAATCTCAGTGATAACAATTTGATAACAGGGAGCTAAGCGGAATTATTCTGCGGTTCAAGTGGCTTATAAGTTGCGCCACTCTTTCGCAGGTTCATGCTTACCGCAATCATCGGTCGTTTTCGGCCAATTGAGCTTCCATTCTGTATATTCGGCCTTGCTGATCTTACCGTCAGCAAGGTCTTTTTTTCGTCTCTGCCACTCAGAAAGGAGGTCAGTCATCAGGATAGAGCCGAAAACAATGCCCTTTCTTCTGTTGTCGTCCTCGTCCTCGCAGTCCTCAATGCTGATAGGGTAATGCTCGTCAAGCTCAAAGAGCATCATCATAACGCCCTCAGCTCCGAGAATCTCATCGTCTGCAAGAAAACGAGGGTTCACGTCCAAGGCCTCGGCAAGCAATTCGACAAGTGCCTGCTTGGGTGTGCGAGTGCCTGATTCATACTGTGCGATGCGGACATCGGCAGACCTCTCGTCAAAGCCGACTGCCATACCGAGCTGTTTCTGCGTCATTCCTCTGAAATCACGAATGCGGTGTATCTTATCTCCTATAATGCTCATGGTGGTTCACTCCTTATATATTTCTGTGTTAGCAAAATCTCATACTATCCAGGTAAAGACCTCGGCTGCACTTTCATAGTCATCCATATGAGCTTGGATATTCCAGATCCACGCAGTTGCAATATAGATGAATTCTTTCTCTCGGTCAATCAAATAGAAAGAGACAGCCTTTGTGCCTGACGGTGCTTCCCCATTAAAGTCATACCATTCCAATTTATTATCAAATTCTTCGGGAAATAGCTTAGCCATGTCATTGGGATCTGGAAAACTGATTGCAAATGTTTGAGAGCCTTTTGTATAACCATATGTAAACAAACGCTCGTCAGAATCTCTGCTTTCAATAGGAACGGAAGTCTTAACATAATATTTCTTTCCAATTTCAAGGGAATCCGTTCTTATTCTGATCTGTTTTTCTTCATAGTCAGTCGCTTCAATGATATGGTTTTCATCATTATTGATATACACTCCATGTGATGTGTTCCAGCTATCCACTATATCGAATGAGATATTCTTTTCGTCCTCATCTACGATCTCAATGTCAACAAGCGGTGTTCTGAGTACAGTCACATTGCTTTCAAGCACCTTATCTTCTATCATATGATTCACCTCCAGGATAGTAGCTTTACTGCATTATAACATATTTGTTTAGGATAGTCAATAGATACTAAACAAAAAAATTTAGAAAAATTTCGATTTAGGGGTTGACAAAAACAAAAATGTTTAGTATAATAAGACTAAGCAAAAATGTTTAGATAGAGAATTTTGCTTATCGGATACGCAAATGCGCCCGATACCACACAGAACAATATTTTAAGAAAGGGTTGACTACTATGTCAGAAAAGTTTATCCGTGCAGAGGAACTGGCAGAGATCTGCTCGAAACTCTCGATGTCGAGGAGGAGCCGCCGTTCTGATTCTTATGATCTCAGAGCGAGTATTTTTACAAAATCCGAGCTGAGATTTTTGCTGAAAATATCATTTAAGATATGATGTTTTTGAAAAAAAGTAATGCGGATTTTTGAATAAATGTACCCACAATTTCGGCTGCTGAGTCAGCCGATAAAAGCCCCGCAGGGCACAATAGATACTTTTGATAGACGGTCGCTCGGCTGTCGAAAGTATCTTTGCGTTACTCTTGCCAAGAGTAACAGAAGCTAATTCGGCTCCAGCCGAATTATTCGGTGCTCCGCACCGATCGCCTGCTGTGCAGGCTTATCCATTTTCTCAGCCGCATCAGCGGCATATTCATAAGGAGAGTGATCGTATAGTACAAAGAACTCTGAGCGGCTGTTTCGGTCGTGGAGACCTCAACCACAACAACCGTTCTATCATAACCGAAAATGTCAATAAGGACAGGATCCGTGATGATATAATCATCTGTCAGCGTTCATTGAAACAGCTCTATCATGAACTGTTCGATGAAGCGCTTGCGGAGTATAACAATAAGCAAACCAGACGTGACCGGAAGATCACAAATTATCAGGAACATATCCGCCACAGCCGACAGGAAAAAGAATTCCATGAAGCGATATTCCAGGTCGGCAACCGTGATGATACCGGAGTGGATTCCGATATGTGCAAGGAAGCGGCTGCGGTGCTTGAAGAATATGCCCGCAGCTTTGAAGAGAGAAATCCCCATCTGAAACTGTTCAATGCTGTGATCCACATGGACGAAAGCACACAACATCTGCACCTTGATTTCGTTCCGGTATGTGATGAAAAACGCAAGAACGGAATGCGTGTCCGCAACTCTCTGACCGGAGCTTTACGGCAGCAAGGACTTGAAGGTGAGGGCATCTCCAATACCATTACTATGGCGTGGCTCGAACAGGAGAAAGAGCATATCGGTCAGCTCATGCTCGAACATGGTATCGAATGGGTAAAGCTCGGCACACATGAGAAGCATAAAAGCGTTTCAAAGTACAAGGCTGAGAAGCTCCGTGAGGAAATCGATTCTGCCGACAAACTGTTAGACATGAAAATGTCTGAACTCAGCTCGGTCGAAGAGCAGGTCAGAGCGGCAGAGAGTACGCTTGAAGATAAGAAACAGGAACTATCCGAAAGCGAAGAAAGGCTCTCCTCGGTGACAGCAGAAACAGAAAAAGCAGATGCCGATCTTTCAAAGAAAGTCGAGCAGATCAACAAGGCTCTGAAATATCTGCCTGACCTAAGGAAACATGAGGACGCTGACCACGAATATCTTGTTGCTGTATCTGAGCTGCACGATATGCTGAAAAGCGGAATGTCTATCCTTAGAAACAAGGATTCGATCATTAGTCGTATCGACACCTTAAAGCGCCTTACTCAAAAGGCAATGGACAAACGTGACAAAGCTGAGCTCACCATTTATGATCTTCGTCAGCGAGGCGAAGAAGTTGTTACCGAGCGTGATAATGCTCTTGAAAAGCTGAACGCTGTCAGGGCGGAGAAATCTGCACTGTACTCCGAACTGAAAACAGTCAAGGCTGAAAACATGGAGTACAGCGAGGTACTTGCTATGCTCGAAAGTATAGCACCTACTATTCTCAGACATGCGAAAGAGATGCTGAGAGAGCAACAGCAGAGAGAACAGGCACAGCAGTTAGCGTATCAGCCGCCAAAAAAGAAAAAGTCTTGGGACTTGGAATAACAGGAGGAATTATTATGATCATCAGAAGCAAAGACAAGGTTCAGGAAAATGGCAAGAACAAGCCCGTATGGGTTCTCGACACCGATGCCCTGACCGTTACCCACAACACACCAGATGCCGCACCGAGCGTTACAGAGTTCAGCTCTGATCACATCAAGTATCACCTGCACTACTCGGCGGAGTACCGTCCAACAAGGCTGAAAAAGCTCGTCAATGACGGTACGATACTCAGCTACCTGACCGAGCTTGACCGTTCCGTAGCAGAAGCCATAGAACGCCAGGTCGGAATGATGCTCGAAAATGATACCGAGTATCTCAGAGCCGTGGCGGTCGGTGATCTTGCAAAAGCGAGAGGTCTGGAGAATATGGATCGCCAGATTGCCAGAGAGCCTGTGTATGCGGCTATGGTGTATGTGTGATGAAGTAAAAAATCTATAAACAAAATGAGAAAGCTGAGGAAAAATCCCTCAGCTTTCTTTCACTATTCTTTTATTCAATTTATTATTGTTATCAACGAAGCATTCATAGATTTTAGGAATTCCAGCTTCTCGAGCCAATGCAACAATTAAATCTCGGGTTGGCTTTTTAGTACGCAAACCGATGATTACTCCACTGGGCTTAAATGTTATGAACTTTGACCCATTCCCCTCTAAATCATTATGAAGAATTCTCCATTCCTTGTCATATTCATGGCATTTATGCTTGATAAGGCATACTCGTTCATATTGCCAGCATTGTGAAGGGAGAATACTATATATCATTTTACGAAAATCGGGATGATAATTTTTCAAAGCAGAATCAATTGCAACGAACCGTGCATAGTCCGTAGCATCATACGTTTGATTTGAGTAATATACGGGATATAGAGAATAATTAGGATGAGAAAAAGGCATTTCAGCATTTTGGGGGCGAGTTACCATCTCTGGTGTAATGTTATACATCAGTGCAAATCCATAATGATTATCAGCATATTTTAACCATAGGACTTCGTTAAGATCTTTTTCAGTAAAGCATATTGAACGATGTCTTTTTTGGATTTCTTTTCTGGTTGTATCAATGATATTTGTTCCTAATGTTGTCCAATCCTCTATACTGCGAAAACTAAAGAACTGAGAAAGCCTAGCCTCTGGAATATTGAGTAGAAGCGCTAATTGATTTAGGTTTTGCGGATTAAGCAGAGCATTTAATATTCCATTTTCTACAGTATTCCAGTTAATTGAACAAAACGAGTCAAATGGATCATCATAATACTCAGCAGAAGAAAAAAACAGACGATTGGTACGCATTGCTTCAAGGCTATTTGTATCAGCTTTTCTAAATCGGTACAGTTTTTTCGGGTACTTTATAGTTTCGGTTAGTTTTCTACATTCTTCTGGAATGTTCTGACCTGTTAAGGAAGTCAATGTTTCCCAAAATATTTTTCTATCCTTGTTATTCATGTAATCCCTCTTTTCACATATTATTTGGCTTGCAATTATTATACCATAGTTTCATTCTTATTTCAAGTGATAAAGCCGAAGGATTCTGCGTGAGTCCTTCGGCTTTATTTTGTCAGCTCGGCTGTGATTTTCCCCAGCACAGCAAACTGCTCCTGCGTGAGCTGCCTGCCCGTCTGAGCGTTTTTGATACGATAGGCATCGACCAGGGCTTTGACAGTCTCGGTCTGTGCTTCGGTCAGTCCGTGAGTAGAGAGCGCACCCTGATGCTTCATACCGCAGAGGGTGTCCATTGAAACGTTGAAGATGCTGGCGATAGAGCGAAGTGTCTCAAATGGCGGTGTCATGGTATTAGCTTCATATTTGCTGATAGTACCCTCGGTAACATCGAGCATTTCTCCGAGCTTCTTCTGCGTTATTTTTCGTTCCTTGCGTAATGATCTTATCAAAGCACCGAGATCATACACTTGCCCTCACCTCCAAGTTTCTCATTTGGAATATTATACCCGATTATACTTGCTAAATGCGATAGAATATGCTATAATATATTCTATACACGAAAGTTTTGGCGTGAAAAGTTTCAGTAGATGCAAGTTTTCGGAGGTGTAATATGGCAGGTAACAGTAATCTCCATATGTCGAAGGCAGGAAAGTGTGGGCTGCGGTATGATGTGAATTTGAATGAATAAAACAAAAAAGAGCTAACCAATAACCGTGGTACTAATATAGAAGCTTATATTATTTATCGGGGGAAACCTTTCTGAAGAAAGGCTTTCCCCCGAACCCCTTTCCAAAGACTTTTTTAGCTGATTTTTTCTCAGATAGGGCACACCAAAAATAAAAAAGCCCCGCAAGTAATGCAGGGTGTGCCCTATCTGAGAAAAAATAAAACTGAAAGTTTTAGGGAGAGAGTTTGAGAGAAGCCCCTTTTTCAAAAGGGGTTCTCTCAATAAATACTACAAAACTGCTATATGGGTATCGAGGTTAACGGTTAGCTCTTAGTTTTTATTCCATTATCCAATCAATATAAATGGACTTGGATATGGTCTTGGTTGGGAGTTTCAACATAGTTTCGAGGCTGTTGCAGCCGTCGGCGCAGGCGGCTTTTGCAAGGGCTCTGTACCTTGCATCGGAGGGATGCTCAAAGCGTATCTCCTCGACTCCCTCTATCTTTTTGCCGAGGGACGAAGCTATCATTTCAGCTTTTTCGCGGGAATTGTTAATAGCGGCGTCGATAACCTGCTTTTCCTTGTCTGCTTCATCGGAAAGATAAAATGCAACATCATACTCCACGTTTGACAGTTCTTCCAGCAGGGAAGTGAGCTTTGAGAGTGCAGAGAGCTCAGCCTTCATGTCGAGGGTTATGCGCTTGGTGTAATTGTATGAATTCCTGCTGCTGTAATCCTCGTTAACTGAGTCGGAATCAAGCTGAAAACGGTCAGGCTCTATGCCGAGGTTTTTCTGCATAAGTGCAAGGAACTGCTCGGTTTTCTTTTTGCCAGACTGTATTACCTCTCCAGAGGAAGGGGCGTTTGCACGTATGGTAACTGTAACTTTAAATATGTCCACAGGAAAATCTATTTCGGCTGTTCCCGTAACGCTGAGCCTGCTCATATAAACACTCCTTTATATAGGTTTATTCAGATACTGTATATCCATATCCACATCGCCGTTGATACCGGGGATATGACCGTATGCACTTGCCTGCCAGATAGCGTATTCACCGTCGTAGTCGGTCTCGTCAACGAAGTGCGCCAGCCATACGGGAGTTGAACTTTTAGTTTTTTCGCTCCATATATTATTGAGGAAGTTCTTACTGCTGTAGAGCATAGGTTTGTAGCCGTTCTTGGTGACTTCATCGGCGAATGCGGCGTATATTTCATTGATATCGTGTATGCTCATGCCGTATTTCTGGAAGTTTGTGAATTCCTCCCAGTCGAAAACAATAGGCATATCAAGTGCATGACCGTCAAGCTGGTCGATTATCCAGCGGACGTGCTCGCGGACTCCCTCCTCGGTATTGTCGGTGGTGTAGAAGTACACTCCCACATCGAGACCAGCGGCAGTAGCGTTTTCAAGATTCTGACGGAAGTAATCGTCAAGGGTGACTTGACTGTAGTAATATCCAACACGGATTATTACGAAGCTGCACCCTGCATCGCGTACTGCGTTGAAGTCGACATCGCTCTGCCATACCGAAACATCAATACCGAAGCGCACATCGTCGGTGTTGTAGTTATTGATGAAATCGCTGTAATTCACACGGGGATTGTTGTCGGCAGGCTTTGGGACTTCATTGACTACATTGATGTTCATATCCCATGAAACATAGTTGCCTGCGCTGTCCGTAACAGTAGCGACAATGGGGTATGAGCCCACCTTATTCGGGTCAATTTCGCCCTCATAGGTGAGTGAAGGGTGCTTGTCGAAGTTGTCGGCAAAGCCTACATAGTTGTTAAGGTCAAATGCTGTACCGACCTTGTGATTAGGCGACCAGCCTGCATTGATGATAAGGGGCTCGGTTGTATCAATAACGCTGTATTGCAGCTTCTGGCTGAATTCGGCGCCATTGTAGATGTATGGGACATCGACCTCGAATACACCTGTATCAGAGGTATTGACCATTACAGAGCCGTCCTTGAGTTCAACGTTTTTATCGGTTATGAAGTCATCAAGCTTTATGTCCTCATAGACCTCCAAAGTATCGCGGCATCTGAGAACAAGGTCTTTTGGCGGATCGACCTTAGCCGTGGTAGTGACCGCAGTTGTGGTCTTTTTGGTAGTAGTTGTAGTCTTTGCGGTAGTTGAAGAAGCGGAAACCGTAGTTGTCACAGTTTCTTTTGTAGTATCGCTGCTGCTGTTTTTGACTTTTTTATCGCCGCAGCCGGCAAGCAGGCAGCCTGCAAAGACGACAGGTAAAATATATCTTAATTTCATAAGTTTCCTTTCAGGTATTTATTTTTTATAATTATAACATATTAAATTTGATAATGCAATGAAAGAATTGAAATATTCTTGACTTTATCTCGGTAATATGCTATCATAAAAATATAAGCAAGGCGATAATGCTAAAAAGGAAGTGATACTCCCGAAGTTACGGCTGCTGCCAAAAAGCAGTAAGCGTATGTGTCGGAAAGTGCGGACGATCAGAATTTAATGAAGCACAGGCTGCGGTGGCGGTCTGGTTCGTTATGCAAATTGATCGCTCTGCAAATAAATGTGAAAATGCCGCAGAGTGATCTGCGGTTTTGTTATTTCACGCCTTGTTTACGAAAGGAGTATTGCTATGATAATTGATTCGCATCTTCATCTTCCCGTGGACTATCCCGACTTTGCTTCAAAGAGAGAAGCTCTTTTGTATGAACTCAAAAAGAATGGTGTTGACCGTGGTATTGTTATCGCGGACTCGGAACTTGAAAGCGTTATCGGTTCTGTCAGGGACTGCGCCGAGCTTTTCGAGGGCAGCGAAGTTATAAGTGTTATTGCGGGGATAAGTCCGAATTTCGGATTTGAGACACAGCTTGATTATTGTCGTGAACTGCTTGAAAGCAGGAAAATAGTGGGACTGAAGGTCTACACGGGACACGAGGATTTTTACTGTACAGACTTATGTCTTGCACCGATCTATGATCTTGCTGCGGAGTATGACGTTCCCGTGCTTTTCCACAGCGGCTGGGATAATTCTCACTATGCTGTACCTGAACTCCTGAAAAAGCTTGCTGACAGCCGTCCCGAAAATGTATTCGTATATTGTCACTGCTTTTATCCAAAACTGAAGGAGTGTTTTGAAGTTCTGAGCGATTGCGGTAATGTTTATTTTGACACCTCATCGGTGGCAGACGATGAAAGTCTGATACCTCAGATAAAGCCTGCACTTGAAGAAGCCATGCATCATATGCCGACGCGATTTGTTTTTGGCTCTGATTTCGGCAGCTGTTCGCAGAAAGTACATCTGAAATTAGCTGAAAGTCTTGATATTACCGTGGAGGAGAGAGAACTGTTCATGCACAAAAATGCGGAAAGAGTTTATAAGCTGTAAGGAAAGTATTTTTGCTGTTGCTTTTTTCTTGACCTTATGATATAATATTTAAAAAATGTGGGAGGCGAAAGGATAGTGTCGCCTGATGTGTTCATTTGCTGTCGGCTGACGGACGAAAACGGTCGTGCAACGCCCGAAAGGGAGATTGCCGACGAGATATATGACCAGCTGACCATAGAAGGTATAAATGTTTATTATGAGCCTGTGGCTGTGCGCGAAAATGCAGGGGCTGAAGCAGATACGGAAACTGTCGTAAAAGATGCAGGTATTTACATTGTAATAGCGGCAGCGGAGGAAAGCTTTTATGCAGAACCGTTCAGAAGCCTGTGGATAAGATGTGCTGCCGAGGTTCGCAGAAATGCCGAAAAGACTATCATAACCTGTGTCAAGGGAATAGGCTCGCAGCAGATACCGCAGGAGCTGCTTGACAATATGGTGCGTGATATAACGCGTATAGACTTTCTTACGGAGCTTATCAGAAGTGTTAAGAAGCTGACGGAGGGCAGTGATGAGGTGGGACTGAGTACACCGCCCGACAAGCTGCTGAAAAGGATAGAAGGCTTTCTTTCGGCTGAGGATTTTGAAGCAGCAGGGGAGTACTGCCGCCTTATAACAGAGGCTTCTCCGCAGAACTGGCAGGCATATTATTATGCTTTCCTTGCTGACAGAGGCTTGCGGAGTGAAAACGATCTTTTCCTTGAAGATGTTGTTGACGGTTTTGCCTGTGAATATGCAGAAAGCTATGGTGCAGATGTTTCCGATGATGAATATTTCCGCAGCACTTTTGCAGACCTGCTCGGAAATCATATGCGCAGAGCGCTGGAGTATTCATCGGGGGATGACAGGGTAAGGCTTGCGACTGTATATGAAAGATTTGTAAGCGCAGTGCAGGACGCGGTTTTCGCTATCGAGCAGGAGGAGATAGACGGAGAAGAAAAAAAGGAGCTTGAAAAGCTCCGTATTAAGCATGAACATGAGCAGTCGGAAAGAGCGGCTGTAAAGCTGAAAAAGCAGCGTATACGCACACGTTTCCTCACATATATGTCAGTGATACTGACTGTTCTGACAGTGCTTGCAGTGCGCTTCGGATTTAAATGGGCGATAGTTCTAATTGTTGTCGCAGCTGCCGTCACTGTGCTTGGCATCGCAGGGCTTGAAAAGTAAAAAACGCCTTCATGGAGCATCTCATCAGATGCCCCATGAGGGCGCATTTATTTTTCTTCTGTTTGTCTGAACTGCAATGGAGTAACACCGTAAAAGCTTCCGAACAGCTTTACAAAGTATGAGGTGTTTCCGTAGCCGACGTTTATGCCGACTGTTTTTACTGACATATCCGTAGTTTTCAGAAGCTCGGCAGCCTTATTGAGTCTGCTGGTTATAACGTCTTTGTTTACGCTTACGCCGAATGTTTCGGTATAAAGATGCTGAAAGCGTGAACGGCTGAGGGAAAGCTCCTTAGCCATATCGTCAATGGAATAGTCTCTGCCCGGCCAGCGGTATATGGACTTCCTTATCCAGAGGAGCTTTTCAGAGTATATACCCTCGGGACGGTCGTGATTTGCTTCCTTCTGCATCAGCTTTTCCGATATTTTATACATGAGCAGCTGGAAATAAAGATCAATAGCCTTCTCCCTGAACGGATCCGAGGAGTAGTGCTCAAAGCACATACTGCGTATCATTGCCGACATATCTGTTATATCGGCTATATCAACAGGACGGTCAAGGGGGATATTCAGGTCGCTGAGCATTTTCTGTTCCTTTTCGTCGGGGAAGAAATGCATCCAGTCGTCGAAGTATTCACTGCTTGCAGGAAAATAATACTGTGGGGTATTTGGTCTGTATATTATAAAAGAATGTGCAGAAGTACGCATATCCTTTTTTCCTATTTTGAAGTGCGCCGGCGTTTTTACGATCAGCAGGAGCCAGCTTTCTGTTCCGTCAGGTCTGTCTATACAGAAGCTGCGATCGTGCCTGTGATTGTAGCCGATCTCTATCATTTTCAAGGTTTTCATCCTCCAAAAGCTAAAATCATATTAATATTATACCATAGCGCGGATAAAAGTGTCAATAAGAAGCAGCACGAAAGTAATATATAAATATATGATTTCCCGATAGTTGATATCAGATACATAATATGATATGTTTTTTATAGCTGAATAAGAGTATTAATGTTACGTTTTTGTTACAATTATGTTGAAATTTTATATATTTATTGCAAAGTAGGGAAAAGTATGGTATAATAATAACATACAGAGATCAAGCGGCAATAAATACATATTCAGATTAAGTAAGGGGGCTTATATATGGATTTCCAGTCTTTTGTTGACAGTATACCGACTGCGGCTTGTGTTGTATCGGTAGAAAAGCTTGAAAACGGTAATTACGGAAAACTGCGTATCGTTACGGGAAACCGTCCTTATATAGACAGTATCGAACGTCCTGCCGAAAATATTGTAATGCTTACTAAGAAATTTGTTCCTAACAGTGAATATACAAATTATCTGAACCGCGACCTTAATTTCGAGGACTCATGCTACAGAGCGGCAGTATTGAAGAAGTGTATCCATGCATATGCACACCCTGCGAGGTTCGATGTATGGTTCAATATGTCATTCCTGCCTCTTTGCCCTGATGAGGGCAACATATGCTATTGTATGTATATTATGGAGATCAATTTCAAGCCTGATGCAAAGCGTATGTCAAATATATCCTCTGAGATAGCAACAGCTGTTCTTGAGACCTGTATCAAGCTTAGAAGTGCAGGGGATTTCAAGGAAACGATGGACTCTATCTGCAAGGATATACGCGACCTCTGTGACTCCGAGCACTTCTGTATCCTTATGATGGATACTGAAAAACGCAAATGCTCTGTGCTTGGTGAAGCATTATCAAAGGATACGAAGCTTGTATCTATGAATAAGTATCTTGATAATTTCTATGATATTGCAGAATCGTGGAAGGATACAATTGCAGGCAGCAATTGCCTTATTGTTAAAAATGAACACGATATGGAGGTCGTTAAGGAACGCAATCCTATATGGCATAATTCTATCACCAGCGCAGGCGGAAAGACTATCGTTCTTTTCCCTCTTGAATTCAAGGGTGAATTGCTCGGCTACATATGGGCTATCAATTTCAGTTCGGAAGCCGCTGACAATATCAAGGAAACTCTTGAACTGACATCGTTTATTCTTGCATCTGAGCTTTACAGCTATCGTATGATAGACAAGCTGCATATCCTGAGCTCTACCGATATGCTCACAGGTGTGATGAACCGTAACGAGATGAATAACTATATTGATGCATTGTCTGCAAAGGAAATAGACAAATCTGTAGGAGTATTGTTTGCCGATCTCAACGGCCTGAAGAGCGTAAATGATGATATCGGACACGAAGCAGGTGACGAGCTCCTTAAAAATGCTGCAAACGCATTGCGCGATGTATTTGCAGTCTATGAGATATTCAGAGCAGGCGGCGACGAGTTTGTAGCGGTAGTTACAGATGTGACCGAGGAAGAGCTTAACGCGAAGGCTGAAAAGTTAAGAACGGTAAGCAAACGATATCCTAATCTCGTGTTTGCAATAGGTGCGGCTTACGAGAGCAGCGTTAAAAATGTCCGTACAGCACTCCAGAACGCGGATAAGCTTATGTATGAGGACAAGAAACGCTATTATGATCTTCACCCCGAGAAAAAACGCGGATTTATCGATAAAAGAAACGGATGATCCGAAAGGACTTCTGACATGACCTCTATGTCGGAAGTCCTTTTGTTTCCCTTCCGAGACTTGACAATATCTTCCATAAAGTGTATAATATTCTAAGTGACTTTATAATGAATATAAGGTCCTTTTTTGTTCGGGAGGAATTAACATAAGTATAATGAAAAAAATCCTGCTGATCTTTCTGAGACTTCTTTCAATACCGTATGGCTACATGGTATTGGTAATAACGCTGCTGCACAGACAACCTACAGGCACACACAATGTTAAGCCGCCTTTCTGGGAAATTGCAGAGCTTATTAAAGGCAACGAAAAGCTGCTTTTCGATATAATCGGTAATATATTGCTTCTTTTGCCGCTTGGCATATTCCTGCCGCTATGGATAAAAAAGATTGATGAAGTAAAAAAAGTGGCTTTAGGCGGATTTCTTGTTTCTTTATTGATCGAGATAACTCAGCTGATAACTACACGGGGATATTTTGAGATCGACGATCTTTTCCATAATACTCTTGGTGCAGTTCTTGGCGGACTTATTGGCTGCCGCCTTGCAAGGAGGATATTCCCGAAGGAGGAAACATCTCAGGAACAGTAAAAAAGGCTTCCTTTTGTTAAAAAATGCAAAAGGAGGCTGTTTTTTGTGCCTGAAAGCATATGCTCGCGGAGCTGTCTGACAGCATATCACTTTCAACTTGTTTATCTTTTTTTGGCACTTTTGGAAATGCCGGATAGTAAAAAATATATATGTGATATTTTGTTACATATGTTATATAATTACGCGTTGGATAGTGCTGTTTTGGCAGGCTAATTCGCACCGTCACAATTATTGGGCCTTGTGTGAACAAATAGCAACTTTTGGAAAAAATATATCCAGCATATTTAATATATTTAATGTTGAAATCTCTACAAAATGTGTAAGGAATGGATAATATTACGAATAGTCTTTTTCCCCCTTGACAGGGCGTATATAAATATGATATAATTACACAGAAATTACGGAAAGTAACCTATAGCTTTAATTATACAATTTGTCATAACATTACACTTCGGAAAATATTTTACTACATAAATTTAACAAACAACGTAATTGTTCATATTTTGGAGGGTATATGTTTATGAAAGTTTCTTTTTCACCGCCTGATATTTCGATCCTTGAAATACATGAGGTTTGCGAAGCGTTGAAGTCGGGCTGGATCACAACAGGTCCGATGACAAAAAAGTTTGAAAATGAAATTGCAGAAATGATCGGTGTAAATAAGGCTTGCTGTCTTAACTCTCAGACTGCCTGTGCGGAAATGGCATTGAGATTGCTTGGGGTAGGAGAGGGCGACGAGGTCATAACTACTGCATATACATATACAGCGACAGCTGCTGTTGTATGTCATGTGGGAGCAAAGCTTATCCTGGTAGATACTATGCCAAACAGCTTTGAGATAAATTATGATCAGGTCGAAAAGGCAATAACCGAAAAAACCAAGGTGATCATACCTGTTGATCTCGGAGGCGTTCCTTGTAATTATGCAAGACTTTTTCAGATCGTGGAAAGTAAAAAGTCCTTGTTCAGACCTGCCAACAAGATACAGGAAGCTATCGGCCGCGTTGTCATAAGTGCTGACGCAGCTCATGCGTTCGGAGCTAAGTGGCGCAATATGTATGTCGGCAATATAGCAGATTTTTCAAGCTTCAGTTTTCATGCTGTCAAAAATCTCACAACTGCCGAGGGCGGCGCATTGACATGGCGTCCCATCGACGGTATAAGCGACGAGGAAATATATCATCAGCTCCAGCTTTTCAGCCTTCACGGTCAGAGCAAGGACGCTCTTGCAAAGACACAGCTGGGTGCATGGGAATATGATATCGTCGGAACATGGTACAAATGTAATATGACTGATGTTGCAGCTGCTATCGGACTAAAGCAGCTGGAAAGATATCCGCATATGCTTGATTACAGACGACAGATAATCGAGTATTATGACGAGGCGCTCAGTGATATCGGTGTTGAGACACTTCCGCATTATACCAACGAGCACACATCTTCAGGTCATCTTTATATAACAAGAGTACCTAATATTACAATAGAAGAAAGAAATGAGATAATCCGCAGAATGGCTGAGGAGGGCATAGCAACGAATGTCCACTACAAGCCTCTTCCTATGCATACGGCATATAAGAAGATGGGATTTGATATAAGCGATTATCCTAACGCTTATGCTCATTTCGCTAATGAGATCACTCTTCCGCTTCATACCTGTCTTACCGATGAAATGGAAGATTACGTAATAAATAATTACGTAAATATCGTAAAGGAGTATCTCTGATAATGCGCCGCTGGGAGAATCTCCCTGCTTTTATGAGAACGGACGAGGTAAGACCATATTGGGAGATTCTATGGAAAAAGCGCAGACATATTGCAGTGAAGAGAGTATTCGATGTTATCACTGCAATGATACTTCTTATAATTGCAGCGATCCCGATGTTAGTGATCGCTGTGATGATAAAGCTCGACTCAAGAGGATCTGTGCTGTACAGACAGGAAAGAGTAACTGCTTACGGAAAGCATTTCAGGATACATAAATTCCGCACTATGGTCAAAAATGCCGACCGCGTAGGAACAGCGGTCACTGTAAGCAATGACAGCAGGATAACAAGAGTCGGTTCTTTACTGCGCGGATTGCGCCTTGATGAGCTTCCGCAGCTCATAGATGTGCTTGAGGGCACTATGAGCTTTGTGGGCACTCGTCCCGAAGCATCGAAATACGTTGACGAGTATCGTCCCGAATACAACGCTACATTGCTTATGCCTGCCGGTATAACCAGTGAGGCGTCTATCAGGTTCAAGGACGAATACCAGCTTTTAAGTGCTTCTGAGGACGTTGATAAAACATACGTTGAGCAGGTACTGCCGCGAAAGATGAAATGGAACCTGGAATCCATCGAACGCTTTTCATTTTTACGCGAGCTGCTGACCATGCTAAGAACAGTAATGGCTGTTTTCGGAAAAGATTATGATTGAGGGGTTTGTCAGATGATTACCATCAGAAATATGACAGCGTCAGATAAGGAAAGCATACGTGTTTTGTCTCGGCTCCATACCCGTGCTTTCCCTGATTTTTTCCTCACCCAGCTCGGTGTGGGATTTCTTGATGCTCTGTATGAAGGTTACCTCTCTGATGAGAGGTCGGGTATAATAGTTGCCGAAGAAAACGGTAAGCTTGCGGGGTTCATAGCTTACTCGTATGATTATCCGAATTTTTATAAGGGACTGATAAAAAATCATCTTTTTAAGTTTGCTTTCTGCTCTATGGGAGCAGCTATAAGGCATCCTTCATTTATCAAAAGACTTCTTGGAGCTTTCAAAAAAAGCGATTCAGTAGTCAAGGACGAAAAATATGTTGAGCTTGCGTCTATATGCGTTGATCCCGATATGGGCAAGAAGGGTATAGGCTCAAAGCTGATCGACCACCTTAAAGGCATGGTTGATCTCAACAAGTTCGCATATATAAATCTTGAGACAGATGCTGTAAACAATGACGGCGTAAATCGTTTTTACAGAATGAACGGTTTCAAGCTTGCAAGAAGTTACTTCTCCTCTGAGGGAAGAAAAATGAACGAATACAGATTCGAGGGATGATATGTCGGTCAAAATGCTTTATATCCTTAATGTTGCGGATAAAGTGAATAATTTCTCGTATTCTGCCATGGTCGCTGCACAAAAACTCGGGATAGAATTTTCAATAGCAGGAAACTGGAGCTATCCCGATGAGGCAGCGAGGAAAGCTGATGAAAAAAAATATGGTATAAAGATCTATCAGGTCGATTTTATTCGTGCTCCTTACGATCCTCGTAACTATAAGGCTTATCGTCAGATAAAAGCTATTATAGAGCGCGAAAAATTCGACCTGATACACTGCAATACGCCTATTGGCGGTATAATCGGAAGATACGCAGCAAGGAAATGCGGTGTGAAAAAGGTCATATATCAGGCTCACGGCTTCCATTTCTATAAAGGGGCACCATTCATTAACCGCACTCTTTTCTATAATATAGAAAAGCATTTTGCAAAGGATACAGATGTTCTTGTTACAATAAACCATGAGGATCTTGAAGCGGCAAAGGCTTTTAAGCTGAAAAATGGCGGAAAGCTGAGCTATGTCCACGGAGTTGGAATAGATCTTTCGGTTTATGACAATATAGCAAGGAACAGAGATGAAAAACGAGAAGAGCTGGGGCTTGAACACGATGATATCGCAGTTATCTCGGTGGGCGAGCTCAACAGGAATAAAAACAATATCGCTATAGTGCAGGCTATGTCAAAGGTAAACAACAAGCACCTGCATTATTTTCTGTGCGGCGTGGGTCAGGAGAAAGAAGCTATAGAACGCTTTGCTTCCGAGCATGACCTTAAAGAGAATATCCATTTTCTCGGCTACAGAAATGATGTCAAGGAGCTTTTATCAGCCTGCGATATTTTTGTGATGCCTTCATTCAGAGAAGGACTTTCACGCTCTCTCATGGAGGCTATGGCTTGCGGCCTTCCTTGTGTTGTTTCAAAAATAAGAGGCAATACAGACCTTATCAAAAAGGGCGGCGGTTTTCTGTGCTCACCTGCTTCGTCAGATGAGTTTGCCGATGCGCTCATAGCTTGTCTGATAGCTGACAGGAATACTATGGGCGAAAAAAATATGCAGGCTGTGAAAAAATACGATCTCAGCATTGTAATAGCTGAATGGGAAAAGATCTATAAAGATGTATTATTGTAAGGATTGTTGTTATGACAAGATCTGAAAAAGGTGTATCATTTAGCATATCTTCAGTTTGCTTTCTGATATATTTTCTGTTAAAGCCGTTTTATATTTTCGATAGCGGTACTTTGCAGCCGGGAGACTTCTTCCTGCTGATGTCCTTCGCTTTTCTGGTATACGAAAGAAAACGAGGACTTAGAAATGATGATTACGTATTCGGAGTATTCCTCCTGTGTGTTATTATTATAAATAGTATTTATTTTCTGATTTTTCGTTCAAGTTTTTTTGTAAAATCCTGTCTTTATTACGTATTCAATTACATTGTTATACTATGCTTCCGGCATTTTATGTATAACAAACCATGGCTCAATGCACTCGGCTTGGTCTGTAAAATGAATCTCCTGATACAGCTGGCTATTTTCCTGCTTCACAAGGGAAGCTACTGGGAAGGCACCTACAGATATATGGGAACCTATACTGACCCTAACCAGCTTGGATTTGCGATAATTTCCACATTATCAATACTCTTCCTGCTGAAGGACAAATGGAAATATCTTTTTGTACTTGTAGCATTGTTCCTCATTATGCAGACCTCATCAAGCGGTATGCTGATAGCGCTGTTCATACTTGTCTCAATGGATAGTATGATAATGCTGAAAAGAGCAATGGATAACGGCGGTATATCCTATACCGTATTATTCCTTATAATACTTGGTATTGGCGGCGTTATCGCACTTTTCATGCTTGATATCATCCATATCGACTGGGATCACTTCCGTGTATCGGATAAGCTTAACAGTAATAATTCGGTATTGCAGAGCTTCATAAATGACCGAGCACTGAATGTAGCTCAGGACCACCCCGAGTATTTCCTCTTTGGATATGGTGAGGGCTTCCAGTTCCCGAGATATGGACATCAGGAAGAGATGCATTCAACATGGATATCATTATGTTATTATTACGGAATTGTGCCGTTCTGTATACTCCTTGCATGGATATACTCGAATGTAAGACGGATAAAGCTTGAGGTGCTGCCGATATACTGTGCGATATTCCTTGAGGCATTCACACTTGTAAATCATCGTCAGGCATCTTTCTGGATGATAATTCTTCTTGCAAATGTATGCTGCCGTGACGACAGCGATAACGGATATGAATTTTATGATGTATTAGAAAATGAGGGGAATAAAAGTGCGTAATTGTTTGGTGACGGTATTTTGTCTAGCCTATAATCACGAAAACTATATCAGAACTACATTTGAGGGTTTTATTAAGCAAAAGACTTCATTCAAATTCAAGGTACTTGTCCATGATGATTGTTCAACAGACGGTACCAGAGACATAATAAGGGAATATGCCGAAAAGTATCCTGATATCTTTGAAACGATACTTCAGGAAGAAAACAAATATCAGAAGGGAATAGATATTGAAGATGAATATGTATTCCCGAATATAGACAGTAAGTATGTAGCCGTATGTGAGGGTGACGACTACTGGACAGATCCGTATAAGCTTCAGCTTCAGGTGGATTATATGGAAAAGCACCCTAAATGTATGCTGTGCGTACACAATACAAATAAAATATTTGAAAATGGAAAGTCTACAGGCACTATCTTCAATCCCTCACGAAAGGCAAGGGATTATTCTATGGAGGATATTATCCTTTCGGAGCCTGCGGCATATTTCCATTTCAGCTCCTTTATGTGGAGAAATGAGACCATGAGGAGAAAAAATCCTGCCTTTGATATGGACGGTATCGGTGATTATCCTATGGCACTGTATTTTGCATCTATCGGATATATCCACTACATACCGAGAGTTATGTCGAGCTACAGACTTAATTCTGTAGGTTCATGGTCATCAATGATGCATTCAGACAATAGCAAAAAGGTGCGTCAGCATAAAAACATTATCAAAGGCTTCAGATCAATAGACATATTTACAAAGCATAGATATTCCTACACAATAAGGAAGGCTATAAATCGTGAAAGTGCTAAGATCATGGTACTTGAGGACGATTATGCTTCACTTGTAAGATCCCCCCGCTGCATTGCCGCATTATGCAGGACTCTGACTCATAAGGCAGTCAGGAAGTTATATGAAATATTTCAGGCGGTGCGCAGCAGATGAGTAGCAGAGATACAGTAGTAAAGAACCTTTTCTGGAGACTTGGAGAGCGCTTCGGGGCAAAGATGGTACAATTCCTTGTACAGATCGTCCTTGCGAAGATGCTTGCTCCAAAGCTCATGGGTACTATAGGACTTATCCTTGTCTTTATCGAGATATTGCAGATATTTATCGAAAGCGGACTCGGAAATGCTCTCATACAGAAGAAAGATGCAGACGATCTTGATTTTTCAAGCGTTTTCTACTTCAACTGTCTGATATGCGGTCTTGCGTATCTGTTGATGTTTTTTGCCGCACCTTTTATTGCGGATTTCTACGAAAAGCCTGAGCTTACGCCTATAATAAGGGTAATGAGCCTTGTTCTCATAGTTTCGGGCATGAAGAATGTTCAGCAGGCTTACGTCAGCAAGAACATGATGTTCAAACGCTTTTTCTTTGCAACGCTCATCGGTACTATCGTTGCCGCTGTTGTGGGAATAGCGATGGCATACACAGGCTTCGGATTATGGGCAATAGTTGCACAGAATTTAGTCAACATTACCATAGATACCATAATACTCTGGATCACTGTAAAATGGCGTCCGAAGAAGTGCTTTTCGTTCCAGCGTCTTAAATACCTTTATTCCTATGGCTGGAAGCTCTTTGCTTCATCGCTTATGGAGGTAATATACCTAAAACTCAGAAACCTTATTATCGGAAAGAAATACTCAGATGAAAGCCTTGCTTTCTATACCTACGGCGAGTATTTTCCGCAGTTTATAACGAGTATACTCAACTCCTCGCTTGACAGTGTTCTGCTGCCGTCTATGGCTAAGGTGCAGGATTCCCGTGAGAACGTCAAAAATATGACAAGACGTTCCATAAAGATAGGCACATTTTTAATGATGCCCTTTATGGTCGGCATAATGGTATGTGCAGAGCCTATAGTAAAGATCGTCCTTACACCGGATTGGCTCCCTATCATTCCGTATCTGAGAATCCTTTGTATTTCCTATGCTTTTATGCCTATACATACAGCAAATCTAAATGCCATAAAGGCTATCGGAAGAAGCGATACTTATCTCAAGCTTGAAGTAATAAAGAAATTTGTTGATTTTGGTGCGATAATCGCAACGATGTTCATATCTGTAAAAGCAATGGTATACGGAATGTTGGTATCATCTGTAATAAGTCAGGTCATAAATGCATGGCCGAACAAAAAACTGCTCAATTACAGCTATTTGGAGCAGGTGGTCGATATGCTTCCGCAGATATTAGCATCGGCTGTCATGGGCGGAGTTGTATATCTTGTTAACTTCACAGGGCTTCATGACATACTTCGGTTAGTTATACAGGTACCTTTAGGTGTTATAGTGTATCTGCTTTGCTCAAAGCTTATGCACATCGACAGCTATGAGTATCTGGTCGATACCTTAAAGAGTCTGTTAAACAGAAAGAAGGATAAAGAAATATGAAAAAACTTATGATACTTGGCGGATCGGCTTTTATAATCCCCGTCATCAAAAAGGCACAGGAGCTTGGCTGCTATGTTATCACCTGTGATTATCTCCCTGATAATATAGCACATAAGTATTCGGACGAATACTGCAATGTAAGTGTCATTGACAAGGAGGCGGTACTTGAAGCGGCAAAGAAACATGAAATAGACGGAATTATTTCATTTGCCTGCGATCCCGGTGTTGCATCTGCGGCTTATGCAGCAGAAAAAATGGGGCTCCCGTTCCAGGGACCTTATGAATCCGTAAGGATACTTCAGGATAAGGGATTATTCCGAAAATTCCTTACAGACAACGGTTTCAATTGTCCTCATTCAAAGAGCTATAACGATAAGAAGGCGCCATTCGATGATATTGATTTTTTCGACTGGCCTGTTATAGTAAAGCCTGTTGACTCGGCAGGAAGCAAGGGTGTTACAAGAGTTGATGATCCCGCTAAGCTTTCCGAGGCAATTGATATCGCCCTTGATGCAGGACATAACGGACACTTTATTATTGAGGACTTCATCACATTCAAGGGCTTCCATTCCGACGGTGATTTCTTCACCGTAGACGGAAAGATAGTATTCGGACCCTTTGCCGACCAGCTCTTTGACAAGAAGGCAGTTAATCCGTATACGCCTGCTATGCTGATCTGGCCATGTACTATGGACGCTTCCGATGACAAGGCACTGCATGACGATCTGCAAAGACTCATGTATGCACTGAATATGAAAACAGGTATATACAATATCGAAGTATGTGTGGGTGCAAACGGCAAGCCTTACATCATGGAGGTATCACCTCGCGGAGGCGGCTGCCGAATAGCTGAGATACAGAATATGGCATACGGTGAAAATGCTGATCTTATCGAGAATGAGATAAGAAAGGCTGTAGGACTTCCTCTGACAAAGATAGAGGAGAGCAAATGCGACGGACACTGGGTACAGTTCGATATCCATTCCGAAACAGACAGTGAGCGTATCCTGAGATCGCTTACCATTGATCCCGAGATCGAGAAAAAGTATGTTAAATACTCTATGATAACTGCCAGACCCGGAGATGTAGTAAAGCCATTTACAGGAGCTAATATGACATTAGGCGATCTGTTCCTGAGATTTGATACCCGTGAGGAACTTGACGATGTAATGTCCCGCTCAAATGAATGGGTAAATTTTGAATTTGAAGATTGAGATGCAGAATTTAACAGAGAGGAAAGGGGATCGGTACCTTTGCGGTGAAGGAAATACTTCATCACGCATTTTATAATCTTAACCGTCACAGGTTAGAGCTTGAATGTCTTGCAGGAAACACTATATCATCAAGACTTTATGAACATTGCAGATCAAAAAAGAAGGCGTCAAGCGCAAAGCTGTATTTAAACAAGGTGAGTATACAGATATGTTTGTGTACTCGATATTAAAAGAAGAATATATGGAGTTAAAAGAAAATGGATGAGAATATTTTAGTTACCAGATCTTCTATGCCTGATTTTGAGGAATACTGCGATGAGATAAAAGGATTCTGGGACAGCCACTGGCTTACAAATATGGGCGAAAAGCATATGCAGCTGCAACAAGCCCTTGAAGAGAGATTTGACGTTCCTCACGTTACACTGTATACTAACGGTCATCTTGCTCTTGAAAACATACTTGCTGCAATGAACCTGCCAAAGCACGGCGAGGTCATCACATCTCCGTTTACATTTGCTTCAACCACACACGCTATCGTCAGAAACGGACTCAATCCTGTTTTCTGTGATATAAATGACACTGATTATACTATAAATACCGATCTTATCGAAAGACTTATAACAGATAATACCTGTGCTATCGTACCTGTTCATGTATACGGAAATCTCTGCGATGTTGAAAAGATACAGAAGATAGCCGATAAATATGATCTCAAGGTAATATACGATGCAGCTCACGCATTCGGAGTAACATATAAGGGCGTAAGTGCTGCCTGCTTCGGAAATGCATCAATGTTCAGCTTCCATGCAACAAAGGTTTTCAATACTATCGAGGGCGGTGCGCTCTGCTTCAAGGACGACAGTCTTGTTCAGAAGCTCAATGATATGAAGAACTTTGGCATACACGGCCCCGAGGACGTTGCATACATAGGCGGAAATGCCAAGATGAACGAATTTCAGGCTGCTATGGGTATATGCAATCTCAGACATATTGATGACGAGATAGAAAAGCGCCGCAAGGTCACAGAGCATTACAGGAGCCGTCTTGAAAATATAAACGGTATAATCCTCTGTAAGCCGCAGAAGGACGTAACTCCTAACTATGGTTACTTCCCTGTGGTATTTGACGAAAAGCTTTTTGGCGCAACAAGAAACGAAGTATTCAAGGCACTTGCTGACAATGGCATAAATGCAAGAAAGTACTTCTATCCTATATCGAATACCTTTGAGTGCTTCCACGGCAAGTACGATGTCAGTGAGACTCCTGTTGCACTGCATATAAGCAAACGTGTGCTCACACTTCCGCTGTATGCTGACCTCAGCGAAGAGATCGTTGACAAGATATGCGACATAATCCTCGGCTTGAGAAAAAGCTGATTAAAAAAACTAAAGCAAAAAATATATCATTTTTAGAAAGGCTGAAACCATGAGGAATGATGAAAGAAGCGTAATTAACTTTAAAGAGATATTTTCTCTTATTTTCAGAAGATTATGGCTTATAATCTTATTTGCAGTTTGCGGTGGAATAATCGCTTTCTGTGTATCAAAATATCTTATCTCACCAAAATATGAATCACACATCAAGCTGTATGTTCAGGGAGATTCACCTATGCTGGCTAACGGCGGTGCAGCAGGAAATGAAGGAAACGACGTAAACAACCTGAAGCAGCTCACCAATACTTATATCGAGGTCCTCAATGACGATCTCGTTATGCAGGAAATAGGAACTAATCTCGTAACAAGATTCGGACGCGATATAATAAGCAAGGTTTTCACTGTTAACGAGGAGAACAATATCCCTGCAAATGAACTCCGTGACACTATATTTATCGAAAGTGTTCCGGATACTCTCGTTCTTAATGTGCAGGTAATCACAAAGGATCCTGAGGTCTCTGTGGCAATATGCAACTACTTTGCTTTATATTCAGATCTTTATCTTCAGAAGGCTATAGGAACAGGATGTAAGGCACAGTATATGTCATGGGCAAAATACAACGGAACTCCTGTATCACCAGACAAAATGAAAAACACAGCCATCGGTGCTGTTTCGGCAGTGCTTTTCGCACTTCTCCTTATATTCCTTATGGACTTCTTTGACGACTCCGTAAGAGATGTAAACGCTCTCAGCAACAGATACGACAGAGCTGTTATCGGTGAGGTCGGACGCTTCAAGAGCAAGTCGAAAAAGGGCGATAAGAAGGGCGGATTTGTGAGCCTGTTTGATAAATATGTACCTCTGAGGATCGTTGAGAACTATAAGGCTATCCGTACAAGTATAATCTATACTCTTCAATCTTATGATAAGAAGGTCATATCCGTTTCATCGGCAGAACCGTTTGAAGGAAAGTCTATCACAGCTGCAAATATAGCTATTACTCTTGCACAGGGCGGAAATAAGGTGCTTCTTATTGATGCCGATCTCAGAACTCCTGTTCAGCATGAGATATTCCGCATGAGAGAAAAGAACGGTCTTGCAAATGCGCTGACACGTATTTCCGATCTTGACAGCTGTATCAAGAAAACATTTATGGATAAGCTCGATATCATTACCGCAGGTGATGCAGTATCAAATCCTTCAGAGCTTGTTTCATCCGAAAACATGGATATGATAATCGAAAGACTTGAGGACAGATACAATTATATCATCATAGACACACCTGCTGTAAACTTCTTCACCGATGCTGTAGAGGTCGCAAAGAAGGTTTCGGGCATGGTAATGGTCGTAAGATATAACGAGACCTCATCAGCCGACATTGACTCGGCAATGAGCAGAATAGAATTCTTTGAAGCTAATATGTTAGGCTTCATTCTCAATGATGTAAAGAACAATAAGAAGTATAATAAATTTGTAGCTCCAAACAGAAATGTGACATCATCTGCCAAGAGAACAGATGCACAGATGATGAACAGAAACAACTCATCATACAGATCAAATAACGGCAGCAGAAACAGGAGCGTAAACAACAACAGACCAAGAAGATGACAGCTTCACAATAATTTTGGTCTGAATTGATATGATAAAAAACAGCGGCATATACTTTTAAAAAGTATTGCCGCTGTTTGATTTTTTCGCATACCGTGATATGACATACATGATATATAACTTTCATGCGCAGAGAAAAAAATAACGCCCCACATTAAAGTAGGGCGTTAAACTATCTGCGGCGACTTGTCGCTGTGTATGTGTTACAAAATGAATACTACTTCCGTAAGCGAAAGGAGAGTAAGCCGTCTGTAAAAAGAAAGCGAGCCTGCGAGCGCCAACGTGGTTGGGCGCGCAGGCTCTGTGCTGTGTATGTGTTACAAAATGAATACCACTTCCGTAAGCGAAAGGAGAGTAAGCCGTCTGTAAAAAGAAAGCGAGCCTGCAAGCGCCAATGTGGTTGGGCGCACAGGCTCTGTGCTGGTGCCGGTGGCGGGGGTCGAACCCGCACGGTGTTGCCACCACGAGATTTTGAGTCTCGCACGTCTGCCAATTCCATCACACCGGCACATTGTTATAATTATAACATATGATAAAAACAATGTCAATAGTTTTTTACAAATTCAGGCTGCCGATTTTATGGCAGCCTGATCATTTATCGTAAATATAGTCTTTTTCGAGTCTCGTCTCAAACTCCTCAACGGGGAGAGGTCTGTCAAAGTAGAAGCCCTGAGCGAGATTGCAGTTATTATCTGCCAGAAGCTGGACCTGTTCCTTTGTCTCAACGCCCTCCGCGATACATTCAAGACCCATTTCCTGAGCCATAGCAACGATATACTTGAACATAACGCTTTTCTGAATCGGGTTTTCCTCATTTTCCGCAGGAAGCAGGCTTCTGTCCAGTTTCAGTACGTTCCAGGGTATCTCCTTGATAAGATTAAGTGAAGAATAACCTACACCGAAGTCGTCAACAGATGTGGATATGCCTGTTTTCTGGAGTCCGCTGATAGTGCGCTTCAGGTCCTTGAATTCCACATCGGTAGTAGTTTCGGTAAGCTCTATTTCGATATATTCATGTGGAACATTGTTCCTGTCGACAATATCAACGATATGCTCCAGCAGATCCATATCCGAAAGGTGACGGCGTGAAAGATTTACAGAGATGCGGACGACATTTTTACCGCTGTCAAGCCATCTGCGTATATCCTTGCAAACGGCGTCCAGCATATAGAAATCCAGCTTGCAGATATCGCGTCCCTGTTCGAGAACAGGTATGAATTCGGCAGGTGAGACAAGCTTGCCGTTATGCAGCCAGCGGCACAGCGCCTCAGCACCTGCAACATATCTGCCGTTGATAGCAACCTTTGGCTGATAATATACAAGGAACTCTCTTTCCTCAAGAGCCTTTGGAAACTGAGCGGATATATCGTTATTTCTCTTGTTCCTTGCCAGCAGTGCGTCATCGAAGTATGCGACATCGACATTTGAGGCGTTTTTGGCAAGGTGAAAAGCAAGACTGACTCTGTCCATGATATCTGTAGGGAGTATAACGCTTTCGGTATTCTGGATAATATATACACCTACCGTAGCGCAGATAAATATACGCTCCTTTTTGTTTTCGTCGTAGTATACTCCTGTACCGTGAAGTATATCGAGGACCTTCTGCACCTTATGGCTTTTTATGAGAGTAATGAAATTATCTCCGCCTATTCTGCATACAGTCTCGTTTTCGTCGTCAAGGAGCTCCTCGATAAGGGCAATGAACTTCTTCATTACCATAGTACCGTTTTCGCGTCCGATATGCTGATTGACAACGGAAAAACGCCTGAGATTAAAGCGTACAGCGGAATAAAGAGCTATTTTATCAGCTCTGCATATATTTTTGGCACACTTCATAAAATGCCTCAGATTATACATATTCAGCTCACTGTCATAAAAGGTGAGTTTATGTGTAAGCTGAGTGAGTCTTTGTTTACCCGAAAAAAAGCTTAACAGCGATATCAGGGTATCTATATATTCAAGCTCTTCGTCCGTCCATATCTGGTCGTCATTAAGTGAATGGACGTTATATAAAGCAATTTTCTCATCAACAGTATTTATACGTTTGGAAATAAAATTGGTTTCTGAAAAGTGGCTGCATTTATAAAAACTTATTGTTTCGTAAACACCGAAGTGAAAAGAAGCTTCATTTTCATAGCCTAACATTTCAGCCTTGCCTATCCTGAGGGCACAACAAAGCGCAGCTATATCCCTGTAAAATCTTTCATTATTCAGATTAGGGTAAAGCCGAATTTGTGTAATTATTTTGTTTAGTAATGTCAGGTGCTCATTTGTATTCATTCATATCCACTCCGAATACAGACAAAGGTCTGTATCAGATTTGCCTTTTTATACAAATTTATTATAACATATGATAGAGAGAAAAAAATGTATATATTATTAATATAATGTAAATTACACAAGATGTTAGGAATTATTTGATAATACTATTCAAAATATACAATTTTAATAGGTTTTACAGTGCTAACATACATATAAATATGTATGCAGAAGCAAAAAAATTAAAATTCAGCAATTAAAAGCTTTACAGCAGAAAAGTGTTGACAGTCAAGGCTGTGTATGGTATAATTTTTATGGACCTTTATGCTGTAAAACAGCGTTGAACGTTGATAGGAGGCACTTTGATATGAAGAAGATAAATGTCAGGACAAGTCACCCTTATGAGGTGCTCATTGAGAGGGGCATACTTGCTGACTGCGGAAAATATATAGCCAATGTTACAAAAAGCCGAAAGGCAGCAATAATCACAGATGATATCGTTGAAAAGCTGCATTTGCAGACTGCTCTCGACTCTCTTAAAAAAGAGGGATTTGAGTGCAGTGTTTATTCATTCCCGAATGGTGAAGAGTCGAAATGCCTTGAAACTCTTGGGAAGATATACGATTTTCTCTGTGAGAGCAAGATGACAAGAAGTGATATAATAATCGCTCTCGGCGGAGGAGTTGTTGGCGATATTACGGGATTTGCCGCAGCTTCATACCTTAGAGGCGTAGATTTTGTGCAGATACCAACAACTCTGCTTGCACAGGTGGATTCCTCTGTAGGCGGAAAAACTGCTATAGATATTGCAGGAGGAAAGAACCTTGTAGGCGCATTCAAGCAGCCTGCGCTTGTTTTATGCGACAGCAATATACTTAAAACCCTGTCGCAGGAGATACTTGCAGAGGGCATGGGCGAGTGCATAAAATACGGTATGATACGTGATGAAAAGCTATTTGAGCTTATGGAGTCCCACGACCTTGCTTCGCTTGATGAGATAATTGATGAAATGGTATACAAATGTGTTGATATCAAACGTGTGATAGTAGAGCATGACGAATGTGACAAGGGAGAGCGCATGGTGCTGAATTTCGGTCATACTCTCGGTCATGCAATTGAAGCATGGCACAATTATAAGAATATTTTCCACGGCGAGGGCGTTGCGGCAGGTATGTGCATGATAACAGACCGCCTTGCACCGCAGCTTTCGGAAAGACTTAAAAAGGTTTGTGCAGCCTATAAGCTGCCTACAGGAAGCGATATCCCCATGAAGGAGCTTCTGCCATTCTGTTCGCAGGACAAAAAGAATGAAGCTAAGGACATCAATTATATAATATGCAATGAGATCGGCAAGGGCGAGATAGTGAAGGTGCCCTTTACTGAATTCTGCCGACTTATGGAGGGCTGAGAATGGATATACGCATAACCCCTTCAAAGCTTAAAGGAAGTCTCAGCGTTCCTGCTTCAAAAAGCTGTGCTCACCGCTCTATAATATGTGCTTCGCTTGCTGACGGAGTTTCACACCTCAGTGGAGTTACCATGTCTAAGGATATCGAAGCTACCATAGGAGCTATGACTGCTCTCGGTGCTGAGTTTGAAGTAAATGGCGAGGACATCACCGTTAAGGGAAACGGCGGAAGAAATGCGGATAAATGTATCGTTGACTGTAACGAAAGCGGCTCTACGCTCAGATTTATCATACCTATCGCAGCGGCTGTCGGTACAGAAACGGAATTCCGCGGCAGAGGCAGACTTCCTCAGCGACCTATTGATATTTTTACAAGAGAGCTTGGCAAAAACGGTGTTGACTTTGATTATCACAACACTATGCCCTTTACTGTTTCGGGCGGACTGAAAAGCGGCAGATTTGAGATAGAGGGCGATGTTTCCTCACAGTTTATTACGGGACTTCTCTTTGCACTTCCGCTTCTTGAGGGAGACTCCGAGATAATACTCACTTCTCATCTTGAATCGCGTCCCTATGTGGATATAACTATTGATACCCTGCGTCGTTTCGGCGTTTCCGTGGAGGAGACAGCCGACGGCTTCAGAGTGAAGGGCGGACAGAAATACAAGCCCCATGATGAAAAGATCGAGGGCGATTACTCTCAGGCAGCTTTTTTCTGTGTTGCAAATGCCCTCGGTTCGCAGGTAGAACTTCATAACCTGAACGAAAACAGTGTTCAGGGCGACAAGAAAATCCTTGAAATTATACGTGATATGTGTTATAATGGCAATATTGGCAATTATAACGCCGACTGCTCGGATATTCCCGATCTTGTACCCATACTTGCGGTGCTGGGAGCTTTCGGCAGCGGAAGATCAGTAATATACAATGCTAAACGACTTAAAATAAAAGAAAGCGATCGCCTTGAAACAACTTCGGCTTTACTTAACTCACTTGGCGGTAAGGTCACCGTTACAGATGACGGACTTATTATCGAGCCTACGGGAGCTATGCACGGAGGTACGGTTGACAGCTTCGGCGACCACAGAATAGTAATGGCGGCAGCAATAGCAGCTACCTGTATCGACGGGGAAGTAGTCATAAAGGGTGCTGAGGCTGCTGAAAAGTCCTATCCTGCTTTCTTTGACGACTACAAAATGCTCGGAGGTAACGCTAATGTCATCATTCTGGAATAATCGGATATCTGTCTCCATGTTCGGCGAAGCCCACGGACCTGCAATAGGCGTTACCGTGGATAATCTTCCCTCGGGAGAATATATAGACTCTGAGGAGCTTGCACGCTTCATGGCGAGAAGATATTCCTGCGGCGGTCAGACTGCCGTAAATTCCATGCCTCATATAATGTCGGGTATTTTCAACGAGCGCACAACGGGTGCTCCGCTCTGTGCCTTCCTTCAGAATACCGATACTTCAGCACCTCAGCATGAGGAGACCGATAATCTTGTTCGTCCGGGTCATGCGGATTATACAGGTGCGATGCGATACAGAGGCTTCAATGATGTCAGGGGGGGCGGACATCTCTCGGACAGGCTCACAGCTCCGCTGTGCTTTGCGGGAGCAGTCTGCGCTCAGATACTCGAAAGACGCGGCATCTATACAGGTGCTCATATATTACAGATACACAATGCAAAGGACAATCCCTACGACCCTGTGAATATCACAAGGGACGGAGTTCTCAGCGTGAGAATGAAGGATTTTCCTGTTATAAATGACCGTAAGGGCTGGAAGATGATAGAGGATATCAATAAGGCTTATGAGGGCGGAGAGTCCCTCGGCGGCGTTATCGAGTGTGCTTCGGTGAATGTTCCTGCGGGTATAGGCTCGCCTATATTTGACGGACTTGAAAATACTATCGCTCAGCTCATATTCGGTATCCCAAATGTTACGGGACTTGAATTCGGAGCAGGTTTCCTTTCAGCAAAAATGGTGGGAAGCCAGAACAACGACGAATTCTATGTGAACGAACACGGTCATGTGCTTACAAGGACAAATAATCACGGCGGTATCATCGGAGGTATATCCTCGGGTATGCCTATTACTCTGAGAGTGGCTTTCAAGCCCTCGGAGTATATACCACAGACTCAGAATGTGGTGAATTACCGTGAAATGACCAGTGAGACAGCTGAGAGCCAAAAGCATATCCCATGCGCTATCCCTTCGGCTGTTCCGTGTGTTGAGGCTGCTGTAAATATCGCGCTTCTCTCACATATGCTGGATTACCCAAATTTCTGTTAAGGTGACTTTTATGCAGGACGAAAATATAATGAAAATGGCAGAACGCGCCGATATTGAGATAAAGGACGTACCGACGCTGAATATTCTGCTTTGTTATCTGCTTTATAAAATAGACAGACCCGTAAGTCCCGACCAGCTTTATGATATAGCTATCGGTACGGGCGTGGTGAATTACTTCTACTATCAGGACTCTATCGGCTATCTGCTGAAAAACGGTCATATCACCTCCGAGAAGGACGATAAGGGTGAGGACTGCTATATTTTGCAGCAAAAGGGCAGAGAGTGTGCAAAGCAGCTTAAAAACTATGCTCCAAAGTCTTACAGGGACAGGCTCGTGCTTGCGGCACTTCGCTATTTTGCCCGTGTTCAGTACGAAAAGGAGCTGAAAATAGAATATGAGCCTGTTGGAAACGGCTATTATACTCACGTAAGATGTGTAGATGCTAATTTTGACCTTATGGACTTGAAGCTCTACGCTCCCGACCTTGCACAGGCAAAGATGATAGGAGAGAAGATACTTCTCAATCCTGCGGGATTTTACGGAAAAGTAATAGAGGTCGCTCTCTCAAATGAAGAGCCGCCATACGATCTTAGTGACAATTGACATGAGAGCTGTTTTATGCAGCTCTTTATTTCGTTTAGAAACGCTTTTCACTATAGGGCAGAAAAAAGCTTTTTTTCAACGGAAAACCATTGATTATAAGAAAAATAATTTTTGACTTTGTACAGGTGAACAAAAACGATATTGCTTAATTGTAGATATTGTACAGGAGATGTGGCTGTAATGGAGTACAGTATAAGACCTTTTGAAGAAAATGAGTATCCGCTTCTTGAAGATTTCCTATATGAAGCTATATTCGTTCCCGAGGGAGTTGCTCAGCCGCCCCGTGAGATCATCGAAAAGCCCGAACTACAGGTATATATCAAGGATTTCGGGAGGAATTACAGTGATATTGCCCTTGCAGCAGAGGTCGGCGGGAAGATAGTCGGAGCTGTATGGGGACGGATAATGAATGACTACGGTCATATTGACGATGATACGCCTTCGCTGGCAATATCTCTTTATGGGGAATACCGCGGTAAAGGCATAGGTACGGCACTTATGAGGGCAATCATAGCCGCTTATGCTCAGTCGGACTTCAAAAAGCTTTCGCTGGCAGTACAA
The DNA here is from genome assembly GCF_900143025.1 of Ruminococcus flavefaciens. Taxonomy (GTDB): domain Bacteria; phylum Bacillota; class Clostridia; order Oscillospirales; family Ruminococcaceae; genus Ruminococcus; species Ruminococcus flavefaciens_I. The sequence goes on along the minus strand of NZ_FRCT01000007.1, from coordinate 11,276 downwards.
AAGGCGAATTATGCTGTTAAGATGTATGAAAAAGTTGGATTTAAAACAGTTTCTGAAAATGATGAAGAATACATAATGCTGTGTGAGTGGTGAAAATATGGATACACTGAAAGCTTCAAACTTTATAAAAAACAACGCAAGACCTCTTGAAAAGGCTTTGTACAGCTATTTTTACGAAAATGGTACAAGGGGAAAGGTCATTCATGAGCTTCTGAAGTATATGAACGATGACTGCGGTTTCGGAAATGCCCTTGAACCCGATAACTGGAACAGGAATTCCACTCCTATTACAGTGAATGATGCTGTGATGACACTTTTTAAAACAGGTGCACTTGACGAAAAAAGCAGACTTACTGACAGGATAGCGCATTATCTCAGCTCTCACGACGGCTTTGACGAGGATAAAAAACGCTGGCTCTTTGCTGTTGAAAGCAATAAGGATTTTCCTCATGCAGTCTGGTGGGAGAAGAAGGGCGACGGGATACGCGGTTTTAATCCTACGGTGTCGCTGGCGGCGTTTATGTGCTGTTTCAGCGAGGAAAGAAGCTATTATATGCAGATAGTTCTCGAAGCTTTTCAGTCTCTTTCGGAGCAGGAAGAGATGATAGCTGACGACCTTAAATGCTATCTTTTAGCCTATGAGCTTATGGAAAGGCATGGTATGGCTGTTATCGGTGACAGCGGTTTTGACGCAAAGAATTTTCTGTGCAAAAAGCTGGGACAGGTCATATGCGGTGATATTTCAAAATACGGAGTCGAGTATGTTCCGGTGCCGTCGGACTTTTTCTGCGGTATTTTCGGGCAGTTCATTACTGATGATATTCGTCCGCTTATCAAGGCGGAAAGGGAAGTCCTCGGCAGTTTGCAGCTTGACGACGGCGGCTTTGACATATCGTGGCAGTGGCACAACGATTATGAAGAATTCGGGCAGGCGAGAGAGTGGTGGAGACCAAGAGTTACCCTCGATAAACTGCTATTTTACAAGTATAATGCTTGATTTTACAGGAAGGATAAGAAAATGAAATACGGACTTGTTCTTGAGGGCGGCGCTATGCGTGGACTTTTTACCGCAGGTGTCATAGATATCCTCATGGAAAATGATATAAAACTTGATGCGGCTGTGGGTGTTTCCGCAGGTGCGGCTTTCGGCTGCAACTATAAGTCGGGACAGATACGCCGTGCTATACGTTATAATACAAGATTCTGCAAAAATAAGAAGTATTGCAGTGCGCTGTCATACATAAAGACAGGAGACCTTTTCGGTTCGGAATTCTGCTATCATACTATTCCCGAGGAGCTTGACATTTTTGATACGGAGACATTCAATGCTTCGCCCGTGGATTTCTGGGTGGTATGCACAGATATCACAACAGGCAGGGCAGTATATCATAAGTGCGGAAAAATCGACTACACCGAGCTTGAATGGATACGCGCGTCGGCTTCTATGCCGATTGCGGCAAGGATAGTAAAAATAGGAGAGCATAAACTGCTTGACGGCGGTATCTCGGACTCTATCCCTTTGAAGTTCATGGAGAGCCGCGGCTGCGAGAAGAACGTTGTCGTACTTACTCAGCCTCGTGATTACGTCAAGAAGCCTGCCGGCGGCATGAAGCTTATGAAAATGAAGTATCATAAGTATCCCGAGCTTGTTAAGGCGGCTGCAAACCGCCATAAGATGTACAACAGTGAGCTGAAATATATCCGCAGTGCAGAGGAGGAGGGAAGAGCATTTGTTATTGCTCCGCCCGAAAAGCTGCCTGTAGGTCATGTGGAGCATGACCCCGATGTTATGCGAGAGGTCTACCGTATAGGCAGGCGTACTGCTTCAAAATGCCTTGATGAGCTGAAAGCTTTTCTTGAGAAATAAAAAAGACCTGTCCGAATCAGGACAGGTCTTGCGAAAATTATATCAGATGATACTTTTTTACACGGTCTGTTATGATGAGCGCGAGTATCAGCTTTATGAGATCGAAGGGGACAAAGGGCGTTACACAGAGCTTCAAAGCCTTTGAAAGCGGCATTGCGTTCCCGTCTTTGGAGAATACGTATATGAACCATACTGTGCCGAAGGCGTAGCAGACTGCAAGCCCTATGAGCATGAGCGTTATCTTTAATGCAAGCTTTTTGCCCAGGAGCTTTTCACCTGCCATGTAGATGAGTGCCATGAAAATAAATCCCAGTATATAGCCTCCTGTAGGACCTGTGAGGACTCCTATGCCTCCTTTGAAGCCCGAAAATACAGGAAGTCCTATTGCTCCGAGGAAAATGAATACCAGTATGGAGAAAAGACCGTTTCTGCCGCCGAGTATGCCAAGTGCGCAGAAAACAGCGAATGTCTGCAATGTTATAGCAATAGTTCCTATTGGTATGGATATCCATGAACATACTGCCATTATGGCTGCGAACATGGCTGTAAGTACCATTTCCTTTGTTGTAAAGCTCAGTTTTTTGCCTTTTGCTGTATTATTGACCATCGAATACAACTCCTTACATGATATAAACGCTGTATACCGCATATCAGCAGGTATGCGATGCCTTGCGTAAAGTCATATTTATAAGATCTTACATATGCATTATAGCACAGATGTCTTCCTTTGTCAACCTAAATTTAAAATTTGGTTGACAATAAAATTTTGAATAATGATTGAAATTGTTAAAGAAATATGTTACAATAAAAAAAGTATATATTTGCGAGGTGTTATTTGACATAATGAAAGTGAGCGAATTTAACGACGTTATAGTCCCCGATAGAGTTAAGGCGGACTTCAATGAGGGACTTACCTCTGCACAGGTCAAAGAAAGAGCAGAGGCGGGACAGGATAACAAGCCTGTTGAATCACCCTCCAAAACCGTCAAGGAGATCATTGCCGATAACGTATTGACGTACTTCAACCTTATATTCGTGATATTGTCCGTGCTTCTGGTAGTAGTAGGCTTTTACCGTGATCTTACGTTCATGCCTATAATCATTGCCAATGCTCTTATCGGTATCATACAGGAGATGCGTTCAAAGTCGGTGCTGGATAAGATAAAGGTACTCAATGCACCTGTTACCACTGTAGTCCGTGAGGGTCAGATAATGACAGTACCTTCAAAGGATCTTGTAATTGACGATATCGTAATATTCAAGGCAGGAAATCAGATAAGTGCAGACGCTATCGTTGTGGACGGAAACGTTTCCGTAAACGAGTCGCTGCTTACGGGTGAGTCCGATGAGATAAGCAAAAAGCCCGGTGATACACTTATGTCGGGCAGCTATATAGTTTCGGGTACCTGCCGTGCGAGACTTGAAAAAGTAGGACGTGAGTCCTATATTTCAAAGCTTACTATACAGGCTAAGAAATCCCGAAAGGGCGAGCAGTCAGAAATGATACGCTCTCTCAACAGGATAGTTAAGTTTGCGGGCGTTGCCATAATCCCTATAGGAAGCATACTTTTCTATCAGTCCTACTATATCAACCATGATACTATCCGCGCCAGCGTTCAGTCAATGGTGGCTGCCGTAATAGGTATGATACCTGAGGGACTTTTCCTGCTTGCCAGTGTTACCCTTGTTATAAGTGCCATGAGACTTGCTCTCAGCAAGGTACTTGTCCACGATATGAAATGTATCGAGACACTTGCGCGAGTTGATGTGCTCTGCGTTGACAAGACAGGTACTATCACTGAAAACGAGATGTCGGTAACAGCAGTTGTTCCTGCTTCCGATGAATATGACATAGACTCTATGCAGGGACTTATCAGCGACTTTGCTGCTGCTCAGGATGCTGATAATCAGACTATGGAAGCCATAAAAAATCATTTCCACCGTCCTGCCGGAAGATCGGCTGTATCTATAACAGGCTTCTCGTCAGAATTCAAATACAGCAGCGTTACATTTGAACGCGAATCATATGTACTCGGTGCTCCAGAGTTCGTATTAAAGGAAAAGATAGAAGAATACAAGTCAAAGATAGATGAATACAACCGCAAGGGCTACAGAGTCCTTGTGTTCGGAAAGTACAGAGGAGTTCCCGACGGAAAGGCGCTAACTGCTACTGTTGAGCCGATGTGCTTTATAATGATGGCTAATCCTATACGTGAAAATGCTCCCGAGACCTTCAAGTATTTTGCGGAGCAGGGCGTTGAGATAAAGGTTATCTCGGGCGATAACCCTGTTACCGTATCAGAGGTCGCAAAGCAGGCAGGCATAAGACACGCTGAGGAATATGTCGATGCTACTACGCTCACTACTGAGAGTGCTATAAAGGACGCTGTTGTGCGTTATACCGTATTCGGACGAGTTACTCCCGAGCAGAAGCGCAAGTTCGTAAGGGCACTTAAAAAGGCAGGCAAGACCGTTGCTATGACAGGTGACGGTGTAAACGATGTTCTTGCACTTAAAGATGCGGACTGTTCTGTTGCTATGGCTTCGGGCAGTGATGCGGCAGCACAGGCTTCACAGCTCGTTCTCCTTGAGTCAGACTTCTCTAAGATGCCGGATGTTGTTGCAGAGGGCAGAAAGGTCGTAAATAACCTTGAACGCTCGGGAAGCCTCTTCATTGTAAAGAATATATTCTCGCTGATAATATCCGTGCTCTTTATCTTCTTCGGACTTGCTTATCCGCTGAAGCCTGCACAGATATCCCTTATAAGTGTGTTTACTATCGGTCTCCCAGCGTTTTTCTTGTCGCAGATGCCTAACCGAGACCTTATCAAGGGTAAATTCATCACGAATATACTGCTCAAAGCTCTTCCTGCGGCACTTACAGACGTACTCGTTGTTTGTGCTATGGTATACTTCGGAAACATATTCAATGTTGCACCTACGGATATAGCTACGGCTTCAACGATACTTATGAGTATCGTCGGAATGATGATCGTATTCCAGATATGCAAGCCTATGGATATGTACAAGATGTGGATGTGGATACTCTGCGGCGTGGGACTTGCCTGCTGTATGATATTTATAAGCAAGATGTTCGATATAACTTCAATGTCTAACCGTTGTATCCTTCTCTGCATAAACTTCTCGATAATCGCTGAGCCGTGTCTGCGCTATATGACACTGGTGACAAAGAAAATACAGTCCTTCTTCATAAGTGAAGATAAAGACGACTAATAATAAACTGGCAGATGCTTCGTATGAGGTGTCTGCTTGTTTTTTTAGGCTGCGGCAGTGAGGAAATATTACGTGAATATACGACATAACAGGACAGGATAAGCAAGGGAAAAAGGTTTTAATTAAAGGAGAGAATGGGAAGAACTGCGGGAAATCGAATTTTTTATCGTAAAAAAGAGCTTTCGGCTGTACAGTGCAGATGCTATACTTATCATAAAGGAGGGATAGGTATGAAAAACATCATACTTGCAGCTGCGGCGGTATTTTTTATGTTTATTGCCTGCGGTAAAAAGGCTTATGCGGAAGAAAGCAGCGGCTACGAATATACTGTTATTGACAGGGAGGTGACTATAGTAGGATATAAGGGCGAGCCTGAATTTATTGAAATACCGGAATATATTGAGGGGTGCCCCGTTACTGAGGTACGTGACAACGCATTCTATAACTGTCATTCACTGAAAGAGGCTGTACTGCCCGATACTGTACTTAAAATAGGACATCACAGCTTTTATGCCTGCTATGAGCTGGAAAGCATCAGGCTTCCTGCTGAGCTTGAAGAAATAGGAATGGGCTGCTTTTGCGGTTGTGCTGCTCTGAAAGAGATAGAGCTTCCCGAAACGCTGGAGATACTGCCAGATTCCTGCTTCCGCGCCTGTACATCTCTAAGTGAGATAAGGCTTCCGCGTAATACAAGGGTGATAGAGAAGTTTTGCTTTGCAGGCTGTACGGGACTTTGCAGTGCGGAGCTTGGCGACAGTATTGCAGCCGTGGGAGAAAGAGCGTTTTATATGTGCGAAAAGCTGTCCTGTGCCGTACTGCCGCGAACCTGTTATGACATAGGAGAGCAGGCTTTCGGCTATAGCTGTGACGGAAATAAGATGACAGTTAAAACAGATATGATGCTCATAGGCGTGAATGAGTCTGCTGCTGAGAGATACGCGGCGGAAAACGGGCTTAGATTTGCGGAAAGCCATGAGACCATAGATGCTTTTGCAGAAGCCGTGGATGTTGAAAAGGGCAGGAAAGCTCCCGAGCAGGTCGGCTGGTACGGACTTGCGGTATTTGGTATGCTTGGTGTGATAACTGTGGTAATATTTTTTAACGGTAAAAAAGAGGGATAAGCTTAAATAATTGCTGTTTCGGACTGGTCTGACCAGAAATTGCGCTTTTAGTAAAATCGGCTAATATTAGTAATGTTTTATGAAATCCCTTGCAATTTCATAAGAAATGTGATATGATATATACGTATAAGTGCGTTAAGCTGATAAAGTAAGGATAGGCACTTAAATTATCGGTTTAACATATAAAATTTAATACGCACGATCTGGAGGGATCAAATTGAAAAAAGAAAACATGAAGCGGGCTGCGTGCACTGTTGCAGCTGCGTTCATCGCAACGTCGGCGATGAGTTTTCCTTCAGCCCTGGCAAAGCCATCGGCAGTTTTGGCTGCTGATGAGGTCCTCAAATACGAATTTGAGGACGGCAAGACAAGCGGAGGAAAGATCCATGCTGATGGTGCTTCCGATGTGAAGATGAGCGATTTCCCCGAGGGTACTGATCTCAGCGGCTTCTCGGGCAAGGGCTTTGCTTATCTCGATCAGAAGGGTACTACCCTCAGCGTTGAGGTAGATGTTCCCGAGGCAGGACTCTACGAGCTCAACATCGGTTACTGCGAGCCCAGTGACCCGAACAAGAAAGTCCAGTATCTCAATGTCAACGGAGTAAATCAGGGTGAGCTGACCTGCCCTTACACCAAGACCTTTGCCGAGACATCGGGAGGTGTTGTGAATCTTAAAAAGGGCAAGAACACTATTGAGCTGAAGGCTTACTGGGGATATACCTTCTTCGATTATCTTACGCTGAAGGCTGCTCCCGAAAAGCTTACCAACCTGTCTCCTACAAGACAGCTTTCAAATCCGAAGGCTTCCGATACCACAAAGAGACTTTACAGCTATCTCTGCGACCAGTATGGAAAGCACATCATATCAGGTCAGCAGGAGTATTGCGGAGACCATAACTACAACCTCTGGAACAGTCCCGATGTTTTTATCAAGGACAATGAGGCTGAGTTTGAATACATAAAGGAAAAGACAGGCAAGCAGCCTGCAATACGCGGGATCGACTTCCTTGCGTACAATACTTCGTCCACATGGCGTGACCATGCGCCCGAACGAGTTATCGAGTGGGTAAACAAGTATCATGGCATAGCCACTGTATCATGGCACTGGAACGTGCCGTGCGAAAAGGGAAGCGATGATATTGCTTTCTATGTTGAGTCGGCAAATCCTAAGTTCACTACATTCAGCTGTACAAAGGCTGTTGAGGAGGGAACATGGGAAAACAGCGTCGTTATGGCTGATATCGAGCTTATTGCAGGTGAGCTGAAAAAGCTCAAGGACGCAGATGTTCCCGTGCTCTGGAGACCTCTCCATGAAGCCGAGGGCGGCTGGTTCTGGTGGGGAGCTGAGGGCGCAGAGCCCTGTAAAAAGCTGTACCGCCTCCTTTATGACCAGCTTACAAATGTATACGGTCTGGACAACCTTATCTGGGAATGGACAGGCTCTACTTCTCCTGCGGCTGCCGACTGGTATCCGGGTGACGATGTAGTTGATATAGTCGGCTACGATAAGTATAACTGTGCGGACGGACTTGCTAATCTCAGCTCTATCTCGTCCACGTTCTACAGCCTTGTACAGGGTACGGACTGTCAGAAAATGGTGGCAATGACCGAGAATGACTCCATACCTTCGCTGGAAAATCTTGTGAACGACAAGGCTGCATGGCTTTATTTCTGTCCGTGGTATATGAATTACCTTACCAGCGAGCAGAATAACCCTGTTGACAATCTTATAGAGGTTTATCAGAGCGATTACTGTATCACTCTTGATGAGCTTCCTGATCTTAAAACATACCCTATAAACGGAGAACAGGGTGCTGTGACTACAACTGTCACTACAAAGCCTGTGACAACATCGGCTTCTAAGACAACAACTACTTCAACGTCAAAGGTCACATCGACTTCAACTTCAAAGCTCACAACAACTTCGACAGCTAAGACTTCAGCTGTTTCAACAACTTCCGCAGTGCCTTCAAAGAATTATAAAAAAGGCGATGCGAACTGCGACGGCAATGTTGATATGTCGGACGTTGTTCTTATAATGCAGTCCCTTGCAAATCCTGATAAATACGGAGAAAAGGGCACTGACAAGCTTCACATCACCGAACAGGGAAAAGCTAACGGAGATGTGGAAACAAGCAGTAAGGGACTCACTTCAAATGACGCGCTGGAGATACAAAAGTATCTTCTCGGTCTTTCAAAGTGGGATTAAATAAAAAATGATTCACATTAAAAGGGAGGAATACATGATGAATCACAAAAAACTGACTGCGGCGGTATTGAGTATCGTTACTGCTGCAACATCACTGTGTGCGGCTGTTCCCGTATATGCGGCTGATACAGAGTCTGTACAGGAATTCTGCGCACCTATCAGCGAGGTAGTCAAGGACTCAGGTCTTGACATCGACTACGCTCGTGCTCTTCAGTACTCGCTCTATTTCTATGACGCAAATATGTGCGGCGATACTGCTGACAGAGACAGCCTTCTTTCATGGCGCGGCGACTGTCATACCTATGATGCACACGTTCCTATGGTTCCGTGGGACGGAGTTACGACAAACAGCAGTAAGGGCGGTACTAACCTTTCAGCTTCCTTCATGGAAAAATACAAGGACGTTCTTGATCCTGACGGCGATGGCACTATCGACGTTGCAGGCGGCTTCCATGATGCAGGTGACCACGTTGAATTCGGTATGCCTGAGAACTATTCGGCTGCTACGCTTGGCTGGGATTACTATGAATTCCGCGACGTATTCAAGAAGCTCGGTCAGGACGAACATATGGAGACTATTCTCCGTCACTTCAACGATTATCTTATGAAGTGTACATTCCGCGATAAGGACGGCACTGTTATAGCTCATTGCTATCAGGTCGGCGAAGGCGGCATCGACCACGCTATCTGGAACAGCCCTGAGGTAGATACTATGCCTCGTCCTGCATTCTTCCTTACTGCGGAGAAGCCACAGACAGACTATGTTGTTTCTGCCTGCGCTTCACTGGCTATCAACTACCTTAACTTCAAGGATACTGATGAGGAGTATGCTGCAAAGTCACTTGACTACGCAAAGGCTCTCTGGAAGTTCGCTAACGATAATCCGAAGGAACTTTCTGATAACGGCGACGGTCCCGGTCAGTTCTATGGTTCTTCAAAGTGGGAGGACGACTACTGCTGGGCTGCTGCATGGATGTACATTGCAACAGGCGATGCAAGCGTATTTGATTACGCTGTAGAGATATTCGATTACTATGCTCCTTCAGGCTGGTGCTACTGCTGGAACGATATGTGGAGCGGTGCAGGCGTTATGTGGGCTGTTGTAAACCAGGAACACCCTGAGCTTGAGCTCGTACAGAAGATCAGAGATGCACAGGGTAAGAACCAGTACGTTTTTGACAACTTCTGGGATGATGACTGTGTAGGTAAATGTCTCAAGGCATGGAAGCAGAAGGAAACTCCTCAGGGCTTCGCATGGCTCAATCAGTGGGGCAGCTGCCGTTATAACACAGCTATGCAGCTTATCTGTCTCGTTCACGATAAGTACACCAACGACGGAAAGCCGGGCGAATGGGCTGAATGGGCAAAGAAGCAGATGGACTACGTTCTCGGTAAGAATGATATCACTTACAAGGAAGAGGCTAAATACTCTGTTCTTGCCGGCAAGAACGGCACTCACGGTCCGAGAAGCTTCATTGTAGGTTATAATGATACATCTGTAAAGAATCCTCATCACCGTGCAGCATCAGGTCTTCTTATGGCTGAAGATGCTCGTGAGCAGAGACATATCCTTTGGGGCGCTCTTGCAGGCGGTCCTGACAATGACGACGGACATGATGACGCTACAAAGGACTGGACAGAAAATGAGGTTACTATCGACTATAACGCTTGTCTCCCGGGTGCAGCTGCTGGTCTCTATGCTTTCTTCGGCACAGAGGATATGGCTATAACTCCTAACTTCCCTCCTGAAGATGAGAAGAGAGTATACGGCGGCCCAGGCGGCGAAGGCGGCGGCGGCGGTTACTGGGTAGAGGCTATCGGCCTTGACAGCCGCAACGATGACGGCACAGGTGCTGTTGAGGTTTCACTGAAGGTCCTTTCAGGTGAAACTTCTCCGTCAAAGAACATCACAGTAAGATACTTCATTGATGCTTCAGAAGTTGCTGACCCGACTATCATCGACACAAAGAAGCTTTACGATCAGTCCGAAATGGAGATCGAAGGCGCTAAGTGTACAGTAAGTCCGTTAAAGAAATATAAAGATTCAGATAGTATTTACTATGTTGAGCTTTCATGGGAAGACTGCACTATAATCAACTCAGGCAAAAAGAGCCAGTTCTCAGTCGGCTTCTACGGAAAGGGATATACAGACCCTGATACTCATAAGTATGTAGTATATAAGTGGGATCCTGAGAATGACTGGAGCTATGAGCATCTTAAAATGGGTAAGAAAACAGACTTCTTCGCAGTTGACGATCCGCCTGAGGAGCGCTGCGATTATATCTGTGTTTATGCTGACGGCGTTCTCGTAGGCGGTACTGAGCCTGACGGTTCAAAGCCTGCTGAGAAGGAGCCTGCAAAGACAACTACAACAACAAAGCCTGCTGTAACAACTACAACTACTACAGCAAAGGCAACTGTTACATCTACAACAACAACCTCCAGGGCAACAACTACTGTTTCCAATGTGAATGATGTTGCAGTTACACTTGCAGGTGATGCAAACTGTGACGGCGAGGTAGATATGTCCGATATCGTTCTTATCATGCAGTCACTTGCAAATCCTGACAAGTACGGCAGCAATGGTACAGACAAGAACCATATCACAGAGCAGGGCAAGGCAAACGGTGACGTTGACAAGAAGAGCAAGGGCATCACATCAAATGATGCACTCAAGATTCAGGAATTCCTGCTCAACAAGATATCTTCACTTTAATATTATGTAAGAAAGCGGCTCATAACCGTGGTACTCATATAGAAGCTTATACTATTTATCGGGGGAAACCTTTCTGAAGAAAGGCTTTCCCCCGAACCCCTTTCCAAAGACTTTTTTAGCTGATTTTTT
>NZ_FRCT01000001.1 GCF_900143025.1 Ruminococcus flavefaciens | reverse complement strand
ATGCTTCACCGATAAAGGAAACTGTTCCCAGAGAACTCTATGGTTTTCTTATGAAGCTGGATAGCCCAAAGGAGATAGTCAAGGTATTGAGACTGTATATTGATACCGGCGATGAATTATTGAAGCACCTGTCTTATGCTGATTCATATGATACGCTGTACGCCTGCGTTATCGGTAAAACAGTAAATAATGCGCCGATAGAAACATCGGTAAAGATAATACTGCCAGATCTTAAACGATACGATTCGCTGCTGAAAGGCGGTGATGCAGTATGAACAGCGTACAGAAAGAAACGATCAAGCTATATGCAAAGCAGCTCAGAGTGCCTACTTTCAATAACTATGATAAGGTAATCCGCCATCTTTCAGCTGATGACGGTTATGAGCAGTTCCTGATAGAACTGATGAAACAGGAACTTGCAGAGCGCTCGGTAACAGGTCAGAAACGCAGGATAAAAGCTGCGAAATTCCCGTCAATGAAAACACTTGACGAGTTTGATATGACAAGGCTTGAAAATGTCAGCGAAAGCACTGTACGTCAGCTCGCTTCCTGTGATTTCATAAAGCAGCGTCAGAATATCGTTATGATAGGTAATCCGGGGAGCGGAAAGACACATATGTCAATTGCTCTGGGCATGAATGCCTGTGAAGCGGGATATCGTGTAAAGTTCTACACAGCCGTCAACCTCGCAGCCGAACTTGCGGAAGCCGTCCAGATGAACAGGCTATCCAAGCTTGAGAAGAGCCTCAGCAAAATAGATCTGCTGATAATCGATGAGCTCAGTTACCTGACTTTCAACAGATACCAGTCGGAAATGCTCTTTCAGATCATATCCGAGCGTTCAGAACGAGCCAGTGTTATTATCACTACAAACCTCGAATTTTCGGAATGGACACAGCTTTTTGAAAATGAAATGATGCTTGCAGCACTCATAGACAGAGTCACTTTCAGATCCTTCGTTCTGAACATGAACTGCAACTCGTCTTACCGCATCGACTCAACCATGAATAATGATTAGTGGCTCATTATTTTTTTATCAAAACTGGCTCACTTTTTTATTAGCGCTGTGGCTCAGTTTTCTATTGACAAAGGCATAAAAAGTCAACCTCTTTTGGTACGTTTTGACATTATATTAGTTTTGGTACACAAATTGTGCTATTATAGCACAAAACAAAGGTAACCGCCAACCAAACCCGGCCACATAGTGAAAAAGGACTGCCAAATGCAGTCCTAATTTTTTATATGCCGTGAATAGTTGGCGGTTACGTTTAATCCGTATTTGATGCAACTTTAGAAACGGTGTTTTGCCGCACATCTCTTCTGCGGTCATAATAGTACCATTTATATACTTTTTGTCCTTCGGCGACGCACAAAAAAGCCACTTTTCCTGTCCGAAATTATTCGAGTATATGGGAAAGTGGCTTTTCATTATTTGCGATAAATTATATTATAATATCGTAAATACTCAACAAATGTGTGCTTACAATTAGTACACATTTCTAGATACTTACCATTAGAACTATACACTGACTGAAATGTTAAATCTTTGAATTTCGCGCCATTAAGAATAGCTTCGCGTGCACTCCATACTTCTCCACAATTTATAACCGAATGATTAGTTGTAAAGCTTATTTACATATGCTATCAATGCTTTAGCTTCATTTACATCGGAATTGAATTTATCAAAATCCTCGGGAGTGAAATCAAAAGATTTTTTTGGAAGTTCATCGAATTGTTCGATTGCGTTTTTTATGCAGCTTATCATTTCTGGTGATAATTCTTTGTAATTGCGTGCAAATCTTTCTGCCATTACTATTGGATAGATAATATCATCGATTTTATCTTCCCTATTCAAACAATGTATCACCTGTGAAAAAGCATTTTCATATGTTTGTCCCTGATCTATCCAATGATAAAACCATTCTAAAACCAAGCACTTTTTTTTAAAATAATTCATGATTAACCTCGTATAATCGATTTTAGTCTAATAAAATAGTTTGCCATGCTTCTTCAATTGTTCTTCCAAGTTTATTCCCTTGATCTGTAAATAGAAATCCATCAGATGAGAGCCAGATTGGAACTGTTAAATCATCAATTTCTCCAACCCTTAGAAAAGAGATTTTTTCATTTAGTGATATTCGATTTATTGGATTCATCGAATCAAAGATATTATCTGAAAGCGTATTACAATTAATGAATTTACTTTGCGGATTAATATTAATTTTAAAATGGTAGCCTGATTTTGATTCCCCTTCAATATTGTTATATTCTTGAATAAAATCTTTCTGAGGTTCTGTTATAGAGATGTGCGAAGTCTCAAAATGAGCCAATAAAATATTTATATCATTTTTTTGATCACCATATCTTACGACATTTTTTAATATCTGTGTTGTTTCAGGCAATATATTTATAGGTAAAACAGAATCTTTTGAAAGAAAATATCGAAATAAATCCTCTTCATCATTTGCATTCAATACGTTTTGACCTAAAAAATAGCTGTTTTTTGAATTATCAAAACATACAGGAATCTTCTGACCACAACAAATCACCCTTCCTATTTCAAGAAGTTCACAAGTATTTACTGTAGCAGTACGAGGCAGAATTACATCAAAGCTTTGAAATAAATACTTATCAATACTTATCGTAACAGAAATCCCAGCAAATTCATTTATAAATGCAATAATATGCTGAGAAAAGTTTGCTATTTTCAATGCTTCACATATCTGTTTTTTCTTTTGTTCATTTATATAGCATGAATTATCTGATACAATGCTTTTATTCGGCAAAGCCAATTCAAGTAGTGTTTTTCTGTTCATTATCATTCACCTGTTCTTAATATTTGAAATACTCAACAAATGTGTGCTTACAATTAGTACACATTTCTAAATACTTACCATTAGAGCTATACACTATTCATTCTCTCCGTTATCCCATACCAATCTAAGGCTGAATCCTTTGAGAGCATTTTTTTCTATTGCCGCCTTAAATCGATCTGATACAAACGCGCGTCTCGTTGGCTCATTCCTACGTTTAATGATACATTATTTACTCAATTCTGTCAATACGAAACATATAGTTATATGTCCTTTTTATTTATTTGCAAGCTCTTAAACAGCAATATGTTTTCACAACTTTAAACCGCATTTATGAGCGATTGTAACCTGTTTTACCTTGATTGCTATACCATCAAACATTGGATAGTCATTCGGTAAACTGCAAAGTTAAGCATATATGCTCAGTTCCTTTGCATTAAGTCCGAGATTGAATATTTTATTACTAAGCTTTATATTACTCATTATTTCACTTCCTTTTTATAAAAAAACACTCTATCAAAATATAGTGCAAATTAGGATATAAATAAAAGCTCTTCTAACGAAGAGCTTTTATTTAGCTAAAAACATCATCAAAGATTAATATGAATTAATACGAATAAGGACAGAATTTATCTCTTATAGCAGATTCATTAATCATATACCAAACACCATCTACTATGTAAGTAATCTTTCCTTGTCTCATTAATTTATTCCAAGTCTCATTTTTTATAACTACGAAATCGTTTTTCTTGCCTAAACTTATTATTTCGTTGCATGCACAACAAAGTGATGCTCCATATCTGTAATACGTAACTCCATAATCTCCAACCGCTTTACCTTTTTTGAATATATTAGTTCTATAAGTCCTTCCATGATTATTACCACGACAAGACGCTGAAGCAACAAGTGTATTGTTTGATTTAGGTGAAATTGTCCTTGTTACGTTTGTTCCTGTTCCGAGGAGGGTGAAAGCCATTGCAATGCTTGCAATCTTCTTGATTACGTTTTTCATTTTGATCATTCCTTTATTATTATATTTTGGAGAATGTCCATCTCCATATATAACACACATAAAAAGAGGATTATTGTGCATTCTAAAATAATTTGTAATTATTAACAAATAGATATGGCTTTTATTGTACAGTTTGTTCGATGATATATCAATGTTGTTTATCAACTTCCATGAATATTGTCTTTTGACATGAGTAATTAAAAATATGTCTCCAGTACCGAACGAGAAGTTGTTTTCAATATAAGGCACATTTATGTTGCTGCTTTTTTACGTATGCTGTATTTATGTATGCTTTCAGCTCATCGTTCATATCCTTATTCTTAAGCACATGACCCACGACCTTATAGCCTTTTTCTTCATATTTAGGCTTATACTTAGCTACTGCTTCACGTCCTGCCTTGTCATTATCGAGGACGAAGTGTATCTCTTTGACTTCTGGATGCGAGGATAGGTAGTGCACCAGAGCTACATCTGATGTTCCTGCAAGGCTTATCCTTGAATGAGCTATCCATGCGTCTTCTTTGCCTGTTATCTTATTAGCCATTGTTGCATGGCTTAACAGATCTATCGGAGCTTCAAATACGTACAGCTTTCCGCTGTTGCCTTTACCTTCCATAGAAAAGGCGTAGCGTTTGTCGCTGCCGTCACAGTCTCCACGATATTGAACATTTGTATTTGTTCCTCTGACACAGGCAAATGCTGCCTTTTTATCCTCATTATATCCTACAAAGACTACATTGTTATGATCATCTTGGAATATCTTTTTATCGGCTATCATCTTTGATATTACCTGAGAGTCGATAAAACGTGTTTTGTTCAGATATGCAAAAGCCCTTGAATACTTACCATCACATTTCTTAGGCAGCACAAGGGCTTTCGTTTCATGTATATGATTATCAGTATTTGGCGGCGGTGCAACATAAGCAACTCCGCTTCCTGTAAGTTCAAGTATTGCTTCTTGGAAGCTCATTCCCATATTCTTCTGGAGAAAAGAAATAGCGTCACCACCGTGGTCGCCGTTGCTCCAACGTTTCCAGCCTTTCCGATCATCAAATATACTTACACTTGACATATCCCCGGGAAAAGGTTTTGCAATTCTCAGTTTATAGCTTGTTCCTCGATGATTGAATTCATATCCTTTGCTTTCAAGGTAACTCACAAGGTCAACCTCATGAGCTGCCTGTTTTTGTTCGTCTGTGATACGCATTTTAACCTCCATTCCAAAATGTGCTATTATAGCACATTTTATTTTTAAATTTGTGTTGACATTGTGTATCAAACGTGATACAATATAATAAAGTAAATATGAAAGGAACGGTGATCATTATGGCCAAAAATGATACCATTCACGTTCGTGTAGATGAAAATGTTAAGATTAACGCAGAACAGACACTCGCACTGCTTGGTCTTACTATCTCCGAAGCCGTTAATATGATGTTATGTCAGGTGAATCTTACAGGAGGACTTCCTTTTCAAGTTAAGCTTCCTGCGCCAGAGAACATTATCGTTAACAGTAAAGCTGATATTGAAAGGAAGCTCAATGAAGCTGAACAGGATATATCAAACGGCAATGTTTTGAGTAGCGATACAACATTTGACGCATTGGAGAAAAAATATGCACTATAAAATCCTTCTGACTAAAAGCTTTGAAAAAGACTTTGATAATGCTCTTTCATACATCACAACAAAGCTCTTAAATCGTATAGCAGCCAGAAACTTACTGCAAAAAACAAGGGAAACCATTAATATACTTTCTGATAGTCCTTCAGCTTTCCCTGTATATCATGGATCTTCAAATATAAAATTTGAGTATCACTATATTCTTGTAGGAAATTATATTATCTTCTACCGTATAGCTGAGGAAGAAAAGACCGTATATATAGCTTGTTTCCTTTACTCAGGACAGAACATCGAGAAAATAATATAAGAAACATGAATAATCGCTGTCATTATTGGCAGCGGTTACTTTTTTTAAAATGTGCTATTATAGCACATTTTTTATTGACTTTTCTTTTTCTTATGATATAATAGCATTATCAATTATATTTTAGGAGTTGCAATAATGTGCTATTTATTCAAAACAGATATTATTAAGGACAGGACAGATAACATCATAAGTTCATGTGGCGAAGCAATTGTTATCAATCGAATTGTCGAATATCCAAGATGGATTAATCTCTATTTATATGCTAAAATCGATGAATTTACAATAGCCAGTATTGAAACTCAAATAGATAATAATACTATCACAATAGATGAATTTCAATCCAGATATTCAAGAAGGGGCAATGGAACAAAGCTATTTGAGATATTGATCGATTACATATACCAAATAAACACTATATACCCTATAAAAAGGATAAAAGGCTATTTAACAAGATTTAATTTTGACCGTTGGGAAGGGCTTATTTATTTTTATAGCCACCTAAGTAATTATATTAATAGCCGTTACAGTAATATGAGATTAGACTTTAAACTCAGAGATTATGAATTAAGTGATTTCAAAGACAATTTAAGTAATTACAAGGGAAATGATATTCATTTCAATTACTATATTACCTATCCTTAAAATGTGCTATTATAGCACATTTTTATTTTTTTCGCCTGTCAGGAAACTGGAAGCTTATCTCCTGTTTCTCCTTATCTACTGCGAGATATGCGTCGAATGTACTGCCTGATTTGGCTTTGAAGCCTTTTATAATAGCCGTTCTGCCACTCTTGCATAGCATAATTACCTGATTTTCGGTAATCGACTTTCCTGCGATTTTCTTGTTTACATGGAATTTGCAACCTTTTTTATAACCTGTGCAGCTGTAGCTCCAATCAAGCTTAATAAGGGGCTTCCCACAGAAAGGACAAATAAGCTGCTGCTCTGTCGATGAAGTAAACTTGCTGTCCTCAGACTCAGCGATCAGCTTGTACCACTCTGCTGTCTTTTTCTTGATAAAAGCTACGTACTTATCGTAGCTTGCTTTGCCGAGAGCGATATTATTCAGCTGCTTTTCAAGTTCGCCTGTGTACGCAGCTGATTTCAGCTCTTTCACAGGCAGACACTTTATAAGATACATTCCAAGCTCTGTTGGATAAATGGACTTTCCTTTCTTTGCAACGTCCCACTCCGCAGCAGAACTAAGCATAAGCTTTATATCGCATTCATCAAAGGACTTGCGCTTTTCTTCTCTGAGGAAAGAATAATCATATATGACAACACTGTATTCATTCACGATATTCTTTCGCAGCTCATATGGAAATACGGCAATACCATGTACATCAAGTCCCTGTTTTGCCGCCAGAGGATTAAGCTTATGGAATACAGCCAACGCTTCAAATGTATCATCATCTGCCATTATAACAGCTACTGTTCTTTTCTTTGAGATCATAGTTGCAAGCTCAAAAGCTGTATGAGTGCAGCCATTATGATGTTGCAGCTGAGCTACACCGATAGTCATATGTTCACTGTCTTTTGTCTCTGATACTTCATATATTATTTTGTCAATATCAAATTTGTCGGAAGCCGTAACTGTCGGAAAATCGGCCTCTAACGGAATAAATTCCTGCCCTGGGATAAGTTCTTCATGTAATACTTCTTCATGTATGATTTCTTCCTCTGGAACTGTAAGCTTCTCTATCAGTTCTTGAACATCTTCCTCTGTCATAGGAGAGTCAATTATCGATACGACCTTTTCGGCGGAAGTATCAGTAACTATATCAGTAATACCATTGCTTATAAGCTGCACTGTTACTGTTGTAAAAGCTTCTATATCTTCTACTTTGCCATATACATAGATAATACGCATATTAGGTTTAACCATACGGAGAAAAGAAATACAAGCCTTTTCTGTGATACCCTCCTTTTCGGGTACTCCCTTATACACAACAAGTGCATGAGGATTATGATGATCGGCAATTCTGCTCATTGTATTTCCTCGCAGTATCACTTCTACGCCTACAAGGTTAATATTTGGATCTTTCTTTACAGCAGCTTCAAAAGGTTTACGGAATTTTTTGTCCGCAAGAAGTACAACATTCATTTAATCACCAAGCTTTCCAATTAATTTCTTAATATCCGAGATCACATATTCTGCTTCCATACCGTCGAATGTCTCAGGCTTATCTGATGATAACGCCATTATATATATATCTTTGCCGAGAGTAAAACGTGTAACAAGCTTACTACCAGTATTCTTATAGACCGTTGTACACGGCAGAGATAAATACTTCTCAATGACTGCACTGTCAATGGTGCTGCCGAACAACTTATCGCTATTCTTATACACTGACATATCCTTTACCGCAAATTCCATTTTCATATTCTCGGCAAACTGTTTTATAAGCTTCTGTTCATTCATACTGCACCTTTCTGAGCAAGCTTTGCCTGATATTCCTTGAAGTTTGTGCTTATAGTATTATATACTACACCTTCCTGTTTTACTCTGTTATCAAAAGGAATTACCTTTTTACCGCAGATTATAAGACCTGTACCTTTTTCTCCTGTCTTTAAATATGCTTCCTGTGACGGTGACAATTCAAAAAGGTCTGAGATCAATTTCAAGTTACTCGGCTTTTGCTGAAGGAGTATCTTGAATTCAGCATTTTCAAGCATTGCTCTTGCATCGGGAGAACTGATTACTTCCTCTATATTCTGAGTAAGTCCTGTTGCAACACCGCCGTACTTACGAATACGCTTATATACCTTTACGAAGAATTTGCCTGATTCCGTAGATTTATCGCTGAACATTACAGAAAACTCATCACACCAGAGCCATGTTCTGATACCATTTTTCTTGTTTGCTATAACTCGCTGCCATACAAATTCAAGCACTATCTGTAAGCCTACGTTACGGAGCTGTTCGCCCATATCCGATATATCAATAACGAGATATTTTGTCTTAACGTCAATGTTTGTCTTACCTGCGAAATTCTTCAAAGAACCTGTAACATAAAGCTCCATTGTCAGAGCTATCTGTGAAGCTTCTGCTTCTGGCTGTTCTTTCAGCAGATCATATAGCGTTGTAAGTGTCGGTAATTTATCTTTATCCAGACCACCGCTGCGCTGATACTCATAATATGCCTTATGTATGCAGCGGTCAATGATAGATTTTTCTTCCGATGTAAGGTCACTTCCTTTCATCGTTTCTATAACTGTCATTATAAACTCAGATTTTATTGATATAGCGTCTCTGCCGTCCTCGGAGAAAGAAAGATCAATATCAAAAATATTGTAATGTGTAGGTGAATTAGGTGATAATTTCAATACTGCACCGTTAAAGTTTTCTTTCTGAGCAAGTACAGCATACTCACGTTCAGGATCAATGACTATCAGCTCATCATTAGGATATTTGTTGCGGACTTCTAACTGCTCGAACTTACCTGTGACGGACTTTCCTGCGCCAGATGTACCAAGCACATATCCGTTTGCATTCATTTCATCGGTTCTGTCCAGAATTATAGCTGCATTTGTAACTCTGTTAATTCCGTAATAAACTCCGTCCTCCGAGAAGTAAGTTCGATATGAGAAAGGGAGCAACACAGCTGCTGCATCTGAAAGCAAGTATGTACAAACAGCTTTGTTCATATGATCTACACCAAACGGAAGAACGCTGTTCATACCTTTCTCTTGCTGTCTTACAAGATGATTTATTTTCACCTGATGTTTTGCAGCCTTTGTCTTAATATACTTTGTAAGTTCTTCAAGATCATCTTTATTCTCAGCGGAAAGAGAAATAAATACAGATAACTCAAAAAGCTCAACTGTACTTCCTGCAAGTCTCTGTTGTAATTCTTCAAGTTCTCCAAGCTTATCCTTAAGTCGGAACGGAATGAAATTACCGCCTTTTTTGTGGTTATCTTCCATACGCTTCTGTATCTGACCTTGCAGTTCAAATATCTCTTTTCTTACTTTTTGCTTTTGACCAGAGTCTTATAGGTTCGTGATTTGTCGCTTTAAAAGCGACCAGAAAACCTCCGTGATGATGTATACTGTAATTACAGTAAAGGAAACGCGAAAGCGGTTCCGCAAAATACATCAAAACGGAGGTTTTATTATGAAAAAGAATTTGACTGAATTGGTATTCATTCTTGACGAGAGCGGCTCAATGAGCGGACTTACAGCTGATACTATCGGCGGCTTCAATTCACTTATAGCAAAGCAGAAAAAAGAAGAGGGCGAGGCACTTGTTTCAACTGTATTCTTCAGCAACGATTCCAAAGTGATACATGACAGAGTAAAGCTGGAAGATGTTCCCAAGCTTACAGACAGGGACTATGTTCCTTCAGGATGTACTGCACTTCTTGACGCAATAGGTGACGCAGTTCACCACATTGCAAATATCCATAAATATGCCCGTGAAGAGGATGTTCCCGAAAAGACGCTGTTTGTCATTACTACTGACGGTATGGAAAATGCCAGCAGAAAGTACAGCCACAAAGATGTGAAGAAACTCATTGAAAGAGTGCAGGAGGAGAAGGGCTGGGAATTCGTATTTCTCGGAGCCAATATTGACGCAGCTGAGACAGCAAACTCAATCGGTATCAGCGCAGAGAATGCAGTTGACTATCACGCTGATTGCTGCGGTACAGAGGTCCTTTACGAAGCCGTTGGCTGTGCTGTAAGCAGTGTAAGAGCAAAAAAAGGACTAAATAAGGCTTGGAAGTGCTCTGTAGAAGCTGACAATGAACGCAGAAAAAAAGATATAAAATATAAATGCAAAATGTGAACTTCTATTTTCGGGCTAAAGTAATCTTTTGCATTCCTGACAAATCCGAATATACTTGAAGGACTTCTGTCACGGAACAGCTCTGTACAGAAAAATTTAAAAGTAATATAAACGATCCCCGAGCAATAGCTCGGGGATCGTTTATTTATGGGTGGTATATTATCGAACGGTTGCATTATATAGGCTTTTCTTCATTCATTTTATAATGCTTGTAAAAAATATTTTTGTTTTTTGTCCGATTAAATAAATTAATTCCGAATAGTATTTATGAAAGCACTTACTCAAAAATAATCAGCAAATAAAAAAGCATATATCCAGAATAGTCGGATAGCCCCCTATAGCTTTTTTAGTATTAATACCTGCTATTATTATCCAAAAAAGCAAATGCGCAATGCTTTCAATATCATAAGTTAAAGTTCATGAACCACAAAAATCAAAAATCTAATTACAGAAAGGAAATTATCATGTTAAAAAATGCTCTTTCGTTTCTCGCAGCACTTGCTATTACAACATCAGCAGCAGGTGTACTTTCAAACACTGACAGCACTAATTTAGCTTCTGCTTCAGCAGCAAGCTCTTCATCAAGCCTTCCTTCAAAAGTCGATCTAAGTAAAGCTTACGATTCTGTAAAAGGCTACGTTGATAAAACAAATCCGTTATTTGTTGAAAAAATAGGAAATCAGGGCGATACTTTTTCGTGCGTTTCATTCACTTCAACATATTATCAGTTTACATATGAAGCAAGAAAAGCTTATTTAGACAAATTCGGAGTTCTTCCAAGCATCTCTTTTTCTCCTGAATTTATTTTCAATCATGTAAACCAGGGTGCAAACAACGGTTATAACCTGGTAGATGCTTACAGATTCATAAAACAGATGGGTGCTCTGACTATAAATGACGCAGAGTTCCATGTACCGCCTTATGGCAAGCCTGAAGAATTCGATTATACTCATCAGGAAAATAATCCTGATCTCTTATGTAAGGCTTTAAAAATACGCCTTAACGATTATCACCCGATCATTTCAAACGGTTATGAAGACGGTATCAATAAGCTCAAAGAACAGCTTGCTAATAATAAAATAATCGGAACACAAGGCTTCTTCGATTATGATTATTATGTCGGAACTACTCAAGACGGTGAATATGCCTGTGTACAAAACATCAATAAAGATAACAATTATTTTGGACACGCTTTTACTATTGTAGGCTATGATGATGACATTCAGATCAGATTCGGAAATCAGACCTTCAAGGGAGCTTTCAAGATCGTTAATTCATGGTACAACTGTGATCAGAACTGCACACAGTGGACCGATGAATGGAGAAACAAGGGCTTCATGTGGGTCGCATATGATGCATTAAAACCATCAAGCGATAAAATTAAATGCAATCGCTATGGCTATCACAGAGTTCCTGCATTCGGATATGACAGCACATTAGGCTACACAATTGACGTAGGAGTTAAGAACATGAAGCTTCTTGCCGAGGCAGATGTTGACTCGACCGATCTCAGCGGCATTACTATTCAGACAGTTGACGTTGACAACGAAAACAACGTAAGCACATTCAGCAATTTCTCCAATAACTATACCAATTCGTACAGCGGTGCTATTGTAACAGATATTGATTCAATGTGCAAAAATGATTATTTCACAAACAGAAAGTACAGAATAACTCTTACAAATTCAAATTCAACTTTGGTATATGTTCACTCATTATCTCTCAGAGATGATCTGGGAAAAGTCGTTGCACACGTTGATATAGACGGTGCTAAAAATACAGGCGTCGTAGAGCTTGATCTCCAGCGCGGCGATATAAACTATGACCATGTTCTTGATTCTGCCGACAGAGATATGCTCCTCAACTATGTAAATTATGTACGTTACCAGAAGGATAAGGGCGCATTTGAGTACTCTACTCTCCAGAAGGAACTCATGGATATAAACGCTGACGGCAGAATAGATGAAAAAGATATAGATGCTTTCGATAACGACTGCTGGACTCCTGACGGAAAGTACATCAGCAACGACGGCTCTGTATGGACAGGCTGGCATATTATCAGAGGAAGCTATTACTATCTTGACGAAAACGGCTACAAAGTTACAAACCGTTTTATCAGAGACGAAAACAAGAATGAAACATTATATGTTGGCGCTGACGGCCGTCAGTATTTCAACCGCAAATTCACAGTTAACGGCATCACCTACTTTGCTGACGAATTAGGTTACGTAAAGTAAAATACCACTGACATTTATGACTTTATTCAAATGTCGGATAAAGTCATAAATGCCGATATTTACTATAGGTTATAATAATACTATCATAAAAGGAGAAAAAAACAATGAAATCTAAAAATGTACTTAGCTTCTTAGCTGTTGCTGCAATGGCAGTTACAGCAGTAGCACCTCTCACAAACAATACATCTGCATTTTCTGTTCCGACTGCATCAGCAGCTTATGCTTACGGCGAAACTGTAATTGACGGTATCCATTACAACTATTACGATGATACCGCTGTTGTTACAGGTATCGATTCAAATCTTACAAAGCTCAGGATCCCGATAAATATTTATGTTGACGGCAAATACTATTATATAAGAGAAGTGTCGGCATACGCTTTCAGCGGCTGCAAGGCTCTTGAATCAGTTGACTTTTCTCATGCAAAATATCTTTCAGCTATCAAGTACGGAACTTTCAAGGGCGATTACAATCTTCAGAAAGTAACTCTCTCTCCTTATATCACTTACATTGACGGAGAAGCCTTCAAGGATTGCAGCTCTCTGAGCAGCTTCGACTTTAACGGCAACAACAGCATATCATATATAAACTATGAAACATTCAAGAATTGTACATCTCTTACCGCCATTAACTTACCTTCCAGTGTAACTGCTATCGGAACAAATGCTTTTGAAAATTCCGGAATCAAAAAGTTAGCTATCAAAGGAAATATTAATGTCATAGGCGCAAATGCGTTCAAGAACTGTAGTTCTCTTAGCGGTATTTTAATTAATTCCTCAAACGATGACAGTGTCCTTACTATTGAAAGCTGCGCTTTTTATAACTGTGATGCATTAAACGCTGTTATCTTAGACCGTAAGAACATTGACACCGCTGTTGACGTTTTCTGGGGCTGCAACGATACAAGATATAATGAAGAAGGAATGGTAATGACAGGTCAGGGTATCCCTTCATTTACTGCTTCCATTTCAAAGAAGATCGTTGACAACTGGAATATCCATATTTACGAATATGATTCAACAGAAGTTAAAAAGGAAAAGCTCACAAACCTTGCTCAGAAGCTCAGAAACTATGTATCACAGGGACCCAATAGCAATAACCACCGTGATATGAACTGTGCTCCTACCACTCTCAGCACAAGAGAAGGCGTTTGCGGCGGATTTACACGTTCATTCTATAACCTTGCAGTAGCAGCAGGCTTTAATTCAGAAGATATCCTTATTGGCGGAGACGGTCACTGCCACGGCTGGAACTTCATTAAAATGGACGGAAAGTGGTACAATTTTGATTCGCTTCACGCAAAGCATTTCTATACAGATGCTGAATACCTCGCTTATATTAAGACATTTCCATTAGGAAAAGATGAAAAGGTAATATCTGATCGTCACTTATCTTCAAAAGACTGGGTCGTTGATGTAGATGACTTCTACGGAACAAAGGATAACGAAAAACTTGGTTACAAGGGCAATGTACCTTTCAGAACACTCGGCCTCGGCGAAAGAGCATGATCAATTCCTGACAAATCCGAATATACTTGAAGGACTTCTGTCACGGAACAGCTCTGTACAGAAAAATTTTAAAGTAATATAAGTGATCCCCGAGCAATAGCTCGGGGATCGTTTATTATGCTTTAAATACGTATCTTAAGAAATTATACATATGCGCTCTGACGGATATTGAACCGTGGTCACCGTCAGTAAGCTCGTGCCAGATATGCTCTACTCCGTTCTGCTCAAGTGCCTTGTGATAGCTCTCGGGAGCATCGCCTACAGTACCGTCAAATCTGGTGCAGGTTATCATAAGTACATATGGGCTCGGAGCTGAACCGAAGCAGAACTCGCTCGGAGACATACAGCCCTCATGAGTCATATTGCCGTCAACAGTGGGGAATATACCGGGCGCAGGGCAAACTCCGCCAACGTAGCCGTAAAGCTGAGGTCTTGTGACTCCAACATAGAGTGCCTCTCTGCCGCCCATTGAGAAGCCTGTAATAGCAGTATTTTCTCTGCCTGTCTTGATAGAGTAATTCTCCTCCATAAACGGCATTATACTGTTTTCGAGGTCTTCACGGATAGCGTCATAAGCTCGTGAGGATTCATTTGTAAATGCAGGGAAAAGATTCCTGTCATTTGTGGTGAACATCTGTGGGAATACAATTATCATTTTCTCAGCTTCGCCCGAAGCAATAAGATTTCCAAGCATAGTCTGTATCTTCATGCTGTCGTCTGTCATGGAATCCTCAGAGCCGAAAATTCCGTGGAAAACATACATTACAGGATACTTCCGACTGCTGTCATAGCCCGGGGGAAGCAGGATATTGAGGTTCTTTTCGCGTTCGGCGTCCTTGGAGTAATAGGTCTTTTTCTCTATTGTTCCATAGTCAACGCCGCCCTTTTTCTCGGTAACGGAGCTGTCTTCGTGTAGCTTAATATCCGCTGCCATTTTCTTCATGTAGCTGTCGCCGCTGTTCACTGTTGTAGTCGTAGTAGTAACAGGTGCAGAAGTTGTTGTGGTAACAGTCGTTGTTGTAGTTGTTGTCTGCGGGAACTCCTTTATTGAGCCAAGTACATACTTTTGCAGAAGCACAAGGTCGTTTATCTGGATAGAGCCGTTGCCGTCGATATCGCCCAGCATATCAGCCTGCCCGCCCGAAAACATGGTTATCAGGTTCTTGCGGCATAAAATCAGGTCAAACGAGTCGATAACGCCATCATTGTTAAGGTCACCATTGTTTGCAGCTATTGCAGGCATAGCAGAGCCAACCGCAAGAACTGCGGCAGACGTAAGAGCTGCTGTTGCTTTTTTGATAATATTCATTTTAATATTCCTCCGTGTGTCATTGCTTGAATTGATACCTTAATTTTATCGCGTACCTGCTCAAAAGTCAAGATTTAACTGTTTTAAGATAAAAAGGAGTGGCATAATCCCCTTTCAAATAATTTGATTATTGATATTATCAGTTTTTAAGTATTACAATGAAAGAAAAAAGGGCAACGACATACAGTCTTGATTTATATTGATACAAATTTTATAACTCGCTAAAAACTGAAAGGTATGAACTCGGGTCACGCAAAGCTTCTTGCACTGATATCTTTTCGCATTTTCTTATCATAAAAAACTTTTCAAAAATTTTTTGCCTCAGATGTAACACTTCATTCTCTTGCTACGATTGTAATTTATGAAAGGCGCTTTTAAATCCACAAAGGTATATTGAAAAAAGGAGTTATAATTATGAAAAAGAAAACAATGATCATTACATTTGCAGCAGCACTTAGCGCACTTACATCATGCGGTAAGGAAGTATCTTCACTGTCAAATATGGCGGCTTCACCTAAAGACAACACCGGTGTTGTAGCCATTTCTGCCGGAACTGATAAAACAGAAAAGACAAACAGCAGCTCGAATAAATATAAAGATTCTTCATATGAAGATATCGCACTTGACCTCGTTGAAAAATACTATGAAATGAAACCACAGTTCCTGTACAGATTCATCTCTTATTCTAATCCTGATGATACTGTGACCTTCAAGCTGACTGCTCCGTATACGAATGGCGATACACAGGACGTTGTATTTGCACGCATTTCAGGCAAGGGTTTTGAGTTCAATTCTATAGATGACATTATGGAATATAAAAAGACAGTATATTCCGAAAGCTTCGCAAACAAATACCCAATGTCTGAATGTACCGAAATAAGCAGCGACTACAGCAGCGGCGACTATATCGACGAAACAGGTGTTGATATATCGGATATGCTTTATTACAAGAGCTATATCATGTACAATGGAAAAATGTACACAAATACAGTCTCTCCTCAGGTAGGCTGGATAGGTCATACAGCTCCAACCGAACCAATAATCATAACAGATGTAACAGATACATCGTTCAGAGCATATTATCCCAATATTTTAGGCTCAAACGAATCAAAAGTGTCATCATGCTGCGATATCGTTGATTTTATAATTGAACCAAGCTGCGGAGAATGGCGCATAAATAGCCTTGAATCAACAGATTATTCAGTATATGAGGAAAAAGCAGGAAGAACACCCGAACCGACTACCGTCCGGGAAGCGTATACAGCAGATACAGCTTATTATCCTGAAGGCAACAGCTCACAGTATGACAATTCTTCTAATGCGAAAACAGCTTTTGATATGGGCAGGATCGAAGGCAGTACATATATTTCGGATTATGCGGGATTAAAGCTCAAATTTCCCGAAAATGCTGAGTTTCTTGACGATTCAAACCTTTATACCTCATATATGATGCCGACAAGATTTATGAGCGAGGAAGAAAGAGCTCACTATAAGACAGGCGTGATAGATGCTTCTGTTACCTATGGTGAAGCGTATAACAAGGTAAATGTTTGGTTTTATAACACAAAGCTCAGATATCCGGAAAATCCCGATATATCTGCTGAAGAATTCTTACAGCTTGAGGAAATGGATTATACTTCCGATTTTGAAGTAACAGATATATGCGGTCCCGAAAGAATCTCTCTCGGCGGCAATGAATATGTAAAGATCTCATATACAGTTTCTTCATATCCGCATATTGCATATGCAAGAAGGATAGATGATGAAAATATAATTCTTATCCAAACATCCGAGACACCTGCCAATGACTTTGAAAGCAGATTCGAAGCAATTAGATAATATCGCTCCAATTTTCAAATAAACAATGCTTTTTCGTTTTAATAATCGTATTATTACATAAGAAAAGTCCCCGACATTTCGGGGACTTTTTGTTATGCTAAAATATCATTTTATTTTTTTATTTTGGAAGTGTCTTTAAAAAGAGCCTTCAGTTCTTTTTGCTCTATAAACTTTGTAGGTTCTATCAGCTTTGGATTTTCATGCAAACTTTTCTGAATGATCGCCTTCAAAGCACTAAAAGTTTTTTTGCCATAGCAATAATAAGACGGATCGCTATCATATAAGCTTTCAAGATCTGCTTCTGTTTTATGCGAGTTCTCGGTCGATTTCATCTTTTTATTATTTTCTCTTTCCGTTACCTTTTGGTGTTCAACAAGTCGCTTTACACTTGCAGCTTTAGCCTCAGCATATGCTTCTTTTATTGCATTTTCGATAATACTATCCCCAAGCTCAGGATAACACGCCTTTATATGAGCAGCATCAACAAATATCGCCTCAAGGTCACTTCCCGGAGTAAACCATACACTGATCTTACCCTTGATACCTTTCTTATTTAACGAGTTCTTGTAAGCCTTTTTTTGTTCATCGTTCAGATAATCTCGATCTCTATGTACTATTATTTTCAGATCAGAATTAAAATTCTCAAGAAGTTTATACGCAGTTATGATATTATCTGCTTTGGAACAGCCATAATAAGGCACTATCGCCACCGATCGTTCATTCACTCCCGATGCTTCCAGAATAGTCTTCAGATATTTTGTTTTATCAACATTTTCATCTTCCGTAAAAATAATATATTTCAGATCGCTTTTTTTCAACTCGGCAAGAGTAGCTTCTCCTATTTCCTGCAATACACTTATGACCTCTGTATTATAACCGGGTTTCAATTCCTGAGCTGTTTCTCCCCTGCTTATCCAAAATACAGATGTAGCTTTCGCATTTTGTGCGCTGTCCATAATATGTTTTGAATGTGTAGCGATAAGTATCTGAGTTCCTTCCTTATCTGAATACTTTTTTAAAACTTCAAATAACAACTTCTGATTTTTCGGATGAAGGTGGGTATCAGGTTCGTCAAGTATCAATATGGAAGGCGTGAAATAACTGATATATGACAGTATCTGTATTACTTGCAATGCACCTGTTCCCAACATATCCAGCGGTATTTTCAAATTAGCCTGTCTGTCTTTTTTTACAATTGCAAATACATTTATCATTTCATCTATTTCAGGTGAAAAACATATATCAATGGTATACTCGGGATAAAAAAGTTTGAATTTTTTCAAAAAATTCTCCCATTTACTTTTATCTTCATCTTCGTGAAGAAGCCACAAAATATTTCTAAGATATAGATTTGAATCGCCTCTTGTAGCAGATTTAAGAACCTTTGCTTTTGCTGTGAATTCCTCTGTCAAAGGCAGTCCCGAAAGTCCTGTAATATAAACACAGTAAGGAGAAGTATTGCTTTTTATTGCGTTGAAAAGTGAAGTGTTGCTTATTTTCGCTTCAAACGAATTATTGAGCTTATGATAAAGTACTATATCGGTTTTTACAGTTTTCGTTGAAAAAGTAATATCTATCCCGTTCTTTTCAGAACCTTCTTTTTTTCTGATAAGTGCATTCATGTCAACAGTAGGTGAATACAAAAAAGCAGAAGAATCATCACAAAATACTATCTTGGGCTTAGCATACACATCTTTTTCGTGACGTCCCGCAGTTTGTGCAACACCTATAGCAAATTGTACCGCCTGCAAGATGCTGGATTTTCCCGCATTATTTCCGCCGATCAGAACATTTATCCTGTTCAGCGATAATTCTATATCTTCAATAGATTTAAAATTCCTTATTCTTACCTTATTTATGCGATTTAAACGCTCTGTCTCAACTTTTGTTTCTTTTTTGATATCAAGATCATCAGATACCTTTGCAGAACCCGTATCATGATATATGTATGTATTCGCTCTCTTGTCCAGTGCTAATTCTTTAACCGTATTCAGCATTGCAGGCGTTGCGTTATCAAGGTTCAATACAAGGCGTCCATTTTTACTTCCGCGTATCATTTTTTTATACTCTTCTGTATATGGGTTGAGTATTACGATATTACCATTTTCATCATATGGCAAGCGGCTTGATTTTCTAATATTACACTCACGGCAGCACAATATAAGATTATCATCATCATTTGCTTTCTCAGGATAAAATTTCATAGGCAAATAATGATCAATACACATATTATTCGGAAATAATGGAGCTTGACAATAAGCACAATATGCCCCGTGTTTTTCTAATAGTTCCTCTTTCTTTTTTTGATAATTAATTTTTCGCAACATATCATATCCTCCGATCATATTGCAAATGTGTTACATATAAAAACTTATAATATTATATACACAACGCTAATTATACCACATTAATAATTTTTTGTCATCTATCTTACCTCGAAATCCTCAGGTACATTAAACTGTATATAATTCACCTTAATATCTTTTGGATTTTCAACCTTTTCCTTCACCTGTTCATATGCATCGAACAGCGAACTTACTGCTGCAAGCCTGCCATAAACACGATCTGTATCTTCTCCGAGTATTTTTGAATTTAGCAAATCATAAACAGCATCAGTGACAGGAATATAGTCCGAGATCTGACATTTATACGAAGTGATAGCAGTATTATCAGGATACACAAATTTTAACTCATCACTGTATATAAAAGCTCCGTCAAAGAACTTTTCTCCACATATCTGCGGTATAAAATAGAAGCATTCTTCTGCAAGCAATTTATCACCGGTAACAGCTGAGGTAGCTTCAATAATATTGTCAAAATCTTCGCGCGTGGTTACCTTATTGAAGTTTTTTAGAAATTCAGCGACATTTGAACGAAGCTTCTCCTTGTCCTCTTTCCCTGCATAAGGATACTCGGAAATGGTATCATCGTCCTGAACGATAAAGAAATACTGCTTTTCTGTTACATATCCGTCCGTTTCCCATTTCTTGGCGATTTCAGCAATTTTATCTCCAAGCTCAGGTACAAGGATATCATTGATCCTGCATTCACCGATAACTTTTGATCCAATGGAGGAATTGAAAATCTTTACGCATACAGCTTTCTGATTACCGAGACGCTTGATAATGTCCTCATTAATAAGTTCCCAATAATAAGAGGCTTGTCGGGCTCCACCTTTATAGCCTGTACGAACAGCATCACTGCTGTAAACGCTCCATGAGTGCGAATGTCCTGCAAATTCTGACGTCATCCTGCATTTAACATAATTATCAGCTACCGCTTTCAATCCACGCATAAACGAAAAGGCGAAAGTACCCACAGCTAATGCGTAAGCGGCTTCACAGTCCTGTCCCAAGCCTGTACTGTTTTCGGTGAAATGCATTTTCATGGCATCAATGTACATATCAAAACCAAGGCAAACAATTCTCTCTTTAACGTCAAGCACTAATGGCTTGATACTCATTTCCAATTCAGG
This sequence comes from Ruminococcus flavefaciens, assembly GCF_900143025.1. Classification (GTDB taxonomy): domain Bacteria; phylum Bacillota; class Clostridia; order Oscillospirales; family Ruminococcaceae; genus Ruminococcus; species Ruminococcus flavefaciens_I. Next base: position 450,644 of record NZ_FRCT01000001.1, on the reverse strand, counting down.
AATATATATGATCTCGTCTTTGATTTCGGATTTAAGTTCTATCAAGTTTGAAAAGTCTCCATCAAGTATTCTGTGGAGTATTTCTTCTTTAGTCAGCATTTTAGGCTTTTCTGGGATAACAGGTTCAGCAGGTTTATTGATCTCTTTGTTTTTCTTTTTGAAAAAATTAAAACCCATATCTTTCTCCTCTTCGTTATAATCATTCAACGCCGTCTTGCTTCGTCATTTAATAACCATATTATACTCTTCCATATATTATAATGTCAAGTTATTGGTCTCGCGTATCATATTCTCCTGCTCCGCTTTAAGAGCTTTAAGACATGAATACATCGCATCGTTCAGAATAAATCTTCTCTCGCTGCTATCGGTTTTCAGGAAGAATTTTAGGATAATATCCTTGGATCTATGTATAATAAGATGACCGCCATTCAGGAGCAATTTTGCTTTATGTATTTACATTATATCTGTATTATGATATAATAAATTTTAAGAGGAATGATAAAGTTCATTCTTCAATATGGAGCTGAACTGCTCGGAGAACAGGGCAAAACCATTGATATCCCGGCTCTTGAGTCAGGACTCAGCAAGATCAAAGGCATCGGCGTTAAGCACCTTGAGAAGATAATGACCGTTATAGGAAAAATTACAGATATCAAAAAGGAGGCATATCATGAAAGATAAAAGAATAATAGCAGCTTTGATGTGCGCAGCAATACCGGTTGGAACAGCCATGCTTCCCGTCACAGCATCAATATCGGCTGCCGCTTCATCAGGAACAATGACATTTGAGGAATTATATGCTTTAGAGGAAAATGAACTTGAGCAGTATTGTTCAGAGCATGATCTGACATATATAAGCAAAGAAGCAGCTAAATCAACACTCGAGATCAGACGCGAAAAATGGGTAGCAGTTATGCCAAAGGACTATATGCTCAAAGGCGTGACCGATCTGCTTGAAAGTGAAAAAGCAAGCGATCTGAACAGAAAAAACTACTATGATTATGACTTTGAGAAGATCGCATCAGATCTGAATATGCCGGAAAAATATTACAAAATCGATACTGAAAATAATGATTTTGCGTTCTATAAAAAGTCTGAAACCGATGCCGACGGTAATACTAAGGATACTTACGTAAAAGTCGCATCAATAGATGTTGAACTCGATCCGTCTGTTACTGATGAGGATTCAATGGTAAGACTGTATCAGCTCATATCTGTGTGGACTGAGCAGAATCCTCTTGTTTACAAAGGAATAACTTTCCGTTACGGTCCTGCTCCCGACAGCAAAATCGAAACTATCGAAATTGAAACACTTGGAGATGTAAACGCTGACGGAAAAATCGACGCAGTCGATGCTTCTTCGATACTTGCATATTATGCTCAGATATCCACAAATCAAATCGGAAAATACACTGAAGATCAGAAGCTTTCAGCTGACGTTAATAATGACAAAATGATCAATTCCATTGATGCCTCAAATATACTTGCTTACTATGCGTATACTTCTACAGCCCCTAAGGGAGAATCAAAAAGCCTGGAAGAATATCTGAAAAAGTAAAATATACAGTTAAAAACCACTCTTTTTAACTATGATGACCATACAGCAATTTGTACTGATTATTGAGAAAAGCCTTTATTCAGAAAGGTTTACCCAGTAAATAGTCAGAATAAGCCTTGTACCGCGTTGGGGCAGGGCTTATTCAATTCCGCTGTCATCACAAGACAAAAAGTCCTCACAGCCGAAACTGTGAGGACTCATTTTTTATTCAGATAAACACATTGACGTGAATATCATTCCACATCTAATTCTATACTGAAAACGCTGCCTGCACCTACCTCGGAATCAGCCTTGCAGACGCCGTTATGCTGGCTGACGATCTGCTTTACGATAGCAAGCCCAAGTCCCGAAACGCCCTTGCCGCTGCGCTGACGCTTGGTATAGTATCTGTCCCAGATATGCCCGAGTTCTTCGGGAGCGATACCGCTGCCGTGGTCTGATATCTCAATAATCGCCTTGCCATTATCAGTTCTCAGCGAAATACCTACCCACTTGTCCTCCCCCGCATGGCGGACGGCATTGTCAAGCAGATTATAAATCGCTCTTTGCAGCCGTGAAATATTGCCCTTTACATGGATACTGTCAGCAATATTACGTTCAAAGTCATATCCGTCCTTTGAATAAAGCTTTCCGAAGCTGTCAGCCACAGATGATACAGTTTCGCTGAGATCAACGTCATTCATCACAGCTTCCCTGTCGGACATTTGCAGCTCGGAATATTCAAGTATCTCGTTCACAAGGGCAGTCAGCCTGTCCGTTTCCTCTACGATAACAGCAACGTCCTCGGCGCACTGCTTTTCGTCCTCGCGGGAAATATCTCTTATCATTTCAGCGTAGCCCTTTATCATAGTCAGTGGAGTACGCAGATCATGGGATACGTTTGCAAGGAGCTCGTTCTGAAATTCTCTGTTCTTTTTCAGCTTTTCGGAAGTAGTATCAAGAGTTTTGTTCAGCTCGTCAAGCTCCGTACAGAAGCCCTTACCGAACTCCGTATCATTATCATTTTCTCCCAGCTTATGAGCTTTTTCATTAAGCTGCGAAACAGGCTTTGAAAAGCTTTTGGACATAAACAGCGCCAGTACAAAAGCTATGATTATTGACAGAAGCGTTACCCACATGAGCTGTATGCGTATGATCCTTGCAGTCGATCCGACAGCATTGAGAGTAGTCCCCACATAAAGTACGACTTTTTCATCGCTGCCGTAATAATCTATCAGTCTGCCGTAAACGTAAATATCATCGTTTTGCAGCTCGGCTTCACCGCTGTCGGAAGCGTTGACAGCACTTAGAAATTCCGAATAGTTTTCGGGGAGCTCCCTGTATTGATGATACTCGTTTTTGAAATCAGAACGCTCATCTCTGAATCTGCCTCTGTGTCCTTTCTTGTATTCGTCTGAACTATAAATGATATTCCCGTCAGTGTCGGTAACGAATACAAGTATGGAATTGCTCCGTGAAATATCGTCTATATATGAGGTGATATCACTGTTTTGACCTTCCGAAGCTATTTTATCTGCGACCTTTATCGTGTTCCTGATTATCATGCCATTATAGAATTTTTGCAGGAAGACCGTCTGCAAAAGCCACAGAACAGTGAATATGACAACTGTAAAAAACATGAACCAGCTGAGCAGCTTTTTTCGGAATGAATTTGTTTTACACTTCAAATTTATATCCCACCCCTCGCACTGTTTTTATGCTGTCGCGGTATGCTCCAAGCTTGCTGCGGAGAAGCTTTATCTGCCAGTCAACCGTTCTGTCTACTCCGAAGCTGTCATAGCCCCACACTTCGTTGAGTATCCTGTCACGGGAAAGAACTATGCCCTTATTCTTAACGAGAATAAGAAAAAGAGCGTATTCCTTTGCGGTAAGGTCAGCCTTTTCGCCGTCTATCAGCACTGTTCTGCCAAGAGTATCTATATCTATGCCGTCAACGATTATATGTCTGCTGTCTGCACTGTCAGGCTTTTGTACAGGCTTTCGGCTTATGACGACCTTGATACGCGCCATAAGCTCCACAGGAGAAAAAGGCTTTGTCACATAGTCGTCAACTCCCACCTCGAAGCCGAAGAGCTTGTCGAACTCCGTACCTCTTGCGGAGAGCATTATCACGGGGATATCCTTGAATTCCTTTATTTTCTTGCAGGCTGTGAAGCCGTCAGTATCGGGCATCATAACGTCCATGATTATAACGTCGAAATTCTCAGTCTTGCACTTATCTATGGCTTCTCGTCCGTCAGAAGCTGTAACGATATCATACCCATCACGCTGAGCGTAACGGCTTATGAGAGTGACTATATTCGGCTCATCATCAACTATCAATATTTTCGGCATGGTACACCTCCGCAGTTATTATTGTAAATATTATACATGAAAAGCGCTCTTTTGTAAAGAGCGCCTGTATTTTAATGAGAATGTCTGCCGCCGTGACCTCTCTGCTGTGTGCTGTTGGGATTTGTGAACTCGATACCGAGAGCGTCAGCAACAGCTTCCTTTATACCGTTGCTGCTGAATGTTGCACCGCTCACTGCGTCAACATCTGTGCTCTGAGACTTGATGATAGATGTTATAACTCCGCTTTCCGCACGGCTGAAAAACTTATCGTCATCACTGTATGAATTGACTGTGATTTCAGTAATTTCGCCGTTTTCGACCGTAACCGTCACATTTGTCGCACCGCGGAAGCCGTTTCCTGTGCCTGTATAAACGCCGTCTGCATATTGTCCAGCTGTATCAGAGGCTATATTGTTATCATCAGATGTCGCACTTTCGGTTGTAGTTTCTGCTTTGGGAGCAACAGCTTCTGTAGTAGCTTCACTGTGCTTTTTCTGTTTTCTGCTTTGTTCTGTTGCTGTTTCAGTAACTTCACTTATTTCCTCGCCAAGCGCATTTTTCACTGCTTCGATTATGCCGTTGCTGCTGAATGTTGCACCGCTCACCGCGTCAACATCTGTGCTCTGAGACTTTATTATATCGGCTATCACGCCGCTTTTGGCTTTCTGGAAGAACTCCTTATCGTCCTTGTATGAATCAACCGTAATATCGGTAATAACGCCGCTTTCAACAGTTACCGTGACTTCTGTTTTGCCTCTGAAACCGTTTCCGCTGCCTTTATATGTTCCGTCTGTATATATGCCGTTAGTCTCAGCTTCAGCAATATTCTGAACCTGCACTTTGTTTTCTTCGGCAGTATCGGGAACAGCAGTGAGAACTCCTGCGTAGTAAAGACCTGCCACAGCCGTTACGGCAACAGTTCCCGATATTGCAGGAAGTGTGTCAGCCGATATATTCTCATTGGGACAGACGGAAGTGCATTTCATACAGTTTATACATTCGCCCGAGCGGACCTCATCATACTTGTAAAGAGGTATGCCCATTGAGCACTTTTCTGTGCAGAGCTTGCAGTTCCCGCACTTTTCAGGCTTGCGGTTCAGGCTGTATATCCTGAAACGTGATACCAGTGAGAACAGCGCTCCGAGAGGACAGAGATATCTGCAAAAGAAGCGTTCAATGAACAGCGAGCCTATGATAATGAGAAGCAGAAGTACTCCGCCGAGTGTAAGAAAATATTTCAGACTGCTCCATCCGCTGAAATAACTGTAAATTCCAAATACCGCCCACGGACTCCATACTGTATCGTCCGTGACGGAGAAGCCCCATACTCCGACCGCAACAAATGCAAGAACTGCATATTTCAGGAGCTTGAGCCATTTATCAGCCTTTTCGGGAACCTTTATCTTGAATGGTATCAGCTTTCCAATGGAATTCAGCAAGTCCTGCATTGCACCGAAAGAGCAGATAAATCCGCAGAAAAATCTTCCCCAGACAAGCGTTATGAGAAATACTCCTGATATCAGTATTATTCTGCCGATATTATCTGAAAATACGAAGCTGCCGCCTGCTATTGAGGTTATAAGTCCGCCTATTGACGAGAATATGGTGATAAACAGGGCAGGTACGGTCACAAAGGCTATCAGCTGAATTACCGCCCTGACTATCTGTATGGGTGATATTTTTTTCATACTATCACTTCCTTATTCTTTCTCTGAGATTTTCAGTGACGTAGAGTTTTTTGTCGTCTGTAATGAATAATGCTTCGATATTACGCTGTTTCAGGAGCTCCATGCTTTTTTCTGCTCCCATTATGAAAGCAGCAGTTGCAAGTGCATCAAGCTCCTCGGCGTTATCTCCCACAAGAGTAACACCGAGCAGTCCCGAATCCGAGGACTTGCCTGTTCGTATATCAGCTATATGATGTATAAAACTGTCGTTTATGATGCAGAACTGCTCGTAAAGTCCCGATGATACAACAGCTTTTCCGTTTTCGATTTTTATTGAAGCAGCGGATCGCCCGTTAGGGGCAAATGGCTTTTGTATGCCGATATTCCGCTGCTGTCCTATATTGATAACAGTTCCGCCGAAATTGATGAGGGCATTTTCTACGCCGTAGACGTGAAGTATATTCCTGACTTCGTCTGCGGCATATCCCTTTGCTATAGCTCCGAGGTCTATCTGCTGTCCCTTGTTTTTCAGCATTACTGTGCGTTTTTGATAATCGAGGATAATGTCCCTGTAGTTTACAAGCTTTCGTACTTCATCAAGTGTACTTTCATCAGGAAGATTTCCGCTTTTTACCGCATTTTTCCACAGCTGTGACAGCGGTCTTGATGTTATATCGAACAGCCCCTCCGTCAGCCTTGAATACATTACGGAATGTTTTATGAGCCTGAAAGTGTCCATTGATACAGCCACAGAAGCTACGCCTGCACGGCTGTTTATTGCGTATATCTCGCTGTCGTGGGAATATGCCGACAGTTTGCGGTCAAGGTCTTTTACTCGTTCCTTTGCGGCTGACAGAGCTTCATCTGATTCCTCAAATACAGTTATGGTATTGACTGTCCCCATTGCGAAGAACAGCTTCTGAGTCCGAACAGTGCCGATCATAATATCACCTCATGCTGTCAGAATCTGCCGCCGCGTCCGCCGCCGAAGCCGCCGTTCATACCGCCACGCATACCGCCGCCCATCATGCTCTGTGGTATCTCAGAAACTTCCTGTCCATTGACTATGATTGTACCTCCGTTGAATTCAGCTGTTTTGTCATAATCGAAGGAGGACATCTGAGCAGTAACATTTATCGTTCCGCCGTTCACATAGATTGAGCCGTTGGAGTCAATGGCGTCCGTATCGCCCTGACCTACTGAGACATTGATATTTCCGCCGTTGAAAACTATTGCTGTTTCGTAAGCATTTGTATTTGTTACAGCGTTTATTCCGTCATCGCTGGCATCTATAGTGATATTGCCGTCATTGATAACTATGTATGTAGCTTCAAGACCTTCTGCGGCTGTGATATTGAAATCGCCGCCGTCTATCTGAAGAACTGCACAAGCCTGTATGCCGTCGCTTACGCTGTTGATAGTGAATGAACCGCCTGAGATAGTGATACTTCCCTCGGCTTCGTCATTCTCGCAGTGGAAACCGTCTTTGTTTGTGGTGATATTGAAATTTCCGTCATAAACCGAAATAGTATCGTTAGCTTCAAATGCGTCCAGAGCAGCCTTGATATTGTATGTTCCGCCTGTTATCTTCATATCGTCCTTGCTTGTGATACCGTTGCCGTAATAAGAGGTAACATTGAGAGTGCCTGTGCCGTTGAGAACAATATCGTCCTTGGAGTAGATAACTGCGTCGGTATTGTTCTCGCCGTCAGCTGTGAACTGTCCGCTGACTGTGAGAGTATTCTCGCTGTCTGTAGTGGTTATGAACACCTTGTCTGCCGAAAGTACATATATAGCAGGAAAATCATCATTGGTTATGCTTACGCCGTCCAGTACAAGCTGTACCTTTGCGGAATCGTCAGCATTGACCCTGATAGTGCAGTTTTCAGCATTGCCGCTTATAGTATACACGCCCTCATCGGTTATGTCAATTGTCTTGTTATCGGCAACTGTTACGTTCTTGGCTTCGCTTGTATCTGCGGTCTGCTCAAGGTCACGCTCTGTAAATGTGGTTTCCTGAGTATTGTTTGAAAGCTGCTTTATCTCAGCGGAATCGTTATTCTCAGAAGAAGCTTTATCAGCCTTTGCAGTCTTTTCTATAGTTTCGGTACTGTCTGATACAGCAGTCTTTGCATTTGTGCCTTTTGATGTGTTTTCGGATACTGAACTATTATTTCCGCAGCCTGTCATTGAAACTGCCATTGCTGCCATTAAAAAAGCTGACGCTATATAATTTTTTTTCATAATGATACTTCCTTTCGTCGGGAGAGTTGTGTTTGTTTCTATGATTGTATTATATCGCAGGTATTTGAAGATAAAATGGAACGAAAGTGGAATTATCATTCTGAAATGTGGAATCTTGACTTTCAAATTGTGAGAGATATGTGAAACCTGTTTTATTGTATGAAGTTCATTTTTATAGTAATCCGAATACTGAACGGCAATTCGGTTTTCGTGGGGAGCGTCAAATGTGTACAGGAATAATATGAACAGCCATTCAATGGGGGCATTACAAAATAAACTACATCGGCACGGGTACAGCAACAGTACATAGATAATGCCCATCATAGTCGATGAGCGGTGACGGAACCTGCTGAGAAAACGTCCGGTCTGCCGTCACGGTAAATTCCTTTATTACACCGTCAGGTACCTGACCGAGAATAACATAAGTATTATCAGAAAAAGTACGGCAGGAAGTATCATAAGGAAGTGAAAAGCAGTAAGAGCAGCTGCGTGGACTATATATTTTTCAGCACTAACATGAAACATCGTATTTGAGAGCCCACAGGAGCCTATCCCCACAAACGTCTATAAATAGCCAATGCAACTGTGCTTAACAGGATTGTTAATATCCGTTGACGGATTTCCGAAGTAAACATAAAAAACGCCGCAGTACCTAAGGTACTGCGGCTTATTTTCATTAATCATTTATAGTGTTGACGAGCCGCTTTGGGAGTTTTTATCCTCTAAGAAGCACGCCGCGGCAGTTGTCAGCATCATCAGGATACATAACAGCAATCCGAATTTCGTATCAATATCTATATATTTCTTTGATTCGGACGGGAAATCATAGTAGCTGAAGAATGTCATTCTGAACAGGATAAGTGCAATGGCTGAAGCACCGCTTATCATAGCAGCAAGCTTGTACTTCTTCTTGTAGAAGATGAATACAGCTGTTGCAACTCCGCCTGCAAAAGCAAGGATAAGAAAGATATTGGGCTTAGGATCACTTTCCAGACTATCTAAAGATTCATCGTCATCATCCTCAAGGTCCAGCATAAGTGTAAATCCCGAATAGCTTTTTTCCTCCATCTTGCTTGCATACTCGTTATCCTTGCATGATACCGAAATGAAAGGCAGGAAGAATGTCACCAATGCAATAAGTATACAAACCTTTGCAATGAGTCCGAGCGGCAGACCTGCTGTCCTTTCGGCAGCAATGTTTGTGAAATTGTCTGCAAGCTCCTTCACAGAAGTGCTGTTAGCGGAATTGAACGATGCCGGTGAGGCTGCCGAACCTGTCAGACTGCCTCCGCATGACGGACATTTTTCAGAACCGTCGGGGATCTGAGACCCACAATGTTTGCAAAACATAAATAATACCTCCTAAAAGATCAATATAACTCATTTTACCATATTTATCACATTCCTGTCAAGAAGTATACACAAAAATATATTTTTTCGCAATAATCGACTATATTTATTAATATTATCAGTCCAGAAGCGTATTATAGAACTTAACGCTGAATTTATCGCTTATATTTGCAGTTCCGGGATACTCTATAAAGATATGCCATTCAGCCATATCGGCAGTTCCAACCTGAGGAACTGTACGGTTGATAGTCACAGATTTATTTGTTACCTCAGTAACTCCGTGACGCACAGAGCCGCTTCCCTCCTCCAGCACAACTATCATAAGCTTATTGGAATCGAACCATTTGCTGCTGTATTTTTCGACAGCATCATTAAACTCCTCCGACTTCATATTATACTTATCCTTATTTGCCTCGATATAGCTTTTCAGCTCCTCGGCACTTGTGATAAGCTTGGTCTGAGGATATTTTGCACCGCTTATATATCCGTCTGTGCGTACATACTGTGCTTCAATGCCGTATGTTACAGGCGCATCAAGCTGATGCACTTCTATAAGCTTCTTTCTCATAGCTACAAGGTCAAAGATATCAATTTCGCCGTCATTGCAGTAATCAACAGCTTTAAGGTCAGAAAGCTTTGCGTCAGGCGATGAAGCAAGCCATTTCTGCATGTTAACAAGGTCAGCTATGCCGAATTCACCATCGCCGTTTGCATCGCCCATGCACTTCCACTCTGCCTTCTGTCCCTCATAGCCGCTCTTAGGAACAGCCACCTGCATTATACAGAGATAATCCGTGTTGCATACGCCGAAGTCGGTCGAAGGCATCGTATAGTATACGGAGATAGTATCCTTTGAGAATTCAACATCACCGAACCCGATAGTTCTCGGAGAAGTAGACTCTACCATAAAGTTGAGAATGAGCACATTTTTCTTGAAGAATTCATAATCATATTCATAAAAATACTTCTTCTTAAACTCATCTGTAAAGCAGGCGGAAAGTGCCTTGTCAAGCTCCTCCTCGGACTCTGCCACCACAGGCTTGAAACCCTGCTGCGGCACATTCTTGAAGATATTCGAGGTAAGAGTCGATACCCTATCTATTGCAAATTTAACATAAACAGGTCCTTTTTTCTTCACTCTGAATACTATATCAGCGTTATTGTTTCCGTATTCCTTTATCTCCTTCGGTGAAGTTTTTGAAAGCTCATAGCCGTAAGGGAGATACTTCTCATTCAGTTCGATATCATGCCCGTCATCAGTTAATACTTCCTTGAAATACGGATTGCTGCCCTCGATATACTTCATGTCATTGCCGAACAGATCAAGCGCAGTTCCGTAGGGAATTTCTATATACTCCCCTGTATCCTCGTCAATAATACTGATACGTTTAAGGTCATATTCAAGCTTTTCCTCGTTCTGCCATACGACCTCGGATTTTTTATACTCGCTCCTCGGAACAATTAACTGCAATATATCAAAGTAAGAGGTCCTCATAAGATTTGCACTGACTATGGACGTATAGCCTATTACCAACTTACCGTCCTTATACTGAACTCCCTTTAATCCATGCTTGAACACACGTCCGCGGTAGGGGTCAAGGTAGGTATTCAGCATCAGTACATTATCCTTGAAGAAGCTTTCATCGTATACGGATATAAAATTCTTTATCGCAGCTTCTTTAAGATATGTTGAAAGGAATTTTTTCAGCTCGTCCTGTGAATTGATAACAGCCGACTTCGACTCTGCAAATTTATCATAGATATCATATGACGAAACAGTCAGGTCGGTACCATATAAGCTGTACGATGCTTTCTTAAATATTGCATCTTGTATATAAGACTCATCAAGAGTGACCTTCTGTGCGTTATCAGTTACGGTACAATCGGCGATAAGAGTCTGTTCGGCAGGACTTTCTCCCTCATCGGGAATAATGCCGAAATTATAGGTTATCTTTGCATTTCCATCCTTTACAGCCTTATACACCTCCAGCCTGTGTATACTGCCGCCGTCAAGCAGTTCAGCAGTTTCAAAGCTGCAATCCACCGTGTCATAATGCTTGAGATTTGAGGTATAGCTCTTATCTGCCTCTGTCCATTTGTACCTTGTTCCCGCAGCATATTCAAGCCCGAACACAACGAGATCATCTCTCGCGGATACTCTGCCGTTTTCCTTGATATAAGCCTCATACTCCGTTATGCAGTCCGGAAGCCAGCTGTAGATATCGTTCTCTATTATCTGAGTTCCCGAGCTTGTAAAATGATAGACCTGCTGTACTTCCTTATCGCAGAGCAATTTTATATCAAAATCCGGGACACCTGTCACAGCCTTCTTGAAGGCATAGACATCATAGGCTGTGTTCGTTTCTTCGTCCTTGAATACCTTATGATAGTATGTCGTAGGCAGTGCATCAGTATTAACTATCTCGTATTTCTTTGTATCGGGAGCTTTCTCCTGAAAAACAAGGCACACGATATCAGAGTCATTGGCTGAGCCTATGTGAGTTGCTCCGTATGTATTGCGAAATTCCAGAGCCTCCTCAAAGCTGGTGGGTATCCAGTCGGGACTCACCGAAGCCTGTTCCTCCGCAGACACATTTGAAAGCGATAATAATGATGAATTGCCTGAATAAAACGGGATAACTGCTGCTGTCGCTGCCGTAAATGCAGCTGTAAGCTTTTTCAATTTCATTGTGTTCACCTGCCATTCTCAGAATTTGCAGAAATACCTCTGCTCGACCACATTATAACATGGTTTTACCATGAAATCAAGCATTTCAGCCATTGTTTACATATTCATAAAGTATTGCTCCCGCAATAAAAACTCCACTTGAATTTATTAAATAATAATGTTACAATCATTATATGGAAATGATGTATTTTCCGCCTGAAAAGACATTTAAGGATTATTTAATAATTCCCATGCTAATATATAATCACAGAAAGGGAGGGATCAATATGTATCTGAGAATGCTCAAAAAGGATCTTAAACGAAAAAAGACCATGAACATCATATTACTGCTGTTCGTGATACTTGCGACCATGTTTGCCTCCAGCAGTGTCAACAACATCTCCACAGTAATAAACGGTCTTGACAACTACTTTGAAAAAGCAGATCTCAGCGATCACTTCGTCATCAATACCAGCAATAACGGTGACGAGATAAATGACCTGATAGCAAAAAAATCAAGCGTTAAGGACTTCCGCAGAGAGGATCAGCTTTTCTTTGACGACAAGTGCCTGACACGCAACGGCAAAAAGCTTGCGGAACAGTCAGGCATCTTACTTGCTCTTTCCATTGACAATGCCAAGATAAACTACTTCGACAAGAACAACGAAGTAATTACGGAAGTTAAAGAGGGCACAGCATATCTTACAGGACTTATATTATCAAAAATAGACCTTGAGATCGGCGAAAAGATAAGTTTAAAAATAGGCGATACCGAGCAGACCTTCTCATATGCAGGCATCGCAAAGGACGCTTTCCTCGGCTCTGATATGATGGGAAATTCCCGTATAATAATCAACAACAAGGATTATGAAAAGTTCACCGCAGACGAAAAAGCTGTTGAAAACAACTCTGCTCAGATATTTTACATCAACGGCTACGATCAGAAGGAGCTCGCCTCCGACCTTTCAGACCTGCCCAACGTCCCCTTCAACAAGGACATAAACCTGATAAGAACATCGTACATAATGAACAGCGTCGTTGCAGGACTTCTCCTCATAGTAAGTATATGCCTCATACTTGTTTCGTTCGTAACACTCAGATTTACCATAAGCTTCACTATCAACGAGGACTTCCGCGAAATAGGCGTTATGAAGGCTCTCGGACTGAGAAATAATTCCGTCCGCGGACTTTACCTTGTGAAATATCTGGGCATAGCAATTATCGGAGCAGTTATCGGATTTGCAATCAGTATTCCTTTCGGAAACGCCCTCATACAGAGCGTAAGCGAAAACATGGTGCTCGAAAACGACAACGCTCTGATAATCAACATAATTTGCAGCCTTGCAGTAATTGCCGTGATACTTCTCTTCTGCTGGAGCTGTACACGCAAGATAAAGAAGCTCTCCCCTATCGACGCAGTAAGAAGCGGTCAGACAGGCGAAAGATTCAAGAAAAAGGGCTTCCTTCATCTTGGAAAGAGCAAGCTTGGCACAACAGGCTTCCTTGCTGTGAACGATGTTTTCAGCAGCCCTAAGCAGTTCGGTATAATGACAGTTATTTTCAGTGTATGCCTGCTCCTTATAATGGGACTAGCAAACACTGCAAATACCCTTGCAAGCGAAAAGCTCCTGCCGAAAATGTGTGCTACAAAGAGCGATGCATACATCACAGACACAAAGATGATATCCAGCCTTATCGGCGGAGAGACTACCTACAACGAAATACGCTCCGAAATAGAACAGAAGCTTGATGAAAACGGTATGCCCGGCAAGGTACATTCAGAAGCTATCGTATTCCCGCTTATTGAATCAAACGACAAAAAAGCTACTTCCGCATTCATGTACTGTGCAGACACAAAGGCTTCCGAATATGAATACACCGAGGGCTACGGTCCGAAGTATGCAAACGAGGTTGCTCTCACAAAGATACTTGCAGACAAACTTGATGTAGGCGTTGGCGACAAGGTCAATATCACTCTCGACGGCAAGACCGACGAATATATAGTTTCGGCACTGTTCAACAGCCTTGTACAGCTTGGTGAAACAGGAAGATTTCACGAAAGTGTTGAAATTCCTGACAAACTCCTGTCAAATGTACTGGGATTCCAGATCGACTTCGACGATCACCCTGACACAGAAGAAACTGAAAAGCGCATAGAAAAGATGAAGGATATCTTCGATTCAAAGTATATAGATGATGCAGACGGCTTTGTTGCAGATTGCATAGGCGACTCTGTAAAGGATACCATAGGCGGCGTAAAGCTGATGGTGCTCATAATAACCGCAATAATCATCATAATGATATCCGTACTTATAGAACGCTCGATCATCTCAAAGGAAAAACCGGAAATAGCTCTTATGAAGGCTATGGGCTTCAAGACAGGCTCCGTTATCGCTCAGCACACGCTCCGTTTTGTTGTAGTGGCAATTACCGCTTCTGTTATCGCAGCTGCACTTTGCCTGCCTGTGACAAAGCTTTGCATCGACCCTGTATTCAGCATATTAGGAGCTCTGAACGGCGTCGATTACAACATCAGACCCGTTGAGATATACGCCGTATATCCTCTCGTAGTCATCACAGCTACAATAACAGGTGCTTTCCTGACAGCGCTCTACATGAAAAAAATAAAGGCTTCGGACACTTCCGATATCGAATAAAAAGGAGATATGAGTTATGAATACAACTATTCTTGATGTAAAGGACCTTTGCAAGACCTACATCATAAACAAAAGACAGAACAACGTTCTGAGAAACGTCAGCTTCCATATTGATAAGGGGGAAATGGTAGCTGTCATGGGTCCCTCGGGCTCGGGAAAATCCACTCTGCTGTACACTGTATCGGGCATGGACAAGATGACAGCAGGAAATGTAAGCTTCTGCGGCAAGGACCTTTCCGACATGAACGAAAACGCTCTTGCAGAAATGCGCCTTGATGATATGGGATTTATCTTCCAGCAGATGTACATGATGAAAAATCTCTCTATCATCGACAACATTATTCTCCCTGCCGTCAAGTCGAAAAAGAAAAAGGAAAACCGCAGGGATATCACAAAGCGCGGCAAGGAGCTCATGCACAAGCTGGGCATAAGCGAGATAGGCGACAACGATATCAACGAGGTCTCGGGCGGTCAGCTGCAAAGAGCCTGCATATGCCGCAGCATGATAAATGATCCCGATATGATATTTGCCGACGAGCCCACAGGCGCTCTCAACCGCACAGCCTCGGATGAGGTCATGAACGAGCTTACAAAGCTCAACGACAATGGTACTACCATAATGCTCGTTACCCACGATGCAAAAGTAGCCGCAAAATGCTCAAGGGTACTTTTTATAGTTGACGGAAACATCAAGGGAGAGTATAATATCAATAAAGAGCTTTCACTGCATGAGCGTGAACGCGGCCTTAATAACTGGCTTCAGGAAATGGGTTGGTAAAATGGTAGATATACTTATCGTCGAAGATAATGAGGAGCTCTGCGGTCTCCTGTGCGACTTTCTTCGCAGTGAGGATTATACGGTAAGCACAGCTCCTTCGGCTGAGAAAGCCTTGTCCCTGTTTGAAAAATACGGGGCAAGGCTTGTCCTGCTGGATATAATGCTTCCCGATATGGACGGCTTTGCCGTGTGCAAGCGTATAAGAGAAAAGGACAATACTCCTATAATTATCCTTACCGCAAGGACAGACAAGGAGGACAAGCTCAACGGCATACTGCTGGGAGCTGACGACTATATCGAAAAGCCTTACGATATAGACATACTCATCGCCAAGATAAAGGGAATTTTCAGGCGCAGACTTGCCATAGACAAGCTCACTGACGGGGATATCACTCTTGACCTTGCGGAAGGTATTGCGAAAAAGGGCGGTTTACCGCTTAATATGACAGCAAAGGAATTCGAGCTCCTTCACCTCCTCATGGAAAACAAGGGGCAGACCCTCAACAAGGACTTCATCTTCAACAGGATATGGGGTGCAGACAGCGAATCAGAGCCGCAAACGCTGACAGTACATATAAAATGGCTCAGACAGAAGATAGAAGACGACCCAAAAGTCCCGCAGAAGCTCCTTACCGTATGGGGCAAGGGCTACCGCTGGGAGGGCTGAAATGAAGAGCTTCAACAAGATCATAGCTGTTTTTCTTGCTCTTATGGCTGTATTTTTTCTGATAATGAATATAGTCCTGCTCAGGCAGAACACTTCATCTGTACCGCTTTATAAGATCGAGACGAACCGCATAGAGCAGGAGCTCAAAAATGGCAGACAGGTAAGTGCGGACGATTATCCGAACATACTCGGCATATATGAATACAGCGGTGACAGCAGCTTTTACAGCTCCGATAACGAGTACGTCATAAAGGAAATAAACAACAAGCTGTACCGCATAGAATACATTGACAAACAAAAGAAAAGCAACCGTATGCTCATTGCCGTTGATATAGCTCTTGCCGTCTTTACGCTTATTATTCTTGCCGTATTCGTGTTCATAAAGAAAAAGCTGCTGAAGCCCTTCAACGAACTCAGCACCCTGCCCGAACAGCTATCAAAGCGAAATCTTGTAATTCCTCTGAAAGAACACAAAAGCAGATTTTTCGGCAAATTCGTATGGGGAATGGATATGCTGCGACAGGAGCTTGAGCACTCCCGTCAGAAAAGTCTGGAATACGCAAAAAATGAAAAGACCTTCCTGCTTTCTCTTTCACACGATATCAAAACGCCGCTTGCTGCCATAAAACTCTATTCCAAGGCGCTTTCAAAGGGTATATATTCCTCGCCCGAAAAGCAGCTTGAAGCAGCCGAAAGCATCAACGACAAGGCAAATGAGATAGAAAAAATAGTCAATGAGCTTTCAGCTAATCTCAGCAGCGAATTTATGGACTTCGATGTGCGCTGCTCCGAGTTTTATCTGAGCGATGTCATGAGCAAGATAGAAAAATATTACAGCGATAAGCTGTCCGTCATAGGCACTTCTTTCAGCATTGACGAATACAGCAATTGTATGCTCCACGGCGATGCTGACAGACTTGAAGAGGTATTGCAGAATATAATCGAAAACGCCATGAAATACGGTGACGGAAACAGTATTTCCATAAGCTTCTCCGACGAAGAGGACTGCCGCCTTATTACTGTTACAAATACAGGCTGCACCCTTCCCGACAAAGAGCTGCCCCACATTTTCGACAGCTTCTGGCGCGGCTCCAATGCAGGTTCACAGAACGGCAGCGGTCTCGGACTTTACATATGCCGCAGACTTATGGAGCTTATGGGCGGAAGCATTTTCGCCGAAATATCCTCGGGCTGTATGAACATAACTGTCGTATGCCCGAAACAAACATGATATAGTTATATAAATAAAGCCCCGACTTAACCACGATACCCATATAGCAGTTTATACTTTTTATCGGGGAAAACCTTTCTGAGGAAAGGTTCTTCCCCGAACCCCTTTCCAAAGACTTTTTAGCTGATTTTTTCACAGATAGGGCCCCCCCGCATTACTTGCGGAACTTTTTTATTTTGAGTGCGCCCTATCTGTGAAAAAATAAAACCAGAAGTTTTAGGAAGGGAGTTTGAGGGAGAACCCTTTTTCAAAAGGGTTTCCCTCAATATAAGGTACAAAAATACTATATTAGTATCACGGTTAAAGTCGGGGCTTTTAGTTTAGCTATTTTCTGCTGCCTTTGTCTGATATACAGAGTAATCGTCATATGTGAGACTGTTTATTCTCCAGTCATTGCAGCTTGGGTCAAGAACGAAATCAAATATATCACAGCTCAGATGTGTTTCGGATCCGTAATTTCCAATAATACTTGGATAATAAGCTCTGAATGATGTAGCTGTAACATCTGTTATGATTATCGGCTCTGTAGGAGCTGTATGACCTATCCAGCCTACCTGTTCAGGGCTTGTGCTTACATACAGATTGCCTCTGTATATAATATAACCTTTGCTGTTGATCGCTTTACTTGGCAGAACACCTGTTTCGTCTATATAGTCGCCGCTGTTATAACTATCATCAATATACTTATAATCAGCATATAAAGCTGCTTCATAATAGCTTTCTGTCATTACTGTTCTTTTATAGGCATAAATATCGTCCATTGAATTGAATTCAAGTCCATTGCCTGAAATACGAGCAAATACTACATCTTCTATTTCACCTGAATTAAGAGATTTAAGCTTAAAAGTAACAGTATCATTCATATTTCTGTATTCTCTGAACCTGAACAAAAACTCCGGTATCATTTCGTAGTATTTTTCAACCAGATTACGTGCGGTATTCTGATATTCCGTATAATCAGGCTTGCCGTAATCATTATACATAGTTCCTCTTACCAGACGTGACGCACTGCCGTTTCCGATAGATATCACATCAGGTTCATGGTAATAGCCGCCAAAGCTGAACTCAGAACCCTTATAGAAATTTACAGTACGGGAGCTTGAACCGCCGAATTCCTCAACGCCAGCCTTTACTGTACCTGTTTCCACATTGCCGTTAATGTCGGTGTATGTGTATGTTCCGTCCTCGTGTACGACTACGATACCGTTATCCTTTGCACCCTTATCCACAGTATTATAGCCTGATGCTGAGACCTGATACTTCCACTCGCCAACGAATTCTTTTATCTCTTCATTTACTGCCTTACCGCCTTCAACAGTCACGACCTCGGTCTTTGCCTTGCCGTCTATTGCAGTCGTTGTTACTGTTGTGGTGATAGTAGAGCCGTTCTTGTCAGTGGATACATGAGTTGTACCGCTTACCTTTATTGTTGTAGCTGTAACAGCAGGATTTATAACGCCTGTGTCTATCTTTCCTGGTTTATCCTTGCGCATGAAAGCCATAGCACCAAGCACAACTCCTGCCACAAGAATAAGTGATGCGACTGAATACAAAGGTGTGAGCCATGCAGGTCTGCGTACCCTTTCAACGCCCTCTACAACATCATTTTTCGTCATTTTTATATTATTATCTTTCTCTGTTCTGTTTCCAAACATTTCTTTCTTTTTAATTTCATATTTCTTTTCGCTCATAGAAAGTATCTTTTCGAGCTGTGCATCTGTTATCTCAGGACACTTGTCAGTAAGTCTTTCCATAGAATCGTCCTCTGCATTTCCGAGTATATCGAATATATTTTTCTCTTTCATAGCTTCTCCCCCTTTACCTTGTTATACCTGCTTCGGCAAGCTTGACTTTCAGCTTTGCCATTGCACGGCTGCATCTTGTTCTGACCGAAGCATCAGACATAAATAAAGACTTTGCGATCTCCGCCGATTTGCGATTATAGTAGAATTTTTGTATAAGTATTGTTGAATCAGGCTCGCCAAGCTCATCTATCTTGTTGAGAAGCACTCTTCGGAGTTCAGAGCGGTCAACGCGCTCGTCAACGCTGAAGTCCGAGACAAGCTCCTGCATCTCGTCATCATCAGAATATACGGTATGATTATTTCTCGCTGTAAGGCTTCTGAAACGGTCTATTGCACTTCTCTTTGCGACTGTGGCGATATAACCCTTTATATCGCGGTCGCAGTTTTCATCGAATTCATACTTCATAAATATAGTAGCAAAGACATCGCTCACACACTCTTCTATATCTTCCCTTGTACCGCAGTTTCTGAGTTTATTGAAAACTATCGCATAAACGTATTTTCCGTATTCTTTGACAAGAGCCCTATGGCATTCCGCAGGTGATCGCTCAAGCATTGCTTTAAGCTCGTTGCTTGTCATACTCATTCCTCCTTTATATTTTTCAAGGTCGACCTTTCATAAAGAACATTCGCAGCACCCTTATAAAATGTTACAGCACATGAAAAATTATTTTTCTTCCGACTATATGATGATACCACTTTTTTCGTCATTCTGCAAGTATATATAAAAAGCAGAAGCAGCTGATCTCTCAGCTGCTTCTGCCATGAACACACTTTTCTATATTTTCCCTCTTCTTTATCTATCCATTCAAAAACATTTCCATAGTAACAGGAATGGTATGGAACCGACCCAGGATATACTTTCTCAGCACCACTGCATCGGCAGCAGTTATTATACCGTCCTGTAAAAGATCCGCACTCTGCATCTGGAGCTCGTTGAATTCGATTTCCTTTGCCAGGAACTTGTTTATAGTAATAAGATCGAACGAGCTTATTTCCTTATCGCCGTTGAGATCGCCTGAACCAACGGGGACAGTCTTTGTGCTTTCGGGGATATACTGACCGTCAAGCTCCTTAGTAGTGCCTATGAATATCTGATCCCAGTAGTATCTGAATGTGCTGTCCTTCTCATAAGCCACGCCAACACCGATGTGTGTATAATCGGGGTTCATTATAGCTTTCCAGTGAACAGGCGAGCCCTTCCACTGATTGAATGTAGCCTTTGCATTATCAGAACCGCCGGCTGTATTCTCTCCTGCTCTTGCATAAGGAACAAGACCTGCATCTATTATGGTGATGAAAAGATCGCCCATAGTATACTTGATTTTTTCTTCCTGGAGGAACTTATTTACAGCGGACTCATATTTCTTGTCAACGCTGAATGATTTATTATCCTCGCTCCATGTTTCAAAAAACTGCTTTCCGCTTATCTTTTCGGCAAGCCCCTCTGTAGTTTCGAAGCTGCTGAAGCTAACGTTCTCGCAGATAAGTACGCTTTCAACGTCGTCCTTTTTCTTCACATCGACTCTGAAGCTCTTCTTGTCCTCGCTCCATGTTGCAAAGCACCATTTCTCATCGAGCTGCTTTGCGATAGACTCTGTAAGCTCCTCGCTCACATCTTCAAGAGTGAATTCACATTCATTCGTAAGGTAGAAAATTCTTCTGCCCGGGCGATAATGGCTGAAATCAAAGATAAGCTCTCTTGCACGCTCACGCGCCTTATCGTTAAGGTAAGGAACAGCTCTCAGCGGCTTCAAGCCTGCGTCTGCTCTTGCCTCATTGACAAGTATAACTATCTCGTCTGCCATTACTTTAAGGTCAGTGTCTTCCACGGCATGAGCGACCCTCGGACGATAAGTCAAAAAGCTCAACGCCATTAATACAGATAAAAAAGCCGCCATTGCCTTTGATGAAGTATTTCTGATCTTTCTCATACCAACACCTCCATAAACATATTTTTTGTGCTCATAAAATATAACTGTTTGTTAATTATAGTTTAGCACAAGTAAATATAAATTTAAAGAGGTTTTGATGCAAACTGTCGAATTTCACAACAAAATTCTACGTTTTGTACAATAAAAAGTATACAAAACGTAGAATTGATTTTGCTTTATCCGAAAAATAATTCGTATTTTTGCCTATATATCGTTAATTATTTTCGCTATTCTTAATTATTTCAAGAATTTTTCCGAGGTGCTTGTCTATGCAGAGAATAGATATGTTGAGATAATCCTCTACAAGTCTGTGAGGAGTCTCTCCGCCGACTACAGAATTTACAAGAACGATAAGCTCGCCGCGCTCGTCAATGAACATCTTGCAGCCGAAACACTCGGGGTCTGAATTGAATTCATTGATAACCTTATATACATCGACCTCAGGCTCATTGAAGCGTACCATCTGGCTCAGTGCAAGTGAAAGAGCATTAGTATCTCCGTTCACATGAATGAACACAAGTGGTGTCACACTTTCATTGTGAGGCAGCTTTGTGCGAAATCTAAGCATATTTGCGTCCTTCTCATTAGTCTCGAAGGGAACATTTCTTTCTCTGAGAAGCTCGCAGAAATCTGCAACTACTTTAGACATTGTATTATCAGCCATTGTTTTTTCCTCCATTTGTGGTAGTTTTCGGTAATTTTGCTGTAATTTCATTATAACACACCGCGGATAATTTGTCAATATTGATTAATAATATTTTTTAAACAGAAAAAGCACCCGTAACCGAGTGCCTTTCCTTTTTAGGGTGGTTTATATGAAAAATAGAAGCTGTCTGTAAATGATCTCACGGGAGAACTTCTGTTTCCCGTTGTTCTATGCTTGTATTATATTCCCCCGATATGTGTATTCTGTGACAGAAAACTGAACGAAAAGAAAAATCCTCACGGATAAATCGTGAGGATTCTGTGGATTTATGTGTTATTTATCAAGTCCGGAAATGCTGAATTCCACCTCTACCTTAGTCCATTCATTGAATACGCCAGTATCAACAAGCTGAGCTGAATAGCTTCCGTCGTTGATATCTGAGGGGGAAGAATTATCGAAATTATTGAAAAGCGCCCCCTTATCCGTCCTTGAATCTTCAGGGAGTCCGTCATCTGCTATCCACTCATTGAAAATATTCGAGCGGAGCTTTCCTGCGTCCGTATAGGTAAAGCTCTTCTTTTTCAGCTCTATATCCTTACCGTCCACCTTTACCTTCTTGATAGTGATAACTGCATCGGGAACAGCAGCTTCGCCGTCATTTATAATAACAGCAGCATATTCCAGACCCTTTGGCTTGTACTCTTTATCGGGATCTCCCGTAGCTCTGTATCTGAAGCCCTTTGTGTCCGCATTTACACTTACCTTATAATCTCCGTTGCCGTCGATGTGGACAACTCCTGCATCAAAAGTGAGCTGATTATTCTCATCGCTTCCGCCGAGATACTGCATAGTGAAGTCCTTATCGGCAATAGCAAGGTAAGCATCGCCCGAGCCAGCTGTAACTGTATCCTCAAAATCAACGCCCGAAAGGTCTGAAGGAGCAGCAGACTTATTAACAGTATCATCAGCATTCTTACTGGTCTTGACCTTTTCGTTGCATGAAGCAGTACCGCAGATAACAGCAGCGGCAGCCAGTACCGAGAATATTCTTCTTATTTTCATATATTATCCTCTTTCCGTGTCATACTTTATACTAATATAATAATACACGATAAATGCCGCAGATTCAAGCTGTTTATTCAACAAACTTTTATCTGCGGCAAAAAAATGAATTGTGTAAAATAACTTACGACAGCTCAAACATTCCCGTATAGAGCTGGTAATACTTTCCGTGCTGAGCAATAAGCTCATTATGGTTTCCGCGCTCGATTATCTTTCCGTGCTCAAGCACCATTATTGCGTGGGAATTGCGGACAGTGGAAAGCCTGTGAGCGATAACGAATACCGTTCTGCCCTCCATGAGCGAGTCCATACCCTTTTCGATAAGAGCCTCTGTACGTGTGTCGATAGAGCTTGTAGCCTCGTCGAGGATAAGCACAGGAGGATCGGCAACAGCAGCACGGGCAATGGCAAGGAGCTGTCTCTGTCCCTGTGAAAGGTTTGCACCGTCAGCGGTAAGCATGGTATCATAGCCGTTTTCAAGGTGATGTATGAAGCTGTCGGCATTAGCCAGCTTAGCAGCCGCATATACCTCCTCATCTGTTGCGTCAAGTCTGCCGTAGCGGATATTTTCCATTACCGTACCTGTGAAAAGGTGGGTATCCTGCAATACTATAGACTGTGAACGCCTCAGGTCGTCCTTCTTTATCTTGTTGATGTTTATGCCATCGTAGCGTATCTTGCCCTCGGGTACATCGTAGAAGCGGTTTATGAGATTGATTATGGTAGTCTTTCCTGCTCCAGTAGAGCCAACGAAGGCGATCTTCTGACCGGGCTTTGCATACAGCGAAATACCGTTGAGGACAGTCTTATTCGGCTCATAGCCGAATACTACGTCATCGAATTCCACGTTTCCGCGCACCTCGGTATAGGTAACAGTGCCGTCAGCCTTGTGAGGGTGCTTCCAAGCCCATCTGCCTGTACGCTCGTCAGACTCGGTAATAGTGCCGTCAGCTGCTATATCAGCGTTTACAAGAGTAACATATCCGTCATCAGTTTCTGGTTCTTCGTCAATGACGCGGAAGATACGCTCAGCGCCTGCAAGTGCGGTAAGAACTGAGTTTAACTGCTGAGAAACCTGTGTGATAGGGTGCGAGAAGGAACGTGTGAACTGCAAATAAGACACAACAGTACCAACAGTCATGCCGCCTATGCCCTTTACAGCCATGATACCGCCTGCAATAGCAGTCAGAGCGTAGTGTATATAGGACAGATTGTTCATGATCGGCATAAGGATATTGGCAAAGGTATTTGCATGGGTAGCAGCCTTGCAGAGCTCCTCGTTAAGTGCGTCGAACTCCTCTCCTGCCTTTTCCTCGTGACAGAATACCTTTACTACCTTCTGACCGTCTATCATTTCCTCGATATACCCGTTTACTCTGCCAAGAGCCTTCTGCTGTGCCGCAAAGCCTTTTCCGCTTCGTGAGCCCACAAAGCCTATTACCTTGACTATGACGAACAGTACAGCCACAACGAGTATGGTAAGTCTCCAGCTGTAAATAAGCATAGCCGTGAAAACGCCCACGATAGTTATAGCGGAGCTTATGAACTGAGCGATACTGTTGCTGAGCATTTCGCGTATAGCGTCAGTATCGTTGGTGTAAAGGCTCATGAGCTCGCCGTGAGTATGCTTGTCAAAGAAGCGTATAGGGAGCATCTCCATTTTGCAGAAAAGGTCGTTTCTTATACGCATGAGAGTGGTTGTGGATATCTTCATCATCACACGCTGATAAAACAGCGTGGACAACGCACCAAGAGCATATATTACCGCCATAACGGTAAGTATGCCTATGAACTTGCCGTATTTCCAGTGACCTGTCTTGAAAGCGTTCTCAAGATTGTCGATGATGGGCTTCAGCAGGTAATTTCCCGCTATTCCCGCAAAGGCACTGATGAATATCCCGATAATAACTAATACGAACTGTATGCGAAAGCCGTGCATATAGCTGAAAATACGCTTCAATGCGGCAAAGGTATGTTCAGGCTTAGCCATTTCTCTTTGTTTTACAGGAGGCATTATTCATCAGCTCCTTTCTGCTGTGAGTCATATACCTCACGGTATATCTCACTTGTCTGCATAAGCTGTTCGTGTGTGCCCACATCTGTTATTTTGCCGCCGTCCATGACGATTATACGGTCAGCGTCCATAACAGAGGAAATACGCTGAGCAATAATTATAGTGGTAGTATCGGCAAGCTTTTCGCTGAAAGCCTTTCTGATACTACTGTCCGTAGCGGTATCCACAGCGCTTGTGGAATCGTCGAGAATGATTATCTTAGGCTTTTTGAGAAGGGCACGGGCGATACACAGTCTCTGCTTCTGTCCGCCCGAAACGTTTACACCGCCCTGTCCTAAGTCCGTATCATAGCCATCTGGGAAACTCATAACGAAATCATGAGCGCAGGCGGACTTACAGGCGTCGATTATCTCCTCATCTGTAGCCTCTGCGTTTCCCCAGCGGAGATTATCCCTGATAGTGCCCGAAAAGAGCACATTTTTCTGCAAGACCATAGCGACCTGATTTCTCAGAGTTTCCAGAGCATACTCCTTAACATCGTGACCTCCAACAATAACTCTGCCCTTTGTTGTATCGTAAAGACGAGGGATAAGCTGTACCAGCGAGGTCTTTGACGAACCTGTACCACCTATGATACCGATAGTTTCGCCCGATTTTATGTCAAGATTTATACTGTCAAGGGCAAGATTATCCATATCATCATAATAGCTGAAGCTTACATCCTCAAAGCGCACAGAGCCGTCCTCAGCAGATACCTGAGAAGCCTCTGAGTCCTTGATAGTAGGCTCTTCCGCAAGAACCTCGTATATACGCTGTATAGAAGCTCTTGAAATAACGAAGGTTATAAAGAGCATTGATATCATCATAAGTGACAGGAGTATCTGTCCGACGTACATGATAAAGCTTGAAAGCTCGCCTGTTTTAATATTCCCGTTGACAGCCATATGACCGCCGAAGTAGAGTATAGCCGTGATGCTCGCATACATTACCAGCTGCATGATAGGCATATTGAGTATTACCAGCTTTTCAGCGGCAAACTGCGCACGGCGTACACTGTCGGTATTCTCCTCAAAGTTCTTCTTCTCATGCTCCTCACGGGCAAAAGCCTTTACTACGCGGATACCGATAAGGTTTTCCTGTATCTTTCCGTTCATGTCATCGTACTTTTTCAGCATTTTTCCGAAGCGCGGGTGAGCCTTCGAGATAATGAAGAACACCGCAAAAGCCAGCACAGGTATCGCAAACAGGAACACCAGAGAGAGCCTTGCATTCTGCCTTACAGCCATAATAGTCGCACATACGAGCATTATAGGCGAACGAAAAGCCATACGAATGAACATCATAAACGCATTCTGAATGTTTGTAACATCGGTGGTGAGCCTTGTTGTCAGCGAAGCCGTTGAGAACTTATCCACATTTGCAAAGGAAAAGTCCTGCACCTTCCTGAAAAGCGCACTTCTGAGATTTTTTGCTAATCCCATAGCCGCAACAGCGCTGAATCTTGCCGCAAGTGCTCCGAAGCACAGCGAAAACACAGACATGAGCACCATGAGTCCGCCCATTTTCGCAACGTAGCCGACATCCCCCTTTTTGACGCCGTTGTCGATAATGAGAGCCATTACCATAGGGATAAGCACTTCCATGAGCACCTCGCCGATAATGGTCACAGGTGAAAGTATCGCCTGTTTTTTGTACTTTCCGATGTTTGAAAAAATAGTTTTATACATCGGCATTCCCCTTTCTGTTTTAAATATAGTCTAACTTACATTCTAACATTTTCAAGCCGAAATGTCAAATAAGCAGACGCCTTGACAAGTCCCGTATACTATAGTAAAATAAATATCGGAGGTGTTTGAATGTTCGATTACAGACCCAAAATGTTTGACGAAGCGTCACACACACACACTTCAAAAAAACTGACTGCGATACTGCTTGCATTTATAGTAGTATTCGGCGTAATATTCCTGCTTGAATCCATTATACCTTCCATAATAACCACCAAGCCCATGATTGAAGAAATGAGGAAACAGGGATATCTTGATAACACGGAAAAATTCAATTTAACAGAGTCGATGAAGATAGCCACCAAGGTATCCGCCGTTCCAAAGGTAATGATACCTTCACTTTTGTCCACCATATTCGGAACTATCGGTGCAATATTCTACTGCCGCTGTGTTGAAATGAGACCTGTCCGCTCAATGGGCGCCAGAAAAAAGGGACTTATCCCACACTATCTTATCGGACTCCTGATAGGCATAGCCATGATGAGCGCCATAACTCTCCTAAGCGTTGCATTTGGCGCAAACAGCATAAAGCTGTGCGACAGCATTGATTACAAGATACTTGCACTGTTCCTGCTGGGATTTTTCGTACAGGGCATGAGCGAGGAATTCATTTTCCGCGGATACCTTATGAACTCCATAGGCGGAGGCGGACACCATACCGCTATAGCCGTAGGAATAAGCGCAGCAGCCTTTGCCCTTGCCCACGCCGCAAATCCGGGCTTCGGAGTCGTCCCATTCATAAACCTTGCACTTTTCGGCGTATTTGCCGCATTTTACATGATGCTCTTCGATAATATATGGGGAGTATGCGCTATCCATTCCATATGGAACTTCACACAGGGTAATATCTACGGCATAAGCGTAAGCGGCTCGGGAGATACCGAGTCTTTGTTCCGCACAACACAGATATCCGACAAAGCCTTTCTTACAGGCGGCGAATTCGGAATAGAGGGCAGTATCTTCACCACCTTAATACTTTCGATAGGCGTTGCCCTGACAGCATTTGCACTTTACAGAAAAACTCAGAACTCCGAACCTGCCCCCAAAACAGAATAAACCAAAGCAAATCAGGGGAACGCCGTCCTCGGCGTTCCTTTTTGTCGCCGTTTTAAACAAAACACCGCCTTTGCTTTTGTTCAAAACATAGAATTAAAAAAATATTTTCTTGATAATCAATGGTTTTCCATTGATTTTTTCTTTTTTTATGCCCTATTATAGAAGGACACATAAGACCTAAAAATAAAAAAGCCATAGCATTTCCGACAATACCTTCAGAAACGCTATGACTAATAGACAATATCTATTTTTTTGTAGAGATGATAAGCAGTGCAAGATATCCTAAATGCACCGCAAATGCGATTATACAGCCCACGGAAGTCTTTGCGATAGCAAAGCCTCTGCGTGTCTGTGCAGGTGTTGAAACAGGCAGCTTACATTCCTTTCTGAACAGGATAAGCATTACAAGTCCGACTATCGCAGCCGCAAACATAAGCAGTGTAAGTCCAGCCATGAGCATATTCTCGTCCTTCACCAGAGAGACCACAGTTACCATAGAATTGATAAATATATGGACGATAACCGACGGGACTATTGAATTATGCTTCATATCAATATGTCCGAAGAATATACCGATGAGGAATGCCAGCATGAACTGCGGCAGATTGCCGTGAGCAAGTCCGAAGAACACAGCCGAAGCCATTATTCCGAAATGCTGATTTGATTTCGAGAATATCTTCATAAGCGCACCGCGGAAGAATATCTCCTCCGTTACAGGAGCGATAATACAGCTGTATACAGTCATTACCGCAAAGCCAATACCTGTTTTGCCGTAATCTTCTTCCATGACATCGGTAGTGAAGCCGTACTGCGAAAAGATATCCTCTATCCCCGACGATAAATACGCCGCAACTACCCATATGAACAGTCCCGACAAGCAATACTTCAATATATCGCCGAAGCCCAGCTCCTTGGTCTTTATCATAAACGAGGATTTTATTTTTGCCCATTTTAATCCTATGAACGCAAAGCCTATATTTGCCACAAGGTAGGTTATCATATTTATTGCAGGGAATATGGAGCTCCTGCTAATATAATGAGATATCGATCCTGCCGAAGCATCGGGATTTACCGCAGCGAGTATATACTTAATAAGGTAGATCAGTCCCAGAGCCAGAAGATTAGAAGCGAGGAACTGAAACAGCATCGTGAATCCGCCGATGTTGTAATATCGCCGTATCGCCGACTTTTCCACCTTTGCGGGCTCAAACGGCACCGAAAATTCGGGCATCGTTATCCACGGAAGTATCTCCGAATAGTCATCTCTGTACCATCGGAACTCCGTAGGATTTTTGAAAGGGTCATACAGATCGGTCTTTGTAGAGTCGAGATATTCCCTTTCCTTAGCCTCAAGCTGCTTCGTAAGATTATATATTTCATGATTAAGGGCTGCGAACTGCGCTCTCTGATCTGATGTATCATCAAATTCCGTCATCGTATCCCTTCCTTTCGTTTACATCTGAAAATAATTTTACCACAATCCTTACGAAATGTAAAGGGAAAAATCAATTATTCAGCACTATTCCCAAACCCTGAGCACTTTCTGCGGTAAAAGGCTTATCCGTACCCGATACAAAGATATGCACAGTCTCTCCTCTGCGCTCCGCCCTTATCTCCGCAGACTTTTCTCCGTCACGGTCATAAACGCAGGTCTCCGCAGTATCGCCCTCACCGAGTCCATAGACCACGATATGCATATTATCGGCATAATCATAGTCCGCAGTTCCCTTGAAATCGCCGTAAACGATAATTGAACGCGGTCTTGCCATAAGTGGCATACCGAAATAATCGTATTTCCTTGTATACCAGCCGCCGCTCAGCTCCTCGCCTGTCTGTATATCGGTCCATACGCCCACAGCAGGCAGATAAAAGCTGCACTCCCCGTCTTCGCTGAAAACAGGAGCAACCAGCAATGCCTCACCCAGCATATACTGAGTATCAACGGTAAGCGCACTTCTGTCGTTTGTAAAGTCCACAGCCATAGCCCTCATCATAGGAACGCCCGTTTTATGGGTAATGACCGCATTTGACCACAGATAGGGCATGAGTCTGCCCTTGAGCTTTACGAAATGCCGCGAAACATCGCAGCTCTCCTCGTCAAAATGCCACGGCACACGGTAAGAGCTGTTTCCGTGATAACGGGAATGTGTGGACATAAGCCCGAATGCCGTCCAACGCTTGTAAAGGTCGGGAGTTCCCTCCGCCTCGAATCCGCCTATATCATGGGAGAAAAATCCAAATCCCGACATACACAGCGAAAGTCCTCCGCGGAGAGTCTCCCACATGGACTCATAGTCCGAGAAGCAGTCTCCGCCCCAGTGTACAGGGAATTGCTGACAGCCTGCGGTAGCAGCACGGGCAAAAAGGCAGCCGCTTCCCTTAGCGTTTTTCAAGGCTTCATACACTGTCCTGTTATACAGATACGAGTAGAAATTATGCATCTTGAAAGGGTCTGAGCCGTCGAAATAGCACACATCTGTTGGTATCCTCTCGCCGAAATCCGTCTTTACCGCATCTACGCCCATTTGCGCAAGTCCGCGTATTTTAGCCGAAAACCACTCTCTCGCCTCAGGATTTGTAAAGTCTATGAGAGCCATTCCCGGCTGCCACATATCGCACTGGAATACCGAGCCGTCCCTGTTTCTTATGAAATAGCCCTTTTCCGCGCACTCCCTGAAAACAGGAGCTTTCTGCCCAATATACGGGTTTATCCACACGCATATCTTCAAGCCCTTTTCTTTCAGCCTTGCAAGCATGGCTTCGGGCTCGGGAAATTTCCTCTTGTCCCACTCAAAGCTGCACCACTCGAACTCCTTCATCCAGAAGCAGTCAAAGTGGAAAACATCAAGCGGGATATTCCTCCTGCTCATCTCGTCTATGAACTTATTTACAGTCTCCTCATCGTAATCCGTAGTAAAAGAAGTGGAGAGCCACAGTCCGAAGGACCAGGGCGGAGGAAGTGCAGGTCTGCCTGTAAGGGCTGTATATCGGCTTATGACCTCAGCTATATTGTCGCCGCCGAAGATAAAATACTCCAGCGACTCCCCCTGCACCGTAAAAGCAGTTTTTGTAACATTTTCGTCAGCCACGTTAAAAACTACCTTTTCCGTCTGATTGACGAAAACTCCGTAGCCCCTTGACGAAACGAAAAACGGCACCGATTTATAGCTCTGCTCCGTACAGGTGCCGCCGTCATTGTTCCATATCTCAGCAGTCTGACCGTTTTTCACAAATGTGGTGAACTTTTCGCCGAATCCGTAGATATACTCCCCAACGGAAATGTTCAGCATCTCACGTATAAAGGTACCTCCCCCGTTATCGGACTGGGCAAAAAACCGCTCCCCGAAGCATTCACGCTCTCTGTGCCAGTCCTCCTCGGTAATGACCGAGGTAGTACGCCAGCCGCTTCTTGTAAGGAGCTTTCCGCGGTAATAGTATGATATATCCCACTCCTTCCCCTCGCTGCCTATCCTGACCGAGGTATCGCCTGATATGAGCTCATAGCCGCCTTCGCTGAGCCTGTTTATAACAGGTCTCATGCCGCTGTCCTCATTTATGGGGAATGAAGGCTGTTTTTCTCTGCTTCCGCTGAAGTGACTTATGGTAACTTTAATACTGTTTTCGAGGGTGGACGTAAAGCGGACAGTGAGCATAGGACCTCCGAGAGTCATGCCCTTATTTGATATCCACTGTGTAGACGCATATACCGTTACACCGCAGTCGTCCGCTTCCGCTTCATAGATCTGGACTGCCCAGTGTACGTTATAGCCATTTTTGTTCAGCCAGAATCCGTCGGAAACCTTCATTATTTTCACTCCTTGTAAAATGTCTTAGCACAAATGTGGTATTATAGTCTATATGATACCATTTAAATATGAACTTTTCTATCAAACTACACCTAATGTCATAATAATTCACACCATAAGTTCAAAAAATGACAGTAACCAAGATTTGCGGCGTATTGCAGTGTCATATTTTTACCATAACAAATACTGGCACCGTTAACTTGTGGTAATTTAAAACATGGTTTTTCCGCTTCGGACACCTCTGATCTCACTTTTTTGTACAGTTTTACCACGAATATGAAATCATTGTATTTTCAGCTATATTACCACATTTACGCCTGCTTGCCGATCACTCATACAGCAAAATAATTATAACATATTTCGTAAAATATCACACATTTTACGAAATAGCACTATTATGCTGTCGATAGTAATTTCTTAACTAAAATTTCATAAAAAACAGCATTTTAATGGTCATTTCTGCATTTTGTGCACCTAATCTTTATTTTTTGGGTTGCAAACAATAATGTAAAGGAGTAGAATTGATATAACAGCATAAAATGATATAAAATATATCATAACGTTGAACGAAAAATATACAATTTAATTATGAGGAGGAGAAAATAATGAAAGTTAAAAAGTTAGTTGCAAGCCTTACGGCTGCCGGCTGCCTTTCAGGAGTTATGACTGCCTTCCCCGAAATGTTACAGCACACATATGCTGCCGAGATCGTACACAACGATTTCGAGAGCAGCTATGAAGGCTGGTACGGCGAGGGAGAAACAGTAGAACTGACAGCGCAGTCAGCAGCAGGCACTGATATGTCAAGAGGCATGAAGGTATCAGGCCGTATATCACCTGAAGACGGTGCTGCTTCTTCAAAGGGTCTCTATCTCTTTGGCGGAGATAAATACTCTTACAGTGTTAAGGTTTACAGCAAGACAACTGAGAGATTCCACTTCTCACTTCTTACTATTGATGAAGTGACAAAGAAAGAAACTGTTGTCGAACTCGATTCAAAGACTGTCCTCGCAGGCGAGTGGACAGAGCTCCAGGGCGACTACACAGCAGCTGAAGGAAGCTACGAGTTCAAGCTCAAGATCACAAACGATTCTACAGGCGATTTCTTCTTTGATGAATTCCTTATCACAGGAGACAAGGCTGCGCTGGAGGCACACGCAGCACCTTCCGGCAAGGGACTCAAGGACGAATTCGGTGCTTACTTCCGTGTAGGTAATATCTTTAACGGCTCAACAATAAACAACAGCGGTATCACAGGTATCATCCTGAAGGATCATAACGCTATCGAGTGCGAGAACGAGACAAAGCCTGATGCTACTATCGTTCAGAACGGCTCAACAGATACAAACGTCAAGGTTTCACTCAGCCGCTGCGCATCTATCTGTGACTTTGCTGAGAAGAACAATATCGCTTTCAGAGGACATACCCTCGTATGGCACAGCCAGACTCCTGACTGGTTCTTCAAGACAAACTTCAGCAATAACGGCTCATGGGTAAGCTCATCAGTAATGGATCAGCGTATGGAAAGCTACATAAAGAATATGTTCAACGCTTTCGCTACACAGTATCCAAAGCTCAACCTTTACGCATACGACGTATGTAACGAGGTAATCAACGACGGTACTGCTTCACAGGGCGGCGTAAGACCTTCAAACGGTAACGGAAGCTCCAAGTGGGCTCAGGTTTACGGCGGCAACGGCTTCGTTGAGAAGGCTTTCACTTATGCAAGAAAGTATGCTCCTTCAACCTGCCAGCTCTATTATAACGACTATAACGAGTTCGCTAACGACAAGCAGAACTGTATTATCAATACTATCCTCAAGCCACTCAAGGCAAAGGGACTCATCGACGGTATGGGAATGCAGTCACACCTCAACTGCGCTGCAAGCAACGCATGGGGCGACACAAACTCTTACCTCGCTGCTATGGATAAGTACCTCAACCTCGGTCTCGACGTTCAGGTAACTGAGCTTGACCTTTCAACAGAAGGCGGCAAGTACACATTACAGCAGCAGGCTGACAAGTATAAGGCTATTTTCAAGCACGCTATGGACTGGAATACACAGCATCCGAACGGACCTTTCGTATCTCTCGTACAGGTATGGGGACCAAACGATAACAACTCATGGGTAGGTACAGATAAGAACAGCGGCAGAAGCAATCAGCCTCTCCTCTATGACGGAAGCAACCAGCCAAAGGCTGCATACAGCGCTATAACAAGCCTTGTTTCCGACAGCCAGTGGACAACAGGTATCCCATATACAGGTCCGAGAGCAGGCGCAAGCGGAACTTATACTCCTCCTGAGCCGCCAAAGGTTTCAGATGAAGGATACTGGTTCCACCACACATTTGAGAGCACATCAGAAGGCTGGACAGGCAGAGGTTCTGCTTCAGTTGAGACAAGCAGTTCAGCTAAGTATGCCGGCAGCAAGTCTCTCTATTGCACCGGCCGTGAGAATTCCTGGAACGGTGCTTCACTTGCACTTGATTCAAGCATCTTTACTCCCGGCGAGACTTACAGCTTCTCAGTTAACGCTATGACAAATCAGAGCGGCAATACAGAGTTCAAGTTCACTCTCCAGTATGAGGACGCTTCAGGTACAGCTAATTACGTTGAGATCGCTACAGGCACAGCTCCTAAGGGCGAGTGGGTACAGCTTATCAACAAGAACTATAAGCTCCCTGCTGACGCTTCAAATATGCAGATCTACGTTGAAACTACAGACGAGACCAATCTCTGTGATTTCTTCATTGACGAGGCTATCGGCGCTCCTGCCGGTACAGCTATCGCAGGTCCCGGACAGCCTGCAATCACCGATCCCGGAACATCTGATCCCGGACAGAATTCAAATGTTGAAGTTACCCTCGGTGATGTTAACTTAGACGGTGTTATCAACTCACTGGATATGATCCCCGCAAGAAAGGGCCTCCTCGCAGGCAGCTTCAGTGATTCAAAGGCACAGCAGGCTGCTGACGTTGACCAGAGCAGAACCTTTGAGGTTAATGACCTCGTTCTTCTCCAGAATTTCCTCCTTGGCAAGATCAAGGAATTCCCAGTAAACAAGCCGGCAGTTCCTACACTTGATACCTCAAAGTATGAGGGCAAGTTCAGCGGTCTTTCACTCGCAGAAAGCTTCAAGAAGGAAGGCGAGAACAACCCGCTTTATACTCAGCGTTTCGGTGCTGACCCGGGCTGGCTCGTATATGACGGCAGACTTTACGTTTACACAACAGCAGATCAGTTCGCATACAAGAATAATCAGCTTATTGAAAACGATTATTCTTCAGGCTACATCAACTGCTTATCAACAGCAGACCTTGTAAACTGGACTGACCACGGTCAGATCCCTGTTGCAAAGACAAGAGTTAACGGCACACCTATTGCAAGATGGGCTAATAACGCATGGGCTCCTGATGCTGCATGGAAGACAATCAAGGGACAGGATAAGTTCTTCCTTTACTTTGCAAACAATGGTTCAGGTATCGGCGTTATCACAGCTGATGACCCGACATTCACCAAGAATGTAAAGGATCCTCTTGGACACGAGCTTATTTCAAGAAGCACACCTAACAGTAACGTAACATGGCTCTTCGATCCGGGCGTTTACTATGATCCTGATACAGATACTGCTATAATCGCATACGGCGGCGGTGTTCCTGACGGACAGGCTGCTAATACAAAGCAGGGTCGTATCGCTAAGCTCGGCGATGACATGATCTCCATCGTAGGTACACCTATTGATCCGGGTACACCTTACCTCTTTGAAGACTCAAGCATGATCAAGATCGGCAATACTTGGTATTATTCATTCTGCCACAACTGGAATGTTCCCGGCGGTACAAGTGTAAACGGTCAGTCATTCAGCAATGCTGATATCGGTTACATGACATCAACAGATCCTCTCAAGGGCTACCAGTATCAGGGCGTTGTATTCAAGAATACAGGTACACAGAGACTTGATAACGGCGGTAACAACCACCACTCAATTATCGAATTCAAGGGCAATTACTATGTACTTTATCACTCACGTCAGCTCGAAATGCGTATGGGCGTTAACGGCGGCAAGGGTCTTAACTACAGATCACCCTGTATCGATAAGGCAACTATAAGCAACGGAAAGATCACTTGCAGCGGCTCACAGAAGGGTGTAAGCCAGATCGAGAACCTCAACGCATACGAGATCGTACAGGCTGAGACAATGTCTAACCAGTCTAAGAACATAAGCATAAGCGGCGTTGGCAACACAACTGTCAAGGCTAAGAAGGGCGATTGGATCAAGGTCAGCGGCGTTGATCTCAAGAATGGCGTATCTTCTATCACAGTCAAGGGCAGCGGCAACGCAGTAGTTAAGTTCTGTGTAGGTTCTACTTCAGGTACTTGCATCGGTTACGGCGAGCTCAACGGCAGCGAGAACGAACTCGCAGCTGCAGAGAACAACGTAACAGGCGTTAAGGATATCTATATGGTATTCAGCGGCGACTGCGAATTCGATTACTGGAAGTTCTCGTAATCATAATTCCTTTTCGATGTTGGTCTGAGCGGTGCATCTGCACAACGCGCCGCTCAGATTGATATAATTCCAAAAATAAATTGTAAGGGACAAATCAGAACAGGAAAGCCGTGCTTAGGCAGCACGGCTTTCTTGTTGCTATATGAAAAAGGGACGTCGCCCCCTACAGCTATGAACACTGCGGACTGCCAAAGGCAGCCCCTACAAATGGGCATTTAAAGCAAATCTGAGACCTGTGAGCGGATAATATCCGCCCCTACTCGGGACGTCGAGGACGCCGTCCCCTACAAACAAAAAAGATGGAGTCACCGTCCCCTACAAATTTACGTTAATCGACGGGCGGCGGAACGCCGCCCCTACAAGCTAACGGCTAAAAAAAGGAGTACCTTTGCAGTACTCCTTTTTTAGCTCTGTAAGCGATGTACAAGTAACGTTTTTGATGAGAGTGAGCGAGTGTGCGAGCGACAACGTGGCAAGGGTACAGCGTCACGCTGCCTTTTTTCATAAAATAAAGCAGATAAGTCCCGAACAGCCCTCGTTTATGACTCGTTCGAGAGTCTCCTGCAACTTCATTCGTGCGTCCACAGGCATCTTGAAAAGCTTGCTGTGAAGTCCCTCGTTGACCAGCTCGTGAAGGGACTTCCCGAAAATATTGCTCTCCCATATCTTCTTCGGGTCGTCGTCAAAGCCGTCCAGCAGATACATAACAAGCTCCTCGGACTGCCGCTCAGTACCCACAATAGGGCTTATAGTAGTGTTGATATTGGCTTTCATAAGATGAATTGACGGTGCGGAAGCCTTGAGCTTTACGCCGTATTTGCCGCCCTGACGGATTATTTTCGGCTCCTCAAGGGACATTTCCTCCAGCTCGGGCATAACAATACCGTAACCCGTAGCCTCAACCTCAGCCAGTGCAGGCTCTATGCGCTTATACTTGCGGCGTATGTCGTTGAGCTCCGTAAGCAGGGGCATAAGGTCGCTTTCGCTCTCTATCTCGATACCCGTAGTCTCACCAAGTATCTTATAGAAAAGACTGTTGTCCAGCTCCGCTGTGATAGTCACCGAGCCCTTGCCCAGATCAATGCTGCTTATCTCCGCTTTCAGCACATTCGGACACTGTGCTATAGCCGCAGCAGCGTCCTCAGCCTCGCGGACAAGCCGTATATCCTTTGCAGCATTGCGTATGCAGTCCAGTATCTCCGTTTTCAGCCAGTGTCCTTTGCCAAGAGAATTTATCCACCGCGCAGTACGGATATTTATCTCCTTTATGGGGAAGGAAAAGAGTATCTCGCGTATTATGCTGCGGATATCCTCCTCCCCCAGTTCAAGGCAGTTCACAGGTATTACCTTAGCGTCATAGCGGTCTGTGAGTCTTGCAGCAAGAGCGGCAGTCTCAGGCGAATTCGGAGCAACTGTATTGAGTATTACTACAAAGGGCTTGCCAAGCTCCTTCAGTTCGCGGATAACACGCTCCTCGCACTCCTCATACTCCTCTCGCGGTATATCCGTTACAGAGCCGTCTGTGGTTATGACAAGACCAATTGTAGAGTGGTCTGTGATGACCTTCTGTGTGCCTATCTCCGCAGCCATATTGAATGGTATCTCCTCATCGAACCACGAAGTCATTACCATACGGGGCTGCTCGTTTTCGATATAGCCCAAAGAGCTTGGGACTATATACCCTACGCAATCGATAAGCCTTACGTTGAACTCCGCACCATTTCCAAGGTCTATCTGCACAGCCTCCTCGGGTATGAACTTTGGCTCTGTAGTCATAATTGTCTTTCCTGCCGCGGACTGTGGAAGCTCATCAATAGCACGTTCACGCTTGAACTCACTGGTGATGTTGGGAATTACAAGCGACTCCATAAAACGCTTGATAAAGGTGGATTTGCCTGTGCGTACAGGTCCCACAACGCCTATATAAATATCGCCGCCCGTGCGCTCTGCAATATTGCTGTATATATCTTTAGCCATAAAATACTCCTTTTTATCAGAACTAATAGCTAATATCTAAGAACTAAGATAGTT
Organism: Ruminococcus flavefaciens; assembly: GCF_900143025.1. GTDB lineage: Bacteria > Bacillota > Clostridia > Oscillospirales > Ruminococcaceae > Ruminococcus > Ruminococcus flavefaciens_I. Next base: position 412,841 of record NZ_FRCT01000001.1, on the reverse strand, counting down.
AAACTGATATTTCTTAGTTCTCATTATATATTTCTTAGTTCTAAGTTCTTAGCTCTAATACTTCACGAAACAATAGGTATCAGCAGCATACCGCCGTTTTCAAGGCGTTCACCGCTGAGATCGTTTTCCTCCATGATAGCCGCAACACTTGTACTGTAACGCTTTGCGATATCCCATATATCCTCGTTCTCGATACCGAAATACAGTTTTATGGCATAATCGCCGTCACGCTCCTTTTTGGAAGTCTCGTCAACAGAGATATCTGTAACAGCCTTTATGGAGTCCGCACTGTACACCAGTAGCTTAACGCCTATATCCGACTTAGCTGTAAGGACTCCCTCGGCGGATATATCGTATGAGGTCTCGCGTACCCGAACCTCTGCCGAAACTGATGTGCCGCCTATATTATCGGGAAGTCCAACAGTGACCTCAAAGGCTTCGTCACGGTCGGGCATAACTATCATGCCCGCTTTGTCCTTAGCTGCCATAGAATAGGTCAGCATACCGCTTATGACCACAGAGCGCCCGTCATCGCCTATTCGGGTATTTATATTTTTAGGTTCGCTCCACATAGCATAGACAGTCTGGGGCACGTTATCCCCGTCAGCAAGCTTCGCGCTGTGCCTGAAGCTCTCATCGTAAACCGCAGGTATCTGCTCGGCTTTTATCTCCGACATTTCAACACTGCAAGGGTAGACTGTTGAAAAAGCATCCTCGGCTATCATGGCAGTTGCCGTCCTCACAGCCCGACAGTTGAGCCGTATTTCCGCTTCACACCGCAGTACACGGTTGTTTCCCTCATTGTCTTCCGATGCAGCTATATCGCAGCTGAGCACTTCGGGAGCTACCGTGCAGTCGTAACTGTCATCGAGTCCGTCAACGTCGATTATCTGGCTGTAATCAAGGGAAAAACGCATAGCCTCGACGGTGTTATCCCCCGAGTACAGTATTTCCACATCAATTTCACCCTTTGCTAAAAGCTTTCCCGAAACAAGCTTTATCTCGCAGGCAGATGCACTGCACCGACAATTGAGAATTGCCGAAACATCGGGCTGAGCCGCTCCAAGCTCCATGTCCTCCTCTATACGGACATTCTTCTCCGCAGTAAGCCTGCCTGCGGCAAATTTTACGGGAGTCTTTTTCAACTGTATATTCATACCCACTGCATCGGATATGACCTCCTGCTCCTGCTGACCTGTAACGGTTATCTTTGTGGAAACAGCTCCGCGCAGGTCAAGGCGGCGTTTGTTCACGGCTCTGAAATTAGCGTGGTCAGCCTTCGGGATAAGCTTTACCTCCGCAGACTCCGCCGCTCTGCCGAGTTCAACGGTTTTGGTAAAGCTCCTGTGCTGCTCCACAGACTGCACCTCATTGCTGTTTTCGCCGCAGTAAAGGATATGTATATCGCACCTGAGCTCATAGGTCAGCCTGTCGCCGCTGATGCTCCAGTCGGTTATCACAGGCGAAGTTTCGCAGCGGATAAGTCTGAAAATATCGGGACAGTAATCGGGAAGGATATAATCCAGTTCAACTGCCTGCTCCTGAATACCGTCGTATATCATCTCGGCAGCTGGCACGGTCTCTCTGTTAAGTTTTAAGTCCATAACGGTAACCTCCTTGAAGTTTGCTTTGTGTAATGTATATTCAGCCGCAGGTACAAGTATGCATGAGAAAAAAATATGCGCATTTTACACGTTTTTTCGCACGATTTACCATTCGGCACGAATTTTTTTTGCCGCGCATATTGCTTTATTGCCCATTATATGGTATAATTAATTTTGAACTATATAAAAGCAGCTCACCACATGATACTCTGAAGCAGGGTGAACTGCTCTTGATTCTGTCTGTTTTTGCAGGCAAGAAAGGATTATCTATGCTTCACGAGAAATCATGCGGCGCAATTGTCTACAGGAAATACCACGGCAATACGGAAATACTGCTGATAAAGCATATCAACAGCGGTCACTGGTCCTTCCCCAAGGGGCACGTTGAAAAGGGCGAGACCGAGATTGAAACTGCTCGTCGTGAGATAATGGAGGAGACCTCCATTGATGTTATTATTGATCCGACATTCAGAGAAACAGTTACCTATTCACCGAAGAAGGACACGATGAAGGTCGTCGTTTACTTTCTTGCAAAAGCGAAGAACGTTGATTTTACCCCACAGGAGGGCGAGATCGCAGAAATACGCTGGGTGGATATATCCTATGCCACAAATATCCTGTCCTATGAGAACGACAGGACCATAGTCGCAAAGGCAAAGACCGCTATCAAGGAAAATCACTGAAAAAACTCCCTCACAATAGTGAGGGAGTTTTTATCTTGCAGGAAGGGCGCACACTGTGCGCCCGTGAGTAAGTAGAAAGTAGTGAGTAGCAAGTAGAAAAGGCGGTCATTGACCGCCTTTTAATATACTTATTTTCAAGCGTTTTTCATAACTTTTTTCATATCAATCTTTGCGTATTTATTAGCCTTTTTTACGCGTCTGACATTTGCTTTATCACAAGTACCAATTTTAGCAGCATCTTTATAGGTTTTCTTGCTTTTTATGCTATCAGCAAGCATAACAGGTGTTCCACCCGTTAATTCCAAACTTTTAGGTGCAACTGAATTCCACACTGTTCTGGCAAAAATCGAACAATTTAAATACCATGACCAAGTATTGTTTTTGTACATTACATCATTTAATTTAAAAAGTTCTCCAAGTGTAATATCTATTGAAAGAGATACTCTTTTTTTATAATAGCCCTTATTCTTTATAAGCCAAGCTTCAGCATTTGTGTAAATTCCATCTCCTTGACCATCAAGACTTTTTGTGGTTCCTATCGTTATTGCACCATTTGGCGGAACATTAGTACCAAGAACACTTATATCATATCCAGCTTTGTTTCTGATACTAAGAAACGCATGCTGTCCTACAGGAAGTCCATAATGTCCGCCTGTTGGATCTGAATGAATGGTAAGAGTAGCTATCTTTGCCGCAGCCGCATTAGCCTTTATTTTATTGCTTGAAAATTCAAAGCTACAGATACAAATGACCAATGCAAGTGTGAGAGATATGACAAAGCTTAATGCTTTGCTGATTTTTTTGCCTAAAATCATTTTAAAAACTCCTTTTGTTTTAGATTTGGTTTAACCGATATTATTATAACACCATGTATAATATCATGTCAAGTTTATAACATAAAAAGTCGCAAAAACCGTAAAACATTACACATATCCCCGCAATTTTTGAACATAAAAAAGGAACGCCGAAGCGGCGTTCCCTGCAAGCTAATGGCTAACGGCTAAGTGCTCTCAAAGAGTAACAGGCAGTCCGTTTATCTCGATAGTCGGGTCGTCAATGTCGATGAGGAGGCATCTTCTGCCGTCAACAACGCTTGTACGCACCTTATCAGCCGCAGAGGGCTTGATATTTACGGTTATACCCGGAGAGGTAAGAACTGTTTTAGTCTCCACAAGATTTGCCGCAGTAAGGGGCGCAGTACCGCAGACCTTTTCGTAAACAGGCTCTACCATATTCACGCGCTCCTCGGGGAGTCCCACATCTACGAGGATATCCTTTAGTCTTGCATTGTCGATAACTACTCTGTCTGTATCGTCCTTGTTATCCTCAACAACCTCCTGTATCTTCTCGTTTACGGTCTTTATGAGAGTATAATCAAGGTCATCGCCCACAACATTCTTGAGTATGCTCTGGAAGCTGCTTTTCTCGCTCTCAGCGGACATAACAAAGGTGCAGCCGAGAACGTTCTCAACAACGGATACATTAGGTGATTTTATATTCTTTGTGTAGTACATAACGTGGTTGATATCCGAGCTCCTGTTGCTGAAAACAGGGTAAAGGAAGCCGTCCGAAGGAGCTTTGCTTATAATAAGCTCTGTATTCACCTTCTTTGTTATCTCGTTGCCTACGCTGTCGAAGATAAAGCCGTCCTTGCTTGTATTTACAGGACAGATAGCTGTAAGGATATAGCGGTATATCTCGTCCTCACCATCTGCAAATTCGTCATTCTTGTCCTTTTTGCGGATAGTATATGTACAGTAAGAGGTTATAACCGCAAACGGACCTGTATATGCGATATTATTGGCGATATGATTGAGGAAGTCCTCACAGGCGATATCGTCTTTAAGCTCCGAGGTAAGAAGCGTATAGAGGATATTCTGTGGCTGTCCCTCGTCATAGGCTTCATTCGGGAACTCATACTCCACAAATGCCTTGCCTACGTTGGTATTGAGCACCTTTTTCAGAGTCTCGTCATACACATCATGCTCCTCAACAGGCATAGTAAGGCATGAGCTTACATTGTGGTATCTCACGTTCTTTTCAGCGTCAATAAAAGCTGTGAGAACACGCTCCATAATGAAAAAGCCGCTTTTATCGGAAAAATTCTTTTTTATCTCTGCTGTTTCTTTTTTATTCATTATGTAATGTCCTTTCTTTTATCCTTGTCTATACAGAAAAAATCTATTAAACTAATAATGGGATTCTAAAGGGTTCACAACCCTTTAGCGGATTCCAAAGGCAGAGCCTTTGGTGGGGTTGGGCAACGCCCAATAATCGTAAGGCGCTCCGCAAAGGGTGAATTTCACAACAGTTCAGTGAACTGTTGTGAAAGAGGGAACGCCCTGCAAGAGAGGGCGTTCCCTAAATAAAAGTACTATTTCATTCTAAACTGTTAAATATAATATATCATCTTACAGTAATGCTTCCGCCCTCGAGGTGCTCAAAGGCATATTTCTCGAAGGACATATTTGCTTCAAGGTCGCGGAACATATCCGAATCCATGTAATAATAGCCCAGGTCATAGACTGTACCAGGCTGAGCGTCATCGGGAACTTTGAAGAAGAACGTAGCTATATCGCCGTCCTGACCTTCATTATCCTTGAACATGGTAGTAAAGAACACGGAACGCTTATGCTCTCTTTCAAGCTCAGGAGCGAGATTTCTCTCCCAGTCCATAGCCACAAAGCCTGCATTTCGCTTTGTAGCCTCACCAAGCTCATACTCTACCGTAAGGTCTTCCTCGTTCTCTATCTGGCACTGCAATACATCTGGATATGTGATGTGTATACCGCACATATTCCACTTCTTGTCAGCACCTGTAACAGATACCGTAACCTTAGCTATTTCGCCCGGCTTTGCCTCTGTCTTGCTAAGCTTTATAAGCGGACCGCTTGAAGCCTCGGGGATATCCTTGAACTTGATGCGCATGAGCTCCATGCTCTCGGTCATTTCTGCCCCGTTTTCATCAGTGACAGGCTCTACATTCTGAGCAGCCGTTGTATCTGTCTGAGTCTTATCTGCACTTTCCTTTTTATCGGGCTCAAGGCAGCCTGTCAGACAGGCTGTCATAGCAAGAGCCGCAAGGACTGCGCCTATTTTATGCTTCATTTTCGGACTGCTCCTTCCTGCCGCTGACAACGATCTTATCGCCCTCAGCCGAGATGCTGATAACACTTACCTCAGAAGCACGTTCGAGAATGATCTGTGCCACCTGATCCTCGACCTCCTCGCGGATAACACGGCGGATATCTCTTGCGCCGTAGGGCTTGCCGAACGCCTTCTCAGCAATGACCTCAAGAGCTTCTCTTGTATACTCGATAGAGATATTCTTCTCAGCAAGAGGTTCCTTCATCTCGTCTATCATAAGTGCAGCTATATCAGCAAAGTTCTCCTTTGTGAGATCCTTGAACACTACTATCTCGTCGATACGGCTTATAAACTCGGGGCGGAGGAAGTCTCTCAGACCCTTCATAGCCTTATCTCTTGATATCTCGTTCTCGGTACGGTTGAAGCCCACACCTATGCTCTTATCTGTAGAGCCTGCATTTGAGGTCATACAGATTATAGTATTTGCAAAGTTTATAGTTCTGCCCTGTGCATCGTCCACCTTGCCCTCGTCAAGTATCTGCATGAGGATATTCATAACGTCAGGGTGAGCCTTTTCGATCTCGTCAAAGAGTATTACCGAATAAGGCTTGCGGCGTACCTTTTCTGTGAGCTGTCCTGCTTCCTCATAGCCTACGTAACCGGGAGGCGAACCTATCATACGTGCAACAGAGTGCTTTTCCATATACTCTGTCATATCAAGTCTTATAAGCGGATCTGGCGAGTCAAAAAGCTCCTCGGCAAGGGACTTTACAAGCTCAGTCTTACCTACGCCCGTAGGACCTACAAATATGAACGAAGCAGGTCTGCGGCGTTTGTTGAGCTGTACTCTTGTACGCTTGATAGCTCTTGTGAGAACTCCCACAGCCTCGTCCTGACCGATGACTCTCTTTTTGAGAGCATCCTCCAGCCTTGATATCTTCATAAACTCATTTTCAGCTATCTTAGCGGCAGGTATTCCTGTCCAGCGTTCGATGACCTTAGTGATATCGGACTCGACAACATCTACGCTTTCAGCCTTTTCCTTGAGCTCTGCTTCAGTCTCGCGGATATGGATAAGCTTACCCTTTACCTCGGCAAGAGCCTGATAATCTATCTCTTCCTGCTCGGAAATGGATTTCTCCATATCCTCCATGACCTTTATTTCCTTCTTCAGCTTTTCGTACTCACCTATTTCGGGTGAACGGATACAAGCATATGCACAGCTTTCGTCAAGAAGGTCTATTGCCTTATCTGGCAGGAAACGGTCTGTGATGTATCTCTCTGAGAGTACAGCACATAATCTTACAAGGTAATCAGAAATGTGTACCTTGTGGAATTCCTCGTAATACTTCTTTATTCCTACAAGGACATTTACTGTATCCTCGATAGTAGGCTCGTTTACGGTAACAGGCTGGAAACGTCTTTCGAGGGCGGAGTCCTTTTCGATATACTTGCGGTATTCTCCGAATGTGGTAGCACCTATGACCTGCACCTCTCCTCTTGAAAGAGCCGGCTTTAAGATATTAGCCGCATTCATTGAGCCCTCAGAGTCTCCTGCGCCTACAAGGTTGTGTACCTCGTCGATAAAGAGGATTATATTGCCCTCCTTCTTTACCTCGTCAACAAGTCCCTTTACACGGCTCTCAAACTGTCCGCGGAACTGAGTTCCTGCAACGAGAGCTGTAAGGTCAAGGAGATATACCTTCTTGTCAACAAGATTAAACGGAACATCTCCCTCATTTATACGAAGTGCGATGCCCTCGGCGATGGCTGTCTTTCCGACACCCGGCTCACCGATAAGACATGGATTATTCTTTGTACGTCTTGAAAGTATCTGTATAACACGGGCTATCTCGTTATCTCTGCCTATAATATTATCGAGCTTGCCGTCTGCTGCCTTCTGAGAAAGATTGGTACAGTAGCTGCCGAGGAATTTAGGCTCCTTAGCCTTCTTTTCCTTGCTGCGTCCGAAAAGCCCCCCTTTTTTATCTTTGCTGTCTGATGACTTATCATCGGAAGAGCTGTTTCTTGAACTGAAAAAGCTCCTCGGATCAAATCCGCCGCTTGTATTTTCGTCCGACTTATCCCCGTCATCATTTCCGCCGAACATATTGGTTATAAAATCGGGAAGAACGCCGGAGCCGCCCATTTCAAAGCTGTCGCCGTCCAACATTCCCATCATCTGATCTGAGAGCTGATCCAGCTCCTCGTCGGTGATGCCGAGTTTATCCATATATTCTTTGATCTGCGGGATATTCTGCGATCTTGCACAAGAAAGACAGAGTCCCTCATTTTTCTTTTCGTTTCCCTGAACAGAGGTGATGAACACCACCGCAGGTCTTTTTTTGCATTTACTGCACATTATCATCAGGCAGTTCCTCCTGTCGGTTAATTATACCAGAACTTCACGCCGTTTCGGCGGAAGCAGTAATATTGCTTTTTGTCACATATCTTTTATAAAGTTATAGAAATATTTGAATATATATGTCTTGTCAATAGCCTCATGGTTGAAGAAAAGCATCTTATTGCTTCCGAGAACCACGTAAAGCCTTATCATAACAGCGACCATAACTATTATTACAAATCCCTTGAATAAGCCTATTATTCCGCTTATGGAATGAGCAACGAAACTTGGCTCCATATGGCTGTTCCTGCCTGCTGCTGTTTCGATAAAAATAGTCATCAAAACAAAGAATATAAGCAGAACTATCATTACTGTAAGCTTTATCTGGCTTATATAAGGAGCTTCAAGGTAAGTATCAACAATAAACTGAGCAGCAGGCTTTGTATTGTCAGGATCCTGGAGAAGAGGCAGGAAATGAACGAATTCCTTAGGATTTGTTCTTACCTTTTCTGTTGCATACTCTGCCGAATAAAGACTGAGCTGCTTTGATACCAGTGTATTTACAAGAGAAGCATATCCCTCGTGGAGCTTGCTTAAAAATGCACTTTCCTCATCGACTTTTCTGCCGTTGATATTATTGAGGTACTTATAAAGCTTTGTATCAATTTCAGTGCCCTCAAAGCATATGCTTTCAAGCTGTCTTCTGTCAACACTTACGTTATAGCCGAGATTTTCAATATACTTTATAAGGTCATCAAGAAAATCGCCCTCTGAAAGGGTCTGGTTTATCTTCTTGATATTGCTTTCCCTTACGGTTTTTGAATAGATGGAATCTGTTATTGATGTACTGAATGAAAAAGCTATCGCTATGGAAAGAGCATATCCAACGAATGCGACTGCTGCTTTCATTATCCCTTTCTTTATCGTAATAAACACACATACGAGTATCGCTGCTACAACGATAACATCGTAAAACCACCAGAATTGTACTCCCATATTTTTTGCACCGTGTGCTTCTACGGCGCTTCCTCCCTTCGGAATGTGAATTAATGTGTATCACAAATCAGCTTTCATAGTCTATACGATCTATTTTATTATAGCCTTTCAGGAAAATATGATCATCACTTCGTACAAAACCTGTGTAAGAATCACTTACGTCAGCAACCGAACGAAGTCCGCCGTTAAAGTCATAGGCTAATATCTTGCCCTGACACATTACATAAGCAAGTTCTTCATAAATTGTAACGTCAATTGATGGTTCTTCAAGATCAATTATAAGAGCTTCGGCTTTTCCGCCTTTGAATAACGCCATGGTGTACCTTCTTCTGTCATCATTATTGACGATCACAGCCGAATTACCTCCCTCACTCGCACCTGCAACACGGTCGCCGTCATACGAATAGTATGAGCTGATCTGACCCTTGCTGTCAACATATCCGCAGGCATCATCTCCGAGCACAAAAGCGCCCTTGTCAAATCCGCAGATCTCAAGTCCGAGCAAATTAAGTCCCGGGGAAGTCCAGCGTTCTGCCTTCTCGGTGAAGCTTATTTCCTGAACATTTGTAACGAGCTGACCGTTTTCTGCCGAGATATAGCTCAGCATACAACCCTTACTGTTATTTATAAAGCTAAGGTCGCTGACCATTTCGATACACTGTCTTTTGTATATGCGCTTTCCCCTTTTGTCATATACTTCAAGCTCACAGCTGAAATTATCAGATGTGGTAACTACAGCTGTATAGCCCTGTTCACTTATTCTCGCAAAGAGGATAAGTTGCTTGGCAAATGATTTGGTATAGAAAACTTCGTCTTCGTCCTCTACACTCAGCTCATTTCCTCCATTCTCATAGAGCAGTGCGCGTCCTCCGGCTGCGCGGAGCACTGTATTTGTATATGTATGCTGACGCTTTTTAAGAAGTGCGCCGTCAGTATCATAGAAATATGTGTAGGTATCGCTTATCAGTATCATCTTGCTGTCTGTTAATTCCAGCTGATAATCAGCGCCTCCGCTGACCTCGATAGGGAAATTTCCTTCCGCAAGCTTGCCTGAGTTTACGATAGTCCTGTACTGCTCTCCTATGCCCCTTAATTTATTATACCACATATCACGGGTAAAATAAAGCCCCGTTACTATGGCTGCTGTAAGCAGTATCAAAATAAACCGCCTCAGCCTTTTACGCCGCCGTTTTCGATTTTTCAGATCGACGATATCATCGGCGTCATACATTTTCGGCACGCTGATACCTCCTTGTCCTTGTTCTCATATCTCTTTCAGCAGCTCCTCCTCACTGTAGAACACACGGTTCAGATACAGTCCGTGAGCCATAGCCGTTCTGCCTGCCTTCAGGCGGTCTTTTGCGGCGAGGATAGCGGGGATATCATCGGGAGATATCCGCTTTTCGCTGACATCTAACAATGTCCCTGCCATTATCCTAATCATATTATACAAAAAACCGTTGCCTTTTACAAGCATTATCACAGAATCTCCACTATTTTCTATTTTGAAAGAATAAATTGTCCTTACCGTGGTGGAAACATTTGTGCAGTCAGCACAAAACGACGAAAAATCGTGGGTTCCTACGAAATACTGTGCAGCTCTGCGGGCGGCTTCGATATCAAATTTTCTTCTGTAATGAAGCATGAGATCAGCCGCAAAGGGATTTTTCGATTCGCTGCAATGGATCTTATATATATATTCCTTGCCCTTGCAGTCGAACCTTGCATGAAAGCTTTCCGCGGCGTCCTCACAGCTGAGCACTGAAATATCATCGGGAAGCTCGCCGTTCACTCCTCTGCAAAAGCCAAGACAGTTTATTTTGCTGTTGGTCTTTACATTGAAGCAGAACATATTCGCATGAACTCCCGTATCGGTACGCGAACAACCTGTCACCGTAACGGGCTCGTTAAGCACCTTCGAGAGCTTGCTCTCAAGCACCTCCTGAACCGTTATGGCGTTGCTCTGCCGCTGAAAGCCGTGATATTTTGTCCCCCTGTAAGCGATCGTCACTTTAAGGTTACGCATCGTCCGCCTCCTTTTTTGCAGGATCGCTGCCGTCGTAGAGAACTACCTCGGTATCCTCGACCCTGCCAAAATCCTCAGATCTTAATGCCTCGCTGACCTGATCGTATATCTCAGCCTTATTGTTATAAGGCGAAGGTATCACTTCATTGCCTGTATTCTGCGATACAGCGGAATACATCATATGTCTGTGCCTGCGCAGTCTGCGCCGTCTTTCGCATACCATTATAAGCAGTATGAGTGCAAGACTTGTAACAGTTGCCGTAACACCGAGAACAAAGCCCTCGGGTGTATACTCAATACTGATATCGTGGCTGCCCTTGCCTACCTTTACTCCTGTCATAGCCTGAAGCACCTTGAAGGTCTCGGCTTTTTCACCGTCCACATATACGCTCCAGCCCTTTTCATAAGGTATTGACAGGAACATTACTCCGTCCTCTGCCGCATTGATCCTGCCGCGTATCTTTGTATCGGTGAAATGCTTTATCTCAAGCTGCTCATCTGCAAGAGCACCGTAGACATCATTGTATACCGCTTCGCTTACAGCATATACCATTAGCTTGAAATTGCCTGATTTATGCTTTTCGGAAGAGGTTATCCTTATTGTGGAAGTACTTCCCTCCTGACCGTTTCCCATGGGGAAACCAATAGGATAGCTCTCTATGAGCTTTCCGCTGTCGATAAGCGCATCATCGCACTTTATCTCCAGTGAGTCACAGGTACCGCCTGTACCGTTGGCATAGCCGTAAAGGTGACTGCCGTCGATACAGTCATAACTGTAGGTAGCGCTTGCTGTAGGCTGATCTGTTTCATTTTTGAAGGTATAGTTACCATAGCCGTTCTTGGTCACCTCAAGACCGTCATACTCTGCAAGTGCAACAGGCTGAGCCTCGAAAAGCTTCTTATCAATGCCTGTAGCAAGCCTTATGAGATCATTCTGATACTCAAAGGGATTTGCTCCGCCGTTATCCTCCATAGTAAGGATATCCTCGCTGACCATAAAGCCCAGCGAAAGCGGATATTTGTTCTCATAGAGATTGGCATTGCCCTCGGAAGCCTTGTGCTCAAAAGCCCAGTCCTCGGTATTGAGCTCGCCGTTTTTCTTTATGAGATATTTTATTCCCAGAAGTGAATTCACAACGGGAGTAGATGTCCTGTAGTAAAATCTGTTTCCTGCCTCAGATGCATAAAGTCCAAGGCGTTTGCACATAGTCGTGACTGATACATTAGCCGCCGATGAGAACTGCGACAATCCGCGGTAGCCGTAGAGTGCGCTGTCATTGAGAGTGTATGTATATGTCAGCTCTGTGCGGTAGAATTTGCTCTTATCGTGCTTCTTCTCATAGTCAAGAAGCCGGCGCACCTCAGTTTTGTTTGCGGGATAATCACTGTATCCCGTCGTATCAACTGTAGAAACGCCCATCTGTGCATTGCTTATGAATTCGCTGAATACCGCCGCAGAAAGTGCAAGCGTCATAAGCAGATTGCGCTTTTCCTTTGTCTTGAACGGGAATATCTTAGCCGCTATGAATATGAGCCAGAATGCACCTGTTATTATAGCCGAGCTCTTGACAGCTCCCTCAAACTTATAGTCAACGCCCTTGGAAAGCTTGTTCAGCACCAGTACAGCGGCAGGTCCTGCCACCATGAGCACTATCTGGTAGATCTTTATACCGCGGCTCAGCATAACGTCATAGGCTCTGAACGCAGCCGTAGCAAGCACGAAGCAGAATATGAACGCAAATCTGTAGGGTATCTGATTTGTGAAATGGAAACCGTGCCAGATGTAATTGAGGATATTCATATTACAGCTTACAGCTATTATCGCAAGCATAGTCAGCGCCGCTATCTTCTCGCGTATCTTTATGCCGAATGAGAATATGAACACTCCGAAAAGCAGTACAGCCAACATTCCGCAGGCAAAATTGGGGAGTCCGTCTACCTTTGTAGGAGCATTATAGGAGAGGAGATTTGCAAATATCTTCTTCCAATCCTCGTAATAGCTTATCTCCTTTGGCATATTGTTGTTTACGCTGTAGGTGAGTTTCAGTCCGTAATAAGCGGGCAGCAGCATGAAGCCGCCAAGACCTATGCCCAGCACCGAGGAGCGTATCATCAGGAACAGCTTTCTGAACCAGTCCTTTATGCCCCTGCACTCGATTATGCTTGCGGCTGCAAACATGAATACCGAGAAAATACAGGTAAAATAACCTATATAGTAGTTTGCAATAAGTGAAAGCGCCAGTGCAAAGGTGAATATCTTCCATTTTCCCTCGCGGCACAGTGCAACTATTCCCAGCATAGCAAGCGGGAACAGCGCAACGGTATCGAACCACATTACGTTCCAGTAATAGCCCAGCGTATAGCTGCAAAGGGCGTACATCACCGAGAACATACATATCGAAAAGTCCCTGCGTTTGAATGTGTACCGCAGGAACGAGCTGAAAAACGCTCCTGCAAAGCCTATTTTCGCACACAGTATGAATGTCAGCGCGTCGCGCACATGGTCGTCGTCAAAGAGTACCGACAGCCAGTTCAGCGGACTTGCCGCATAATACGAAATAAGCGACAGGAAATTTGTACCCATTCCGTTTTCCCATGAATACAGGAAGGAACCGCCGCTGACCAGCTTCTCGCGGACTACCCTGAAAAACGGGTAGTACTGATGCCAAAGGTCTACAACAAGTATCTGCCTGTCACCAAAGGGGTGAACTCCGTATATGCCGAATGCATAGAGCATTATGGAAAACGGGATAAGGAACGAAAGCAGGAAGTAAAGAACTCCCTTTTCGTACAGTATCCTGTGAAATTTTCCTTTTCTGAACCGCTCAAGCCTTCTGTGCCTTGCGGCTCGTCTTTCTTCTTTGTCCATCTTTATCCTTTCTCGTGTTCCGCTCAGAATAATCTGCCAAGTACTATTACCAGTACAAGGAAGAATATCGTTACTGCAAGGGCGATATAGTCCCTCGGAGCAGACTTGAGCTGTCTCAATCTTGTTCTTCCCTCACCGCCGTGATAACAGCGGCACTCCATAGCTGTCGCAAGCTCGTCCGCACGTCTGAATGCGGATATGAACAGCGGAACAAGTATGGATATGAGGTTCTTTGCTCTCGTTGTAAAGCTTCCTGTATCTATTTCCGCACCTCTTGCCTTTTGTGCTGACATTATCTTATCTGTTTCTTCTATAAGTGTGGGGATAAATCTGAGTGCTATAGACATCATCATAGCAAGCTCATGTACAGGGAATTTTATCTTCCTCAGCGGCGAGAGCAGCCGCTCTATTGCGTCTGTAAGCGTAATAGGCGAGGTAGTATATGTCAGGAGAGAGCTTCCCATAACGAGAAGAGCTATCCTTACTATCATAAATATACTGGTTTCGAGTCCTTTATCGGTTATTTTCAGGAATTTCCATTCCCACAGCACATCGCCCGTGGTCATAAGGAACAAATTCAGAAAAGCCGTTATCACAAGGAATATCACAAGCGGCTTAACGCTCTTGAAGAACATTTTCAGCGGTATCCGCGAAAGGAGTATGGCTCCGAAGGTGAAAAACGCGCCTACTGCAAGGCAGATGTAATTTCCGCCTGAAAACAGCATTATGATATATAGAAGCGTTATAACTATCTTAAATCTTGGGTCAAGCTTGTGTATTATGCTGTCACCGGGGAAGTACTGTCCTATGGTTATATCTCTCAGCATGGACCGTTCCCCCGTTCTTTAAGCTGTTTCAGAAGCAGGTCTCGGGCATATCCCACGGTATAGACCTCTTTTCCGAAGTCAAGACCTCTGCGTCGTAGCTCTCCGAATACCTTCGTTATCTGGGGAACATCAAGCCCTATCTGCGCTATCTCGTCAGCTCTTGCGAATACATTCACTGTCTCGTCATAGCAGAAGAGCTTAGCCTTGCTCATTACAAGTATCTTGTCGGCAAAGGTAGCTATATCCTCCATACTATGAGATACTATGAGTATGGTATTCTTAGTGCGCTCGTGATAGCTTTTTATATGGCTCAGTATCTTGTCTCTGCCCGCAGGGTCAAGACCTGCGGTGGGCTCATCGAGTATAAGCACTCTCGGCTCCATAGCCATTACGCCTGCAATAGCAACACGGCGTTTCTGACCGCCCGAAAGCTCGAAGGGCGAACGCTCAAGAAGCTCCTCAGACAGACCGATATCATTGGCTGTTTCGTATACGCGGCGTTTTATCTCGGCTTCGTCAAGTCCCATATTCTTAGGACCAAAGGCGATGTCCTTGAATACGTTCTCCTCGAATATCTGGTATTCGGGGTACTGGAATACAAGTCCCACCTTAAAGCGTACATCGCGTATCTTATCCTTATCTGCCCATATGTCTTTTCCGTCAAGGAGCACCTTTCCCGATGTCGGTCTGAGAAGTCCGTTGAAATGCTGTATGAGCGTGGATTTTCCCGAGCCTGTGTGACCCATTACGCCCACCATTTCGCCCTCTTCTATTTTTAAGCTCACATGGTCTACAGCGGTCTTTTCAAAAGGTGTTCCCACGCTGTAGGTGTATGTAAGCTCCTGTGTTTCAAGGATAGCCAATTCTATTCTCCTTTTCTTTCCTGTAAGCAGCCGCGCTGCTCATTCTGCAAAAAGCTTTTCTATCGCCGCAACACATTCCTCCTCCGAGATTATCTCGGGAGATATATCGCAGCCTGCCTTTCGTAATTCCCACGCAAGTTCTGTTACCTGCGGCACATCGAGTCCTATTGCTTTCAGCTTGTCCACCTGTGAGAATACCTTCTCGGGCACATCGTCAAGGACTACCAGTCCCTTGTCCATTACCACAACGCGGTCGCAGTCCGCAGCCTCGTTCATATAGTGAGTTATAAGGACTATGGTTATGCCCTGCTCGCGGTTCATGCGGTGTATAGTCGCAAGTACTTCCTTGCGTCCCTGCGGGTCCAGCATAGCTGTAGGCTCATCGAGGATTATGCACTTGGGCTGCATGGCGATAACGCCTGCAATGGCTACGCGCTGCTTCTGACCGCCCGAAAGCTGGCTTGGTGAATGTAGTCTGTAATCGTACATACCCACAGCTTTTAAGCTCTCGTCCACTCGTCTGCGCATTTCCTCATAGGGTACGCCCAAGTTTTCCAGTGCAAAGGCTACGTCCTCCTCGACTATGGAGGACACTATCTGGTTATCGGGATTCTGGAATACCATGCCCGCGCACTGGCGCAGGTCAAAAAGCCTTTCCTCGTCCTTTGTGTCGATGCCGTCCACCGTTACTGTACCCTCTGTGGGGAGCAGTATGGCGTTAATATGCTTTGCAAGGGTGGATTTACCGCAGCCGTTGTGCCCAAGCACCGCTACGAACTCGCCCTTTTTTATGTCAAGGTCTATGCCCTTGAGTACCTCGACGGGCTTCTTTTCCTCGTCATCGGACTCGTAGGCAAAATGGAGACCTTTTATTTCGATTATATTTTCCATATTTATCCCTGTTCTTTAAGCAAGACTTAAATTAGTCGCTATCTGTAAAGCTTCTTCCATTGTACCTGCATTGATTCCAACTGTATATGCAGTTTTTTCATCAACAAAATAATACACCGTCAAAGAAACTACATCACTTTTAAAGAATTTTTTATCAAGTATTATATATATCTGATGCCCGTCAGACTCTGATACATATACTTCATCAGCAAAGTCGAATTCGCCGCCCTTTGCTTTGATCGCTGTTTCAAATGCTTCCGCATTTTCATCAGTCTTATCAGCACTTGTAATAGAAAGTGCCGCCTTCAAAAATGAAAGCCTTGTGCCGTTATACTCTATACCGAGTTCCGAAAAAGCCTGTCGGACCTTTTCTTCACTTGTGTCGGGATTTAATGCGCTGAATAATACTCCGCCATCGTATTCTACGGCAGCTGAAGTTGTCAAGTACAATCCTTTGGTCTCATCGCCAAATCTCCTCATACCCGGATCAGCATTAAGCTCCTCCACACCTGAAGGAACACGTATTTTAAGACCGTCAACTGTCAATTCTTTCCAATCGTCCGGAATATCGCACTTTTCGGTCGGCTTGGCAGTCATATCTGCTTTTTCAACAGCAGCTCTTTCCGAAATATCTTTCATCAGCTCGCCTGCCGATACTTCGATAGTTGTTTCTGCGTTAACGCCCTCCGAAGAAGTGCCTTTTTCCTTTTCGCCGCATGATACAGCAGTTAATGCCATTGCCGCAGCAGCAAGTGCTATCAATGTTTTTTTCATATTCTATCCTTATTTCTTAAATGCTTCTATCTCCGCAGGCGATGATATAACAGGCTTGCCGTCCTTGTCAAGCAGCGGAGCAAGTCCGCCTGAATAGCCTGCTGCATGGTAAACATAGTTCACACCTGTGACTACATCTACCCATATTTCAGAAATAGTAATTTTTCCCTGTGAGTAAATTCTTACAAATCTTTCGTCTTTTGCCATTTTATTCTCCTATATCATAAAAGCTTTTTCAGACTAACATTATTATCCCTATATAGGCACTTGTAATTTGTTCGTTAAGCACGGGCGATGTAGGCATCGCCACCTACAAGCGGCAAAGCCGCTTCCTAAGGGCTAATGACTCGGAACGCCGTAACGGCGTTCCCCTACAGGCTATTTCTCCCAGATAGCGGTGGAGCCGCATGGGAGAGTCATTCCCGTGGACTTTACGGGAAGTCCTATTTCGTCAAAGCTCACTTTGCCGCCGAATTTATCAGTGAGAACAGTTCCCAGTATATAGCCCATTACAGACGGAGAAAGTCCTGTGGTATAGCTGTTTATCAGGAAAAACAGCGGATCATCGGAAAGAACTCCCGAACAGAGCTTCACAAGGTCGTAAACGCAGTTTTCAAGCTTCCATACCTCTCCTCCCGGTCCTCTGCCATAGCTTGGAGGGTCCATGACTACCGCATCGTACTTGCGTCCGCGGCGTATCTCACGGGCTATGAACTTCTCGCAGTCGTCCACTATCCAGCGTATAGGCTTTTCGGTAAGCCCCGAAGCTGCGGCGTTGTCTCTTGCCCACTGTACCATGCCCTTTGAAGCGTCAACATGGCATACAGAAGCCCCTGCTGCTGCACAGGCAAGGGTAGCTCCACCCGTATAAGCGAACAGGTTGAGGACATTTATCTCTCTGCCTGCATTGCGTATCTTATCAGCCATATAGTCCCAGTTTACAGCCTGCTCGGGGAAAAGTCCCGTATGCTTGAAGCCTGTGGGGCGTATATTGAAGGTAAGGTCGCCGTAGCTGATATTCCAGCTTTCGGGAAGTCTCTTGCGGAATTCCCATTTACCGCCGCCCTGGTTTGAGCGGTGGTAGTGACCGTCCGCATTTTTCCATAGAGGATCGGTGCGGTCGGTGTTCCATATTATCTGCGGGTCGGGGCGCACAAGGCTCACATTGCCCCATGTTTCCAGCTTTTCTCCGCCTGATGTATCCAATATCTTATAATCTTTCCAGTTATTTGCAGTTCTCAAAGTAAATGCTCCTTATAGAATTGTCTGCGCTCAGATCTTGTATGCGCAGCTTTCCTTGATATGCTGTGCAATATCCACAGCCATATCGTTTATGCGTCCGAAATCGCAGCCCTCGATAAGTATTCGCACGATAGGCTCTTTTCCGCTTTCGCGCACCATTATCCTGCCTTCGCCGCAGAGCTCCTTATCGTATTTCTCGATAAGCTCGGTTATGCTCTTTTCGTTTTTCCAAAGCTCCTTGTAATGAGGGTGTATCTTTACATTCAGCTTTACCTGCGGATATGCGGGCATATCTCCTGCAAGTCCGCTGAGCTTCACATTGTCGTTTTTAAGTATTTCAAGCAGCCGCGCACCTGTGAGCTGTCCGTCGCCTGTACCTGCCTCGTCAAGGAAGATGATATGACCGTTGGGCTCGCCGCCCAGCTTATATCCGCCCTCCAGCATACGCTCAAGTACGTATCTCTTGCCTGCACCCGAGCTTACAAGCTTAATATCATGTGCAGCTGCATATTTTCTCAGTCCGAGACCGCTCATGGCAGTGACCACTGCCGTATCATTGTCAAGGAGTCCCCTGCTTTTCAACTTTTCGGCAAATATTGCCAAAAGCCTGTCGCCGTCGATAAGACAGCCATTCTCGTCAACAGCTATGCAGCGGTCTGCATCGCCGTCGAAGGCAAGTCCGCAGTCGCAGCCGTTTTCCACCACATACTCCATAAGATGATGTACATGGGTGCTGCCGCAGTCCTTGTTTATATTAGTGCCGTTAGGCTTATCAGCTATGACCAGCACCTCGGCACCAAGCTCGGAAAAAAGCCTTTCCGCTGTATATGCCGCACATCCGTTTGCACAGTCAAGTGCGACTTTAAGACCGCTTAGGTCGGTAGTAACTACGCTTTTTATATGATCTATGTATTCTCTCACCGCATCTTCGCCGTGGAGTATACGCCCTACATTCTCGGGCTCGCTGAGCTTTATCTCACCTGACGGAGCAAAGACCAGCCGCTCTATCTCGTCCTCGTCTTCTTCCATAAGCTTGAGACCCTTTGCCGAAAACAGCTTCAAGCCATTATATTCGGCACTGTTATGGCTTCCCGATATCATTATACCGCCGTCAGCCTCATGCACACCTATAAGGTAGGAGAGCGCAGGCGTAGGAACTATTCCCAGCAGCTCTGCATCTGCCCCGACGGAGCATATGCCTGCACATACCGCGGCTTCAAGGGCATCGGAAGAAACTCTCGTGTCCTTGCCAATGAGTATTTTAGTTTTAGCCCCGTCCTTTTTCGCAAGCACAAGCGCAGCAGCTCTTCCCGTCTGCATGGCAAGCTCGCAGGTGAGGTCGGTCACCGCAATACCTCTCGAACCGTCAGTTCCGAATAATTTAGCCATTGAATAGTCTCCCTTATGTAAGTTTAGAGTTGAGAGTTGAGAGTTGATAAGTCGCCTGATAAAGATAAGCTTCAAACTATCTTGTATACTGCGATAGGTCGGCGTTTGCCGATTATCTCCTCGAGAGTGCCGCAGATAGGCGCATAGGTACAGCTGTTGTACCTGTTATACACGCGTATGCGTCCGTCCTTCTCTCTTGTACAGAATACGGTATGTATCGAGGATAAAAACGGTACCTTAGTCCAGAACGTGATGATAAAAGCCTGTGCGTCATCGGGAGATTTTACCTTCTCGAACTGTGCATCGAAATAATTCAGCGCCTTTCCGAGACTGAAGGCATTGCAGCCGAAAAATCCCATGAGCACACGGAAACGTTCCATATAGTAGGCAACGTCCTTTATCTTCTGCGGCTTTTTAAGGTATACAAGAGCGTTATGGACAGCAATGACCTCACAGCCGTTGAAGCTCATAAAGCATATACCGTAGCGCAGCTTTGAAACAGCACCCTCGCCCTGTCCGTTTATCATCTGACCAAAGGGAGGCTGCTCGGTAATTTCAGAATTGTACTTGAAGTTGTATTCGCTGGATCCTTTTATCAACATTTTTCATTCCCCCAGTCCCGTTAAACGGGAAAAATGTCAAAAGGTCATCTGTCCGTCGTCTGCTGATGATGCCTGCTCGGGAGGAGCTATGCCAAGATGCTCGTAGGCAAGCCTTGTGGCAACTCTTCCTCTCGGAGTCCTTCCCAGAAAACCAAGCTGCATGAGAAACGGCTCGCAGATATCTTCCAGGGTAACGCTTTCCTCGTTTATCGCCGAGGCAAGTGTTTCCAGTCCAACAGGTCCGCCGCCGTATCCCTTGATTATCATTTCAAGCATACGCCTGTCAAGTCCGTCAAGTCCGAGAGCGTCGATATCCAGCCTGCTGAGAGCTATGGAGGCTATCTCCTGAGTTATCTCGCCGTTGCCCATAACATCGGCAAAATCACGGACTCTTTTCAGCAGACGGTTTGCGATACGCGGTGTGCCTCTTGCTCTGCCCGCAATTTCGGCAGCTCCGTCGCTTGTACAGGGTATGCCAAGTATCATGGAGCTTCTTCTTACAATGTCGGTAAGCTGCTCCTTTGTGTAAAGCTCAAGTCTCTGTATTACGCCAAATCGGTCACGAAGCGGAGCTGAAAGCTGTCCTGCTCTCGTTGTTGCGCCGATAAGGGTGAAGGGTTTCAGGTCCATGCGTATAGAACGTGCAGACGGTCCTTTTCCAATAATTATATCTATAACTCTGTCCTCAAGAGCAGGGTAAAGTATCTCCTCTACGGCGCGTGAAAGGCGGTGTATCTCGTCAATGAAAAGCACATCGTTGTCTGACAGACTCGTCAGCAGCGATACAAGGTCGCCGGGCTTTTCAATGGCAGGACCCGTGGTAACACGGAGATTTACACCAAGCTCATGGGCGATAATAGACGAAAGTGTGGTCTTTCCCAATCCGGGAGGTCCATACAGCAGCACATGGTCGAGAGGTTCGCTCCTGCGCTTTGCAGCTTCGATGTATATGGCGAGGTTTTCCTTCACCTTGTCCTGTCCTATATACTCGTGGAGCGTCTGCGGACGCAGACTTATCTCAGCATCGCTGTCCTCCATAGTATTTTCGGGAGTGATTATTCTGGGAGCGAACTCCATATCCTCTGTCTGTATCAAAAAAACACCTCTGAATTATTTCTCGAAAAATCTCTTCTTGCGGACATAGAACGGCTCAACTGTCTCAGCAGCCTTCTTGCCCATATCCTGTTCATAGCTTATAAAGCAAAGATGCTCGTTAGCCTTTACTGTTTTTGAAAGATACTTTGAAAGCGGTACGAACAGCTTTCTTGTACTTCCCATCATATCGAGGACAATGAGTATCTGCGGATTTTCGCAGCCCTTTATCATCTCCATGATGAATGCTCTGTCAACATTGGGCTGCTTTGAAAGGAATTTGCTTGCAGCCTTTATGATATGGTTCACATCATGTTCACAGCGGCGATAGTTTATGATATCCGCCTCATTGTAGGATATAGCCTTTATCTTGAGATTTCGGGCTATCATTAGAATACTCTTTATCTCATGGGACGAGAACTCCTTGCCGTAGGAATTCGGGTTGAGAACGGCGGATACCGACTGTATGAGGTCAAAGAGTCTCAGGCAGTTTATCTTGTAGCAGTCAACATAACGCTTTGCAAACTGCTGTAATGCACGATAGCTTGTGAAAAACGGGATAAACAGGTCGCCGTCGGGGTTCTGGGTAGTTACCAGCTCCAGCTGGATACCGCCCTCTGAGCGGTCGCGCTCCTGCTTAACGGGGTTCTTGCAGATGACATAGACGTCGCTTTTTATGAGAGTCTGCAAAAACAATGAACGCTTTGAAGGGTCTTTTATTGCCGCTTTCAGCAATTCGTCAAGATTCATCATAACAGTAACCTTCCTATCTTCTGAATTTAGCGCGTGTTCTTTGCCGCCATTAACCGCAGTGTCTCCTTGATAAGGTCCTGCGTACTAAGTGTCGGGTCAAGCTTTCCGAGTATGGGAGCTGTTTCTCCCTGAGTATAGCCCAGCACCATGAGGGCTTCGAGAGCCTCCGATACCGACGAGGAAGCTGCCGCTGACGATATATTCGCAAACTGTGCGGCATCACCGCTTATGCTGCCGCTGATAGACTCTGAGGATATCTTGTCCTTTAATTCAAGGACTATTCTCTGAGCAGTCTTTGCACCTATTCCCTTTGTCTTTGTGAATGCCTTGCTATCGCCCGAAGCTACAAGAAGTGCAAACCTCTCGGGGGTAACGTCTGAAAGTATGGAAGTAGCCGCCTTCGGACCTACTCCCGATACGGAAATGAGCAGCTTGAAGCAGCTGAGCTCCTGCAATGTGGCAAATCCGAAAAGTTCCACCACATCTTCCCTTACGTAAAGGTAAGTATAAAGCATTTCCTCGCTTCCGATCTCGCCAAGCCTTGAAATGGTATTATACGAGGTCTTGCAGCCGTATCCAACGCCTGCGCACTCGATGACCGCAAAGCCAAGCTCCTTGACCGTAAGCCTTCCTCTTACGCTGTATATCATATCTTTCTGTTCCTTTATCTGAAATCAAATCTTGTACTGTGTCCGTGACATATGGCTATAGCAAGAGCGTCCGCAGCGTCATCGGGCTTTGGTATCTGTGCAAGTCCGAGGAGCTGTCTTGTCATTTCCATTACCTGCTTCTTTTCAGCCTTGCCATAGCCTACTACCGACTGCTTCACCTGTAAGGGAGTATACTCCGCAACGGGGATATTCCTTGTTGCCGCCGAAAGAACGGTTATGCCCCTCGCCTGCGCAACATCTATCGCCGTTTTCTGGTTTGTGGTGAAATAAAGCCTTTCCACCGCCATACAATCGGGCTTGAACTTGTTGAAGATAAACTCTATATCCTCATGTATCGCCCTTAAACGTTCGGGAAAGGGCGTTCCTGCCTCGGTGAGCACAGCACCGTATTCAACAGGAGTAAATCTTATGCCGTCGTAATCCAGAACTCCGAATCCGACTATTGCATAACCGGGGTCTATCCCCAGTATTCTGACATTTTTCAATATTTTTTACCTATCAGTTCGTTAAAAAGTTCACATGGATATAGCTTCTCACTATATTCCTTATCATTATACCACAGGTCAAGTGTATTTTGCAATATATTTACCTGTTTTTTATTGATTTCTACAAAAAAAGATGATATAATATGTGAGGTATATCAATTGAGTCCTTAGCCCTTTGCCATTAGCCTTCATACGCTAACGGCTAAAGGCTAAAGGCTGAAATCGGAGGTATTTTTTATGGATCTTAAACAGCTTCGCGACGGCATCGACAATGTAGACAGCGAGATTCTTTCACTCTTTATGAAGCGCATGGAGCTTTGCAGGGGTGTGGCAGATTACAAAAAGGAGCATAATATGCCCGTCTTTCAGGGCGGACGCGAGCAGCAGATCATCGACCGTATCGTAGAGCTGACAAACGACAAGAACCTCGAAAAGGGCACCTCTGCCCTCTTCACAACTATCATGGACATCAGCAAGATATTGCAGAACCGCACTATTCTTGCAGAAAACAGGAACTATAAATATACTGCTCCTGACTTCGCAGGAGCTAAGAAAATAGGCTGTCAGGGCACTTCGGGAGCTAATTCCGAGGCTGCTGCAAAAAAGGTCTTCGGAGACAGGGAATTCACCTTCTATCCGTCATTCGAGGAGGTTTTCAAGGCTGTACAGTCAGGTGAAGCGGACTATGGTGTGCTCCCTGTTCAGAATTCAACCGCAGGCTCTGTTGACAGCACATATGACCTTATGGCAAACTACCCGTTCTACATCGTAAAAATGGTGACTTTGGAGATAAATCACTGCCTTGCAGCAAAAAAAGGCACTAAATTAGAGGATATCACCTGTGTTTACTCCCACAGACAGGCACTTTCGCAGTGTGAGGTATTCCTCAGCAAAACAGGTCTGAAAAAACATGAATACAGCAATACCGCTACTGCTGCGGAAAAAGTCCTTAACAGCAGCGAGCCTATCGCAGCTATATGCTCCGTTGACTGCGCCGAAAAGCTAGGACTTGAAATAATCGAAAAAAATATTGCAGACTGCACTATCAACCGCACACAGTTCATAGTCATAGCAAAGGATATGCAGGTAGCAGAGGACTCCGATGCGGTATCCGTAATGCTCACTATCCCCCATAAGGAAGGTAGTCTTTACCGTCTGCTGACCAAATTCTACGTAAACAATATGAACCTTCTCAGGATCGAGAGCCGTCCTATCCGCGACGGAAGCTTCAATGTCATGTTCTTCCTCGATTTCAGCGGAAAAATGACCGACCCAAATGTTGAAGCCGTGCTCCGCGACCTCGAGGAGAACCTTGATTTCTTCCGCTGCATAGGCACCTTCAAAAATGAAACTTTTTCCTAAAAGGAGTTAAAAATGTCCGATAAATTCTTTTCACTGCTTGAAAATAACAGCTTCGTCTTTCTGGACGGCGGCATGGGCACTATGCTTCAGGCTCACGGCATCAAGACCGAGCACGTTCCCGAGCTTCTGAATATCACAGACCCCGAGGCTATAATGAAGATACACCGCCTTTACGTCGAAAGCGGTTCTGACATAATCTACGCCAATACCTTCGGCGCAAACCGCTTCAAACTGGCAAAAAGCGGTCATACCGTTGATGAGATAGTTTCCGCAGGCGTTGCCAACGCAAAAAAGGCTGCCGCAGGAAAGGCTCTTGTAGCCCTTGATCTTGGTCCTATAGGTCAGCTTCTCGAACCTGCGGGCACTCTTAAATTCGAGGAAGCCTATGACGTATACAAGGAGCTCGTCATCGCAGGCGGTGACGCCGATTTAATAGTCATCGAGACCATGACCGACCTTTACGAGGTAAAAGCCGCTGTGCTCGCTGCAAAGGAAAACTCGGACAAGCCTATTCTCGTAACTATGACCTTTGAGGAGAATATGCGTACCTTTACAGGTGTATCTCCCGAATGTATGGTAGCTGTGCTTGAAGGTCTGGGCGCAGACGCTATCGGCGTAAACTGCTCCCTCGGACCTGAGGAGCTTTTCCCTGTTCTCGACAGGATATGCTCACTTACCACTCTCCCCGTTATAGCCAAGCCTAATGCAGGTCTCCCCGACCCTGTTACCAACGAATACAACGTTGACCCCGATGACTTTGCTGCAAGCGCCGTAAAGCTGGCAAATGCAGGCGTGACGATATTCGGCGGCTGCTGCGGAACTACTCCTCAGCACATATCCGCTATGATAGAAGCTCTTTCGGGCATGGAACGTCAGACAAGAAAGATAGTCCGCGCAAGCATAGCCTGTTCTGCCGTGAACTGCATCAACATAAATCAGCCCCGAGTTATCGGCGAACGTATCAATCCTACGGGCAAAAAGCGCTTCAAGGAGGCTCTCCTTGCTCACGATGTGGACTACATTCTCAGTCAGGCTGTGGAGCAGATACACGCAGGCGCAGAGATACTCGACGTAAACGTGGGACTCCCGGGTATTGACGAAAAGGAAATGATGGTAACTGCCGTAAAGGCTATCCAGAGCATATGCGATACCCCATTGCAGCTTGACTCCACTATCCCCGAGGTACTGGAAGCAGGTCTGAGAGTATACAACGGCAAGCCTATCGTAAACTCCGTAAACGGCGAGGACGAGTCCCTCGAAGCCATACTCCCACTTGTAAAGAAGTACGGTGCTTCCGTGGTGGGACTGGCTCTCGATAAGGGCGGCATACCGAAAACCGCCGACGGACGTTTTGCTATCGCGGAGAAGATACTCCACAGGGCTATGGAGTACGGCATACCAAAAGAGGACGTTTTCATCGACTGCCTTACCCTTACGGCTTCTGCCGAGCAGGACGGCGTTATGGAGACTCTCAACGCTCTCCACAGGGTAAAAACCGAGCTTGGACTCAATACCGTGCTCGGTGTATCGAATATTTCCTTCGGTCTGCCTAACCGCGAGCTCATAACCCGCACATTCCTGACTATGGCTCTCCACAGCGGACTTACCCTGCCTATCATAAACCCGAATATCGAGGGAATTATCGGAGCTGTAAGAGCCTACAGACTGCTTGCGGGAATTGACCGAAATTCCGCTGATTTCATAAGCATATACGCACAGGACGACAACGCTCCGAAAGCTCCCGCTCCTGCGCAGGACAAAGGAGCTCCCGATATAATGTATGCAGTTGAGAACGGTCTGAAAAATCAGGCTGTAAAGGCTGCCGAGGAGCTTATGTACACCGTTGACCCTATGGAGATAATCAACGGCTATCTTATCCCCGCGCTGGACAATGCAGGCGCTAAGTTTGAAAAGGGCAAGATATTCCTGCCCCAGCTCATACTCACAGCCGAAGCGGCTCAGGCTTGCTTCGAGGTAATAAAGACAAGGCTCTCAGCCGCAAACAGCGAGAGCGTATCAAAAGGCAAGGTGGTACTTGCCACTGTACACGGCGATATACACGATATCGGCAAGAATATCGTAAAGGTTCTCCTTGACAGCTACGGCTTCACGGTCATAGACCTCGGCAAGGACGTACCTCCCGAAACTATCGTAAATGCCGCTATAGAAAACAAGGTCAGCCTTGTGGGACTTTCCGCACTTATGACTACTACCCTCGGTGCTATGGCTGAGACTATAAAACAGCTCAACGAAAAGTACCCCGAATGCAAGACCGTTGTGGGCGGAGCCGTTCTCACGGCCTCCTACGCCGAGCAGATAAATGCTACTTACTACGCAAAGGACGCAAAACAGACCGTGGATATAGCATCACAGGTCTACGGCGCATAATGTAGGGGACGGCGTCCTCAACGTCCCACAAACCTTTAGCCTGTAGGGGCTGCCTTTGGCAGTCCGCAATAATACTATTAAAGGAAATACAAAAGCAGTCCGAATGGACTGCTTTTTCTTGCGTTATAGAGTTATTTACAGTTATTCTGCGGGCGGCGGAACGCCGCCCCTACACTACTTTCTACTCACGACTCACAATAATAATGCACAATACCAAGCACAAATCTTTGTGTAAAACAGAGAACTGAAAAAAATTTTTTCAATAATCAATGGTTTTCCATTGATTTTCAGCCTTTTTCAGCCCTATTATAGAAAGGCAGTCCCTACACATTCAAATCCGTCCGCAAAGCGGACACAATAATTCCGAATTCCGCATTCCTAATTCCGAATTTATAATTATGCATTAAAAAGGGCGAACTGAATTCGCCCTACTTAGTTCTTAGCTCTTAGTTCTTTCAGCTTTTGCGCCGAATATCTTGCCGATTATAAATGCCGCCACATCTGCTCCTATGGACGCTATACGCATAACCAGTACGAACAGCACTATCCTGTCCGCGAATTTGTCTCCGCACACAAAGAGCATAACGCCCTCGCGTATGCCGATACCTCCGGGAGCTCCGGGCGTAACAAAGCCTATTATCCACGCGAACATGAAAGCTCCCGTTAGAGCTATCAGCTCCCCTGTTTTCGCCTGCGGTACTATAAGACTAAGGCACACAAAGTACATAGCCGCCGATACTGAATTCTGGAGCAGATAATAGAATGCTCCACGGAGCAGCATGGGTCTGTTTCCCTTTGCAAACGCCTTTGAATAGCGTGATATATAAGCCTTGAACTTGTCCCTGAATTTAAGCCTTACCGCGAGTATGAGAAGTATCACGAGCAATATCCCCACTGCACCTACGATAAGAAGATTTCGCCCATATTTTGCCATAAGCTCGGCTATTCGTCCGCCAAGCATAACAACGGATATGACCGCCGTCCAGAACACGCAGAACAGAACGTCCAGCACAGTTGCACAGGCTACGTCCACATGACTTATATCCATATCAGCCGCAAGCTGATTTCTTCCCACGTACTGGAATACGTTTCCGGGGAGATACTTGTACAGATTGGACTGAGTATACACAGGCATAGCCGTTGAAAAAGGTATCTTCCGCCCCGAAAGCGACCTTGTGAACACCAGCCACGGATAACATGAGAATATGATTATCACAGCCGTTATCAGCAAACACAGCACAAGTGCCGATATCACCTTTATATCACGGAACTGTGACAGACTTATGTCCATATCAAGAAGCTTCTTTACCACAAAGGCAAGAGCGGCTATCATTACGATATTGCCGATGATCTTTATTATCTTCTTCATTTCTTACCTTTTCCCAGCAGCTTTTCAAATAAGCACACGTACTTTGCGCATATGGACTTCCATGAGTAGGTATCACGGGTATATCGGCTGTATTCAGCAGCCTTTTGTCTGTATTCATCGCGGTGTGCGCAGAGGTCTTTTATCCTATCTGCATACTGCTGAGCATTTCCGCTCTCCATTATCCAGCCGTTTTTGCCGTCGATGACCGCATCACGTATGCCCTCTATTCCCGAAGCGAACACAGCCAGACCTGCAAGACTTGCCTCAACTGCAACGAGCCCGAATCCCTCCATATCACCTTCTACATGGATATTAGGCATTATGAACGCGTCTGCGTGAGTGTATACCGCATTGAGCTCAGCTGTCTCGACTCTGCCAAGCATCTTCACCTTGTCGCCGAGTCCGTACTTTTCGATACCCTCGGCTATAGTCTCGCGGTCCTCGCCGTCGCCGACTATGAGGTACTTTACCTTTTCATCTTTAAGGGAAGGCATTACATTTCGTACAAACCAGTCAACGCCCTTGCGCTTTACAAGTCTTCCAACGGTGATAATAACGGTATCGTCCTCGGATATGCCGTTTTTTCTGCATATCTCGCCGTAATCCGCACATTCGCCGCTGAACTGCTCCGTATCCACACCGCAGTTTATAACGCAGGAGCGCTTTCCGCCGCGCTTGCGGAAGGTCTCATCGGTCTCGCGGCTGATAGATATATACTTGTCGAATTTATTGTAGAAAAGCTTGAGATAAAGCTGATAGAGCTTGTTTTTAAATGTGATATCCAGTCCGAAAACGTTGACTACCACTTTTTTGCGGGGGTGAAAAAGCTTCGTGAAGAAGCCCACCGAACTGAGAAGCGCATCTCCCACAAAGATAACATCGTATTTTCCTGCCTTGAACACTGTTTTCAGCAGAGAATATGGCAGGAACCACACCAGATGCTTCTGTGACTTTCCAAGTGAGATTATATCCGCATCTACCTTTGAAGGATCAAAGTTATTGTAGAGATTATAGCTGAAATTTTCCATTCCGCCCACAGCAGGAGGATACTTTCTTGTGATATACAGCAGTTTAATTTTCTTCATTCTTCTTCTCCTCATCGCTCTTGCCACATTCAATTTTTCTCACTCTGTACTGAACGTCCTCAAGGAGCTTTCTGTTTGCAGAGATAGTGTCTCCCAGAAGTCCTATTGTAATGGTCTGGAAGCCCATCATAATGAGTATTGCTGTAAGGATAAGGGACTGTATATGTCCGTCGCCGTCGCCCATTGCCATGAGTATGAGGAAGCGCACACCCAGTATCGCACCAAAAAACATGAGTACAAATCCGATAGACATAAAGAATTTAAGGGGCTTATACATAACGAAGGAACGGGTTATAACTGTTGAAGAACGCTTCATGTAGCGCCACATACTCGAGAAAAGCCTTGAAGGTCTTGTCTCGGGATTAGTCCTTATAGGCACTGAGGTCATGGCGGTCTTGTTATTTCCTGCCTGTATGATAGTTTCAAGGGTATAGGTGTACTCGTTGACAACATTGAGTCTCAGCGCCGCCTCACGGGAATAGGCTCTGAAGCCGCTGGGAGCATCGGGGATATCGGTTCCCGAAGCAACGCGCACTACCCAGCTTCCCAGGTGCTGGAACTTCTTCTTTTTCCAGGAGAAATGCTCTGTCTCGTCGATAGGTCTCTCACCTATTACGATATCGGCTTTCTGGTCGAGTATGGGGCGGACTATCTTCTCGATATCCGCACCGCAGTACTGATTGTCAGCGTCGGTATTTACGATTATATCCGCACCAAGATGCAGACAAGCGTCGATACCTGCCATAAAGCCCTTCGCAAGGCCCTTGTTGCGCTTGAATGATACTATATGATGAAAGCCGAGCTCACGGGCTTTTGCTGCTGTATTATCCTTGCTTCCGTCATTTATGATAAGGTATTCAATGGTGTCGATACCGTCGATATGTCTGGGAAGGTCGTTATAAGCCAGCTCCAGTGTTTCCTCCTCGTTATAGCATGGTATCTGAATGATAAGCTTCATATTTACGTTCCTTTCTATCAAGTTGCAGGTGAAAAGCGTACCGACTGTATCGCTATTCCAAGCTGACGGGAATCAGCAGGATTTGATACGGAAGCACTCCACAGCGGACTCTGTATCTCAAGGATATTTTCTCCGTCCTCTATCTGCTCACTGTCCACTTCAAAGCGGAGCGGTTTGCCGTTATTCTCGGGAGTTATAGCCTGTGTGCCTATTTTCTCGCCGTTCATAAGAAGTGTTACCTCAACGCGGTCTTTTCCCATTTTATCAAGGGGAAGTCCGCAGCCGAATTCCATAGTTATATCGTAATCCCCGGGGAAAAGTCCGCACTCTATCTGTGCTTTTTCGCTGTCTGTCCAGCAGAAAAAGCTTTCAAGCTGCGAAACTCCGCTCATTTTTGCATAGTCCCCTGCTGCAGTATACATAAATCGGTATTTATCGTAGGAGAATACTCTGATATCCTCCTCAGTTACCCAGAAGCTGCGTGCAAACGGAAGTATCTTTCCTGTGTTCACCATGTCATCTTCGATATGGTGGAGCTTATTGGAATAAAGTGCCGTGTGGTCGGCTTCGTCAAGATTTTTTTCGGTTATCATGATAACTCTGCCGTATCTTGCGGTGAGTCTGTCTATCTGCTCTGCATCTTCGGCATCCTCCACCATTACCTTAGCGCCTGTCATGCTCTTTACGGGCAGCCAGAGTCTTGAAGCATAGGTGGGAGAGATGACCACACAGTCGCTTTCGTCCACGAAATCCGTGATATCCTCGATAATGCTCCATTCCATACGTGAATCGTCTTTGTTGAGCATGAGATATCTGTCAAACTTCTCAACATACATAAGTCCGAGGGCTGTAACAGGTATGAGTACCTTTCCCCCTGCACGGTCAAGTGCGGCAACACTGAATATGACTGCCACAGGAATGAAAGGTGTGAGATAGCGTGAATAGTAGTAATAATACTGTATATCGTATCTCAGGAATGAGGAGTAAACAAGTATGCAATAGAAGAACATTATGAAAAGAACCAGTCTTGACTTGCGCTCTGCGAAGTATTTCGCGTATATTACCGCAAATACCATGCCCAGAGGCATGAGAAGGAGTCCTGCATTGCCTGCAAAGCCCCATAATGCAAGGTGATTTGCTTCATTCCAGCTGCTGTACTTCATAAACGCCCTTGCAATGATATATGCACAGGGCAGTATCACAAGAAGTCTCATAAGCAGGATAAATCCCTTTGAAGCTGCTGTGTCACGGCTGAACTTTATGCCGCTGAAATCCTTTTTCGTGTGCTTTTTCACTATGACCGCAAACAGTACAGCTGCCACAGCTGCACCTGCTGAAAGTGCGCAGACCACCACGGTGATATTGTTTACGCCGATGCCTCCCACAAATACGGGACTGTAGTTGTTCATGGTGTAGAAAGGCTGTATCTGCCTCATCATAAAGTAACTTGCAAGATAGCCGAGTATGGTCACAGGCATGAGCACTGCGTACTGACGCTCTCTTGTGAACACATACATACCGCCGTATATCAGCACGAACATGGGTATCATGGTATATATTGACACATGATAACAGCCGAATACCGCTATGGGTATCACCGAAAGCCATTTGTGCTTCGGGTCATCGTCATCTGTCATAAAGTAAAGGAAAGTCACGGGCAGAAGCGTAAGGAGCATCTCTGTAAGCGACGCCTTTGCAGCCCATATTATAACGGGAGCAAATGCCGCTGCTGCACAGCCGCAGGCACAAGCCACAGGCTTCAGCTTCAGATTGCGGCATATGAAGTATACGATGAAGATAAGGCATATGAAAAGAAGTGTTTCAAAGCCCTGCATACTGCTCATGCCGAAAAGTGTGCCCCACATGGCAAGAAGTGCGGAATAAGTCGGTATACCGTGGATAATTCCCGATACAGGACTTATGCTCCTGTCGTATACGGTATCAGGATAATTCTCATCGGGCACATCATAACCGCGAAGATGAGCCTGTACGTCCTTTCTGAACTGCTCACGCTCCTGATCCATTTCAAGGTCGTGATACTCGGAAATATCCTTCTGACGCTTTGTATCGCCGTTCATAAAGAGTATAGCCTGTGTCTGGTATACTCCCTGATCCTGTCCCATGCCGAAATAGTCGTTTTTCTGCGAAACGAATGGCACAGCAAGGATACATACTATTATGGGGACAAGCATTTCCTTTATGGAAAAATCATTCTTGAAGATATGCCGCCATCTGAAAGGCTTGCTCCTTCGCAGAAAAAGCACAAGCAGCATAACAGCCGCGCTTATCGCCAATGCTCCGCAGCCTGCACGATAAATGGTATACTTGTCGATGACAAAGAGTCCCATGCTGGCAAATATATGCGCAAAGAACCACATTACGACACCCATTACCGTTCCCTCAATGATATTCTTCTTTTTGAACCATATTACAGCACTGAGCACGGAGAATACGACTCCGATAAAGCAGACCGCAGTAAACAGCATTATTTATATTCACTCCTCGCAGATTTTATTGATAAGTTCGCTGAAATTACGCATTATTACTTCCCAGCGGTAGTTCTTTTCAACATATGCTTCCGCATTTCTGCGCAGCTGTGCATATTCCGCATCGTGGGAGAATATATAGTCGATTATTCCTTCAAATTCAAAGTAGTTCATGTAGTAAAGTCCGCCGTTGCTCTTTATGCAGTGACCTTTCAGCACCTCGCATATGCCGTTTACGATAACGGGTACGGAAAGGGTCATAGCCTCAAGGACGGATATGGACAGGCTCTCGAATTTCGAGGGGAGTATAAGGCATTTTGCGCCTGATATACCGCTGAATTTGTCCTCCTCGCTGACAAAGCCGAGACTTATTATGTCCTTGTGCTTGGGTATCTCGCACACGGGCTTGCCCATGAGCACAAGCTTCAATGTGCTGTCGGGACGGCGTTTCTTGTATTCAAGGAAGTATTTGAACATAGTAGGACAGTCCTTTCCCTCGTCGATACGTCCTACGTATATGATGTAATCGCCCTCTATGCCGAATTTACTGCGGAAGCCTGCTTCATCAGGCTCGCAGGGCACTTCTACTCCCGTACCCATTACGCGGCAAGGGATATTTTCACAGTGGAAAAGCCCCTGCACAAGCGCCTTTTCCTCATCGGTAAGGAATACATAAGCCTTGGGCAGATTGAAGAATTTCTCATAGGTCTTGAAGTGGATAAATGGCTCTTCGTGGGCTGTAGGTATGAATACAGCCTTGTCTGCCACCTCGGGAAGTCCCTTTACTGTGAGGTAGTAGAGATAGGTAACAAAGATGAATACATCGTATTTATCCTTGTTTTCGCGGATATAGTTTATTGCCGCAGGTGAATAGGGTCCCTGCTTTTCAAACCATACCGCCTCTGTTTCAACATTGTAATTGCCCGACCTGAGATACTTTCCGTTGAAGTCGTTGAAATCCTTTGCTCTCGTCTTTTCAACAGGAAAACGGAGAACTCTTACACCGTTGATATCTTCCTCATCGGCTGTATAATGGTTCTCCCATGTGGTATATTCAAGGGCTTTTGTGGTGATGACATCTACCTCGAATTCCCCTGTAAGACGCTCTGCAATAAGACGGGTATAATATTCAGAGCCGCCGTTGACTTCCAGTCCGTATCTCTGATTGACAAGTGCTATCCTCTTCATTATTCCTTATCTCCGCTAACTTCTCTGAAAAACTTCATGTATTTATCAACGATAACGTCCCATGCAAAATTGCTGCGGACGTAGCTTCTGCCGTTTTCGCCCATCTGTGCCGCTTTATCCTTATTTTTCAGGAACCAGTCGGTACAGCCCTCAAACTCGAAATAATCGCCGAAATAAAGTCCGCCGTTGGACTCAGATGCGAAATTTCGCGTAACTGCACAGCCGCTGTGTACCAACACAGGTCTGCCGCAGAGCCAGCTTTCCATGATAACAAGGGAAAAGCTCTCATTTTTCGAGGGCTGGCATAAAAACTCGGCTGCCGCCTGAGCGTTATACTTGTCCTGTAGGTCTATGAAGCCTAAGTCGATTATGCGTTTCTGCTTCACAAGCTCTGACGGGAGTTCGATGTTTCCGCCGCCTATGAGTATAAGTTTAAGGTCGGTATCACGGCGTTTTACGTACTCCGAGAAATACTTCACAAGAGTGTGGACGTTCTTTCCCTCGTCCTTGCGTCCTGCATAGATGATAAAAGGACTGTCAATGCCGAATTTACTGCGGAAAGCAGATGCATCGCTGGTAAGGTCAGTGTATACGCCCTCGCCGAGACAGCCCTGCTTTACGCGGCTCATATCGAATACGCGGTTTGCAAGGTCGTATTCGGGCTTTGCGTGGTAGATTATACCGCCGATATTCTGGAATACAGGCTTGAATCTGTCCATATACACGTAGGACTCGTCATGGAAGCATGGTATGAGCACCGATTTTTCGGGGCATACCTGCAAGCCGTGAAAGGTAGTTCCGAACATATAGGGTATGAACACGAAAAGGCTGTATTCATCGCTGTGAGTCCTGATATATTCGCATAATTCGGGACTGTTCACGTTTTCGTCGGTATATACCTTCTGCTCGTCGGCAGATACGGGCATATTCTTCATAAGCTTGGCATTTACTGCGTCAAACGCCTGTACATTGCGCTTTCTTATCTTAAATCTTCTTATAGGGAAACCGTGTACACTGTCCACGCCCTCATTGAAATAATTCTCATTCCAGTCCGCAGAAAACTCCTTTACGCAGGTACTGAGCATTTCCACCTCAACGCCTGCTTCATGCAGATGTGTGGTAAGTCCGCGAAGCTCCATTTCTGCTCCGCCTGGTATCTTTTCACTGTACCACGGAATAACAAAACCTATCTTTTTCATTTCTGTATCCTTTATTCAGGCTTTTTTGCCGTTTATAAAATCTGTAAGCTCTTTCTCGAATGTGGCTTTTATGCGCTCGTATGAGAAGTCCTCAAGCCTTCTGCGCTGTCCCTCGATAATGCTCTCGCGGAGCTTTTCGTCTTTGAGCACCCTGTCTATAACTGCCGCCGCAAATACAGGATCGTTATTATCCAGAAGCACACCGCTTCCGCCGAGAGTGTCCGATATCGCGCTGGTATCATAGGCTATTACGGGAACATCAAAGAACATCGCCTCTACAAGAGGTACGCAGAAGCCCTCGTGCTCACTCATACAGACAAATGCGTCTGCAAGGCGGTAATACGCCAGTATCTCGCTGAATTTGATATGTCCCGGGAATATAACATCATCGCCTATGCCAAGTGCGTTTGCATACTTCACAAGGCGCTCGTAATAGTTTTCCATGCCTGTTGAAGAGCCTACAAGTATGAGTCTTGACTCGGGATTTAGCTTCTTGTAGCAGTAAAAAGCTCTGATAACGTTCTCCTGCTTCTTGTTCGGAGCTATCCTGCCAACGAAAACAAGATTTTTCTTGCCGTCGCTGTACTTCTTTATAGTAGCTTCGTCGGGAGTCTGTCTGTAGTCGTCGAACTTTATGAGTATGGGTCTTATATCCATAGGGCAGGTATAGCCCATTTTTACGAGCTCAGACCTGTTATAAGCCGACACCGCAAGCACATAGTCTATCTTGTCGCGGAGATACTCCACTCCCTTGTAGCCGTGCTCGGTGAGCTGTGTGGCTGCCGTACTGTAGGGACGGAAGAACTCTGGAGGAGTGATATTATGGTATACCATTATCCTGCGGCACTTGTAATTGTCTATCTTGAAGGTAAGGTCTGTACCCGTGGATTTGTGATAAATAAGCACATCGTCCTTTTTAAGGTCGCGGAGCTTGTCCGCCTTCTGTGCTATGCCCTCGGGAAGCCTTTTATCTATATTCTCGGCGTAAATGTCTGTAGTATAGCCCATTTCGCTGATAACGCCCTTTAAGGCTATTGTATCATTGCCTATGGCGTCACCGAATGAGAGGGTGGGAAGAAGCTGTACTACTCGCATTATACATTCTCCCTGTCAAGTCTGCTGCGAAGCTCGCTGTTCTCGCGTTCAAGCCTGTCAAGGCGCATGATGAGCTCCTTGTTTGCAAGCTCAAGCGTCTCAACTCTGCCGCTGAGGTCTGAGGACTTGCTGTCAGCTACAGACTTCATAACGGTCACTGCATTTGCGTTGAAATCATTCTGCTCAAATACCACAGGCTCTACGTAGAACTTAACCATTTTACGTATGATCTTCTTGATGAATACCTTTATCGGATTGCCTTTGAGCTCCTTGTAGGGCTGTATATAGTAATGAGAGGTAATATAGTCAAGGGCTTCGGAAGCTGAACCGCCCTGAGCTGTCTTTTTGAAGGGCACATCTTCAAAGCTCAGCATATCCGCAGTAAGTCCCTGCTCCTTTATGCCGCGCTTTATCTCAGCCATTATTTCCTCTATATTTATCTTTTCGTTTTCCATGATTTATCCTTTCTTGGTCGCAACAACTGCATAATCCTGACTTCCGAACAGCATCTCCGAAACCTTTTTCATTGCCTTGTTGAATTCCTCGGTATCGCCTTCGCATTTAAGCTCGGGTATCTCAAAGGGAGGTCTGCTGTTTTCGGTGTATATTATCCCGATGTCCTTAAAGCCTGCTTTTTCAAGGTAATACTGCATAGTCAGAGGGTGAACAGGCTTTATAT
The DNA here is from genome assembly GCF_900143025.1 of Ruminococcus flavefaciens. GTDB lineage: Bacteria > Bacillota > Clostridia > Oscillospirales > Ruminococcaceae > Ruminococcus > Ruminococcus flavefaciens_I. The sequence goes on along the minus strand of NZ_FRCT01000001.1, from coordinate 375,834 downwards.
GTGAGGGGTCGATGTAAAATGCATTGGTATATATCGAGAGCGATGTGGGATTTGGGGTCTCAATGATGATACAGCCGCCCTCTTCAAGGCGCTCATAGGCTGTATTGCAGAGCTGTATTATCTGATGAGGCTTTAGATGCTCAACTACCTGACCGACAAAAATGCCGTCAATGCCTTCGGTATGTGCAAGGAAATCCGCACCGTCGCCGCAGGAGGCTTTCAGCCCCTTCATATTGCAGTATTCCACATAGGGCTCGTATATATCCACGCCCTCTGCTGTAATACCGTTATCCTGCATGAGAGAAAGGAATTCTCCCCTGCCGCAGCCTATATCCAGCACCTTTTTCTTGTCACGGAAGAATTTAAGGTAAAACTCCTGTGACTTCTTTATGCTCTCGATAGAGCCGCGGAAATGGTTCTCGAAGTCGAAATAGTCGATATCCTCATAGTCAGAGCCGCTTTCCGCAGAAACAGAAGCTACTGCCGCCGCAGCAGGAGCTGCACCTTCAGTCTGTACAACAGTTGCCGCAGGAGCTGATTTCAGCTTCTTTTCAAGGCCTGCTATCTTTGCCTTCATAAGCTCATTTTCGCTGGTAAGGCGCTCGATAATGGCGTTATTGTTCCTTACGTTGACGCAGGTAGGCTCAAATTCGTCCCTTATGCGCTGCGCATTATCGTCAAGGAAGCTGCTCTTTTCCGACAATTCCTTGTCTGCTACTTCAAGGGCGGAATAAATACCGCCGAAAAGCTTTCTCTTTATTTTTCCCTTTATGCCCTTCTGATGTCTTGCACTCTCTATAAACTGCGATAAATAGCTCATATTTTACCTCTGGAAATTCCATGTGTGTTCGATGCGGAATACTCCCGCATCTCCCTCTGCCGATATCATCTCAATTTTATGCGCCTGTCTGTAATAATCAACAGGTATGCCTTCGCCCTGTTCTATTGCTATATCAAGATTGTAGGCACCGCCGAGCAGCATGACCTTTTTCAGCAGTATCTCAACTGTGCCGTCCTTATCAAGCACAAAATCAGGCACCTTGTCTATCCTTGTATTCGTACCGTAGCACTGCGTACCGTTGAGGTCGAATACTCCCACGCCAAATACAGCATCGTCTACAGGCTTTTTTACGGTGTAGTCCACTACCAGCTTTATATCCTCGCCAATACGGAACACGCTCTGCTCTGTGCCGTCGGCTGCAAATGAACGTACTCGCTTTATGCGAGCCTGTCCGCTTCCCCAGCGTTTACCCTGCTCCTCCTCGGTGGTCTCCTCTTTTTCATCTGCCGCCTCAGCCGCTTTCATAAGCTCCTGACGCTTTCTGCTCATATAATCAAGGTATTCAAGGTCTATCTCCTTTGGAGGTCCCTCAGCCTTGATGAGACCCTCATGTATCCATATGGAACGGTCGCATATCTGCTCTATCTGTCCGAGTGAATGTGATACTATTACTATAGTTGTACCCTGCGCCTTTATCTCTCTCAGCTTGTTGAAGCATTTCGCCTGGAAATTTGCATCTCCCACGGCAAGTATCTCGTCGATGAGGAGTATATCCGCATCAACGTTTATAGCCACGGAAAAGGCAAGTCGCATATACATTCCCGAGGAATATGTTCGCACAGGATTGTCGATAAAGTCCGCAAGCTCCGAAAACTCGACTATATCGTCAAGTCGGGCATCTATTTCCTTTTTGGTAAGTCCGAATATGGCAGCATTGGTATAGATATTCTCCCTGCCGCTCATATCGGGGTGGAAGCCTGCTCCAAGCTCGATAAGACTTGAAACTCTGCCTTTCAGCTTTATAGTGCCGCTGTCGGGGTACATTATCCTTGTGAGAAGCTTCAGCGTTGTGCTCTTACCGCAGCCGTTATGCCCGATAAGTCCGATAGCCTCTCCTCTTTTTACGTCAAAGCTTATGCCGCGGAGCACCTTGCGCTCCTCATAGCGGCTGCGCTTGCGGAAAAGCAGGCGTTCTTTAAGCTGTGCGCCCTTGTCGAGATACACCTTGAAGCTCTTGGTGATATCCCTGACCTCTATTGCAATTTCATTTTCTGCCATTACAGTTCCTCCGCAAAGTGCTTCTGAAGCTTGTTGAATACAATTACACCGAATATAAGGAAGAATACTCCCAGACCTGCTGCCCAGAGAAGTGTCGTAAGGTCGGGTACCTGCTTATCATAGAGCACTGTTCTGTAGCAGTCTATAATATGTGTCATAGGATTGAGATTGAACAGCGGCAGGTATCTGTCGGGGACTATCGACTTTGAGTATACAACAGGTGTAAGGTACATCCACGCCATTGATACTATGCCGAGGATATGCTCTAAGTCCCTGAAATATACGGTCACAGCCGATGTAAGCATAGCCATTCCCAGTGCGAATATATACTCCACTATCATTATCACGGGCAGAGTCAGTACCGCAAGGAAGTTTATCCCTGCGCCCGTAACGATTATAACCGCGAATATTACTATGAAGCACAGCAGCATATTCACAAAGCAGCTTGTAACATAGGATATTGGTATTACCATTCGCGGGAAGTATATCTTCTTGACCAGATCCTTCTGCGCCACTATCGACGCTGCACCTACCGTTATGGACGATGAGAAGAATATCCACGGTATCAGTGCAACGAACAGGTATAGATAATACTTGTCAATGTTGTTCGGAAGTATCTTCGAGAAAACTATCGTGTAGACTATCAGCTGGAAAAGAGGGTTTATGAACGTCCACAGAAAGCCCAGTACAGAGCCCTTATAGCGGCCGCGGAGATCCTTTTTCACAAGGCTGAATATCATCTGTCTGTATGCATACAGCTCTTTTATCGTACTCATTTATTGCTCCTTGAAAAAGCGCAGAAACGGCATTTTCCGTAAAATGCGCATAAAAATCCATAGTATCTTTTAATTATATCACAAGCGCATTTTGCTGTCAAGTTTTATTAAGAGCTAAGATCGTAGGGGCTGCCTTTGGCAGTCCGTAAGCAACAAATTAACTTTAAGAATTGAGAACTGTAGAGGGACGGCGTTCCCTACAACGGGTTCATTAAGTTTTTCGGAAATTTCGGGCGGCGAAACGCCTCCCCTACAGGCTAATAACTAAGGGCTAACGGCTAAAAAAGGACAGCCGAAGCTGTCCTTTTTACTTATGGTATTTTCCGCCCTCTGCTATCTGGAAAGCGCGGTATATCTGCTCTAAGAGCATTACCCTTGCAAGCTGGTGAGGGAAGGTCATTTTCGACATAGAAAGCTTCAGTGTGCCCATTGACTTTATCTCGGGAGCAAGTCCGAAGGAGCTTCCGATTATGAATGTGACCGTACTCTGTCCGCTGACTCCTGCCTCTGTTATTTTTTCAGAAAGCTCGGGGCTTGAAAGCTGCTTACCCTCTATGCACATAGGTACTATCATGCCCTTTGCGTAACGCTTTATCTGCTCGGCTTCCTTTTTAAGTGCAGAAGCTATCTCCTTTTCGGACGGGTCATCGCTGAGCCTGCACTCGTCAAGCTCATGGAGCTCGAATGTGCAGTATCTTCCCAGACGCTTTATATATTCTGCACAGGCACTGCGAAGATATTCCTCTTTAAGCTTGCCTATAACAATAAGTACAATATTCATCAGAACACCACTGCTCCTCCCTTAGTTTCAACGGGAGCTACTCCGAGAAGATAGTCCCTGCCCCTTGTAAAGCCGCTGAGTCCGCGCTGCACCGTACTGTCAGCCATTTGCGGATGATTGTTGTCCTGGCTGAGATGTCCCAGCAGGATATGAGTAGTGCCCCGCTCTATCATCTTTCTTACCTGTACTGCACAGTCGTCATTTGAAAGATGACCAATGGGCGAAAGTATCCTCTCCTTTAAATAAAGAGGATATGGACCTGTACGCAGCATATAGTCATCGTAATTCGCTTCTATGAGCACCATTCGGCAGCCTTTAAGAGCTTCGTCCACCTCGGGAGTAACGTGTCCCAGGTCGGTGCATACGGCGCAGTATTTATCGTCCTCTGTATGTATCCTGTAGCCGCAGCTCTGTATAGCATCGTGAGGAGTATTGAAGCAGCTGACCTCACTGCCGCCGCAGCTTATCTTCTTTCCTGTTATGTCTATGACGTGGGAGCTTACCGCTATTTTTCCGCCATCGCAGAGCCTTTGCAAAGTGCGCTTCTGACCGTATACGGGAAGTCCCGTTTTCTTGGTCAGCATAGTAAGTCCTGCAACATGGTCCGAGTGCTCGTGGGTTATGAATACACCCTGTACCGCACTCAGCGGTATGTTGTTCACTTCAAGGGCGTTGCACAGCCGCCTGAAACTAACTCCGCAGTCTATGAGTATTCCGCCTTTTTCAGTTCCGATAAACGAGGAATTGCCCTTGCTGGAGCTGAAAAGTGGATAGAGTCGTGCCATTGGATATTCTCCGTTCCGTTTATTTAATTCGGAATTCGTAATTAGAAATTAGGAATTGTTGTATCGCCTGACGGCGATCGATTTGAAGTTTATGCTTCGTCCGTCATAAAACGTACACCGATAATTCCGAATTCCGCATTCCTAATTCCTAATTTCTGATTTAAAGCTTATTGATCTCCGTGCCCTGACGGGTCTCCTTTACCTCATAGCCAAGTGCTGCTATCTTGTCGCGGAGCTCGTCTGCAAGTGCGAAATTCTTGTCCTTACGTGCAGCCTTACGCTGTTCAACAAGTTCAAGTACCTCAGCAGGTATATCGTCAGAAGCAGCATCGGCATTTTCTGCAAGCTCCTTTGCATTGGCAGCAAGGTCAAGTCCGAGGACTTTGTCGAATTCATTGATAAGCGCAAGCTTTGTAGCCGCATTTGCCTTGGATTTCAGTACATCGTAAAGTACGGTAATGCCCATAGCTGTATTGATATCGTTGTCGAGAGCGTCTGTGAAGTCCTTCATAAGACGGTCGTACTCAGCCTTGTCGATATCTCCGCCATTCTCCTTTGTGAGAGGAGCTATCTTCTCAATGAGCTTATTGTATGCAGTTACTGCATTGTCAAGGTTCTCCCATGAGAATACCAGTGACTTTCTGTAGTGTGAAAGCAGGCAGAAGAAACGGTATATAACAGGCTTGTAGCCCTTTTCTTCAAGGAGAGATACTGTGAGGAACTCGCCCTTGCTCTTGCTCATCTTGCCGCTGTTTGTGTTAAGGTGAAGTACATGGAACCAGTAGTTGCACCACTTATGTCCAAGATAAGCCTCAGACTGTGCTATCTCGTTGGTATGGTGAGGGAAAGCATTGTCTATGCCGCCGCAGTGGATATCGAGGTATTCGCCGTTATTCTTCATGCTGATGCATGAGCACTCGATATGCCAGCCCGGATAGCCTACGCCCCACGGGCTGTCCCATTTGAGCTCCTGATCGTCGAATTTTGACTTTGTGAACCAGAGTACGAAGTCAGCCTTGTTGCGCTTGTTCTCGTCAGCCTCAACGCCCTCGCGGACTCCTACAGCAAGGTCCTCCTCGTTGAAATCGTTGAATACGTAGTACTTTTCAAGCTTTGAAGTATCAAAGTATATATTTCCGCCTGCTTCGTATGCGTAGCCCTTGTCCATAAGACTGATGATAACGCGGATAAACTCATCTATATAAGTAGTAGCAGGTACGACTACATCAGGTGTCTTGATATTCAGCTTCTTGCAGTCGTCAAAGAAAGCGTCTGTGTAGAACTTTGCTATCTCCATTACTGTCTTGTGCTCGCGCTTTGCGCCCTTGAGCATCTTGTCGTCACCTGTATCGCCGTCACTGGTAAGGTGTCCTACATCAGTGATGTTCATAACGCGTTTTACATCATAGCCTGTAAAGCGAAGATACTTTTCGAGTATGTCCTCCATGATATAGCTTCTCAGGTTGCCGATATGCGCATAGTGGTACACAGTAGGTCCACAGGTGTACATATTCACCTTTCCTTCTTCATGCGGTACGAATTCTTCCTTTTTGTGTGATAATGAATTGTAAAGCTGCATTTTTCTTCCTCCAAAAATCTATTTTTCGGAGCGCAGAGCCTGCGCCCCCTACAAATTTTCCCGCATAGGGACGCACAGTGTGCGTCCGCAGGTTTATTGCATATTTATCGGGCGCACACTGTGCGCCCCTACAAAGCCAATTGATTTCGGGACGTCGAGGACGCCGTCCCCTACAATTTTTACATATTATCGGGCGGCGGAACGCCGCACCTACAAAGCTAAAGGCTATTCATATCTCCCATATCTCAGGTGGTGGGTTCTTTATTTTTAGCTTTGAAAAGTAGCCGAACATCACCAGAAACTCTGGTATAACACGCAGTCCGTCACGGTAGTAAGCGTCAATACGCTCCTTGTCATCAGTTATGCCTTTATACTTCCGCGGACATGAAAAAGTCCACTCGGCTGTGAGGCTGTCAAAGCTGAGCCTGAAAAAGCCCGAAGGACTTTCCTCGCCAAAGGCTTCAAGAAGCGCTATATGGTCGCCTACGGTATCGGCGGCACCTACATAAGCCGTGCTTCCGTCAAGGCTTACAGCTCCGAGAAGTCTGCTGTCAGCTTTTACTGCTTCATTCACAGCTTCAGCGGACGGATATTTTATTATATTCATATCTGCCCTCCTTTTGTACCCAAAAAATAAAAGCCCCCGAGGTATTACCCTCGGAGGCGCAAATGCTCGTTTCCACTCCGTCTTGAACTCATCTTATCCTTAACGCGGACGAAACGCCGACAGATACACACGCTTTCGCGCTTCCCTGCCGAAGCTGACAGCCGCACTTCACTTCTCCCGACTATGTGCTCACACCTGCCGCACACTCTCTGCAAGTCCGCAAAAAAGCTACTCTGACTGCTATGCCTTTAAGTTATTAGTTCTTAGTTCTTAGTTCTTAGTTCTTAGTTCTTAGTTCTTAGTTCTTAGTTCTTAGTTCTTAGTTCTTAGTTCTTAGTTCTTAGTTCTTAAACTATTATATACTATAGTGCAGGGATTTGTCAAGATTAATCGAGGATAAATATGAACAAATTGTAAACATTTCTCCTTTTCCTTGACTTTGCCCCTTTAAAAGATATATACTTTATTTAGCACTCTGATAAGCAGAGTGCTAATTTCACTATGGAGATGTTTTTAATGGAAACCAAACAGTTCAAAGCAGAGTCCAAAAGACTGCTCGATATGATGATCCACTCGATCTACACTCATAAAGAGATATTTCTCCGTGAGCTTATCTCAAACGCCAGTGACGCTATTGATAAGCTGTATTTCAAATCTCTTACCGACGACAAGGTCGGTCTCAATAAAGACGATTTCGCAATATGGATATCCGCAGACAAGGACAGCCGTACACTTAAAATCACCGATAACGGTATCGGTATGACCGAGGAAGAGCTTGAAAACAACCTCGGTACTATCGCAAACAGCGGTTCCTTCAAGTTCAAGAATGAGAACAAGCTTGAAGAGGATAATCAAATAATCGGACAGTTCGGCGTAGGCTTCTACTCAGCATTCATGGTTGCCAAGAAAGTAACTGTAATATCCAAGGCTTACGGCAGCGATAAGGCTTACCAGTGGGAGTCTGAGGGCGTTGACGGCTACACTATCACAGAAGCTGACAAGAAGAGTGCAGGTACTGAGATAATCCTTGAACTCCTTGACGATACAGACGATGAGAACTACGGCGAGTTCCTCGACCAGTACAGGATAAAGTCACTTGTAAGCAAGTATTCCGACTATATCCGCTTCCCTATCAAAATGGAAGTATCCCACAGCCGTCCAAAGGAGCAGACCGAAGAGGAAAAGGAAGCTAAGAAGCCCCTTGAATATGAGGACTACATCGAAGTTGAAACTCTCAACAGCATGACTCCTCTCTGGAAAAAGAACAAGAATGAGCTTAAAGAAGAGGATTACAAGCACTTCTATACCGAGAAGTTCTTTGATTACAACGAGCCGCTGAAGTATTCTCACATCAGCAACGAGATGCCTGCATACAACGCACTGCTCTATATCCCGTCAAAGGCTCCATTCGATTACTACTCCAAGGAGTACGAAAAGGGCTTGCAGCTCTACTCAAACGGCGTTCTTATCATGGATAAGTGCGCAGACCTGCTCCCTGATTATTTCAGCTTCGTAAAGGGTCTTGTAGACTCAGAGGATCTTTCTCTGAATATCTCCCGTGAGATGCTCCAGCACGACAGACAGCTCAAGGCTATTGCAAAGAGCATCGAGAAGACTGTAAGCAACGAGCTGAAAAAGATGCTCAAAAATGAGCGTGAGAAGTATGAGGAGTTCTGGAAGGCATTCGGCTTACAGCTCAAATACGGTATATACAGCGACTTCGGCATGAACAAGGAGAAGTTACAGGATCTCCTTCTGTTCACTTCCTCAAACGAGCAGAAGCTTGTAACTCTTGACGAGTACGTTACAGCTATGCGCGAGGATCAGAAGTACATCTACTACGCTACAGGCGAAAGTGCTGCACGTATCGAACAGCTCCCACAGACAGAGCTTGTTAAGGAAAACGGCTTCGAGATACTCTATCTCACAGACAATATTGACGAATTTGCAATAAAGTCACTTATGAAGTATAAGGATAAGGAATTCAAGTCTGTATCCGCTGACGACCTCGGTCTTGAAACTCCCGAAAAGAAGGAGGAGCTCAAAGCTAAGGAGGAGGAAAGTGCAAGTCTCCTCGATGAGCTTAAAACCGCTCTCGACGGCAAGGTAACTAAGGTTGCTCTTTCTCAGAGACTTAAATCTCATCCTGTATGCCTTACAAGTGAAGGCGAGATATCTCTCGAAATGGAGAAGGTACTCAACTCAATGCCTACAGACCAGAAGATACACGCACAGCGCGTCCTCGAGATCAATCCTGACCATGAGATATTCGGCAAGCTGAAGGCTCTCAACGAAAGCGGCGACAAGGACAAGCTGGGCAAGTATGCAAAGCTCCTCTACGATCAGGCACTCCTTATCGAAGGCATGAGCATAGAAAATCCTGTTGAGTTCTCAAATCTTATCTGCGAACTGATGTAAACTTACATTATAGATAACATAAAAAAACGGTACTCAAAAGAGTACCGTTTTGTTTTTATGCATCTTTTTTCTTTAAAGTACGTCTTACGACCTTTCTAAGCCGTTCACAGGTGTCCTGAGGAAAATCAGTTATGAACTTTATTGCCTGCTCATGCGATTCCTCCTTTGAGAGCTTCAGGAACTTATGGAAAAAGGTATTTACCTCGTTGAATGTCGAGAATATCTCTTCCACCGCCTTTTCACCCTCGGGAGTAAGCACTACGCTGTTGCAGTAATCCTCATAAACATATCCGCTGTTAGCCAGACATCTCAGCATCTTGCTGACGCTGGGTCTGGATACTCCCAGATGCTTGGATATGTTCACACAGCGAACATACTCGTCTGCTTCAGATAATTCTTTGATCGCTACTAAATACTTTACGTATCCTGCACATTGTTTCATAGTCAAAATCCTTTCAATAATCCTTAGTATATCATTTTGGTATGTTTATTTATCGGAATCTATAAGATGCCAATAACCCTTAAGATAGACTGCTCCCGATATAACAGTGAGAACAGTTGAGATCCAGATAAGGACAGGGATAACTATATCGTCTATCGCTTTTCTGAATGATTCCGGGAAGCCGATACTGAAATCAAAGCAAAGACAAAGCCAGAAGAGTATCGCAACTATCGCTGCCATTGTAAAAGCTGTTTTCAGCTTACCCCATATACCTGCAGCGACTACTATCCCGCTGTTGGCTGCGAGAAGTCTCAAACCTGAGACCATGAACTCACGCGCCGTTATTATTATCAGCGGTATAGCTCCCATTTTTACCTCTGAAAGCTCTACGAATACCGTAAGAGCCGCTATTACAAGCACTTTATCAGCCAGAGGATCGAGAAATTTTCCGAAATTTGTTACAAGATTGCGTTTTCGTGCTATTTTTCCGTCAAGAGCATCTGTTATGGAAGCCGCCGAGAATATCAGCAGAGCTATGCCATAGTGCAGCGGAATGTCTATATACATAAACAGCAGGAAAAACGGAATAAGTATGACTCGGAGAAGAGTCAGCTTATTTGGAAGGTTCATTAGTCTATCACCTCTCCTATCAAATCATAATCAAGCGTATCGGTGATCCTTATTTTTACATATTTACCGATCTCAAGTGGTGTCTCAGATGTGAAGAACACCTTTCCGTCTATGTCGGGAGCGTCAAGTGCGGTTCTGCCGAACCAACATTCACCGAATTTATCAAAGCCCTCCACGACTGCGGTAAGCTCCGCGTCCATATGCTTTTCGTTATTTTCACAGCTTATGAGCATTTGCTGCTCCATGATTATATCTGCACGGTGAGCGGCGGTCTCCTCGTCGATCTGATCGGGGAAGTCATACGCCTTTGTACCTTCTTCGCGGGAATATGCAAAACAACCGAGCCTGTCAAAGCGGACTCTCTTTACAAATTCCGCAAGCTCCTCAAACTGTTCCTTTGTCTCACCGGGAAATCCCGTGATAAGTGTCGTCCTGAGTATTATATTCGGGACTTTTTCTCTTATATGAGCAAAGAGGGCTTCAAGCTTTTCCGTATCGCCCCAGCGGTTCATACGCTTGAGTATATCGCCATTGCAGTGCTGTATGGGTATTTCAAGATACTTTACTATCTTATCTTCTCTTGCTATTACATCAAGGAGCTCGTCCGTTATGCGCTCGGGATAGCAGTAAAGAGTACGTATCCAGCGGAGCCCGTCTATTTTGCAAAGCTCGGTAAGGAGCTCCGCAAGCTTCGGCTCACCGTAAAGGTCTTTGCCGTAAAGTGCGGTATCCTGCGCTATGACTACAAGCTCTGTAACTCCGTTTTCCGCAAGGAAACGTGCTTCCTTCAGCACATCTTCCATTGGTACGCTTCGGAATTTGCCTCTGATAAGAGGTATAGCGCAGTAAGTGCAGCAGTTTGAGCAGCCCTCGGCTACTTTAAGATATGTGAAGAACGGCAGTGTGGATATTATCCTTTCGCCGCTGAGCTCTGCTTCAAGCTTTGGAGCAAAGTGTACACAATGCTCACCTGCAAGGACATGATCGAGAATATCGACTATATCCTTGGTATCTCCAATGCCTATAACAGCATCTGCCTCGGGGAACTGCTCGGCAGCCTCCTCCTTATATCTCTCAACGAGACAGCCTGTTATGATGATCTTTTTCAGCGTTCCCTCTTCTTTGAGTTTTCCAAGTTCAAGAATGGTATCTATAGCCTCTTCCTTTGCAGACTTTATAAAGCCGCAGGTATTGACTACCGCAACATCTGCAAGTCCCGGCTCAGTTACAAGCTGATATCCGTGACTTTTCAGCTTATAGAGCATACGCTCTGAGTCTACAAGATTTTTTGAACAGCCAAGGGATACCATACCCACCTTGATCGCCATATCAGTTATCCTCCTCAGGTACATCGGTGCTCTCGAAATATTCCTTCACAGCACGGTTTATCTCGGTAAAATCATAGCCGTACCGCACAAGAGCACTTTTGACCTTTTCTATTGATTTTCTATCCTCACGATCTGTGAGATATCGGGAATGTTTAGTGCGCAGAAGCTCCAGTATATTCTCATAAAACACATCGGAATACGGCGTGAGAGCGTCCTCGGCTATAAACTGATCTATGCCCTTCTGCATTATCTCGCGCTTTGAGCGCCTGTAGCCGTATCTTTTTACTTCAACAAGCTTACGCGCCATGCGCTCGGCATATCTCGCATCATCTATAAAGCCGTGCTCAGTCAGCCTTTTCATCACCGCCGTACACAGCGGTGCGCTTTTATAGTTTTCCATGAGCTTCTTATACATTTCCGAATAAGTATAATCTCTGTAATCCAGCAGATAAAGTGCCCGCTGATAGGCTCTGCGAAAATTTGAAGCGTATATTATCTTTCTGAGGGTATCGCGTTCAGTCTCCATACCTGCGTGTATGCCGAAATCGGTGATTATATCCGCATGGAGATACAGCTTCCGCCCGTCATCAAGCTCCGCTTCATATGTGGAGCCCTTATATCGCGTGACCGAGGTTATCTTCATTATTCCTCAGCAGGAGTGAACTCCTCGAAATCCTCGTCAAAGCTTGCGAGAACATCTTCGCTGTCAACAGCCTCAACGCTCTCAGCCTTTGAATCATCAGCATCTGTACTTTCCTTCTTGCTGCTCTTTTTAGGAGCCGCATTATCAAGCTCGTCCTTATGGGCGAGTATCTGCTCCTCGATCTCCTTCATAAGGTTCTCGTCATTCTGGAGCAGCTCCTTGACGTTATCGCGTCCCTGTCCAAGCTTCTGATCCTTATAGCTGAACCATGAGCCGCCCTTCTTGATGATATCGAGGTCAACAGCAAGGTCAAGCACCTCGCCTGTACGGGATATGCCCGTACCATACATGAGGTCGAACTGACATTCCTTGAAAGGTGGAGCCACCTTGTTCTTTACTATCTTGCACTTTGTAGTTGCGCCGATAACATCTGTGCCCGATTTTAGCACCTCACCCTTTCTTACCTCGATACGGACAGATGAATAGAACTTCAGAGCGCGTCCGCCCGGGGTAGTCTCGGGATTTCCGTACATTACGCCGATCTTTTCACGGATCTGGTTTATGAATATAGCAACACAGTTCGACTTTGAGATAGCTGCTGTAAGCTTTCTCATAGCCTGTGACATAAGTCTTGCAAGCTGTCCTACGTGCAGGTCACCCATTTCACCGTCGATCTCGGCACGGGTAGTCATAGCTGCGATAGAGTCAAGTACGATAACGTCGATAGCACCCGAACGGATAAGAGCCTCTGCAATTTCAAGTGCCTGCTCACCGCTGTCAGGCTGTGATACAAGGAGATCGTCTATATTTACACCAAGAGCCTTGGCGTATACAGGATCGAGAGCGTGCTCAACGTCGATGAAAGCAGCCTCGCCGCCAGCCTTCTGAGCCTGAGCGACTATCGAAAGGGCAACTGTAGTCTTACCTGAGCTTTCAGGTCCGTATATCTCAACGATACGTCCGCGTGGCACACCGCCTATTCCCAGTGCCATATCAAGAGTCATAGAGCCTGTGGGTATAGCAGCAACATTCAGTGTCTTAGTCTGACCAAGACGCATTACTGCGCCTGCACCGTATTTCTTTTCTATCTGTTTGAGCGCTCCCTCAAGAGCAGTCTTTTTATCCTCTTTTGTAGTAACTCTAACAACAGTGGGCTTTTTTGCAAGCTCCTTCTTTGCCATTGGTATTTCCTCCGATCTGTTACATTATTGCAGGTTTGTTTACTATTATATTACGTGCGGCAGCTGTTCTTATTATACCGCCGCCGTCCTTTCTGAACTCCACATCTGTGAAGCTGTTTTTTTCAAGTATAGCCTTTACATCATCGTGCTGCCCCATGCCGAACTCATAGGCGATGAAGCCGCCCTCCTTAACGGACATTTTCCACAACTCCGTCATAGCTCTGTAGAAGCCGAGCCCGTCCTCGCCGCCGAAAAGTGCGGAGGCAGGCTCATAAGTGACCTCGGTCTGAAGCTCACTCATGTCCTGAGAGGTCAGATATGGGGGATTGCTGACAAGGATATCAAGTCCCATAAGAGACATTGCGGTCTCTCTTTTCAGCACATCTCCTTTTATAATGTGTATGTCACCGCAGCCGTTTGCGGCAGTATTCTGCTTTAAATATCCAAGTGCCTTATCCGAAAGCTCAACAGCGTAAACCTCAGCATCGGGAAGTTCCTTTTTCAGAGCCACCGCGATACAGCCGCTTCCGCTGCAAAGATCGGCTATTTTCGGTGCTTTAAGCTTTTCCCTGCGGCAGATATCCAGCACCTGCTCCACAAGAGTTTCCGTATCGGGGCGGGGTATAAGTACACCCTCGCCCACCTTGAAATTGCAGCCCCAGAACTCCCACTGTCCGAGAAGATACTGCAAGGGATAGCCCTCAGAGCGTCTTTTCGCAAGGGAGCGTATCTCTGCCGCTTTATCATCGGGTACAGGCTCTTTCGGGAGAAACATGGGATTTTTGTCACCAAGCAGGTCCTGAAAGATACAGGTGGTATCAAAGTCTGCCGTATCCTCATCGCGGGCTGCGATAAGACTGCGGCATTCTGTGAAAAGCTCTCCGCGGCTTACCACTTGTCCTCCTCCTTATCCTCGGGGATACAAGGCTTCATAGCTGCAATAGCTATCTCTATCATGCTGTCGTCGGGCTCGCGGGTGGTTATGCGCTGCATAGCCAGTCCGGGTGCGGACAATATCCTTGTAAAGGTATTATCGTTATTTCCTGCCAGACGTATACACTCATATGAAATTCCCACAACAAGGGGAAGAAGTACCAGTGATGCTACGATACGCTGCCATGTGACTGTAAACGGTACAAGGCACATAACAAGTATGCTTACGATAAGCACGATGAATATGAAGCTTGTGCCGCAGCGTTTGTGGAAGCGTGTCTGCTTGCGGACATTTTCCACAGTAAGGGGGAGCTCTGCCTCATGGCAGGCTATAGTCTTATGCTCTGCGCCATGGTACATATACTGCCTTTTGATATCCTTCATAAGGCTCACAAGGTACATATACAGCACAAAGAGCACTATCTTCACTATACCTTCAAGGAGAGAGCGTACTATACGGTGCTCCTTGATAGACGGGATAAGTCCCACCAGCCACTTAGGCAGGAACACGAAAAGTCCTATTGCCATTGCAACACCGAGAAGTATGCCTAAATACATGAATATATCGGTAACTGTGTCCTTTTCCTTCTCTGTCTTCTTTTCGCCGCTGTTTTCAGCTTTTTCGGCAGTATCGGCTTTATTCTCCGCAATATCCGTATCTGCGGCAGCTTCGGCAGCAGCTTCTGCGTCAGCTATTGCCTTTTCTGGAACATCTGATTTCTTATTCTTAGTGTCTTTCTTCTTGTCGTCGTCCTCATCGTCCACCATCTGCTTTTCTGCGGACTTCATCATGTACTTATAGCCCTTGACAAGGGATATAACGAAGCTTGTACAGCCTCGCACAAGGGGTACCTTTCTGTACCACGGGGCGTTCTTTCCGTTGTTTTCTTCCCATGTTTCAAGGTCTATAGTACCGTCGGGAAGTCTGCAAGCCATAGCGCCTGTATTCGGTCCCAGCATCATTATGCCCTCGACCAGTGCCTGACCGCCTATCTTGGATTTGAATTTTTCCTTTGTTTCTGAATTAGTATTATTTCCCATTTTTTCACCTTATTGAAAATAGTAATGCCTGTCGCCTTACGACTTTACCGCAGGGAGAGTTATAGTGACCTTAGTACCCTTGCCCTCGCCCTCGCTGTCGATGTCGAGCCTGCCGCCGTGCATACTTATTATCTCGTCTGCAACCGCAAGACCGATACCCGAGCCGCGGCGTGTGTGATTTGCCTTGTAGAATTTTGTTTTTACCTTTGCAAGGTCGGTCTGCTTTATGCCAAGACCTGTATCCGTAACGGATACTATAACGCTGTCGCCTGATTCATAGGCTTTTATTGTAACCGTATCCCCTGCTGAGGAATACTTTACAGCGTTGTCGATAACATTTATGAACACCTGCCTGATACGGTTCTTGTCTCCGAAAACGAATGGGAGCATCTCAGGCTCGTCATAGATTATCTTTTTATCTTCACGCCTTGCCTTGTCGCTGTATATGAGCACAGCGTCACCAAGCTCGGCGAGGATATCCATATTTGCATTCTGGAGAGTGAAGTGTCCGTTCTGCATACGGGAGAAGTCAAGAAGCTCCTCCACCATCTGCGACAGACGCTCAGTCTCGTTAACTATTACCTTGACGCCCTTTTTCATGGTGTCAGGACTGCCGCCGCCGTCTATCATAAGAGTTTCAGCCCATCCCTTTATAGCTGTAAGTGGGGTTCTAAGCTCATGTGACACAGAGGAAATGAATTCATTCTTCATAGCCTCGGCAGTTGAAAGCTCGTCCGCCATATTGTTTATGGCAGTACAGAGGTCGCCTATCTCGTCATCGCTGTCGTTGTCTATTCGCGTGGAGAAGTCTCCCATAGCGTATTTACGGGCGATGCCGCTTATCTGTCGGATAGGTCTTACGATAGAGCCTGCAAAGTACAGACCCGTTATTACGATTATCAGGATAATGATAAGGCATACGATAGTTACAGCGGCTGTATAGGTCTTTATGGTGTTGTCAATATCGGTGAGAGATGTTACCATTCTCACTGCGCTGTACTCACTGCTCATTGAAGATATGGGCATTGATACCGCAAGCACCTTTTCACCGCCGCCCAGCCTGTAAACATGATAGCCCTCCCCCGACTCCATAGCCTTTACATAATCAGGCATGACATCGTCCGCATCGGGAGAAAATCCCGAGGAGGTAAGGACTACTCGTCCCTTTGAGTTTACAGCCATAAGCTCTATCTTGTCCTTTTCATTGAAGGTCTCAAGCATATTTCTCATTTCCGACGAAAAATTCGTCGAGCTGTCCTGAGAATGCATACTGAGTATACTTGTGACAGCATTCAGCTTTGACACGATATACTGTCGTGCAGAGCTGTAGAAATAATTCTGTATCGCATAGACTATAGCCATGTCTATGACCAGAAGTGCGAGTACAACAACGCCCAGGTTGTTGAATATCCATCGCTTTGTGATACTCTTTTTAGCCATTACTGAACGTCATTCCACTTATATCCATAGCCCCATATAGTAATGATGTATTTGGGGCTTGACGGTTCTTCCTCTATTTTCATGCGTATACGTCTGATATTTACATCGACTATCTTATCATCGCCGTAATAGCTCTCGCCCCATATATGGTTGAGTATGCTTGCGCGGTCAAGAGCGGTATTCTTGTTGTTCATAAAGTATTCCAGTATCTGATACTCTACCTGTGTAAGCTCAATGGGAGCACCGTCCTTTGTGACTGTGCGGCTCTTGAGGTTGAGCACGAAAGGTCCGCTCTCGATGACAGACTGCTTTTCATTCTTGATAAAGCTCATGCACACGCGCCTGTATATAGCGTCAACGCGGGCAGTAAGCTCCGAGGGTGAAAAGGGCTTTGTAATATAATCATCGGCACCTATCATAAGACCGCTTACCTTGTCCATTTCCTGAGTCCTTGCGGTAAGCATTATTATGCCGATAGTCGAGCTTTTCTCACGTATCTTCTTGCAGACTGTAAAGCCGTCAATACCCGGCATCATAATATCCAGCAGTACGATATCGAAATTGCCGTGTTCAGCCTCAAAGGTCTTGAGAGCCGCTTCACCGCAGTTTACATCTACTACATCGTAGCCTGCACGTTTAAGGTTTATGACAACGAATTCGCGGATAGTATCCTCGTCCTCGCATATAAGTATACGTTTCATATATTTCACTCCTTTGAATGAGTAAGTAGTATATCAATCTCTGAATCTGAAGCCTATAGCAGCTTCTGCTGGCGTTATCCCGAGACCGTCATTGCCTGTATCGGGAGAAGGGATATACGCAAGGTACGACAATTCGCCCTTTGAATGCATGAGCATATATCCGCCCGAGATACGGTCCTCACGGGACGGCTGGTCCTCTGCACAGAAAATACGCAGAAGCTCCCTTCCCGTACCGTTTTCGTTATATGTACAGAAAACCATCTCATCATTTACTACATCTCGTTTTACAGTGACCTTATTCTCCCATTTTTCGGGAAAAATAAAGATATATCCGTCGTTGAGGCTGTAATACGAGGTATACTGCTTTTCAAGCATATAATTGCTGTTTATGTGCTTCCATTCAGTCAGCTTCAGCTGCTCGCCTTCGGCTGAAGTCTCATAACATGGAGCTATCACCTGTCCGGGTATCTCAAGAGTTCCGTCGCCGTCAACGTCAAAGCAGGAAAAACCTGCGGGACGTATAGTTTCCTCAGACTCCTCGGAAGTCTCAAAGACCTTTTTCAGAGCACCGTCCTTCATGTAAAGAACGTCGGTCTGAACATATCCTGTACCCGACAGAGCGTCGATGTATATGCCCATTTCGGAATCACCGACCTTGCCGTAGCTTATGTTGTCGAACTCGCTGAACTTCTCGCTGAGCTCCAGCTTCTTTTTCAGATACTTGCCGTTTTTGTCAAGCTTGTAGACCTCAGCCAGCGCAGGCGCATCGCTTGAAGCCTTTGTGAGCCGCAGGAACTCATACTCGTTGTCCATATCAAGGTCTTTTACGTCAATGAACGAATATGAAGCCGAAAATGTAGGCGGCTTTGTAAGCCTTCCGTCGGCATAGTTGTATATGGAAACGTTCTTTTCGGAACGGTTTATCATACTTGTGCCGATGATAAGGTTGATGCGGTCATTCGAGCCCAGCTTTGATATCATGACCTTTTCTATCTCGCTGCCGTCGGCAGCATCGTCCCATACCGAGCTCCATTTGTAATCTTTCTTATCGAGTATATTTATACGCAGCGGATTTTCATCGGCTGCATGGTCCTTTCTCTCATAGAACACCAGAGCCTCATTTCCTCCGTCGCCGTCGATATCCTCGACTATAAAGGCGGAGAGGTACTTTCCCGTTTTCGGGTATTTAAGGCTTATAGCTGTTCCGTGTGCGGTAGTCAGTGCAGAGTATATCTGCTCCTGCTCCACACTGAGCTTTGGCGGAGCCATCAGCGTATCTATGCTCGCACCGAATGTACAGCTGCTCAGCATTGACGCTGTAAGCGCAGCCACCGACAGCAATGAAATTTTTTTCATAAGTAATATCATTCACGCTCTTCGAGCTTTATATATTCCTTTTCCTTTGCGATAGCCTTGTATGCAGGACGGATTATCCTTCCGCCTGTGAGTATCTCCTCCATGCGGTGAGCTGCCCAGCCTGCCATACGAGCGATAGCGAAAAGCGGAGTAAAGAGCTCATCAGGGATACCCAACATTCTGTACACCAGACCGGAATACATATCAACATTTGCACACATAGTCTTTGTGCTGCCCTTCATTTCGAGGAATATCTCGGGAGTAAGACGCTCGATAGTTTCGAGGAGTCTGAATTCAGCCTCGATATCCTTGCCCTTTGCAAGCTCGAACGCCTTCTTCTTCAAGATAACTGCACGGGGATCCGAGATAGTATATACAGCGTGACCCATACCGTAAATAAGACCTGAATGGTCGTTGGTCTCCTTGCGGATAGTCTTGCGTATATAATCTGCGACTTCGCCCTCATTTTCCCAGTTCTTGATATTTGCCTTGAAATTGTCCAGCATATTTATGACCTGAAGGTTAGCACCGCCGTGGCGAGGTCCCTTCAGTGAGCATATAGCCGAAGAATAAGCAGAATATGGGTCTGTACCCGATGAAGTAAGTACGCGGCAGGTAAATGTGGAGTTGTTTCCGCCGCCGTGCTCAGCCTGTAACATGAGGAGACGGTCAAGCATCTGTGCCTCGTCCTTTGTGTACTGTCTGTCGGGACGCAAAAGCGAAAGGATACACTGTGCTGTGTTTTCCTCATAGTTTATGGGGTGCATTATCATGCTCTGGTTGTCGAAAACTCTGCGCTTTACCTGATAAGCGTTAGCCATGATGACAGGCAGCTTTGCGACAAGGCTTACAGCCGTGCGCATCTCGTTTTCGAGCCCCTTGTTCTCGCACTCGTCATCGTAGGAATACAGAGCCAGAACAGAACGTGCCAGCTTGTTCATTATGTTCTTTGACGGTGCTTTGAGTATCATATCCTCAACGAAGCCGTTGGGGAGGTCTCTTTTTACTGAAATGTATGAACTGAAGGTCTTCAGCTCCTTCACGTTCGGGAGATGACCGAAAAGCAGAAGGAAAGCCGTCTCCTCATATCCGAAGCGGTCGTCCTCTTCAACATTGGCAACAAGATCGTTGATATTATATCCTCTGTATATGAGCTGTCCGGGGATAGGCTCTCTTTCTCCCTCATTCATAACATAACCGTGAACATTACAGATATTGGTTATGCCTGCCATAACACCTGTACCGTCACTGTTGCGGAGTCCTCTCTTAACGTGATATTTTTCATAAAGTTTTGGATCTATAGCGGTATTATCAGCAAGTCTGCCGCATAAATCTGTAATATTAGCCCCTGAAATGAATGAAGGCATTATGATCACACTCCTAAAACATATTCATTATTAATTATACACCATATTCCTTTTAATGTCAAATGTTATTTCGTATATAAACCGATGTTCAAAACAAATGTTCTTATACACTGTGACCAAAGGAGAAGCTTATGAAAAAATATCCTGCTGCCGCACTGCTGCTCACCGCCGCAGCTGCGCTTATCCCCGTGCTGCCTGCCTGCATTTACGGCAAAGGAGCGATGCCCGATGATACCGTACAGATAACAACCAATGAAGTTGGTCTTTCAGCCGATAAAGCTGCACATAAAGCTATATGCTCAGACCAGCCGTACAAGGTACTGGATATCGAAAGCGGAAAAGTGCTTGAAGTCTCTGTCCGTGACTACGTCATCGGAGCCGTCTGCGCAGAAATGCCTGCATCATTCCATGAGGAAGCCCTGAAAGCTCAGGCTGCCGCCGCTCACACCTACGCAGAAAGACAGCGCCTGCGTGAAAAAGCCTCACCTACTCCCGAGCTCAAAGGAGCCGATTTCTCCAATGATACCGCAGTATATCAGGGCTTTTTCACAAAGGAACAGGCTCGTGAGCGTTTCGGCGGCAAATTCGAGGAAAGCTACAGCAAAATATCCGCCGCTGTAGACGAGGTGCTGCCGTACATAATCACATATGATGATGCACCTATCATAGCCGCTTTCCACTCCATGTCGGCAGGCTATACGGAAAGCGCAGAAAACATATGGGGCACTCATGTTGACTACCTCGTTGAAGTTGACAGCCGCTCCGACCTGACCGCACCAAAATTCCGCGAAGAAAAGAAGCTTTCACGGGACGAGCTGAAAAATGCCATTGAATCTGCCTTTGAGGACATATCCCTCGGTGATGATATGTCGGAATGGATACAGATAAAGACCACCTCCGACGCAGGTACAGTCCTTTCAGCCGAAGCAGGCGGAAAATCCGTTACGGGAAACGATATAAGGAACGCCCTTTCCCTTCGCTCTGCAAGCTTTGATGTACGTATTGAAGGCGATACCGCGATTTTCACCACCAAAGGCTACGGTCACGGCGTAGGAATGAGCCAGTACGGTGCAAACGCTATGGCGGAGGAAGGAAAAAGCTGGCGCGACATCATCGCTCATTACTACCCCGACTGCACCATTGCCGAGTGCTGATATTTATTGTGCAAAAAGCCATAAAAGTCGGTCGTTTTTTGCCAAATCCGTCAATTCGTATTGACATAACTCTGACGATTTGCTATAATGATTTTGTGTCGTTAAAAACGGCATATTATTAAGAAATATAAAAAACAAACCCGAAGGAGACTCATGTCCGATAACTGACGGATAAAGGATTATGAACAAAAACAGAGACTTATATAAAAGATTTGTAACTTTCATCTCGGCAATGTTCCTGCTGTGCATAATCACAGGGATATTTGCCTTTGTATGGTACAGACACTACAGCGAGCAGATAGTACTGCCTTACTACAGGCGAGGAAACTGGGTGCTAATCGCCATATACTGCCTGCTGGTATGGCTCTTTTTCAGAGCCTACGGCGGCTTCAAGCTTGGCTACCTGAAAAAGACCGATATGCTGTACTCACAAATGATATCCATGATATGCGTTAATGTGGTGTCGTATTTCGTCATCAGCCTTATAGGACGACGCTTCATGCCCGTCCCACCCGTGGTGTATATGACCTGCGTCGATCTGGGCGCGATAGCCATATGGACGCTTCTGGCGGGAAAGATATATTTTATGATGTATCCTCCCCGAAAGCTGGTCATCATCTACGGCAGTCATCAGGCGGCTTCACTTGTGCTCAAAATGAGTCAGCGCGTGGACAAGTACATGATTTGCGAGTCTATAAGCATAAACGAGCCCGAAGAAAAAGTCAAGGAGCTCATTATGAAGTACGAGGGAGCTATCGTCTGCGATATCCCTGCCGAACAGCGCAACGACTACCTTAAATTCTGCTTCGAGCACTCAAAACGTGCGTATATAGCACCGAAAATCTCAGATATTATAATAAGAGGAGCAGACGATATACGTCTTTTCGATACTCCTCTCATGCTCTGCCGCAATTACGGCCTCGACTTCGAGCAGCAGCTTGTAAAGCGCATTTTCGACATTTTATTCTCCCTTGTTGCGCTGATACCTGCTGCTCCGTTCATGCTCATATCGGCAATCGCCGTAAAGCTCTACGACAGAGGTCCTGTATTCTACAAGCAGAAGCGTCTTACCCTTAACGGCAAGGAATTCTATGTGTATAAATTCCGCAGCATGATAGTTGACGCAGAAAAGGACGGCAAGCCCCGCCTTGCTTCCGAGGAGGACGACCGTATAACCCCTGTGGGCAAGATACTGAGAAAATTCCGTATCGACGAGTTCCCTCAGCTCCTCAATATCCTCAAGGGTGATATGTCCGTTGTAGGACCGCGCCCCGAGCGTCCCGAGCTTACCGAGGAATACAAAAAGGAAATGCCCGAATTCGGCTTCAGACTCAAAGTCAAGGCAGGTCTCACAGGCTATGCACAGGTCACGGGCGCATACGATACAACTCCATATGACAAGCTGAAAATGGATCTGATGTACATTGAAAACTACTCAATACGTCTTGACCTTCAGATAATACTTATGACTATAAAGACAATGTTCTTCCCTCCGAAGAATAACGCAGAAACTGCGGAAAACCTTCTCATGCCGAAGAACATAACCCAAAAGGAGGACACAAAATGAAAACCACCGCAGTTATCATGGCAGGCGGAAGAGGAGAACGCTTCTGGCCGAAAAGCCGCAATGCTTGTCCAAAGCAGTTCCTCTCACTGACAAGAGACGGCGAGACCATGATACAGAAAACTGTAAAAAGACTTGCACCAATAGTTGAGGCTGAGGATATCTATATCGTTACAAATGCAGCTTACATCGACCTTGTACTGGAACAGCTCCCGAATATACCGCGTGAAAATATACTCGCAGAGCCCTGCGCAAGAAATACAGCTCCCTGCATCGCCTTTGCAGCAGCTGTAATAAACAGAAAATACGAGGACGCAGTAATGCTTGTACTGCCCTCAGACCACCTCATCGGTTATGAGGATATCTATATAAATACACTTAAAAAAGCTATCAGGGCTGCCGAAAAAGGCAAGCGTCTTGTTACTATCGGCATCACCCCCGAATATCCCGAAACAGGCTACGGCTACATCAATTTCGGTGAAGAAAAGGGCGATGTATACGCCGTTGAGCGTTTTGTGGAAAAGCCCGACCTTGCGACTGCAAAGGAGTACCTTGCATCAGGCAAGTACCTCTGGAACAGCGGTATGTTCGTATGGAAGCTCTCCTCTATCATGTTCAATATGCAGTCTCTCATGCCCGATATCTATGAGGGCGCAGTCCGCATAGGACAGGCTTACGGCACACCTGAGTTCAACGAAGTCCTCGTAAAGGAATTTACAGCCTTCAGAAGCGAGTCAGTAGACTTCGGCATTATGGAGAAGGCAAAGCATATCTACACTATCCCCGGAAGCTTCGGCTGGGACGACGTTGGAAGCTGGCTGGCTGTTGAACGTATAAACGAGACCGATGACGAAAACAACTACATCGACGGCGATGTAATCACCATAGATTCAAAGCGTACAACTGTATGCGGCGGAAAACGCCTTGTTGCCGCTGTAGGCACAAGAGACCTTATCATCGTTGATACTGACGATGTACTGCTGGTATGCTCAAAGAACAATACTCAGGACGTTAAAAAGGTCATCGCACAGCTCAAAGAGCAGAACAGGAACGAATTAGTTTAAAGGAGATATAATAAATGAAAAACGCACTTATAACAGGTATCACAGGTCAGGACGGCTCTTACCTTGCAGAGCTCCTTCTCGAAAAGGGCTATAATGTATACGGTATCTGGAGAAGAAAGGCTACCGTTGACTACGGCAACATCGCTCACCTCAAGGACAAGGTCAACCTTATCTACGCAGATATGACAGACCCTGTTTCACTTATATCCGCTATGAAGATATCACAGGCTGACGAGGTCTACAACCTTGCTGCTCAGTCCTTCGTAGCTACAAGCTGGGATACTCCTCTCGGCACTGCTGACATAGACGCTCTCGGCGTTACAAATATGCTGGAGGCTATCCGCATCGTAAAGCCCGAGGCTCGCTTCTATCAGGCTTCTACTTCCGAAATGTTCGGACTTGTACAGGAAACTCCTCAGAAGGAGACAACTCCTTTCTACCCAAGAAGCCCATACGGCGTAGCTAAGCTCTACGGTCACTGGATAACAAAGAACTACCGCGAGAGCTACGGTCTTTTTGCCTGCTCTGGCATACTCTTCAACCACGAGTCTGAACGCCGCGGCATCGAGTTCGTTACACGTAAGATAACAGACGCTGCCGCACGTATCAAGCTGGGCGTACAGGAGTACATGGAGCTCGGAAATATGGACTCAAAGCGTGACTGGGGCCACTCAAAGGACTATGTACGCGCTATGTGGCTCATGCTCCAGCAGGACAAGCCCGATGACTATGTAATCGCTACAAACGAGACAAGAACTGTCCGCGAATTCGTTGAGACTGCATTCAAGCACGTTGGCATCGAAGTTGAGTGGAAGGGCACAGGTGTTGACGAAATAGGTATAAACAAGGCAAACGGCAAGACTATCGTAAAGGTAAACAAGAAGTTCTTCCGTCCTGCTGAGGTAGATATCCTTCTCGGCGATCCTTCAAAGGCTGAAAAGGTTCTCGGCTGGAAGCGTGAAATAGACTTCTCACAGCTTGTAGAGCGCATGGTAAAGAACGACCTTGAGCTTGTTCAGAACGAAATAAAGGTCAAGGAAATACTTGGCTAATGCAGATTCGGTTTGCTAATATAAAGGAATCGCTTGAAAAGGAAGAGGGCGGCTATACCGAAAGATCGGTTTTAAGAAAGCTCGAAGCATATGATATGTTCGTAGATTTCGCAAAAGATCCGAAAACTATCGCCGCAAAAATGCTGCCTCATCTTGAAAGGCTCAGGCAGCTTCCGCTCAAAAGAGTTAAAGGCGGCTTCTTCAGCAAATACGGCTATTCCGTTGAACAAGTAGACAGGCTCATAGAGAAGCTTGATGCACAGATAATGACTGCTCTTGAAGGCAAATAATAATTATATTTATTGGCAATTTTTCCTTTTAGCAACATACCGCAAACATAACCACATAAAGTAACAGCTGACCGAAAAGCCGTGTGATATCGGCTTTTGACAGGGGGCTCGGTAAGCTGTAGATATGATAAAGGGAGTACAATATAATATGGAACTTGATATTTTAAGAGACCAGAAGGGCGGCTATAATAAGCAGTCCTTCATTGAAAAACTTGACGCTTACAACATTCTTATAACCGCAATGCAGAACGGTTTGCCGCAGGATAAGGCAAAGGCTGAACTGGAGCTTATCCACCAGCAGCCGCTTTTCAAGGAAAAGGGCGGATTTTTCGGCAAGATCGGTTTCTCGATAGAGGACACCGACGCCTACATTGCAGACCTGGAAAAGGGGATCGCAAAAGCATTCAAATAAAAACAGACGACGCCTTCTGAAAGGAGCGTTTTTATGGGAAATGAGATCTATTTCAAAACCGCATTGGGCGGTTACAATAAGGATGACGTTCTTGCAAAAATCGACGCTTACACCTGTCTTATCACAGCTATAGACAGTGCTATTATGTCAGATGCAGCCATAAACGCAGAGCTTCTGAAAATAAGACATATGCCAATGAAAAAGGCAAAGTGCCTTTTCCTGCCTGCATCGGGATTTTCCATACGCGATGTGGACGAATACATCAGAGAGCTTGAAAAAGAGATCGCAAACAAGGTAATGCTGTAATTAAAAGCTATGCTGTTTCTTATCTGTTTATCAGGCTTTGGAGAATGGCTCAGTGAAGCTGTGGAGGACTATGGCTTGATAGCACTTGCTGCTATACCGAGCTTAGTGCTCATTGGTTTTCTTTTGAGATGTTACATAAAGCTGCTAATAAATGATCCGAAGGGCGCACTTTCCGCACTTTTTCTCGTGCTGGGAGTTATCGCAGCACTGACCATACCTGCATTTTTCATTGATCCCAAAATATGGGGAGATATAGTCATGCTCGCCATTATCAGCATACCTGTGGTATATTTCGCGGTAAAACAGCCCAAAAGAATGGTGAAGATAGTACTGCTGACCATTAGCTGCGCAGCACTTCTTACAGCCATAGGCTTTATTTTCAGCCCTGCTATAGCTATTGCCGCAGCTTTCAACGGATTTATGCTGGCAATGACGATTTCATCGTTTTTCAGCCTGAAAAAATGCATAAAACTGGAAAAAGAGGGCTTGCGCACCGAGGGCAGGTTCCTGCGGTGGCAGATATACGGCAGGAATTCTCAGGCTATATTCGGCTATACCACCGAGGACGGAGTGTACCATGAGGAATCTGTCTGCGATTTTGCAGCGGCTTCACGCAAAATGAAAAAACAGCCTTTGACTCTTCTCTATGACAGGGAGGACACAAGCACTGTCTATGTACAGAAATATTCTCTTATAGGCTGTATCTCTTATTTCTGCATATTCCTCGCTTTATTGGCAGGAATGCTTATTTTTACGATATATCTGCTTATATTGAGCAGATAAACAGGAGCTATTATGAATATCACCTTCGATGCTGTACCGATATGCAGCGATAAAATAACGGGAATAGGCTGGTGCGAGGTGGGACAGACCCGGACTCTTGCAAAGCTCCACCCCGAAAACCGATACGAATACAGTGTCTTTACAAGCGGCGACAAGGAACGCGAAAAGCGCGTAAGAGACTTCGGCGGAAAGCAGATAAAGCTCAATACTACAAGCTTTTCGGGCTATCTTTACCGTCTGCTTACTACGTTCTTCCCTATCCCCTATTCTTTCTTTTTTGGCAGAAGATCAGATATAACTCACTTTTTCAACTACATCGTGCCTCCGTTTGTACACGGAAAAAAGGTGGTCACGGTACATGATATGGTCTACAAGGCTTTCCCCGAAACAGTCCGCGGACGTACCCGCTTCATGCTTGTCTCGGGACTGAAACGCTCATTGAAACGTGCAGACCTTATCGTTACGGATTCCGAATTCTCAAAAGCTGAGATAATCAAATATTTTCCTCAGCACGAACATAAAATAAGGGTAGTTCCCTGCGGTGTTGACCTTGAAAGGTTTCACCCCTGCGAGACTCCCGAACGCATACCCGAGGTGAAGAAGTCACTGGAGATAGAGGGAGATTATTTCCTCTATTTAGGCACTATCGAGCCCCGAAAGAACCTTGAAAGGCTCATTTCCGCCTACGCCGCCTTTGCGAAGAAGGTAGGCGAAAAAGCTCCCAAACTGGTGCTTGCAGGCGGCAAGGGCTGGCTCAATGACGGCATATACAGCCGCGTAGAGAGACTGGGTATGACAGAGAATATAATCTTCACAAAATACGTCCCCTCAGAGGACATGAATCCGCTGATGTGCGGCGCACTTGCATTCGTTTTCCCGTCTATCTACGAGGGATTTGGTATGCCTCCCCTTGAAGCGATGGCTTGCGGTGTACCCGTGCTTGCTTCGGGAGAAGCTTCTCTCCCCGAGGTCACAGGCGACTGCGCCGTAATATGCGACGCTTATTCGGTAAAAAGCATCGCACAGGGACTTTACAGGCTCTACAGCGATGAAAAGCTAAGAAAAGAGCTAAGCGAAAAAGGTCTCGAAAGAGCAAAAGGCTTCACATGGGAGCGTTCGGCTGAAATGCTTATGGAAGTCTACAGGGAGCTTGTAAAATGAGTAAAAAACTGCGAATTCTTGAAGTCAATAAAGCTTATTTTCCCCATACAGGCGGTATCGAGACCCTTATCAGGCAGTATTCCGAGGAGCTTACAAAGCTTGACGATGTAAGCCTGAAGGCTCTTGTCTGTCGTGACGGAAGGGGCAAGGCCATCAGGGAGAAAATGAACGGTGTAGAGCTGCTGAGAGCAGGAAGCCTCGGCACTTACTTTTCATGTCCCCTGTCCATTTCATTTATAAAGCATTTCAGAAGAATGGCTGCAAAAGCCGATGTTGTGCATATCCACGTACCATTCCCCCTTGCAGATGCAGCACTTCTGCTGTCGGGCTTCAAGGGCAAGGTGGTCGTATCATGGCACAGCGACATAGTAAAGCAGAAAAAGCTGATGTTTTTCTACAAGCCCTTCATGCGCTACCTGCTGAAAAGAGCAGATGTCATTCTGACCGCTACAGAGGGACACGTTAAACATTCCCTTTATCTCAATAAATACAGCCATAAATGCAAGGTTCTGCCCTACGGCATAACTCCCGAGGACTACCTCGCTGTACCGCGCCGCAGCATACTCACGGAAAAAGCCACTGACAAGAGCTGTGTAAAGGTGTTTTTCACGGGAAGGCTTGTCTATTATAAGGGCGTAGACGTATTGCTCAAAGCCTTCACAAAGGTAAAGGACTGCGAGCTTTTCATAGCAGGTACAGGAGAGCTTGGCGACCAGCTCAGAAACTTCGTAAGCTCACATAATATGGAGCAGAAAGTCCATTTCCTCGGATTTCTCCCCGACGAAGAACTCCGACAGGCTTATGCGGACTGCGATATCTTCGTACTGCCGTCGGTTGCTCCAAGCGAGGCATTCGGCATAGTACAGCTTGAAGCTATGGTCTACGGCAAGCCCGTAATAAATACCGCTCTTAAATCAGGAGTCCCCTACGTCAGCATAAACGGACAGACAGGACTGACAGTTCCCCCGTCATCGCCAAAGTCTCTGGCACAGGCAATAAATACCCTTGCCGAGGATAGAGAGCTCCGCGAAAAATACGGCAGAGCTGCCGCAGAGCGCGTAAAGAACGAATTCAACGAAAAAGCAATAATCGGAAGATTGTACGATATTCTTAAAGGATAGTACCAAAGACGAAAAAAATAAGGAGGCGGACTTATGAAAGCACTTATAATAGGTGCGGCAGGCTTTGTGGGAGGATATCTCATAAGAGAGCTTAAAGCCGCAGGCTGGGAAGTACACGCGACCTGTCTGCCAAATGAAGAAATAAAAGAGGAATGTTTCACATACCCTCTTGATATACTGAAAAAAGAAGATATATCGCCGCTCCTTGACGATATCAAGCCCGATGTGGTGTATCATCTTGCCGCTCAGAGCTCCGTATCCGTTTCGTGGAAACGTCCTCAGCTCACAGCTGAGATAAACGTAGTCGGCTCGATAAATGTACTTGAAGCCGTCCGCGATGCCGAAAGAAAGGATATGAGACTTGTTCTCATCGGCTCAGGCGAGGAATACGGCTATATACGCGAGGGAGCCTGTCCCCTTTCGGAGTCAGAGCCCCTTAACCCGGGAAATATCTACGCCGCTACAAAGGCTTGTCAGGATATGCTTGGCAAGATATACGCCCGTGCGTACAAAATGGATATCATACTTGTCCGCGCCTTCAACCACTCAGGTCCTGCACAGAGCAATATCTTCGTTATCTCGGATTTCTGCCGTCAGATAGCAGAGATAGAAAAGGGCATGAAAGAGCCTGTCATAAGTGTTGGAAATCTCTCTGCAAAGCGCGATTTCACAGATGTCCGCGATGTTGTAAGAGCTTACAGGCTTTTAGGCGAAAAGGGCGTGAGCGGAAGCGTTTACAACGTAGGCAGAGGAAAGGCTGTTGAGATACAGTATATCTTGGATACCGCCCTTTCCTACGCAAACCAGCCTATAGAGGTAAAACGTGACCCTGCACGTATGAGAGCTTCGGATATACCGCTTATAGAACCCGATGTTTCGCACATTCATGCAGATACAGGCTGGTGCGCCGAAATAACTATGGAGCAGACTATAAAGGATACTCTTGACTACTGGAGAAAAAAGCTCATGTCCTATGGTACTTCTATCGGAACAGAACCATAAAAGCAAAAGAGCCTAAGATAAGGAGTGAACAAATTGTCTGATATGAAGCTTACTAACGAGAAAATGCGTACCTTTTCGGGCCACGAGAAGATAGGTACCTTCAAGGCAGGCGAAAAGCTTACGGAATTCGGCGATAAACAGAACGCCGCCAACGAGCTCCTCGCCCTGAATATCAACGACCTGATAAAAAGAGTATGCGCACTTGAGGATAAGCAGATACAGAATGAAGATATAATGCGTAAAATAGCCAACGAGCTTGCTGCCTTCAAGAAGGAGCTCGACCGCGTAAGGCTCACCGAAAAGCTCAACTCGGGTGCTATAGAACGCCTTGACAGAGCCGTAAAACTTGCTGAGGGCGACGGAAAGTAAACTGCTGTTTTTTATATATTATCATTCCCAATGATTATGCAAAATTTTTCGTCAAACTCTTGACAATATATCGGTTTTGTTATATTATATAATAGTGTGGACAGGATGTGCCCCTCAGCTTGAAAAAGTCCGCAGGACGTATATCTTTACCCATCAAGACTCAATCAACGGAGATTTGTGTAATTGCAGTCTCCGTTTTATTATTTTATCAACATACGGAAAGAAGGTGTTATCATGGCAGAAGAGCTAATGGAACAGCTGGATAACCATACCGCGTTTACCATACCAATTTTCGGCGGTATCCCCGTTCCCGATTCATGTGTGGTAACTTGGATAATCATAGCAGTACTGGTTCTGCTGTCTATAATATTCACAAGGAAGCTGAAAAAGGTGCCTACAGGCTCACAGTGTTTGGTAGAAGCCTTCATGGACTTTCTCGACAACTTCTTTACGAATATTCTCGGAGAAAAGGGAAAAAAATATGTCCCCATACTTGAGACATTCATAATCTACATAGGCTTCTCGAATATAATCGGTGTATTCGGCTTCGTACCGCCTACAAAGGACATAAACGTGACGGCTGCCCTTGCGGGAATGGCTATCATACTGGTACAGGCTTCCTTCATCATAGAAAAGGGACCGCTGAAATGGCTGAAAAGCTTCCTTAACCCCATTAACCTGCTTGACCTTGTGACAAGACCGCTTTCGCTTTGTATGCGACTTTTCGGTAACGTCCTCGGTGCATTCGTAGTTATGGAGCTCATAAAGCATTGTGTACCCGGCGGTGTGCCTGTTATCGCAAGCGGCTATTTTGACCTTTTCGACGGACTGCTTCAGGCATACGTATTTGCATTCCTTACCTCGCTTTACATGGCTGAGGCATTAGAGGAAGAAGAAAAATGATAACAACTTCACGGAGGTAAATAAATATGGGAATAATCGCATTAGGCGCAGCTGTTGCCGTTCTTACAGGTGCAGGCGCAGGTATCGGAATAGGTCTGGCGACTGCTAAAGCTACAGAGTCTATCGCTCGTCAGCCCGAGGCTAAGGGCGATATCAGAACAGCTCTCCTGCTGGGCTGTGCTCTCGCAGAAGCTACCGCTATCTACGGCTTCGTTATCGCACTTCTTATAATCCTTTCACTTGGAAGCAAGTAAGCAGTTAATTATTGGAGGTATATTAAAATGGGAATAATCGCATTAGGTGCAGCTGTTGCCGTTCTTACAGGCGCAGGTGCGGGTATTGGTATAGGATTGGCAACCGCTAAAGCTACAGAGTCTATCGCTCGTCAGCCCGAAGCTAAGGGCGATATCAGAACAGCTCTCCTGCTGGGCTGTGCTCTCGCAGAGGCTACCGCTATCTACGGCTTCGTTATCGCACTCCTTATAATCCTTTCACTTGGCAGCAAATAAGCCTAAGAAAAATCACATAAGGAGGGCAAATAATGCTTAAATTTGAATTCTGGAGCATCTTCTGGGCTGTTTTCAATACAGTGCTGCTGTTCGTTCTGCTCAGGATATTCCTTTTCAAACCTATAAACAAAATGAAGGCTGAGCGCACACGCACCATACAGGATAATCTGGACTCCGCTCAGAAGGCTAAGGAAGAAGCTGAGGAGCTCCGCAAACAGTATGAGGACTCTATCAGTGATGCCAAGGAACAGGCTAACCAGATAATCATGAAGGCGCACGAGAACGCTGAAGCCGAACGCTCGGCTATAATAAAGAAATCTCAGGAAGAAGCAGACAAGATCGTTGCTGACGCAGACAAGGCTATCGAGAACGAGAGAAAGCGCGTTCTCCGTCAGGCACAGTCCGAGATCGCCGATCTTGCCATAGAAGCTGCTTCAAAGATCATCGGAGAAAATGTTGACGACGAAAAGAACCGCCGTCTTGTAGATAAGTTCCTTTCCGAAGAGGAGGGCAAAGAATGAAAGACACAGACAGAGAGTTCCTGAAAGAGCTTGTCCGTCTTGATGTTTCTCAGACTGACTGCTCTGCTGTAAGAAAGGTATTGGAGACCTGTCCCGATGTTGCGGATACGCTCTCAAATCCACTGGTCACATACGACGAAAAGCGCGGCATAGTAAACAAGCTCTTCCCCGAATCTATGCATAAATTCATGCTTAACGTCATACACGGCGGAGCTATAGAGCGCATCGGCGAGATACTTGATGAATATGACGAGCTGCTCCTTGACAAGCAGGGCAGCATAAAGGCTGTAGTCCGCTATGTTACGCCCCTTACCGAGGCTCAGCAGGCAGACCTCCGCAAGTTCATCATGGACAAATTCGTAAAAGAGGACGTTGATATAGAGTATAAGCACGACCCCGACATCATCGGCGGCTTCATACTAAATGCAGGCGACCTTGAATACGACAAGAGCTACCGTACAAGCCTCAGACTTATGAAGGATACCCTCCAGACTAAGGCTACAGAGTATGTAGAAGGCAATACAGGCGTAAAGACCGACTCCAAGAGCGATATCATCTCCGTCCTCAAGACAGAGGTGCGCGACTTTGACGTAAAGTCAGGAGCTACCGAAACAGGCTTCATAACCCGTTTAGGTGACGGTATCGCAAGAGTTTACGGCATGAATTCCGTTATGTACGGCGAGCTTGTTGAATTTGAAACAGGCATAAGAGGTATCGTACAGAACCTTGAAGAAAAAACTGTGGGAGTAGTTCTCCTCGGTGACGACCACGGTCTCACAGAGGGCTCTTCCGTTATCAGAACAGGCAAAAGAGCAGGTATCGGCGTAAGCGACGAGCTTCTCGGACGAGTAGTCGACGCCCTCGGCGCACCTATAGACGGTCTCGGACAGATAAAGGCTGACGATTACTTCCCTATCGAGCGCGAAGCTCCCGGTGTTATCGAGCGTAAGCCTGTAAATGTACCTCTCCAGACAGGTATACTTGCTATCGACTCAATGTTCCCTATCGGACGCGGACAGCGTGAGCTTATCATCGGCGACCGCCAGACAGGTAAGACCTCCATTGCTGTTGATACTATAATAAACCAGAAGAGTCAGGACGTTATCTGTATCTATGTTGCCATAGGTCAGAAGTCCTCGACTGTTGCACAGATAGTAAATACCCTTAAAAAGTACGATGCTATGAGCTATACTGTCGTTATGTCGGCATCAGCCAGCGACCCTGCTCCTTTCCAGTATATAGCTCCGTATTCGGGTACTGCTATCGCTGAATACTTCATGTCAAAGGGCAAGGACGTACTCATCGTATACGATGACCTTTCAAAGCACGCCGTTGCCTACAGAGCCATGTCACTTCTGCTCCACCGTCCACCGGGACGTGAAGCATATCCGGGTGATGTATTCTATCTCCATTCGAGACTTCTCGAACGTTCAAGCCGTCTTGATGACGAGCACGGCGGCGGTTCACTTACCGCACTTCCTATAATCGAGACTCTCGCAGGCGATATCTCGGCTTATATCCCTACAAATGTCATCTCTATCACAGACGGTCAGATATTCCTCGAAAGCGAGCTTTTCAACTCAGGTCTCCGTCCTGCGGTAAACTACGGACTTTCCGTATCCCGTGTCGGCGGCGCAGCTCAGACAAAGGCCATGAAGAAGGCTTCGGGAAATCTCCGTATCGACCTTGCTCAGTTCAAGGAAATGGAGATATTCACACAGTTCTCATCAGAGCTTGACCAGTCCACAACAGAGCTTCTCGACCACGGTCATATGCTTACGGAGCTCCTCAAACAGCCTCTTTACAATCCACTGCCCCACTATGAGCAGGTAATACTCCTCTATGCGGCACAGCACGGATTTTTCAAGGGTATCCCCCTGAAGGAGCTGAGAGAGTACCGCACAGACCTTATGAACTACATCAGAAGCTACGGTCAGGATATAATCACAGAGATAGAAGAGAATAAGGTACTCACAGACGACCTTGCAGAGCGTATCGAAAGAATACTCACAGCTTTTGAAGAATAAGGCGGTGACGTAATATGCCTAATATGAGAGAGATCCGCGAAAGGATCGCCAGTATACAGCAGATATTGAAGATCACCAATGCTATGTACCTCATGTCGTCATCAAAGCTGAAAAAGGCAAGGAAGTCGCTTGAGTGTACAGAGCCTTACTTCTATAAGCTCCAGTCAACTATCGAAAGCGTTCTGGAGCATACTCCCCACACCCGTCAGCTGTACTTCGACAGACGTTCGGATATCCCCGAGGATAAGCGTAAAAAGGGATATATCGTCATCACAGGCGATAAGGGACTCTGCGGAAGCTATAACCATAACATACTCAAATACACCGAGCAGAAGCTGAAGGAAGCCGCTGATATCGACAACTGCTACCTCTTTGTAATGGGACAGGTAGGCAGAATGCACTTCCAGCGTCGTATAGGCAGTGACAAAAAGGCTTTTGTAGACGGTGAATTCCTCTATACCACGCAAAATCCGACTCTTTACAGAGCGCAGGAGGTAGCCGAGCTGGTGCTGGACAAATTTGAAAAGCGCGAGCTTGACGAGGTCTACCTTATCTATACCGATATGATAAACTCAAACGTTCAGGAGCCAAGAACTCTCAGACTGCTCCCCTTTGAGCGAAAGCATTTCGGCAAGGCGGCAGACGGTACGATGAAAAAGCTGCCGAAAGCTTCTTTCATGCCTTCACCTGAAGAAGTTATGAACTACCTCATACCTCAGTATGCAAAGGGCATCATATACGGTGCTATGGTCGAAGCCTTCTGCTGCGAGCAGCAGTCGCGCATGACCGCTATGGACGCTGCAACTACAAGTGCAAAGGACATGATAAAGGACCTTTCACTGCTCTACAACCGCGCAAGACAGGCGGCTATCACTCAGGAGATAACCGAGGTCTGCGGCGGCGCACAGTCTCTCGTCGAATGACCGCAGAGACGCCTGATATGCGTCCGCATACAAGACCATTGGTTCAATGTAGGGAACGCCGCCCTCGGCGTTCCGCATAATTCATGTAAAAATATGTAGGGGAGCCCGCCCTCGGGCTCCCGTTGTACAGTACAATGTTATGTATGTTCCGGGAGGGCGAGGGCGCCCTCCCCTACAAAAATGTTATACCCCAAATTCTCTTAAACAAAGGAGAAAGCAATGGAAAAAGGCAGAATAACACAGGTCATCGGACCTGTTATAGATGTTGAATTCGGCGCTGGAAAGCTCCCTATGATAAGGGACGCTCTCACAGTCGAGGTCGACGGAAAAAAGCGCGTTATGGAAGTTGCTCAGCATATGGGCAACCACATAGTCCGCTGTATAATGCTTGCGTCCAGTGAAGGACTCAGCAAAAACATGGAAGTAACTCCCACAGGCTCGTGTATCAAAGTGCCTGTAGGCGAGAATACTCTCGGACGTATGTTCAACGTACTCGGTGAACCTATCGACAAGAAGGGCGACGTTGAGACCGAGGAAAAATGGGAGATACACCGCAAGGCTCCCACATTCCAGGATCAGAGCCCTGTTGTTGAGGTACTTGAAACAGGCATCAAGGTCATAGACCTTATCGCACCTTACGCAAAGGGCGGTAAGATAGGTCTTTTCGGCGGTGCAGGCGTTGGCAAGACCGTTCTTATACAGGAGCTTATCAGAAATATCGCCACCGAGCACGGCGGCTACTCTATATTCACAGGTGTCGGAGAGCGTTCCCGTGAGGGCAACGACCTCTGGAACGAAATGCAGGAGTCTGGAGTTATCTCCAAGACCGCCCTTGTATTCGGTCAGATGAACGAACCCCCCGGATCACGTATGCGTGTGGCTCAGACAGGTCTTACTATGGCTGAGTATTTCCGTGACCGCGAGCACAAGGACGTTCTTCTCTTTATCGACAATATCTTCCGTTACGTACAGGCTGGTTCTGAGGTCTCGGCTCTGTTGGGACGTATGCCCTCTGCCGTTGGCTATCAGCCTACACTTGCAACAGAAGTCGGCGAATTGCAAGAGCGTATCACCTCCACGAAAAACGGCTCTATCACCTCGGTACAGGCAGTTTACGTCCCTGCGGACGACCTTACTGACCCTGCACCTGCCGTTACCTTCGCGCACCTTGACGCTACTACCGTACTTTCGCGTAAGATAGTTGAGCAGGGTATTTATCCTGCTGTTGACCCACTGGAGTCAAATTCACGTATCCTCGAACCCGAAATAGTCGGCGAGGAGCATTATCTGGTCGCAAGACGCACACAGGAGCTTCTCCAGAAGTACAAGGAATTGCAGGATATCATCGCTATCCTCGGTATGGAGGAGCTTGACGAGGACGACAAGCTTGCCGTATACCGCGCAAGAAAGATACAGAAGTTCCTTTCACAGCCATTTAACGTAGCTGAAAACTTCACAGGTCTCAAGGGCAAATATGTACCTCTTAAAGACACTATCGAAGGCTTCAAGGCTATCATTGACGGCGATATGGACAAGTACCCTGAGGCTGCATTCCTTATGGCAGGAACGATAGACGATGTTATAATGAAAGCCCGTCAGATGGACGAGGAATAAAGGAGGCGGCTTTATATGGCTAAAACCTTTCACCTTGAAATAATAGCTACTGACAGGGTCTTCTTCAGCGGAGAGGTAGAGCATCTGGTTATAACTGCTATAGACGGACTTCTCGGTATCATGGCAGGACATGAGCCCCTTGTAACCTGTCTCCCCACAGGAGAGCTGAAATATCTGATCAACGGCGAATGGAAATACGCTGCCATATCAGAGGGATTTATACAGGTAATGCCTGATTCTTCAATAATTCTCGCTGACACCTGTGAGCTCCCCGAGGAAATTGACATCAAACGTGCTCAGGAAGCAAAGGAACGTGCTGAGGAGCTCCTCAGACAGAAGCAGAGCATAAAGGAATATTACGAGACTCAGGCAGCTCTCAACCGCGCTATGAACCGTCTGAAAATATCTCAGAAGCACTTTAAATAACAGCTTTACGCTGCTCAGAAAGAATAAAAAAGCACTCCCTCGGGAGTGCTTTTTTTCATATGAAACGCGCCCTATATTGTAGGGGACGGTGACTCCCTGTAGTACAGGGAGATGTCCGAAGGACAGAGGGTCGCGGCTCTTGTTGGGAGTCCTCGACAGCCCACCGAGAACATTGCAAGTATAAATGACATTTGTAGGGGACGGCATCCTCGACGTCCCACAAGCCTCTCCCGCAATATACACAAAACGCCACTTGATTTTTTATGCAAAACATAGAACTCAAAAATTATTTTTTCAATAATCAATGTTTTTCCATTGAATAACCCAATTTTTCTGCCCCTTTATAGAAGGGGA
Organism: Ruminococcus flavefaciens; assembly: GCF_900143025.1. Taxonomy (GTDB): domain Bacteria; phylum Bacillota; class Clostridia; order Oscillospirales; family Ruminococcaceae; genus Ruminococcus; species Ruminococcus flavefaciens_I. The sequence goes on along the minus strand of NZ_FRCT01000001.1, from coordinate 338,212 downwards.
TTATATATGAAACGCCTCCTAACGGGAACTGCGTCCCTCTGTCAGCTTTGCCGATATCTACCTATATTATGTAGGGGACGCCGTCCTCGGCATCCCGCAAGCCACGAAACAGCTAAAAATACCTAACTCTCAACTTAAACAAAAAGACCGCCCCGAAGGACGGTCCTTAAAATTCAATTACTTGCTGCTTTTAGCTTTCTTATCCTGCTTACTCTTCCACCATGACCATGTTACAGGAGCAACAAAGAGTGATGAGAATGTACCTGAGATAAGACCCATCATAAGCGGAACAGAGAAGCTGAGGAGCGAATCATAGCCTGTTACAAGAACTACTATAGTGATTATTGCCATAGTACCGATAGTTGTAACAGATGTTCTGATAGAACGTGTAAGCGACTGTGTGCAGCTTACATTGATAAGCTCGTTAAGAGAAGCCTTAGGCATAAGATGACGGTTTTCTCTTATTCTGTCGTAGATAACGATAGTGTTGTTTATCGAATATCCGAGGATAGTGAGTATAACGGCAACGATGTTTGAGTCGACGCTGAAGCCGCATACTATAGTAGTTGTGAAAGCTACGAGAACATCGAGGCAGAGAGCAAATATTGAGCACACACCTGCTGACCAGCCGCCGATATTCTTGAAACGGATAGCGATATAGATGATAACGATGAAAGCTGCAAAAAGCACAGCTATGAAGCACTTGAGCAGGAACTCACGTCCCGATGAAGGGCTTACGTCGTTTGAATCGTATATCTCAAGAGAATTAACAGCAAATTTTTCTTTAAGAGCATTTGTCAATTCAGTCTGTCTGTCAGCAGTAAGACCCTGATCGGAAGTAAATGAGATAGTGAGCTGCTTTCCGCCCGAGTCAAGATTCTCACCTGTTCTTACATTAACTGATGAACCAACGATATCCTTTACGGTACTTCCTACATCGTTGGTATTGATATCACCCTGATATGTGTAGGTGATAAGAGTACCGCCCTTGAATTCGATAGCAAGATGTATTCCTCTGATTATCGCACCTGCGATGAATACAACGAGAACTGCGACAACAACGCCGAGGATAAGCTTTTTCTTGGAACAGAAATTATATACCTTTGAAGGTGTGGTTACGGTCTCCTGCTGAGTATTTTTCTTGCTCATTTCTCGTCACCTCCGTAAAGCTTTCTGTTTCTGAAGCACTTGAACTTGGAGAGTGAAGTTACCATGAGTCTTGATGCGAATACACCGAAAATAAAGTTGCAGATAACACCTGCAAGAAGTGTAAATCCGAATGAGTAAACAACACCCTCAGCAGTAGCTCCGAATGCGAAGAATATAGTCTTGTTGAGGATATTCGAGAAGAAACTGTCAGGAACGCCGAAAGCTCCCATAAGGATAACTGCGATGATAACGTTTGTGATGTTACCGTCGAGGATAGCGGAGAATGCTCTCTTGTAAGCTATCTTTATAGCAGCATCGAGAGATTTTCCTGTTCTGAGCTCTTCCTTGATACGCTCGCCTGTGATAATATTAGCGTCAACACCCATACCTACTGCAAGTATGATACCTGCGATACCAGGGATAGTAAGTGTAGAGCCGCTCGAGAAACCGAACCAGCCTGTGATAGCTGCGATAGAACCTGCAACCTGTCCGCAGAGAGCGATAACAGCTACAAAGCCCGGAAGTCTGTAAAGGAATATCATGTATACAGCAATTCCGATGAATGCGATAAGAGCTGCAAGCAGGATAGCACCAAGTGAACCCTCACCCATTGTAGGAGAGATAGTTCTGAAGCTCTTTGTCTCCATTTTGAAAGGAAGAGCACCTGAGTTTATCTGGTTTGCAAGTTTTGATGCTGATTCATCATCGAAATTACCTGTGATGACCGCACTGCCGCCTGTAATAACACTGTTTACAGTAGGAGCTGAAATAAGTGTATTATCCATCCAGATAGAGATCGGTGTGGAAGAACCTGCAAGCTCTCTTGTAGCGTCTTCAAATTTTTTCTCGCCTGATTCTTTAAGCTTAAGGCTTACCATCCACTCAGCGGTTTTTCCGCCGTCCTGGCTGTCGTATACGCCCTTTGCAGAAGCGATATCGTCACCATTGAGAACGATCTCACCTGACGGGACCTCGTTACCGTCCTCGTCTTTGGTAGTGTCTGTACCCTTACGGAAAGTAAGCTCAGCCATTTCACCGAGCTCCTTAACGGCTGATTCAGGGTCGAAGTTTGTTTCGCCGACCTTCCATGGGAAACGTACGATGATTCTGTCGCTTTTTTCATCGCTGTAAACTTCATTATCGGTGATACCGAGTGAAGCAAGTCTGGTATTGATGACCGAGTTGGCAGCAGCGAGCTGGCTCTTGTCAGCGTCATAATCGTCTGCCGGACCGAAGGTAACGTCAACACCGCCCTTGATATCAATACCAAGACGGATATCGTCAACGCCCTTGATGTAGGTCGTTCTGTTATCGCCGAATAATTTGTCTATACCAAATACCGACGTAACAGCAAACAAAGCGATAAAAGCAACGACAATGAAGAAAGTTGATTTGCCTGTCTTTTTCACAGTCATGCCTCCTAAAAATAAGCCCTTTCACGTCGTTCTGCGTGCCCACAGAAACGGCATCGGACTTTTATTTCCTGTCTCATTGACAATTACAATTATTGTACTATATTTTTATCAAAAAGTCAAGTGTATTGCCTGAAAAACTTTCCATTTCAAGAATATGCACAATTAAAACTGTATAATTTCGGAGCTATTGACTAAACGAGCCCTTAGCTCTTAGCCATTAGCCTGTATGGTGCGATACTGAGACAAATTTCTTCGTGCCCCACGGGACGCCGAGGGAGGCGTCCCCTACAGCTGGTCATTCGAGCATAACCGCTTCCTAACGGCTAAGGGCTAAAGGCTAAGGGCTAATCATATTGACTTTAAGAGCATAATATTGTATAATAAGAAGCAGAAAAATCCAACGGAAGGAGCGGTAATGTGGCAAAGCTCAAATTTACTGAAATAAACGGCGAAGTATGTATAAAATGCAGATTTACAGGAAACGAAATGCTCAATGAACCCGAGTACAGATACTTCATCGACAACCGCATAAAAGGCTGGCTCGTTCCGTTTTCAGATGGCGCAGACAGACTTGAATTCACTGGTGCCAAGGGTATCCCGCTTATCAATAAAATAAGAAGCGGCATCGACAAGCAGGAGTATTTCCTTATAGTCAAGAACCTTCTCGACATTATCAAAGTCGCAGAGACCTGCGGCTTCAACATGACAAATATAGTCCTCGCCCCCGATTTTATCACCATTGATACTGACAACTTCGATATATGGCTCTTTTATCTGCCTCTGTGGTACAATGAGAGCTGCAACGACGGCATCGTAAACTGCCTGCGCAAGATATCCACCTATGCAAAGTACAAGTCTCAGAGCGATTATCTGGCAGTTGACGGCTTTATGAACTTCGTCTGCCGTGAAAGCGGCTTCACTATATCAGAAGCAAAGGAGTATATCCGCAGAGAAGTGCCGGAGCTCTTTGCCGCTCAGCCTTCAAAGCCTGAGCATACACAGTTCAGCAGACCTGCTTCACGTACTCCCGAGCCTGCGCACACTCAGTTCAGCAGACCTTCTGCTCATATCCCTGAACCTGCAACACGGGTAAATATGGCACAGACCATAATCAATGATATAAACAAAGGCTCTCAGGAGTTCAAGCACACTGCCGCTCCCGAAATTCCCGAGCCCAAGATAATACCTTCGCTTGAAAGCAATAAACGCAGCGGACTTCCCGAGCTCGTAAAATCAGAGCATATCAAGCCCGCCCCGAAGAATTATCCACAGCTGACAAGACGCGCTACAGGCGTTACAATGAAGATCGACAAGCCTGTTTTCAGGATAGGCAAGGAGCGCGACAGAGTTGACTTCTGCATCACGGAAAACAGGACTATAAGCCGCCTCCACGCAACTATATATACTCGAAACGGTTCATGCTACGTAGAGGATAACAATTCAACAAACAGAACATACATCAACGGTACTCCCGTACCTGCCGATACGGAAATAAAAATAAAAAACGGTGATGTTCTTAAGCTTTCCAACGAAGAATTCGATTTTATAGACGGGTAATGTCCGCCGTAAGGGGGAATTATGAAATATATCGCAGCCTGTGATACCGATATCGGCATCACAAAAAAAATAAATCAGGACAGCGTATGCGTCAAAACAGCAAAAACAAGTACAGGTATGGCTGCACTTGTAATGGTATGCGACGGCATGGGCGGTCTCTCACGGGGCGAGCTTGCAAGCGCAGAGGTTGTAAGAAGCTTTGCGGAATGGTTCGATACCGAATTTCCGTTTGAGCTTCCCGACTGGGACTGGCAGACAGCCGCACATAACGTAATAAGCAGACTCCGCCGACTTAACGCTATGCTGGTACATTACGGCTCACACAACAATTTGCAGCTCGGTACTACCGCAACAGGCATAATAGCCGTAAACTCGGAATATATGACCTTCCATGTGGGCGACAGCAGAATATACAAGATATCGGATAAACTCAGCCAGATAACCGACGACCATACCTACGTGAACCGCGCCGTGAAAATGGGAAAAATGACTCCCGAGGAGGCTCTTTCAGACCCGCGAAGAAACGCCCTTGTGCAGTGCATAGGCGTTACAGGCGAGGTAGCTCCCGAAATAAGACTTGGAAATCTCGAAAACGACGTAACATATATGGTATGCTCCGACGGTTTCCGCCATGTGCTTACGGAAAAGGAGATATTCGATGAGCTTTCCGCGAAGAATACTTCCACAAAGAAGAATATGCAGTCGAAGATGCGCCAGCTTATCGAGACCGTGAAAAACAGAGCGGAAAGCGATAACATAACCGTCGCTCTCTTCCGCGCCGAGCTTTGAAAAAGGAGCAGACTCTATGACAACAGGCGAGATACTTGTTATCGCAGCATCTGCTGCGGTATTTGTGATAATAAACATCATCATGTGGACTATGATATCCAAAAAAGAACGAAAGATACGCGAGAGGACTACCCCTCCCCATGATATCAACGAAAAGCTTTCCGACGGCGTAATGGAAGCAGCAGCCGTTGAAGGCTTTAAGCTTATCGAAAATACCGTTATAGTCCACACAAACGAAAGAATAATATCATAGCAGCAACAGGAGATGATACAATGACCTCAACATCTGAATTTGCGCTCAACCGCAGTCAGAAAACGCGTGAATTCGCCCATAATCTTACTCTTCTCAACCGCGTGAACAAAATACGTTCGCTTCTGGTCATATTCTACTTTGCACCTCTGATAGTATACCTTCCTGTGGCTATATTCATGGGATTTATAACCAACGTCACAGCTGCCTCTGTAGATGCGGTCTTTATCGTGCCTATTGTCGGATACTGCGCATGGCAGGCGTGCTACAGATACAGAGATATAATGGCGATACTGGTAATAGCCATACTTACGGCAAATCAGCTTCTCCTGTGGGTAATAAGTCCATATGAAAACAAGCTTTTCCACGATTTCAAGGTGCTGACAAAGTGCTTCTGGTTCCACCTTGTACTATTTATAATAGTGGGCACAGCAGCCTTCATAAACCTGAAAATAAATATGACCTACCATAAGCTTGAAGCCTGCGACGGCTTTCCGCACTTCAACGAGCGTTTCTTCGATCAGGAAATGGACAGGCATCAGAGAGATATAAAGGATCCATACCAGCAGAAGATAGACAGCTTAAAAAGATCAGCAGCAGATGAAATGTCGGATATATCTCTCCCTGAAAGTCCTTGCGGCTTGTCGGACAGCAGCGGAACTATGGACGAAATATGACATATCATGTCAAATTTTCACAGAAAATGCAAGGTTTTTTCTGCAAAACTAAGGCGGCTTTGAGCCGCCTTTTTTATTGACATAACAGCAGTATGATGCTATAATTAATTTGATGTACTGTCGCAGTACGCTAATTGAATTAAAAGGAGAACATTATAAATGAGCGGTAATATCAACAGCTATGAAAGCCCATTCTGTACACGTTATGCAAGTGAGGAAATGCAGTATATTTTCTCGGCAGATAAGAAATTCACTACATGGAGAAAGCTCTGGGTAGCTCTCGCAAGAGCCGAAATGAAGCTTGGTCTCCCTGTTACAGAGGCACAGGTAAAGCAGCTTGAAGAGCATATCAACGATGTTGACTATGAAATGGCAGCAGAGCGCGAAAAGATAACACGCCACGATGTTATGGCTCACGTTTTCACATACGGACAGGCTTGTCCCGATGCCGCAGGCATCATTCACCTCGGCGCTACATCATGCTATGTAGGCGATAATACCGATGTTATCATCATGCGCGACGCTCTTAAAATAGTCCGCAGAAAGCTCATAAACGTTATGAACAACCTTGCGAAGTTCGCAGACGAGTACAAAAACCTCCCCTGCCTCGCTTATACACATCTTCAGCCTGCTCAGCTCACAACTGTGGGCAAGAGAGCTACACTCTGGCTCAATGAGCTCCTCATGGACTTCAACGACCTTGAATACCGTATGTCCACATTAAAGCTTCTCGGCTCTAAGGGCACAACAGGTACACAGGCTTCATTCATGGAGCTTTTCGAGGGCGATACCGACAAGATAAAGAAGCTGGAGCAGATGATAGCTGAGGAAATGGGCTTCGATGCAGTAGTTCCCGTATCAGGTCAGACCTACTCACGTAAGGTAGACTCTAAGGTACTTGAGCTCCTCAGCGATATTGCTCAGTCCGCAAGCAAGTTCTCAAACGATATGCGTATACTCCAGTCCTTCAAGGAAATGGAGGAGCCAAGAGAGAAGAAGCAGATAGGCTCTTCTGCAATGGCTTACAAGCGTAATCCTATGCGCTGTGAGAGAATAACCTCCCTTGCCCGTTACGTAATGATAGACAGCCTCAACCCTGCATTCACAGCAGGCACACAGTGGTTCGAGAGAACTCTCGACGACTCAGCAAACAAGCGTATCAGCGTAGCAGAGGCATTCCTCGGCGTTGACGCTATCCTCAATATAATGATGAACGTTACAAACGGTATCGTTGTATATCCCGAAATGATACGCCGCCGCGTTATGGCTGAGCTCCCGTTCATGGCAAGCGAGAACATCATGATGGATGCTGTCAAGAAGGGCGGAAACCGTCAGGAGCTCCACGACCGTATCATGGATTACTCTATGGAAGCAGGCGCAAACGTTAAGGTTCGCGGTCTGGACAACAATCTCTGCGAGCTTATCGAAGCTGACCCGATGTTCATGGTAACAAAGGAGGAACTTGACGCTGTTCTCAAGCCTGAGAACTACACAGGCAGAAGCTCTCAGCAGGTTGATGAGTTCCTTGCAGAGTGCATAAAGCCTATACTCGAAGCAAACAAGGACATTCTCGGCGAAAGCTTTGAAATGAAAAACTAAGCGAAGCTCAATTCTTTTGTAGAGGCTGATGCCTACATCAGCCCAATATATTCCCCGATGATTTACGGGGCGATGTAGGCATCGCCCCTACAATATTCACGTTTGATTATTCATAATGCACGGGCGCACACTTTGCGCCCCTACAATGAAACATCAAACAGGTAAATAATAAAATGAAAAAAGCACTTACTATCGGCGGAGCTGTTCTCGGCTTCCTGCTCATCTCGGCACTGGTCATATTCATATTCTTCCCGGGACTTCCCACATATATAAAGGTAAAGCACAAATACAAACATATAGACGAGAAAGTCCCTGTATTTGAAGCTGTATCAGCAGGAGCTGATTTTAAGGAATATACAATAAAAGGCGTAAAGCTGAAAGCACCTGGTGACTGGGAACTAAAAGAAAGCGGAAACGGAATAGCCTCTTCATCGCTGAACGCATCTCTGTTTCTTGAAGCCTTAAACTACGAAGATTATTATGCATCTTACGACAGCGAGCTTGGGTATGACCCGTGGACAAGCTATAATTATACAGAAGACGATTACAAGCACTTTTTCAACACTCTTGGAATAAAAACCAATCCATATGATCTTTCAGATAATATTCTCTGGTATATCAGGGACAGCTTTACAGCCAAAGATTGTTTAAAGCTTCGCAGCAAAGACAGAAAAGTGTTTGCAGAGCTTGCAGAATCAAAGGAAGCCGCTTATCAGGAAGAAAAAATGTGGAAAATCAAAAACGACAGCTACACAGGATATGTCGGTCAGTTTTTTGCGTATGGCTATACAGGAAATATGTGGACATTTACTTTTTTCCCTGTCGGCGATGAAGTCAACAAATACTCAATAATGATGAAATGTCCCGACGAAACGATAGCAAAGCAGATAATAAGCTCAATAGAGCTTGAATAATAAAGGATAAAATATGAAAAAGGAATATCTCGAAGCAGGCAAGATAGTCACCACCCACGGCATACGCGGTGAAGTGAAGATAATGCCATATACCGACAGTCCCGAGCTCCTTGCGGAGTTCGACAGGCTTTTCATAGGAAAGAACCACGAGGAAGTGACAATAGAACGCTCCCGCGTGTTCAAGAATACAGTTATCGCTAAGATAGAGGGCATAGACACTCCCGAGGCTGCGGAAAAGCTCCGCAACAAGGTGCTTTATATGCACCGCGACGACTTGGAGCTTGACGATGACACCTACTTCATACAGGACCTTATCGGACTTGAAGTCCGCGATGCTGACAGCGACACAGTATACGGCAAGATAATCGACGTTATGCAGACAGGTGCAAACGATGTCTACGTCATCAAGGGCGAAGACAGAGAGTACCTTGTGCCTGCAATTGCCGATGTTATCGTGTCTACAGATGTAGACGGCGGAGTTATGACTATCCGCCCGCTGGACGGTCTTTTCGACTGAAATGAAAAAGAGCAATATCGCTGCTCTCACGGCTCTTGCGGCAGTCCTTGCTGCCATTGCGGCATGGTCACTTACAAGCAGCAAAAGCATACTCCAAAGCTACAAACAGCTCCCGAAATGGGGAGTATCTGTAGTTGGGATAGTTTTTCTGCTGATGCTGTTCATTCCCAATATAATATGGAGCAAAAAACAGCCCGAAGGCTATGAGGAGTCCGCAAAGCATGAAAACAAAACTCTCCTTGCACTTGAACGAGCAGGAGAAGGACTGGTCTCCGCATTGGTGCTCACAGACCGCAGACTCGATAAATTCAGTCTTTCACCGAGACTTGGCTTCATTATTACCGCGCTCATACTTATGATAATGTATGAGCTCTACTGGCTGGGATATTTCCGAAGCAGCCGCACTCTTGCGGATATGTACTCGGATTACTGCGGATTTCCGCTGGCAGGAGCTTTCCTGCCCGTATTTGCAGTATTTATAATGGGAGTATACGCCTGCAATGTCTTTCTTATTGCGGCGGCAATAATACTCGGCATCGGACATATAGGTATACACCTTATGCACTGTAAAGAGCTTGAAAAAACATAAAAAAGAGATAAAAAAAGGAACAAAAGAAAAAAACGGCGTAAAAACGCCAAAAGGAGGCACTTTTTATGAAAAAGATCTTAGGCATACTATTTCTGCTCATCATTGTCGCAGCAGGCGTCTGCGCGTACTTCTTCCCGGGAATCCCCTATTACTACAAGTGTACTCACGAATTGGAAATAAGGGACAGCATATGGGAGGAGCTTCCAAAAGACCTGCCCAAGCTTTCCGAGGGCTATGCTGATTTCTCCACTATGGGAGTCCGCATAACCGCATGGAACGATATGGAGGCACAGCGTGCCGCCGATGATAATGCCGTAACATGGGCAAATGAAGACAAATCTCACATGATAAACATTTCTCAGGAGCGCATAAACGAAAGCTCTGATTTTCTCGATATGACGGGAATAACCCATGATGACCTCGATGCTTACTGCAAGGACGCAGAGAAAACCACTCCAGAAAGCAAATACGAGTTCGTAAAGCTCATGGCATCGCTGACAATGGACGATTTTGACATACATAACTACAAGAATTCCAAGACCTTTTACAGAATAATGAAGTTAAAAAGCGATGATTTCTACTTCGGCAAGGAATTTCCCGTAAAATTCTATCCTGTTGACGGAGTTGGCTACCGCGGATATCTCCTGTCAAGTGTTGAGCCTGACGGCGATCACGGTTATGCAAAATTTGCGGTCATCAATATTTATCCCGAAAAGGATAAGAAAACACGCTATATCATAGACATATCAGTCACCGACTGGAATGAGGTACTGGCAATAGCCAATAGCATAAAGCTTACATAATTATCCCGAGACCGCTGTTTTCTGCGGTCTCAAATCATAAAAGGAGAAAAACAATGCATATCGAAATAGCTACATTATTCCCCGAAATGTGTGAAGCCGTTCTGGGTGAGAGCATCGTAGGCAGGGCCAGAAAAGCAGGCAAGCTCAGTCTACACTGCCGCCAGATACGTGAATATACTCAGGATAAGCACCGCAGAGTCGATGATACTCCCTACGGCGGCGGCATGGGAATGGTAATGCAGTGCGAGCCCATATACAACTGCTACAAGGCGATCTGCGAGGATCTCGGCGAAAAGCCCCATACTATATATATGTCCCCCAAGGGCACTGTTTTTGACCAGAAAAAAGCCATAGAACTCTCCAAAATGGACAATATCCTTATCCTCTGCGGTCACTATGAGGGCGTAGATCAGCGTGTACTGGACAAAATAGTGGACGAGGAGATATCCATTGGCGATTATGTACTCACAGGCGGCGAGATACCTGCAATGGTGGTTGCAGACGCTGTTGCGCGTATGTGCGAGGGAGTTCTCTCCGATGAGGTCTGCTTCACCGACGAGAGCATATACAGCGGATTGCTGGAATATCCCCAGTATACCCGCCCAGAAGTCTGGGAAGGCGAGTCTGTGCCACCTGTGCTTCTCACAGGTCATCACAAGAATATCGAGACATGGAGACATGAACAGAGCCTGAGGATCACAGCTGAACGCAGACCCGATCTTTTAGCTAAATACAACGCTCAAAATGACTGACCGGTTTTTGCTGTCAGCTTTTAAGTTATGAAAAAGCTGTTGTTCCACACATCAACTGGCTGTATAGACAAAAATGCTTTTTCCGTTTAGAAGAAATAACCATATTCTGGTGCCAAATCATATGCAACTTCAACAATTAATGTCAACATTTTTTTGTAGTGATAATCAACAAGCAGGTTGATAATTTTTTATTCACATTTAATCTAAATGTAGAATTTAATGAAATCTTGTTTTTTTAACTGAAAAATCCGTTGACACTAAAAAAAAATGATTGTATAATGATATCAGCAAGTGAAACATATTTGCAAACAGCAACACAGTCCTGTTAATGAGAGGGGCTGTAACTACAGAGAATAGGAGAGTTGTATATGTTTGTCAGAGAAGTAATGGTAAAGAATCAGGTTGGACTTCACGCAAGACCTGCAACCTTCTTTATTCAGAAGGCTAATGAGTTCAAGTCATCAATCTGGATCGAGAAAGAAGAGCGCAGAGTAAATGCTAAGAGCTTACTCGGTATTCTTTCACTCGGTATCGTAGGCGGTACAAACGTAAAGGTTATCGCAGACGGTGCAGACGAAAAAGCTGCTGTTGATGCTCTCATCGAGCTCGTTGACAGTGGTTTCAGCGAAGAAAACAGATAATCAAGCCAAAACTCAGGGCGTTACAGTTGTAACGCCCACTTTTGTTATCTTTTTGCCTTATCCAAGGTCCTGTGCCATGGTCTCGGCAAATATGCCATAGCCCTGAGCAGGGTCGGCTACAAAAACATGAGTAAGAGCTCCTACAAGCTTACCGTTCTGTATTATGGGGCTTCCGCTCATGCCCTGCACTATGCCGCCCACGGCTTTTATAAGCCTCTCATCGGTTATGCGTATCACCATGTTTTTAGATGTTCCAACGCTGCCATAGTCTACGCTGACTATCTCAGCTGAATATTTTTCGGGAGTCTCGCCTGCTATGGTCGTGTATATTTCAGCAGGTCCAACGGTCACTTCCTGTCGGTATGCCATTTTGAATTCTTCCGAGCCCTCGGAAAACTCGGCAAGAGCATTTTCGGATAATCTGCCGTATATGCCGCTCGTTCTATTGCGGTCAAGTACGCCGAAACTGCTCTCTGCAAGGAATTTCCCTCTCAGCTCCCCCGGTATACCTCTTGCGCCGCGGCGTACCTCGGTAATATCCACCGGTACTGCCTCGCCGCTGTGAACGGGAACTATGCCGCCTGTGTCGGAATCGCATATGGGGTGCCCAAGTCCGACAAAGCTGCCCGAATTCTTGTCAAAGAACGTCATGGTGCCGATACCTGCAATGCTGTCGCGTACCCACATACCGCCCTTCCACGTTCCGCTCCTGCGGGACCTTACAGGCTGTAGGGATACAGAAAAAATACTTCCGTCACGATCTACAGAGAGCTCGATATCTTTACCCTCAGATGATGCTATGATCTCTTGAAGCTGATCGTTGGACGTAAGCGCATTGCCGTCCGCACTCCTTATGATATCGCCCTTGCTGATACCTGCTTCCCCGGCAGGACATATAAGCGTACCTTTCTCATCTTCAACATCGCCGAGCCCCGTGACCATAACACCCTCCATAAGGAGCTTTATGCCGAAGGGTCTGCCTCCTGCGGCAAAAACTGGGGCTTCTGCCTTGTTAACTTCAACATTTTTAACGGGAATAACACCGAAAAGCGAAAAAGTTACCTGTTCTGTACCTGCGCAGCTTCCTGCTGCCGGGATAACATCGTCAGTGCAGCTTACGCAGCTCAGTTCGGGAAATCCCGCTATTTTTATCTCTGAATCTGCATCAGCTGTGATAACATCGGGAAGCTGAGCGGAATAATATCCCGCCGTTCCGAATAATCCGATAAAAGCCGCAGATAATAATGCCGCAGCTGTTTTTATTATCTTTCTTTTAAATAACATTTGTTTTTCCTTTCATGTTCCTTCGGGAACATATTTATTATATTTCGGCAGAGCTTTTTTATTAATGAGAATTCCACACTGTTGAAATCTGCTTACGGAGTCAATATGAGCAAAAAAAATTTGAAAAAAACACCTTCAAGGAGTTCCGCACTTATGAAAGCCGCAAAGGTCATAATGCTGCTGCTAACTCTTTATTTCTCCTGTGCAATGACCGTATTATCGGGCGCAGGACTTATTTATAACCGTGCAAGCTATGGCAGCGGAATGGCTGTAACAGGCTTTTTTCTTATTTTTTCGGCAGCTCTTATGACAGTAGGTGCGATACTGTGTATTTTCAGGAAAAACGCCGCGGATATCCTGTCTATCGTATTTTCGGCAGGCGGCTTTATATTATGCATGGTAATGCTGTATAAGCTCGTATCCCACGCCGACAGGTGCGGCTGGACGGACAAATACACTCTACAGCCTATAAGCAGTATGTACAAGGCAAGGATACTTCCCTGCATTATCCCCGCAGCTATGGCAATAGCTGTGGCACTTATACAGCTTTTTTCATATGATATGATACAGTACCGCCGCAAGCGCAGAGCTGAAAAGGAAGCAAGGGAAAACGCTCCTGCTCCGCCCATAATCGAAGACTGACCGGCGTATACATAAGATTTTATCACTAAAGGGACGCGAAAAACGTCCCTTTTTGTTTTTCATCAATCTTTTTATCGGCAATATATTGCAATTTTTCACTTACAACACCTTTTTGTCTTGAATTGTTCATTTTTTTATGCTACAATGATATCATTAATAACGATTGAATTAGAGAAGTATTATCTCAGCCTTTTGCTATCAGCCAATATGCCGCCTTCGGCGAATAATTTAAATAATGTGAGAGTAAGCGAACTCTTTAGGCTAAGTGCTCATGGCTAATGGCTGTATTACAAAGTTTCCCCTTTTTCAATTTACAGTATACAAACAATCTCTGAAAGGAACATTATCATGAACGTCAAATCCGAATTGCTTGCAACTCTCGCAAAAGCAGGCGGAGAATTCATATCAGGAGCCGCTCTTGCAGACGAGCTCGGCGTAAGCCGAAATGCTGTTTGGAAAGCCGTAAAATCTCTGGAGGGAGAGGGCTATTCCATCAGCTCGGTGACTTCCAAGGGCTACAGACTCAACGAAGATAATAACCGTATTTCAGTAGATCTCATTGCACCTTTTCTCAATACAAAGCTTCTGGGACGGAACATGACTGTATATGACGAGCTTGAATCCACAAATAATACCACAAAGGAACTCGATTCAGAGTCAGCTCCCAACGGTACTACTATCATTGCCGACAAACAGACAGCAGGCAGAGGAAGAATAGGCAGGTCATTTGTTTCGCCTGCCGGCACAGGGCTCTATATGAGTACCCTCGTAAGACCTGAATTCAGCCTCGAATACGCACCTATGATAACTGCCGCAGCCGCCTGTGCAGCTGCCGAAGCTGTGGAAAAGCTGTGCGGTGCTCCCGTAAAGATAAAATGGGTAAACGACCTGTATATGAACGACAAGAAAATATGCGGTATCCTCACGGAAGCATCTTTCGGACTTGAAATGCGTACTCTTGACTGTGCCGTTATCGGCATAGGCATAAACGTAAGAAGTACAAAGGAATTCTTCGGCGAGGAGCTTAACAAGACCGCCTCATCCATACAGGACGAAACAGGCGTTATCGTCAACAGGAACAGGCTTTGTGCAGAAGTCCTCAACAATCTCGAAGTATATCTCGGAAAGATAGTTGACAGGAGCTTCCTTCACGAATACAGGCGGCGCGAATACCTTACAGGACACGTAGTTACCGCAAATATAGGCAATGAAAAGATAATCGGCGAGGCTATCGGCGTTGATGAAAACGCAAATCTTATAGTCAGACTGCCCTCGGGCAAGGAAAAGCATCTTAACTCGGGAGAAGCAAACCTTTGCAGGATAGCTGATAATCAGGTTTATTACGGCATTTAGCCGTAAATATAAAACAATAATATAGGGAGGTATATCGGCATGAGATATACAATTATTGGTCAGACTGTTCCGGCAGTCGAATGTGAACTCAATCAGGGAGAATCAATGTTTACCCAGTCAGGCGGCATGATATGGCAGACTCAGGGTATCAAGATGTCAACAAATGCACGAGGGGGGCTCGGCAGAAGTCTTGGCAGAATTTTCACAGGTGAGTCTATTTTCATGGCAAACTACACAGCAGAGGTCTCGGGAGCTAAGGTAGCTTTCGGCTCAACAGTTCCGGGCTCGGTAGTCCCTGTTAATATTTCTCAGGGCGGACTTATCTGCCAGAAGGGCGCGTTCCTCTGCGCTGAGCAGACCGTAGACCTGAAGGCTGTATTCACAAAGAAATTCATGTCGGGTCTTTTCGGCGGCGAAGGCTTTATCCTTCAGCACCTTTTCGGTCAGGGCATGGCATTCCTCGAAGTAGACGGCGATATGGTCGAGCGTTACCTCAATCCCGGCGAAACTCTTAAAGTCGATACAGGTAACGTGGTCGCCTTTGAACCTACGATAAATTACGAAATCGAGACTGTAAAGGGTCTCGGAAATATATTCCTCGGCGGCGAGGGACTCTTCCTCACACGCCTTACAGGTCCCGGAAAGATAATCCTCCAGACTCAGAACTTCAACGACTTTGCAGGACGTATCCTTTCAATGGGCATGAAGAGATAATGAAAAACTGGCTCATCGCAATAGCTGTAGCAGCAGTATACCTGCTTTTCAGCGTATTTACAGGTCTGTGGGCGATATCATGGATAATATGGGTATTTTACGCAGTGTACAGGATAGCTGACTATATAAAGTCACAGCAATAAGGACAGTTTTTCCGCCTGTACATCACTTTTTCTTTCAGTATGAGGTGAATTATATGTTTATTTATGGTATTCCCGTTATGGGGTTACAGTATATGACCAACGGCACTGAGCTTTTCCGTATGGCTGCACAGCAAAAGACTGCGGGCAAATGGAACGGTAACAAATGGCTCTGCATATGCGGAAAGGAAAACGATACCAACTTTTGTCCCGACTGCGGTGCAAAAGCTCCTGTAAAACCGTGGAAATGCTCCTGCGGCAGGGAATGTGATACCAATTTCTGTCCAGACTGCGGCAGTAAAGCCGTTAGCTTATAGAGGCTGATACCTGCATCAAGTCCCTTACAAGTGAGTAGTAAGTAGAACTAAGAACTAAGAGCTAAGAACTAAGATTGTAGGGACGACCCGCTTTGCATATAGCATTGCCAGCCAAATCAAAGATCTGGGGCACTGCTTAATATCCGCCCCTACGGGGTGGCGACTGACGGGCGAACACTGTTCGCCCCTACAGGCTAAAGGCTAAGGGCTAAAAAGGCAGGGCTTGACAAAAGTTGTATTTCATTGTATAATACAGTTAATATACTAAAAATGCTATGAAGGGAATAAAAGCTTGTGTAAGTTTTCACAGAGAACCGACGGCAGGTGAAAGTCGGCAGACAAATACAAGTCATAACTCCTCCCCGAGCAGCCGCCCCAAAGAAGCACCGCTTCAAGTAGGCACGGACGGGCTCTCCCGTTACAGAGATATGCGTTGATCCGACGCAGACGAGTGGGTGTAATTCTTACATCAAGAAGAGTGGTACCACGGAGTATGATCGCAGCTTCGTCTCTTCCATGCCGATGCATGGAGGAGACTTTTTTATTACCCTCGGTGCGGAAGGCAAAAACGGATCGGAATGGAGGTTTTTATATGAATAACGTTAGCAAGTACACAAGGCAATTCTTTGAAGCACCCAAAACCGAAATGAAATGGACACAGAGATCCTATGTTGACAAAGCTCCTGTATGGTGCAGCGTTGATCTCCGTGACGGCAATCAGGCTCTTATCGTACCCATGAGCCTCGGCGAAAAGCTGGAATTCTTCCAGATGCTGGTGGATATCGGCTTCAAGGAGATAGAGATAGGCTTTCCTGCCGCTTCTGATACCGAATACGACTTCTGCCGCACACTCATCGAGCAGGACTTGATACCCGATGATGTGGCGATACAGGTGCTTACCCAGTCCCGTGAACACATAATCGAAAAGACCTTCGAGGCTCTTAAAGGCTGTAAGAATGCCATAGTCCACCTCTATAACTCCACATCTGTCGCCCAGCGCGAACAGGTCTTCCGCAAGAGCAAGGAGGAAATAATAGATATCGCAGTTTCGGGAGCTGAGCTCTGCAAGGAATACCGCGAAAAATACGAGGGCAATTTCAGGTTCGAGTACTCCCCCGAAAGCTTCACAGGCACAGAGCCCGAATTCGCACTGGAGGTCTGTAACGCCGTACTGAACGTATGGCAGCCAACTGCCGATGACAAGGTGATAATCAATCTCCCCGTAACGGTACAGCTCTCGATGCCCCATATCTATGCAAATCAGATAGAGTATATGTGCGAAAACCTCAGATACCGCGAGAATGTCATAGTGTCCCTCCACCCCCACAACGACCGCGGCTGTGCCGTTGCTGATACGGAAATGGGACTCCTTGCAGGTGCTGACAGAGTCGAGGGAACTCTCTTCGGAAACGGCGAGCGCACAGGAAACGTTGATATAATAACCCTCGCTATGAATATGTACTCTCAGGGCGTAGACCCGAAGCTGGAGCTTGGCGATATACCGTCAATAGCCGAGACCTATTCAAAGCTCACAAATATGAATATCAACGAACGTCAGCCCTATTCGGGCAAGCTGGTATTTGCAGCCTTCAGCGGTTCTCATCAGGACGCTATCGCAAAGGGCATGAAATGGCGTGAGGAAAAAGGCGAAACTGTCTGGAACGTGCCCTATCTCCCTATCGACCCTACCGATATCGGCAGAGAGTACGAATCCGATGTTATCCGCATCAACAGCCAGTCGGGCAAGGGCGGTATCGGTTATATCCTCGAAACACGCTTCGGCTACGACCTTCCAAAGAAGATGCGCGAAAATGTGGGCTATCTGGTCAAGGGCATTTCCGACCGCGACCACAGGGAACTCCTCCCCGACGAGGTATACAGCATATTCAAGAAAAATTACGTGGATATCATCACCCCTATCGAGATCACAGAAACTCACTTCAAACAGCGTGACGGCATCGAGGCTTCTGTAAGCTTCAAATTCAACGGCAGAAAGGTCACTGCTACCAATACAGGTAACGGTCGTCTTGACGCTGTCAGCAACGCTATACGTTCGTATACAGGCATGGACTACAGCCTGAACACCTACTCCGAACACGCTCTTGAGGTCGGTTCTGCTTCAAAGGCTGTATCCTACGTCGAGATAGTTGCAGGAAACGGCAGGAGCTTCTGGGGAACAGGCATAGATAACGATATCATCACATCTTCCGTTAAGGCTCTTGTCAGCGCGGTAAATAATATGCTGACAAAAAATCTGACATAATGCACAAAGCAACGTATCTAAAATGTATCAGCCAGTCAAAAAATTCAGAAATATACTGCGGATCATTGATTTTATCGCCCCCAAGTGTTATAATAAAAATATATTAATCAGTAAGGAGCGAGAATAATGAGAACTGTTTTCAAGGTCACAGGTCATGTCATTATTTCAGACGCAGTCAATAACGTATATGGCTGTAAATTCTTTTCGTTCTGTCCGAAGATCGCTCTTGCCTGATGTTTTGCAAAGCAGTTTTACCCTCCGACAGAATGTCGGAGGGTTTTTGTTTACATAGTTTATCGCCAACAATACAGAAAAGGATCGGATCATATGAAGATTTCAGGTGCAAAAATAGTTGTTGAAGTACTGATCGAGCAGGGCTGCGATACCATATTCGGCTACCCCGGCGGTCAGGTAATAGATCTTTTTGACCAGCTTTACACCGCAAAGGAACGCATAAAACACATTCTTACCGCTCACGAGCAGGGTGCAGCCCATGCCGCTGACGGCTATGCAAGGTCTACGGGCAAGGTGGGCGTTGTCATCGCTACATCGGGTCCGGGAGCTACAAACCTTGTAACGGGCATAGCTACAGCTTATCTGGACTCTGTACCTATGGTAGCTATAACAGGAAATGTTTCCTGCGACTTCATCGGACGCGACAGCTTTCAGGAAGTGGATATAGTAGGCATTACCATGCCTATCACCAAGCATAATTTCATAGTCAAGGATATAAAGGACCTTGCGGATACTCTCCGCACTGCCTTTAAAATAGCAAAATCAGGCAGACCCGGTCCTGTACTTGTGGATATACCAAAGGATATACAGCTTGCAGAGTATGAGTTCGAGGCAAATGCTCAGCCTGTTATCCCCTATCCACTTATATTCTCCTCCGAGCAGAAGCTGCAAAAGGCTGCACAGCTTATCAACGAGTCCGAAAGACCGTATATCTACTTCGGCGGCGGTATCATCAACGGAAAGGCTTCCGCACAGATAATGGCTCTTGCCGAAAAAATAGACGCACCTATGGGCTGCTCACTTATGGGACTTTCCGCAGTCCCCTCGGACTATCCACGTTTCCTCGGTATGCAGGGCAGACACGGACACTATGCCTCAACTGTTGCCGAGGACGAGGCTGACCTTATCATAACCCTCGGAGCAAGATTCAGTGACCGCTCCACTTGGGAAAACAGCAAGGCTTCACGAAAATTCAGCATAATCCATATCGACATAGACGGCGCGGAGCTCAACAAGAATATCCCTGCCGACCTTTCCATACGCGGCGATATCCTTGATGCTGCCGAGCGCCTTACCGCCATGATAGAGGAGAAAAAGCACCCTGAATGGTCGGATCGTATCGCTCAGCTGAGAGAAGAAGAAAAACGCCTTACAAAGGCTGCTCATAAGAAGATAAAGGGCAGGCTTGCTCCTTACGATATTATCGACACCATAAGCTCCTATGCTCCCGATGACGCTATAGTTGTAACGGACGTAGGTCAGCATCAGATGTGGACTGCTCAGAGATATCCCCTGAAAAAGCCCCGCACCTTCCTTTCAAGCGGCGGTCTGGGCACTATGGGCTATGGTCTCGGAGCTGCTATCGGAGCTGCAATGGCTACGGGCAAAAGAGCCGTACTCTTTACAGGCGACGGCAGCTTCGGTATGAACCTGAATGAGCTTGCTACCGCAGTATCTCAGAAACTGCCTATAACCGTAGTTATCGTGAATAACGGCGTTCTCGGCATGGTAAGACAGTGGCAGACCATTTTCCTCGATAAGCGTTATTCCAACACTACCCTCGACCGCAGAACTGATTTCGTAAAGCTTGCGGAAGCCTTCGGCGCAGAGGGCGGACGGGCTTCCGACAATAAACAGCTGAAAAAGCTGGCTGAAAAAGCCTTCTCGTGCAGCGGTCCTTTCGTCATCGACTGTGCAGTAGACAGCGATGAATTCGTACTTCCGATGCTTCCTCCAAGCGGCTCGGTAGACGATATTATTACAGGGATAAAGTGAGGTGACAGTTATGGATCAGTATGTAATCGGCGTTATAGTTGCCAACGTATCAGGTGTGCTTTCAAGAGTTTCGGGAATGTTCACACGCCGCGGCTTCAATATCGACAGCCTTACCGTTGGCGAGACCGAATCCAGCGGATTTTCCCGTATAACTATCGCCTTTCACGGCGATGAGGACATAAAGGAGCGTATACTCCAGCAGCTCCAGAAGCTCTACGACGTAAGAGAAGTAGAGGTAATGGACAAAAACGATACCGTAATACGCGAGCTCCTGCTCATAAAGGTGAGAAACAAGGCTGATATACGACAGGATATCATGACTGCCGTTGAGATATTCCGCTCAAAGATAGTGGACTACTCCCCTACCTCCCTTACCTGCGAGCTCACAGGTGAGACCTCGAAGATAGACGCATTTATCGAGCTTCTCAAGCCCTTCGGCATCATGGAGATGTGCCGCACGGGTATAGTTGCTATCGAGCGCGGCGAGAACTGTCTCAAAACTGTAAAGTAATATGGCTGACCTGTACAAAAGAAAGCTCAGACCAAATAAAATGCATATCATAGCAGCCTTGCTGCTTGTCATAGCACTCCTGCTTTTTCACAGCGGACTTGTAAGGTCGGGAAGAGTCTCAGCAAGACTCAATCAAGCAGGCTTCATTTTTGAAGATGACGGTGTGCGCGAAAACCGCGGTGTTCTCTTTTCGGCTATCCCCCACACAGGAAAGCTTAAAGGTGCTGAAAACGCACATACTATCGTTGCCGCAGAGGTACAAAAGGGCATTAATAAAAATATGGTTATATTCATCGGCTCTGTACACAGACGAAACCAGTTTATTGCGGTGGAAAAGAATTCAAAGGAATACCGAAAGCTTCTCGCAGGCGAAAAGGTCACAGGGTACTTCTCATATGAATACACCGACGAGCTTATGGACTTTATTTCAAAAATGGGCAACTATTACGATGAAGAAAGCGTTATCCCTGCGGAAAATGTGACCGAACTCGGTGTAGTAGTCGTAAACCGCGAAAAAGAAAAGCGAAGCTTACTGTACGGACTGCCCTTCCTCATACTCGGCATACTGCTGATGAAAAAAGCAGGCGACCCGTTTTTCTATACTCCTGTGGAAGAGACATGATCTGATAAAAATTACCTGCAAAGGAATGATAAAAATGGCAATGACAATGACGCAGAAGATACTTGCGGCTCATTCGGGCAAGGAGTCCGTCAGTACAGGAGAGCTTATCCTCGCTGACCTTGATCTCGTTCTCGGCAACGATATCACCTCTCCCGTAGCTATAAAGGAGTTCGCAAAGCTCGGCAAGGACAGCGTGTTTGACAAAAACAAGATCACAATGGTCATGGATCACTTCGCACCCAATAAGGACATAAAGGCTGCGGAGCAGTGCAAGATGTGCCGTGATTTCTGCGCGGAAAAGGACATAACCCATTTTTATGACGTGGGAGAAATGGGCATAGAACACGCCCTGCTCCCCGAAAAAGGTCTCGTCACCGCAGGAAATGTTGTCATCGGCGCTGACTCCCATACCTGTACCTATGGCGCTCTCGGAGCATTTTCAACAGGCGTAGGCTCTACGGATATGGCTTGCGGCATGGCAACAGGCAAGGCATGGTTCAAGGTGCCCTCTGCTATAAAATTCAAACTTACAGGCAGTCTCCGCAGATATGTTTCGGGCAAGGACGTTATACTCCACATTATCGGCAAAATAGGCGTTGATGGCGCACTTTACCGCTCTATGGAGTTCACAGGCGAGGGACTTTCCTCACTTTCAATGGCTGACCGCCTGTGCATAGCAAATATGGCTATTGAAGCAGGCGCAAAAAACGGCATTTTCGAGGTGGACGATATTACTCTCGATTATATCCGTGAACATGGCGGCGCAGAGCCTGTTATTTACAGTGCTGACCCCGATGCGGAATACGATGAGGTCATAAACATAGACCTCTCACAGATAGAGCCTACCGTTGCTTTCCCACATCTTCCCGAAAACACAAGGACTTTCGACAACATAGGCGAAGTAAAAATAGATCAGGTAGTTATCGGCTCATGCACAAACGGCAGACTTGAGGACCTCATTGCTGCTGCTGAGATAATGAAGGGACATAAGGCCGCAAAGAACGTCCGCGTTATCATTATCCCCGCAACTCAGCAGATATACCTTGACGCAATGGAAATGGGTCTCCTCCGCACCTTCATCGAATGTGGCGCAGTTGTTTCAACTCCTACCTGCGGACCGTGCTTAGGCGGATATATGGGCATACTTGCCGCAGGTGAAAGAGCTGTGACCACAACTAACCGCAATTTCGTAGGACGTATGGGACACCCAGACTCAGAGGTATACCTTGCAAGCCCTGCAACTGCCGCCGCAAGTGCGCTGACAGGCAGGATAACAAGTCCGTGGGAGGTAATTGGAAAATGAAATATACAGGAAACGTTATAAAATACGGCAACAATGTCGACACAGACGTTATTATCCCTGCACGTTACCTCAATACCAGCGACCACGCAGAGCTTGCAAGTCACTGCATGGAGGACCTTGACAAGACATTCGTAAGCCGTGTGCAGAAGGGCGATATGATAGTTGCAGGTCAGAATTTCGGCTGCGGCTCTTCCCGTGAACACGCTCCTATAGCCATAAAGGCAAGCGGAGTATCTCTTGTTATCGCAAAGAGCTTTGCACGTATCTTCTACCGAAACGCTATAAATATCGGACTGGCTATCGTGGAATGTCCTGCGGCAGCCGAGGAGATTTCCGAGGGCGATAAAGTCGAGGCAGACCTTGACAACGGTATTATCCGCAATTTAACTACGGGTAAGGAGTACAAAACAGCTCCATTCCCCGAGTTCGTACAGAAAATAATCGAAAGCGGCGGCTTGATGCAGGCTATCGCTCATTTGAGCCGTTAGCCCTTAGCCTTTAGCCGTTAGGGACGGCCATTGGTCGTCCGCAATACTGCTAAATCAACATAAAACGGAGATAATTATGACAGACTTAAACTGCCTTCTTGCAGGACTGACAAGACTTCTCGGTCCGCTGCTTCTGCTCATATTCTGGCACAAAAAAACGGGAGCAAGGATACTGCCTGCGCCTGTTGCGCTTATGGTATGCTTCCCTGTTTTTATCGTTGCAGGAGCTATACGCTCAGGCTTTGACCACAGTAACTATATGTCATTTTATTTACAGCAGGCTCTGCTCTACGGTATATTTGAAGAATGCTCGAAATTCCTTGTGCTGCGATATCTTCTCACCTCCTACGATGACCGCAAAGACGCTGTTACTTACGGCATAGGACACTGCGCATTTGAGGATATAGGTGCAGGATTTGCCTGTATCAACCTTATCGGTACTGACAAAGCGGCTTCGGATATTTTTCCTGTGAATGTGTTTTCCTTCGTTGAAGGTGCTCTATTCTGCATAGGCGTGACTGTGCTGATATTCTACGGCATACGCATGGATAAATCAAGGATAATGCTTCCTTTGGCAATATTTCTGCACTTTTTAGGCAACTTCACCAATGCAGCTCTGATAAGACCGGTCTCAATGGCGCTTAGCTTATTGATAACACCAGTCATAGGCTATGCTGCTTACCGCTGCTACAAGGCAATGGGAACTTCATCTGACTATGAAATATAATCAATTTTATATATAACGGGCGGATAATCTCCGCCTATACAAGCTAAAGGCTAACGGCTAAACAGAAAGGGTGGTATTATGAAATTCAAGATCGCGTTATTAAAGGGCGACGGTATAGGTCCCGAAATAGTTGACAGTGCTGTTGCGGTACTGAAAAAAGTCGCGGACAAATTCGGACATGATTTCGTTTTCACGCCGTATCTCATGGGCGGCTGTGCTATAGATGAAACAGGAATACCACTCCCTCGGGAGACCGTTGAAGGCTGTCTGGAGTCAGACAGTGTCCTTCTCGGCTCGGTAGGCGGTCCGAAATGGGACGACCAGCCGGGCGATAACCGCCCCGAAAAAGCTCTCCTCGGTATCCGCGAAGAGCTTGGGCTATTCACCAATCTCCGCCCTGCAAAGCTCTATCCTGCTCTCCGCGCAGCTTCTCCGCTGAAGGACGAGATAATCGGAAACGGCTTTGATATAATGATAGTCCGTGAACTCACAGGCGGTATATACTTCGGCGAAAGAGGCTACCGCGAAGGAAGATACGGCAGAGAAGCCTATGACACCGAAGCATACAGCGTCCCCGAAATAGAGCGTATAGGCAGAGTCGCCTTTGAAGCTGCCATGAAGCGCAGAAAACGCCTTTGCAGCATCGACAAGGCAAATGTCCTTGAATCATCAAGGCTTTGGCGCAAGACCATGCATGAGCTTGCATCAAAATATCCCAATGTCAAATACTCGGATATGTTCGTGGATAATGCCGCAATGCAGCTTATACGCAATCCCCAGCAATTCGACGTTATCGTTACATCGAATATGTTCGGCGATATACTTTCCGATGAGTCCTCACAGATAACAGGCTCTATCGGTATGCTGCCCTCGGCATCGCTGGGAGCTTCAAAGCGCGGTATGTACGAGCCTATCCACGGCTCTGCACCTGATATCGCAGGTCAGAACAGGGCAAATCCTATCGCAGCTATTCTTTCGGGAGCTATGATGCTCCGCTATTCCGCAGGTCTAACAGAAGAAGCAGCTGCTATAGAAGCGGCTGTGGATAAGGTGCTTGAGGACGGCTTCCGCACAGCTGATATCCTCGGAAGCAGTACGGACACTCCTCTTACCTGCTCGGAAATGACACAGAAAATACTCGAAGCACTATGATTATAAAATGAGTTCATATGAACTTATTCATAGTTTTTCAGAATAGCTCCATTCCTGTTTTTAATGTTTTATCCCCCCTCCTCTGTACCTTTTAATGCACATATACTGTGGCTGACAGAAGCTGAAAACAGCTGTATGATGCACTGAAAAGGCACCTGTATCAGGCTAAAAGCTCATGTTTATGCGTTAAAGCTCTGATATTTGAGAGGTAAATATATCTGAATATGTGAAAGCATATATATTGCATAGGTTATGATAATGATTTAACTTTTATCTCTTGACAAAACCCGAAAAAAATATTATCATATGCATATACC
Source organism: Ruminococcus flavefaciens (assembly GCF_900143025.1). Taxonomy (GTDB): domain Bacteria; phylum Bacillota; class Clostridia; order Oscillospirales; family Ruminococcaceae; genus Ruminococcus; species Ruminococcus flavefaciens_I. The sequence goes on along the minus strand of NZ_FRCT01000001.1, from coordinate 312,717 downwards.
ACAGCAAACAAAAGCTTTTTAATTCAAGGAGGATAAACATGAAAAAGGGATTATATACATTTACAGCTTTTATGATGGCTTTAACACTTGTTGGCTGCGGAGCTGACAAGGACAAGGGCTCTGATAAGGACAGCAAGTCTGCAAAGACGACCACAGCATCTGACGAAAAGAAGGACAGCAAAAAGTCCGATAAGTCAGATGATGACATAAAATTAGATACAAGCGCACCTGATATCAAGGAATACGCAGGCGAATACAAGAAAAACGGTCACGGCTTATGGGGAGATTATCCCGATGAGCTGGATCCGAAAGCGCTTGAGGAAACTCTCAAAAATGACCCCATGACAATTTCCGAGGACGGCATTCTACACTTCTGCGGCAAGGATTATAAGCTCATTCCCGAGGGTACAAAGGAAGGCTCACACATATACAGCGTTGAAGGCAGCACCTTTGACTTCAAGAGCTTCTGCAAGCCTGCAAAGGGCGTATTTTCAACACCTAAATGCGTAGATAAGGACTATGAGGGCATTGTTTACTTCGTTGATGAAGAAATGCACATGACTGTCAATGATGAAGACGTTCCTTATAATGATTTCAAAATATATCTCACAGCAAATGGAGATGAAACGTGCTCTGAATACATCTCATTCGACCTGAAGGGCGACGATGACGATGACGACTGGTCCTTCGACTGGGACGATGAAGATGATGACAATATCAAAATAACATTCGGCGACGAAGATACGGAGGAATAAGCAATGATAAAGATACACACAGAAAAGGCTCCTGCGGCAGTAGGACCGTATTCACAGGCAATAGTTTCAAGCGGCATGGTATATACCAGCGGTCAGATAGCTATCGACCCTGTTACAAATACCGTTAAGGGTACAACTATCGAGGAGCAGACAGAACAGGTAATGAAAAATCTTGAAGCTGTCCTCGCTACAGCAGGTTCTTCATTCGCAAGAGCTGTAAAAACTACCTGCTTTCTTGCCGATATGAACGATTTTGCCGCATTTAACGAGATATATGGCAAATACTTCACATCTCTCCCTGCAAGAAGCTGTGTAGCTGTAAAGACTCTTCCAAAGGGAGTTCTTGTAGAAGTTGAAGTTATCGCAGAAAGCGAATTATAATAAGAATAATCTCTCTCCCTGCTCTTATGAGCAGGGATTTTTTTGCATTGTGCCAATTCTCCGAAATTGTATAGATATTCTCCATAACTGCAAGGGTTGAAATATTATATCATATGTGGTATAATTGATAAAATAAAGTTGAAAGATGAATTCAGGGAACGCCTTCAGGCAGGAGCCTCGGCGTTCATTGTCGCAAACAAAATATTTTCATCACATTTTTTATTGACGGACTGCCAAAGGCAGCCCCTGCAAAGCTAACGGCTAAAATCATGATCCGGCAGACTGAATTATGATTTACGAAAGGAAGTAAAACTATGAATGTTCGTGAATTACAGGACAAAATACTCAAACTCAAAAAGGAGACTGATACCGCTATCCTCGCACACTGCTATCAGGCGCGTGAGATCTGCGAAATAGCCGATTTCGTCGGCGACAGCTACAAACTCAGCGTTGACGCAAAGGGTGTAAGCAACAAGAATATCCTTTTCTGCGGCGTACACTTTATGGCTGAGACCGCTAAAATGCTCTCTCCTCAGAAGCGAGTATTCCTTTCAAACAAGCACGCAGGCTGCCCTATGGCTGAGCAGATGGACGCTGAAATGATAAGCATGATACGCGCACAGGAGCCCGACCGCATGGTCGTTGCCTATATCAACACTACTGCCGCACTGAAAACAGTCTGCGACGTATGTGTTACATCTTCAAGCGCACTCCGCATAGTCAAGGCTCTTGACACAGATAAGATACTCTTTATCCCCGACTGCAATCTGGGAGACTATATAAAGAAACAGTGCCCCGAAAAGGATATAAAGCTCCTTCAGGGCGGCTGTCCGACTCATGCAAGGATAACTGCAAAGGAAGTCCTCGCTGCAAAGGCAGAGCACCCCGACGCACTTTTCCTCGTACACCCCGAATGTACTCCTAAGGTAGTTGAGCTTGCCGATTATGTAGGCTCTACAACAGGTATCATGGACTTTGCAAAGAAGTCCGACAAGAAGGAATTCATTATCGGTACGGAAAATTCTATCGTGGAGCATTTGCAGTATGACTGCCCCGACAAGAAATTCTATCCCGTAAGCCGTGACCTTGTCTGTCACAACATGAAGCTCACAACTCTCCCCGATATTTATAATACACTTGTCGGTATCGGCGGCGGTGACGGTGATGCTTTTGAGATACTCATGGACGACGATCTTATCGCTAAGGCAAGAAAATGTATAGACGAAATGATAAGGCTGGGCGGCTGATATGACAGAGCTTGTTGAAAAACTCTATACCACAGGCGACCTTACAGACAGCGAGCTGAAAGCTCTTATCGAAACAGATGACGAGGAAGCTGCGAAGCTCCTCAAACAGCGGGCTGACGAAGTAAGGCAGAAACACTACGGTAAAAAGGTGTTCCTACGCGGACTTATCGAGGTGTCCAGCTATTGCAGAAATGACTGCCTTTACTGCGGTATCCGCCGCAGCAATAAGGACGCGGACCGCTACCGCCTTTCACGGGAGGATATACTCAGCTGCTGCGAAAACGGCTATGAACTGGGCTTCCGCACATTTGTGATGCAGGGCGGCGAGGACGGCACATTTACCGATGACTTTATGTGCGATGTAATATCCGAAATAAAATCAAAATATCCCGACTGCGCAGTAACTCTTTCTCTCGGAGAACGCTCCTATGAGAGCTACAAGCGCATGAAGGAGGCAGGTGCAGACCGCTACCTGCTCCGCCACGAGGCTGCCTCAGAGGAGCTGTATTCGCAGCTCCACCCCGAGGGTATGAGCCTTGCGAACCGCAAGGAATGTCTCTTTGAGCTCCGTGAGCTGGGCTATCAGGTGGGCGCAGGCTTTATGGTGGGCGCACCATTCCAGACTACCGAGCATATAATAGCAGACCTACGCTTTTTACAGGAGCTTCAGCCCCAGATGATAGGCATAGGTCCTTTCATACCTCATCATAATACCCCGTTTTCCGAAGAAAAAGGCGGCACACTTGAACTGACGCTGAGGCTTTTGGGCATACTTAGACTGATGTTCCCGAAGGTGCTCCTGCCTGCAACTACTGCACTTGGAACTATTGCTCCAAACGGCAGAGAACTGGGACTGCAAACGGGCTGTAACGTAGTAATGCCCAATCTTTCGCCTGTAAAGGTGCGTAAGAAGTACGACCTGTACGATAATAAGATATGCACAGGCGAGGAAGCCGCAGAGTGCAGGAGCTGTCTGCAAAGACGTATAAGCTCCGCAGGCTATGAGACTGTTTCCGAGCGCGGAGACTGCATTAATTTCAGCCGTTAGCCGTTAGCTATCAGCCCTATGTAGGGGCGCACAGTGTGCGCCCGCTAAAAAGCGGCAGCGCCGCTTCCCTAAAGGCTAAAGGCTAAGAGCTAAAGGCTATAATACTAACTCTCAACTGATAAAGATTTAAGGAGAATATAATGCGAGTAAGATTTCATCTGCCTGATTTTTCGGGCAATTTCAAGCTTAACCTGATGTTTGCGGAAATGCTGAAGCACAATCCCGAATATTTCCGCGAGGGAGTTGAAATAGCTTCATTCTACGGCGTTTTTCCGCCCTCAATTTGGAACGGCGGCAGAACTCAGGGCGGAGTCTGTGACAAGAACTTTGTAAAGACCGTTATAAAGGCTTTCAACGACAGAGGTATACCTCTCCGCTTTACCTTCACAAATCCCGCTCTTGAAAAGAAGCATCTCAGCGACCAGTTCTGCAATATGGTGCTGAATATGGCTAATAATGGTCTCAACGAAGCTATCGTTATGTCACCTATACTGGAGGACTATATCCGCAGAAACTTCCCGAACTATAAGCTCACAAGCTCTACCTGCAAGCGCCTTAACACTATTGAAGGGCTTCTTGACGAGCTGAAAAAGGATTACAGCATAGTCGTTATGGACTATGACCTCAATAACAGGTTCGAGCTTCTCGAACAGATACCTATGGAGGACAGACCGCGTATCGAGTTCCTTTCAAATGCCTGCTGTGAGCCGAACTGTCCGCGCCGTTCAGCACATTATCACTCTATCGGCGTTCAGCAGATAGCTTACAACGAGCATATAAAGAAGTACCCGAATTTACCGTTTGACGCTTCAAAGTATGACCCCGATCACTTCCGTGACTGCCCTTACTCGCAGAGAGGTCTTTTCGAGATAAGAGGTCTGCGTACGCATATCTCTCCCGATGATATCTGGGAAAAATACGTGCCTATGGGCTTTGAGCAGTTTAAAATTGAGGGAAGGACTGCAAGTCCTATAAATGTGCTTGAAACTTATATGTACTATATGGCAAAGCCCGAATGTCGTGACGAGGCTCGCTTCACTCTGCTTAAATCCCTCGAAAATTCAGGCGCACTTGTATTCAAATAATAACATCTCACCCCGATAGAGACATAAATCTACTACATGAACCATATGCCTGCCCATAGTCTCTATGAGCAGTACAAAACGAACAGGAGTAAACTAATGAAAGCAGCCGCTGTTTTCAGCGATAACATGGTGCTTCAGCGGAACAGGAATATCCGCGTTTTCGGCACCTGCAACACTGACGAAAAAGTTATCACAGTATCTATCCCCGAGCTTGAATGCTATGCAAGGGCTACCGTTAAAAACGGCAGGTGGGAAGCTGTTCTTCCGCCGCGCAAGGAATGTACCTCTTGTACTCTTGAAATTTGCTGCGGAGCTATAAAGAAGATATTCCGCAACGTAGCTATCGGCGAGGTTTGGCTGGCAGGAGGTCAGTCAAATATGGAATATGAGCTCCACAACGATAAAAACGGCATAAAGGAGCTTACACAGTGCGGCAACGAAAACGTGAGATACTATTATACGCCTAAATGCGCAATGGTCGGCGATGACCTTGAACGGGCAGAAAAAGAGTCCTGCTGGCAGCTGCCCTCCGCAGAAAATTCCTCTGTGTGGTCGGCTGTAGGCTATTACTTCGCAAAAGAGCTCAGCAGCCGTCTTGGAGTTACTGTCGGTATCATCGGCTGCAACTGGGGCGGCACATCCGCTTCTGCGTGGATACAGCGCGAATACCTTGAACATGACAGCCGCTTCAAGCCTTATCTTGACGACTACGACAATGCCATCATCGGCAAGACCGATGAGGAAATGATAGCCGAGTATGACGAATACCTCATAAAACAATCAGAATGGGATAAAAAAGTGGCTGATTGCTTTGCCGAGGACCCTGATATGAAATGGGATAAGGTCGTGGAAAAATGCGGCGAAAATCTCTACCCCGGACCTATGGGCATAAAAAATCCCATGCGCCCATGCGGACTTTACGAAACTATGGTAAGCAGGATAGCTCCATATACTATCACAGGCGTACTCTGGTATCAGGGCGAGTCCGATGACCACAGACCGCATACCTATGAGTATCTGCTGAAAACTCTCATACAGAACTGGCGCAATGCGTGGAAGGACAAGGAGCTCCCGTTTATGATAGTGCAGCTGCCTATGTTCAGATATGAAGATGTGCCCGATACAAAGAGCTGGGCGTATATACGCGAGGCTCAGGAAAATGTGTACCTTTCCGTAAAGAATACAGGTCTTGCAGTATGTCTTGACTGCGGAGAATTCAACAATATCCACCCTGTGGATAAAGCTCCCGTAGGTCACAGGCTTTATATGCAGGCTATGACGGAGGTCTACGGGCTTATGGGCTACAGTATGTCTCTGCCGCCTTTATACGATAATTTCGAGATAATCGGCGATGCTATACTCGTACACCTTATGAACTGCGAAAAGGGGCTGGGAGGAAAGAACGAGAATTGTCTCGGAGGCTTCGAGATCGCAGGTGCTGACGGAGTTTATTACCCTGCCGAGGCAAAGGTAAAGCTCCCGTATATAGAGCTGAGGAGCGATAAAGTTCCCGCTCCGCAGAATGCCCGCTTTATGTGGACAAATTATGCAGATGTTGCGTTATTCGGTGTAAACGGACTCCCCCTCGCGCCATTCCGCACTAACCGCTTTGAAGAACAGGAATAAATATAAAAAGGAGAACCATTATGCTTTTAGCAGTAGATATCGGTAATACAAATATTGTTTTCGGCTGTGTTGACGAAAAGGACGAAGTAGTTCTTTTCGAGCGCATAAGCACGAACCATAACGCTACAGCCGCTGAATACGCTGTACTTATCAGAACTATCCTTGAAATGAACAGCTTCAATGTCTCGGATATTGACGATGCTATTATGTCGTCAGTCGTTCCTTCGGTCACAAATACCGTAAAGGAGGCTATCCGCAAGCTTTTCGGCGTTGATGTGATGCTGGCAGGTCCGGGAGTGAAAACAGGACTTAATATCCTTATCGACAACCCTGCACAGCTTGGCAGCGATCAGGCTGTTGATGCTGTTGCGGCTATAAATGAGTACCCTGTTCCCCTTATCATAATTGATATGGGTACAGCTACCACTCTTTCAGTTGTTGACAGCAAGAAGAATTACCGCGGCGGACTTATCCTCACAGGCATGAAGGTGGCTGCGGACGCTCTTACAGCAAGGACTGCACAGCTGCCTAAGGTGAATTTTGAAGTGCCGCCACACGTTATAGGTACAAATACTATCGACTGCCTTAAAAGCGGTATACTTTACTCAAATGCAAGCGCTCTCGACGGTATAATCGACCGAATCGAGGAGGAACTGGGCGAAAAGTGTACAGCCGTAGCTACAGGCGGTCTTTCCGAGCTCGTTGTACCGCTTTGCAAGCGCAAGATAATCCTGGATAATAACCTCCTCATCAAGGGTCTTGCTATAATCTACAGAAAGAATAAGAAGTAAGGCGTTCCTTTAGCCGTTAGCCCTTAGCCGTTAGTATTTATGGGATTTGCAGGTGTTTCGAAACTTTTGGGACGTCGAGGACGCCGTCCCCTACAGTTGGGGGCGGACGGCGTTCCGACGATCATACACGAGTCCTTCTATAAAGGGGCAAAAAAATGGCTTTTTTCAATGGGAAACCATTGATTATTGAAAAAGATACACCTTAGGTGTGAAAAACGAGACGGTGCTTTCATCGTCTCGTTTTTGTTTCATATCCGACTAACGGCTAAAAAAGCCACAGCTTAAGCTGTGGCTTTTTTCTGTCAGTTTTTCTTCTTTTCTTTATCCTTATCCTTTTTGTCCCTGTCGTCGTTGAAACTGTTAAGAGTATTCAGGAACAGCTCAGGATTAAGACATATTCCGTGATGACGCACCTCAAAGTGACAGTGGTTTCCCGTAGAATCGCCTGTAGTACCTACCTTGCCGATAAGCTGACCGCGTGAGACATACTGTCCCTCGTCTACAAGCACCATGCTCATATGACCGTATACCGTCTGATATTCGTCCGTATGTCCAAGCTGTACGAAATATCCGTAGCCGCCTGTATTCCAGCCTGCGGAAACTACCTCGCCGTCAGCAGCAGCATATATATCCGTACCGCCGTCAGCCGCTATATCAAGTCCCTTATGGTTTCTTGCACCGCCGAAATGGTCGCTTATATATCCGCCGTCAACAGGCCAGCCGAATTCTCCCGAGCCCGTGAGGATAGTATCAGGACTTGACGGTCTTGCAGCATATACGCCTATTCCTATCTTTTCAACCACAGGCTCCTTGGTTATCTTTGAGCTTATGGTCTTTCGGGAATATTCCTTGCCGTCTACATATGTTACTTCAACATGGCTGACCTTTTCCCCTCGTCTGCCCTTTACTATAACATCTCTTACGCCCACATTGAGGGAGCTTGTTTCTACCTCAACGGATTCATAATCAAGGAAGGTAACAGGGTCAAGCTCGCGGACATACTGTATAGGCAGGTAGCTTTCCTTTTCAATAACGTTTACAAGAGTTCCCTTGCGGCACTTGCCTGACAGTCCAGGATTGAGCTCCTCAAGCTTTTCCGTTTCCATGTTGTATTTCTGAGCGATAGATACTGCCGTATCTCCTCTCTGTGCGATATATACCGCTTTTTTGTCCTTAGAAGAGGTTAGCAGGTCTATTGCTTCCTTTTCCGTCATAACGCTGTTCGCAAGGTAGATACCGTGTGAATACTCAACAGTGTTTTTGTATCCCAGATCCTTTACTATACCGTCAACGCGGAAATTAAGTATCCTGTCGTTGAGAGCGTCCTGCACCTTGTCCTTATTCTGAACAGCTCCTATAAATTTTCCGTCGATATATATGCCGTAGGCTTCCTTCAAAGCCTGATCCGAAGCCGTAAGCATCTCGTTGGCGAGCTGTGCTGCGGAATATACGGTATCATTCTCGTTTATTATCCTTAACGAATACTTAGCCGAAAGGTCGATCTTCTCCTCAGCTCCCGAGTAGGCAATTCTCTGCTGTACCTCTCGTTCAGCCTCTTCAAAATCCGCCTCTGCGGTTATCATTCCTATCTCTCTGCCGTTATACTCAACGCTGAGACCGTATTCAAGTCCCGAGCCGTATTTTACTATTCCCACAAGGAACGCGATGGAAAGTATGGGCAGTATATAATTAAAGGCAGTATAGAAAACTCCGTCCTCACCAAAAAGATATGAGCCCCAGAATTTAAAAAGAGCCTTTTTGTACTCGGTCTCGTCCTCTTTTCTTGCTTTTCGGACGTTTTTTTGCAGCTTCTTGTTCAGATCAAATCTGCTCTTCATCGGAGATATAAGCTCGCTTAAAAGCCACAGGAGTGCTTTCAGTATTGCCTTGCCAAGGTCGATAAGCTCGGAAGCTATGAATTTTATTCCTGCTATCACGCCGATAAGAACAGCCGCACCGACTTTTACCGTAAAATGTCCTGCTCTTGTGAAAAAGTCCATTTTGCTGTACTGGGAATTTATCCTGTAGGCTTCGGCAAGAATGGCTGATCTGCGCTCTTTTTCAGCTTTTTCTTCGGCGGATATCTCCTCGGTGAAGGGCTCTGCTTCTTCGTAACCGAATTGCCCGGTCACTTCTTCGTTGAACAGACCACTGCCTTCATCGCTGAACTGTTCCGTATTTTCTTCGCCGAACAGCTCGTTATTATCGTCCATTTCCTTTCAGCATCTCCTTTCTTTCTTATTTATAAGACTTCCATTTGAAGTCCGACAAATATTATTATACCAAATTTATGCGATAATACAACAAAAAAATCCCCCGAAAAGAAGTATCCGAGGGATTTTTTGTTATTATGCACAAAATTACATTCAATTTTTATCAAAATGCCATGAATAATCAAGCATCTCTACTGTGTAATCCTGAAGCTTTTCAAGAAGCGGCACAACGTCATTCTTTGCAGATGCAAGATCATGCTCGCGGTAGTTTCCGCACTCTACCTCTGTACAGCCCGGTATCTCGCCCTCATAGTCCCTTATGAATGTGTAAGCCTCTCGAACCAGCTTTATTGCATTTTGGTGGGAAAGCCCTCTTGTGAGCAGATAAAAGCCTGTTCGGCAGCCCATAGGTCCTACGTATACGATGTTCTTGCCAAACTCAGAATTTCTTGCGTATGTGGCGAAAAGATGCTCGATAGTGTGCATCGACGGTGTTTCGAGGTAAACTCCGCCGTTTGGCTTGACCATGCGGACATCATATGTAACGATATCATCGTCTATTCTTGATATGTACATTCCTACGCTGAATTTTGTGTGGTCTACCTGAAAGCTTGCTATCTTTTCCATGTATATTCCTCCTTTTAGTTAGTGAAAAAGTGCTTTTATGTCCTCGGGAAGCTCCGAGGAAACTGTCACAGCCTCGCCTGTAAGCGGATCGCAGAAGCTTAGCTTTCCGCAGTGCAGAGCCTGTCTTGATATATCATCACGAAGTCCGCCGTACAGATCGTCGCCTGCAAGGGGAGCTCCGATATGAGCAAAATGTACCCTTATCTGGTGAGTGCGCCCTGTTTCAAGATCTATCTCCGCAAGAGAATACTTTTCATTCATTTTCAGCCGCTTATAATGGGTAACGGCTCGCTGTCCGTCCTCGCGGACACAGCGGAGTATTATGGACTCTCTCTCCCTTGCGATAGGCGCGTCAATAGTGCCGTTTTCGGGAATAGCTCCGTGTACTGCCGCATAATACACCTTTTTACAGTGCCCCTGCAACAGCTTTGCCGCAAGAGCGTCCTTTGCAACTATGCAAAGCCCCGATGTATCGCGGTCGAGCCTGTTCACAGAGCGGAAAGTCAGCTCGGGATAGCGGTAGGCAAAGTAATTGCCGAGAGTATCCCCCTGATGCCGTATGGACGGGTGTACAGGCATACCGCTGAGCTTGTTGAACACCACAAGGCTATCATTCTCAAAGGCTATGGGCACTTCAAGACTGCCGTTAGGTTCGAGGAAGCTGTCGTCCTCCATGCTGAGAACTATCACGTCCCCTGCCGATACCATGTCTATGCTCCTTATAGTAACGCCATTCCGCGTAATACCGCCCTCCTGACGTTTAAGCTTTGTCAGCAGACGCTTTGACACTCCTTTTTTCCCTACCAGAAAGTTTTCCAGAGTCATTGGCTTTTCTATGTCTACTGTCAGCTCTATGTGCTTCAAGGTACTCGTCCTCCTTGATAAAAATGTCTATACTCAGCGAAAAAGCGTTCATCAGCTTTGTAACGCCGTAGGGCAGTCCCACAATGGTAAGCATCTGCGGCAGATATACCGCCAAAAGCCGCAGCAGCACCCTCTTTCTCCCACGCATGAAGCCTATGGAGTACACGACTGTGCGGAAGGCTGTCATTTTCGGATATCTCACCAGCAGGAACGGTACGGCTGCAAAGCTAAGCTTTAAAGCTGTCCACATAAGCAGTGAGACTATCGTCAGGAATACCGCATTTATGGCGAGAAACGCCTCTCTCGGGTAAAGCCTGCCTCTGAGAAGAGTATAAGCTCCTGTGCCGAAGCCAACCGCAGGGACAAGTGCCAAAAGCCCTATGACCTTAGTCCAGAGCTTTGCCGATATACTGCGTTTAAGCGTGCATTTCCCCAGTAATATCCGCGAAAACGGCTTGTGCCGCAGCTCGTTCTTCTCCGCAGTTATGCTGTATAGCCGCATTGCCGCCGCATACATCAGCGGTGCTGTAGTCACCCACCTGAGCAAAGTACTTACGGCAGCTACGGTCAGCTGCAAGGGTTCGTCACCGCCGAAAAGCTTTATGGGAGCGTAGTCCCCGAAATACAGCATAAGACTGTACACAGCTGCCTCCGCTGAGCGGAAGAAAAGCTCTGCCCCAAGCGGAAGTATGCATATCATCATAGTCCTTGCCCGTCTGCCTGCAAGAAGCCCCTTTGAATAGCGGATAAGCTCCCTTACCTTCATATCTGCGCCTCCGAAAATAGTATTGCAGATATTATTGCCTGAATATCGCGGATTATTCATTGCGCACCCTTGCTCCGCGTTGTCAGGCTGTCTCAGTTCGCGGGCGGATAATGTGTTATTTGCACGTTTTTTCAGGACTGGCAGGCGCACAATGTGCGCCCCTAAAGGCTAATGATTTGCGAAACGCCGAGCGGTGTTCACTACAGGCACTTAACTCTCAACATTCGGGCGGATAATATCCGCCCCTACATTGTGTCATTTATACTTGCAATGTTCTCGGCGGGCTGTCGAGGATGCCAGCCCCTACACAGTTGGCGGGCTGATGTGGGCATCAGCCCCTACAGATGTCATTTATACTTGTCTCGGGCGCACACTGTGCGCCCCTACAGGCTAAGGGCTAAGGGCTAACGGCTCAATAATCGCTGTCGTCGGGTATCTTGTCGTAGGGGCAGTAGCCCAGTATCTCGAACGCCTGCGAATTAAGCCACATCTGTGCCGTTACTATGACATCAAAGCCGCCGCCTGCCTCGGCAGTTATCTGCGAAGGCGCATACTTAGGTATGCCGAAGCAGCTGAGCATATTCGAGATGATGCCGCCGTGAGTTATCATAGCACAGTGAGTAAGACCTGTCTCCATCATGTCCATAATGATATAATGCAGAGCCTTATAGGTACGCGCTGTCAGTTCCTCAAGGCTTTCGCCCTTTGGCGGACGGCTGTCCTTGCCGCCGCGGAGCCATTTATTGTAGTCCTCACGCTTTGCAAGCTCGTCAATGGTCTTGTTCTCGAATTCGCCGAAATTAAGCTCTCTCAGGTCGTCTACCGTGCAGAGCTCAGTATAGGGGAACAATATCTCCGCAGTCTCGGTGCAGCGCTTCAGCGGTGAGGAATAGACCCTGTGGACTGTAGGGTAGTCATACTCGTCCATTTTAGCTGCAAGGTCGGCTGCTCCCTTGGCTGAGAGCGGTATATCGGTATTTCCGATATAAATACCTTTTTCGTTCGCCTCCGTCATTCCGTGACGGATAATACTTATCCTGTAACCTTTCATGGTGGTCTCCTTTATTTAATATTGAACTGTACTGCTTGAAAGCATAACAGATAGGATAATTATGCACAAATTTACTGCCCATTTTTTTAACTCTTAGTAAAATTCACGAAAATAGCAATAAATTTTCTATAATTCTTTCATACTTCTGCATATTTACAAATTATACATTTTGTATTATAATATTAATAACAGCTTTTAGAGCGTTTTTATCAGATTTAGGAGGAATTTCAATGAATTCGGATTTTGCAAGAATAATCACTTTACAGCGTAAGGAAAGACATATAAGCCAGAAGCAGGCTGCTACCGATCTCGGTATATCACAGGCACTGCTCTCTCACTATGAAAAGGGCATACGTGAATGCGGACTCAATTTCCTTGTAAAAATAGCTGATTATTACAATGTATCATGTGACTATCTTCTTGGAAGAACTCCCGAGCCTGAGGGAAAAACTATCACTATCGAGGATATCCCCGATGATGACGGAAACAACAGCATGAAGATGCCTTCACCCGAGATCATCAACTTCAACAGAAGGATCATCAACAACTCTATCAGTCTGCTCTTCAGCCTCGCTCAGAAGGCTAACAGCATAACCCTTATCAAGGAGGTATCCTCCTACCTTATGCTCTCTGTCTACAAGCTTTTCCGTATCGTTTACAACGCTAACCCCCATAACGACCAGAAGCTTTTCCGTATCCCCAAGGTCATCGCAAACGACAGCGCAAATGCAATCGTATCCATGAGTGAAGCTAATATCAAAGCCGCGTCCAGCGGTATCGCCCTTGACGGCAACGACTGTGTAGACAATTTCGATACCCTTTATGTTACCACCGCAACTCTGCAAAAGGATTATGCCCAGTATTCGTCATCGCTCCTCAACCTCATCAAGCGAAGCGAGGAGAGTATATCGCGTACCCGTGCAAAGTACCGAAGCGATATAAAGTGATCGTACATTTTATTATACCATTTTTTTGCCGCAATGAAAAGACCTTTTTCAAAAATTAGCCTGCGTCAACCCGTATAAGCTGACTGCTAAGACCCTGTGGGCGCATTTGCGCCTATGACGGAACCTTCTCCCTTCGGGCAGCTTTTTACACGCAATATAGGCACAAACGCCAATGAGCAGACAATATTTGTCATGTTATCAGTAATTATGGCAATTTTATAATGGATTTTTGCAAGTCCACTTGACAAAGCCTTTAAGCTGTGATATAATCTTGATTAATAAGTAACATACTGTGTTATAAAACCGATGAAGAAGAGTAGTAGTTCCGTGAGAACCTTTCAGAGAGTCTGCGGCAGGTGAAAGCAGGCAGGGGATACGGTATGAATGGACTTCCGAGGGCAAACTGAAAGTACAGCTTTGCTGTACCGTGTAGGCAAGACGCAGAGGGACTGCGTTAACAAAACCGACGTATCAATGTACGTGCAGAGTGGACGCTTAGCGTCAAGCAGGGTGGCACCGCAGAAGAATTACCGCTTCTGTCCCCGCATTATTCAAATGCTGGGACAGGAGCTTTTTGTATTTCAAGTCTCGGCATAGTACGTCACATCTGAAAAAATGAAAAGGAGAATTGCTATGTCAAACGAAAAAATACCTTATAAGATCTATCTGGAGGAAAACGAGCTTCCAAAGCAGTGGTACAATGTACGCGCTGATATGAAGAAGAAGCCTGCTCCCCTCCTCAATCCCGCAACAGGCAAGCCATGTACTTTAGAGGACCTCAGCCACGTTTTCTGTACAGAGCTCGCTAAGCAGGAGCTTGACGAAAATACACCTTATGTAGATATCCCGCAGGAGATACAGGACTTCTACAAGATGTTCCGTCCATCTCCTCTCGTAAGAGCTTACTTCCTCGAAAAGAAGCTGGGGACACCTGCTAAGATCTACTACAAGTTCGAAGGTAACAACACCAGCGGAAGCCACAAGCTCAATTCCGCTATCGCTCAGGCTTACTACGCTAAGAAGCAGGGCCTCAAGGGCGTTACAACAGAAACAGGTGCAGGTCAGTGGGGTACTGCTCTTTCTATGGCTTGTGCATACTTCGATCTTGACTGTAACGTATACATGGTAAAGGTAAGCTACGAGCAGAAGCCTTTCCGCCGCGAGGTTATGCGTACATACGGCGCAAACGTAACTCCTTCGCCTTCCACAACCACAGAGATTGGCAAGAAGATACTCGAAGAATTCCCGGGCACAAACGGAAGCCTCGGCTGTGCTATCTCTGAGGCTGTTGAAGCTGCTACAACAAAGGAAGGCTACCGCTACGTTCTCGGAAGCGTTCTTGCACAGGTACTCCTCCACCAGTCTATCATCGGTCTCGAAGCTAAGGCTGCTATGGACAAGTACAACATCAAGCCTGATATCATCATCGGCTGTGCAGGCGGCGGTTCTAATCTCGGCGGACTTATCTCACCATTCATGGGCGAAAAGCTCCGCGGCGAAGCTGATTACCGCTTCATCGCTGTTGAGCCTGCTTCATGCCCGAGCCTTACAAGAGGTACTTACGCTTACGACTTCTGCGACACAGGTAAGGTTTGCCCACTCCAGAAGATGTATACTCTCGGCAGCGGCTTCATGCCTTCACCTAACCACGCAGGCGGTCTCCGTTACCACGGCATGAGCGCTACACTCTCAGAGCTCTACGATCAGGGTCTCATGGAGGCTACTTCCGTTGAGCAGACAGCTGTATTTGAGGCTGCTGAAATGTTCGCAAGAGTGGAGGGTATCCTCCCTGCTCCTGAGAGCAGCCACGCTATCCGCGTTGCTATCGACGAAGCACTCAAGTGCAAGGAGACAGGCGAAGAAAAGACTATCCTCTTTGGTCTCACAGGTACAGGCTACTTTGATATGTACGCTTACGGCGCATACAATGACGGTAAAATGAGCGACTATATCCCAACTGACGAGGAAATTGCAAAGTCAATTGCAAATCTTCCTAAGATCGAGGGCTGATTATAAAAAAGGACTGCTTTTGCAGTCCTTTTTTAGCCGTTAGCCTTTTGCCATCAGCCTCGTCCTCGGCGTCCCGCAAGCGCAATAAAACTAACAGGCTGATGTGGGCATCAGCCCCTACATAAGGAAAAGCTCCGCGTTTGCGGAGCTTTTTTATTGAGAATTATTCAAGACCACCGCTTATTACAAGCTCAGGGTCAACATTGTTTTCTTCAAGGAAGGCATCTATCTTTTCCTTAACATCTTCTTCGCGCCAATTGTACGAAATAACCACCTTATCCTCGAATTTCGGGTCATTGCTGCCTGCAAACCTGCTTACAGATGCATTGATATCATTATCGAGAATGTACCAGTACAGCTTTTCCACTATCTTATTGACCTTATGGTCGTCATCAAGGTCATAAGTAATGTATTTAATAAGCCCCTTGTCTATCTCATTTTGCAGTATGAACTTATCAAATGTATCCCTTTCTTTGGAAGTGCAGTAGTTTTTGTTTATGAATACGTACTTATCGGCATATTTTTCAGGTATTCTTTCCTTTGGAATTACCGTAAAATTTATCTTGCTTTCGTCAATGAAATCCGATATCTTCTTTCTTGTTATATCAAGTAATGTTTCAGTTTCGTCAAGTCCGAGGAGCTTCTTCTGTATCGCCAGTGCATCACCAACAGTCAGACCGTCGCCGTTCATATCGCCGTTAAGCTTGCCCAATTCAGTGATACCCGTGTATTCCTCTGCTTTTTCGCCGTATCTGTCGGGATTTGCAAGAGCCTGCATAATGAATACAACATCTGCCATATCCACCTGTCCATCGCAGTTAGAATCGCCTTTTATCAATCCTGCATCTTCCGAAACTACATTAACTTCATATACGTCTTCAAATTGTCCGGGGAAAGTTTCAAGAATTCCGGAATAATTAACCTTAAGCTTCATTCCCGGAACAACATTAATATCACTGCCGATATCATTCGGAGACAAGAACTTATACTCACGATAAAGTGAGTTATCATCTCTTACTAACCAACAAGTATAATCTGTA
Source organism: Ruminococcus flavefaciens (assembly GCF_900143025.1). Taxonomy (GTDB): domain Bacteria; phylum Bacillota; class Clostridia; order Oscillospirales; family Ruminococcaceae; genus Ruminococcus; species Ruminococcus flavefaciens_I. The sequence goes on along the minus strand of NZ_FRCT01000001.1, from coordinate 296,266 downwards.
GTAAAAAGTTTAACTTCACCTAAGACCGTGACTGTTAAATAATAAGCTTCTTGTGCTTTTAAATATGCATCAATATCCTCTGTGCGGATATCAATACCCTTTCCGTATTTACGTGAAAGCTCAATATAATCAGGCTTTTTATCAGTCACACCGCCGACTTTTATAAAAAAGCCTTTTTCCAGTTCAAACTGCCATATATAGAGTCCCGAGCCAACGTCCCTGCCCTTGAACTCCTCAAAGTCTGACCAGTCAAGTGCATCGCCCTTCTTGGCAAGCTCCTTTACATCGGCAAGCGTCATCTGCTTTGTGCCTTTAAGCTCAGTTGGGTCACCAGAACTATATGATATAGGATTTTCGATAACTATGCTGTTAAAATATGAGCTGAGCTGTACATAATTCAAGGCGTCTGCGGTTATCTTGTTTCTGATATCTGAATTCTCTAATTCTTCATTTTCAGTAAAAAGATAGCTGATATGGAACCTGTAATACCTTCTGCGCACCCGACCGTCCTCATCATTTCCTTCGGTGTGTATCTCGCCGTATTCCCCTGCCAGATACACCTTATCCTTAGGCAGTCCCACAGCATCTGTGAGATAAGTCATCTGCTCACGGAAATCATCGTCACTTTTTACTATGTCCATGATCTCTGTGGACTCGTTGACTATTTCCCTGCCGTCAGCGGTAACGAATTTTGCATCGGGCTTCAGAAGAATAACTATCTTCTGCTCATCGCCGACCTCAGCGACCTTTTTCTTAGTCCATACAGAATAGCCCTTTTTCTCTGTCATGCCTTTCTCGGCAAACAGTGCCTTTATTTCGTCCTCGGTCATATTCTGCACCATTTCAAATGTGTACTTTTCTTCCGCCGATACAACATCTGCCGCAGGAGCAGTTTCAGCAAAAGCATACCCAGGGGCAACGCTTGTCATGCACATAGCCGCAATTACAGCCGCTAATATCCTCTTTTTCATAAGATCATCTCCTTTTCATCAGAAAAATTCCATTCCTTATTATTTAGTCGTAATTTTTCGGGATTTGTCTCACCCTTTTTGCGAAAAAACTTTTTTCGCTCCCATTCCGTTTCTCTCACCTCTATCATAACATTTCACCGACCTGAAATCAATACGCTCCTGAATATAATTGATATATATATATTAATTTTATATACCAATAGCAAGCCGAATTATTCGCTAATTACACTAAAAACTTTTTATTATAAGCCAAAGTTTGTTGATTTTAAGCCTTGAATTATCCGCGAAAAATGTATATCATATTACATATAGCAATTAAGATTTATAAAATTGAAAGAGGAAACAATATGAAAAAGAAGATCATTATGTGTATCATCGCTTCCGCAATGATATGCGGCACATTTGCTTCATGCGGAAAGAGCGATCCATCTGACAGCAAGTCTGAGTCAAAGACTACAACAGCAGTTACAACTGCAACTACAACAGCTGCTGACGAGACAGAAACTACTACTGCAACCGAGGCTAAGGAAGCTGAAACAACTACTACAGAAGCCGCTGCTGATGCTACAGAGGCTGCTGCAACAACAGCTGCAAGCAGCAATGCTGACGCATCAAACGAGCATCTCACAGATGCTTCTGCTATCCTCAATGCTCTGAACGATATCGACCTTATCGGCGGAGGCGGCGGAAGCCTTGAAACAGACTCAACCGATATAAAGGAAGAAGGCACTACATTTTACGAGAAAGTTACCGACAGCCGCTTCACAAAGGTAGACGATGTAAAGAAGTACGTAACAGACAATATCTGCGGTACTCTTCTTAACAGATACAACTACCTTTATGAGGGTCAGGAGCCTTTCTTCAAAGAATTTGACGGTGTGCTCTATTTCAACAGAAGACCGAGAGGCGCAGGATTTTCATTCATCGGCGAGCCTGTTGTCACAGATGTTACCGATAATTCATTCACTATCACAGTAAAATTTGACGATTACGGCGGAATCTCCGACCTTACAGTAAAGGCTGTAAATGACGGCGGACTGTGGAAGGCAAGCTCATTCAGCGTAAACGGCGGCACAGAAAACATAAGATAAGAATAACGGCTCAGAAAGATAATTTATGATAAATGCCCCCCTTAGAGCAACACACTGCAAAGGTGTGAATCCTCTGAGGAGGGCATTTTATGTCATAAAGAATGATACGATATTTTTAAAGAGCTGTCATGCTCTTCAGACCTATTGCCAGCGTAGAAGCATTATGCATAAGCGCGGAGGTAGCAAGCGGTAATACGCCAAGGACTCCGAGGCCGATAAGTCCGCCGTTAAATCCAATGATAGTGCGATAATTCCAGCCGATACGTGACATAAGCGCGTTGCTCAGACGTTTCAGCTCTACAAGAACATACAGATCATCGGCAGATATGGTAATATCCGCTATCTCTCGGGCAATAGCAGCTCCCGTGCTGATAGCTATGCCTGCATCGGCTTCACTGAGAGCAGGCGAATCGTTGACGCCGTCGCCTATCATTACCACTTTTCTGCCTGCTTCATGCTCGGCGCGTATGAAAGCTGCCTTATCCTCGGGGAGTACCTCGGCATGATACTCGTCAACTCCAACTTTTTCCGCAACAGCCCGTGCTGTACGTTCGTTGTCACCCGTCATCATAACTACTCGTGATATACCGTATTCGTGCAGCTTTTCAATAACGTCGGCTGCCTCCTCACGCAGAGGATCTTCAATGCATATAACAGCCGCTACCTCGCCGCCAATGGCAAGATACAGGTGAGAATACTCCGCAGGGAGCTTTCTGTAGCTCTCGTCGTCGGGTTCGGTGCAATGCTCGTCTTCAATGATGAAATGATGACTTCCGATAAGTACACGCTCACCTTCGACCATACTGGAAATACCGTGTGCTACAACATATTCCACCTTTGAATGGAATTCCTCGTGAACAAGTCTGCGCTTTTCAGCCTCGGCAACTACCGCATTGGCTATCGAATGCGGATAATGCTCCTCAAGGCAGGCTGCAAGCCGCAGCATTTCGTCCTCATCACGTCCGTCAAAGGTTATTACCTTTGCAACCTTCGGAGCAGAATGTGTCAGTGTTCCCGTCTTGTCAAAAACTATGGTGTCAGCCTCGGCTATGGCTTCCATAAAGCGTCCGCCCTTGACGGTGATGCCTGCACGGCTGCAATCACGCATCGCCGACAGCACCGATATCGGCATTGCAAGCTTCAGCGCACAGGAGAAATCCACCATAAGTATAGACAGTGCCTTTGTTACGTTTCTCATAAGCAGCCATGTGAGGAGTGTTCCGCCCAAGCTCCACGGTACAAGCTTATCCGCAAGGTGAGAAGCCTTGTCCTCTGCGGCAGATTTCATCTTCTCTGACTCCTCTATCATCTTCACGATACGATCATAGCGGCCTCCGCCTGCGGTATTTTCAACACTAATTGTACACTCTCCGTCCTCAACAACAGTTCCTGCGTAAACATACGCACCCACGGACTTGTGTACAGGCACGGATTCGCCCGTCATTGAAGCCTGATTGACCATTGCATCGCCTGAAATCACCTTGCCGTCAAGAGGTATCATCGAGCCCGTTCTCACAACTACCATATCGCCCCTGCGCACCTCGTTAACAGGCATAAGGACTTCCTGTCCGTCGTCAGTTTTCGTCCATACCTGTTCAACTCCGAGGGACATAGTCCTTGCAAGGTCATCTATGGACTTTCTATGAGTCCACTCATCGAGTATATCACCCACATTCAGCAGGAACATTACAGAGCCGGCGGTCTTGAAATCATTGCGGAGAAGCGATACTCCTATTGCCGTAGCATCAAGCACAGATACTTCGAGCCTGCCTTTCAAAAGGCATTTCAGCCCGCGAAATATGTACTTTGCGGCTTTTACCACAGCCATTATCCTGCGGAGAGGCATGGGCAGGATAAGCTTGTTTACGGCTCTCCTGATAACTACCGCCGCAAGCTTTTCCTCATACTGCTTGTTCAGCACCCTGCCTGTATGCTCGGGAACAAGAGCTGTGTTTCTTTCGTCATCAAAGGAAAAAGCAGAAAGCTTCCTGATTATTTTCTCTCTCGGACAGGTATAGGCAATAATGATATCGCAGGTGCGGTCAAATACCTGCACTCTCGTCACGCCGACCACTGCGGACAGCGCATACTCCGCAGTATCAGCCTGTTTCAGCGTCATGCGGTCTATGCAGAAGCGTACTCGCATACGCCCTTTAGATTCATGCATTATCTTACATTTCATATTTTGTCCTCCTATAAAAACAGGTCGCCGCTGCGACCTGATAGACTGTCAATTTAACATAAAGCTGTGGGGCGATGTGGGCATCGCCCCCTGCTAACAGACCCTCAAAGCAGTCTGTTTCGGTTTTATTCTTCACTTGCGTCTGCAATTTCCTCGCACTGATCTGCGATAACAGCAGCTTCTTCTTCGGCTGCTCTCTGCTCGTTTATCTCCTTTGCGTCGGAAAGGATATCATCGCAGTTCTCACGGACTGTAGTTACTGTCTCCATGACATTTTCCTTTGCACGAAGAACAGCAGCAGTAGCGTGTGTATAGCACTTCTTAGCGTCCTTGCTTGAAAGTACTCTGATACCTGCTGTGCCGAAAAGAACTCCTCCTGCGAACAGACCTACTTTTTTCCATGGGATATCATTGAATTTCATAAGATCACCTCAGTAAAAATGTCGAAATACTTGGTTTCGTTATAATAATAATACCATACAGAACAAGCTCTTTCCGCTCCGAAAGGCTGAAAGTTGGTATACCGTACTAATAAGCAAATTTCGCCGATATAGTGCGGTTTTTATATTTTCTTGTATTTTTACGCTCCATTTGGAAAGTCTTCGGAGCTATCCCCATTACATCACGGAACGCACCGGAAAACTTGCTTGCATTGCAGTAGCCTACTTCCTCGGCGATATCTATTATCTTCATCTCTGTATCCCTGAGAAGCTCCGCTGCACGAAACATTTTCCTGTTTTTCGCGTAGGTATAAACAGGACAGCCGAAGGTCTGTCTGAAAAGTATCTTCAGCGTAGTCCGATCAATTGCAAAAATCTCCGAAAGCTTGGCGATAGTGTAATGCTCACACAGGTTTTTGCAGACAAAGCTGCCTATCTTTCTTATGCGTTCGCTTTTTTCGCCTGCTGTACACCTTTTCTCCCCCATTATCATAAGGAGCTCCAGCACCTTTATTCTCAGCATGGAAGTGCTGAAAGTATCATATATCTCCGAGGACAGCCTTTTTATATTATCGTCCGCACTGAATATGCACTGTTCACAGCTCTGCATATTCCTCAGTATATCGGACATATCCAGAAGCTCTTCAAACGCCTTGCCGTTATAGCATGAGTCTATCAGCAGACTGATACCGCAGTAATCCGACGAATAAGAAATACGGCTTTCTCTGTCTGCTCCGCGTCTGAGAATAATGCAGTTTTCAGCAGTCAGATAGTAGTATTCGTTTCCCACAGCATATTCGCAGATGCCGCTTTTGCAAAAGCTTATCTCTATCCCGTTTTCCAAGCCGATATTGTCGGCTTTTCCGACTATAAGTCTTATATCGGGAAATATCCTGAATTCTGCCACACTCTCACCGCCAATACTTTGTTAGTATTTTATAACAAAATAATAGTATCACTTTAGCGAATATGTGTCAAGACAAAAGCGGGATTTCTGTATAGTTATCTACATCTAACATTTTTAAAAGCAAAATATTTGTTAGTATATACAAATGTTGTTTTTGTGAATTGACATACAATTGCAACGGTGATATAATCAAAAGTGTTAGATAAATCTAACAATGGATAAATCATTATAGCAGGCTCCTTCCGTATTTATGGGGAAATGTGCGAATTCCCCGCATATTTGAGCCTGCTCACGCCAATAATGTGAACTGTCACATTAAATATATTATAACAGGAGAAAACTATGGACTATTTAGAAATTGAAAAAGTTGTAGGACGTGAGATACTCGACTCACGCGGAAACCCGACAGTTGAAGCTGAGATAACTCTCGCAGACGGCACAGTTGCAAGAGGTACAGCTCCAAGCGGCGCATCAACAGGCGAATTTGAAGCACTTGAGCTTCGTGACGGCGGTGAACGCTATCTTGGAAAGGGCGTAACAAAGGCTGTAAATAACATCAATACTGTCATTGCAGAAACTATCACAGGTATGGACGCTTCCGATATCTACGCTGTTGACGCAGCTATGATAAAGGCTGACGGCACAAAGGACAAATCCAATCTGGGCGCAAACGCTATCCTTGCAGTTTCTATTGCCTGTGCAAGAGCTGCTGCAACTTCACTCGATATTCCGCTTTATCGCTTCCTCGGCGGTATTCAGGGCACTAAGCTCCCTGTACCTATGATGAATATTCTCAACGGCGGAGCTCATGCCGACAGTGCAGTTGATACTCAGGAATTTATGATAATGCCTGTTGGAGCTCCTTCATTCAGCGAGGCTCTCCGCTGGTGTGCTGAGGTTTTCCATACACTGAAAAAGCTCATCAAGGACATGGGCGACGTAACCGCTGTAGGTGACGAGGGCGGATTTGCTCCCAATAAGCTCACTTCTGACGAGGAGGCTATCGAGAAGATACTCGAAGCTGTAAAGGCTGCCGGATTTGAGCCCGGCAAGGACTTTATGATAGCTATGGACGCTGCTTCATCTGAATGGAAGAGCGAAAAGGGCAAGGGCTTCTATAAGCAGCCAAAGAGCGGCAAGGAATTCACTTCCGACGAGCTTATCGCTCACTGGGAGGCTCTTGTTGACAAGTACCCAATAATCTCTATCGAGGACGGTCTCGACGAGGAGGACTGGGAAGGCTGGCAGAAGATGACTGCTAAGATCGGTCACAAGGTACAGCTCGTCGGCGACGACCTTTTCGTTACAAATACAGAGCGTCTTGCAAAGGGCATCTCACTGGGCGCAGGCAACTCTATACTCATCAAGCTCAATCAGATAGGCTCTGTCTCTGAGACTCTCGAAGCAATAAAAATGGCTCACAAGGCTGGATATACTGCTATTTCTTCTCACCGTTCAGGTGAAACTGCCGATACAACTATCGCAGACCTTGCAGTTGCACTCAATACCTGCCAGATCAAGACAGGTGCTCCTTCACGTTCCGAGCGTGTTGCAAAGTACAATCAGCTCCTCCGCATTGAGGAACAGCTTGGTGCTTCTGCCTGCTATCCTGGTATGGGTGCATTCAATGTTAAAAAGTGAGCAAATAACTCTGATATCTTCATGACCCTTCCTATTTCATAATAAAACTCGCCTGTTTTCAGACACAGGCGAGTTTTTGTTGTATCTATTTTCAGTTTTTCGGATACGCCTTTTCACATAGGCTCAGACTCACAAAACAGGCAGATACAGGTGGCAGCATTGCTTTATATCAATAAAAATACGCCGAAAACCTTGCTTTTCACACATTTTCACAGCTATATATACTAAAATAAGCTGCTCATTTCCGAAACTTCGTTGAAATTTACTCTTGAAAAAAACGCAAAAAATATGTATCATAATATTACTTAAAGGAAAACTATAAATACTTACCGTTAAAAAAGAGGGAATCCACCATGAAAAAACACATTTTTACCGCAGTGCTTATTTCAGGATTGGTATGCAGTTCCTTAGCGTCTTGTACTCTTGAAACCTATGAAAGTACAACTCCGCGCTCTGCAAACTGGTCTGTCTCACCCCCGACAAACGCTCCCGACAACAATAACGCTCAGGCAGCCGATACACAGCAGGCTCCTGCCAATAATAATGACCAGCAGGTACAGCAGCAGGCAGCTGCTCCTGCTCAGCAGGCTCCGCAATCACAGCAGACACCTCAGGCTCCTGAAGGAACACAGGCTCAGACAGCTGCACCTGCACAGCAGGCTCCCGCAGTTCAGCCGCCTAAATCCGATCCCCCCGAGGTAACAGCTTCACCTGCTCAGCAGCAGCAAAAAGCAGCAGCAAATAATTATTCCGAGTATGTGCCTATAGCAAAGAATATAATGAATTCGCTCGATGTGCTCGATACTATTGCAGGCGGAAGCAATGTAAGCATAGACGGAAGCGATACCATACAGGACAACGGTCATACCTACAGCAAGGTGCTTGATTATCGCTTTTCAAGCATTAACGACGTTACAAGCTTTGTGAATACTCTGGTCTGCGGCGATCTCGTCTACAGATACAGCGGACTCTATACGGGAGATACTCCCACATTCAAGGATTTCAACGGCTCGTTATACTATCTTAACGAAACAAGAGGCTGCGGCTTCGGATATCAGGGCGATCCTGCTATCATAAGCGCATCGGGCGGCTCATTCTCGTTCAATGTGCAGATAGCTACAGGCGGCGGAGTTAAGACCTTCGAGGTAAACGCTGTAAACGACGGCGGCACATGGAAAGCCTGCTCATTCAATTACACATAAAAACAATGGCGGATATTTAAAATATCCGCCATTTCTGTTTTTTGCAAATTTACAAATTGCCGAGCGCCTCTGTGACCTCGCTGTACATATAAAGCGAGCCCAGTATGACAAGAGGTACATCGTGCTCCTTTGCATAGCTGTATGCAGCCTTAACTCCCTCTGCAAGCACCGAAAACGGCTCTGTGTGCAGTCCCTTTGCATTAAGAGTATCCGCAAGTTTTTGACTATCAAGCGAGCGTGGATTTGCAGGCTTGATCGCAAAGGCGATCTCTGCAAGCTCACCAAGCATATCCGCGTACAGTCCGTACTCCTTATCAGCCATTACGCCGATGAGCAAAGCGACCTTCTTATCCCCGAAATATCGGCTAATACTGTCAGCAGCACAGCGTATGCCGTCGGGATTGTGCGCACCGTCATATATGATAAGAGGCTTTTTGCTCAGCACCTCAAAGCGTCCGTGCCATTTCACCTCTGCAAGCCCCTTTTTCACAGCCTCACAGGGTATAGAAAATCCCTCTCGCCTGAGTATCTCCACACAGCTTATAACATTCACCGCGTTTTCAAGCTGATACGTGCCAAGAAGCGGTATATGGAGCTTTTCACCCTTATAGGCGAAGTCCGCACCGTTTATATCACAGCAGTCCTCAGACCATTCAAACCCTGAATAATCAGGCAGGAACAGCTCCGAACCCTGCTTTTCCGCAGCATCGGCAATTACCTCATAGGCTTCCTCGCTGTTGCCGCCGAAATAAACAGGTCTGCCCTTTTTGATAATACCTGCCTTGTGAGAAGCTATCTCCGCAACGGTATTTCCCAAAAACGCACTGTGATCCTTCTGCACATTGGTGATGACCGAAAGCACGGGAGCTTTTATGACGTTGGTGGAGTCAAGGTCGCCGCCCATGCCGCACTCAACTATGGCTATATCACAGCCGCGGCGCTCAAAAAGCTCAAATGCCGCAGCAGTAAGGACTTCAAATTCTGTAGACTTTTCGTCCATGCTCTCGCATATTGGAGCTATATCACCTATGATATCCGCGAAATCCTCCTCGGATATCTCCACGCCGTTGATACGGAAGCTGTCCGTTACCTTAGTTATGGCAGGTGAAGAAAATCCCCCTACCCTATAGCCTGCATTTTTCAGAACCGATGTGAGCATAGCTCCGAAAGAGCCTTTGCCGTTAGTTCCCGAAATATGGACTGTTCTCACTCTTTCCTGCGGGTCGCCCATGAGCCTCAGAAGCTCGGTGATACGTGAAAGTCCAAGTACGCTGCCTCTTTCGGCAGCCTTTTTCATATATGAAAGTGCATCTGTATAATTCATTTTCTTCTTACCTTGTTGAGCTCTGCTGTGAAAGCCTTGTTTTTCAGCATGAGATAGATGACAGCTGTCTCGATAGCTGCTGTGATGAGGTAGATCGGCACACGAAGCCAAAGAGTCTCAAATGGAGTGTGATAGTAAACGTAAAGACCTATGGAAGTGATTATCATAGAGCCTATAGCGTGTGCAGTAACCGTCGAAGCTGCTACCTTCGGGAGCAGAGCGTTCTTGACGCCGCGAAGTGCGAAATGGTAGACAAGTCCCGAGAAAACACCGATACAGGTCGAACCTATAGTGATTATAGGGTTGATAGCATAGCCTTTCATTATGCAGCCCACAACATCTGCCACAAGTCCTACCGCTCCGCCTATGACAGGTCCGAAGAAGATACCTGCCATCTGTATCGGGAGTCCGCCAAAGCCTATGCGGATACTGTTGCCGATATTGATAGCACCGAATTTGCCGAGAACGATGCTCATTGCTGCCAACAGTCCTGCAATGATAAGTACCTTTGTGCTGCCGAAAAGTCTGATATTATTCTTTACAGCAGCTCCTCTGTTGTTTGAAACCATAAAAATAACCTCCTTTTCCTCACTCATACGACACGAAAAGAAGGCATAGTCTCTTTTTTAGTTGTCCTATGAAGCGGGATGCAAAATGCGAACCGCAAGCCTAAGCTTTTCGTTTGACCGACAACTCCCCGTTCGGTCAACACTGGAATACCCAAAGGTATAACGAACGCATTTTTACTCTTCAAATGATTAATTTGCAGTACCCTACTGCACTTACATTATACAGTGCATATCGCCGTTTGTCAATAGTTCGGGACGCGAAAAAGTGTACTTTTAGGCTCTTTGTCAAATTGCTCTAAATACACATAAGCAGGTGGTGAAAATAAGTCAAAAAGCCGAAAATGTATAAAACCCTTGACAAAACTCCATAATAGTGATAAATTATAATTAGCACTCAGAGAGTTAGAGTGCTAACGAGATCGAAAGGTTGTGAGTATCGTGGACGACAGAAAGCTGAAAATACTTGCTGCTGTGGTTGACGAATATGTAAGGACGGGCGAACCCGTCGGCTCGAAATCTATCTCAAAGCTTGAAAATATAAATGTTTCCTCCGCTACTATCAGAAATGATATGGCGGCTCTCGAACAGATGGGATATCTGGAACAGCCCCATACATCGGCAGGCAGAGTCCCTACCTTCAAAGGCTATCGCCTTTATATCGACGAGCTTATGACGCCTCACGACCTCCCCGATGAGGAAAAGCGGCGGCTCGATGAAATGCTCGGAGATAAGGATACTCCCGAAGAGCTGCTGGTACAGAATGCCGCAACCGCTCTTACCGAGATAACACAGTGTGCAGCAGTAGTATCGAACGCTGTACCGAGATTTTCGGTAATATCCAAGGTAGAGGTAATCCCAACGGGCAAAAGGCTGTATGTTATCCTGCTGATAACATCTAACGGAAGCATAAAGAACAAGGCTTGCAGACTTGAATTCGACCTCAGCCATGAACAGCTTGATTTCTTTACACATTATATAGAGGAAAACCTCAGCGGCGTATCGGTTGACGAACTGTCCGAGGACGTTTTCGACAAAATGGTAGCGGCTGTAAGTGCCTATATGGTATCGCTTTCACCGCTTGTAAAAGGCATCTGCGAGCTTTCAGAGAATCTTCGTCAGGAAGAACTTACAGTAAGCGGAGGAGAAAAGCTCCTCTCCTGCGAGGACCTTGACAAAATGGAAGTCGTAAGATTTATAGAACACAAGGACGGCCTTTCCGAGCTCCTTGAAACTGCATTCAGCGGAATACAGGTAAAGTTCGGAGCTGAAAACGACTCCCTTGCAATAGGCAATTCAAGCCTTATAGTCTCCAAATACCGCAAGGGCGGCAAGGAGGCAGGCTCCTTAGGCATCATAGGCCCTATGAGAGTCGATTATAAAAAGATAATCCCTTACGTCGAATACCTTACACAAAAGATATCTTATCTTATGGACGGTTCAGACGATGACATCATAAACGCTCCGCCAAACGGGCAGGAGCCATAGAAAGGAGAAATGACCGATGGAAAAGAACGAGAACATCTCGGAGGAGCTCGATGAGCTTGCAGGCGATACTGCCGCGGCTGATGAAAACACAGACGCTCTTGACGAGGACGATGCAGCAAGCGAATACAATGATACTGCTACTCAGTTCTCCGACCTTGAGGACGCTCTTGCAGAGGCTAATGACAAGTACCTCAGACTTTACGCAGAGTATGACAACTACCGCAAGCGTACAGCAAAGGAAAAGACAGAGACCTATCAGAACGCTTCCGCACAGTGTATAGAAAAGATACTCCCCGTGCTCGACAGCTTTGAAAGATCACTGGAAGCAGAATGTACAGATGAAAACTTCAAGAACGGCATGGCGATGATATACAATCAGCTGAAGAACTTCCTTACTCAGATGAATGTAACTGAGATTGAGGCTCTCGGAGCTGAATTCGACCCCAATGTACACAACGCTATACAGCAGCTTGACGGCACTGATTACGCAAGCAATCACGTATGCTCAGTATTCCAGAAGGGCTATATGCTTGGCGACAAGCTGGTACGCCCCGCAATGGTAGCAGTCGCAGTATAGCCTTGTAGGGAACGCCGAGGCGGCGTTCCGCAATAACATCAAACAAAGCAATCAAATCCGTCCGCAAAGCGGACACCATTGGCTAAATCCTAAGGGCTAACGGCTAATGGCTTATAGATCAGGAGGAAATTATTATGGGAAAAATTATTGGTATCGACCTTGGTACAACTAACTCTTGCGTAGCCGTTATGGAAGGCGGCAACGCTGTAGTAATTCCTAACAGCGAGGGTGCAAGAACAACACCTTCTGTTGTTGCTTTCACAAACAACGGTGAGCGTCTCGTAGGCCAGGTGGCTAAGAGACAGGCTATCACAAACCACGACAGAACAGTATCTTCAATCAAGAGACACATGGGCTCTGATTACAAGGTAGCTATAGACGGCAAGAACTACACACCTCAGGAGATCTCAGCAATGATACTCCAGAAGCTCAAGGCTGACGCAGAAGCTTACCTCGGCGAGCCTGTAACAGAGGCTGTTATCACAGTTCCTGCTTACTTCACAGACTCACAGAGACAGGCTACAAAGGACGCAGGTCAGATCGCAGGTCTTACTGTTAAGCGTATCATCAACGAGCCTACAGCAGCTGCTCTTTCATACGGTATCGACAAGGAAGAGGAGCAGACCGTAATGGTTTACGACCTCGGCGGCGGTACATTCGATGTATCTATCATCGAAATGGGCGAAGATGTTCAGCAGGTACTTGCTACAGCAGGTAACAACCGTCTCGGCGGTGACGATTTCGACCAGCGTATCATCAACTGGATCGTTGACGAATTCAAGAAGACAGAGGGCATCGACCTTTCACAGGACAAGATGGCTGCACAGAGACTCAAGGACGCAGCAGAAAAGTCCAAGATCGAGCTTTCATCTACAACAACATCAAATATCAATATTCCATTCATCACTGTTGATGCTTCAGGCACACCTAAGCACCTTGACCTTACACTTACACAGGCTAAGTTCAACGAGCTCACAGCTGACCTGGTAGAAGCTACAATGGGACCTGTAAGACAGGCACTCAGCGACAGCGGACTCCAGATCTCAGAGATCAACAAGGTCCTCATGGTCGGCGGTTCTTCAAGAATCCCTGCTGTACAGGAAGCTGTTAAGAAGCTCATCGGCAAGGAGCCATTCAAGGGCATCAACCCTGACGAGTGTGTTGCACTCGGTGCAGCATATCAGGGCGGCGTTCTCGGCGGCGACGTTAAGAACGGTCTCCTTCTTCTTGATGTTACACCACTTTCACTCGGTATCGAGACAGCAGGCGGCGTATGCACAAGAATGATTGAAAGAAATACAACTATCCCTACAAAGAAGTCACAGGTGTTCTCAACATATGCAGACAATCAGCCTGCTGTTGATATCAACGTACTTCAGGGTGAGCGTGAGTTTGCTCGTGACAACAAGCAGCTCGGCACATTCCGTCTCGACGGTATCGCTCCTGCACCAAGAGGAATCCCACAGATCGAAGTAACATTCGATATCGACCAGAACGGTATCGTACACGTATCTGCTAAGGACCTCGGCACAGGCAAGGAGCAGAACATCACAATTACTTCTTCAACAAATATGTCAAAGGACGACATCGACAAGGCTGTCAAGGAAGCAGAGCAGTACGCTGCTGAGGACAAGAAGCGTCGTGAGGCTGTTGACAACAAGAACGAGGCTGAGAACCTTGTATTCCAGTGCGAAAAGGCTCTCACAGACTTCGGCGACAAGGTATCAGCTGACGAAAAGGCTAATATCGAGGCTAAGTGTACAGCTCTCAAGTCTGCTATCGAAGCAAACAACGATGCTGAGATAAAGACACTCAAGGAAGACCTCCAGAAGGCATTCTATGACCTTTCCGCAAAGGTTTACCAGCAGGCATCTCCTAACGGTGCAGCAGGCGCACAGGGCATTGATCCTTCACAGTTCGCTAACATGGGCGGCGCAGCAGGTGCAGGTGCTCAGCAGGGCGGAAACGATGACGGCGTGGTTGACGCTGACTTCACAGAGGTTTGATGAACTTAAAATAAAACACCATAAAAAGGGCGGAAAATCCTTCCGCCCTATAGGTATATTTATAGACGCGGCAAAAAAGGGAGCGGAGGCTCTCCGCCCGCACTAATGGTGTATCTATGGATATTAAAAGATCCGAATTCTTGTTTGTAGGGGCTGGCGTCCCCGACAGCCCGTATTTGGATTGATGATTATGTCCGAAGCGGGACGTCGAGGATGCCGTCCCCTACAAAATCTTTCCGCTGTTTAACGGAAGAATGGAGTTTTCTATGGCTGAAAAAAGAGATTATTATGAAGTCCTGGGAATCCAGAAGGGTGCTTCCGAGGACGAGATAAAAAAAGCCTTCCGTAAAAAGGCAAGAGAAAACCACCCCGACCTTCACCCTGACGATCCCTCCTATGTTGAGAAATTTCAGGAGATAAACGAGGCTAACGAGGTGCTTTCAGACCCCGAAAAGCGTGCACGCTATGACCAGTTCGGTCACGCAGGCGTTGACCCAAGCTACGGCGGCGGCGCAGGCGGTATGGACGGCTTCGGCGGTTTTGCTGATATGGACGATATCCTCGGCAGTATCTTCGGCGGATTCGGATTTGGCGGCGGTACAAAACGTTCTAACGTCAATGCTCCAAGACGCGGCTCGGATATACAGGAGGCTGTTTCCATAAACTTCATGGAAGCCTGCTCGGGCAAGAAGATAGACCTGAAGATCAACCGTATGTCTGTATGTGAAAACTGTAAGGGCACAGGTGCAGAGGCAGGCTCTACACCCGATATCTGTCCTGACTGTCAGGGCAGAGGCTCCGTAAAGACCACTCAGCGTACTCCTTTCGGTGCTATTTCATCAACAAAACCCTGTCCTCACTGCGGAGGCAAGGGCAAGATCATAAAAAATCCATGTTCAAAGTGCCGCGGCGTAGGCAGAGTAAGAGTACAGAAAACAGTTACTGTTGACGTACCCGCAGGTATCGACGACGGACAGACACTGCGCGTAAGCGGACAGGGCGACTGCGGTATCAACGGAGGTCCTAACGGTGATCTTCTCGTTGGTATCAACGTAAAATCACACCCTATCTTCAAGCGCGAGGGCTACGACATATACTGCGATATCCCTGTTACTTACACAGAGGCTGTTCTTGGCGCTGAAATTATCGTACCTACTATCGACGGCGATGTAAAATACAATATCAGCGAGGGAACTCAGACAGGTACTGTATTCCGCTTAAAGGGCAAGGGCGTTACAAGACTTCACCGCACAGAGCGCGGAAACCAGTACGTAAAGATATACGTTGAAGTACCAAAGAACCTTTCAAAGAAGCAGAAGGATCTGCTGAAGGAGTTCGAGGCTTCCCTTACAGAAAAGAACTATGCAAAGCGTCAGAGCTTCTTCGACAAGCTCCGCTCAAAGCTTGATTTTTGACAACCGATACAGACCTTTTGCAAACAGCGCAGCAGGTCTGTTTTTATACCGAAAGGAGGCTTATTTATGTATGAAGAGGATTTCATCATGCGGCAGATAAGGGAAATAACCGCAGTTATCGCAAAGGTGCTTTTTGGAAAAAAGGCTGACTCAATGACGCTCATGCTGCATCAGCGCGAAAGACAAAAGGTTGAGTTCCTTGCCGACAAGGTAAAAGACGGCGAAATTCAGGACGCTGTCGATGAACTAAACAGACTTGCCGACAACAACACTAAGGAAAACCTTATGATAGGTCTTGAGTTCTATAATCAGCTCTGCGATCTGGACGAGGACTACTTCATCGAAAATGGATACAGCCTCGTAAAGGCGCGTGAGGATTTTGAAAGCTTTGCTGAGAAATTCGGTCTGGAGCAGATGACAGAGCTTTATTTCGGAAAAGAAGAGAAAAAAGTCAGCAAATAAGTATAACACCTCCCTTTGCGGGCATAATAACCGCAAAGGGAGGTGTTTTTATGGTCGAACAGGATACGATAAAGCTTCTTAGGGAGTGCGATTCGGGCGTAAAAATGGGAATATCATCAATAAATGATGTTATAGACAACGTAAGCAGCAGCAAGCTTCGCAGCATACTTCAAAAGAGCTCCGACGAGCACGAAAGTATAAAAACTGACCTGCAAGAGCTGCTCAGCGAATACCATGACGAGGGCAAGGAGCCTGCGGCAATGGCAAAGGGAATGTCATGGATAAAGACCAATGTCATGCTGAAAATGAACGAATCTGACAGCACAGTTGCCGACCTTATGACAGACGGCTGCAATATGGGCGTAAAGTCCCTGAGCCGCTATCTCAATAAGTATGCAGCTGCCGATGAACGCTCAAAGGATATGGCAAAGAAGCTCATAAGCGCAGAAGATCAATTATGTGCTGATGTAAGACCCTATCTTTAAACGAAAAGGCTTCCGAAAAAATCGGAAGCCTTTAATTATTATCTTCTGAACATAGGCGGCATCGGAGGAGGTCCCCATTTATTATTACCCTCGCTCGGTCTGCACCAGAATATGATAAGCACGATACATATTGGAAATGCGATAAGATAGCCTAATCCGATCAGCGCACTGCCGGCTTCAATGTTGCCGCCCAAGCTTGTGACTAATCCTGCTATGGTTGAATAAAGCATAAGCAGCGTTGCCAGTATCGAACCTACTATCCACCAGCCTGATTTTCCTGCATCATGCAGTCTCCTTACTTCAATTGAGAAATTAGGCACGATCAGTGCAGCGTCAACAGCATAACTCAAAATATTTGAAGCAGTCCTACTCATAAATATACTCATAAAAACTACTCCCAGTCCCACAAGGAAGGTAAACAGGAAAGCATACCAGAATTCGCTTCGTGTCGAACGTCCCTTGAAATTGACATAGTTCTTGAAAAACAGGGTTATCGCTTCACCGAATTCAACATATTTCGGACTTTCGTCGGTAGTATTGAAATAGCCGAAGGGCGGCTGTCCGTACATATTAGGCTGTCCATAGGGATTGGGCTGACCATAGGGCTGACCGTTGTAACCGTTTGGCTGACCATAAGGATTAGCCTGACCATAGGGCTGACCGTTATAGCCATTTGGCTGTCCGTAAGGATTAGGCTGACCGTAAGGCTGACCATTATAGCCGTTGGGCTGTCCGTATGGATTAGGCTGACCATTATATCCACCCTGATAGCCATTATTTTGCTGAGGAGAATTCTGAGCCGTCGGCTGAGAAGCTCCCTCCTGACCCATAGGCGGCGGAACAGGAATAGAAGATATATCGTTCATTCCCATGTTATTCTCGATGCTTGCGCCGCAGTTCTCGCAGTATTTATCACCGGGCTTGTTTTCATAATTACAGTATTTACATCTCATAGCAATACCCCCCTTATTATGATGATATTATTCTATCAAAAAAACCCTTTTTTGTCAATAGACCTGCTATGGTATAAGAGCCTGCAAAAAGTCCACTCAGGGTATATCTTTTTCAATAATCAATGGTTTTTCGTTGAAAAAAGCCATTTTTTTGCCCCTTTACAGAAGGGGGTACAAATCAGAAACAAAAAAGCTCCCCAAAGGGAGCTTGTCATACTTATTCGATCGTAACAGAGACCTTCTGGTCCTTTTTAGCTGCGCCTGCACGCATAATTGTACGGAGTGCCTTTGCGATCCTGCCCTGCTTACCGATAACTCTGCCCATATCATCAGGAGCAACGTTAAGGTGAAAAACGATAACGCCCTCTTCATCGGGAGCATCTTCGGTAATATTGATAGCGGACTTGTCTTCTACGAGGCCTGCTGCGATAGCATAAAGTAAATCTTTCATAGTAAAAACCTCCGTTCAAGCTCTGGGACAGAGGCAGAGACCTTCAGCCTCTCCTCCTCCATTAAGCTTTTGATCAAAGAACTCCCTCTTTCTTGAGGATAGCCTTTACTGTATCAGTAGGCTGAGCACCATTAGCGATCCAGCTCTTAGCCTTCTCAGCGTCGATGTTAACAACTGATGGCTCCTTAGTAGGATCATAGAAACCGATCTCTTCGATGAAACGACCATCTCTTGGGTATCTTGAATCAGCAACTACTACACGATAGAAAGGAGCCTTCTTAGCACCCATTCTTCTGAGTCTGATCTTTACTGCCATTTGTATTCACCTCCGTAAAAAATAATGATATATTCAAGCGGCGGGAGACCGCATTGAAAGCTTTAGAAAGGCAGGTTTCCGCCGCCCTTGCCTGTGTACTTATCAAAGTTCATGCCTGCAAGGTTCTTTCTTGCCTTACGCAGTGACATCTTGCCGTTTTTACCTGTAAACTGCTTCATTATCGACTGCATCTGGTCAAACTGCTTGAGCAGTCTGTTTACGTCCTCTACCTTGGTACCCGAGCCCTTTGCGATACGCTTTTTGCGGGACGGGTTTATGATAGAAGGCTTAGCTCTTTCAGCCTTGGTCATTGAGGTTATCATAGCCTCTATCCTGCCAAGCTGACCTTCGTCGATATCGGCTTCCTTTATCTTATCGCCCACACCCGGAAGCATACCGAGTATAGACTTCATAGAGCCCATACGCTTGATAGACTTCATCTGATCTAAGAGATCGTCCATATCGAACTTGTTCTCCTTGAACTTCTTGGTGAGCTTTTCAGCGTCCTTCTGAGACATAACGTTCTCAGCCTTTTCAATAAGTGTGAGGACATCGCCCATACCGAGTATTCTTGAAGCCATACGCTCGGGGTGGAACTGCTCGAAATCGTCAAGCTTTTCGCCCATACCAACGAACTTGATCGGCTTACCTGTTACAGAGAGTACGGACAGAGCCGCACCGCCTCTGGTATCAGAGTCAAGCTTTGACATAAGAACGCCTGTGATACCAACAGCATCATCAAAAGCCTTGGCAACGTTTACAGCGTCCTGACCTGTCATAGCGTCAACTACCAGCATTATTTCGTCAGGCTGAGTTTCCTTCTTGATGTTTATGAGCTCGTCCATGAGAGCTTCATCTATATGAAGTCGACCTGCTGTATCAATGATAAGGATATCGTGACCGTAATCCTTAGCGTAAGCAAGTGCCTTCTTAGCAATAACAACGGGGTCTGTCTGACCCATTTCAAATACCTTGACATCAGCCTTTCCGCCAACTACCTGCAACTGATTTATAGCAGCAGGACGGTAGATATCGCAGGCTGCAAGAAGCGGACGGTGTCCTTCCTTCTTCAGGAGCTTAGCCAGCTTGGCGGCGTGGGTAGTTTTACCTGAACCCTGAAGTCCGCACATCATTATTACCGTAGGCGGCTTTGATGCCATATTTATGCGTGAATTGCTGTTTCCCATGAGGGATACCAGTTCTTCGTTAACTATCTTTATTACCTGCTGAGCAGGAGTAAGGCTTGACAGCACTTCTTCTCCCACAGCACGTTCTGTAACGCTTTTTACAAAGTCCTTAACGACCTTATAGCTGACATCGGCTTCGAGAAGTGCAAGGCGCACCTCACGCATAGCTTCCTTAACGTCAGACTCACTGAGCTTTCCTCTTGATTTGAGCTTTTTAAAGACGGTATTCAGTTTTTCTGAAAGTCCCTCGAATGCCATGTCGAGCCTCCTTCGTATATCGTATTTATAACATCTCCGTACCCTTGGCAGTTTCGGAGAGTATGGTATTTCTTATATTTTCATCTGTGATATGCTCTGCGGCAGCCTCGATACGTCCGAAACATTCCCGCATTTTTCCGAGCCTTTCGGCAAAACCGAGCTTTTCCTCATAGTTGAGGAGTATATCCTCGGTGCGCTTTATGATACTGCGGACAGCCTGCCTTGTGATATCACGGGGCTGACCTATCTCTGCAAGAGAAAGATCCTCGCAGTAATACAGCTCCATTATGCTGCGCTGATGCTCTGTGAGCAGATCGCCGTAGCAGTCAAGAAGCATTACGAATTTAAGTTCCTTAGCCATTTTTGTAGCACCTCTTCAGGGTGTAATGCAAAATCACTTTACACATTATACTACATATCACAAGCTTTGTCAAGGGGTAAAATGAAATTTTTATCCCTGTTCCTGCTGAGTAAGATCCGAATAGGTAATGCTCACAAGGTCAACGATACCCTGCTCGTCAAAAGAAACTGCGATATTATGACCGCGGACGATACCATGAGCGTCCTCGCCGAGATTTATACCATAGTGGTATATGTGGACGTAAGGCTTTTCCACCAGATCAACAGTATCGGGCTGACCGATAAGGTGCTCGACATCGGCTATAGTGGATACCATGGGGGTTATGCCGTAAATATCGCTGTCACTTGTCTTTATGGCGATGCTGTACATAACGCTGTCCTGCTCTCTGCCAGTATAGCAGTTTTCGAGAGAGACCGTACCCATTTCAACGCCTGAATAGTAAAGGGTAGCAAGACCGCTTCCTTCCTTCAGACCGTAGTCCTTTCTGTCGTAGTATCTGAACTCCCAGTTCTTGCCCAGATCGTCTATGAGCTGAGGCAGGTCAAAATGCTGACCCTTTATGTTTATCATACTTCTTACGGCATCAACATCAAATGTGCCCTCAGGAGCAGTATGAGGCTCCACCTTTGGTGCGACCTCAAAGGGTATGTCGTGCTTTTTATCGGGTTCAAGGCAGGCTGTCAGGGAAAACAGCATTGCCCCTGCAAGAAGCAGTAACGGTAATCTCTTCATATTATTTTCCTGCCCTTCCTATTTTTTCTCCCATTTTTACCATGGTCTCGATGCCCTCGGCGGAATTGCGCAGTATATCCTCATCTATGCTTATACTGTCCTTGCCGAAGAGCATAACTATTGTAGAGCCGCCGAATTCAAATCTTCCCTTTTCCTCGCCTCTGCGGAAGCTTGCTTCACCGTGGTTGTTGACGATGCGTCCCACCATCATAGCTCCCACCTCTATCTGCACCACATCGCCGAAATTCTCGGTATGGAGCACCGTATACTCACGGCTGTTGCGCTTGTAGATATTGTATCTTTCAAGGGCTATAGGATTTACTGTGTGAAGCTCTCCTGCTATAAATGTATTATGGGTCTTTGTACCGTTATCGATATAGCAGTAGCGGTGATAATCGTCCACTTCAAGTCGGAATATAAGACAGTATCCGCCGCAGAAACGCTTTGCGAGGAAGTCGTTGCACAAGAGGTCGCTTACTCTGTAGCGAGAGCCCTTGATGCGGAATATGCTGTTCTTTGATATCTTATGAGCCGTAAGCTTTGAATCGCAGGGGCTTATAAGGTGATCCGCCTCAAAGTCTATGGGACGCTTCCCCTGCTTTACACGCCTTGTAAAAAAGTCGTTGTACGAGCGGAAATCACACATTATATACTGTGAGGTATCAATGCCGCTCCTCTTTATAAAAGGCTTTATAAGAAGCTTTGAAGCCCTTGAATCCATGAATTTTCCTGCTGTCCTTGATATACACGGTGCAGTAAGAGTTTTCAGCAGAACTCGTCCGAGAGTATTTCCGTAAAGCTTTTTCAGCAGCTTGTTCTGATTTTCATTAGTGACGATGATATCGCCCTTTCGTGTTTTTATCATATTAGAGCTCCTTGCTTGGTCTTACAGACGGGCATTAGCCAGCATAAGCTTTATTCTGTTTTCCTGATTTACTCTTGTTGCACCCGGGTCATAGTCGATAGCAACTATATTGGCATTAGGATTGTCCTGCTTGATAGCTCTCGACATACCCTTTGCAACTATATGGTTCGGCAGACAGCCGAAAGGCTGAGTGCAGATGATGTTCTCAACGCCTGATTTGGCAAGTGCAGCCATTTCCGCAGGAATGAGCCAGCCCTCGCCCATGACAACGCCCTGATTTATATACTTGTCAGCAAGCTTTCTCAGGTGCTCGAAATCGTGGAGCGGCTCAAAGCTGCCCTGCTCCTTCATTATCTTTATGAGCTCCTTCTGCTTTGCGTAGATAAGGTCATAGCCTATTTTGTTGAATATAGAGCGCTTTGTGGGGTGGTCGTATATCTTTGCCTCGTTGAAGGTTCCTGCCGCGCAGTACATAACGAACTCCAGAAGCGACGGCACAACAGGCTCGCAGCCCTCTGATATGAGGAAATCCTCCAGGTGATTATTGGCAAGAGGCGAATACTTTACATATATCTCGCCAACTATGCCGACTCTTATCTTTTTCTCATCGCTGAGCTCGATAGAAGCGAAATCGTTGAGTATATCCCTGTATATCTTCTTTGTTTTCAGGAACATCCTGCTGCCCTTGCGGAAGATATTGCACAGTCTGCGGTGCCATTTGTCCAGCATCTTCTTTGACTCGCCCTTGTTTATCTCATAGGCTCTGCATTTATTGTAGCAGGTCATGAGAAGGTCGCCGTAAAGCACCGCATAAAGCATTTGCAGGAACATAGGCGCAGTTATCCTGAAGGCACTGTCCTTTTCAAGTCCGCTGAAATTAAGTGATACAACGGGTATCTGGGGATAGTTCTTTGCGACTGCCTTTCTCAGCAGGTGTATGTAGTTTGACGCACGGCAGCCGCCGCCTGTCTGCGTAATGAGCAGAGCAGTCTTGTCGGGGTCGTACTTGCCGCTTTTAATCGCGTCCATGAACTGTCCGATAACGAGAAGTGCAGGATAGCAGGCATCGTTATGGACGTTTTTCAGTCCCTCGTCTACTACCGCACGGGAGTCGTTTCTCAGCAGCTCCAATTTATAGCCCTTAGCCTCAAAGATAGCAATGAGCATCTTGAAGTGTATGGGCAGCATATCGGGAACGAGGATAGTATGGGTTTTTATCATATCCTCGGTAAATTTTGCATATTCAGGCATAATATCCTCCATGTTCAAACGTCTGTGCCTGCGGTCAAACAGGCTGTACCTCGGGCTTTTTGGCAGGCTTATGCTCTGCCTGCTCCATTGCGGCAACAAGACTTCTAAGTCTTATCCTTGCCGCACCGAGATTGTTTATCTCGTCTATTTTCAGCTGTGTATAGAGCTTTCCGCGGCTTTCGAGGATATGTCTTACCTCATCGCCTGTAACAGCATCAATGCCGCAGCCGAAGGATACCAGCTGTATGAGCTGCATATCGGGCTGTGTGGTAACGTACTTAGCCGCACGGTAAAGACGGGAATGATATGTCCACTGATTGAGTACGCCAAGCTTAGGTGTGCTCGCAAGACCTGCAACGCTGTCCTCTGTTATAACAGCCATACCGAGACTTGACACCAGCTTGTGTATGCCGTGGTTTATCTCCTTGTCGATATGGTAAGGTCTGCCTGCGATAACGATTATCTTGCGTCCCTCTGCTCTTGCCTGATCTATTATCTCCATAGCCTTGCGCATTACGGAGTTATGATACTTTTCAAGCGCTTCGTAAGCCTTGTCAACAGCATCGGGTATCCTGCCCTTTACGTTGTACTTTTTAAGCGCCTGTCCAAGCACCTTTATAACGTTCTTTCTGATGTTCAGGTCAAGATACGGGTGTACGAAATTGTTATTGTTCAGTCTCGGATTATTTGCCAGCAGAAGCTCGGGATAATATGCAACAACAGGACAGTTGAAGTGGTTGTCGCTTCCGCCCTCGTCAAGGTTGTAGCTCATGCAGGGATAGAATATGAAATCCACACCCTTGTCAAGAAGGTTTTCGATGTGTCCGTGAGTGAGCTTTGCAGGATAGCAGACCGTATCCGAAGGTATAGTGTGCTGACCGAGATAGTACATATCACGGGAGCTTTCATCGGATATCACAGTCCTGAAGCCCAGCGTAGTGAACAGCATATGCCAGAACGGGAGCTGCTCGTAGAAGCCGAGAGCAAGGGGAAGTCCCACTACACCGCGGTAACGCTTAGGCTGATGAGTTTTTACGGTATTGATTATACTGTCGTACTTGAACTCATAAAGATTAGGAACAGTGTTCCTGTTTGCCATGCCGCCGCCCTTTTCGCAGCGGTTGCCAGAAATAAAGCGTCTGCCTTTGCCGAAATTGATGATATTCAGCTGACAGTGAGCAGTACAGCCGCCGCAGTTAGCTGAACGAGACTCATATGAGAAGTTTTCAAGCTCCTCAGCAGAGATGAGCTTTGATGCTTCGCCGTTTGCACGCTCCTTTGCGTAAAGTGCGCAGCCGAAAGCGCCCATAAGTCCCGAAATAGCAGGACGGATAACGTTTCTGCCAAGCTCCTTTTCAAATGAACGGAGAACCGCGTCATTGAGGAAGGTACCGCCCTGTACGACTATGTTTTTGCCCAGGTCATCGGGTGAATTTGCACGGATTACCTTGTAAATGGCGTTCTTGATGATAGATGATGAAAGACCTGCCGAGATATCCTCAACGGTAGCACCGTCCTTCTGAGCCTGTTTTACGGAGCTGTTCATAAATACAGTACAGCGTGAACCCAGGTCAACGGGGTGCTCCGCGAAAAGTCCCAGCTGAGAGAACTCAGCGATATCATAGCCCAAAGCCATTGCAAAGGTCTGTATGAAAGAGCCGCAGCCCGAGGAACAAGCCTCGTTGAGCATGATGCTGTCGATGCTCTTGTTCTTTATCTTGAAGCACTTGATATCCTGTCCGCCGATATCAATGATGAAATCAACATCGGGGCAGAAATAAGCAGCAGCCTTGAAATGGGCAACTGTCTCAACTATACCGTGGTCAACGGCAAGACCTGCCTTGATAAGGTCCTCGCCGTAGCCAGTAACAGCCGAGCCCTTTATGGTTATTTCAGGGTTCATAGCCGCATAGATGCGCTTTAGCTGGTCGGCTATCTTGTCAAGGGGCTGTCCCTGATTTGAGGAGTAGTGATTGTAGAGCATACGTCCGTCATCGGTTATGAGAACAAGCTTTGTAGTGGTAGAGCCTGCGTCTATACCGAGATAAGCATCGCCCTTATATGTACGTATATCGGCGTATCCTAAGTCGAACTTCTTGTGGCGGTCGATGAACTCGTCATATTCCGCATGAGAGCGGAAAAGGGGCTCGCCCGTAACGATAGAGTCCGAAGCCTTTGCTGTGTATATCTTTTCGATTATATCGCCTATTTTAAAGGCTTCCTCGGCTTTTGCCGCATACAGAGCACAGCCGTAAGCCACGAATACAGGAGCCTCCTGCGGGAATACAGCGTGTTCGTCATCGAGTCCGAGAGTCTTTACGAAAGCCTTTTTAAGTCCTTTGAGGAAGAAGAGAGGACCGCCGAGGAAAAGCACCTTTCCCTCGATAGTACGTCCCTGAGCAAGTCCCGAAACGGTCTGGTCAACTACCGCCTGAAAGATACTTGCGGCAACGTCCTCGCGTCTTGCGCCCTGATTGAGCAGGGGCTGTATATCTGACTTGGCAAATACTCCGCAGCGTGAAGCTATTGGATATATTTTCTGAGCATGGAGAGAAAGCTCGTCAAGCTGGTCGGCTGTTATGCCGAGAAGTGTTGCCATCTGGTCTATAAATGCGCCTGTACCGCCTGCACAGGTGCCGTTCATGCGCTGCTCTACGCCGCCTGTAAGGAAGATTATCTTTGCGTCCTCGCCGCCAAGCTCGATAACTGCATCGGCATCGGGCTGCTTTTCCTTTACAGCAAGAAATGCAGCGTGTACTTCCTGAACGAAGGGTATATCCGCTGAATTGGCAAGTCCCAGACCTGCCGAGCCTGTGATGCAGACTGTGAACTCCTCATCGGGATAGTCTGCCTGTATTATTTTAAGCTGGTCGGTAACAGTTTCCTTGACCTTTGAAAGGTGGCGCTGATATTTTGAGTAGATTATGTTATTGTCAGCGTCCGTTATGACTGTTTTTACTGTGGTCGAGCCCACATCAATGCCAAGAGAATAATTATTTGCCATTGTACACCTCTGATAGAAGTTATTATATAGCATGACCCCCAAAGATCCTGCCGTCATCTTTTAATTATACCATATTTAATGTGTATTTGTAAAGTATATATTTTATATAAGAAAGCATTTGTTCTGTACCGCACGGAGGCACACACTTCAGCCCTAAAGTTCAGAGTTTAGAGTTGAGAGTTGAGAGTTAAAGTGTCTGCCTGCGCAGACGTATCAAAATATTGGGAACGCCGTCCCCTACAAACGGTCATTTGAAGTTGTTTTGTAAGACACGGACTGCCAAAGGCAGCCCCTACGAGCTCAGTTCTTAGTTCTATCAGCTAAGCTGTAAGCGAGTTTACGAGCGACAACGTGGAAGCGTTCGAGCTGGCTCAGCTCGCAAAAAAATGTTGACATAAAATACCGTAAGTGATATAATAAATTATATATGTATATTTGCGGCTGTATGCCGTATATCATATACAAAAGACTTTATTTATCGGAGATAATGAAATTGATAAAAACAGTTAACGGTTTAAAGATAAACTACGAGGAAAAGGGCGAGGGAGACCTTATCGTACTGCTTCACGGCTGGGGCAGCAATATCACCCTTTTTACCAATATGATAGAGCTTCTTTCAAAGAAGTACAAGGTCGTTGCTATGGATATGCCTGGTTTCGGTAAGAGCGACGAGCCAAAAGAAGTATGGGACGTAAGCTCATATGTTCAGTTCGTCATCGACTTCCTCAAGGACTACGACACCAAAGAAGTAATGCTCCTCGGACACAGCTTCGGCGGTCGAGTAATTATCAAGATGCACAGCCGTGATGACCTGCCCTTCAAGGTTACAAAGGTCATTCTTGTGGACAGCGCAGGCATCATGCCGCCAAAGTCCAATAAAAAGAGCTGGCGCACTCGCTATTACAAAATGGGCAAGGCTGTGCTCTCGCTGGGCATAGTGAAGAAGCTCTTCCCCGATGCGCTTGAAAACTTCCGCAAAAAAATGGGCAGTGCGGACTACGCCGCAGCTTCACCCATGATGCGTCAGGTAATGGTAAAGGTAGTAAACGAGGACTTAGAGCCCTATCTGCCGAATATCAAAGCTCCCACACTGCTCGTATGGGGCGTTAACGATACAGCTACCCCTCTCTCCGACGGTGAGAAAATGGAGAAGCTCATTCCCGATGCAGGTCTTGTAAAACTGGAAAATGCAGGACATTATTCCTTCCTCGAACAGCAGTTCACCTTTAACCGCGTGATGTGCTCGTTTATGAAGATAGAAGATTAATTTAATGCGGAATTAATGTGTCTGCTTCGCAGACGGATCTGAATTTTCAGATTTATCGCCGTAAAGCGATACCACAATTCCGAATTACGAATTCAAGGAGATATATATGAATTTGGTTTTATGGATAATATATGCAGTCATTTCCCTTGGAGCGACTGTGTTTTTAGGGCTGAGAGAGTTCCATATGCTTCAGCTCAACGGCTACAAGACTCCCGAGCATTCACGCTGGATGAAAAAGAACGCAAGGCGCTATATACTCCCTGCGGTGCTGTTTGTGGCGCAGTTCCTTCTCATTCCATTTCAGCATAAAAAAGGACTCGCAGCAGCTCTTATAATTGTGCTTTGCTTCTTCAATGCGATAATAGCACTTCTCAACAAACCCGGCAAGAAGTTCAAGAAGCCGCTGGTATACACGGCACGTATGAAGCGGATGATGATAACATTCAGCATACTGGTCGCAATATACTACGCTATCGCTGTCATTAAAGGCAAAACATACGCCGTTGTTGACGGAATTGATTTCTGCCGCACCGAAACACACTGGTTCGCATGGTATCTGCCGTATATTATGGTCGGCTCTGCTCTGTACCTCACGCCAATACTTGTTCCCCTTTCCAACCTTATCAACAAGCCCGTTGAAAAGGCTGTCCAGAACTGGTACATCAACGACGCAAAGCGCATACTCTCCGAGTGTCCCACACTTCATAAGGTAGGTATCACGGGAAGCTACGGCAAAACAAGCATGAAGTTCTACCTTGACGAGCTTCTCAATTCTCAATACAATACGCTGAAAACTCCCGAAAGCTTCAACACTCCTATGGGTGTTACAATAACTATCCGCCGCGACTTAAAGCCCACACATGAGTATTTCATCTGCGAAATGGGCGCAAGACGAGTTCACGAGATAAAGGAGCTCTGTGGCATTGCAGACCCACATGACGGTATCATTACTTCTGTTGGTCCTCAGCATTTGGAGACCTTCGGCTCTATCGACAATGTACTCAATACAAAGTTCGAGCTTGCCGACCACGTTAAGGCTAAGGGCGGCAAGATATACCTCAACAGCGATAACGAGCTTATCCGCAAAAAGGCTCCAGAGTATCCCAATGCGGTGCTTTACGGCTTACAGGAGGGCAACCACTACCGCGCAACTGATATATCCGTTTCCGACAGGGGCACGGAGTTCACGGTAACTGCTCCAAACGGCGAAACACAGCGTTTTTCAATGAAGCTTCTCGGTGAGCACAACGTTCAGAACGTTCTCGGTGCTATCGCTTACGCTCACGGAACAGGCATTTCCCTTGAAAAGCTTACTCTCCCCGTTAAGCGTATTGCCGCAGTTCCTCACAGATTGCAGCTCCTCGACAAGGGTGGAAATATGACCTTTATCGACGACGCTTACAACTCAAATCCAAGCGGCTGCCGCGCAGCTCTGAATGTCCTCGGTCTTTTCGATGCCTGCCGTATACTGGTAACTCCAGGTATGGTAGAGCTCGGTGCAAAGCAGGAGGAGCTCAACTTCGAGTTCGGTCAGGAGGCTGCAAAGGCTTGCGACCATATCGTACTTGTTGGCAAAAATCAGACAGTCCCTATATACAACGGTATCAAGGACGCAGGCTACGATATGGACAACGTTTTCGTTGCGGACGGTCTTAACGAGGCTCTCGACCACGTAAGAGCATATCAGACCGACAAGAAGAAAATAGTCCTTCTTGAAAACGACCTGCCCGATAACTATTAAGCAGCGTGACGCTACACCCTTCCACGTTGGCACTCGTAAACTCATTCACTTTCATTAAAAGTGATAATTGTACATCGCTTACAGCACATTAATTATTGTCTTTGTAGAGGCTGATGCCCACATCAGCCCGTAATATAATTACCTGTAAAAGACAAACTGTAGGGGACGCCGCCCTCGGCGTCCCGCGAAACACATTATATAACCAACGGGAGCCCGAGGGCGGGCTCCCCTACAAGCTAAGGGCTAATGGCTCGAATAAAGGAGTAATTACAATGAAGATCAATCTTGCAGTTCTTTTCGGCGGAAGAAGCGTTGAGCACGAGGTATCGGTTATCTCGGCTGTTCAGGCTATGGCAAGCCTTAATAAGGAAAAATACAACATAATCCCTGTTTATATGACCAAAAAGAGCGAATTCTGGACAGGTGAAAAGCTCATGGATATCAACAGCTTCAAGGATATCCCCGCACTTTTAAAGGAGTGTACCGAGTGCGTTTTCGTAAGAAGCGAGGGCAAGGTACAGCTTATCCGCCAGAAGATGAAGAAATTCGGCTCTAATGTCATTTCCGATATCGACGTTGCTTTCCCTATCGTTCACGGAACTAACGTTGAGGACGGCGCATTACAGGGCTATTTACAGACTCTCGACCTGCCATATGTAGGCTGTGATGTTTTAGCTTCTGCTATCGGTATGGATAAGTTCGTAATGAAGATACTCCTCAAGGACGCAGGTTTCCCTGTACTTGACTGCTGTCGTTTCTCCTCATACGAGATAAACGAAATGGACAGAATGGTGGAGGAAGTTGAAAAGAAGTTCGGCTACCCTGTTATCGTAAAGCCCATAAACCTCGGTTCAAGCGTTGGTATCTCAAAGGGCAAGGACAGAGACAGCCTTATCAAGTCTATCGAGGAAGCTTTCGAGTTCGCTGACCGTATCCTTATCGAACCATGCGTTGTTCAGCTCAAGGAGATAAACTGCGCAGTTGCAGGCGACAGCGAGTCCGCAGAGGCTTCCGTATGTGAAGAGCCTGTACAGGCAAGCGGCGACGATATACTCAGCTACGACCAGAAGTACGTTGGCGGCGGCAAGGGCGGCAGCAAGGGTATGGCTACCCTCAAAAGAAAGATACCTGCCGATATCACTGCCGAGCAGGACGAATTCATCAGAAAGACTGCTGTTGACGCTTTCCGCTATCTCGGTCTCAACGGCGTTACCCGTATCGACTTTATGATAGATATGGCTACAGAAAAAATATACATAAACGAAATAAATACTATCCCCGGCTCTCTCGCTTTCTATCTCTGGGAGCCAAAGGGAGTTAAGTACCCTGAGCTCCTCGAAAGACTTATCCAGCTCTCTCTCAAACGCTACAGACAGGGCGAGAAGATAAGCTATACCTTTGATACCAATATTCTCTCTATGGGTGGAAGCTTCGGCTCTAAGGGCAGCAAAAGATAATGCGTGATCACGATCCTAAAGACCCGTTAAGATACAGACGGACCCTTCACGGCACATTGATAGGCATTACCTTTTTTGTAGGTATCGGCGGTTTTATTGCGGCTATGATAATCGCTAAAATAGGATATAAATTCCTTGCGGCAAAGTTTTTCTGGGGCGGCATAATCGGTGCTATGATAACAGGTACTATAGCGTATATGATACCCCTGTTCAACTTCAAAAAGCATATTGCTTACCTTGAAAAAAGATGCACCGCAAAGGTAATAGGCAGATGTACTCAAAATAACGAAAGACCTACTTATCAGGTCAGCGATTATATTAAATTAATGCCTTATTACTCCAAGCCCGATGACGGTACTTCCGATAGTGCTGAACACGATGTGCTTTATTACGATCCCGAATATACCGTTGAATACGATGGGCAGATATATCACCTGTGTGAGCACCTATACTCCGTTTGCCCCATAGAAAAAGAAGGGATGCGTACTCTGTATATCGACCCAAGTTCGCCTGATGTCTTTTATGATGAACACAGGTATAGCATGGAGCTGAAAAGGGCTAAGGAAAACAGTCGTGACACTCTTAGTATTTTGTTTAAGTTTTATTTCTTTGTTTTACTGATATTTGCATTATACTTATTCCTGTAAAGGAGGCTTTCTTCTTCGATAAGGAGTGAAAAAGATGAAAAAATTCAGCTTACTTCCAAGAGCTGAAAAAATAACTGTAGCTGAACTGTATTCTCATAAAATAAAATCCAAGTCTTCAAAAGACCGATTGGTCACAGGCTGGGAAATTTTTGCTGTAATAACTATAGTCACTGCACTTTTTCTTCAGTCAGCAATCCTTATAGCAATGGGAATATCCGCGATAGTTTTATCTATGCAAAAAGGCGACGGAAAACTGGAACATAACGGCAAGGTGATAAAACACAACCTTTGGACAGCCCTTCCTTTTTTTCTTTCAGGTCTTGCGCTGATATTCGTTGGCATTATAGGCTTATTAATGGAGATCGGTATTTCGGATAAACTGTCAGGAAAGCTGTTTAAAATGGCTGCGATAATATTTCTCGCTCTGATAGTTCTTGCCTTTATCATAAGACTTCTCCACATTCTTGCTGCAACTGTTGCATTAAAGATAAGAAAAAAGAAATGCACTGTTCCCGTAATGGCAGAGTTTATCGGATATGCTGCAAACAGCTATGATATCTCCATGAACCGTGAGGCTCCTCCGGGTATCGACCCTTTATACAAGTATTACTTTGAGGGAGTAAACTATCGTTTCGCTGTATCTGAAAATTCTCCTATGCTTTCGGAGATAGGAAGCAATTTTGAGATAATGATCGACTCGGAAAAGCCCGATGTTTATTACATTGAAGAAATGTCCCATGATAATTATGAGATATTATGCGATTACTGCATATTGCTGGTAAAGGTCATTCTGATACCTGCGATAATCATACTTGGTATTATCGCTTTTAATAATTTTACAAGTCACTTTTAAACTTCTTTCATCAGGCTATTGTAAATGGCAGCATTTGGAGATGAAAAAACATGATAAATATGCTTCCTCTGGCGGAAAAAATACCTGAGAGCAGTGCGTGCAATTATAAAGTTGTGAAACAAGGGTTTAAACTTGATCTTCCTTTCTGGATATATATTCTTTATTTTGCAGGAATGCTCTTCGCTTATTCACGCTCCATCATGGCAGGACTTAGTATGTTCGGAGGCATCTTTATCATTATGCCCTTCGATGTGAAAACCACCTTAAAGGTTAACGGTCACAGCGGCGCAAATACTATGTGGAACCGTGTAACTTCCATTATTTTCGGTTCGACAATATTGATTTTTAACATTTCCTGTCTTTTTTCTGAAAAGACAGAAACCGAAACGGGTACAGAGTATACCGCCACCAAAACAAGCATGATGATATTAAAGGTCTATATAGCGGCTTTAATAGCTTTAATGATCGGCAGGCTCATCTACCTTATAGTGATCGCCTTTGCGATATTAGCCAGAAAAAAAGCCTGTACTGTTCCTGTAAACATCGAATACGAAAAAATCGCTGTCCCAAGTGGTTCCCGTGTCTTCCGATACTATTATGAAGGGAACTCATATCACTTCATTGACCACGATAATCAAGTTACATTAATCTATACTCCGAGTCAGAGAAAATATAGCTTAATTATCGACCAAGTATATGTCGACCCGAATTGTCCCGAATCCTATTACTCACGTCAGATATTCGGACATAATTACAAATTGATAAAGAGCTACTTTAAAAAAATATTCTTTTTACTGTTATTTACATCAATTTTATGGTTACCATATGTTATCAAGGTTTATATTGACCATTTATATAATTGATACTGTTATTTTCAGTTCATCAAATATCAAAATCAAGGAGGGTTTAAAATGACCGAAAAAGAAAAACAGCAGGCAGGAGAGCTTTACTTCGCAGGCGATAAGGAGCTCCACGATGAGCGTATCAAGGCGAAAAAACTCTGTAATGAGTATAACTCTATCGAGTATAACGACTATCAGAAGAGAACTCGCCTTCTTGACAGACTTGTGTCTTTTCACGGCGAATATACCGTAATAGAGCCCGTTTTCTTCTGCGATTACGGCTATAATATAATCATGGGCGATAATTTCTACTCAAACCACAACCTCGTTATCCTGGACTGTGCAGAGGTCACCTTCGGCGATAATGTGTTCATAGGTCCTAACTGCGGCTTCTATACCGCAGAGCACCCTATTGACGCTGACCTGAGAAATCAGGGATTTGAGTCCGCAAAGCCTATCAAGGTTGGCAGCAATGTCTGGATAGGCGGCGGTGTAACTGTTGTCGGCGGAGTCACTATAGGCGATAATACGGTCATCGGCGCAGGCAGCGTCGTTATAGATGATATCCCTTCAAACTGCGTTGCGGCAGGTAATCCCTGCAAGCCTATCAGACCTATCGAGTCAAGACCCACAGCAGAGCCTCAGGGCGATGGAACTGCTTCATTCCGTACTCCGAAAGCTCCCGAAAAGCCCGAACCTCCAAAACACAGACATATAGAAGTTACAATGATAAACAGTACTGACGACAAATAATAACGAAAGGACGACTGAACCATGAACACCCTGCACTTCAAATACGCCGTTGAGATTGAGAAAACCCGCTCTATCACTCAGGCAGCTGAAAACCTCTACATGGCTCAGCCTAATCTGAGCAAAGCTATAAAGGAACTGGAAAATACCCTGGGTATCACTATTTTCCGCCGTACCTCAAAGGGCGTTATCCCTACGGATCAGGGACTGAAATTCCTCGATTACGCAAAGCAGATACTTATACAGATAGACAATATGGAGGCTATACACTCCCCTGACAAGCCCAAAAACAGCCGTCTGCGCATATCCGTGCCGAGAACGGGCTACATCTCAAAGGCTTTTTCGGAGTATATCGCCTCGCTGAATGCTCCCGAGGATATGGAATTGTTCTTCTGTGAGACTAATTCCCTCAGAACTATCGAGAATGTCCGTGAAAATGGCTATGATTTCGGCGTTATCCGCTTCAATACCGCTCATGAGAAGTACTTCACCGACTTCCTTGCAGAAAAGAATCTGGACAGCAAGCTCCTCTGGGAGTTTGAAATGCTGGCGGTAATGTCCGCCGAGCACCCTGCCGCAGGAGCTGACAGCATAACTTACGCAGACCTGTCCTGCAACTATATAGAGCTTGGACAGGGCGATGACGCAGTTCCCTATGTTTCGGGAGCTGTTGAGAAGCTCTACGCCTCTAACCGTCCTGCTGACGTGCCTGTGAGAAAGGTATGTATGTATGACCGCGGAAGTATTCTGGACTTCCTGCTGACTGTGCCTCAGGCGTTTATGCTTGACTCGCCTATGCCTGCAAGTCTCTGCGGCAAATATGGTCTCGTTCAGAGAAAATGCGCATTCCCCGACAACAGCTTCAAGGATATGCTCATATACACCTCGGGTCATAAGCTCTCAGACAACGAGCTGAAGCTGGTGAACCGCCTGTATGAGGTAAGAAACGAAAGTGCCTTTGCTGAATACAAGTAAGATATATCTTTTTCACTATGGTATTATTCTTTTTAAGAATGTAGATCAACTGTATAAATAATAATATACATGGGCGGCTTTATGCCGCCTTTTCTCTTTTTTCCATACATTTCTTGCCTTTACACGGCTTTGTCAAGCATTTGTCAAGGTTTGTTTCGCTAAAAAGATATCGATATCGGAATACCGATATTCTGCTGTTATATTTGTGCAACATTTGTTTTTGTGATATAATATTGAATATATCGCAGTACCTGTATCTGAGGAGATCAATGGGGATATCACAGAAATGATCCCGTACTGCAAATCTATCGCAAGGAAGGTATGGACTAATGTTTGAAATTCTTGAAAAAAGAACTCTCAATCCCACCGTTACTCTTATGAGAATCAACGCTCCCAAGGTAGCAAGAAAGGCTGAACCCGGTCAGTTCATCATTCTCAGAACTGATGCTGACGGAGAGCGTATACCGCTTACTATTGCGGATTTCGACCGTGAAAAGGGCTCTGTTACTATTATATTCCAGATAGTAGGAGCTACAACAGAAAAGCTCAATCATCTTAACGAGGGCGACTGCCTTCAGGACTTCGTTGGTCCTCTCGGCAGAGCTACAGAGACAGAGGGCTTAAAAAAAGTAGCCGTTGTCGGCGGCGGCGTTGGCTGTGCTATCGCTTACCCTGTTGCAAAGAAGCTCCACGAGTTGGGCGTTGAGGTACACTCTATAGTCGGCTTCAGAAACAAAGACCTTGTTATACTTGAAGATGAATTCAAGGCTTCAAGCTCTAAGTTCGTGCTTATGAGCGATGACGGCACAGCAGGCGAAAAGGGTCTCGTTACAGATGCTCTCAAGAAGCTCATCGAAAGCGGCGAGAAGTATGACAGAGTCATCACTATCGGTCCTCTCATTATGATGAAGTTCGTCTGTCGTCTTACAAAAGAATATGAGATACCTACTGTTGCTTCCATGAACCCTATTATGATTGACGGTACAGGTATGTGCGGCGGCTGTCGTCTTACTGTCGGCGGTCAGACTAAGTTTGCCTGCGTTGACGGTCCTGAGTTCGACGGTCACCTTATCGACTTCGACGAGGCTATGGCAAGAGGTGCTATGTACAAGCCTTTCGAGCGTCATGCCTACGAAGAAGCCTGCAATCTGTTCAAGGAGGTAAAGTAAAATGCCTAATATGTCACTTACAAGAAACGAGATGCCTGTACAGGCTCCCGATGTGAGAAATAAGAATTTCAGCGAGGTAGCTCTCGGCTATACCGAGGAACAGGCTATCGACGAGGCTAAAAGATGCCTTAACTGCAAGAACAAGCCATGTTCTACAGGATGTCCTGTACAGATAGATATCCCTGCTTTTATCGCTCAGGTGGCTGAGGGTAATTTCGCAGAGGCTTACAAGATAATCACAAAGTCAAGCTCACTCCCTGCTGTATGCGGCAGAGTATGTCCTCAGGAGACACAGTGCGAGAGCAAGTGCGTAAGAGGCATCAAGGGCGAGCCTGTTGCTATCGGTCGTCTGGAGCGTTTCGTTGCAGACTGGCACAACGCTCAGCCTGAGACAGCTCCCGAGATACCTGCTAAGAACGGTCACAAGGCTGCTGTTATCGGTTCGGGTCCTTCAGGTCTTGCCTGCGCAGGCGACCTTGCTAAGAAGGGCTATGACGTTACTATATTTGAGGCTCTCCACGTTGCAGGAGGAGTTCTCTCCTACGGTATCCCTGAGTTCAGACTCCCTAAGTCTATCGTTCAGAAGGAAATAGGCGGTCTCAAGGCTCTCGGCGTAAAGGTAGAGACAAATACTGTTGTCGGCAAGACTATCTCTGTTGACGAGCTTATGAAGGAGGAAGGCTTCGAGAGCGTATTCATCGGCTCAGGTGCAGGTCTCCCGAGATTTATGAATATCCCAGGTGAGAACCTTAACGGCGTATATTCCGCTAACGAGTTCCTCACACGTATCAACCTTATGAAGGCTTACAAGGAAGGCAGTGCTACTCCTATAAAAGCAGGCAGCAAGGCTGTTATCGTTGGCGGCGGAAACGTTGCTATGGACGCTGCTCGCTGCGCTAAGAGACTGGGTGCAGAGGTATACATCGTTTACAGACGTACAGAGGCTGAACTCCCTGCAAGAGCTGAAGAAGTTGAACACGCTAAGGAAGAGGGCATTATATTCAAGTTCCTCACAAATCCTGTTGAGATACAGGCTACAGACGACGGCTGGGTAAAGAGCGTTCACTGCCAGCAGATGGAGCTCTCAGAGCCTGATGCTTCGGGCAGAGCTAAGCCTGTTCCGATCGAGGGCGCTTTCATCGACATTGAGGCTGACTGCGTTATCATGTCTATCGGTACTTCTCCAAATCCGCTCATCAAGTCCACTACAGAGGGTCTTGATACTCAGAAATGGGGCGGCATCATCGCTGATGACAACGGTCTTACTTCAAAGGAAGGCGTTTACGCAGGCGGCGACGCTGTAACAGGTGCTGCAACTGTTATCCTCGCTATGGGCGCAGGCAAAAAGGCTGCCGCAGCTATGGACGAATATATGCAGAACAAATAAGCCCTCTGACGGAGGTATAACATGGAAAAAAATATTACCTCACAGACGCTTTCACGGCTCCCGATATACTTCAATTACCTTGTATCACTTCCTGAGGAGAGAAAAAAGGGAAATATATCCGCTACGGCTATCGCAGAGGCTCTCGGACTAAACGATGTACAGGTAAGAAAAGACCTTGCCTCCGTGAGCAGCGGCGGTCGCCCGAAGGTGGGATATATGACCTCCGAGCTCATCGGCGATATCGGCAAATTTCTCGGCTTCGAGAACCACGATAAGGTGGTAGTGGCAGGTATGGGCAATTTCGGAAGAGCCATGCTGGAATATAACGGCTTCGAGGCTTACGGCTTTGATATAATCTGCGGCTTCGACTGCAATAAAGAGCGCGTCGGCAAAAAAATAGGCGGAAAACCTGTCCGCCATATCGACGAGCTTGAGGCTTTCTGCCTTGAAAACGATATACGTATAGGTATCATAACCGTGCCCGAATCTGCGGCACAGGAGGTCTGTGACCGTATGGCAGGGGCTGGGATAAAATTTATCCTTAACTTCGCTGCTGTCCATATTAACGCTCCAAAAGGCGTTGCGGTACATAATGAGAATATTTCCCTCACTCTTGCTATGCTCGCAAGGTGCAGCGGATAAGAAAAGGGACTGCCTAATGGAAGCCCCCTTTGGCGGAATCGCAGGTTACCAAATATATGCCGTAAGTTTATGGCACGGTAACCCGCTTTTTCCGTTAAGGGGAGCAGCCTAATGCAGTCCCTTTTTGTATTATTCCTTGTTTTCAGTTGTTTCAGCCTCTGCGCCGGCTGCTGCTGATTCCTCTGTCTCGATGCCCTCAGCCTTGATATCATCAAATATATCCTCAGGGATCTCCTTGAACTCGTCTACCTTGGCAAGAACTGCTGAGCTCTCCTCTTCGTCGCCCTCATCTGAAAGGTTGAGTATCATTTTTCCGTTTTCTTCTACAAAGAATACTTCATCTTCATCGAAAACTTCCTTGCTGATAAGCTGTATCTTGTCGCCCTTGTTCTCCCACTCGATTTCCTGAGGCTTTGCGTCCTCGCTGTAGAGTACTGAATAGAAAGTACCCTTGTTGCCGTCTTTAAGCTCGATCTGGAAAAGTGCATAAGCGTCTATGCCAAAGAAATTATCCATTTCCTCGCCGTCAACTACGAGCTTTTCGCACTGCCATTTGCCGATAGCGCCCTCAGCAGACTTGCTCTCGGCTGCCTCTGTTGTTGTTTCAGCAGAAGTTGTGCTCTCTTCCTTTGCTGCGGAAGCTGACTCCTTCTCCTTTGTGTCGCCGCAGCTTACCATTGATGCTGCGATAAATACGAGTGCTAATGTTGAACAAATAAATTTTTTCATAGTTTTTATCCTCCATAATTATATGCCTTGGTCAGTTTAATATCCCACTTTTTTGTCTGACTTTTTCGGCTTCGTGAATTATATCATATTTTTTTAAAATTTGTCAAGCTTTTGAAAAAATGTTTTTACAGCTTAATTCAAACGATTTTTGACGGATTTCAGCTGTTTTATTGGTGATTTCTTACAATTTTGATTTGTTATTCTTGGTAATATTCGCCAATGAGGAGATTTTCTGACATTCATTTCATAAAGGATAAAAAACATTGCTGCAAAAACAAAAAACGGCGGAATACCGCCGTTTTCTTGTTATTATTCTTCTTCGTCGTCAGAAGTGAACTCTACATCAGCTTCATCGTCATCATCATCGCTGCCGAAGTTGCTGAATGGATTTTCAGGCATATCCTTGAATTCATCTACCTTTATGAGATAAGCCTTGTTTTCCTTTTCGTCGCCCTCCTCAGACATATCCATGACCATCTTTTCGCCTTCCTTTATAAGGAAAACCTCTTCATCATCAAATATCTCTTCGTTGATAAGCTGGATCTTTCCATCCTTTGCCTTCTTCCACTCGATGTCAACAGGCTTTCCGTCTTCGGTAGCAAGAAGTGAATTCAATGTACCCTTGTTGCCGTCTTTAAGCTCAATCTGGAACATAGCATAAGGCTCGATTCCGAGGAAATCCTTCATTTCCTCTCCGTCCATTATAAGCTTCTCGCACTCCCACTTACCGATAGCAGAGTCCTTCTTTTCCTTCTTGTCACCACATCCTACAAATGCAGATGCAACACAGATTACAGCGAGTGATGAACAAAAAATTCTTTTCATAGTCATAATTATTTCCTCCATAAATACATTGGGTTCTTTCTAACTCTTGATAAGTTCGTTTGAACCTTTCGACATTATGAATTATATCACACTTTTTTCAGTTTGTCAAGTTTTTTCCAAAAAAATTTTCATGCGCCGTTTTCGCCTGTTCTGCGTTAAATACATCATTTTCGTTAGCAAATACTAACAAATTGATATTTATACTGCCGCGATAACAATGCCATAGAATTGCATATAAAAAGACAGATACCTCTTATGAAGTATCTGTCTTTCTTTATTATAGTCCGCTGAATGTGTCTTTCATCATAGTTGTCCGAAAACTTCTATATGAGTACCGAACCATTTCTTATATCAGCAATTGCTACGCTTACTTTTTATTGTTTTTCTGCTCTATATACTCGGAAATGCTCTGTACCTTTCCTTCACCGTGGAATGTTGATACATACGCATAGTATGAGAGGATATTCGATGCGTCAACTGCGTCTACAAGTCCGTCCTTGTTCACATCTGCTGCCTTTTTCTGCTTGTCTGTGAAGTCTCCGCCGCCTGTTGATGCCTTTGCGTAATATGCAAGTACGATAGAAGCGTCAACTGCGTCTACGTGCTTATTGTTATTTACGTCACCGAGAAGGTAGTCCTCTTCGGGGGGCGTAGTTGTCACAGGTGCAGTTGTTGTACTTGTTGAAGTGGTTGTTGTTTTTGAGGTCGTTGTTGTCTTTGATGTTGTGGTAGTTGTTGTAGTCGTCGTAGTAGTAGTTGTTGTTGATACAGTCGATGTGGTAACTACGTTCTCGTATTCTCCCTTGGAATTGAGAAATCTTACCTTGCCGTCAATGCTTTCATTGCCTGCGTTTACCGTTACAGACTCCCAAGCTTTTTCCGTATCGGGGTAGAATACGTTGAGTATGCCCTCGCAGTCCTTGAACGCATTCTGTCCTATCTGCTTCGCAGTCTTTGGAAGTGTGAAATTATCCACCTTTGCAAAACCATCAAAAGCATTGTCGGGAATATTCTTGCCGCCCGATACCGTTATACTGTTAAGGCTCTCGGGGATATAGCGGACTGCGCCGTTATAACCGGCTGCCGCATAGGTTCCCTCTGCATTATCATAAAACAGATGTCCGAGCCATACCAAGGAGTTCTCGGAATCAGCACTGAAATCTGCATACGGAAGTGTAAGCTCCTCAAGAGCGGTGCATTTATTGAACAGGTAAAGTCCGATACTTTTGCTGCCGCCGTTGATAACTGCCTTTTTCAGCGCAGTACAGCTGTCAAATGCATTGTTTCCGACAGTCTCTGTGCAGGCAGGTACGTTTATCTCTTTAATGGATTCACAGCCTGCAAATGCATGATCTCCGATGTTTGTTGTCACCTTAGGTATATCGGCTGCAAGCTTTTTGCAGTTATTGAAGGCATAAGCATCAATAGTTGCAGCCTTTGAAGGCATTTTGAAGTCTGAAAGCGAAATGCAGTTCGAGAATGAAGCTGTTCCGATAGCTGTGATATCATCAGGAACAGATATTGTCTCCAGTGACACGAAATTTTCAAAAGCGTGGGACGGTATCCGCTTGCCGCCTGTAACCGTTATGCTTTTCAGTGTTTTAGGGATACGTCTTTCTGCGCCGTTAAAGCCGTTTGCCGAATAGAATTTCTCATCATTTTCGCCGTTTAAGAACAGATATCCCAGCCAGATATTGCCGCCCTCATTTACACCATCAAGGCTGAAGCCTGCATATGGCATGGTGATATCTTCAAGGGACGCACATTCATTAAATACATACTCGCCTATACCCTCGCTGCAATTGTTTATAACAGCTTTTTTAAGCGAAGTACAGTCCGAAAATGCGTATGTGCCGAGACTCTTTGCAGACTTTGGAACGGTTATCTCTGTAATAGCCTCACAGCCTGCAAACGCATATTCGCCGATCTCTGTGACTCCCTCGGGGATATATGTATCCAGCACCTTGCAGTTATTGAAAGCGGAGTTTGCAATAGATGTCACCTTAGTTGGCATTTTGAAATCCTTCAGCTGAACACAGTTTGAAAAAGCAGATGTGCCGATAGATGCTATACTATCAGGAACGGATATCTTCTTCAATGAACGGAAGCCGTCAAATGCATATGAAGGTATAAGACTGCCGCCTGTGATAGTGATATTTTCAAGGGATTTCGGGATACTTCTTGTCGCTCCGTTAAATCCGGCTACATCATATGTATAGGAATGAACAAAGTCGTCATCGAACTCGCCCTCTTCGGCTACTGAGTCAAGGAAAAGATATCCAAGCCAGATATTTCCGCCCTTGTTCACACTGTCAAGAGTGTAGCCTGCAAATGGAAGTGTAAGGTCTTTAAGAGCGATACATCTGTTGAACAGATAATAGCCTATTCCTTCAGCGCCGCCGCTGATGACCGCCTTTTTCAGTGAAATACAGCCGTCAAATGCGTGTTCGCCGATAGTCTTTGTACACTCGGGAACATTTATCTCCTCTATGGATACGCAGTTTGCAAATGTGTAGCTTCCGATGCTTGTTGTTTCCTCGGGGATATCAACAACTATCTTTCCGCAGTTGTTGAAGGCTGAGCCGCCGATAGAAGTCACCTTTGAAGGCATTTTGAAGTCTTCCATAAATACACAGTTAGAGAATGAAGCATTTCCTATAGCTGTGATACTTTCAGGGAGAGATACCTTCTTCAATGAGCGAAATCCGTCAAATGCATATGAAGGTATAAGTTCGCCGCCTGTGATAGTGACGCTTTCAAGGGATTTCGGGATACTTCTTGTAGCTCCGTTAAATCCGATGACATCGTAGGTCTTATCCTTGACCTCATCAAAGAACAGATATCCCAGCCATATACTGCCGCCCTTGTTCACGCTGTCAAGAGTGTAGCCTGCAAACGGGAGTGTAAGGTCTTTAAGGGCAATACACTTGTTGAACAGGTATTCACCGATAATCGTGTTCTTTCCCTCGATAACAGCTTTTGTAAGAGCTGTGCAGTTCTGAAATGCTCTTGTACCCAGACTTATTACAGATGCGGGAACTGTTATGCTTTCTATGCCCGAATTATTGAACGCATAATTGCCTATGGTGGTTATGGTATCGGGAAGAGCTATCTCCTTCATGGCTGTACAGTCCGTAAAGGTATTCTCACCTATTGAGGTTATACCCTTTTCGCCCTCATTCTTTATTACAGCCTTCTTTATCTTTTCCGGATTCTTGAATGGAGTCGAGCTGAAATCCTTCATATTGCCGCTTCCGCTTATAACAAGCTTTCCGTCGGTATAAAGGGTATAGCTTATAGCTGCTCCAAGCGTGCCCTCCTCCAGCACCTCTGTCTTGATGTCGGTGGTTTTAGGTGCTGTAGTTGTGGTGGTAGTTGATGTTGAAGTCTTTGCTGTAGTTTTGGAAGTGGTTGTAGTTGACGCTTTAGTTGTTGTTGTGGTCGATGATCCGGCTTTTGTAGTAGTAGTCGCTGACGAAGCTTTTACCGTTGTCGTGGAAGTAACGGCTGCATCAGCTCTGACCTTGCTGCCTGCTGCAATTGATACTATCCCTGCATATGTGGAGGCAGTGTTTTTGTCAGCACAGTCCGCACTGCATGGCGTTACCGCTGTAAGGCACATAACTGCACTTAATGCGGCTGCTGTGATTTTACTTTTTCTAAGCATTATCTATCGCTCCTTTATTACATATATATATAAATATTATTATAATATATGTCTATACATATGTCAAACCAAAAATTGTGGTCATTCCTCAATTATGACCATGATTACACGCTTTCCCATGTATGAAAAAAGCGGACGATGCTCGTCCGCTTTGGTATCAGTTATTCGTTATATTCCTCGGTTTCCTCAGAGTCTGTATCTTCGCTGTTTTCAGTGTTTTCCTCGGAGGTATCCTCAAATGTCTTTGTAGGCGTTTCTTCAACTATAGGCTTCTGACCCTTGTATACGGTTACTATGAAGCCGTCAACGTTATTTCCCGATATTTCGTATCTTACGCCTGCCGGCACGGGAACTGTCGTCTTATCGCTTCCGTCGTCGGATTTTACAAAGTAGACCTCATAATCATTGCCCTTGTCATCTGAGAATTCAAGATGATCCTTCAGCTTATCATATGGGTGCTCACGGATAAGGTCGATATACTCCTCAAGACAAAGGTCGTTTGAGTCCATATAATATGCGTGTGGTATGCCTACATAGCGGAAATGCCAAGGCTCGTTCTGAAAGCCTGTTATCTTTTCCTTGCTGGAGGTATAACGCACGATAAATCCGTATTTATAGCAATTAGCGTTTATCCATTCAAAATCGCCTGTGCCCTGATAATCGTTGTTTTCGGTCTCACTGAAATCGAAGGCAAGTCCTGTTTCATGCTCGCTGAAGCCTGCCTTTGCAACTCTTGTAGACTCCTCGCCGCCGTTGTTGGCAACGTCATTATCATAGAGTTCCTGCTGGAAATCCGTTGTTCTGTATGAGCCGTAAATAAGCAGCGTATCGTTATGATACAGTTCATAGAAGTCCTGTATCATTTTTGTCATAGGACCGTAGACCTGTCTGAGTATAGTATAGGTCGAATCAACTGCACTGAAACAGTCTATCTCGTTCTCATAATTCATATCCGTTATGCTTACGAGATCTTCACTGCCGCCGAAATACTGGTGCTCCTTATTAACGAGGATAAGATCTCCGCGGAATTTGCTCTTTGTCTCAACAGAGAGTGATTCGTATATAGTCTGATTCGGGTCGGGAAGAGTAGTGGCTGTAGGATCTTCGATATCTGCCGCTTTCTGTTCAACATACGGTGAAGGCTCTATCTTCTTGGTATGGTTTAAACCGTTCCTGATAAAGAATGCACAGGCTCCGACAAGAACAAGACTTATCACTATCTCTGTCGTCATTTTTGCGTGTTGTATACTCTTTTCCTTGCTTATTTTCTTTTTGGACATATGTCTGCTCCATTCCGCTGCTCAAAGGCAGCCGCGTCATTGGGGAACGCTTATGTTCCGCTTGCTTTTGTTCTTTTATCTCTATAAATCCCGTATAAATGGACGTGTAGATATATTATATCATATTTATCGCCGAAAATATAGTGTTTGGCACATATATTTGTAAAGGTGCAGTATTGTCTGTGTCGATAAAATCTACAAATTGTGAGCTTTCGACAATTTTCTTAATACTTACATAACAGAGCGGAATGATATATAAAAAAGTTAAGCGC
Organism: Ruminococcus flavefaciens; assembly: GCF_900143025.1. Classification (GTDB taxonomy): domain Bacteria; phylum Bacillota; class Clostridia; order Oscillospirales; family Ruminococcaceae; genus Ruminococcus; species Ruminococcus flavefaciens_I. The sequence goes on along the minus strand of NZ_FRCT01000001.1, from coordinate 251,628 downwards.
TTATAGTCCATATAATATAGTGTTAATCTTCACAAAAAGGATAGAGCAATTAACACCGTATTGCACAATCTTTTTTAAATCACTTGAAAATGCGTTAAGAAAATGTTATAATATATTGTGAGAGTATAGACAAATTCTTTAATTAAGCGACTAATTATGACCGCTCCGTTGGGGATACGGCTGTGCGGTCTTTGTCATCTTCGCGTTAAGGAGTGATCTCTATGAAATGTCCACGGTGCGGAACAGACAACGAAGCGGGTTTCAAGTTCTGCGTTAAATGCGGCGTTAACCTTGAAGATCCGCAGGATATTAACATTGAACAGTTAGATATGGGCGGCTATTACTCCGAGGAAGATCCTGCATCAAACAGTTTTTCCTTCGGAAGCGGCACATTTACTATAAGCGATACCCCTTCTCACGATTCTTCTTCAGACCTTTATACTGCCGACGAGCTGAACGATACGGACGAAGAGTTCGATTTCAGCAGCTTCGACGAGCCTTTTATTCCTAAGCTTGATACAGGAAGAGTTACTCTCCCTGAACAGTCAAGAGCTGTTCGTCAGGCTCAGATGAACAACGCAAATCCATATCTCCAGCAGGGCGGTATGCAGGGTATTCCTGCTCCCGCCGGTATGCAGCCTATATCACCGCAGGGTATGATGCAGGGTATACCTGTTCAGGGAGGTATGCAGGGTATACCTGCGCCAAACAGCATGATGCAGGGTATGCCTGCACAGAATGGTATGCAGGGCTTGCCGCAGCAGAATACTATGCAGGGTATACCGTCACAGGGCGGTATGCAGAGTATCCCTCAGCCGAACGGTATGCAGGGGATCCCTGCACAGAATGGTATGCAGGGTATTCCTGCACAGGGAGGTATACAGGGTATGCCTCAGCCTGTTATGTATGCACAGCCGCAGATTATCGGCTATGACCAAAATGGTATGCCCGTTTACAGCCAGCCTGTTATGTACGGTCAGCCGCAGATTATCGGCTACGATCAGAACGGTATGCCCGTTTACGGTCAGCCCGTTATGTATGCACAGCCGCAGATTATCGGCTACGATCAGAACGGTATGCCCGTCTATGGTCAGCCCGTCATAATAAATCCTGCACAGACTGCCGAGATAGCTGATATGAACGGTATGCCTGCTATGGGAGTTCTGCCTGTTATGCCGCAAATGGGCGGTATGCAGATGAACCAGCCCGTTCCTCCTCCTGTCGAGGATAAGAACAAGGTCGAAGTCCCTGACGATTTCTGGGAGTTTTTCGACGGCGGCAAGGCTACAGAACACGCAGAGACCGATCCTACCAATGACTTCTTCGGCAAGCGCAATGAGAGTCCGGAAAGCTTAAAGCGTCCCGAAAAGAAAAAAGTATCCTACATGAACGATACTCCCCTTGTTGACGCAAGCAAGCTGAAGAAAAACGAAGAGTCAAAATACAACAAGATGTTCATGCGTTCGGCAGAGGTCGGCGATACGTCCGCTCTCGAAGCAAAAAAAGAACAGCGTCGCTTCAATTATATGGGTTCTACCAAGAGCGTCGATGCATCTGAGCTCCGCGCTAACGAAGAACGCAAATCATGGAACGTTATGACATCAGCAGGTATGGCTGATCCAAATGAATTGCAGGCAAATACCCCAAAACAGCGTACAGGCTCTATGATGGCGCAGGCAGACAGAGCTGTTGAGGCTATGCCCAAAAAGCCCAAGACCTATAACGACGAAATAGATGCCATTGAGCTTCCAGAAGAAATGAAAGCCAAGAAAACCAATAAATCGGAAATTCCCGGCTTGCCGGAATTTTAATAAATATTTATCTAACACATTTTAAGGAGATGTTGTAAAAAATGAAGAAGTTTTTACAAGAATTCAAAGAATTCGCACTCAAGGGCAACGTTATGGACATGGCTATCGGTGTTATCATCGGTGCTGCTTTCGGAAGCATCGTAAGCTCTCTTACCGATAATTTCATCAATCCTCTTATCGCTGTTATTACAGGCGGTGCGGAGAAGGACGAAAACGGTGTAATGCAGCTCGTCGGCGGTAAATTCACTGTTGCAGGCGTTGACTTTAACTACGGTGCATTCATTTCCGCTGTACTTAACTTCCTTATTATCGCTATCATTCTCTTCTGCATCATCAAGGCTGTAAACAAGGCTATGGCTATCGGCAAGAAGAAGGAAGAAGAAAAGCCTGCTGAACCACCAAAGGAAGAGGTTCTTCTCACAGAGATCAGAGATCTTCTCAAGGCTCAGAACGAAAAGAAATAATCCATCTTTACATAAAAAACCTCCGCAGATGCGGAGATTTTTTATTTTCGCAGCTTATTTATATGTGTTGGGCAAATTTATTTTGTCCTTTCTATAAATGGGCAAAAAAGTCACTTCATACGAAGTGACTTTTTTATATTATTCCTTGATATCTGCGTGGTGTGCCTGAAGTGACTTAACACCGAGGTGAGTATTATGCTTGATAGCCTTGATACCCTCAGCACTTGCCTTTGCAGCAGCCATTGTTGTCATGTATGGTATTCTGTGCTTGATAGCAGCCTTTCTGATGTAGCTGTCATCGTGTACGCTTGTCTTGCCGGCAGGTGTATTGATTATCATCTGTATCTCGCCGTTTGCGATCTGGTCTGCAATATTCGGACGGCCCTCGTAAAGCTTGAATATCTTATCACATGGGATACCTGCTTCCTTTATCATCTCATAGCTTCTGCCTGTTGCGATGATGTGGAAACCAAGCTCGTTGAATGACTTAGCGATGTCTACAAGCTCAGGCTTGTCTCTTTCACATACACTGAGGAGAACTGTTCCCTCTAACGGGAGCTTGTTCTTTGTGCCTTCCTGTGCCTTGTAGTATGCCTCGCCGAAGGAAGGAGAAATTCCGAGAACTTCACCTGTAGAACGCATCTCAGGTCCGAGGAGCGGGTCTACCTCAGGGAACATATTGAACGGGAATACAGCTTCCTTTACGCCGTAGTGACCGATCACCTTGTCCTTGAGTGAAGGTACGGGAGAAGGTCTGCCTGTGATAGATGATGTGATTATATCTGTAGCGATACGAACCATGTTGATATCGCATACCTTTGATACCAGTGGAACTGTTCTTGATGCACGGGGATTAGCTTCGAGCACGTATACTGTATCGCCCTCGATAGCGTACTGCATATTCATAAGACCGCATACGTTCATCTCTACAGCTATCTTCTTTGTATACTCCTTGATAGTTGCTACCTGCTTCTCTGTCAGGTTCTTTGAAGGAAGTATGCAAGCAGAGTCGCCCGAGTGTACGCCTGCAAGCTCGATATGCTCCATAACAGCAGGAACAAAGCAGTTTGTACCGTCGGAAATAGCGTCAGCCTCGCACTCTGTAGCGTGGTTGAGGAAACGGTCGATAAGGATAGGTCTGTCAGGAGTTACGCCGACAGCAGCATTCATGTATACTCTCATCATCTCGTCATCGTGTACTATCTCCATTCCGCGTCCGCCGAGAACGTAGGAAGGACGAACCATTACAGGATAGCCTATCTTGTTTGCGATAGCGATAGCCTCATCGGCATTTACAGCCATTCCTGCCTCAGGCATAGGTATTCCAAGCTTGTCCATCATAGCGCGGAAGTGGTCTCTGTCCTCTGCAAGGTCGATAGTCTCGGGAGTTGTACCGAGAATATTTACGCCGTACTTTTTAAGGTCGTTTGCAAGGTTGAGAGGAGTCTGTCCGCCGAACTGAGCGATAACGCCTACAGGCTTTTCCTTCTCGTGGATAGCGAGAACGTCTTCAAGTGTAAGAGGCTCGAAATAGAGCTTATCCGATGTATCATAGTCAGTTGAAACTGTCTCAGGGTTGCAGTTTACGATGATAGACTCAAAACCAAGCTTTTTGAGTGCAAGTGCAGCGTGAACGCAGCAGTAGTCGAATTCGATACCCTGACCTATTCTGTTAGGACCGCCGCCGAGGATCATTATCTTTGGCTTGTCTGTATTTACAGGGCTCTTGTCCTCGCTGAGGTGGTATGTGGAGTAATAATATGCAGCATTCTGTGTACCGCTTACGTGTACGCCTTCCCATGCTTCCTTAACGCCGATAGCCATACGTGCGTTTCTTATCTCTTCCTCTGATACTTCGAGGAGAGAGCTCAGGTAACGGTCTGAGAAGCCGTCAAGCTTAGCCTGTTTAAGTACATCGTTTGCAGGAACACTGCCCTTGTTTTTAAGGAGAGCCTCCTCCTCGTCAACAAGTTCCTTCATCTGCTCGATGAAGTACTTCTTTATCTTTGTAAGATCGTGGAGCTCGTCAACAGTTGCGCCCTTGCGGAGTGCCTCATACATAACGAACTGTCTCTCGCTTGTAGGGAAACGGAGCTGTGCAAGGAGCTCGTCCTTTGTCATGCTGTTGAAGTTCTTTGCAAAACCAAGACCGTATCTTCCTGTTTCCAGTGAACGGATAGCCTTCTGGAATGCTTCCTTGTAGGTCTTGCCGATGCTCATTACCTCACCGACAGCCTTCATCTGTGTGCCCAGCTTGTCCTCTGCGCCCTTGAATTTCTCAAATGCCCAGCGAGCAAACTTGATAACTATATAATCACCGTCCGGAACGTACTTGTCAAGAGTTCCGTACTTTCCGCATGGGATATCTTTAAGTGTGAGTCCGCAGGCAAGCATAGCGGATACGAGAGCTATCGGGAAGCCTGTAGCCTTTGAAGCAAGTGCGGAAGAACGTGAAGTTCTTGGGTTGATCTCGATAACAACGATGCGTCCTGTCTCGGGATCGCGTGCGAACTGACAGTTACAGCCGCCTATTACCTCGATGGACTCGATTATCTTGTATGACATCTCCTGAAGAGTTTTCTGAACGTCCTCCGGGATAGTGAGCATAGGTGCTGAACAGAATGAATCACCTGTATGTACGCCGATAGGGTCGATATTCTCAATGAAGCATACTGTGATCTTGTTATTGTCAGCATCACGTACAACTTCAAGCTCCAGCTCTTCCCAGCCGAAGATACATTCTTCAACGAGAACCTGTCCTACGAGAGAAGCCTGTAAGCCTCTTGCACAGACTACCTTTAATTCGTCTACATTATATACCATGCCGCCGCCTGCGCCGCCCATAGTATATGCAGGACGCAGAACAACAGGATATTTGAGCTTTTCAGCTATCTTTACAGCCTCGTCAACAGAATAAGCGACTTCACTTCTCGGCATACCGATACCGAGTGCGCTCATAGCGTTCTTGAATTCGATACGGTCCTCACCGCGCTCGATAGCGTCTACCTGTACGCCGATTACCTGTACATTGTACTTTTTGAGTACGCCTGCCTGATCGAGCTCAGAGCAGAGATTGAGTCCCGACTGTCCGCCAAGGTTAGGAAGGAGAGCGTCAGGACGTTCTTTTTCGATGATCTGTGTAAGTCTTTCGAGATTAAGAGGCTCAATGTAAGTGATATCCGCAACATCGGGGTCTGTCATAATAGTTGCGGGGTTTGAGTTAACAAGAACTATCTCATAGCCCAGCTGGCGAAGCGCCTTACAAGCCTGTGTTCCCGAATAGTCAAACTCACAAGCCTGTCCGATAATAATAGGACCTGAACCAATGATCATTATCTTGTTAATATCCTGTCTTTTTGGCATATTATTCTCCTGACCCGTACACCGAAATGTACGTTTATATATTTGCCATGAAACGTCATGGCGCAACTTCTTACCTTATATAATAACATAAAACTCACCAAAATGCAATATAAAAATTAGCTTTTACATTCGGTACAATTTTGGGAAATATGTGAAAAAGGAAATAGTCTTTCACCCCTTTCCCGTCAGCCTTTAGGCGTTACACTTTCTTCCCGTTAACGGAACAACATAAAAAACGGCTGATAATCGCATCAGCCGCCTGTTATATAATACAATGTTTTCACAGCTCCGAAAGAGCACCGTTTATTATCTCCTCGGGGAAACCGATAACTCCGAGGAGCTTTATGGCATTGCTTGAACGGCATATGCCTTTGTGTATTTTGTAATCAAAGCTTATATCGTCTTCATCAAGCTTTTCACAGAAATAATAGTTCTCATAGATACCCTCAAAGGCTTCCGCAAGCTCCACATCATGAGTAGCTACCATGAGCATACAGTTCATGTCTTCAAAATAGCGCAGCACAGCCTTTGACGCGGCAATCCTCTCCTTGGTGTTGGTGCCTTTGAGTATCTCATCTATGGCAAGGAAAAGCAGTCTGCCGCTCTTTGCGGTCTCAGTCATACGCTTCAGGTACTTTATCTCGCGGATATAGTAGCTTTCTCCCGAAGCAAGATCGTCGCGGACCGCCATTGACGTAATGACTCCGCAATGAGGAATGGAAGCCTGCTCCGCAGTACAGGTGAATAAGGACTGCCCGAGAATGAGATTTATGGCAACAGCCTTGATGAAAGTGGATTTTCCCGAAGCATTGGAGCCCGTAAGAACTATGCTGTTCTCCTGCCTGATGTCATTTTCAACAGCTTCTGAAATAAGCGGGTGAAAAAGTCCCTTGAACTCTATGCACTTATTGTCGGTAAATTCGGGTACGCAGTATCCTTCAATGCTCCTTCTGAACGAAGCAATGGCTATGGAACAGTCTATGTCGCCTACAAATCTGAATATTTTCAGGTAATCCTGAGTTTTTCCTTCAAGCTCCTTTAAGCCCCTGTTGTAGAGTATGAAGTCAAACATGAAAGGTCCGAGAACATAATCCATGAAAAAAGCTGACATACCGTCGGATTTAGACATTGACTGTTTCATGCTGAGCAAATTCATTATAGCGGCAGCCTTCTTGATCTTTTTGAGACTTTCCTCGGCTGATCCCGATAATTCGGGGACTTCATCGCTTATGGCAAAGCCCGCGTTTATGGTCATTCCCATTGAAAAAAGTGTTTCAAGCTTTGTTTCAAAGCTGTTTCTCAGAAATAAGTGTATCACAAGATTTACGAAATAGTTGCAGATGAACAGCATGATAAGCGGCGGACTTTTCAAAACTAATCCGAGTATGCCAAATGCTGCCATTGATATGAGCAGCAGCGGATATATGAATTTGTACGGAAGATACTTCGAGTCGATATCCTCTGCAACCTCAACAGAATAATAAGCGCTGATAGGCTTTCCGATATTGTAAAGCACCTTCCTTACCTTATTGCGCTTCTCCTCGTTTTTGTCAAAGAATTCAACCGTAGAATTGCTAAGCAGGTCATCGGGAGCCCTGTCGCTGAGAATGTGCAGCTTTGAATAGAGACACTGCTCCCCTGCATAGCTGTCGGTATGGTCTGCACGAAAAAATATCGACTTCATGTCAAGGTCGTCCCATGTGATATCATCAACGAGCTCGGCATCGCTGTAATTCTTTTTCTCCTTTTTATACAGCAGCGATATCGCCTCTATCCTGTCAAGTACATCGTCCTTGACACGCTTGCTGTCCCCGAAGGAATGGCGTATGCGATAGTCAATAGCCTTTTTGTTTTTGATATGTATTACGCAAAAAAATACGATAATAAGTAGTACGATGCCTGTTACGATAAATAATATTTCCATTTTTCCTCCTATATCATTACATAGACGCAATATGTCATTTGCCGTTCCTGATAAAGCCTATGAGCTTTTCAAGGTCGTCAAATTCGTCATAATCTCCCATGATGCCCTCGCGGTGATAGACTATGCCTGCTTTTTCGTTGCGCTCAAGGCAGTCAAGGAGCTCCTCAACGCCGTATCTGCCAGCAAATTCAGCAAAGGCACGAGCTTTTATCTTTTCAGCATACAGCCCCTTACGACAGACCGCAGGCTCACATTCATAACAGCCCCTTAGTCCCTTTGCTATGACGCATTTTCTGTTCTCGCACCATTCTGCGTCCTTGCACCATGAAAGCTCCATGAAGCCGTCACGCTTACATCCCTTACATTCAACATTTTCAGAGCAAAGACAGCAGGCAAGTCCGCATCTTGCTATACCTAATTCCCTTTTCATTATTTTCCTCCGTATTTTATTCAGACTGTTATTTCGATAAGATTGCCCTCTATTACAGCGATACAGCTCTCGTAATAGCCGTCACCAGTCGTTCGCGGACCGCTTTTCACTTCGTATCCTGCCGAACGCAGACGCTCCGTAAGCTCGTCCACCTTTTCTCTGCTGCCGACACTGAATGCTATATGAGCGTAACCTGTGCGCTCAGCGGCTTTATCTGTATCTGCGACCTGCGGCTTGTTCATCAGCTCCAGCCTTGCGCCGCCGTCAAAGCTTATAAAATAAGACCTGAAGCCTGTATTCTTATTATGATAGCCGCTGTTGGAACGTCCGCCAAGATATTCCGTGAAGAAATCCCGCGCTGCTTCAAGGTCGTTTACGTACATTGCTATGTGTTCTATCTGCATTTCTGCCTCCGTTTTTATTTGTCGGGAGCTTCATAGAAGAAAAGTCCCTCTGCGCGGACAAGCTGCGCTATCAGCTCCTTTGCTTCATCATTCTCTGTGTAAACCACCGTGTACAGGTCATCACTGTTGAAAGTAAGCAATGTGCCGCACCCAGGCAGTATCATATTCATATAACTGTTTTCGCCGCAGAAGTATTTTTCAAGCAGCATAACGAGCTTTTCTGCCCCATTTATCTCAAAAGCTCCATTGTTAGTGACTGCGATGATATCATAATAGCAATATAGCTTCAGTAGGATATTTGTGAGACTGCGGTCAAGCTCGTCCCTGTTATTACGAAAGTATTTCTCAACGTCAAAATAACGGTTATCGGCTTTCTCCTGAACAGTCCTCGGAAATATATCTATGAGGTACGCTTTGTTCATCATAAGCTCATCAACGACCATGCTTTTATCCGCTTCTTTTTCCATGTAAACAAATTCAAGCTCGTCATTTACAGCCTTACGCGCAAATATCCTGTAGCCGTTTTTCTCGTATAATCTGATATTGTCCTTGCTCCGCGTGCTCGTAAAAAGCTCATAGCGCTTATTCGGGAAGCACTTTTCTATTTCCGCAAGCAGCCTTGTTCCCAAGCCTTTATTCCTGTGGTCGGGGTGTACCATAAGCTTGCCGATGTATACAGTCCCGTCCTGCTCTCTTGCGCGTACAGAACCGATGATAGAACCATCATCACCCACCATTTTCAATGTTGATCCGTTATCGTATTCGTCAATCACCTCTTCAAGTGTCTGCCTGAGCGGCGGGATATCCCTGCTCCCGAACAATTCCGCCTCGCTCTGATATGCAAGATATTGCAGCTGCAATATCTCCTGAAGATCGTCTTTTTCGGCTTTTTTTATTTCGTTCATGGCGTTCTCCTTATCGTTTACGCAATACTGCCCGATCTGTTTATTGCTTCTATTATAACCGAAATCCCGAGAGTTTTCAAGTGGTGGAGCAAGGAAACTGCGCTTTTAAGATAAAAAAATTAATCCAGTAACAAAAACAGTTTTTCTTTGTGAATGGTGTGTAAAAATTCTGAATACTGTTGACACCGCTTTGTAAGCATGATACAATTATTATAGGATATTATTGGAAAGGCAGTAATATATTATGGATAAAACGATCATTATTGAAAAACTCAAACATAAAAACGAGATCCTGCCCAATGAATTTGACGGAACATACCGCTCTGTCCATGAAGCGATAGAGTCTTATGCAAAGGTGAGAAAGATCGCGCTCATTGATTACAATGACCTTGAACTGATGTATTACCTGTCCCTTGGGTTATGGAAAAATGATAAAAAAGAACTGAAACACTACATTCAGAAAAGCCACCTGCTCCACAATGACAAGCTGCTGCTTGAAAAAAAGCTTGAAAAAATATGGAGCAAGGGTTCAAGAATGTTGTTCAACCATGTTATTGAAAAAGAGGAAATGGAGTTCCTTACAGTTCCCGTATCCTTCAAGGATCTGCCTGTAGCTAAAAACTCGGAGTCGATACAGTTCTTTTTCAAGATGTGCATAAACATTTCAGGGCTTGAAAACGACGGAAAGCTTTTTGACACCGCTCAGCAGATGCTCAACTCTCAGGTAAAAAATTCGGGTCTTCCTGTCTTTGCCGTGTCAAGGATACTTCACTGCCTGAAGCCCTTTACCTTCCCTATCCTCTGTGAGAGCGCTACCGATTCCATCGTTTTCAAGACCCTTGACATCGGACTTTGCTGCTATGATGATATATCGCAGTATATCACAAACTGCCGCAAGGTTCTGGATTTCCGCAACTCCATATTCAAATTCCAGAACATGAGAGTATTTGATATAATGTCATGGGAAATGCTCTATGCAAAGGACGAGCCGGAGGAGCTGGAAAAACACGGCAAGATACGTCAGCGAAAAAAGGCAAAAGCTGCTCTCAACCAGATATTGTATGGTCCTCCGGGAACAGGTAAGACCTATAATGTCGTAAAGTATGCAGTCGAGCTTATCGAGGGCGAAAAAATAGCAGAGGGCGAGCCCTATGCTGCAATAAAGGAACGCTATGAACAGTATGCCGCCTCGGGACAGATAAAGTTCACCACCTTCCACCAGTCATTTAGCTACGAGGAATTTGTTGAGGGTATCCGTCCTGTTGTAGTTGATAAATACGGCAACGATACAAATATCGCTCACGCCGAAACTACTGTCATTTACCGCCCTTACAACGGCGTTTTCAAGGTGCTGTGCGAGAAGGCTGCAAAGAGTCCGCATATGAACTTTGTGGCGATAATCGACGAGATAAACCGCGGAAATATCTCAAGGATATTCGGCGAGCTCATCACTCTTATCGAGGAGTCAAAACGCGGTACTTCTATTATCCTGCCCTATTCGCAGTCAGAATTCTCTGTGCCCCAGAACCTTTATATCCTCGGTACTATGAATACTGCCGACCGCTCTATCGCTATGCTCGATACTGCGCTGAGAAGAAGATTTGACTTCACAGAAATGATGCCCGAACCGTGGCTGCTCGGCAACTGCGACGGCGTTGACCTCTGCGAGCTGCTTACCGCGCTGAATGAGCGCATAGAATACTACTACGACCGCGAACACGCTATAGGTCATGCATACTTTATGAACAGCAATGGCTGCATCACCACCCTCGATGAGCTTAGAGATGTTTTCGCCACAAAGATAATACCTCTGCTTCAGGAGTATTTCTTCGATGACTACGAAAGGATAAGGCTTATCCTGAACGATAAAAATACCTTCATCGAGTGCGTTGTTCCTAAGTATATCAAGCAGTTCGATTCGGGACAGAAGCTCTACCGCCTCGGAAATCCCGATAAATGGGAAATGGACGATTTCATAAACATCTACCGCGATATTTCCTGATGAACGGAGAATACAATGTACACAAGACATATTTGCATATCAGCAAACGAAAGGATAGCCGTTTCCGGGGAAAATACCGGGCTGTCCAAGCTGCTGAGGGATTTTGCCGAGTTATGTGCAGCTGACGGCAGAAAAGTCGTCATTGCAGGCAGAAAAAACGGTGCTGAAAAATTCATGATCGGCTCTTACTGCGGAGCTGTCTGCTTCACGGACGGTACTCTTATCGAGATACTGCCGAGTACAAGGGACAGCATTGCTGATGCAAGAAAGGCGCTCTGTAACGAGTTTTGCAGGCGAAGCGGCTTTACCTTTGATCCTTACGGTTTTGACCCCGAGATGAACTTCATGGAGTATTTCATATCCGTTTTTGCAGGCGAAACAATGAAGATAATCAAAAGCGGTGTGCTTTCCACGTATACAAGCCGTGAGGAGAATATGACATCGGTGCAGGGTACTATTCTTTTTCCTGAGAATATCCGCCGCAATCTCGTCCACAGAGAGCGTATTTACGTGCGGCACGATATCTTTACTCCCGACCGCGCCGAAAACCGTATCATAAAAGCTGCCGCTGCAAAGCTTATCAAGGTTACAGCTAATTCTCACAGCTCTCATCTTCTTATGGAAGCTCTGTCATACCTTGACGAAGTCAAAAAGCCATATGACGTTGCCGCAGAATTCAGCAAGTGCATAAACACGCGCAATACGAAAAAATACAGCACAACTCTCAATATATGCCGAATGATGTTCGACAAAAATGAGGGGACTTCCTTTTGGGGAAAGGATATTTCCTGTGCTCAGTTCTACAGAATATCCCCTAAATCTGATAAATAACATTAAAAAGCCTCCTATGGTCAAGCAGACCGCAGGAGGCTTTGTTATTGCTAAAAACTCAATTATGATACTTAGCCTTGTCCATTTCACGGATAGCAGCACGGCGTATCTTGCCGCTTCCCACTGTCTTTGGCAGTTCGGGAACAAATTCAACGACTCTCGGGTACTTGTAAGGCGCTGTACGCTCCTTGACGTAATCCTTTATCTCCTTGACAAGGTCGTCCGATGGAGCCTTATCCTTTGTGAGAACGATAGTTGCCTTTACAACCTGTCCTCTTATTTCATCGGGAACGCCTGTAACCGCACATTCAAGCACGTATGGAAGTTCCATAAGTACACTTTCGATCTCGAATGGTCCGATACGGTAGCCCGATGACTTGATAACATCATCAACTCTGCCTACGTACCAGAAATAACCGTCCTCATCTACCCATGCTGTATCGCCTGTGTGATAGTAGCCCTCGCGCCATGTATCGGCAGTATTTTCCTCGTCACCGAAATAGCACAGTGCAAGTCCCGGAACACCGTAGCCCTGAGCACTCTCGTTCTTCAGCTTAATGCATATCTCACCTGTTTCGCCCACACCTGCGGGAGTACCGTCAGGGAGAAGCACCTGCACGTCATACTGAGGATTTGGCTTGCCCATGCTGCCAGGCTTAGGCTCCATACCTACAACGTTTGCGATAGTAAGCGTGGTCTCTGTCTGACCAAAGCCCTCCATGAGCTTGATGCCTGTTGCACGCTGGAACTGGTAGAATACCTCGGGATTGAGAGCTTCACCTGCTATGCAGGCATATTTAAGCGATGAAAGGTCGTACTTGGAAAGGTCTTCCTTAATGAAGAAACGGTACATAGTAGGAGGTGCACAGAAGGAAGTAACGTTGTACTTCTTGAACATGGGAAGTATATCATCTGCGTGGAAACGGTCGAAGTCGTAAACGAATACGGCAGCCTCGCACATCCACTGACCGTATAGCTTGCCCCAGAGCGCCTTGCCCCAGCCTGTATCAGAGATAGTGAAGTGGAGACCGTTAGGGTCGGCATTCTGCCAGTAACGTGCAGTCACATAGTGACCGAGAGGATACTGATAGCTGTGGAGTACGAGCTTAGGATTGCCCGATGTACCGGAACTGAAAAAGATAAGCATTGGGTCTGTTCCGCAGGGAGTCTCGGCAGTACGCTCAAAATGTGTGCTGTATGCGGAAAGCTCTGCATTGAAATCATGCCAGCCCTCACGCTGTCCGTTCACCAATACCTTTGTCCTGAGTGAAGGTGAAACTGCACAAGCCTTATCTACTTCGTCGGCAACTTCACCGTCGGCAGTACATACGATAGCAGATACCTCTGCCGAATTGAAGCGGTACTCCAGATCGTGCTCCTTCAGCATATTAGATGCAGGGATAACAAGAGCTCCGATGCGGTGAAGAGCGATTATCGAGAACCAGAACTGATAATGACGCTTCAGTATGAGCATTACACGGTCGCCCTTCTTGATGCCGAGCGACTTGAAATAATTGGCGGTCTGGCAGGAGTATTTCTTAATATCCTTGAATGTGAAACGACGCTCGTTCTTATTTACATCAACGTATATCATTGCAGTCTTGTCAGGACATTTTTCTGCCATTGCATCAACAATGTCGTATGCAAAGTTGAACTTATCCTGATTTTCAAAATTTACTGCGCTGAGTATACCCTCATCGTTGGTCTCGCACTTTACGAATTTTTCAGCTACGGGGTGGAGCAGACCTGCTTTATCCACATTTGTGATATGATGCTCTGCTACCTGCTCCTTGTATTCGGTCATGCCTGTTGTGCCGCGTGGAGGCATAACGAATGCATATATCTCGCAGTCCTCGCCGCCGAGAGCTACCTCGTCATGGGGCATTGAGCTGTCGTAGTAGATACAGTCGCCCTCATGGAGTATCTCCGTATGAGAACCAACTGTCATGCGCAGTGTGCCCTTGATAACGATATCCATTTCCTGTCCTGCGTGACTTGCCATGTGCAGCGGCTGTGAGAGTGCTTCCTCGGAATAAGGGATAACTACATGGAAAGGTTCAACTGTCTTGTTCTTGAATTTATATGCAAGGCGGTTGTAGGCAAAGCCCTTTCTGCGGACTATCGGTACTCCCTCGCCTTTACGTGTGACAGTATAGCCGCTGAGCTCAGGGCTGCTGCCCTCCATAAGCTCGGTTATCTCAACGTTAAAGGTGTTTGCACATTTATAAATAAAGGTAAAACTGAAATCCTGCTCGCCTGATTCCAGCTTCTTGTATTCTTCTACGGAATAATCTGTTGCAGCAGCCATTTCCTCAACGGAAATACCAAGGTCCTCACGCAGATGCGAAATACGCTCAGCGACCTCCTTGATCCTGACTTCTGCATTCTGTAATTCTGTCATCTCGCTCATGATTATCTCTCCTTTTAAATTTAAATATCGGAAAATGAAACGGGTGCTTAGAAATACTCTCGCAGTCTTTGCCGCGAAAAAACAAAAAAGCTCGTCTCAAAGATCCGTTCTTTGAGACGAGCATCATTAACTGATTACCCGCGGTACCACTCAAATTGTGCCGCTATTGCGTAACACCACTTCAGACTCCAGCAAGCCCTATTCATTCACGCAGAATCACGGGAACGCTTACTGACAGTTTTCAGCATTCCGGCTCAGAAGGGATACATAGCATTGCTTATCACCGACTCGCACCAACCGTCGGCTCTCTGTAGACATTGGCGATACTCTGCTTGTCTTCCTCATAGCTTATGTTTGGATTATATCACACAAAAAACATTTTGTCAAGAACTTTTTTATTTTTTTTTGAGATTATTTCATCAAACGCCTTTCTATATGCAGCTAAATTCCCCTACGGACGATAAAGAAATAATGACATATCCCGGTATGATACATTTTTCAGTGCAGGCTTTTCTGCGAAAAAACAAAAAAGTATCTCCCCGCGGCTTGCTATTATCATAATTATATGTTATAATATAAATTAACCGTTTCTTTCATTCGGAAACGGAATTCTTACACACAGATTGGAGCGATTTTTATGTCAAAGAAACCCTTTTACATTACTACACCGATTTATTATCCATCGGGCAATCCGCATATAGGTCACTGCTATACAACAGTTGCCTGCGATTCTATCGCCCGTTACAAGCGAATGCAGGGCTATGACGTAATGTTCCTTACAGGTACTGATGAGCACGGTCTTAAAATTGAGCAGAAGGCAAATGAACAGGGCATTACCCCTAAGGAGTATGTTGACATTATCGTTGACAAGTTCAAGAGCCTGTGGAAATATATGAACATATCATATGACAGATATATCCGTACTACTGACGATTACCATGTAGAAGCCGTTCAGAAGATATTCAAGGCTCTCTATGACAAGGGATATATCTACAAGGGTGAATATTCAGGCAAGTACTGTACCCCTTGTGAAAGCTTCTGGACAGATTCGCAGCTTGACGAAAACGGCTGCTGTCCCGAATGTCACAGACCCGTTAAATACGCTAAGGAAGAGGCTTACTTCTTCAAGATGTCTCCTTTTGCCGAGCGTATAGAGAAGCTTCTTCTCGAAACAGATTACCTCCGTCCGAAAACAAGAGCCGTTGAGCTCGTTAATAACTTCATAACTCCCGGTCTTGAGGACCTTTGTGTTTCAAGAACTACATTCAAATGGGGCGTACCTGTATCGTTTGATGAAAAGCACGTTGTATACGTATGGATAGACGCGCTTTCAAACTATATCACAGCTCTCGGCTATGAAAACTCGGCTCACAGCGACTATGAGAAATACTGGCCTGCTGATGTTCACATGGTAGCTAAGGATATCATGCGTTTCCATGCTATCATATGGCCTGCAATGCTCATGGCTCTCGACCTTCCGCTTCCTAAGCACCTTGCTGTTCACGGCTATATCACTATGCAGAGCAAGGGCGGCGAAAGCGTTAAGATGTCAAAGTCTCTCGGCAACGTTGTTGACCCGTTCGTACTCGGCGAGCGTTACGGCTGTGACTCTATCAGATACCATATCCTCCGCGAAATGGCTCTTGGTGCAGACAGCCTCTTCTCAAACGAGATAATGATAAACCGTATAAACTCAGACCTTGCAAACGGCTTCGGAAACCTTGTTTCACGTACAGTTGCAATGGCTGACAAGTATTTCGGCGGCACTCTCCCGACAGAGCGTGAGGCTGAGCCTATAGATGATGATTTCAAGGCTGCTGTTACGGGCTTGCGTTCAACTGTGGACGGATTTATCGACGAAACCAAGATAAAACAGGCTCTTGAAGCTATTTTTGAAGTAGTTTCACGCGCTAATAAGTATATCGACGAAACTGAGCCGTGGAAGCTTGGCAAGGACGACTCAAAGAAGCCTCGTCTTGCATCGGTTCTCTATAATCTGCTCGAAACTATCAGAATAACATCTGCGCTTCTTGCACCTTTCATGCCTACAGTTATGCCTAAGGTATGGGAGCAGATAGGCGCATCAGCTGCTGACGTTGAATACGATAAGCTGGACAAGTTTGAAGTCCTTCCTGCAAACGTAACTGTTCATAAGGGCGAGATACTCTTCCCGAGAATAGATGTTGACAAGGAAATAGAGGAGCTCAATGCTATCCTCACAAAGAACATGGAAGAGGCAAAGGCAAAGCTCTCATCAGAAGAAAAGGGCGAAGCTCCTGCAGAAGCTGAGAAGATCGAGTTAAAACCTGAGATCACAATAGATGACTTCGCTAAGGTCGAGATAAGAGTAGCTAAAGTAGTTGCCTGCGAAAAGGTCAAAAAGTCAGACAAGCTCCTATGCTTGCAGCTTGATGACGGTATGGGCGGCAGACAGGTAGTATCGGGTATCGCCCAGTACTATGAGCCTGAAGACCTTATCGGAAAGAAGCTCCAGCTCATTGCCAACCTCAAGCCTGTTAAACTCAGAGGAGTTGACAGCAACGGCATGATCTGTGCTGCTGATACTCCCGACGGCGTAAAAGTTATCTTCGTTGATGACAGTATTCCTGTTGGTTCAAAGATAAGATAAGTTCAATTTGTTTTTCACTGTCTTGTTATTAAAAACATGATCCATTTCATTTTATGCGGAGAGTGAAAATAGTATAACAGTTCTATGTGTTTACAAAAATCAGCCTGCACGATCGCGCAGGCTGATTTTTTTGTTTAGGATATAAAAATGAGATCTGATGTATGAAGCAGATACGAAAAACAAATAGTGCGCAGGATCACAATAGGTTTATACTTTTTGTTGCGATCTTATTCTGAAATACGCTATCATGCTCAACAAATATCAACGTTGGATTATATTTAAGCAAAAGTTCCTCTATCTGCATTCTTGAAATTATATCAATATAATTAAGGGGTTCGTCCCATACGTAAAGATTTGCTTTCTCGCATAAACTTCTTGCGATAAGGATCTTTTTCTTCTGCCCTTCGCTCAGATCTTCAATCTTCTTCTCAAACTGTATTCGTTCAAAATCAAGCTTGCGAAGAATAGTTTTGAATAGACTTTCATCTATTCCATAGCTTATTGTATAATCTTTAAGATCCCCCTTCAGTTCGGACGTATCCTGCGGAACATACGATATTTTCAGCTGACTGCCTATATTTATATTTCCCGTATACTTCAGTTTTTGTCCGCAGATCAACTTTAACAATGTTGACTTTCCGCACCCGTTTTTTCCGTTTACTGCTATCCTGTCGCCCCGACGTATATTGAAATCCAGACCTGAACAAGCCTTTTTGTCGCCATAGTAAATTGCAAGATCTGCTGCTGAAACAAGCATATCCTTTACATATGGTTCAGGAGATAATTTCAGCGGAGAAGACCTGTCAATATTTTTCAATAAATTTTTCTTTTCCTCAATTGCAGAATCCTGTCTTGACTGTATCTGAATAGCTCTTGACATCATTTTTTTGGATTTTGCAGCCTGATTTGAACGATGAGAAATGCTTTTTTCGGTTTTTGACGGATCTATACCTATCTTTTTCCCTTCTGCTTTGGCAGACCATTCAGAAGTTCGTTTTGCAGCTGCCGAAAGATGTTTTATCTCTTTTTTCAGCCTTTCATTCTCCGACAGTTCATAATTATCCTGCATTTGCTTATTTGCCCACCATGACGAAAAATTTCCGCGCTGAACATCAATATTAGCTCTGTTTATAGAAATAATGTGATCTATGCACGAATCCAAAAGGACTCTGTCATGCGAAACAAGTATAAAGCCTTTTTTCTTTTTCAGATATGAACTTATCGTCTTCCTTGCCTCAATATCAAGATGATTAGTTGGCTCGTCAAGAAGAAGGAATTTATTCTCGCCTGCAAACAATGCTCCCATCATTACCTTTATCTGTTCACCATTTGATAAAGTATCAAATGAACGATACATTACCTCTGCATCAACATTAAGCAATGACAGTTCTCTGATAAATTCCCAATCCTCAATTTCAGGACACATTTCATGCATTACATCAAGTGTTAACTGTGTTTTATCAGCTACATGATATGGAAAATATGCAAAATCAATATCACTGATTATTTTCCCTTGATATTCATAATCCCCTAAAAGGAGCTTTAGAAATGTTGTTTTTCCACGGCCGTTACGCCCTGTAAAACCAAGCTTCCAATTTGTATCAATATTAATACTGACATTTTCAAAAACATTATCATAACCGCCGTCATAACCAAATGTCAGATTTTGGACACATATATTTGACATCTTTAGCCTCCGAAATCTCTGTTTATAAAGCTTACTTTAACTTCCTGTTCCCGAATAATGTGCTGCTCCGATCATAAACACTTTATAGGAAATAAAAAAGAATATTGCCGATATAAGCGGGAGCAAAAGTATTGATTTGTCAAAGCTGTCCGGATGCAGAAAAAAATCAGACGGATAAAACGAAATAAAACCAACAGGTATAATATATGTAAATATTAATTTCAGTGATTTGCTGTATATAGTCATAGGATATTTCGCATAATCTTTAAATTTAGTTGCCAAAGTCATAACACTGTCAGAATTAACTATCCAGAAACTTGTCGAAGATGATATTATCAAAAAGCTTATCATTATACCGGAACTGAAAATAAACATCACTATCATAGATATGATGTTGAACAATGAAAAAGCATGATCCATTTTTATCATTGACCATATAAGTAATCCTGTACCAAACAAGCCTTGTGTAAGTCCTTTGACCTCTACAACTTCTGATGTAAAGCTGAACATTATATCCAATGGTCTGAAATAATACTTTATAAATGTTCCCTCTTTGATAAAAGTCTTCAAATTCCAGAAATTATCAAAGAAAACAGCAGCAGGCATCAGTGCCAGCAGAGAAAAACTGTACATGAATACCATTTCATAATATGACCAGCCTTTAAAAGTATCAATAGACTGAAGCAGAATAAATATTGTAAGTACCTCTAAAACGCTCGTTACCAGTACGCCAATTGATGAAATAATGAAATCGGCTCTATATGTCATTTTAGTCTTTATACACATAGCCGCCATTTTTGAATATAGCTTTATATACCTTTTCAATTTCATATCTTTATCTGCCCACTCCAAAAAAATCGCGGAATTTATAATAAGTACATTCAGCTATTTCCTGTTCACTCATACATCTGTCACGCAATAAACGTATCATATTAAATATCCCTCTCTTCCTGAACATTTCCCAATCAGAAGAAACTTTTTCGTCATCAGAACAGGATATTATCGCATCATTATAACTCGTTGATATTAAGTATCTGCTCAGATCAGCAATTTTACTGATATCAGCTTTATTAACATCAATGTATGAAATTCCGCGATCAGACGCACTTGAAAGATAATCGGATTCAAACATTACGTTATCAGAATCTCCGAATATATCCCTTATTTCAGGTATTACCGAATGATAAATATCAGGATCAAAATTCCTGAAAAATATTTTTGCCTTCATAGCTAAACATCGGATATCATTCAATACCCCTTCCGCTGTGAGCGCATCGGTAACATCTATTGTAAAGAATATATTTTCAGTTATCATTATATCTGACTCGATAAGCTCTTTAATATCATCAGTTCCGATGACGACACCGATAGCAGGAATATATTTTGGAGCTTTATCAGAATATACTTCTATAAACCTTTTCAGATCAGCGATACCTTTATAACGCTTATATGCCACAAGCTTCCAACGTCTTTTATATCCGATATTATTGACAGTGTCTATATTATCCTCAGATATATCGGTACAATCTGTAAAATCAAGACTTATCGGCATGAAACATAAGTATTCATTCATAATCTTACCCTCCAAAAGCTTTCTGCTCCCAGTATCCCCGGGCAATCAAGTAATCCCGGATAATGACTTTTCAATACATTTATCTGCGAAGTATAAAGCCTGAACGTATCTATCTTTTTCAAGAGCTGTTCTCTTTCCAGGTCTACACGCTCTGCATTATCAAGTACAGCCCTAATGCAGTGAATAGTCTTATCCCAGTCGTACTCTTTTTTATCAGTATTTCTTTCGGCTGCATACGGATAATCAGCATAAAGATACAGTTCGATATCCTTATCCCTGAACAGTTCCAAAGCTGCATCCCTAACAGCAATATGATCCGGATGAGCACCTATTCCAATCGGGGCATATAATTCATCTGCTTCTCCTACAGCTTTATCAAGCTGTTTTTTTATTACCTTGATATCTTTATTTCTGTCATAAGGATTGTCCAGAAAATCAAGATGTCTATATGATACGCCTATTCTTTCACAAACCCTCTGATCTTCCTTACGCCTTGTTATTGCTGCAAAAGCTGCCGAATCGAATCCACACTTTTTATCAGCTGACGACACCGTCGTCAGCTGATCAGGTATACCGCCGCATACCGTAACAATAATAGTGCCAAAAGAGATTTTTGACCATGCAGACAAAACCGCATCATCAAAATGAGGTGATAATAATACTCGTCTTTTATTCATTTAACAGCTCTTTGAAATATACAACAAACTTTTCAACTTCTGATCTGTCTGACAAAAGAACTCGATGATGCAGCCATATGCTGTTTTCAGAAATATATCTTGCATTCGGTGTATCATTCAATGTAACATTAAGGTAAGGTATTTCATTCTTGTTCTTATAATCGTCAAAAATCTTCAGATCTGTAAGCGGAGGATACGGAAGTCCTGTAGGCACATCATCTTCATGGAACTTATTAAATATATATGCGCATTTCTCGCTGCCATAAACTTCGGGATCGATCATAATAACATAATTATAGAACGCCTTTTTTGTCATGTTTTCATTGTATTTCTGAACCTTTATACCTTTTATAGCACTAAGTTCTTCAGTAAGATATTTATAATTATTCTCACGTATCTCCTGCTGATGATTTTTATACCTTAATATCTGAGCATTAAGAACAGCTGCCTGAAAATCAGACATTCTATTATTTGTTCCAACGGTAGAATGACCATATACAGATGTTCTTGATTCACGACCGCAATTGACATAGTTCCATGCTTTATCCTCTAATTCCTGAGTCTTTGCAATAACAAATCCTCCTTCGCCGCTGCTTATAAGCTTTGAATGCTGGAAAGAGAAGCTTCCAAACTCACCGAAAGTACCTGCTCCCTTTCCTTTCCACTCACTGCCGTGTGCATGAGCACAGTCTTCTATAACGGCAATGCCATGCTTTGAGGCAATGCTCATCAATCTATCCATGTCACACATCGCTCCTGCAAGATGAACTACAATAACAGCCTTGGTTTTAGGAGTTATCGCTTTTTCAAGCTCATCAAGATCCATACAAAAATCATCTTTGTCAACATCAATTATCACAGGATCAGCATTCATTCTTATTACAGCAGATACAGTTGAATAAAAAGTAAGAGCAGGAACGATAACTTCATCACCAAAACTGATATCCAAAGCTTTAAGTGCAGATTCAATAGAAACTGTTCCGTTTGCAACTGCAAATCCATATTCGCCATGCTGCATATCAAGGAAATTTTTCCTTACCTCCTTGATGTATTTTGCGCGGCTTCCTGCCCAGAAACCGGATTCAAGCACCTCTTTGAGAGAATTGATCTCCTCATCACCATAAATAGGCCAATTTACAAAATTAAACTTCTTTGATTCCATTGATAATATTCCTTTCATTCTTAATAATATAATTTATATCATTTTTATAAATAATAACATGACCATCTTCAAGATTCTTTGCAAAATCTTCGTTTCCGTCATCAGCTTGAGCCGTCATGTAATTTACAAGGGCAGTAAGCCTTTTTACCATCATTTCAGGCAGTTCCTCCCGCTGCTGAGCGGTTGCCCCGTATGAATCCATAAATACTTTTACTTTACGTATCTGTTCATCAATATCGTCGTAATGATCAGGGTTTTCATGACTTGTAAATGGTACCCAGCGATAAACCGCATATGCTAAATCCCAGAGTACCGGTCCGGGATGCAAGGTATCAAAATCAATAATACCCATTGGTTTATCGTCGATAAGCGTAACATTATATGGTGCATAATCTCCGTGGCACATTACTTCCAAAGGAAGAACTTCGGGAAGCATCCATTTCTCATCACCCCGTAGCCTGTCCATATACTCTCTGCCTATATCATGGTATTTTCTCAGAAGCTTTGCTGAATTCATTATCATTTCGTCTTTCAAATACATATCCGGAAGCGGATAATTATAAGCGGTTCCGGGAACATATGACAAAATCTCTTCATTATTCTCTGTAAAACCATAGGGCTTCGGTACAAGCTCAAATCCTTTACTTATTAGAAATTCAAGAAACTTATGTACATCTGAGGACCACTCATTAGCAGGACGGATAACTCTATCACCGTCTTTTTTGATTTTTCCTTCTCTGCCGCCATCGAGAGTTTCATAATTTTCCATAATAATGACCTCCTTTTTTGAAATGATCAAATATCAAAAGTATCCGTATTATCCTTTTTCTTTACCAATAATCCATGATGCAGCTTCATAAACATCTTCAAACATATGACATTTTTGATATTCCGTCTCCTGATCCCCGAGGAACAGACATTCCATGCCTTTATTGGACGCAAATCCCACATCTGTCATCCTATCACCTATCATATATGTTTTACTTGCATCTATTCCATAAATCTTTTCTGCAAGATCAGCCATTCCGCAAGCGGGCTTTCTGCAATTGCAGTTATCCGAATCAAGATGCGGACATATACATGATGCTATGATCGAATACTTTTCATAATTCAATTTTTTCAGGATATCCATATGAATATCTATTGCTTCTCCGACCGTTACAAGTCCTTTACCGATCATTTTCTGATTGGTAACGATTATGATACCAATTTTATTACTATGGAGTAATTTCAATGCTTTTTCAGCAGACTCCTTTATTCTCACCTGTGACTTTGATCTTACATAATCAGGAGAATCCTCGTTTATTACTCCATCACGATCCATAAAGATTATTTTTTTGTAAGCAGTTGGATCTAAAATATGCTGTATAAATATCATTTTGCTTCCGGTATTTCCATATCGCCCCATTTGGTACAGAATATACTATCTCCACGCACTTCCGTTTCAACTATCTGGCAATTTCTGAACCAGTTCTCATAGCAGAAAATAGGTTCAAGATTACAGCATTTATGTCCGAGAAGAAGTTCAAGTATACCACTGTGGGCAACGATAAGAACATCATCTTCATCTGATTTTATGAGTTCATCAAGGAATTCTCCGCCTCTTTCAAGAACCTGCTGCGCAGTCTCACCATTACGGCCTGCTTCCACAGAAAGATTATTGTTAAGAGACCATTCTTTCCACACAACATCTAATTCCTCAAAAACTTTATCATCATTTCGTCCTTCCTTGTCGCCGACAAGAAGTTCGGAAAGACGCTTGTCACGTACTATCTCAACATTATATTTCTGATTGATTATTTCTGAAGTTTCGACTGCGCGTATCAAGGGGCTTGAATATATTTTGCTTATTTTCAGATCTGCAAGATTCTTTTTGAGTTCTTCTGCCTGATCTCTGCCGCGCTGAGTGAGCGATGGTCCGGGCGGTAAAGTTGAAAGTTTTGAGATAACATTATCTTCCGTTTCGCCATGTCTTGTAAAATAAATTTTTCTACTCATTGTTTTCCTCCTAATTCATAGATCTGAGTTCCGCCATAGTCGATATCAAACTTTAGTTCACGCATATTCTTTTCCGTAAGGATACGTCGTATCTCCTGCTGGGCGCCTTCTTTGGTGCTTATCAATATGAATCCTCCGCCGCCGGCACCAAGTATTTTACATCCGTCTGCACCGTTCTTATAGCAAAGCTCAAAAAGATCATTCATATCCGAATTTACCTTATTATTATTGAGCGAATACTTGTATTTCCAATGCTTTTGTATAATTGGTCCTATTTCATCGGGCGAATCACTTGAAAAAGCATTATATACATCTCCGACCAATTCTTTCATATAATCTACCAAACATATCGTTTTTTCATTATTCTCAACGATTTTCTTACTCTGAAACTCAAGCTGTTCTCCCGCTTTTCGACAGATATTGGTATGAAAAAGTAACAGCCTATTCTTTAAATATCCTGCACAGTTTTCTCTTACCCTGATCGGTTCGATCTCGACTGTACCGTCCTTATTAAAAGTTATCATATTCATTCCTCCAAGAGCAGATAAATAATGATCCTGCTTGCCTACGGGAAGTTTGAGTTTTTCGATCTCTATACTGCTGCTTATTTCTGCAAGCTCTTCTTTTTTCAGGCTATCATGCTCAAGAGAATATGCTGCACTGATAACAGAGTTGAGAAATGCAGCCGAACCACCAAGTCCTGAACCCGGCGGAGTATCTGATAAAATACTCATGCTGTACCTGCTTGTTACATCTGAGATCTCCATGGCAGCTCTGAGGAAAGGATTGGTTATTTCAGAAGAATTTTCGTATTCTTCAACATCATAATATTTAATAACATTTCTTTTCTGAAATTCGTTCTGAGCCGATATCATACTTGTAACGTAACTGTCTATAGAAAAGCCTATCACTTTTCCTCCGTATTTGCTGCTGTATGAAATAATATCAGAACCTCCGCCTCCCAAAGATATCCTGAAAGGCGACTTTGAAACTATTGTTTTTCCCATTTTATAATTTGCGATAAAGCTTTATCACAGGCCTCCTTTTTCAGTATTTATTGCAGAAAGACGATCAAGATGTCTTTTATATTTTTCAAGCTTAAAAAACATTTCCTCTTCATCATATTCAAAGTCATCAAAATGATCTGTTTTAAAAAATTTTTCTTTCCTAAGCTTTTCAAATTCTTCTACGTCTTTCCACGCAAATATTCTTTTATCAAAATCAGTAACTACAAAATCAAGCTCAAAATCAAGAGTAATTATTTTATTCCCTTCAATTTTAACCTTGTCCTGAAAATTAAGATAATAACTTATAAAACCTTTTTCCTTGTTTGTCAGTATCCCATAACCGATGTAGTCTTCATATGGAAAAATGTACGTAAGGTCATTGTCGCGCCACAGCTGTTCCTTCAAAGTCCATTCATCACAGCCAAGACGCAAAACTTTTCCTTCTTTGTCCGCTGCCCGCATAGTAGGAGTATCACGACATATCCTGAACGCTATATACTCGTCTGTTTTTTCAAGTATCATAACAGCACAGCTGAACCAGACTTTATCATCTATTTTATGGAGCATTTCTCCTGTTTCCATGATCTTTTTCCTCTTTCAGTTATCAGAATACTTATCAATATTTCCTATATCAACTCCGCTCGTTTTTAAATCGCCGATATACTTTTTATTTATCTTTTCACCATTTACCCTCATAACAGGACGCGGATGATCCAGATGAAAAATATCAAGTTCAAGCCTTCTTACTTCGCCATTAAGATAAAGCCTCTGATAGAAATCATTGTCTTCATCTCCCCAGCCCTCATAACGTTCATCTTGTCCGCCGATCTTATAAAACATTTCAGGCTTTGTCGAAATAAGCATACCATAAACTTCATGCATTACCTGAGAATATGAGTTTTCCGCTATTTCAGATATCTTGCCGTTAGTCATAGAAATTATAGCTGAAGATGTTGAAATATCATCAAGATTATATGCACTGCAATACGGAACTGCACTCTGGATTTTTCCATCTTCAAACGCCTTATATATCTCGCTCAACATATTCTTTTCTGCTATGATATCTATATCCCAGAATACATAGATATCTGCATCTTTTATCCTGTTTGCGCCGACATTTCTTCCCCATGCATAGTTATATGTACCGGAATTGTGAACAAAGACGTATTCGTCTACATATTTCTCAAGCTTTTCACGATATTTGTCTTCATTATCCTGATTTACCGCAACGATATATATATTTTCTCTGCCTATTTCCTGTGTTCTTATCGAATACAGTGAAGCGACAAGATTTCTAAGGCGCTCATCGCAATCAATTCTGAAACTCAATATTACAGCGATCTTATGTTTAGAACACTTCTTTGGCTCAAGATCATCATTGCTTTTTAAAAGGAATTCTATTTCGTATTTTTTATCATTTTTACTCGGAAGTGTATGATAATACCTTCCCCGATAAGGAAGTATACGTCCGAATTCAGCAAGAAACATCAATTCGTTATTCAAAAGCTCTATTCCTTTTTCAGTGATCGAATCCCGGATTACGCGGAGTACAGCATTATAAAAATCAATATCTTTATGATCGTCAAGAATACGAAGAAAATCGCTTTCAGTAAGTCTGCATTCCTTTATCAGCAACTCAGTTATCCTCTTGAAAACCTCATGAACTCTGGCTGAAAGTGAAGGACTGATCTTACTTTTTTCATCATAATAAGTCACCGCACACACAAGTGCTTTCTCAATAATGTTTTCTCTTAATTTTCCCATTTTTTAATTACCTTTCGATACACACCGGCTGTTTCCTTCGCCATACGTTCTATCCTAAACAAAGCCGACGCTTTTATAAAAGCATTTTTTTCATATTTTTTTATCATTGCAGGATCAGAAATAAAAGTCTGTATGCATTTTATGAGTCCTGATACATCTTTCGGTTCAAATAAAAGTCCTTCTTTCCGATCCGTAATAATATCAACGATTCCGCCGACCTTCGCAGCTATAACAGGAATATGCATAAATATTGCTTCGACAATTGCAAGTCCGAAACCTTCATCAAGACTCGGCGCGATCATCAAATCAGATGCACTCATATATTCTTTGACCATATCAGGTGATACAGCTCCTGTAAAACTAATTTTATCAGAAATACCATATTCGCAAACAAGATCATCTATCTTTTCCTTATAGCTTGCATCTGTTATCGGACCGACAACATTAAGATGATAATTCACGGGAATATCGCAGTTTACAAGAGCTTTAACAAGATAATACAATCCTTTTGTTTCATATACACGTCCGACGAACAGAATATTCAAAGCATCCTTTTTCCGCAGATCGATCTTGCTTCTGAAACCAGTGAATTCTTCTGCATCTATGCCATGCATAACTTTGTATATACGTGATTCATCATAGCCATATGCTGCTGTCCTATTGAAATAATATGAACTTGGTGCTATGATCGCATCAGGAGCTAAGTTGTCAAATATCAAACCGACACGTCCTCTGCCAAAGCTCTTTAATTCCGGCATATGCTCGTGAATAGTTGCTACAAGAGGCGCTTTCATCTGAATTGAAAGTATCTTCCCTATAATACACGCCTCCATGCTGTTAGCGTGTATTATATCTATTTTTTCATTTTCCAATTCCACCAACTGATCGAACAGTGAAAAATACATTTCACGCCATGTCACAGTTTTATTTGATCTTATCCGCTCAATATCTGCGATCAAAGGTATATAGGATATATTTTTTCTCTTTATTTCAGGAACATTTTCTGTAACACATATTACCCGCCATTCTTCAGCCGGAAGATGCTCAATAAGATTTGAAATATATATTTCAGCTCCTCCGGGATACGGCTTAACATTCGGAGCAAGTACGAGAACTGTTTTCATAATGCTTCAACTTTTCGCAGACACTCAACAGATTCGGTATAAGAGCTTACAGACCCGCACTCATAATGTTTACCATTCATAAGAACTGCTGTCTTTTTCCCGCTTTCTATAAGAGCTTCTGACAAATCGATCTCATTTTTACTGTTCATTTTTAAATCTCCAAGCTTGTCGATAAACGAATTTGGCAAAACATATCTTCCTATAATACCGTGATACAAACGTGCTTTAGGTGCTTTCAGCGGCTTTTCAAGCATATATTCGATATCATAATATCCGTCTGTCATTTTTTCAGCCACAGTTATCCCGTAACGATCAAGTTCATCTTCTCTTATTTCATCAACAAGAATAACAGGTGCATTACATTTATCGAACACCTTTATCATTCGCTCAAGATTCGACTCATTCTCGTGAAGAAAGACATCAGGAAATAAGACGCAGAAATCATCTTTGTCAATGTTCTTTCGTGCCGCTATTATAGCCCCGCCCGAACCGTTTTTTTCGTTTTGATATACAATATCTATAAAAACATTCTTATCTTCATAATCCGAAGTTATTTCCTCAAGATACCGGATAAGCTCTGTTTTCTTTACAGATACAATAACGATTATCTCTTTGATCCCGCTTCTTAAACATTCATCTATTGCATATTGTATAAGAGGCCGTCCATTTATTTCTGCTAATTCCTTTGGCTTTTCTTTTAATAAAGCAGCCATTCTTGTCCCATCACCCGAAGCAGGGATAACCGCCTTCACTTGTTTTCTCCCTTCTGCAAACAATATAACATATTTTTGATCATTTTACTGTGATGTAACATATATTCACTATCAGAAATACACCTGTCAACAAGTGATAATGCTTGTTCAACTCGGTCATAGCTATGCTTTCCTTCTTCAACGATCTCATTGAGGAAATACTTTTTCTTTTCTTTGGTGCCTACTATCTCAACAGTTGTCACAACATCTTTTACATATGTGCGGTATGATACCAAAACAGTCAAAAGCGAATCATTTATCTTGCCTATTCCGATTTCGGAAGTTCCGCATATGCTCTTTATTTTTTCATCAGAATCCTGAATATCCACCATAGGGTGTATATCATTTGAAAACCACTGCATATTGCTTATGCTGCCTATCCTGCTTATAACAGGCATAATAAGATACGGCGCAAGATCAACTCTTACGGCATCTTTTTCTGCAAGCATCCATTTCCTCTGATTTGATATAAAACCACGCCTTGCAGGTCCGCCGCCAATAAACTCACAGTGTATCTCGGCTATATCACCAAATAATCCGCTCCTGATATCTTTTTCGATCTTTTCTTCTTCTGCAATATTCGCAGATACCGGAGCCGAAGAAATTATGCACTTATTTTTTAAAGCACACTCAACAAGTTCTTCCCACTCGTCCTCTGAATCAGCAGGCGTTTTTTCCGAAAAAACATTCCATTTCTTTTCGAGAAGCTCTTTGTTTATTTTCGCGTGAAAGCAAACAGGTGATAAATTAAGTGCAGCACATTTTTTCCCTTCTTCAGCAAATGGGATCTCCGAAACGACCTTCACCTGTGAGCCGAGTGATAAAAGAGCTTCACGCCTGTCATCATTTACTTCACAAACAATGATCTTACAGTCAAGCGAGAGAAGATATGGCAGGTATAATACCTCTGCAATTCTTCCATAACCTACAACAAGTATAGTATCAAACACGTTTCTTCCTCCTTTTATCAAGAAACTGCTTCATCAGGCAAAACGTCAAGAAGTGAACATATCGTCGTTTCACTTCTTTTTTCATAAGGTCTGAACAGCAATACCTTTGCACCTGCTTTCATACCCGCTTCATAATCATTACGAAACGAATCGCCGATATGTAAACATCTTTTTATATCTACATTTATAAGATCAGCAGTATATGTATATATTGCAGGATCAGGTTTGTGAATACCTACCAGCCATGTATCAACGATCTTGTCCACCGTTGATATTCCGCAATCATTTTCACCTTCCGTGCATACATATGCGCCTCTGAGAACATTTTTTGCAAGTCCGTTCTCAGTATTTGTAACAATAACTATTTTTCTGCCTGTCGATTTTATGTATTCAATAAACCTTTTGGTCTCTGTGATTTTTCTTGCTATCCACGGACTAAAAAGCATTATGTTCTGCATTTCTTTTTCTCTTTCTTCATCAAGAGCTGTCTCAGGAATACCGC
This sequence comes from Ruminococcus flavefaciens, assembly GCF_900143025.1. Taxonomy (GTDB): domain Bacteria; phylum Bacillota; class Clostridia; order Oscillospirales; family Ruminococcaceae; genus Ruminococcus; species Ruminococcus flavefaciens_I. Next base: position 221,259 of record NZ_FRCT01000001.1, on the reverse strand, counting down.
AGGCGATCGCAAATTCATGTACGAACTGATTATCATCATCTCCCGGAGCCAATCCTGCTCCTGCATGACTTTCGGAAGGATACAACGCCCTGTCTATCATCTCCTCATCTAATTCAAGCTCGGGAAAAAGCGCCTTTATACGAAAAACATCAGGTCTTAACAATACTCCGCCCGCATCAAGAAATACTGCATCTATATTATCCAACATATTATATACCTCTCTTTTCTTCTGCTTCATATGTAAGCTTTATGCCATTATTAAAATCAAACTGCGGTTCCCAGCCAAGCTCAAGCTTAGCTTTTGAATTTGACAGTGCCACACGCTTTACCTCTCCCGGAAGCGGCGCAACGTGTCTTAACGGCGCAGTCCTGCCGCTTGCAATTTTTATCATTTCATATACTTGCGTAACAGAGGTCTCAACACCTGTTCCCAGGTTTATTATGCCATGTCCTTTTTCAAGCGCCATAACAAAAGCTCTCGCTATATCCTTACAATAAACATAATCTCTTGTAACGCTTCCGTCTCCATTGATCCTGCATTCCTCATTATTTATAAATTTATTTGTAAATATGGCTACTACGCCAGACTCACCATAAGGATCCTGCTTTGGACCGTATACATTTCCCAGAGCAAGCGCACAGTAATCCAGACCGAAGTGTTTTTTATACAATTCAAGATAATGTACTGATGTCATCTTTGTAAGTCCATAAAAAGAACAAGCCTTTAGCGGAAGATCTTCTGTGATCGGCAAATTATCCTCCGGAACATCTCCGTATATCGTTCCTCCGCTCGCTGCAAACACTATTTTTTTACAGGATAATTCCCTGCAGCTTTCAAGAATATTTACTAATCCCAATAAATTGGTCTTAACGTCAAGAAACGGATCCTTCTGCGATACCGCCACGCTTGCCTGCGCTGCCAAATGTATAACATAATCAGGACAAATCCGCTTTGCTATTTTTCTGTATTCACAGCTTGTTATATCACAACAGATAACATTAATAAAAGGTAAATATTCAGAAATGTTTTCAAGCTTACCTGAAGAAAAATCATCTATCACATAAACCTCATGTTTCTTTTCAAGCAATTCACCCACCACATGACTGCCTATAAAACCTGCTCCTCCTGTTACTATAACCTTCATATAGCTTTCACCTCTTCAATAAATTCATACTTTTTCAGATCACCAATCAGATCTTCATACCCTCTTGAAAGTTGAAAATCCCCCGAAACCTCAACATTGTTTTCAGAAACTATTGCAGACAGCACTATGCCTGCTGTACCGCGAATATCCTCGCACAAATCAGTGCCTCCGCCATCTATTCTTTTACTGCCATTCCCGTTAATAGTCGCTTTCATTGCTTTGCGGCCGTTTATTATGGTTTCTGATATCTCAATATTGGCAAAATTATTCTTATTATGATAACAATTGATAAACTGTCCTCTTTTTATGAAAACATCATCAGTTATAACACTGACCCCTTTAACCTTTACCGCAAGTATCAACATAGCAAACGGTACCCAGTCACTACTGTATTTGGGCTCAGAACCGGCATTTATAATAGCAGGTCCGAGTTTGTCGTTATTCTTTACAGTTATCCTGCTGCCTTCATCTATAACTTCCAAGCCTATATTTTTCGCAAATTCAATATATCTTGGAATACGTATGACATCATCTGAATACACTGAAAAAGACCTTCCCGCAAGTATAGCCGCACTTAATAAAGTTGCTGCATAAATTCTGTCGCATCTGCATTTGAAAGTGACTTTTTCGTTCATACCGTTATTTATTATAGTAAATGCAGAATGATCGCCTTCGACCTTTATACCACATTCCCTGATACAATCGATCTCATCATCGCACGACTGTTCCTCAGAGCAGTTCCTTATGATACTTGTTCCTGTTGAAGCACAGGCACAGGCATATGCTATGACTGTACCCGTCATAGTGGGATATTCAAAACTTATATCCGCACACTTCTTTTCGCGCCATGTTATCTCTATTGCATCATCGCTATAAATATAAGACGCTCCAAAACGCTTCATTATATCATAATACCAATCAGTCGGACGTTCACCTATATTGCAGCCTTTGGGTTCACCTTTAATGACCAGCTTTTCCGCTCTTGAAAGCAATGCAGGCATAATACAAAAAATATTTCTTGACTGCTTCAGCATCTTTTCTGTTATCACTATTTCAGAAGGTGTCTTTTTTTCTGCAAGAAAAAGCGTATGCCTTTCACGATCAAATATAACTTGTCCGAATATTTCCTTCAGTAATTCGATCATTACTATCGAATCACGAATTACAGGAACATTGGTAAAAAACACCTCATCTGCAAGCGCACCGACCGCTATAGAATGTGCAAACGAATGTTTGCCTCCCGGAACTCTGGCTTCATTAACCGAAATATTACCTTTATACGCACGTATCCACATTTTATATACCTGCCGTAAGAAGATATTCTGCCTTCAAATATCCAAGTTTATATGCAATATCTATCAAATATCTTTCGATAGGATATATAGCGTACTGCATATACTTATTTTCAGACATATCATAAGAGAAATCATTATTTATTCCAAAAACATTCTTTTCCTCATAGCCGCTGCCATATTTGTATCCTGCTCCCTTTGCCAGAGAGAGTTTCTTTCTCTGACAATAGTCGATATCAAGGTATTCCTCAGCCATTTTTCTAAGAGGCATCTTATTATTATCTGCTGTTACGCACTCATCAAATGAATAATTCAATGCGTGCTGCACCATTCTTTTATCAAGAAAAGGTACACGGCATTCAATACTATATGCCATTGCCATACGATCAAGTCTGCGGCAATTGGTTTTATGAAGATCCTGTATCCTTCTGATCCTTTCTTCATTCTTCCCTTCTTTTTCGCAGCCGTAATTATCATAGCCAAAAAACAATTCATCTGCGCCTTCGCCTGTCAGAACCACCTTTATTCCATCATCATGTATCTTTTTGAATAATACATCCATTGGAGCAGAATGGTTTATTACCTGCCACTGCCAGCTTTCCACTATGCCGACTATCTTGGGTATCTTCTCCTTTAATTGCTCACTGCTTTCAGCCTTGACTTCAATAAGCTCTATGTCATGCTTCTTGCAAAGATTTCTTGCAAACAAAAGATCCGGAGAGTCACAAGTGCAAAGAGTATATGCAACAAAATTGCGATTTTTCCTTAAAGCTGCTGCCATGACAAGTGAACTGTCAAGTCCGCCCGATAAAAGTATTGCGTACTTTTCATCAGGTATCCTTTCTTCAACAGCACTTTTGAATATTTCCGAAAGGCTTTCTTTTTCCAGTCCTTTTTCAACGGTAAACCACTTTTCCGACTCGAGTTTTTGGCTTTCAAGATCATAAAAATATACATGACCTGGCTCAACAACATTGATCCTGCTGCATTTATAATCCACAAGTCCTTTTATTTCGCTCGATATCAACAGCTTTCCGTTTTCGGATATGTAATATAAAGGCTTTATGCCAAGATGATCTCTTGCAAACACGATCTGTTTGCTTTTTTTATCAAAGTATATAAAAGCTCCCTCAAAATTTATTTCACTGAGAGTTTTCTTGATCCCATAATTACTTATAAACTCTGCAAGAAATATAGTGTCTCCGGAGTCGGACTCAATAATATTATTGAGTCCGTAATCCGCAGAAAGCTTTCTATAGTTGAATATTTCGGCATTCATTACCAGCATGATCTCATTGTTCTCCGAAACAACAGGCTGTTTATTATTCATTGGCTTGGTTATCGGCAGTCTGTTAGTTCCAAGAAATACACCTGCATCTTCAACGCAATCCATTTCAAACAGCGTTTCTTCATTTCCTCTGAACTTTATTTTATCAAGCATATCTTTTATAAAAGGTATGCCAATTTCTTTTTTGCTATCAAAAGCTCCTACAATTCCGCACATTTTATGCCTCCATCATTTATATAAATGAGCTGCGCCCTCATTTATTTTTCTTTTTAAAATATGGAAAAACACAGATTGAAAATCTTCAGATATTCCATAATCACCATTGCCGAAAATAATACTGTGATCTGACATTTCGGATAATGTAGACTCTCTGGCTACTACCGAAATAACTGTTACGCCCTCCTGCTTGGCTGCTGTAAGCGCATTAACAAGATTATGTGACTCGCCGCTCACACTCAGCAAAACAAGAACATCATCAGAACACATATCTGCCATCTGCATAGAGAAAACATATTCATATCCATAGTCATTTGCAAGCGCCGTTATCCTCGGAATAGATTCGCATAAAGAAATCACTTTTGCTTCTTTATTAAAGTTTTTGCATCTCATTTCGTTATTTATATCACACGCAAAATGATTTGCATTTGCAGCACTTCCACCATTTCCTGCTACAAACAGCCTGTTTCCATTTTTTAACGCATTTAAAATAACATCATACGCCCTCTCCATATCGTCGATAGACAGCATATTCAATTGAGCTGCCATATCATAACAATATTCATTTGTTTCACTTGTTACGTTGTTTACATAGTTCATTGCTAATTTTTCCTCTCTGTTTAGTATTTAGTAGATTTGACCGATTAAAAATTAAAGTACTGTCTCAACCTCCATTCACCATAAGTTTTTTTACTATACATAAATACATAATTCTACTTATGCATATTAAAACTATCGTCCAAAACAGCTGCATAAAAACAGCTGTAAACATTTGCGATGTACTGCCATAACTGTTCTGAAGCATTTGTATCGGAACATTATAAATATACCTGAACGGCAGCATTTCAATGACCGTTCTTATCTTTTCAGGAAAGAAATACAACGGAATAACTGCTCCAGACAAAAATAATACAATAGCTTCTTTTGTTGTCGAAATACCCCATATTGATTCTGTATAGAAAGCTGTTAATCCAATAATAAAATCAATACAAAAATTCAGAAAATACGAGAATATCATTGATATAACAAAGAAAAAAATGTTTCTGCCTAACACTATTCCTGACGGTGATATAATAAGCACAAGTACTAATGTTGGTATAGTAATTGCTATAAAATTATTGATCGAAGCTCCAAGAGCTTCAGAAAGTAATGAGAATTGATAATCTATCGGCTTAATCAGTTTTACAGAAATATTTCCGCTTATCACATCAGGCTGTATCCTCCATTCAAGCCAGACCTGCAAAAAGCTGTATATTCCCATTGCAATTACCACATAAGAAAATGTCTCTGAAAACGTGCTTCCGTTTATGACCTTTTTTTTATCAAAATCATAAACAGCAAGCCACATATAATAATATAAAACTATGCTTATTATATTAGTTAATATCGAAACAAAAAAGTAGACTCTGTAAGACAGGCCTATAAGCATACTGTTCTTTATGTAATATAAATACTTCCTCACAAGCTTTCCCTTTCATATACCTGTTTAAGGATCACTTCCAAACTTACGGCACCAATATTTATATCTCTTATTGTAAATCGTTTTATCAGCGCTTCCACAAGTTCAGATATTTCATATTCCTCAGTATTGACCGCACAAGTGTAATCCTGACCATTATCGGTTGCAAGCTTGGGAATTTTACCGTTTTTTCTGTTCAGTCTTATCAGAATTTCGTTAAGTTCCTTTTCTGTACTGTCATCTGTATCACCGATGCTGAATTCTATATTCTTCGTATTAGAGAAAGTTTTGCAGAATTCATCACTTTTACCATCAAAAAAAAGTTTACCTTTATTTATAAGAACTATTCTTTCGGCAAGGCTCTCAATGTCGCCAATATCATGACTTGTCAGAATGATCGTAGTGTTTCTCACCTGATTCATTTTCTTTATAAGTTCGCGTATCCTGTATTTTATAGATACATCAAGACCTATTGTAGGCTCATCTAAAAAAATTATCTTAGGATCATGAAGCAGACTCGCAGCTATATCGCATAACATTCTCTGTCCAAGTGAAAGGTTTCTTACAGGTTTGTAGTAAAGCTCTTTAAGTCCTAACAACTCCTCAAATATTTTAAGGTTGCCATGATAGACTTCATCAGATATATCATATATTACTTTAAGGAGCTTATAAGACTCTATAACCGGAAGATCCCACCATAATTGAGTGCGCTGTCCCATTACGACACCGATCTCTTTAACATACTTTTTTCTATCTTTAAACGGATCAAAGTCATTTACACGGCATATTCCATCAGTTGGCTTTAAAACACCCGTAAGCATTTTTATAGTCGTTGATTTACCTGCACCGTTCGGACCAAGAAACCCTACTATTTCACCTCGTTTAACATTAAAATTAATATTATCTACAACATCAACACTATTATAATTTCTCGAAATCAAATCCTTAAACGTACCTATTAATCCGTCGCGCCGTTGTAATACTTTATACGTTTTTTTCAAATTTGTTACAGCAATAATATCTTTCATCTCAACTCATTCACTATCTTTCATTTTGGATAATGCAGGTATTATCCTGCCTGACAGTCTATTCAACTCTCTGAAAATGTATTTTTTATATTCCTCAGGATATTTATCAAATAATGGCATCGTATATATTACATCGAAATAATTATCAGTATACGGAAGATAAAACCCGATCAGATTATACACATTAACGATATCATTTCCGGAAAAAGATATATCATTTATTTCATTGTCAGTATTTACGATCACCCCTACATACAAAACTCTTTTATCCCCTTCAAGACATTCTGCAACCGATATTCTACCACCATTTTCTTCCTCTAATTCGGAAAAGTAATTTTTCATATCATAATACAGTCTGTTAGCTCGAATATCTCCCAATCCACCTACCATTTCAACTTCAAGTTCATTGGTTTTTTTCAGAAACAGATAATAATTATTCTGATTTTGCTCGAAATTCTTTCTGCTGTCCCGTTTATGCGGCAAATGAATAGCCCAGATATCCCTGTTGAATTCTATATCTATGCCGGACTTATAAATACGATAAGCCCATTCGATATCTTCTGCGCCCCAACCTGTAAATCCTTCATCAAAGAATAAATTGTTTTTTATAAGTTTTTCACGCGGAACAACAACAAAAGCAGTCCAGCAAAAAGCCCACGGGAGAACTGATGTATCATTTTCAAAACGATAATCTATATTCATTTCAGGACGTTTATCGTTCTGAAGATAATTCTGATAAAATGAATAATCCTTATTCTCATAGTATTCTACAGAAGTACGTTCATCATATCCATACAAAAAACCGATCTGCATACATTCGCTGTTTACATTGTTATAAAAATCCATTATTTTATTCAGAGTATCAACAGGACACAGAATATCCGCATCTATGAATACTATATATTTTCCTCTTGCAAGTGATATACAATTATTTCTTGCTTTACTTATATTCCAGGAAGAATTCGAGAAAAACACTGAAATACTGATATCCGAACTATATTCCTGAATTTTATTATATAGTTCATCAGAATATTCATAGGAACAAACGATTATTTCAACATCATCATTATTAAAATCAAGTTCTGATAAGCTTTTAAGAACATACTTCAGGTTCTCTATTCTGTGATAATTTTGCAATACGATACTTAACAGCTTGTTTTCCATGTATTACCTCCTGTTTTTTAGAAAAAAATAAAAAGTGTACTTCATTTTTTGAACGAAATACACTTTTTATTCCTTTATTTTTAGACACAATAATAATCCTTATACTTTGTAAACTCACAATCAACATCAAAAAAAGCTAAAGATAGAATTAAAATAAAAATATAGTAATTTATTAAAAAGCATATTAAAAAGTTTAGTAGAATATTTAGAAAAATTATTAATTAAAAAGTGCTGAGTATAATAATAGATGTGTAAATGTAACGTTTAAGTAGTGTGAGTTTAAATTAATTATATCAAGAGTCACAATTAATGTCAATAGTTTGTGATCTATCCCTGTATGCCCTGATATATAATTCAATGGCATAAAAAAAGCGGTTATTATACAAATTTCAATTGCTTGAACACTTTCGTCTGCATTTAATATATAAAAATTATATGCAATCGACCTCTAAAATTCTACAATTTATAAATTCTATCTTCAAATTATATTTCCCGTCAATAAACTGTGTTCCTGTTTTTATCTCACCGGTATATCGCAGGCAGTTTCTTCCGCTAATGCTCATTATTTCTTCATTCCCCATAAGCCGTAAGGATCATTTTTCAATTCGTTTTCATACAGCGAGATCACCGGCAATATATCGAAAAACATAGCTTTACAACTGCCAATGTACGCTTCTTTTATGAGCCCTTTTTCGTATGCCATTGCCTGTATTTTATACCATGCTTTTACAGGTGGATGACCTGCTTCGATAAACCATTTATCAGGGTGATAAATGCGATTTATCTCTTCTGTCGGAGCAAACTGTTTATTGATATCCTCTGGAGTTATTCCTTCTACATAGTGCATTGCTGTAAGCTTGTAAATATCAACTCCGAGCATAAGAGCTTTTCCTCCATTGTGAATAGCATAATCAAGTCCGCCGTTCAATGCTTCTCTGCCGTGTTTGCCCCAGCCTGACGTACTTATAGTTTCACGTCCTGTATATGTATCAGGCATCATTCTGAAAGTGTCAGCAACGATACCCATTGCAGTATGTTCTGTATCGGGATCAAGTATCCTGATCTTTACAGTCATTCCCAATTTTTTATCATTTTCTGTTATTTCAAGTTCTCTGCTGAGTCTCAGAGCAGGCATAAAAATACTGCCTTCTTCTGTAACAAGCTTTTTAAGTGTATCAATTACAGTTATTGCTCCGCCTTCAAGTTCACCGAAACTGCTCAGCGAACTGTGTACCTCTAAGGTCATGCCCTTTTTTACCCCTAATTCTGTCAGGGCGTTTTCAAATTGCTGTTTTGTTACCATAATGTCCTCATTTTCGTGATGTTATTCTAATGAAGCTCCGAGTTCATACGCTTTCGGTAGCTCTCCGCATAGCTCGGCGCAAAGGCATACAGCGTTTCGGCACTGCCGTAATAAAAATGCGTCATGGGAGCATTGCGGAAATCTCCGTGTGCAGTTGCAAGGTATATTTCAGGAATATCTCTGCCGTGACACATTATATCATGGGCAATATACATATACTCGGCAGGTATCATGATATCCCTTTTATCAAGTCGATTTATTGCTGCTTTCTCCGTTTCTGTAACGGGAACGCTGCCCGATGAAACAGGTATCAACATTCCCGGCATAGGGATATGACTGCCGCTGTCATTCAGTTCATTGATGTATGTGATAAGATCAAGTATCAGAGCTCCGCCCGATGAAAAGCCGAGAAATACAATGTTTTCAGCCTTATAAAATGTCAGCATTTTCGCATAGCACTCATATATCATCTTCACATTTTCAAGCATATCATGTTCATGGCAGATGGGATAATAGGGAAACCACACATCGGCATTTGTAGTTTCTGCAATCTTTCTCGAAATTCCCACATCTCCCTTATCCGAACCAAGTATCATTCCTCCTCCGAATACAAACAGCACCGCTTTCTTACGCCGTTTCTTTTCAATATCAATTTCAAGGCAGTGATACTTCTCCTGTATCAGATGATCGGTGTAATGTGCCTTGCTGTCATCGGGCATGATGAAATGTCGGCTTTTTGCATTCATTTTTGCCGCTTTCGCAAGGACTTCCTCTTTTGTACCGATAAGACTTTCCCTGAGCTTTGCTGCCTTCACCACTGCTTTTGTCAGCTTATACAGCGGATTATTCAAAGCGTCGGGAGCTTTTACGACCTTATCCTGTTTATCAAATTTCATATGACAATCCTCCTAACGTGACAGTTTTATCAGCTTGTCATGACAGTTGCATCAATCTCATAGCAGGTGCTCCTTTACATGAAGCTCAGATACAAGTTTTTCCAATTCATGCCGACTATGTCTATGACCGTGTACGGCATCGCTGACGTAATGTGAATGGCTGTGATAGTGCGTGACCGTATGTGTATGTTTGATTACGTCGTGGGTATGTGTAAAAGTATGCTGATGTTGATGAGAATGATAACGCGCAAGCGTATCAGCAGTTACAAGTGCTGTTCCGAAAAACATCACAATGAAAGCCGCCAGATAAACCACTGTCAGCTTTTCATGCAGAAATACAAAGGAAAGAAATGCGGCGATAAAAGGAGCAACTGCGTAATACGCACTGGTTTTCGCAGCGCCGAGTTCTTTCTGAGCACGGATATAGGTAAAGATACTAAGCCCGTATGCAACAAATCCAAGCACGAATGCAGGCAGAAGATATTTTGCAGGCGGAATGTGCTCACCGAGTGCTGCCGCCATAATCAGCGAACCTGTTCCCGAACCGATGCCTTTTATCGTCACTATCTGATAGGTGCTTTTTTCAGAGATACTCTTTGTGCAGTTGTTTTCCATTCCCCAGCATACAGTCGCACCGAGAACAAAAAGTGAACCGATAGAAAAATGCAGACTGCTGATATCTCCAAACGACAGAATCAGACTTGCCAATGTGATGAGTCCGACAGCCGCCCACAGTTTTTTACTGATTTTCTCTCTGAAAAGAATAAAAGCGATCATTGTTGTTGCGACGATCTCAAAATTTCCAAGTAAAGAAGCACTTGACGCTGTACCGTATTTTACGCCGATCATCAGAAGGATCGGTGCTATGATATCAAGCAGTATCATTCCAATCGTATAAGGCAAATCTTTTTTTGCAAGGCGTTCGCAGGGCGCTTCCTTTTTACAATGGAAAAGATACATGATACCAACACCGAAGCCTGCACCGAAATAAAGGAATGCCGCCATAACTGTTGGTGCAATGTATGAAAGCAGCAGCTTGGAACAAGGAACATTCAGTGCATAGAACACCGCTGCCGCCAGTGCATATAGAATAGCGATCTTTTTATGATCGGTCATAACATTCACCTATGCCCCCCTTCTATATCAGGTTCAGAATGCCGATTAGTCCGAACATGGAAAGTCCGAAGCTCGGCATGATGATTCCGGGGAGATCCTGAAATTTTACCGGATCAATTTTTCGGCAGGTCGTTCCAATTATCAGGAATACGATCGGATTCAGAAGTACACATATCTTTGGTACATCAAGTGCGCCGTTCAGAATAGCGATTATGACAAGAACTGTCGGTACTAAAAGTGTTGCATAACCTAAAAGAAATGTCGGCATGATCTGCTTGTATATTTTTTCGAGTATATCGTCAGCGATCTGTAAATTTCCGTGTATCATCGCACCTTTGTAAATCAGTGCCTGAATACAGAGAAAAGCATGAATAAAAATGCCTGCCATTGCACCGAAATATCCGAAACCTATCGTCATATAACCGAGCAGCGAATGTGTTTCAGCAATCTGCATACCGATAGAATATAATCCGAGTCCTACCAGCGCATCGCCTATCATAGCAAGAGCGATAGACAAACCGAATCTACGGTCAGCCATTTTGAGCCAGTTGCTGTCAATATTCTTTGAAGTTCCAAGTTTTTCATTTCCTTTACCTTTCAAATCAAAGAGAATATCTCCCACACAGCAAAGCAGACCGCCAATAAGACCTAATATCGAAAAAACCAAATACATATTAAACTCCTTTTCACTTTCATTTCCCCTCTGTTGCTTTCAGTACAACGGTCATAATTCCCCTATTGACGACGATCACGGAAATCAGAAAGATATTGTGCCACATCAGGCTGATACCTGTAACCAGCATCTACCAGCCGCTGTACATAAGGTCATATATCTTACAGCCTGCCGCCGTTCGCGTCTGAACGAGCTTCATGCCCAGATGCACATATCTGTCGCATTTGCCCTTTGCGTCTGTATCAAGTATGCAGGGACAGCCGTTTTTGTCTGCCATTTTATAGGCAAACTCCATAAGTTTTCGCATATATCCTTGTCCCTGATACTTCTCTGTCACGATCAGCATTTCAACCTTGACATAGGGCTTCTTCTGCCTTTTCATCTGTATCTCAAGGGGCTTGATGTCACAGCCGCTGTTTGCCTGTTTCAGAAATGAAAACAGTTTGCCCCAGCCGCCAAGCGCATTTTTCATTCGCCGTGCCATTTTGACAATGCTTCGGAAATTCGGATGATTTCCCTTTGTATCGGTGATGAGGATATAGCCCTCGCCGTGATCGGTGCAGTAAAACGTTCCGCTTTCGATGCCTGCAATAACAAATGACTTCATATATTCCGTCATAGCCGCTTTTGACGGAAAGAACGGTTTCAGTCCGCCTTCATTGGGTTCATAGGGAAAATCCCAGAACGACGCACCGATAAGTGCGGATATTTCATCTATTTTCTCTTTTGATAATGAGCGTACTTTTTTCATAAATACCCTTTCTGCGTTTTTATTCCATGCCTTTCAGCACTTCGACCATGTCTATTTTCTTTATTCTGCGCGAGAACATAAAGCTGACAAGTACGGATACGGTCATTACAAATATTGCCGCGATTATATACGTTGTGGGCGCAATATAGCACGGCCAGTCAACTGCGTCGCCGTTGGAGTCCATCATTGCCTGTAACGGTACACGTCCGAGGGGCAGTCCGAATATGCAGCCGATAATGGACAGCCACAGGTTCTGTGTGGACAGCAGTCTGCGGACTGCGTTGCTCTTAAAGCCAAGGACTTTAAGAGTCGCAAATTCCTTTTCGCGCTCATTGAATGAAAGATTACCCGAATTATAGAGAACTATAACTATCAGCAGAATTGAGAATACCACCATGAAATATACCAGCAGATTCATTATCTCCATCATCTTGTCAAACGCAGCAATAAGGTCTTTCATGCTATGAACAGCAGAAACACAGTCGTTATCGGCAGTTTTTTCACAGTTGTTCTTCGATACCAGCATTACAGGACGGAACTTCATTCCTGCGGCTTCATAATCCTCACGCAGCATGGTGATTCCCGTAATATTCGGGTGGCGTGATATAAGTCCAATTTTACTCTCGTTCCATTCAGAACCTGTCGCTGTTTTCCAGTAAACCTTGTCTCCCTCTGAAAGTCCAAGCTTTTTTGCTTGTTTCATAGTCAGAGCAACAGTGCCTTTCCTTATGGGAGTTGTTCTGAGCTCTGTATCCGATACGCAGTAGAGCTGCTCACCCTCGGTAACTGCCAGTTTACAGCTTATGATACCGTCGGAAGTCGGGTGTTCCTTTGCTGCTATGGATATTGATTCCATAGCTATAAGCTCACCGCCTGTATCGATTTTTAACTCTTCAGCCTGTTCGGGAGTGCAGTTGTCATTGAGCAGAACCTGATACTCATAATTCTGGATATCATGGAAATACCAGTCGCGGACATAATCTACTGTATCATAGGCACCGATACCCAGTTCCATTATCATCATGCCCATACAGGTGCCGAAAACTCCCATAAACGCTCTCATTTTAGAGCGTGATATATCGCGGAGATTATACCTTACATTGAAACTGAGCTTCTTCCAGAACGGCAATTTCTCAAAAATGCAGGGTTTTGTAGTTTTGGCAGCCGCAGGTCTGAGAGCCTCCGACGGGTGTATCTTCAGTATCTGCTTACAGCTAAGATAAGACGTTCCCGTACATATAAACACAAGAACCGCCGCAACTATGATACTCTTATAGCTGAATCCCGGCTGCCAGTCCGGGAGCGTATAGAACTTACTGAACATATTCACCATAAGTCTGCCGAATGTCAGTATACCGAGAATAATACCAAGTACACAGCCGATCGTCGACAGTACAAAGCTGTAGCTGAGATAGTGAGCAAGTATCTTTCGCTTTTTCATGCCGAGAGCGTTAAGTGTGCCTATCTGCGTTCTCTGCTGTGCTATCATACGTTTCATAGTGGTGATAATAACGAGCAGTGCAATAGCTACGAATACAAAAGAGAATATGTACGAAAAGCTGTCGTGCTGAGCAAGCTCGTCCGAAAGCTGATACCAGCCGCGAATACTGTTTCTGTCGGCAAAATATGCGTAATTATCGCCAAGAGCATTTGCGATATCCTTTTCGTAGCCGAGTGCCTTGCCATTACAAGTAAATATCAGTTCGTTGCTGATACGCATATCCTCCGGCAGGACTTTCTGCGACAAATAGGCAAATCCTATGTTATGAAAGTCCGTATCAGTATCAGTCGAGGCGCAGGCGTATCCATATTCGGGAGTGACAATAAATCCCTTGACTTCTTTTTCGATGTCAAGTCCCATAACATGAACCGTGAATTTATCACCGACCTTTATTCCCCATGCCTCGGCAAATCTGCTGAACAGCCACAAGCCTTCTTCATCATCTGCATTGAAGTCAGCTCCTTCTGTCGTGCGAGGTATCGTAACATCAGCACTGTTCTGAAAATAGCAGTACATTTCCGCAGTATTGTATTTTTCATCAGCTTTTCCGAGCACCTCGGTTCGTCGCTGTACATCTTTGATGCCGCTGATAGCTGCAATTTTCTTTGCCTGTTCCTCATTGAAATCCGCACCATATATCCAGCCGTCAGCAAAGTTTGAACTGTTTTCAAAATCGTTTCTTGCTTTTTTGCCGCCGATGACATTTGCCTGAAATCCCGTATAGCACCACATAGCTATCAGTGACAGCAGCATTATTGAAAAGAACTGTGCAAGGTTCGCCCTGATGTCACGAAGCATTTTTCTTCTGAGCATTGCTGTCACCTCACCAGTCGATATCGTTTACGGACAGCGGATTTTCATTGGTCTTAATAGACTTTATCTTACCGTTCCTCATATGGATTATACGATTTGCACACTTTGCGATATCTGCATTATGAGTAACAAGTATCACCGTATTTCCATGCTCGGTAGAAAGCTTTTGCAGCAGATCTATGACCAGCTTTCCCGTTTCCGAATCAAGTGCGCCCGTAGGCTCATCGCCGAGGATTATCTTAGGATCTTTGGCAAGAGCTCTTGCAATAGATACTCTTTGCTGCTGACCGCCTGACATCTGTGTCGGGAACTTATTCTTCTGGTCGGCAAGTCCCACGCGCTCAAGCATTTCATCTGCACTGAGCGCAGATCTCTTTATGTCCTTGACAAGTGCTACATTTTCGTAAGCGGTAAGTCCGGGAAGAAGATTATAGAACTGAAAAATAAATCCGATAGTATCAGCACGGTATTCCGAAAGCTGTTTATCGCTATAGGAAGATATATCCTTTCCGTCAACGATCACCTTGCCCTCAGTCGGTACGTCCATACCTCCCAGCATATTCAGCACAGTGGACTTTCCTGCGCCCGACTGTCCGAGTATGACTACAAATTCTCCTTTTTCTATGGTAAAGCTCACATGGTCTACTGCTACCTGCTTTCCCTCACCTTTACCATAAATTTTTACTACATTCTCGAATTCAACTGTTTTCATATATTCCTCCATTAAGTTAGCTATAACAAACATTATGTCAAAAAAACAGCTCCTAAAACTGTTATTCTCTTGTGATATGATCTCAGGATGTTTCTGAAAGAAAAAACTATATGAGAACCGTTTATACCTTCAATGTATCCTTCTTTCTCAGATTCACGAACAGCTATACTGACCGTTGGTTTTGAAACGCCAAGTTCTCCGACTATATCAATACCTCCGGCACTGCCGCACGATTCCTGAATTTTGAGTATAGTTCCAAGATAATTCTCCGTTTTTTTACCGAGCACTAAAACATCTTCTTTAATTCAATACAATTAGTTAGTATATAATAACGTCATATTAAGATTATACCACTAACCAATTGTATTGTCAACATGAATCATAAAAATGGGGAGTAAATGTGATAATGCTTGTGATTGCGTTTCTGCAATATAGAGTTGATTTTATATAAAGTAAATAAAAGTCCTCACGATGAGAGGAATTTTTATTTGTGTATATTCATTTTAATGCTTTATCTGAAAATAATCGAGATAAGCCTTGAAACGATCCTGTGCAGTCAGTACATTACCTGCCGACTCTGCCGTTACTGTCCGTAACTGATGTATTGACTCAAAAATTCAAACCTGACCTCTTTGTCACATAGGCGCTTTTTACTCAAGAAAATCCCGTACATAAAACAAGCGATTCTTTTCGATCGGTTTTAGTTTCTTTCTGGTTCTGCGGAATATGAGCCTGCATATTATCGAAGTTATTATTAAATTAAACAAAAACGTAGAAAACACGCTCATTCCTATTAATATTACAATAAAATCAAATGTCTCAAAACCGACCTCTCTGTCGATCCGTTTTAATACTAAAAATCCCAAAATAAAGTCTATCAGTTGAACGATAAGGTATATTCTTTTAAACCAGGTATAATACAATGGGTTATCAGCAAGATCATCGGCACACATTTTTCCTGTCTGACCATTCATGGCAATGGTATAGGTCCTGTTAACGTATTTTATATTCAGAAGCCATACAGGCACAAGATAATACGTTAGCTCCCTGTTGTGTATGATCTTTTTTATTCCTTCTCCCTGAGATTCTGATGGTATTTTATCTGATTCAAACTCTTTTTTGTATTTAGCTTCATATTGTCTGCTTCCAGGGCACTCTTCTTTTATGTAGTAGTCAGCAGTTCTCATTGCGTTTTCAGCTCCGATAGTATATCTGCTTGCATAAAAGCCCGTAAGGTATGACTCGTTAAAATCATCTGCTTCACTGAAATTGAATGGCCACATGGAATAAAAAACTTGCCAGCCCATGTTTTTGTCGTTTGCAAGTATCGGATAATCCTTTACAGTTATAGACGAACAGAAATCCGAATTAATAGTCGATTCGCAGGTACAGCTGTATCCCCAGACAGGTATATAGCAGCCTGTTATATTATCCAGTGCAGCCTTATCCTTGAATACCCTGGGAACATTTTTTACCCCTGAAATATAGTGTGTGTATTTATCCGCAAATTCCTTTTTAGTTATCCTGAACGGAATAACCTTGTCAGGTCTGATGTCTCCCTGCAGGTCAGAAGAGATTATCAGATCATGGGTGCAAAACGGACATTTTGCCGTTGCAGTCGAAGATTGAGTTATTATCTTTCCGCCGCACGACGGACATTTAAATTCTTCGATCTTATCACTTACATAGGGCTCCCATACTGCTTTTGACCTTTTTACCCAGTCAAAATCAGGAAGCTTTCCGTTAGTTTCTTCATCGAGGTGGGAGATAATGTACTCCTGATCGTATGTATTCTGACAAAATCTGCATGACAATGTTTTCTGTTTGATGTCATAATACATCGGAGCTCCGCAGGACGGACATTTATATTCTTTTACTTCTGACATTTTTATCACCTGTGTTTCTTTGTTATAAATAAAATGCTTCAAGAGGCAGCTCAAAGCATGTTGTCTGATATTTATATGATCATTTCAGCTCCCATCCGTTATCGCCGTGATATATCATCAGTTTGGTCATACCACCGTCGATGCAGATATTCTCGCCTGTGATGAAGCCTGCCTTGTCGGAGCAGAGGAACATCACCATATTGGCGATATCCATTGGATTTCCCACACGTCCGCAGGGCTGCTGATATGCATCGGGACCGTCATAGACTTTGTAGGACGTATCGATCCAACCCGGGGAGATAGAATTCACTCGAACCTTTCCTGCAAGGCTTACCGCAAGAGCGTGAGTGAGGGCTGCTATTCCGCCTTTCGCTGCCGTGTAGCTCTCGGTCTGAGGCTGACTCATGCGGTCGCGTGAGGACGAAATATTGATGATACTGCCGCCCTTGTTAAAGTACGGAGCGAACAGCTTCGACAGATAAAACGGCGCAGTCACGCCCACTGACAGTGCATACTGGAACTCCTCATAGCTGCACTCATCAATGCCTTTCATCAGCGGCAGAGCGTTGTTCACGAGGAAGTCGATGTGTCCGTGCTGAGCTATTACCTGCTGTGCGAATTTTTCAAGCACGGACTTGTCTGAAATGTCGCCGACGAAGTGGTCTCCCTCGGCTTTGTCGATAACGCACACCGCCGCTCCGTTTTTGCGGAACTCCTCGGCTATGCACTTGCCTATCCCGTTTGCACCGCCTGTTACTACGGCTACTTTGTTTTTTAATCCGGATATCATATGGTCTCCTTTTTATAAACAGCAATAACATATAGTTCGCGGCTGTTATCTCTGCGATCGTATATCACGTTGTCCACAACAGGCAGAAGATGATAGAAATTGTCCCTGTTTGTACAATAAACGCAGTATGTACCACAGTTCAATTCGAGTTGGCATACTTTCGTATCATTATAGCATTTCCACTTGTAAATGCTGTGATTTTCCAAGTATTTACCGAAAACTTTTTCATCGTTATACGATACGCAGCCAATTTCCCGAGCTAATACCGTAAGCTCTGTTTTGACGGTACTGTACTCCTTACCCGTTAGCTTTGTCAGAGTCCGCACGACACAGCTTCTTTTATCATCACTTGGGTTGTAGTATTCAAATTCCATATCATACCTCTCTTTCTATCCATTGTATACCCTTTGCGATACGCTTCTCAGGCTCATTGAAATGTCCGCCGTCGTTCCATTCAAGAATATGACGGGACACGTTTTTATCGCCGCACACAAGCTCATACTGTCTGCGAGTGCAGTCCCCGACAGTCGCCATAATGCGGTCCCGAGCCTTTTCCTCGCGGTCGCCGAGGCTGAGATAAACGGAGCTGTTCTGCGGTGCGGTATGACTCTCGGCGTAGCCTATCCAGTCCCCGAACCACAGCGAGCCCGAACAACTGATAACTCCTCCAAACGCCTGACTTTCATAGAACGCCCACAGGCTGAATAGACCTGCGAGGGAGTATCCGCAGAGTACACGCTTTCCCGTGAGACCGTGCTCCTTTTCGCAGTATGGAACGCATTCGTTCACAAGCCAGTCCAGCGTTGAGCTTCCGCCGCCCGAAAAAGACATTTTCCTGTTGAGCGTGAACTCCCACGGCGAGAAATCGGCGTTCCAGTCCTCGACCTCGTAAATGATATAGTTGCACTTTATGTCCTCGCACAGCGCAAGGACTTTTTCAATAGTCTCGGAGCTGTTTTTCATCTCGCCCCAGTATATCGTAGGCAGGTCAGTGCCGTTTTTCATAATATGGCAGGTTCTGCCACCGATGGTCTCTGTTTTCATTGTTTGTCCTCATAATGAAATGCTATTATTGCTTTCAGATTGTCAAAAATAAATGACTGTACTTGGGGCGAATACAGGTTAAGATAGTATTCCTCGCCGTTAGCTCTTGTTTTCATATGTGATGTAATACCTATATCACCGCCTGCTGTTGTTGCAACACGGCAGCCATCTGCATTTTTGCATATCAAACCAATGCTTTCAAGCCAGTCATTTATCCATGCTGCCTGTAATTTTTTTGAACCATTCGGTTCAATTACTCTGTTAATTTCATTGGCAATATCACTTACTCTGCAATCAAAATGATTAAGTTTCAGTTCTGCAAATTGTTCATCAGTTATAAAAGTCTGTTACGTAACTATGTAAATTCCGAGTTCATACACTTTTTTAAGTCTTTATGCTCCATTATCATTTTCTCACCTTTTGCCGTTTTTTCACAATGCCAACAAGAATTACTATGTTGCTCAACTCCAAAATCTCTCTTTTCAATTATTATAACTGAAAAAATGCAGTTTTTCAAGGTCAATTTGTGAACGGATAACCGCATAAATGATTACCCCCGAAACGAATTGCAGATCGCTTCGGGGGGGATGGGGTGTTAAATTCAAGTTTTATGGCGGCCGCACTGAGATTTGAACTCATACTATACGGATTTTAAGTCCTCTGCCGTTGGACTACGAGAGCATCTGGTACCCGCAGCGAGATTCGAACTCGCAAAAATCTGCTTCTTAGGCAGGGATGTATGCCAAAATTTCATCATGCGGGCATGAAAAAACACCGTCTGCTGTAACCTCGATACCCATATAGAAATTTTACACTAATTATTGAGAGAACCCCTTTTGAAAAAGGGGTTCTCTCAAACTCTCTCCCGAAAACTTTCAGTTTTATTTTTTCTCAGATAGGGCGCACCCTGCATTACTTGCGGGGCTTTTTTATTTTCGGTGTGCCCTATCTGAGAAAAAATCAGCCTGCAAATGCAGGCTGATTTATCTAAAGCACCATTATTAAAACATAAACTCAGACTATTATATAATCACACTAAAAAGAATATAACCGTTCATCAGGGCTTTTACACACGATCTCATTTGAAATAAACATTATTTATTGCTTCTTTTATTTTGACATTGTATTCTTCATTAAGCTTTTTCAATATTGTCAAGCCGCTTTTATATTTTTCGATACTTATGCTTTTATATTCCTGAACGATTTTTTTGAACTTATCAATATGCTGATTTCGTTTTTCTATTATAAAAGCCAGATCAAATAAAGCATTTTCATAGTCAGTAACGCTTGATCCTTTATTGAATAATAAATTGAATTCGTGTAAAATCCTTTTTGACTCATTAATCGCTTCTTTTTCTATAAAAGAATATTTTTGCCGGTTATTAATATCCTGCATCTGCTCAGTACTCAGCTTTTCATCTGCATCAAATCCAGAAATTATACGATCATAATATTCTCTACGCAGATTAGCTTTTACACTGTAAGAAAGTTTCTTGTAAAAACACTTTAAATATTCATTTTTTTCCTTCAGAGTAAGAGTATCAGCAAAATGCTTTTCATCAATCATATTATCAATTATATTTTTTGCCTCATATTTCCTATCATAATTATCGAAGGGTATTTTCGATTTATTTTTTATCTGATCAATCACATTTTAAACCTCTGACTTTCTTTAATAATAACAGGCGGATACGTATGATTCTAAAATATTAATAACATAATCTCCATTTTCGGCCTTAATATCGAAAATTTCTTGCAGATACTGACGGCCATACAATTAACAATAAAAATTTTTCATTTTCAATTTTTACTATGAATACTATCGACTTATATCATTTTATTTTCCAGCCTTTCCTTAATACTTTTCCAATATATCGTTTCTTTCATACAAAACGGCAGCGTTTAAACCTTTCATGAGGCTGCCATACAACAGTAAAACAGCCTCATATTCGGCCGACCGTTTTTTGAAAGCGTGTTCTGTTCATTATGAGTTTTTTACTCTTTTCTTTGCAGCAGCGGAGCCTTTATATGAAGGCTCATCTCAGGACTTATCAGAATATTTATCTGATTTTTTCTGATTTTTGCCTTTCTTTCTGGACTTATCCCTCTCTGCTTCCATCTCGTAATCCAATGCCCTGCACTGAATTGCAGACATTGCTGACAGATTATTACGTGCTTCAAGGATCGCACAGCTTGGCTCAGAAGTCTTGATATTTGCTCTTAAAGCTATCTCGATCAAAGCCTTGTACAAGAATTCTGCCCTTTTCTTCTCTTCAAGCAGCTTCTTATAAGCGTCCTTGTCTTCATTACTTATCAACTCGTCATTGTAGATCACATCCTTTATATAGCTGATCATTTTGCCGGCCTCTGTGGGCTCCATGTAGTTGTCAAGCATATACTGGAAACCTTCTTCTGATATAGGTTCATACAATCTCCAGTGACCATCGAAATTGTATTTACCGTATTCGATCAATTCCCTTAATGCGTAACCTACATTTTGCTTGCCGTTAGCTATTCTGGTAATTGAGTAGATCTCTTTGTCGCCATAGTCAAAGAACAGTTCTCCTTCAGGTTCTAATGCCTTATAAGCTCCAAAGAGGAGTTGATTCAACCTTGCAGTAAGGTTTGGGGTGTTTTGCAGATCAACTAAGTTGCTGTTAATGATCGCAATTTTGGTTTGCTCGATCATTATGAACATTGTTAGCTGATACGGAGTTGTAGCTAGTTTCATAAGTGATTCTTCCCTTTCATTTGATTATTGAGAAAGAACACATTTTCATATTAGAGCACATATCAATACTGTACGATATATTCTCAAACGGTCCATGTAACTAACTGAATATATTATATCATACGAACAGGAAAAATTCAATACATTTTTCAAAAAAACCCCTATAAATCGCGGTTTGGTGATTATTACCCATGAACAGACATTTAATATGCAAATACATATCATATTGACGTTTTATATAGTCGGCTCAGTCGAAAAATCGCATTATGCTATACATCTACGCAATTATGTGTTTATACAGGACGCACTTTTTAAGCTATAATAAAATGTGCCCAACAACTGTCTTGCGGCAGCTGTTGAGCACACAATGCATATTAACCTGTCTTTTGCCTGTAGCCTTTTTCTACGATACGATACTCGGAGAGATCGACTGTTTCCGAATACTTCGGCTGTTCGCCGCGTCTGAACGTCCAGTTAGTACCAATAGGCATATTCAGAATCTTTTGCAGCGGCTGATTGCACCTTTCAGAAATCATTTTGGCTGTTTGAACGTCATTTCCGCCCATATATATTATGGTATCGCAATTGTCAATAATAGTATGCGAACTTTCACCGTAGCCATGTTTCAGCTGAGCTTCGGACTGTAATATAAGCGCTGCCGATATATCTCTTGAACGGATATTTGATATCATGTTCTCGAAACCATAAATACGGCAGTTGGTTCCGAAATCGTCCAGTATAAACCTTACGGGTACAGGCAGGCGGCTGTCTTTGCACTTATAATCCGCATAATTGCAAAGCTCGTTCATTGCCTGACTGTAGAAAATATTTGCAAGAAGATCCTTTGAACGATCGGTATCGCTGATGCCAAGAAAGACGATGGTTTTTTCCCTTCCAATAGCTTTGAGATCAATGGTTTCCAAACCTGAAGTCATTTTATTGAGTCCCTTTGAAGAAAAAGGGCCGAGCATTGCCTGTATAGTGATAATTATACAAGCCAGAGTACGCGGAGGTGTTGCCTTGAATTTGAGATACTGGTCATACGCCCAGCTGTTCTCGAACGGCTTTCGGTACCTCGATGCGTGACGCTCGAATATCCGGTTGAGTTCCGAATTGTTAAGCGAGAACTCTTCATCGTCTTCAAATTCGATTTTTGTAAGCAGTTCTGAAATGCTGTTAATGGAGTGTTCGACCTCAAGGCAATCTTCCATTACAAGCCCTATGAGAGATTTCAGCAGCAGTTCTGCTGCTCTGTCCCAGAACGGATCCGTTGTACCCTTAGCACCGCCGTATCCGAGATTAACTATCTGGGTTGCCAGTTTGCAGGCGTCGTCCGAATCATGCACATAGCACAGCGGATTATATTTGTCCGAGCTTTCGGGATGTATAAGATCTATATGTATTACCTTATATCCGTTTTTTCTCATTAGATCTGCATATTGGGCATACAGATTACCCTTTGGATCGGATACTATATAGCTGTTTACGGCAGACAGGATATTCGGGATAACGAAACTTCGGGTCTTGCCTGCACCCGAAGCTCCGAATATGGATATATTGTTGTTACGTCTGGTCTTGATACTGTTCAGATCAAACAGTTCACCGTTTGGCAGAATGCCGTATTTATCGCAATGCGCGGTGAAAAGCTTATTTTTATTTGAATTGTTCATCACATCGTCCGCCTTTCTCAGAATATGCTTCTTATTTCGTCGCAGATCCCGAATTGTACAGCTTCTTCCGATGTCATGAAATTGTCGTCCTTAGTTGCCTTGTTTATCTCGTTAACGCTTCTGCCTGTATGCTCAGCCAGTATCTTATTGAGCACAGCCTTTGTTTCAAGAATACTTTGTGCTGTTTTCTCAATAGATGTAGCTGAACCGCCGAAACCGCTGCTTATAAGCGGTTCATGTATCATTACCTGTGAATGCGGAAGAATAAAGCGTCTGCCTTTTTGTCCTCCTGCAAGGATTAGCGCCGCCATACTTGCCGCAAACCCGGTACAGTACATCGTTATCTTATACTTATAAGATTTCAGGATATCGTATATCATAAGTCCCGCAGAAACCTCTCCGCCGGGGCTGTCAATGATGATCTCAACATCTTTCTGCTCTTCTGCGAGCACGAGCATTGCCGATATGAAATCCACAGCCATTCTCTGGTCTATTGTTCCCACCAGAAACAGCCTTCCATTTTTGAATTGGTGGGTAATAATTTCTGTGTCTCTGTTTCCTTTGCAGTCCTCGATCATTACATTCTTAGGAAGCATATTGTTTGTATTATACGAATCTGACATATTGATCACTTTCCCTTTCTGATCCTGTTGTTTTGCATATGAACTCTTTATGCAACAAGGCCCCAGATTATTTCCGTCCCTGTTAAGCGCAATTAATAGCCGCAGACCGTTATACCACCCTCCTTTGCCGATAAAAATTAGAATGAATAATACTGACATTGTATTATCTTTATTCATGCCGCTTTCCCTTTCAACAATATCATTATATATCATAAAAAGTTAAAAAGATATGATTGTAATTGCATATTAAAAAATAGTGGATTTAATAATAAGAAAAAGGTGCAGCTTCTCCCAATATTTCTGAAAGAACTTGCCCCTTATTATGATCGGTTTTTAACGAATGATATTTATACCAATGTTATTCAGAGAGCAAACGAGATGTCAACGGAATCGATGGATCTGTCATTGTTCTAAAAGAAAAAAGAAGGTAAATCCGCATAACAAATTGGCAGCAGCCGGAGAAGTATTATCTCTGGCTGCTGCCTTTTTTATTGTGGTTTATATTGCGTAAGAACCAAAAAGAACCAAACGCCTATTTGGACAAATAGTGTACTGGAAGAAAATACTCATATTTTTGGTTCTTACGTAAGAACCAAAATGACATTTTTAGAGAAAAACGGCATATAAAATTTTAACCACGCAGTCCATAAACCGCGTGGTTAAGCTATTTGTTTGTGTATACCGATATGAGGAATATGGAGGTATGCAGATACCTATATTCTCAATACTGACGCGAGAAGCAACAGGCACTGTAAAAGATATCCATGATCGTATGCCGCTTATACTGGATAAGAAGGACTTAAAGGAATGGATACGCCCTAATAGAGATCCCAGTACTATAGTTGAGAAAGCACTAACAAACATGGTCTTTGAGCAGTCCTCATATCTCTTAAGTACTTCTTAATATCTTTTGCTGTATAATTGAAACAGAAATACCGTGAATGTCAATCAATGTAACGTCATACAGCATTTTTGACAAACCCTCATGAGTACATCTGTATAAATAGCCCAAATATTATATTTTAAAAATACATGCTTGACATTGACGTTATGTCAAGTGATATAATAGTTGCATAAACCAGAAGGATAAGAAATCAATATGGGAACTACTGAAAAAAATATATCAAAAAACAAAGCACTCATCATTTATATCATTGCTTTTTACACAATATGGGCACTATATGAATTTTTCGGAAAACCTGTCATAAATGACCTTATTCCTGGAATAGTCAGTTCAGAGATCGTAAAAGAGGTTGTTATCAAAAATCTTGTATGGATACTTCCGGCAGCACTTCTTGTACATCATTACAAAGACGATGTCTATATCGGGCTCAAAGAGATGTTTACGACAAAGGTGAAATGGCTGCATTATCTGCCCGTATTCTTGCTCTTTGTGCTCTATCCTCTTGTCAGTGCGTATCATATGAAAGGTTCATTATCTCTAAGCAGCGATTTTGGTGCAGAACAGGTCATAGATTTTTCATTTGTCGGCATCACAGAAGAAATGGTCTTCCGCGGCTGGCTGCTAAATGCTATGGTCGGCAAGAACAAAAAGAATCAGTGGAAGGCGATACTGCTGAATTCACTGATGTTCGTGGCAATACATATCCCGACATGGACCATGCAAGGCATACTGGGAGATGCTTTTCTTCACTTCGGTTTTGTTTATATCATCATTCTGAGTATCATATTCAGTATAACTTTTTTGAAAAGCAGAAATATTCTCATTCCCGTGGCTCTGCACATGATATGGGATTTTCTGCTGGATATGTTCTGATGAATGTAGCAGAACTGAAAAACATAAACGGAGTCTGCAAAACTCACGGACGATACTGTAAACAAAAGGAGACGAAATAAATATGAAAATAAAATCAAAGAAAAAGAAAATCATATTATGCTGTTGCATTTCTTTGATACTGCTGTTGTTATTGGCGGCTGTCTATATTTTTCAATTTACGGGGTTAGGATATCGAATGTCAGTTCCGTACCGCAGTTCCTTTGAAAAAGTAGCAGATAATATTTATGTCAACAAAAACTATTCCGGTAATATCAAAGAAGCTATTCAGCTCACGGAAGAAGCATTGGAACGGGACAGAGCATTTTTCGGAGAATTACAATGTACCGATACAACGATCATAATTTTCTGCGATGATGATAAGCTGCTTTCAAAGCTTGACGGAGATCATGATACGAAAACCTCATATACGAAGAAAAACTACATTTCTGTTTCAGATGAATACCTTAATATCGACATAATAGCACATGAACTCACTCATGCAGAGCTGCGCACTCGTCTTAATGTGAAAGCACTGAAAAGTATTCCCACATGGTTTGATGAGGGACTTGCCACGCAAAATGATTATCGTGAGCAATATGGGCTGAAGGCGTGGATTGAACAGACTGATAACGGAAAAAACACGGTTCCCCTTGAAGATATGGATACAGGTTCTGAATTTTATGCAGATCCTTTAGAGGACAGGCGTTTCCGTTATCTGAATGCGAAACATGAGGTAAGCGTTTGGATGGATACGCATCAGCAGAAAGGCTTGCTGGAATTACTCGATAAACTGAACAAAGGCGAAGACTTTGATTCCGTTTATTCCAGATAATTCTTAGTTTCACAGAGTCATTGGCTCAGAAATCATTTGATAATTCATAAAAGGAGATTATTATGAAAAAAGTAATAAAAAAGGTCTTTAAGGTGATCGGCCGGATGTTCCTTGTTCTGCTGACTCTCTTTGTTATTTTAACGATCATCTTCGCCTTCATGAAAAAGTCATTGCGTCAAAAGAATATGGATATTCTTAAAGCGGACGGCTTCGTTAATCTTGTTTCCGCAGGCGACTTCGACATGAACGTAAATATCTTCGGTGACGGGAAGTATAAGATCATTTCAATGCCTGGAAGCTGGGATGCCACCTTACCTATTGAAATGAAGAAACTATCCGGGTATCTCGATGATGATATATCTATTGTTGCTGTGACCCGTCCGGGCTACGGCGTATCGGGCGAGACAAAAAAAGATGTCACAACAGAGTATATAGTTGAAAGCACACGTACCGCATTGAAAAACGCAGGTGTCGAAGCACCGTACATACTTATGGCTCATTCCATGAGCGGCCCATATGTGACATACTGGGAGAACAAATATCCCGAAGAAGTTTCGGGAGTTATATTCCGTAACAGCATCAGCACAGCTAATGAAGAAATGCCCGAAGAAGGCTTTCCGAAATTAATGCGAAACGTTCTAGTCGCATTCGGCACTTTCGCCAACAAGACAGGATGGACGACAGTGAAGAATGCTTTATTTGCAGAAGAATATGACGAGTACGGCGAATACTCAAAAGACGCTCTGGCATTCGAGAAGGCATCTGTCCCCAATTACGGAGAAGTAAGGAACTACAATGTCAATATGAGAACAGCGTGGGATTCCATACAGGCAAACGACATTCCTAAGGTGTACATAACAAACGATTATGAAACGCTTGAAGATGCAAGAGAATACCTGATGTTCCTCTACGGCGAGGTCGATGAAGAACTTGCGCAGGAGCTTTTTGAAGAAAGCCAAAGTGAAGAGAATAAAGAACACAGAAAAAAAATAAGTGAATACTGTAAGAGCCTCGGCAACTGCGAAGAAGTGAATATCCCCGCAGGTCATGACATATCCGACCAGAAACCGGAAGAATTCGTAAAGGAAATTGAAAAGCTGATAGACAGAATAAAATGATATAGTTATGACAGCCACTGCCCCGCATTGGGGCAGTGCTTATTTATGTAATGTCAAATAACCACAAAGCAACCCCAAAATGACAAGCCGAACCAAATTCGATGATAAATGCAATATATCAATAATTTGCTGTAATAGCCAGAGCTGTTCCCGATAAGTCGAACAGCTCCTTTTCTATATTTGGCATTTACGATTCGTATAATCAGCAATATATTCACCAATTTGCAATATTAGGTCAAAAATTTTGAGCAAGCACTTGCATTTTTTATATGATGTGATATAATAATAATATACACAGATGGTTTATTACGATATGTAAACTTTCTGTGAATTTTAGGGGGAAGGGTTGACAGTTATGCCATACCGTGTTACAATGCGACAGCACAGCACATCAACGGCTAACTATGCCCTTTTACAAATTAATATGGTAATACAAGCGTATCACATGGGATAAGTGTTTCCTGTGGGGTGCGCTTTTTGTGTTATCACCACACTTTTCATTAAGGAGGAATGAGTAAATGAAACACACATGGAAGAAAGCGGCGGCATTCGTGCTTGCCACAGTTCTTGTAGTGGGCATTGCGCCTGCGAACGTTGGGACAGGAGAATTTTTCGGACAAACAGGTATTGTCGCACACGCTGCAAGCAGCACAGTTACGCTCAATACCAATGGCGGAACAATCAATAGCGGTAACATAACAAGTTATTCAGAGGGTACAGGCGCAATTCTTCCGACTGATGTAACAAAGGAAGGTTATGCGTTCGAGGGTTGGTTTACGAATGCCAATTTCACCGGCTTGCCCGTAACCGAAATATCCGCAGAGGATACAGGCGATAAGACCTATTATGCAAAATGGACTTTCTATGTCCGTATGGGTTCATACAACGGATATGATGTTGACTGGTTTTGCGTAAAAACCAACACCAATGGCTCAATGATGATGAGCAAGTATGTTCTTAAAGCTTCAAGATTCGGAGCTAATGGAACATATAGCACAAGCGATATTCATAGTTGGCTTGATATTGATTCGGGTGGTACTTTTGCTACTGATCTAGGTCTGACAGCAAGTGAATTAGCTCTTGTTAAAACAATCGACAGCTCATCTACATACGGTGACGGAACAGATCAATTTACTATCCCGACTTTAGACGGACTTGACGGATTAAGAAGTTTATATTACACAAAAGCTGGTGTTATCAGTAATCCCAGCTCGATAGCAAGTATTTATTGGCTAAGAACTATGAGAGACTCTGGCAGTGCAAGAGTTGTACGTTCAAGTATGAATACTGTTTCCGCAGGCTACAGCGGCGCAACATACGGCGGACGCTACATCAGACCTATGTTCTATCTTGACGAAACAACCATGAGAAGTATGATAGTGGGTGGTTCTGGAACTGAAGACGATCCATATATCTTAGAGCAAAGATATGACATCAGCACCAATATCACGCCGACAAACGGCGGTACTGTTTCTGCAACTGCCAGCCGTGGCGGTTCGGAGATATACAGCGGAAAACTGCCTAATAAAATGGTTGCAGGAGCGAATGTTACGCTGACACCCTCATCTGCTGTTGGATACAATTTCAAAAGCATAAATGTAAATGACGGTAATGTTGATGTTACAGATAATCTGGACGGTACTTATTCGTTTAACATGCCTGACAACGCTGTAACTGTAAATGCAGTGTTTGAAGCTATTGCATTCTCCAATGCAAGCGTTACTCTCGGTGATGACCTCGCACTGAATTTCTACGTTGACGGTATCGCAGATGATACGGCTGCGGCTGAATACACGGTGAACTTCACAGGTGCTTGCGTAGATGAATCCTCGGCACTTGCGTACAACGCAACTGAGGGCAAATACTATGCGACAACGCACGTTTACGCAAAGGACATCGACAAGGATATTACTGCGACACTTTGCAAGGGCAGCGATACAGTCGATACCATTGAGGATTATTCTATTACACAGTATCTGTCGTCACCTGCATTCAGCGGAGCAGATGAAAAAACATCTGCCCTCATCACTGCAACAAAAGACTTCGGCAATGCGTCTTCCGAGTATTTCTATGGCACAGGTTCAGGCTATTCAGACGGATTTGAAAGCTATGATCCCGACACTTCTGCCTATGCAGCAACATTTGACAGCGATGCTGCCAAGCTCTCCCTTGTGCTTGATTCAAAGACGGCGGCTCGTCTGTATGTCAAGGGAGATGAATCAGGCACAGAAAGCACGATAAACGCTACAAAGGCGGATTATCCGTCCTATCATGAGGTTACAGGACTGCTCCCCCAGAACCTTGCTGACGAGCAGACGATCACGGTCGGCGAAACAGATTACAAGTTCTCCGCACTCTCATGGTGCAACCGAGTACTGACTAACGGCAGTGCAAGCCAGAAGAATGTCAACATGGCGAAGGCAATCATGGCGTATTATGAGGCGGCGAAGAACTATACTGCACCCGCCAACCCCTATGCAGATAAAAGCTTAGGTGATGTAGTAACATTCGGCAACTATAACTGGTATATCATCGGCAAGAGCGATAATGGTGTCACACTTCTGATGAAAGACAACCTTGAAATCAGAAAGTACAACGATAGCGATACAGACGTAACATGGGAAACCTGCTCACTGCGAACATATCTGAACGGTGATTTCTACAACAGCTTTAGTGATGAGGATAAGGCAAAGATCGTATCAACGCATAACAGCAATCCTAACAATCCTGACTTTAACACAAGCGGCGGAAATGAAACCGATGATTACATCTACCTGCTCAGTATTTACGAAGCAAATGCCCTTGACGACATTAACAGCAGTATAAGAACCAACGACTCTTGGTGGTGGCTGCGGTCGCCCGGCTGCGATTCTGAATTTGCGGCGTTCGTCTATGAGGACGGCGGCGTCGAGACGGGTGGTAACTATGTAGATTATGAGAATGTTGTCCGTCCCGCTTTAAATCTTGAATTTTAAATCTACAAATCCTGTTCTTTCTGAATTGAAAGGATATACCCTAAAACAGGAGGTGTTATAAATGAACAAGGAAAAGTACATCGCTCCCGAAATGGAGATCGTGGAGTTCGATAACGAGGACGTAATTACCACAAGCAATGAACTTGAACAGCAGTAATCGAAACACAGCAGGCAGTCCATGCGACTGCCTGTTGCTATACAAGGAGCATTTATGAAAAGACTATTACCCATTCTTCTTTTGTCGGCGCTTCTGCTGACAGGCTGCCACAACGAAAGCAGTTCATCAGCGGAGGATACTTCTGCGGAGAGTACAACAACGACTGCGTCGATAAGTGATTCCTCCTCAGAGCAGACTGAAAAGAATACAGAAAATAACGAATCCCCTACGGCACAGACTACTACAACTGCGAAAACCACCGAAACAACGGCGGATTTATCTGCCAAAGCAGAAAAAGCCACCACAAAATCTGTGAACAAGCAAGGCAATGATACTGTCACAACCAAAGCAAACAGCTCTGCCGAGCCTGTAACAACAAAGGCACGGCAGGACGGCTCAAAGCCTGCGGCAGCTACGACAAAGCCTGTTCAGCAAGCAACCACACAGGCGGTGCAGGATACGCCGTCCGATACAACCGACAGCGATAAACCAATAGAGCTGCCGTTAGTACCCCTGAGATAGTGACATAAGGAGAATCCCGAATGAAAGAAGAATATACTACGCCAAGAATAGAAATCGTGGAGTTTGATACCGAGGACGTTATCACAACGAGCAATACTCACTCCAATAGCAGCAATGAACCTATTGAACTCCCTCTCGTTCCGCTAAGATAGGAGAAATAAATGAAACTGTGACTTCACAGATATGACAATGGCTCAGAGCCGAAAAATGCTCTGAGCCATTTCTGTTAATTGTCCTCGTCCGAACACTCATCAAGTCCATGTATGAGCTGAATGTAAACGCACTCTGCACGGTCACGTTCCTCGCCCTCGGCGGTCATCATCATTTCAAGGAAATATGCCTTTGCTTCTTCGTAGTCCGTCCAGACCTCACGCCTGCCGTTACATACGGTAGTGACCTTTCGTGTTCTCGGCATAGCCAATTCGGGTATTGCTAACATTTGAAGCACCTCCAATTTCATAGTAGCTATATTATAGTCTATGATGATTTCAGAGTCCAGCAAATTGGAAGAATTGTAATTATTCTTGTGCAGGGCGCAGCAATTTCAGAAACAAGTCCGGTGCAGTTTCACGATTCCTTATGGCGGATTCGTCTAACAGATCAGGACAAGAGGCTTTCAATCTCTAAATAGTGGGTTCGATCCCCCTATCCGTCACCAGGTAGTCGTCGTCTAATGGAAGGACGTCAGATTGTGGCTCTGAAAATGAGAGTTCGATTCTCTTCGATTACCCCACATGGGCAAGTATACATAGTGGCGATTGCAGCGGACTGTAAATCCGTGACTTTGATACACCGTAGGTTCGACTCATACCTTGCCCACCAATACAAATCTCCGTTTTTTTCTGAGCGGAGACATACGGTGGATTCGTCTAATCGGTCAGGACAAGAGGCTCTCAACTTCTAAATGTCGGGTTCACCCCCCACATCCGTCACCAATGGTCGCATAAGCCTAACTGGTAAGGCAGCAGTTTGCTAAACTGTGAGTAATCGGAGTATTTCGATGTCTGAGTTCGAGTCTCAGTGCGACCGCCATAAAAAAATAAGCATTTTCATTCTATTCTGAAAAACTTTATATCTTATTAATGTAAAACAGAATTCCAACTCTATGCGTTTTCGGATAAAGTTGGAACTGTATTTCCAACTTTCGACTTTTCTAAGCGAACAAGGTATAATAAATTGGTTACTTGATAAATAATATACTATAATTCGTTCTTTATTTAATAACAATGACAGATGACCACCGTAACACATACCTTGTTACAGACTTATTAATTTTGGTTTGATAGCACCTTCGTCACTCTTTACAAACTTGATTTTCGTGTGACAGCCCGTGTGATTTCTATAGAAAATCGTGTAATTTTTCTTCATTTTTTAAGTGCAAATTTAGAATCATGGCTGTACTCAGAATATAAAAAATCGCCTGAATATCGGTATAAATCCGTTATTCAGGCAATTCTTTGTCTGGAGCTTGTGACGGGACTCGAACCTGCGACCTGCTCATTACGAATGGTTGAAAATTTATTTAACAATTTCATGCATTCTCTGATTTTTAACCGTATATAGGCAATTCCGAGGAGTCTTCTTTTTTGTCTACTTTTGATCCACTGCCTTCCTTCGTAGTTGTCCTGACACAAGTATGACACTTTTTTATTGCCAACAGACAGCTTTTTTGATTGGTATCAGGGCATTTCTGAACTAATATTAATCTCTTCTGAACAGATCTCTTGTATAAACCTTTTCCTCTACATCATCGAGAATACTGTCATATCTGTTAGCAATGATGCAGCCACATTTCTTCTTGAATTTCTTCAAATCATTAACTACTGTTGAACCGAAGAATGTACTGCCGTTTTCAAGTATAGGCTCATAGATGATAACATTTGCACCCTTAGCCTTGATACGCTTCATAACGCCCTGAATAGAACTCTGTCGGAAGTTGTCTGAGTTTGATTTCATTGTCAGACGATATACGCCAACAGTAACATTTTTCTCTTTACTGCTGTCAAATTCATTATTACTATCATAGCTGTAATACTCAGCCATTTCAAGAACACGATCAGCAATGAAGTCCTTTCTGGTTCTGTTGGACTCAACTATAGCTGACATCATATTCTGCGGTACATTCTGATAGTTTGCAAGAAGCTGCTTTGTATCCTTTGGTAGACAGTATCCGCCGTAACCGAATGACGGATTGTTATAGTAATCACCCACACGAGGATCCAGACAGATACCCTTGATGATATTTTGAGTCTTAAGTCCCTTAACTTCTGCATATGTATCAAGCTCATTGAAGTAGCTTACACGTAATGCGAGATATGTATTAGCAAAGAGCTTTACTGCTTCAGCTTCAGTTGTTGCCATAAAGAGAACAGGAATATTTGTCTTGATAGCCCCCTGCACGAGAAGATTTGCGAACACTTCTGCTTCTGCCATGTTCTTATCATCTGATCCTACTATGATACGTGAAGGATAGAGATTATCGTAGAGAGCCTTTGATTCCCTCAGAAACTCGGGGCTGAAAATGATATTATCCATGCCAACCTTCTCACGAACCTGAACTGTATAGCCTACAGGAATTGTTGACTTGATAACGATAGTCGGCTTTTTCTTCTTTTTGCCAGTAACCTTTTTGATAAGTTCCAGAACCGCCTCAACAGCAGAACAATCAAAATAGTTTGTCTTAGGGTCGTAGTTTGTAGGAGCTGCAACAATGATGAAGTCTGCGTCCTTGTATGCAGACTCGCCGTCTGTAGTAGCTTTGAGAGAAAGCTTTCTCTCCTCATGTTCAGCAAGATATTACTCAATGAAGTCATCCTGTATAGGAGATATCCAATTATTCAGCTTTTCGACCTTTTCAGGAACTATGTCAACTGCAGTAACATCATTATGCTGTGAAAGCAGAACTGCGAGGGAAAGTCCAACATAGCCAGTTCCTGCTACAGCGATTTTCTTACGCTCCACAGGCTTTACCTCAACAGTGTCATCCTCGAAGAGGTCTCTGTAATCGAAATCAAGTACCTCTGAAAGACACAGCAGCTGATCAACTGATGGACTGAAATTCTCCTGTTCCAGTCTGGTAAACATTGTACGGCTAATACCTGTTTTTTCAGAAAGTGAAGTGTTATACTGAAAGAGCAGTCGACAAACGCCCAAAAATCTGGTAGAATATAAGTAACAAAACCGGAAAGGGAAAACGACTATGAAGTAGCTCTTGAAATGCGTGATAACATGAAGAAGGAACTTTGCATAGACACCGTAAAACAGCTGCGTGAGAAGTACGGTAGACTGGAAGGAAGTGTTCTCCACAGTGACCGTGGCTGCCAGTACACAAGCTACGCCTTCCGCAGGGAGCTTGTAACTAATGGGCTCATTCAAAGCCTCAGCGGCACTGCTCATTGCTATGACAACGCCCGTATGGAGAGCTTCTTTGCCACGCTGAAAAAAGAAAAACTGTATCAGATCCCGATCTACAGAATGAAACGTGAAGAGGTCAAAACTGTCATCTTCAGATACATCTTCACCTACTACAACACACAAAGGATCAACAGCTTCAATGAAGGCGGCCTCCCACCTGTGGCATTAAGAACTTCAAAGCAGCTTACTCATCACGCTGCCTGACTCCGGCCTATCCAAGATTTTGGGTATTTTATGACTGCACTTTTCTTGACAATTTCAACGAATACTCTTTCAGGTCTGAATCAAGCTCTAACCTGACTCAAAACCGCAGAGCCAGACTGCTTAATGCATGGTGAGGAGACCGGAGATCCATTTAATATTATGGTTTGTGAACTGAGAAGACCGATGTTGATAAATTCAGTTGAGGAAGCTATAATGGCTTTATCACACTGCTAATAGTAACAGAATAAGATTTTATGTAGGCACTGCATTACATTTACACCTTAAACCGTTACGGTTTTAATCGCTAAAGCACAGCTATACAAACAATCCTCGAAGTGTTGTGATTTCTTTCATTTCTCTCCGAGGATTTTTTTATTCCTGTCTAGCAGCGTCATTGCCTACAACAGTTTCATTAAGACATCTTACTCTGATGTACTCGCTGATTGATTTACATCCTGCTTCCTTTGCCTTTGTCTTAAACAGCTCTGCTTCTGCCTGCGTTACCCGGAGGCGTATTACTGTTGATTTTACTGTCGATGGATCATGTGATTTTGTTCTCATTATTTTTGCCTCCTTAAAATATGGGCAGTATGAATTGAATGTGTGTTTGAATGTATTAAAGTTTCACTCTCATTCAGATGCTAAGTGTATAATTGCCACATCAGCACCCGGATCAAAATGAATTATTTCTAAGTCTATTTGCAGAGAATCCTAAGTTATTTCTCTTAGAACTCCCTGCAGCACCGCCTTTATTACCACTATTTTTATTACATCAAATCAGAATACAAGTCTTCTTTATATACTCCGGAGCTATGCAACTGATGTATATTTTCTACCACAATTGGCTTGTCTTCCTTATATGTAACTCCAAACCATTGAGCGGTTGTCGGAAGAACGCTGTATTTCACACCGGTTTTCAGCATCTGATCTGCTATAACCGGCAAAAGATATTCGTCCTTCATAGGATCGTTTAACTCAGAAAGAAAACGAGGAAAGCTCTCTTTGAGTACATCCAAAAACATCTGAGGATAACACCAGAAATTCATTGATACCAGACTATCTGAGTTTAATTTCTTTCCATCAGCTTCTGCGGAATCTTTGTTTTTTACAATATTCTTCGTTTCAGATATAGAAACAAGTTTGTCATCATCCACAGTGCAGATACCTCTTGTTACACCTCCGTTTTCGGAAAGGGTATTCTTTAAAACATAGCCTACTAATGCATAATCATTATTATCAAGGAATTCAGCAGCTTTTTTGAATCCTTCCTGTCCATAATAATCATCCGCATTGATTACTGCAAATGGTGCGTCTATAAAATCGGCAGCACACAAAACAGCATGTCCTGTTCCCCAAGGCTTAGTTCGAGATGATAACCTCACCATATCTTCATTCGACATTTGTGGTAAATAAGATACTTCCTGGAAAGCGTATTCAAGTTCAACGCCTAATGGTGCAGCTATATTTTTAATTCTCTTTCCAATTCTTTCACGGAAATCTTCTTCAATATCATGTCTGATAATAAACACTATTTTATTGAAACCAGCAGCTATGGCATCATGAATCGAATAATCAATAATAAGATGCCCCTGATCATCTACAGCCTCTAATTGTTTTATTCCGCCTCCGTATCGTGATCCTATGCCTGCTGCTAGGATTACTAAGATTTTTTTCATATTGTTGTCTCCTATATTATGTATTATCACATATTAGATTGGAGGATTTTTTCATTTTGTATACGCAAGTATATTTAAAATGCTCAATCATTTATCTGAATTTCTTTTTAATATCAGAAGAACAAACCCCCGGTGTGCGCTTAAGCCTTACAACCTGTTTTCCATGTATATTACACCAATCAGTCATCTCATCAAACCTAGCACCTATATGATCCTCACCTAAAGCAAGTATGTCAAAATCAATTTTTTCAAGTGCATTAACTCCAACTGTATCATATACCACAACTTTATCAACGATCCTTAACGCTTCAAGCATTTCAACACGTTCATCAGTTGAGTATAATACCTCAGCGTCAGGCTTGAACTTTTTAATATAATCTCCATTTTGAACCGCTACAATAAGGTAATCAGCATGCTGTTTACATTGCTTAAAAAGGCGAAGATGTCCTAAATGCAGATAATCATAAACACCAAAAGTTAAAATCTTACTCATTTTCATACTCCTCATGTAGTTTTTGAATAGCTAACATCAACGGGTCATAAATGTTCTTGCAACTTACATCATTAATAAATGCATCATATAAAATAGGCAACTCAGTACATCCTAAAATGCAGCTGTCATACCTATTAACTAGCTCTAAAAATGTATCTCTTACAACATCAAAAGATTTGTTTTGCTTAACAGCCTCTATACAATCGCGCAACATAGCATATTCACTTTGTTCAGGAACAACACATGTTATTCCTACTTTTTCAAGAGCGTCTTGATAGATATGAGACTCTATAGTTCCTTCAGAACCAAGAAGAAAAACTTTTTCTAGCCCATCAGATTTAATACGGTTCACACAAGTTTCAATTATATGAACTATACTACTTTGAATATCTGGATATTTCTGATATATCAAAGGCAAGAACAAATGTGAAGTGTTGCAAGCAAGAATAATTCTGTTACACCCTGTGTCTTTTAAACTGTTCAAAGACTCGGCCATTTCACAAACTAATTGATCTACGTTTTCTTTATATAAAAACGCCCTCACTCTGCTAGGCATAGTACACCTATTATCTATAACAATGCGAGGACGCTCCCATTCCTTTTCGGCTTTAAAAACTTCTGCGTACTGTTCAAATAAATGAATTGTTGCATAAGTCCCCATTCCTCCTAATACACCTATAACTAAATTATCACTCATTACATTATTCCTCCCATTCTCAAACTACATACAGCCATTCTCAAACCATTCAATAGCCTGTTCATAATCTTCTGGTGTGTCAATTTCTCGTGTTCTAACAAAAATTGACTTAAAAGGCATGATTTCATTCAACACTCCGTATACATGTGAAGAATCGCTCTTTAGTTTCTCAGTCATAACCTTTGCCATGCCTGGCCATTGTTTTGATCCTTCTGTTTTTGACAATCTCTGGACCTTTTCATCTGAAATCTCAGCCTTAACAGGTTCAGCAGAAGATAATTCAGATAATACAACACATTCACTCTCTGTTTTCAGAAATAATTGAAAATCGCTAGGGTTCTCTAACGTATCGCCATCCAAGATAATTGTATATTCTCTTGCTCCAAGAAGGCCTTTTCTTAAACTATCAGCAACACCTGTGGTTTCATATTGATAATTGAAAGCAAAAACAATATCTTTTCTAAATTCATTTACCACATTTATTAGCTTCTCTGCCTGATATCCGACGACAATTCTAATATCATCGAAATCCTGTAAAAGTTGCAGCTGACGAATAATCAGTGGAACACCGCAGATATCTACCAATGCTTTAGTTGTTCCTATTCCCAATCTGGTACCCATTCCAGCACAACATATAACAACCGTAGTATTCTTTGGCGTCGCTATATTGACATTACTCATAATACTACTCCTCCTATAGAAGTTTCCATAAGAACTCAGCGCATTTGTCATCTTGATAGAAAGCATAATCGATGTTTCTAAGAAGAGAGGGAGCGATATTACGAACACCGCCAAATCCTAAAGCAATATCAGCTCTCCTTGCCATTCCAGAATCATTATCTCCATCGCCAATTGATACGATAGGCTGAACGAACTGCCTAACCATCAACTCTTTATCAATGACACTAACTACTTTTGAGATTCTATCATCAACTACATCAGCTTTTGAACTGTATGTATGATTCTCCATATTAAGCTTTCGCATCAATCCACTAATCCATACATCAAGATTACCAGTTACAACGTAGCATCTTTCATTATTCTGTTTAATAAAATCTGCTATCATTGGGTTTAATGGAACTTCAGCAACAATCTTATTTACTTCCTTAACAGAGATATCGCTTAAAATCTTGACTCTATTTAAAAAACTCGTCTTAAATGGTATCTCACCTCTCATTGTTGCTTCTGTTAAAGCTCGCATCTCAGGAAGTTTATTAATTCTTCGAGATATTTCAGGAAGAACTTCTTTACGTGTTATAGTTGAGTCCATATCAAAAAGGAATATATAATCAGACATTAAACCCTCCAATTTATTCGTTATTTCTTGTTTCGTATATTAACCAGCTCTTTTGACTTAGTTATTATTATCTTTCTATTAATGAAAACCTCCGCAAGTATAAAAACTAAGCAGCAATACCTTACTATCATATGTTTGTAAGTCAACAACAAGCCAAAACTTGAAAGCATAAATATGCTTGTAATCAATAATATATGCTTTATATTATAGATTTTTCGCCCAGGTAATTGTTCTTGGCTAATTCTTCGCATAAAATAGAAATGCATAAAACTATACACCATGTAACAAATCAAAGTAGTATATCCGGCAGCTATATAGCCACAAATTGGAATAAGCAAATAATTCAACAATAGATTTAGAGCAGCACCCAAAATACTTGCGATTAATAAATAGTATGTTTTCTCATAAAAGTATTCAAAGCGAGCAAACCAATCATACAAATACATAAAGAAAACAGACATTGCTACTGGTGGGATTGCGTAAACTGCTTCAGCATATTCACTTGGCGCAAAAATCCTAATTACTTCTGGTGCAAAAGAAATCAGCAATAGATTCAATAAAGCAATCATTCCCATAGAAAAAACCGCAATTCCATTGATATCTTCAGCTTTATTTGATTTCAATTTCTGATATGTCCATGGAGCTAGCGTCTGAGACAAAGCGGTATTAAATATGATCATTATTAAGGAAATGCTATACGCAAGATTATAAAAACCTGCTTGCCGTTCACCCACCATATTTTTTATCATTATTCTATCAGCACTACTTAATACAGTTTGCGATAGAGCATGAGGTATCAACGGAAGATTAAACTTGAAAGCATAGGCCCAATACTTTTTTGAAATCAGCTTCTTACCTCTAGCCATTTGATATATAGACAAAACTGAATAACCAAATAGTTCCACTATTGCCAAGCCAATTATTCTCGCTGTAACCTTATCGTCAGAATTACAAACAAGTATAATGCCTAGAATTGGTTTTGCAAACGATACAATAACAGTTACAAGAACCAATTTCTTATAACTATAACTAACACGTTGTTCAACGCACCACAACGAAAATGCCGAAGAAGTCCAAACCATCAAAAGAAGTGATAGCATTTGAACGGTTGTTAATGAGAAAAGATTATTCCAAAAATCTATTGCTATTAAATAAATAATTGTCCAAGCAGAACATAAAAATAGTGTTAGACCTTGATATGACGAGGCTAAAATATTCCTATCATCGCTGAACTTAACCATTGCCGTGGTGTAGACACCGCTAGCCAAGTTCATAGATACTATAATATAAATAATGCTATACCACGAATTAAATGTTCCAAATGAGCCATATTCATCTGGCGACAGGATTCGCGTAAAAATCGGTGTGGTAATTGTTGAAATTCCCTTCTGCAAAAAAGAGCACATTAAAAACCAAATCGATGCTCTTAATTGTATAGGCATACTTTTATATTTCTCAATTATTTTTTTCATTAATCAAACAGCCGCCTCGCTTGTTAATAACTGTTTTATATCATCATAAATCTTTCTATTTGCGGTTACTCCATCTTTCATATAAGATAGATTTTTATCAAAAAAATCTTTTCTAATAGAATACATTTCATCCTTTTCACAAATAGTATCATTAACAAATGCATCAATAGTATCTATATCTTCGCCAGGGCATCTATATAGAATACTTAAAATTTGTTCTCCAAATTCATTGTATTTTTCCTTACCGCTCTCCAACAAGAGTAAAGGCTTATGCGTGAATTGATACTCAGCTAGAAAGGAAACGCTATCAGTAATCATTGCATCAGATCCCTTGAAAATTGAAAAGTAATCGCCTTCATTAACAACTTCAGCATTATCTAAGCATTGCCATTCATTTTCATACGCATCATAGTCTTCAACTGTTTTAAACAGCCCTGCTAGAACGCTATTTCCCCTTAAAAGTGGGTGCGGTTTATATATCCAATAAGTATTTTTCGAATACTTTTTTGCAATTTTCAAAATGGCTTGATAGTTTTCTTCAAATGTTGCCGACTTAAAGTTTTTATAATTTACAGAATGATGGGGAGCATATATTATTACTTTCTTTGCGCTTAATTGGCGTTTTTCTGAAACATAATACTGATCCATTTTTGGGAATCCTAAATACCTAGCATTTCCTGTATATTTCTCATTTTGCCTAATAAGACCATTATAATAATCCGAATCAGTATAGAATCTTAAAGACCAGTGATACATACCAACATCAAGTTTAAGCATATTTCCAGCTAACATGTAACTATATGATGTATGAAGAACAATAATCGACATAGGCAGATTAATCAAATTAATTATTTGTTCATTTAAAGGCGAAGGGGTTAGATAAAATAATGCATCATATTCATTGATATTATCAATATTCCTTGCTTCAATAACATTGTATTTGAGATTTCTGAAATATTGAATCGTCTTAGTATATTCTTTATTAACTGATTCCTTGTTCTCGACATCAATATGAACAACTATTATATCCACATCAAATCGTTCATTATCGTTTAGTAAATGATATAATTCATCTACATTCCACATTGAACTTGTATATACTACAAAGCCAAATTTAATCTTTTCTTTCATTTTATTTACAGAAACGTTTTTTTCATCGTTATATTTTTTTATTTTTTTAAACTGCTTTAATGAATAATCAGATATAAACCTTAAAGAACCATATTGCCCTTTAATTGGTGAATTAAACTTGATTGATAAATTATATTTTACCGATAACAACATTCCAATCGTTTTTTTTACAATGTTTTTAACTATTGCTTTCATTACTTGATATTCCACCTCTATGTTTTATAATATTCGATACCGTACTACTTATACAGGTATAGAGTTTTTTCCATAACAATGCTAAGCCAAGAGTTAGCAATACGCATATCACAAAATAAACAATGCTGTATTTAATCTTCCCTTGTACAATCATCATAGGAATTCTTTGAATCAAATATATTTCTAAGGTGTATCTACTTAGCCAACTTAGAACATTGTTATACAGCCTTACTTTTAAACTGAATAAGAGTAAAAAAGTACAAAACAATAAGACCATTATCTCATAAACGACAAAGTAACGCTGAAGATAAAAACATACCCCAATTAATAATATATCCAATAATAAACAAAGCCAATATTTTTTATTAAGTACAGAAATAATCATTTTTTCATAAAATGCAACAAGTATTCCAAATAAATATGCAATAACTGTATTGTAAAAAGTCGCTTCCTTTATTTGCGACATAAGAATAATGTATGAGATTATAAAAATGGATAACAAGTAAATTGGATGCATTACATTTTGTTTAAATGCGATATAAGAGAAAAGCCACATAAAAAGTATTGCGACAATATACCATGTTGAGTTTCCGACAGATCTCATACCTATAAAAGATAATGCCACTGTTGTTATGTCGTACTTATTTCCTGATATTATTCCAATCGTTAGAAACAATACTACTGTAATGCCAAAGATTAGATAAAGTGATATTATTTTTTGAGGGATTTTATCAATGTATCTTTTGTTTTTTTGCCATTGTTTAACAAGCGCATATCCTGAAAAGAACATAAAAGAAACAACGATAAGTTGACCTGTAGCCAAATCTATTATTGACAAAACGTCAAACTTGCTTTTTGAAATGTATTGATAAAAATGGCGAATAAAAACCATTATTACAAAAAAACCATTGATTGATGCAGTTTGCTTTTTATCAAGACTTGTATTTATATCTATATTTTTCTTTGCGCCAGTTAACACTACAATTGCTAAAAGAGGAATAATAATATTCATCATATCATTCATCCACCACTTTGTATTAATATGTCCAAACTGCTTAGATACCTACGAAGTGCATCCTGCCAAGTAGGAAGCGGCTTAAAACCGTTTTCAACCAGCTTTGACTTGTCAAGTCTGCTGTTGAAAGGCCTTGCAGCCTTGGAAAGTCCGTATTCTGCTGTAGTTACAGGTGTTACCTTTGTGGACATTCCAGCCTGCCTATATATCTCAACTGTGAAATCGTACCATGAGATATATCCGCCTTCATTTGTTGCATGGTAGTAACCGTATTTATCAGTTTCTGCCATATCAACAAGAAGTCTTGAAAGATCAAGTGTATATGTCGGTGTACCTATCTGGTCGGATACAACTCTCACTTCATCATGAGTCTTGCCGACGTTTATCATAGTCTTGATGAAATTCTTGCCGTTCACACCGAATACCCATGCGATACGAACGATGAAGTACTTGTCGAGAGTATTTGCCACAGCAAGCTCACCGTCGAGCTTTGACTGTCCGTATACATTCTGCGGAGCATAGTCCTTGCAGTCAGGCTGCCACGGTTCTGTTCCCTGTCCGTTGAATACGTAGTCAGTTGAAATGTATATCATCTTGCAATCAAGCTTTTTGCATACATTGGCGATATTCTGTGTACCGTCAACATTTATAGCCTTGACCTTCGGCTTATTTTCTTCATCTTCGGCAGCGTCTACTGCTGTCCATGCTGCACAGTGTACCACAACATCAGGCTTTACCTCTGATATTGCCTTTTCAACTGCTGCCGCATCGGTTATATCAAGCTGTACATAGGGATATTTTGTATCAATTGTCGGCAAAATATCGCTGCCGATACCTTCATATCCACGCTTTGCAAGCTCATTCATCACATCGTGTCCGAGCTGTCCGCCCACACCTGTTACGAATGCTTTCATATATTACACCTCTGCACGGTTTCCGTACATCTTCTCATAGTAGTTCTGGTACTCACCACTGATGATAGTCTCCCACCACTCACGGTTCTCAAGATACCACTTGATCGTCTTTTTGATGCCGTCCTCGAACTTTGTCTCAGGCAGCCAGCCAAGCTCATTGTGAATTTTAGTCGGGTCAATCGCATATCGCATATCGTGTCCCTTTCTGTCCTCAACGTGTGTGATAAGGCTCTCAGGCTTGCCCAATTCCTTACAGATGAGCTTAACGATGTCGATGTTTTTCATCTCATTGTGACCGCCTACGTTGTACACTTCGCCTACCTTGCCCTTGTGAATTATAAGGTCGATCGCACGGCAGTGATCCTCAACATAGAGCCAGTCACGCACGTTAAGACCCTCACCGTAAACAGGAAGAGGCTTGTCTGCGAGTGCATTTGCTATCATAAGCGGAATGAGCTTCTCGGGGAAATGGTAAGGACCGTAGTTGTTGGAACAGCGGCTTATTGTCACTGGAAGTCCGTATGTACGGTTGTATGCCATAACGAGTAAGTCAGCACCAGCCTTTGAACTTGAATATGGGCTGCTTGTG
The DNA here is from genome assembly GCF_900143025.1 of Ruminococcus flavefaciens. Taxonomy (GTDB): domain Bacteria; phylum Bacillota; class Clostridia; order Oscillospirales; family Ruminococcaceae; genus Ruminococcus; species Ruminococcus flavefaciens_I. Next base: position 176,680 of record NZ_FRCT01000001.1, on the reverse strand, counting down.
TGGATAGGTGTTGTCTCTGTGAAGAAAAGGTCAGGTCTGTCGAGTGGAAGGTCGCCGTATACTTCATCAGTGGATACCTGATGATAACGTTGTATGCCGTACTTGCGGCAAGCGTCCATAAGCACCTGTGTGCCGAGGATATTGGTCTGAAGGAATATCTCAGGGTTCTCGATAGAACGGTCAACGTGTGACTCCGCTGCGAAGTTAACTACGATATCAGGCTTCTCTTCCTCGAAAAGCTTGTATATTGCTTCTCTGTCGCATATATCTATCTTCACGAAACGGAAGTTAGGGTTCTTCATAACAGGCTCAAGTGTTGAAAGATTTCCAGCATATGTGAGCTTATCCAGACATACTATCCTGTAATCAGGATATGTATCGAGCATATGGAATACGAAATTTGAGCCGATGAAACCAGCACCGCCAGTTACAAAAATATTCATGGGTATTACCTCCTATTAAAACTCTATTTTAGATTCTGCCAATGCCGGATGACCCTTATCTTTTTCACTAAGAATTATCTTACCTACATCAGGCCAGTCAATGCCAATTGCAGGATCGTTCCACATGATACCGCCCTCGTCCTCAGGGTGATAAAGCTCATCACACTTATAAGCAAACTCTGCATAATCACTCATTACAACAAAGCCGTGAGCAAATCCGCGAGGTATCATGAATTGACGCTTATTCTCTTCCGAAAGAACAACGCCTACCCACTGACCGTATGTAAGACTGCCTTTGCGAAGATCTACGGCAACATCAAAAACCTCTCCTTTAAGGACACGAACAAGTTTTGCCTGTGGATGAGTTTTCTGGAAATGTAAACCTCTGAGAACACCTTTGCGCGAGCTTGACTGGTTGTCCTGAACGAAATTATAATCAAGACCTGCTTCATTAAAATCGGACTCTTTATATGTTTCCATGAAATAGCCGCGATTATCGCCATAAGTCTTAACATCAATTATGTAAACGTCTTTAATTTTGGTATCATTAAAAATAAAATTTCCCATCAGTGACACTTCCTTAATACTTGATCTTACCTTCTGCAACTTTTTTCAGATGCTGACCATATGGTGACTTTCCATATTTCTCAGCAGACTTCATCAGTCCGTCCTTATCTATCCAGCCGTTGATGAAAGCTATCTCCTCTGGTGCTGAGATCTGGATACCCTGACGATTCTGTACCATCTGAACGAAGTTTGTAGCCTCAACAAGACTGTCCATTGTTCCAGTGTCGAGCCATGCAAAACCACGTCCGAGAAGCTGAACATCAAGGAGGTTATCATGGAGATACATCTCGTTGAGTGTTGTTATCTCAAGCTCTCCGCGGGCAGAAGGCTTTACCTGATTTGCTCTTGCACTTACACCTGCGGGATAGAAATAAAGTCCTGTAACAGCGTAATTGCTCTTTGGAACAGCAGGCTTTTCCTCAATAGAAAGGGCATGACCGTCCTTGTCAAAGTCAACAACGCCAAAACGCTCGGGATCGGGAACATAGTAACCGAATACTGTTGCTCTGTTATTCTCCTCTGCATTCTTCTTTGCAGTACGAAGAATTGTTCCGAAACCGTTTCCATAGAATATATTATCTCCAAGCACCATAGCACAGGCATCATCGCCTATGAACTCTTCACCGAGTATAAATGCTTGTGCAAGTCCGTCGGGACTTGGCTGTACCTTATAGCTGAGGTTGATGCCATACTGAGAACCATCGCCTAAAAGTCTTTCAAAATTAGGAAGATCTGTCGGTGTAGAGATAATTAATATATCCTTTATTCCAGCAAGCATCAATGTTGAAAGTGGATAATAAACCATCGGTTTATCATATACAGGTAATAGTTGTTTGCTTGTTACCATCGTTAATGGATACAGTCTAGTGCCGGAACCACCGGCTAAAATAATTCCTTTCATGTCGTTTATCTTCGCACTATTTATGTGCTTCCTCCTTTACTCATATTCATTTTCAGTTGAAACCTCATAATACACCTTTTCGATTTCCTTCACACACGTTGAAATAAGGAAATGTTGAATTGCTTTATTTTGTGCTTTTCCACCCATCTCTTTACGAATACTAGGATTATTAATTAAAAACTCAATTTTGTCGGCAAGTGCTACTGCATTTCCTTTATCGTACAAGAAGCCATCGGTTCCATTTTCTATTAACTCTGGTGTACCGCCAGTATTACTTCCTATAACTGGAATACCAGCTAACATTGCTTCAGCTGTAACGCGTCCAAAAGCCTCACACCTTGAGCAAACCAATTCGATATCAATATTTTTACGTAATTCCCGCATTTTGTTTACATGGCCAAGAAATTTTATGTTATTCTCAACTTTTTTACTTATATTAAAATACACTTCACCTTCGCCAGCAATCAACAATTCAAAATTGTCGATTCCTCTATCTAATAAAATCTCGCATGCTTCAACTGCTTCATGTTGGCCCTTTCCGATGTAAATAGCTCCGGCAATTAATATCCGGATCTTTTCCGAATCATTTTTTTTATTTATATTAATAATGCTAGATTCTTCTATGCCATTATATACTATTCTTATTTTGTTTTTATCTAAAAGAGAATAATGATTTGCTATGGCATTGGATATACATATAAACCTGTCTGTATTTTTATTCATAAAAGAATAAACTTTTTTTACTGGTTCATAATAATGCATATCAAAATCCAAATCTCCAAATTCTCTTATATGCCAAATGTGTGGAATTCTACTATAATGACTAATTAGCGCACCTATATTTATAACACTAGTATTAGTATGAATAATGTCAATCTTTTCTTTTTTAATATAATTTGAAACAATCATTGCCGATATTCTATTAACTTGACTTCTAAAAATTGGCCACATTATTTTGTTTTTTATCCACCCAATTTTTGTTTTAGCTTGGCACCAAAAAAAATATGGTTTTATAATTACATTTACATATGATCTATGTAATAGCTCATTATAAAAAGCACCATCTCGATATGGAGTTAAAACATAAATCATATGTCCATTTTCTTTCATTTTATCAATGATATTGAGTAACGATTTACTTGCTCCATTCAGTCTTTTTTCGTGGCTTACATATAAAATCTTCATTTCATCTCAACGCCTTCATAATGTTAATCTCTTCTTAATTATTTCACCTGCATTTAAAGGCGTACTATTTATACTAAGTAACGCCTTACCAACATCAAACTATGCTCATTGTTTTAACTCAATTGTATTGTTATATACAAAAATATACAATAAATAAGCAGTTGAAGAAAACAAAAGGGGATTTGTAAATGCAATAATTAAATAACAAATATAAGTCATCTTATCTTGCTTGCTTATACTAGATGTTAAAGGTTTCAAAACGAAATACATAAACACTACAAATAACGGAACTCCTATTTGTCTCATCAGTTCAAGATATGAAAACTCAGCTGTTGTTGTATATGCATTTCTACCATAATTAAAAAAAGGTGATCCTAATCCCATTCCAAAGATTAAATTAAACGGATCAGAAAAAATCTCAATAAAGCTTCTCATTTGTCCATCTCTTATTTCATCAGATGCAATCGCACCTTTTGAAGACATTATCTCATTTATGTATTCATATATTAACGGGAAACAAAACATAAGAATACTAACGACTAAAAATGTTACTATCACTTTTTCTTTGCCTTTTTTTTCATAATTAAAAGCCAAAACATACAGCACAAATATAACACAAAGCAGAACATTAGCTCTAGTTCCTGTAAACAGCATAGCGAGTATTGATAAAGCAGTAATTATTATTTTTTTCTTCTTGAGTGAATCATTTATCAACAAAACTATTAATGGAGAACTTTTTAGGAAGACCTTGTAATAGAACGAATACATTGGAGACTTTCCCATTATTCCCATTCCATAATCATAAAACGCATTTCGCATAAACCATGGTGAATTAATATCAACAACGCCAATAAAATCAATAAGCACAATGAGGACAATTAATAATACAGAACCTCCAACAATTCTTAGCAAATATTTGTCATATTTTATGTCATAGTGTCTAACAACAGGAAGAATTAAAATTAGTGTTGCAGGATAAGCTCCTGAGATTGCCGAACCTAAATTGTGTGACACAAAAAAGGTCTGAAATATTAAAATAATCGGAAAAAGCACACCAAAGAACATCAAATAATCATTCTTTTTTAATTCTTTCAATACTATACTAATGTTTAATGCCAGTATTAGGAAAAAAGAAATCAATTTAATATGAAAAGGATCACCCGGAAAAAAAACGCATACCACCAGAAATATTACTAACAAATTTATTGTGGCATTTTTCTTCGTAAATATCATTATTTCACCTCACGGAAAACCAGATTATATATACCACAATTGTCCAATTGCCCTCACTATATCCCCCTTTAAATATTTTCCTTTTAGTAATACATGCATTCTCTTAATCTTAAATTTATAACTATATATCGAAATAAAAGTTTTTAACGAATTGTATTCTTCAACAGGCATAATTCTACCATATCTTTTCATAAACAACTTTGCTTGATCCAAATACAAATACTGCATTGATGATGTCTTTTTATCCAGAAATTTATCAATTCTATAACGTAAACTTTTTACGTCTACGGCACCGACTTCGTTATCGCCATGCTGCCTATAAAGCATTACAACATCTGGAATGTGGTATATTACTCCGCAACTACTAGCTAAAAGTGCCATCCACCAGTCATGCATAAGAATTCTGTCATCAAAATCCCCGCATTTAGTGTACAATGCTTTGTTTACCATCGTCAAGCACCCTGTTACATAGTTTTGAACGAGAAGATGATTGAAATCCAGTTTAAATGCACTGATTTGATTATTCTTTTCATTAAATCCAGTATCTTTTAATTCACCATCAACGGCTTTATATGTTGCAAATGCCAATATGGGAGTATTCTTTCCTTTTTTTTGTTCGATTTTTTGCATTATTCTATAGGTTACAGCAATTTTATCTGGAAGCCAGTAATCATCTTGATCACTGAACATAACATAATCTGATTCAGCAGCACCGATAAGATGAAAGAAATTCTTGGCAGCACTCCCACCTTTTTTTCCATCTTTTATAATAACAATCTTTTCAGGATATTTCGTCGCATATCTCTCAATTATCGGAACTGTACCATCGGTTGAACCATCATCTCTAATAAGTATCCTAAAATCCTGATATGTCTGAGCAAGAATGGATTCTATTTGCTCTTCTATATATCTTTCACCATTATATGTTGCCAATAAAACATCGATCAAGTTTTATCACCTCTATCTTATATATTTACTATTTTAATAATCTTAAAAAGTTTCCTATTAAAAGCATCCGTAGTCAGTAGAATCTTAAAAAACTTTCTGGCATTATTGCGGCGCTCCCCATTATAAGCTGATAATTCTTCCAAAAAGAAATGATTATCATAGTTAATACCGCATTTATTCCTTTTGATTATATCCCAAGTATCCCCATGAATATTATTGATTATCGGAAGCCCAAATTCAAAATAATCCATGCTTTTCATTGTAAGTCCTACACATACAGAATCTTTCATTATATTAAGACCATAATGGCAACCATCAAGTATATACTGTTTTTCTTCACGACTATATATCTTACCGTGATAGATAACTTCTGCTCCTGTAGCTTTTACCTTAGTGATTAAACTATCTCTGTTTTCTCCATCTCCAATAATGTGTAATTCTACAGGCTTATTTTTCTGACATTGTTCAACTATATCAACTATGGTATCTATATCAATAATATTGTTTATAGAACCAAGATAACATAAAGATATTTTATCATCTGGCATATGTAGGTTGGGAACATATTCAATATAAGGGCGAGCAAGATATAGCGTTTCGACTTTCATTCCATTAAGAAAGCTTTTCAGTTTCTTTCGGTACAAGTTGCACTCTGTAACAATATAATCAGCTACCTTTAAATATTTGTTTCTAAGATCACGCCAATAAGTAAACGGGAAAAAGCTTTTAGCCTTTCCTATTGGCATTGTTTCAGGCCAAAGATCAATCAAATCAAAAATCAGTTTAACTTTAGGATTATTGCGCTTAATTCTTGATAAATCCCTAACCAGTGAATTTGGTGGTATCAACGCCCATATCAAATCTATTTTTTCAATATTTCTTTCTATATAATTAGTGACATCACGAGAAAAGTGACTATGAGATTTCATTCTTTGAACAGATAAGTTTTTGTTATACGCTTCTACGTGGAAGAATATGTATCCGTTTTTCTTTTCCGTTCTTCTTTTCTTATCGATATGCTTATAATCCGATGCAAGAACGATAGCTTTATGTCCTTGCGATGTAAAGGCATCCCGGAGGAGATCAACACGATGCTCATATGTATCAAAGCAATTAACAATGCATATATTCACATCTATTCCTCCGTTTTTCTTATGCTTTCTCTCAAGCTATATTTCCTATATTCTTCCTTGTACTTGCTCATTTTTTTATCATAAGCCAAATTACCGAAAGCCTTGTCAACAAGTCCGGTGGCTAAACCAGCCATCTTAAGCGGTACTGTTGCACCTTTCACAAGAATTATTCTCTTACAATGCTCTGCAGCAATCATCTTTACAAGCTCACTAGTATTACTATATTCTGCATTCTGTGGCCAGAATGTTCCGCGTTCTTCATTCTCAATCATCAATCTCACGAATTCCATAAGATTCTCAATATAGAGCATAGAACGACAGTTATCAACATATGGAAATATAGGCATCTTCTGAGCAAGCTTAGACATCAGCGGATAGTTGCCCTTGCTGCCTTTTCCATAGATCATAGGAGGTCGGAGAATAACTACCTTGAAGCTTTCATCTTCAAGCTTCTTCAAGCCTTTCTCGGCCTTAACCTTGCTGTCACCATAACAGTTTGCCGGACTAACAGGTGTGTCCTTCGTGATTATTTTCTTTTTACCAATCGGTGCGCTATCACCATAAACAATTGCAGAAGACATAAAGATAAACTGCTTCACACCGGCTTTCTTTGCCTTCATAGCAGTTCTAATTGTCAGCTTTGTGTTGACCTCATAGTAAAGCTTTGCCTTCTCTTTGCTGATTTTTCCATTATCAGAATGAGCAATACCTGCAACATGATAAACACAATCATAGCCAGAGAAGTCATACTTCATCCAGTCATCGCCAATCATATCCAGCGTTTCTACTTGATACTTGTCAGGCCATTTCTTCATATATGCCTCAAATGAGGTGCCGATATAACTACCGGCACCTGTAATTAATATCTTTTTCATATAGCTTTATCTTTACTTTCTATTTCCTTAGCTTTTTCTATTTCCTTTGCAATAGCTCCTGTACCCCCTTCAACAACACCCTTACTTTTTAATACAGATGTTATTGATCCAAAGAACATTTTCATATCCATAAGGAAGCCACTCAAACTACTTGATTTAAGAGCCTGTGCATAAACACCGTCCAATTTAGCTTTTTTCTCAAGCTCAAGTTCATCTCTTCCGCTGATCTGAGCCAAACCAGTAAGTCCTGGTTTCACATCATTTGCACCATACCTGTCTCTTTCAGCAGTAAGATAGTCCTGATTCCAAAGAGCAGGACGAGGTCCTATTACGCTCATATTACCTCTGAAGATATTCCAAAGCTGAGGAAGCTCATCGATACTTGTTCTACGAATGAATGCTCCTACCTTAGTGATGCCACCACCTTGAAGCATATGCGTCGGCACATCACTTGGCGTGTTCACAGACATAGACCGGAATTTCAATAATTCAAAATAACCTTTGTTCTGTGCAACTCGCTTCTGCTTAAAGAAAACCGGTCCCGGGTCATCCTTCTTTATAGCTATTGCTGTTATAGCATAAATCGGTGAGAGAACTACTAACCCTCCAAACGAGAGAACAACATCAAATCCACGCTTAACATACTTCTCATAAAACGTAGGAAAATGAGTACTATTCTCAACAACTTCAAGATGTCCGCATTTACCGTCTGCATTCACTGGATCATTCTTATTCTCGACAAAAACGACCTTTCTTCCCTCAACAGGATTCTGTTCCTCAGGCTTATTAGCATAAACCGAAGCTGGATACTGTTTCTTTGCTATTCGACGCATAACCAAGTATGTAGCCCCAAGAACTATTCCTGTGGCTTTTGCCGCAGTTTTCAAATTCTTTTTAGTCTGCTCTTTCATTTTATCATTCCTCACTAACCTGACAATCTGTCAGAATACTTAACCACCCAATTTTAATCACACAGCAACACGAATCTCATGCTTGACGGGGGTATCACATATCTCGTTATACCCTGTTCGTGTTTTTTCATCAATCTCTGCTCTTGCCTTTACAACACAGCCGCAGTTGATATGGCAGCCCTTATGGATAGTGCTATTATGATTTATAATAACACCTGCGGAAATAATGCATCCTGTCTCAACTACTACTTCCGTATGCACAACAGCCATAGGCTCGATAAATGAACCTATACCTATCTTAGCAGACGGTGAAACATATGCACGTTCGTGAATCAGACATGGTATATTGTACCCCTTGTTACGAAGTTCTTCGATGAGCTTTAATCGGAAATCCGAATTGCCTATAGCTACAACCGCAGAATCGTAAACATTGCTTAGATTTTCAAAGTCCCCCAACTTACCTACTGCAATCGGATTGTTATCATCGAGGAAATCAATATGATCATATTTCCTCATTGACTCGGCAATTTCCTTAGCCACCATTCCGTACTGTCCAGCGCCTAAAATAAGCAAGTTTTGCATACATATACCTCCCTTATTAAGAAATGAGTGAAAATTTATTATGATGATCATTCTTCGAAAAGAGTGATCATTTAAAACAAAGTAAATATGTAACAAAATCTTATATGTATATGTAAAAATGAGAGACCATGGTTCTGGAAATAATCATAGACCATGGTCATTGCGGTCATGTTCCCCTTAGATCGCCCGTGTGGAAATTAACAAACTCATATCAACCGCCATAAATATAGCGATTTATATCAACCCGCCAATTTTAATACATACGACCATCATATTTACAAAACCAAGAATAATGTCATTTATAACAGCCTTGTCCTTTATCTTTTCAAAGTCAGCCTGCCTTTTTAAGGAACTCAGGCACTGATTTTTCTTGATGTACGTAGAAATGTTAAGTTGCAACAATTCGCTCTCCCCCTTGTTCCTTCATCATCTCTATCATCGCAAGTGATGTTTCTACATCTTTAGCTCCATCGTCAATCATAGGAAGTATACGACAATGATACTTTGAACATACATCGGAATATGAGAAGAATACTTCAGCGGCATCGCAAATTTCGAGTAACAAAAAGTCTCTGCGCCACCGATTATCGTTACAATAATGAACAGCCACAATTTGCTTAAAAGTAGTGAAATTATGACCTTGATCAAGTAGCTATTATCCTTTTTTAATATTCTTTCCATCTCAGAATTATTTTTTATTTCATTTATTCAAATCCCAGGGAATTATATCGTTAGTAAATAGTGCAAAATATTATACATTTTGTAGATTTTCTAGAATATTTATAAATTTTTCATATGATGCGATATAATTAATGATACCACATTTTTACCAGTTTTACAAGAACTATCGACGTTTTTTGTCAATCATCAACAATTATTTTTTTGTTTCGCGCTAATTATGCACATTTGCTATATCTTTTTCGCACACCAATTTAATTTTTTGTATATTCACTATTTTGTATTACAATCAGTATATCAGCTTATCAGATATATTTATCTCGTATATGTTAACAGATTACATATTTTGTAAATTATATTGTTTCTCCAGTGGTAATACCAAACAAATATAATTACGATTTTACTCCCCATCTGTTAATGTAGTTAAATTAGTAAAGTAATTGCTGTTTTTTATTATCTGCTTTTATACGCCCCATTGAGCAGTTACAGAAAAAACTCCGAAAAAGAAAAGAACAGGGACTTTCCGAATGGGAAGTCCCTGCTCTGTTATCCTGTCTTCTGCGTATTGTTATTCGCCTGCTCCTCACTATGTTTATGCCTGCTTATTAGCATACTGCCAAGTACGCTTGCAGCTTCTGTATCAGCTTCGGCAAGACAGTGAAGATATTTGTTTGTTGTGCTGATATCAGCGTGTCCCAAACGGGTCCTAACCTGCTGTAAATTTACTCCGCCATACAGCAGCAGCGTCGCCGACGTATGTCTCAGAGAGTGGAATTTACGGTGTTTAAGCCCGTTCTTTTCCAGGAATTTGCCAAACCATTTTGTCGGAGTCTGAGGGTTCATAATCTTGCCGTTCCACTGTGTAAACAGCCATTCATCACCTATCCATGCAGTACCAAGTCTCATGCGTTCGCGTTCTTTCTCAGCCTTCAGAAGCTTTATAAGCTCAATGCAGTCATCGGTGATCGTTATAGTGCGCACTTCGTAATCTTTCGGGGGTTTTAATGCTATAGGCTTCCCCTTGCACTTATACGCACTTCTTTCGATAGTGACCTTGTTCGTATTGTAGTCGATGTCACTGAATTTCAGTGCTATCAGTTCACCGAGACGGCAGCCCGTCATAATGGCGAGCAGCACAAGACATTGATACTGTAATTCTTCCTGCTCCAAACACTCAAGCATTTCAGCAGCCTCCTGCTTCGAAAATATCTCCACCTTTGGAGTTACCATTTTCGGAAGAGTAAGCCTTTTCGCGTCAGCAGGATTCATAGGGATTATATCGAGCTTTACCGCCTGAGTAAGCATGGATTGCAGAATAGCAAGCTTCTTCTTTATAGTCGCAGGCGATGTACCCGGGTTCTCCCTTTGAAGATAGCGCACGAACTGTTGAATATGCGCACTTCTGATTTCAGAAATCTTCATATGCCCCAGCAACGGGATTATTACTTTCTCAATGATGGAAGCGTAATACTCAAAGGTTCGCGGAGAAAGGATATCCCTCTTGATATCGAGGTATATCGGTACGAATTCTACCAGCTTTAGCGAACGCTGAGAACCTGCAAGGCCATTCTTGACCTCGTCCTCAAACTGTAAAGCTACCCTCTCCGCTTCCTTTGCTGCCTGCTTTTCAGTCATGCCGCGCGGTACCTTCCATGTCATAGTCTGGAAACGCTGCCTTCCGTCAACGCTGCAGCCGTCAGATACTCTTATACGGTACGATATGATAGTACCGTCCTTGTTCTTATTTGCCTTAACGTTAGCCATTGTTCTCGCCTCGATATCAGTTGTTTATCATCTGATCATGAACGGAATAGGCTTGACAATAGCAACATCAGTTGTGCTTAAAGTACAGCTGTTGAAATAGTCAGCCACGCTTTGCTGGTTTATAAGTATCTTCTTGCCTGCACGAGTTGCCTTCACAAGTCCCTGCAGTGCAAGCTGACGTGCATGGTGCTCGGCAATGCCGAAGTTCTTAGCAGTCTCCTTGATTCCCAGCATTACGGGAATATTTTCGATTGATTTAACATTTTCATTCATATTGATCTTCTCCTTATTAATTATTTATTATTCGTTATCCCCGTAAGGGGATAACATGATTATCATTTTTACTGCACATGTCCGCAAGAAGCAGATATGTGCAGCTCATTTAAAATAGCATTGTCACCTTTCCCACTTAAATTTTCTCAAAACAGGATTTTTTCAGATCGTTTGTCGCAGGTGTTGCAGCTCGTACTGCCTTGACATCAACGTAAACTTTATAGTTTACAGCATGATCATTTACCACTTTTTCATCAGTAGAGCTGCCTATATCATACGAAGGACGATATGTAATACCTAAAATAGCTGTTTCAAGTTTAACATTCGTTCCATAATACGTACTATAAACATCCCCCATGACAGCACAGTGAAAGTCAGGAAGTGTCCTGATGACATCTTCATCAAGCTTGGTGAACTTGGCTACTGCCTTTATGCACTCTTCTCCTAACGGTCTGAACAAAATATGCGTGCCGCAATATTTATAAACCTCTGAAAGACTTGCATTCAGATAGTCCTGCGATGCGAGAATAACGGATATATCGAGCTTTCTTACTCTGCTGAGTATGCTGACAAGAGTACTTTTTTTACCATGGTTAAAAGTCTGAACCTCGTCAAGTATCACCGTCATCTTGCCGTCCCTGTTCTTATCTTTAAATGCATACAACGTGTCGAGAAGTATGTCAAAGGAATTCACCAGTGGATTAGCAACAGCGTTTCCGCTTGAAATGACCAGGACTTTTCCCTTAGCAGAGAGACGGTCGCCCCAACTCAATACTGTATCTTGATGCATATTGACCATACTGAAAAGTGCCCTCAGCTTTATAGCCAGCTTCTTTTCATCGTCGTTCTTGTCGAATGCAGCCGGTAATACGGCAAGTTCAGAAATTGTGCTCAGATGATTTTTTTCAAGCAATTCAGCCAATTTATCAACAAGAATAAATTTCTGGTTTGCTCCTGTCAGATGCAATCCTGATATCAGAAGGCTCGACAGTTTTTGCACACGCTGAGCTGTATTTTTGCAGTCATCAAAGTCCATAATATTTACAGGCCAGCCTTGCGTCGATAAATCCCAGAATTCGAAATGTTTAGCGATTATTTCTTCCGGAATATTATGTGCAAGCAGTTCTTCCTTCAGGAAAGCATTCGTCGGATCAAGAACAATGACACCATCATCAGTCTTTACCCTCTGAACGACCTGCTGCATCATCCAGTCTGTCTTGCCTGAACCAGGAGCACCAGTCACAGCGATGAACGGAGTACCGTGTTTGTAATCCGTTATCACCTGACCAGCATACATATCTAACCGCTCGTGCTTAACAAATCGGAAGAAATTATCAATATGCTCATCAAGCTTGTGGAATTTATCCGATGCAACTTTCTCATCAATGACGAGATTTGCTTCCTGAGAAAGCCAATCTCTTGAGAACGTTAAAAAAGGCCTTGGTTTCTTGCTACCGTCCTCAGTTTGAACCTTCCAGATTTTCTGTTTCCCCTTAGGGTTTGAATACGTCAATAAGTCACCAGTGGATTTTAAATCCTCCTTTGCCTTATTTATACCTACTGGAACATCTGAATTAGAGTAAATTTCATCACTGAAAAGATCCTCCGTTAAACAGAATGAACCATCACTTGAAATCATAGCCTTATCAGGAGTCCAGAAAGGCGGTCCGACCTCTATACCTATATCTATTCTGCCAGTGATTACTGCCTTGCTCGCTACATCACCCATTTTTTGGGCATTATAGCGGCACAAAGACGTTCTTTCCTTGACCTCATTGCAAAGCCATTGAAGCATAGCTTGTATATCAGCCTCAGTCAGAATGCCGCCTTCCTTCAGCAGAATAGCTGTAGAAAGAAACATTACTGCCGAGTTACTCTGACTTCTTCTCGGAAGCGTCGCTGCCATTTTCTTTGCTGCAGTTATCACCGCTTTTATGCGCTGCTTAACCGCACCAGGATTTTTCTCAGCATTTTTCACGATATGATAGTCGAGTTCTCCCAACAACTTCTGAACCTGTTCAAGATTTTCAATTTGAACACGCTCGGTTAGTGATAGCTGATGTATAGACAATTCTTCAGACAAAACACCAGCGTTATCGATAATCAGTACCGGCACCATACGGTTAACCGAATCATCAACATAAGAGTTTGCAAAAAACTCAGATAACAACTCTTGTATGTTCTCTAATTTGTATTTCGAGCCTATTGCAGAAGAATGCCGAATGATCATTACACAATCAACATACCTCTTGATTTGTTCCTCGATATAAAGAATTCTTTTTGAGGAAAACAATACTTCAATAGAACGATGATTTCTGTTCTGTAGTCCAGCTGTCATATCTTTTGCAGTTGCATCGTCAGAAGTCTCAACAACCCAAAGCCTGTCTTGAACAAGCCCCTCTTCCTGAAATTGTGGCAACAAACGACTCATAGCTGAGATCACTGTACAGACCTTTACGGGAAGAGTATCCGAAAGCAGTCTGTTATAGTCGGCTGCAACTTCGTTGAATGTACGATTTGATTTATAGAGAATAATATCGTTATAAACGTTACGCATTCCCTTTTCTTTATACAGACGTTTGAAGAGAAGGTTGTCGTATTCCGATGAACAGAATATACGATCTCCTCTCGGGGGCAAACACCAGCCATCATGCATAGGAGGTGAATAAAAGTATACCGCAGAACACAAGAGAAGTGATCGACGAAACGCCTCAGCAACATATTTAGGTGCAAGAGACGTATCCTCAAGCTGTAATTCTGAGATTATTCTGTTGTCACTCAGATCCCCGTTAAAGAAGATCAATGGGCTCGCTCGTCCTTTTATCATAATCAAATATGCGTAGCAAATTCCCGGTCCTGAAGCCGCAACAATAAGGCAACCTGTGATTTTTACCGATGAGATAAACTTAGGTCCCCGTGTCTTGTATTCCAGTTGCCAATGCTCATTATAGGGATTCAGATCCAGATGCTTTTCATCGTAAGCTGGATCCTTCTTCGCCTTATGGGCGATAAAACTAGCTCCGGTAAATACAACGCCATTAATTTCAACTGTTTCGCTGATAAACGGTGACGAATGGAAAAGTCTTGTTCCTTCTTCAAGAGTAAATTCTGAGCGCACCTTTTTTGTAATCTCGGAACGAAGCACTTCAATTTTTGCAGCGCTTTTTTCAGCAGCTTTAACTTCTGATAGCTCTTCTACTTTTGAAGCAAGCTCTTCTTTATGTTTTCCGATTAATCGGCTGTAATCGAGATCGTCACGTGAAATGCCCATTGCAACCTCTTCAAATGTCTCATACATTTGTAAAAACCTCCTGTTGTAATAATATTTAGAAATTACTTCCTACTATGGAAATTATATCAGATATTAATGTCTTTTAAAAGGAATCGGTAATTCCTCCCATAAACCCCGTAATATAAACAAAAATCCTCATGTATTAAATATACATGAGGATTTTATGGCTGTATTCTGTTACAAAAGAGGAAATCTCATTTCCTTGTCATACCTACAATCTTTATAAACAAAATAACCTTATTTTTATGTTTTTTCGCCAAGACGCTTAATGCGCGGCAATTTAAATTTACCAAGTATCATATTCCAATATTTGAGAGAAGTATCTGTATACTTGAGCAAAAACTTATACGCTGTCTTTTGCAAGCCTATATCAGGTATACCACCAACTGTTTTTTCTATAAGTAATGTGCTTACTTTAGGACTCGTTTTACACGCTAAACATATAAGCATAACTGTATCAATATTATCCGGCACTTGTTGACCGTTTCGATAATTCTGAATAGTTTTGTCACTACAGCCCAAGACCTCAGCTACTTCAGCCTTTGTTAAGCGAGGCTTTGAGGCTTTATCCATAATATATGTAAATATTTCAGGGAACTCTTTAATTCCTTTTGCCTCCATTTTATGGATAAGCTCAACGCCCTTTTTGTCTTCTTTTTCAATTTCATCTTCTATCATATGTTCTATAAGAGATGAAAGTCCGTTTGTTTTCTTATTATAATAATACTCACTTGTTTCTGAGAACTCTTCCTTGCACAAGTATTCTCTATGAAGATATTGCGAATAATAGTTTTCAGCATTTTTATCTTTTAAACAAAACTTTATGCAGCACTCATCAGCATGATTACGGGCAAAGTCAGAGAGAACAAATTCAACGCTATCAGTATCAAAGACAACATCGATATATTTTTCATTGAGCCTGCATACAACATACCCGAGGTAAATGTAGTTTCCTGAGCTTATAAGCGCAGCGAAATCTTTATTCTCTTGCACCAGCTTCTTATAGTCTTTAGGGTATATCACATATGTCTCGTTATCTTTAAGAGTCCCAGGCTGAAAATAGAACGGGGCATGCTGAATCTTCTTTCCGTTTTCTTCATGTTCCAGAATAGTACCGTCAACAAAGTCATATCCCAACTGCCGCATACGCGCCTTTGCCACAAAGCAGGATACACCGTAGATTTTTGCAAACTTTATTACACAAGCCTGCATTCTATCTCCAGAATTTTCGTAGTATGTAGACGGATCATTGGCAATCTCATTGTTAACGGCATCAACAGTGCTTGAAGGGATAGCAAGCCTCATTGCAAGGGAATTCGCCTGCCACTCCGCAATACGCAGGGCTTTCTCAATATCAGTCATACTGTCAGAGATTATCACAGGCTTCGCTTTACAGTTCATAGTATCAGAGTCTGTGCCTAACAATACCAGGAGCTAAAAAAACTTCTGATGGAACTGCCAATGTACTAACTCATGAGCTACAGTTATTAGAAGCTCACCGTCCTGATCGTCATAGTATTTTTTCTTGTTTAAAAGGATAACCCCAGGCTTAGCGTGTCCACTGACCTCTTGAAGCTGCTGAGTTTCTATATTATAATGATAAGTTTTGATGTCAGCCTCAACAAGGTTGATTCTTCCGAGGCAGTCATCAGAAAGGTCGGCAAAGAAAATCGGAGCATTCATATTGCTGATAATCTTACCTAATGACAGTCCGTACCCGTTCATGCCAGCAAACATACTATAATAAGAAAAGAGTTCATTGCCTATGCGTTCTAAGTCTTCTGCCCTTACGTCAGGAAGAATGAAATGGTTTAGCAATTCATCATCACGAATATCACTCTTATCACACTCGCCTACTTCTATAACCCGAATATCCTTAAGCTTCAAGTCAAGACTTCCGAAAAGAATGACTCTGTAATACTGCTTTTCAGAAGCAGTATCATTGCAGGCAACTGAAACCACGAGCTCCATTTTCTGATTACTGCGCTCGTCATCTGTGCAGTAAAGAGACTCAATATGAGTATTTCCATTTATGTCCACATCATTTTTTTGATGCTTCGTAATTGCTCCTTCAATGAGCTTAATTTGTTCGTGTTGAAGGTAATCTTTTAAGTTCTGATAGCATGCCATACACCGATCCCCCTAACTTGATACACTGTATATCATTTCAATAATCATCATTTTTCCGAAGCGATTACGAATTTTCAAAAAATTCTTTTCCCAAAATGCTCAAAAAGTGCCACTTTTTACGCCCTTTTGAAATGTATTTTTTTCAGAATTCGTAATCGACATCAAAAACTTAATTTTTCTTAAACCGAGCCCTCTCCTTCTCCCCAGAGAGCTTAAACGTATTTCCTGCTTAAATTATATCACAGGCTCTAATGAAAGTAAAGACTTTGCACACCATACACAGGCTTGATATCAGTTTTTTCTTATCGAAATAATAAAATATATTTATAAAGTGCAAATAATAGAACACGCCGCATTAAGCGGCGCAGTCTATATCACTTTTCAGAAATGTAAGTATTATTTGTACTTTTCAATGGTTGAAGCGGGTAATAACTCGAGAGAGCCAAGTGTTATCTGTTCTTTATTGTACTTCTGAACTTTTTCGGAAGTATCAACGTTGACCGCATCATCATATCTCTGCTCATAGCATTTTCCGTCACTTGAGCGTATGTAGATAAATGTATCTTCAGCTTTTATCCAGGTATCTCCGCTTGTATTTTTGTCGTATCCACAGGCGATAAGATTTTCATTCTGGTCATATTTGAACATATAGCCATTATCACAGGTTATTATTCTGTAATCATACTCTATACTCGGATCTTTGTATGCATTTTCAAATGTTCTTGGCTTAGCCAGTTTTTCTATTCCGAAGCAAGCAACTGCGTGTCTGTGAGTGCTGATCCTGAGGTAACCGGGGAAAGAAAGACCGTATTCAGTCAGTTTTGCGTATCCTTCAAGATTCTCAGTAGTAAGAGGCAGCTGATAAGCGGAGTTCACATAATTAGTGTAGTTCCTGTCTGCTTGCATCTCATTTATTCTTTCCGTTAATTCGCTGAATTCAGGGTATTTATCTCTGTATTCGTCTATTCCTGCAAATGCAGGTACATCAATAAGACCTCTCACAGTTTTTCCCTTGTATTCTCTCGGGATATAATCATAAATGTCGATCTTATTTGTAAGATACATCATCTGTGTTATTACAATAGCTGCGCAACTTCCGTTTTCGTTATGAAATTTACGGGCACCATTATAATTTGCTTTGTTCTCATTGATGATCTTATTATAGGACTGGCTCTTGTCAGCCTTTATATAAGGAACACCGCATTCTTCGGCATACTTGTTTGTATCAGTATCGCCGTAAATAGCAAATCCCGGTGCTACGTTTTCTCTGTCAATAAATCCGATAGCGTATTGATTCAGTTCAACATTGCCTTCAACTACTGCACCTTTTAAACTGCACTGGAAGAAAGCATAGTCATCAACTTTTATATTTCCGCTCAGTACAACATATTCTACTCCAGAGGTGTTGAATGCTGCCCTGCCTATGTAAAGGCTTTCACCGTTTTCTCTCAGGAAAAGTACAGGCGTGCGCAGATTGGGAGTCTTATAAAATGCAAACTCACCGACAGTAGTTAAGGTTTTCGGCAGATCCATTACTTTCAGTTCAGTACAATTCTCAAAGGCGTGCTTACTGATAGTTACTGTATTTGTGAGTTTAAGATTTTCCAGTTTTGAACAGCCCGAAAATGCATATGCACCTATCTTCTTTACATCGAGTTCAGCATTTTTAACTTCATATGCTCTGCTGAAGCAGTATTCGCCGATAGATTCCGCTTTGATCTTTACATTAGTCAGAGCTCCGCATTTCTGAAAACATCTGCTGCCGATAGAATTGCATTTTGAAGGGGTAAAAGTCGTAAATCCTGTATTTTCAAAAGCACGTGAACCGATATCACCGTATACAGGAGAAATTGTACGGTTTGAAGAATTATAGAAGCTTATACTTGTAAGATTATTACAGCCGCTGAATGCAGATTTACCTACGGAAAGCTCTTTATCACCAACTCTTACAAGAGATAGGTTAGTACAGCCCTCAAATGCACTTTCCCCTATATACGAGATTGAACTGCCGCCTTGATAACCGAGCACTCTATACTCTACATAGCCATATGGACTGCATTTTAAGTATATTTCATTTTTGCCATAGAAATGCACCTCTATGATATTAGTCTGATCTTTAAATGCATTATCAGCAATCCCTGTAACATCTTTGTCCTTTATCTGCTTAGGTATCCTTATTCGAGTATTAGCTTTGCTTGTTTCGCAGCCTGTGATGATCACGTGATCGTTATTGATAGTATAGCAAAGTCTGCAACCTGCTGCCTCATCGTTATATATCAAGTCGTATCCCGACCATGTTCCCGATTTTTGAACAGTTCCGCTTTCAGCTGCTGATGCGACTAAAGTATCTTGTTTGACACCAGATATTACAGATGATGATGCGATAGGATTACAGATAACTGCTGCTGCACATATGCCTGCAATGCTGTGTTTGATCTTGTTATTCATAATACTTCCTCTCTTAAAATTATAATGGAATTGATACGATAACTGCAAATGTATTTTTGCCTTTTGGTATCATATGAATATTATAAAGGACACGTCACTGCAAATCAACAGTATTTCGGTAAGCTGTAATTATCCAATGGTAAGTTGTAATTTTAATGGGGTAAGTTGCAGCATCACTATTGTTTTCACACAAACACAGTACCCATTGATATCAATATACAGAACAGCTCTTCCGGCACAAAGGCCGGAAGTAAAGCATATATAGCAAGCTGTCCTGTTAGAAAATAACTATTCAGATCACAATATCAGTATTTATTTATTCCCACTGAGGAGAGAATATCCTCTTGAACCCTTCCTTTTTGTTCATGTTTTCATCTTGGTTTTTATCTGTATCCTGCATTGTTTTTCCTACAGAATAGAGAATCTCCAATAAACAGCTACTGCGTGTAGCATTTGCAATTCTCTGAGCAATGATAAAAAAGTTTTCGTCCTTGTCTTCAAATAGATCTCCGTCAAGATAGTTGGTGGTGGACATTATCACATGAGCATGATACAACGAACCGCCTTGATCTTCCTTATGTATTGAAATAACTATCTGATGATAACGCAACAAGTAGTCAAAGATCTCCTTTGTGAACCTCATAGCAGTAAATGCATCTTTAACTTTTTCCTTTGAAAATGATATAACAAAATGAAATATCGTATTCTTTCCAGTATTGCCCCAAAAGTCTGAAACAATTCTCATCTGCTGGTAGATAGCTATAGGATCAAATAATTGAACTCCAAAGCATTGCCACATAACTTTTCTTTCGTCCAGTGCATATCTAGGGGCGGTATATCTGTATTTTTCTCCTCCCTGTGTATGATGAATTACTTTAAGTATTTCCATAACTCATTCATGTCCCTCTGTAATTCTCTGACTATGTCAGGTGCATATCTCATCGCAATCGTACACGCACGATTAACAATGTTCTGTATCTTGATCACTACAAAAGGTGTCAATGGGTGTTTATAGTGTCTAAGCATATAAACAACTTCCTTGGAGATGTCTGTACCCTTTTTCTCAGCTTCTCTCTTAATATCATCGATGATATCTTCCGGTATTCTTACGTGTGTTAAAATAGTTTTAATCTTACACATAATGAATTCTCCTTTACTGTTTATTAAAAAATGCATACATTGAATATACGCGCACACGTGTATAATATATTATTATATTATTTAATATATAATAATTATTTATTATTATATAAATAAATAATACAGGTTAACATGGGCAAATGTATTACATTTTTTAATTCATAGTACTCATTTTCAAAAAAATAATATTATCGGCAATTGCAAGAGGTACAAAAAATCCTCTCATAAAGAGAGGATAAAAACTATTCAGAAAAATGATAGTTGATTATTGAGCCAACTAACCTGCTCCGCCTTATGGATTACTTCGCCTTCGCAGAGCGTACCAACAAGGAACGGTGACTTAGGATCATGTTGTCGGATATTTCTTCTTACGTTCTCTCTGTTATAATTTGCATAACAATACTTACAGAGATGACCGCAGGTATCGTAAGCGCCGATATCCGTTCCAAGTACGCAGCTGCATTCCGCACGCTGGGATTTCTTTTTAGGTATATCAAGAGAACAACCTATAGCTGTCTCAAAGGTTTCCTGAGTCATACAGCCGTTGCAGTCCACACCATATGGAGCAAGATCATTTCCCTCAGCGCAGGCTTTTATTGTTATACCATAACGCTTTCCTATCTCAGCAAAAGCCTTTCCGAAAGCGATGCGTTCCTTAGGCGTAACCGTTCTTGCCTGCGGAAAGTTCCATTTTACCTTTTCATACAGATCAATAAAGCTGATAACGCATACTTCTGTATAACCTGAAAGAGTTTTACACATCGTATCAAAGTCAGATATGTGACGTTCGAGAGTATAGGTACTATCAATTAATATCGGATCATACCTCCAGCCAATGCAGTTGATACCTGCTGCTTGAAACAATGTTATGAAGTCCTGCATGACCTGTTCTTTAGGTGGAACGTTCGGTTCAACATCATTTCCGTATGGAGTTATCGTCACGAACCAGTACTGATGAAAGCGTTTGAGCTCGTCGATGTGTTTAAGCATCGGAGCAGGATTCTTGGTACAGAACGCTATACAGTCCACAACCTCAGGATCAAGCTCATATCTGGTTATCCAGTCCTGACGGTATGGGTTACGCACAAGAACGTAGCCTTCACGTATTCTGTTCATGAACCATTCAGAGTAAAACGCGGATATATCCGTCCGCATACCTGTGTTAATTATCATTTTTCTTCCTTTTCCCTATCAGCATTGGTGTTTTGATATCACTGCTGATATTTATATATACTGCTGAGCCGCCCGTATCAACGGGCGGTATAAGCAGATACGATGAGTTTCTTTTAGTCTTTCTTATATTATAATAATAACTGGAAAGCAAAGTCAAGAGTGAATTCCGATTATCTTCCTTTTATACAATAATACCATATTTTTATAAATACAGCAAAACAAGACATAAGATATAAAGGCAAGTTTGATTTGAGGGAAATTTACCCTGATTATACATACTATGCTATAGAAAAAGCAATATCCCCGAAGTAACTCGGGGATATCGCTTTTTCTTAAGGAGTGCATTTGCACGCACAAGAACAAAGATTTGATTTTAACTTGCTAATCCGTCAATATCATCCAGAAGCTTATAATATATGTCTTCGATATACTCACGTATATGACCGTGTTCGTCTGACTTATATACTTCAAGAGCCTCTTCTATCAAGTTTGGGGCTTCTCTTTCAACATATTCTTGTACGTCAGGTATTATATCTGTAAAGCTATCATCGCTATCATCACTAATAAAATCATTAAGATATTCTTTGTCAACCATACATAAAACAGGCGGAAGTAGATCCCATACAGTAGTATTGTCGCCGCCACAAGCGTAAATCAAGCATTCATGCTCGTTAAATCTCTCGGCTGCATTATTACCATCTTTGATAAGGTATGAGATATTTCCCTCATCGTCCTTTTTGATCCAAAGCTCATTTCGCTCAGGATCAAGAACATGATCAAAATGAAAATCAAGCATCTTATCTATGACATCATTATCACGTTCTTCAATGGTCTCTTTCCACATGTCGCCTAAGCATTCATACTTATTCATTAATTCTCACCTCGATCTGCATTATCGCATTATTTAAGAAGCAGCTTAGTTCTGAAACTAACACCTCTTAATTATTATTATAAGGATAAAATATTATTCGTCAAGAGCGCCTTGCAACCTTAAGTTTATAAATAAAAGCCGTCAATACGCAAAAAACCGTTGAGCCGATCATCAAGCTCAACGGTTTTTTGCAATTATATTAAGCATAGTCATAAACTTAAAGTGTCATTTTTTTCGCTTATATGGCAGCTTATCTTCTCCGAAAATAGGCAAAATTCTATTACATTCATCTAAGCTTAATATCAAGCTATTAATAATATATCTATAAGCTATATTTTGTTTTGTATTATTGTAAATATCATAATTGAATTTTTTAAATAAATCATAAAAAGATTCGATATCTAATTCTAAACCTATACCAAGTGTCATAACATTTCTGGCATCTTCAGGCTTTTTCTTCCCCTTACAATAATCACTGATAATAGTACGGGAAAGGCCTGTTATCTCTGAGAGTTCTTCTATACTGATTTCCATTCTTCTCATATGATATACAAGTGTATTAGCAAATGTATTACACCTTTCGCTATTAATATTTGTAATCATATCACAGTATTCCTGAATATCTTTAATATCCTTTTCATTTGAATCCGTATTCGAAGTACATAATTCAAAAGATTCAGGTTTATTATACTCAGGAAGTTTTTTATTTTTAGGCTTTTTATCCTCTTCGAATTCTCTGTTTTTATTGTTTCTGCTTGTGATTTCCTTATTTTCCATACAACTTCTCCTATCCACCTCAGAACCATGAGGTCTATGCCACGCGGAATGATATTCCTTGTTTCTGATGCTTATGAGAAGCAACGCCTTTATGCAATCCGTAAATCTATGTAGAAAACATACGGATATAACAAAAAGTGGCTGCTTGAGTCGAATGGACATAGTACGCCCCTAAAAAACGTACTAATATTCATTCAAACTCAAACAGCCACTCCTTTCATTTTATGGTATCTTTATTTTACCATATATCTATAAAAAAGTCAAGTTTCCTGAAAAATAATTCATATTTAACTCATATAGAAAAAATTCTTTAAATTCCAAATACAATAACTTTCAACAATTCATTATTCTTAGCAGATTCCGCAAAAACGACAAATGTGATACCATAAATCTTTTCCTATTTTTCGTAATTTACAGATATATATTTTTATACTGATACCATGTTCGTGGTAATCAAATTTTACGAAAGGAGTACCATTAAATGTTTGATAACAACAGATATCTGACCTGCGGCGTTGATAATACAATTCCGGTGGAATTACAGCTGTTTCTGTGGGAATGTGTTGAGAAAATGCCTGTTCCGAAGGACTATCTACAGGTGTTTGAACTGAGTGCAGAAGGTCCAATGCAGAGCATTAATCACAGCTCAGAAGAGCCTGAATACAGCATGAAATATCTTATACCATCAGATGCACCTATAATGAGTAAACTATACATCATCGATGACGGCGATCACAGCACTATGCTTTTAGCAGATGAATATTAAAATTAAAGCCAGCCCCTTCGGGGGCTGGTTCTTCTATTTTACGGAGGTTTTTATAATGGAAGAAAAGAACGGAAATGTCATGTATTGCTCTCACTGTGGAGCAATCATAAGCGAAAATGAAGATTACGAAACAATCGACGGTGAGGTAATATGTACAGACTGTATTGAAAATCATACAACCACTTGTGATCGTTGTGGAGCTATCATATGGACCAGTGAAAGCTATGGTGATGATTATACCACACTATGTAGTCACTGCTATCACAACCACTACACACGCTGCAGCTGCTGTGATGCGCTATTACACGAAGACGATGCTTATCATCTTGACGGTTACGATTACTGCTCGGAATGCTATCACGATGAAGTTGATAAATGCCGTAGTATTCATGACTACGGCTATAAGCCTGAACCCATATTTTACGGTGACAGCCAGCGCTACTTCGGCGTAGAACTGGAGATAGACGGAGCAGGTAAAGACAGTGAAAATGCCGACGAGATACTTGCCGTTGCAAATAAGGACGAGGAACACATTTACATCAAAGGCGACGGTTCTCTTGATGACGGCATGGAGATCGTAACCCATCCCATGAGTCTGGACTATCACAAGCAATTCCAGTGGGAAGATATTATGAAAAAGGCAATATATCTTGGATATAGAAGCCATCAGACTTCGACATGTGGTTTGCATATCCATGTAAACAGAAACTGCTTAGGAGAAGACAGAGATACACAGGAAGAAGTAATCAGCCGTATCCTGTATTTCGTTGAGCATCACTGGAATGAACTGCTTAAGTTCAGCCGTCGTACCGAGTACAGTATGAACCGTTGGGCCGCCAGATATGGCTTTGAGAAAACAGGACGTGAGATACTTGATAAAGCTAAGAAAGGTAATCTTGGTAGATATGCAGCAGTTAACCTCATGAATTATTCAACTATCGAGTTCCGACTGTTCAGAGGTACGCTCAAGTATAACACCTTCATCGCAGCACTTGAGCTTGTTGATGCAATCTGTGACCTTGCTGTCAATCTGACAGATGATGGTATAGCAAATATGTCATGGTCTGAGTTCGTCGATACGATAACTGAACCTAAGCTGGTACAGTACCTAAAGGAACGCAAATTATACATAAACGAAGAAATCGAAATACAGGAGGAATTATAAAATGAAAAAGATTGAGATCATTAAGAAAATACCACAGTTTCCGATTACGGAATTCAGACGTTCGGATGCGCAGGTTGTGTTGCGGCTTGTAACGATTCTGGCTGCAACACATTTGGTAGGAAAGGTAAATCGGGTGATAAAGCGAATTGAAAAAATGGAACACCCATACGATTTTATTGATCTGCTTAAATAAGAAGGAGGAAAGAAAAATGTGTGCATTGTTCGGATGGCTTGATTATAAAGGAATAGTGCCTTACAGGGTGCTAAAAAAGCTAACCCAGGCACTGGCTAATGCGGCAGAAGAAAGAGGAACGGATGCCGCAGGTATCTCCTATGTTCATGACGGAAAAATCACTATCTTCAAACGGGCAAAGCCTGCTCATAAGATACACTTCAATGCTCCAGACGGCACAAAAGCCGTCATGGGGCATACCCGTCTGGCTACCCAAGGCGATAGAAAGCAGAATTACAACAATCATCCTTTTGCTGGTCATGCTGACAAAGAGTTTGCTTTCGCCCATAACGGAGTCCTATGGAATGATAAGGATCTGCGCAAGGATGGCACCATACCAAAAACATACATTGACACCGACAGCTACATCGGCGTACAGCTTATCGAAAAGCAAGGGAAGCTGGATTTTGACAGTCTTCAGTACATGGCTGAGACTGTTGAGGGCAACTTCACCTTCACAGTACTGGATCAGACCAACAGCTTATACATTATAAAGGGAAGTAACCCAATGTACCTGCTCCACTTTGAGACAATCGGCCTTTACATATATGCCAGTACAGAGACGATCATGAAGAAGGCACTGAAACAACTGGGCTTACACAAGTTCGAGAATAAGCAGATCGATACAGCAGAGGGAGATATTCTCCGCATTGACAGGAACGGTAAAATCACACGTTCTCAGTTTGAGCCTAAGTTGTATCGCTCCAAGTACATGAGCTGGTATGATGACGACCTCTCTTCTTATTATAGTATGCACGAAGAGATACTGCTGGCATACTGCGGATGCTGCGGGGTGAATAGCTCGGATGTAGAACTCTTGCTGGAGTACGGCTACACCTGTGATGAGGTGGAGGATATGCTTGCTGATCAAAGCCTGCTCCGTGAAGCGCTACGTGATGTGAAATATATATACGGTGAGGATATCTATGAGAACTGCTACGGGGGTGCCTTCTGATGGGCAAGATTGGGTATATCCGCGTATCGACCGAACATCAGGAAACAGCCAGGCAGGAAGCCATAATGGAACAATATAAGGTTGAGCGTGTATTCGCTGAGAAAATGTCAGGTAAGAACGCTAACCGTCCCGAGCTTAAAGCTATGCTTGAATATGTTCGTGAAGGTGATACCCTGTACATTGAGAGCATCAGCAGACTTGGTCGTTCAACGCGAGATCTGCTCAACATTATAGACGTGCTTCAGCGCAAAAATGTTACTCTTGTGAGCAGTAAAGAAAACATAGACACCAATACGCCGCAAGGGCGATTCGTACTGTCTATATTTGCAGCACTCTCCGAGCTTGAACGTGAACAGACGTTACAGCGTCAGCGTGAAGGTATTGCTATTGCGAAGTCGCAGGGAAAGTATAAAGGTCGGCAGCCTATCCGTATCGACTGGGAAAAGTTCGGACAGCTGTATGAGCAGTGGAAGTCCGGAACTATTACGGCGGTATGGTTTCAGAAAGAAATGGGTCTGCGGACCAATACTTTCTATCGTCGGCTTAGGGAGTATGAAGAAAGGTATACTTAAATAAGTAGGAGCCGGCTCGACCGGCTCCAATCTTTCAATAAGGTGTCGTATATTTTTGCAATATTGCAAAAGCACAAAAAGCATTTCTGTGAAACGGATTTTGTGTATGTCAATAGACCATGGGCTATTGACATAGTTATGATACTATTGGTTTACAAATAGCATTGTACTTTTTTGATAGATACTCCCGCACAACAGCTATACATTCTTCATCTGTCAATTTTCTTCGTGACATAAAATAACCCCCTTAGAGTTTTCACACTTTTGTTTATTTAGTGTGTCTACTCTATGGGGATTATATCATTTCCTGTGACTATTTTGCTTTTCCTTAGCTTAATGACATTATCGTTAAACGGATGGTTTTGACTATTAAACGACGATATAGCTTTTATAACATAAAACTTCAGAAGTGGTTTTTATTCTGCCTTGCTATTATCGATACAGGATAATTCATTTATTTCAGCAAATCCCTCTGTATCATAGGTTGTAAGCGAACATTGTACTGAATATGGCTTGAACTCCTCCTTACTGAAGTATTTCAGTATCTCAGAGAAATCTATCTCTTCGTCAAAGCTGCAGACCTCATCGGTTTTAATGATGTTCTCCTTAGGATAAAGCCATATATACTTGTCCGGGTCTATCTCATCGGGTAGCTCATCGTTTTTATCGATGTAATACTCATGACCGCCTATCTCTACCAGCTTCATATCATCAGGATCTGAGAGCCACCTTAATCTTTCTTTTTTGCTGGCTCCGTCCTCAATTAAGAAGTTCACCGTGTCGCTGTCACTTTTGAACACCGCCGAAATGTTAATTTTTACGCTGCTTTCATTTCCAAACGTAGCACATGATTTTGTCTTTACAGTTCCGGAATACTTCAAGCTGAGTTCATCAAAATTTTCCAGTATCTGTGAGCTTGACAGCTCATAATAACTTTTTCCGCTCCACTGAGTACTAAATGTGCCATCACTGCAAACAGCCGACTTTATCTCTCCTGCTGTTTCGCTTCTGCTGAACGCATCGAATTCTGCATTGCCTATGGTTTCACAAAAATCATCTGCAAAATACATTAACTCTTTCTCGGGCTCAGGTATCTGCTTTGTTTTGCCAAGGACAAACCTGGTAAGTGCTACAAGGTCGCTCATATTCAGCTTACAGTCGCCGTTTACGTCCTGATAGAAGTTTACATTGTAATCCTCAGTACTAATAAGCAATCTTCTTAGAGTCAAAACATCGTATATATCAACTGCACTATCTCTGTTCACATCACCGAGGACAGAACGACTCTTTTTTGTATGCTTATCCTCGATATCGCAAGCATCGCCTAAGTAAAAATCGTCGATCCAGAAGTCAACGTCCTCTGAAGGGATTATTCGTATTACCTCATCTGCGAATAAATCGTTGAGCAGTGAAATATGCAAGTCTTCCATATCCGTCCATATCCCAGAGGGGATAGTTCTTAAATACAAGTCTCTGCAATAGCCGGTTTTGGAGTTAAGATCTGCCACCTGAAATATGAACTTGATGTTCCTGCCGCTGTTCTGACATATCTTCAAACCTGCAAGTAGATCCTTGCTGCTGAAATCATAGGGATCGATCTTGTACTCAAAGCCACGACTTTCTTTATCCTTTCCGGATATCAACATAGAACGCTCACCGCTGAAGTAACTTTCCGTATCATACGAAGCCTTGGTTCCTGTAAAAGCCGCTCCGAATTTCTCATCATCATTCTCGGTCTCAAAGTCTATGAATTCTTTCCTGCCTTCCTCATCTGTGGGCATAGGCTCATGACTTTTGTATGTAAACTCCGGTCCGTAGTTGTTGTCATCTGTTATCTCCTTGGTTATTTCAATAGAGTTTATTCTGGCACTGCCAGCACTTCTGTATGCCTGAACGCTGAAGCCTACATCGTAAACAAATCCCAGATCAAGGCCTGAATTCTGCCATTTCTTGAAGTGATCCGCGACATTGATAGTATTCTTTATATTGCAGACACCATCTGTCTTTTCAGCAAGATTATCACGTGCCACACTGTAATAGATATATGTAGTGGGAGGTATATTCCCTCCCCAATAGTCCGTCATCGAAGATAACCTGCCATTGTAGATATCATAAGTTATACCGTTGGATTCAAATGAACCGAGAGCGTTTCCCATGACAGGGCGCCAGCTGCCCCAGCTGTCCACTATGTAAAACTCATAATAGGCATTGTTATCCTCCATCCAGCCATAAACGCCTGAAAAGCCGTTACCGTCCATATAGTCAACATCTTCGTCATATGTAACGGTATATTCTTTTATCTGAGAAGCATATACATTTTTTCTTTCAAATTTTTCACCTTTGAGCGCAAAGGCGTTCTCAATACCGCTCCAGCTAAGAGTAAAGCCATTGTTTTCGGTGTTTTCGTACTCAAAATCTCCTGCGCAGTTCTGATTCCATAATTCGTAGTAATAACCGTCTACAGTATCATTCTTCATAAAATCAGCCGCATATACCTGGGCTGACGGGATTACGGACGGCAGGCTAACGGCACTGAACATACAAATTCCTGCTGTTAGAGCTGATACTGTTTTTGTGAACAACTTTGGCATAATGTTTCCTCCTCACTGAAACCTCATGTCGGCAGCATCACTGCCGCAAATAAAACATAACATCAAAAAAGCGGATATTACATATCCTTTATTAATATTATCATTTACTTCATCATAATTCAAAGCTTTTCTTGCGAATATTTTACATAAAATTAGAGTCGACTGGTCAAATGCAGTCAAGACAGATGAAAAGGCGTTATAGGCATATTTACCGGTATCTGGGACTTTATCGTATCCATAATAACGAATACAGGTGACTTGCACCTGTATTCGTGTAAAGTATTAATAAATCAAGATATCATCACAATCAGCACATCTCGGAATATGAAAACCAATGTAGTAAAGCATAGTATTAACTCCTATAAATATTACGATTTCCATTACTATGATTATACAGTGCCTCCGCCGATATGTCAATATACGGATATGCTGTAATATGTACAAATCAGCGCCATATGTTATGTGTAATCGTCGTTACGGTAAGATATTTAGAACAGATCCAGCATACTGTCGAGATATATCTCTTCACGAACAGTAAGCTGGTATTCCGGCTTTGTGAGATAATAAAGCAGGAATTCAAGATTGACAGCACTTCCGAGTCCCCTGCCTTCTATTTTGAAATTAGAAAAACCGAGGGGCAGATAAGTGTTGATGATGTCATCAATGCTGATAAATGCTGGATTATTCATTGCCTTTGAAAAACGGTATCCGTCCTCGGCATCAGGTGCGGTACAGATGTGCTCGGGACAGTTTTCTCCGAGATTTTTCCGACTAACATTTTCGTAGCATGCTTTTCTGTCTTTACAGTAAAACGAGCAGCATTCATTGCACAGAAATTCGACTTTATCTTTCTGGACCTGTGAGAGTGTATTAAGTTTATCGTACAGCTTATTCAGCCTGAAATCAGGAACAACATATTTAAAATCACTCCGGTCTGTTTCCTTTAAAAACTGATCAAAATCAGTCTGAACCTTTGTAGTCGAGGAAACGAAATAAAGACCAGGATAATTATTCTTAATATGTTCAAGCAGAAGATCCGAGTGGATTATCACACCGTTCTGTACACCTTTGCTTCCGTTGAAAAGCTCACACAGGGCATTGCATTTCCTGTCGGTGAGATGTTCATGTCTTAAAAGCGAATTGCTGAAAGTGAGCCTTGAAGAAATACCATATTCATTCATAAGTGCGAGTACATCTTCAGCTTCACATTCGCCGAATCCGGCACGTCCACCGCCCCAGATACAATCGGCAGGAGCACCATAGACAGATGCTATTTCGCACCAGTCGTAGAAAAATTCCCGTTGCTCACGGTACAGCGGCAGAAACACACTGTACAGGTCATAGAACTCAAACAGCCCCGGAAGATGAAAATAAGCTTTATTATGTGCGGTGTTTTCCATATGTTATCATACCATTTTCTTTATTTTTATACCATATTTTTTCACAATATAATTCTCCGTTATGTCGTGTGAACAAGTCAAATATAGGTTCAGGCGAACCATGAATTTCTCATGTTATATATACCATTTTTTCACCTATTCCCTATTATACAGGCTAAACGAGCCATATTAATCTATCTCTTTAATAAACTCTTTGATCTTTGAGCTTATTTTATCACTTTCGTAATAATGAATATAGTGTCCACAGTTCAAAAGAACAGTTTCTGCACCTACTGATTCAGCATATTTCTGTTCATTCGCGATCCAGTTCGGTGATGTCTGTTTCCCGTTAGATACAAATAGTAAAGTCGGACATTCTGCTTTTCCGGAATCAGCTACGATTTTGGCGTTATTCATGACTGCCTTTGCTTCATTTATATAGCATTTGTTCATCAAATTTCTTTTTTTCAGTAGCTGATGCTGCTTTATTTCATCCTTACTCAATCCACGCTTATTTATAGGATACCAGAACAATAATCCCATTTCTTTGAGCCTTTTAAGTTTTAGCATGAGATCAACGCGTTTATTGATCTCATCTTCGCCCCATTCACTATATGTGATAGGCGTCGCCATATCAAGGCCGATTATTGCCTTTATATCATTAGGATAGAGCTGTTTCCATCTGATAGCTTCTATACCGCTCATAGAATGTGGAAGAAGGATATAAGGAGTTTTCTCACCCATTGACTCCAACGCCTGCTTTTGATAATTTACAATAGTATCGATTTCACAGGAACTTTCATACAGTTCTGAATAACCATAACCAAATTTTTCAATTACTATTATTCTGAAGTCGCTGAGCAGTTTTTCATACAGCACCTTAAAATCATACATAGGTGCAATTGTACCTGATCCCGACATAAACACAAGCTTCGGCTTGCTTATATCTCCGCATCTGAATATGTGAAGTTTATGTCCGTTTACTTCGACATATTCAAGGTCATTTCTAAGACTATTTTTCATTTTAACCTCATATATTGTATTATTATTTTGACCGCTGTCATAATTGATATGGCAGCGGTTATCTGTTTTATCAGGCTTTATATATAAGCAGACTGAAACCGAACCTCCTCTGCTCAGTGCACGAAACGGCTGACCGCTCCGAACACAAGGTTTTCAGATCAGGCAGGACTAATTTGCATTTTCCGGCTGTGTCTTTCAACAGTCGAAATTGAACATTGACATATAACAGATAACATTTGATAATAACCTAAGATAATAGAGTGTTTTACAATAAACCTCACTCCGCTGTTATCCGAAAACTGCCTGACCTCGGAAAACATTTATATCTCTACTTCAAATTCCACTGTTGTATTTGCCAGATCAAGAGCCATTTGCACTTCTGCAAGCACTGCAGAGGTCTCAGCAAGATCATTTTTCGCAGCAGTGACATCATAGTTGCTGTGGATATATTCGATAAAGTTTGAAGAATGAGAAAAACTGTTGTTTACTCTCTCTTTTGGCAGACGAGCTGCCATTCTTTCAAGTTTCTTTTTCCTTGCTGTCAGCTGAGGTATATATACAAGCATCTGATCAATAGTCATATCAAATCCCGGGATTACATATGACAGATTGAATTGGTTGATACTGTGCTTCAGGCTGATTATCTTGTTCTCAATATTCTGAAGCTCTGCCTGCATTTCACTATATGAGTATTCCGGGCGTGCCATTTCGATATCTTCCTGAATAGCAGCTGTGAACACAGCGGACTTCTGCTCTTTATCAAGCAGAGCGCTATGTAATTCATTAAGTCTTTTCAGTTCTTTTGCAGCTTGTGCAGATGTCATTTTTATCATTTTTGTATTCCTCCTATAAACTAATTCTTTTATCAGATATATTTTCATACACCTAAAATATAAAAGCCATTATATCCCTTTGCTTCATTGAGCCAGGTAATAAGCACTTCATATCCTTCCGGCTTAGATTGCAGTGCACGTTCTATGATTTCATCGATCATGTCCTGTTTATAATATGTGATGCCCCAAGGATCAAGGTATCCTTCTGTCATGTTGGGATGAAAACCATTACCAAATATCGGACCATATACTGAATACAAAGGTTTATCTCCATGTACATAAAGCGAATCATCTTCCCAGTTGCTGCTCTGTTTCAGGATATTCTCTAATGATTGATCTTGAGATGATTTACATAACTGCAACTCAAAAAAACATGAACCGCCATATTGTATTCTTTCTTCCTGCGACTGAAATTTTAAAAACATGGTTCTTCCTTTCTACTTAGAAGCTAAATATAATATCAGGTATTTTTATATTTGAGATTGAATTCACGTGCAGTTTCCTTGAGAGAAATGTCGATACGACTGTCGCAGAAACGTCTTATTTCTTCGGGAATATTCTTATAGTAAGCCTCAGCGATACCTCCTGCGATACAAGCCATAGTATCAGCGTCGCCTCCGAGGGATACGGCATTTCTTACGGCGCTTTCGTAGTCTGTAGAATCGAGAAAACAAATAATTGATGGCGGAACTGAGTATTCGCAGCTGCTGTCAAAGCTATACTCAGGACGTATCTGCTCAACAGTATAATTAAGATCATAGCGAAATTTTTCAGCGATGAACTTACGGATAAGTTCCTTGGATTCGCCGTGACGGGCAAGAAATACGGTACATGCAACAGCCTGAGCGCCTCTGATACCCTCGCGGTGAGCATGAGTATAATAGCAGCTTGCTTTAGCTTGCAACATGACCTGTTCTATATCATCATAAGCGTAACCAATAGGAACTGCTCTCATCGCACCTCCGTTAGCATAGCTGTACTGCCTTCTAAGGCTTTTCTCCTTTGCCCAACGTACAAACATGCTCCCATAGCCGGCGTGGGGATAACGGGAATAATACTGCTTGTACTGAACCGCATACTCAAAAGCTCTTTTACGTATCCCGAACTTGCCGATATTTTCACCGTTATTGAGTATAGCCCTGCACACAGCTGAAGTCATAACGCTGTCGTCAGTAAAATGGCTTTCACGTATAAAAGGAAAGTCGTAATCCTTCGTGCAGGCATTTTCGTATTCCGAGCCAATAACATCACCATAAAACGCACCAAACATAATTCACCTGCTTTCTTTATTTTCACATTTTATACTATTATCACCTTATGTTTAATACCAAAGACATTCAAAGTACTCAAACAGATACTTTTTGGGATTATTCCATATCTCTTTTATATCATTTATACAGTTGAAATTTATGGCTGATATATAAGGACGGACGCTCCATTGATCATTTTGAATGTTTAATTATAACAAACAGCTTCCTTCGGGAGGCTGTTTTTTTCACTCCTGAACTATAACTGAACCAAATAGGCATGGAAATTCACAGAAATGTTTGACTGTTATTATGTGTTCAATATAAATAGTCTAACTGTTACAAACTCTTAATAATAAATATATATCAGTATTATAGCATGAAATCCATCGTTGTAAAAGGCTCCTTGATCTAATTTTGTATTTAGCACATATTTCACTTTGACTTGATTTCAGTGAAAGATAGTCATTCACGGCTTTAAGTTTAGTTTCAACTGAATATCTTCTTTTTGATTTTTGAACCTTAACCGCATCTATTCCTTCAGTTTGTGCAAGCCTTACATATGATCTTAAAGTTTCATGATTTATTCCATATTTTGGAGCAATTTGCTTACAGCCTCCATTTCCATTTAGAACATCCTGTACAGCTGCAATACGTTCTTCATCTGTTAATTTCTCTTTGAACATAAAATAACCCCCTTAGAGTTTTCTCACTTTTTGTTTTTTCGTGTGTCTACTCTATGGGGATTATATCAAACGGAGGCTTATTATTTGTACTATATTGGCTTAACAGCATAACAGAATATGAATAGAAATGAACTCAAGTATTGTTTTTATCCAGATTATAAATCATAATTGGAACATCATTGTTGTCTTCGAATACAAAAATTCTTTTACACTTTGGGCAACGCCAAACATCATATTTTGGTAACGGAATCATCCAAGGATTGATTTCTTCGTAATTAATGATATCATCCCATTCCTTGTCAGTATATACCCGTAATTGTATATCGTTTGGAGCTTCACTATTGCTCAAAAGAAATCCGCATTTACATATTATTTTTGCCATTTTACCACATATATACTCCACCTTGAGTCCATATTTCAACATTACCTGGTAATTGTCCTTTATAAACTCCAAGTGCCCTTTCAATAATAATATCTGCTTGTGCTTTTGTAATACTTGTCCCTCTTGCATCTATGGTGAAATCTAGTTAAAGTATATCATAAATACACTAAAAATGCAAGTATAAAAGCAAATCGGGGCTTGTCCCCGATTTTACGTTATTCATTATATAAATCGAGCAATTTGCGTATCCTATGCTGTATTAATCCATTCAAAACGGTCTGTCTTTCATCGGAGAATGAATATTCCTTGTGATTGATAAAATGAAGTATAAAATTCTGATCATATCATCTGATCAGAGTTTACCATATATTTTATAATCTCTCAC
This sequence comes from Ruminococcus flavefaciens, assembly GCF_900143025.1. Classification (GTDB taxonomy): domain Bacteria; phylum Bacillota; class Clostridia; order Oscillospirales; family Ruminococcaceae; genus Ruminococcus; species Ruminococcus flavefaciens_I. Next base: position 141,140 of record NZ_FRCT01000001.1, on the reverse strand, counting down.
CAACATTATTTGCGAATTGTTCATTTTTTGCTATCTTATTGATTAGAAACGAATTACTTTGCTTTTGACTTGTATTATTGTACTCTTTAGGTTATAATTAATGTGTTCTCAATAACCAACGTCAGACGATCTTTCCCCCGAATTTAGTTAGGGGAATGAAATCCTTAGAAGAATAAAGTATTTGAGCAGACATTGATCAATTTGTTGATTATAGTTTGCTTTCTTCTAATATTTTACAAAGGGAGATGATATGATAAACAAATCGAATTCAATCCATGGTGGAAATCAGCAAAGCTCTAAAAACTAAATCATATGAAAAAGGAGAAATGTATGAAAAAACTAATACGTATTTTATTTTTAACGATCATGTGCTTTTTCGTAACAAGCAACTCTGCAACATTAAACGTTAGAGCAGCAGAAACAAATGAGGTTTCAGGAATCGAAATAATGATTTCATCCGATAAGGACGAATACAATTCAAATGAAAAAGCAACTATCAATTATTCAATCAAAAACAATAGCGAAACCAATTTGAATTCATTGAATTGGAAGCTTACACTCCCGGAAAAACTTTCTCTCACAAGCGGCGATTTATCAGGAAAAGAAATCACGGTCAACGCTGGAGAAACAATTGATGGATCAGCTATTATTATGATGAATAACACAGCAAATTCTACCACAACTTCAAATGCTGCAACCACTACAACAACTACTGTTCAAAAGACTGACAGTGCCAAAACAGGCGATTATGTCAATATCGCTATTCCCACGTCTATAATCTTAATAGCATCTGCAATAGCATTTATTACACGTAAAAAAGGTAAAAAAACATTAATGTTTTTCTGCTTTTTGACATGTGCAACGTGTATTTCGGCTTTTATTCCTACTAACACACTGGCAGCCGAATATGACCGCGTTAAAGCAAATGTTGATAAAACCTTAAAAATAGGTAATTCAGACTATAAAATAGAGTTTTCTGTTGACTTTGACCCTGATGCATATGAAGTAAGCGTTTCAAATCAATTATACGCATGGGCAGATTACAGCCAAAAAGATAATACAATAACCTTACAATGGCTGAAGCAGGAAAATGCCATAAGCTATAAAGTATATGAAAAGAATGCTTCTAAAAAGGCGATTGCAGAAGTATCTGATAAAACGGAATATGTATATAACATAAACACATCAGATATTAAAGACGAATATATATTTTATATAAAAGCAATCAATACAAAAGATCAATCACTTTCAAATGATGTAATTGTTAAGCGCGAAAAAAGCGGAATGCTTTCATTTGAAGATATTGACAGTGATAATGATGGAATAACTGATCTGAAAGAAATAAGACTTAATACAAACCGACTTGATCAAGATACAGATAAGGACGGACTTATTGACGGATATGAAGTTTTGACTGTCAAAACCGATCCTCTGACTGTAGCTTCCAGAGAAAGCGGTATTTCAGATGGCGAAGACGATATTGATGGAGACGGACTTACAAACGCCAATGAATACAATTATTCTACCAATCCATTTGTTGGAGATACCGATGAGGATGGCTTTCCTGACGGATATGAAGTCTTAAACGGCATGGATCCCTTAAAGCTTGACAACTTATCATTAGAGACTATAAACGTTTCTGAATTAGACGATAACAGAGAATATGATCTTGAGATATTAAACCTTACTGAAGAGCAGCCACTGGATATTTTCTATAATGAAGATGACAATGTTGAAACCATAAACGGTGTATTTACTGACAGACAGATCAAATGCGCTCAGGATGCCTTCCGTGCCATATGCAATGTAAGATCGCTTCTTGGTATTAAGGATCCCCAAAATGAATTAAAGTTTTCAAAATTAGATACCAATAAATATTTCAGTTCGTATTCATTCGATATAGAATATAAAGGAATTGAAGTATACGGAAGAGATATAACAGTAACTTGTGATTTAGAAGGAAAGGTATCTTCAATAACATCATATTATATAAGTAACGAAATACTCGATAAAATCAATACTGTCCCTACTATTTCTGAAAAAGATATCTCAAATATAATAAATAAGGACTCTGAATCCAAGGCAGAAATAACGTCATGTAATTTGTACATTAAACCTGATACTGATACTGTTCTTGCCTATAATGTGATAACCAGTGATAATGAAGCAATCTGGATCAATGCACATTCAGGAGAAATTATAAGTCGAATAAAAATGAACAATCGCGCCTCTGCTTCATATGGTGCTGATGTGGAATATAATAAAGAAAATGGTATGCATTATATGAATTACCATGATAAAGTCGCCTTATATGATTGGAACGATTCAGAAGTTAAAGGAACCGATATTCCTGATATTATTAAAGAAACAGGCTTTGATTCATATTCTTATTTTTCTGACAGTACTCCTGATCCTGTTAATCCTAATGATCCTGATGCAAAGTTAACATACGCAGATGCAAAGGCAACATACGAAAATGCAGTTTCAGCATATGAGTGGTATAATAGTCACTATTATTCAGGAATAGATGGATGTGGAAAACCAGTTCCTGTTTTTATAAATGATAAGGATACGCGCAATCAAGTAGATACTAGCGAATTATCAACTTTATCTGCCAGTGAAATAGATGATATCGTTGCAAACGGTACATTCACCTATAATGATTATTTTGCAAGTTTCGATGAAGAATATTGTTATGAATATATTACATTTACCATACGAGCTAATGGATATGATGACAAGAAAACTGCAGGTTATAGTTTAGCTTTGGTAGGTCATGAATTTGGTCATGCAGTATTCAAACATAAATGTGGAATCAAAGATTTTAATTATGCTACGACATCAAATATAAACAAAACTATTAATGAAGCATATGCCGACATCTTTGGCTCATGCGTAGAGGGCAAATGGATTGAAAGGAGAAGGCCTAACAGGAATATCGCAGAACCAAATAAAACAGGTAATCCATGTGCTATGAATGACAGCTATTTTGATCCAAGTTTTTCTGAAGAACATAAAAACTCAACTGTTATATCTCATGCAGCATATTTGATGAATACTAAATATGGAATTGATATGGAAACTGTATGGAAACTGTTTTATTATTCGTTAGGTAAAATAAAGGATCATACAGATTTTAAAGGCATCAGAGGAATAATTATTCAAACAGCTAGAAACCTTAAATATTCTGAAACCATAATAAACAATATTGGTCATGCTTTTGATGAAGTAAATATTATAGAACAGAAAGGCTCAGTACAGATACAGGTTCTCGACCATAATCAGCCACTGAAAAACGGCCTTGTAAGTATTGTAAAAAGTGATAATATTATAAAACAGTTAAATACCAATGAAGCTGGAATTGCCTTATTTGACGATTTAGATGCCGGAACTTACGATGTAAGAGTGAAATCTCCCGATGGTCAGGTTATATATACGAAAGTAACTATAATTTCATATAAAACCACTTACAAAACGATATATTTTGGAACAGGATCGACAAATTTCGATTGGGTACATTATGATCATTATAATTATGATCAAAAAATAGGAGCAACATTGGCAAAACACATTAATATTTCTGATTCGGAAATAAAAATGATTGGTTATACAGAAGATCCGATTAAAGACTTTTTAGTAACAAATGAGAACGAAAATGAAAGCTCAATTATTCATTCCAAACAAAAGAATATATCATTTTCTTTGAAAAGAGACAAAGCTGACTGGCATACCATGGAAGGCGGCGGTTTCCTGTTCGATGTAAGCCTTTCAAATGAAGATGTAATAGATGAAAATGGAAAAAAGATAGGCTCAAAGACAGGTAAAATCACGGCACATTGTCTGTTGGTCACAAAAGAAGGATTAAAGCTGTGTTTCCTTAATAATGTTGATATTTCTAAAATGAGTGATGGTAATTATAAAAATGTGATTGGATTGGATTCAACTTATATTAGTAATATGGAAGAACACAACAGAAATAATTTCAATCCTCAATATACAAAGTTAGGCCAAACGAATTATAATATTGGTGATGTTTTGGATGAACATAACTTTACTATACGAATTGATAAATCGAATAAAGAATATATTACTGTATGGGACAATGATAAAATAATCATTAACAATTTATGCATCAATAAACTTGAAGGTGATGATTTTGGTCCTATAACAAGTCACATTAACCATTGGTGTCCCCAAGTATCATACTTTACCTTCTCAGATATCAAAATCAATCTTGTTTCCGTTACCTGAATGATACTTCTATCATGACAAACGACTAATCATATTATAAACGTAACCGACTCCCCCCCCTAAATGAAAGATCCCCGAGCTTCGGCTCGGGGATTATTCATAAAGAAGCCTATACTGCTTTTCAAGACGTTCCTTAGCCTGTGAGCGCAGATTGTCAGGACCGAGTATCTCTATAACAGGTCCGAAGCTTAGCAGCATTATAAGCAACTCTGTTTCATCCTGTTCATCGTACCAGAGCTCAACGGTATACTGTCCAGTTTCAAGATCTCGCACAGTATGCTTCTCATATGGCAATGAGATCGGCTGATGAACAGATGTATATTGACAAAAACGAATACTACGCTAAACACCCTGAACTGAAGTACAGGTAATAGCTGATCAATCATAAAGGGTCACCGTGCGGCTAATGTCATTAAGACTAAGCCGATAGTTTTCATAGCAAAATTAAAAGCTCTCCAACAGGAGAGCTTTTTTTCATTACCATCTAACTAACTCTTGTGAATACGCTTTGCCAACATATACCCTTTTGAGTAATTTGCCACATACCGCGCACTTTGTAGCTTTAAACCTATTATATTCAATATAATGCTTTCCATTTCGCTCCACTATACCGACGTAATCATAGCTATCGTACGTATATGTACCATTATGTGACGGGCAATAATCAGCAGCATTTGCAACAAGTGTGCTTGATGACTGTGGGTTTACTGACTTTGAAATAGCTGTACCAGTTCCAAGCAGAGTAAATGCCATTGCGATTGCTGTGATTTTTTTGATTGTGTTTTTCATTTGTTTTACTTCCTTTACTAAAAAATTATAGCTTTTTAGCTATATTTTTATTTTAAACCATATTATGACAAATGTCAAATCATTTATTGCTTTTCTAAGGAGCAAATTCCAACATAAAGCGCTCAACGCCGTTCCTTTCGTTAGTCACTCTTATGACCGCAGGAGCACTGCACTTGCGGCTGCTGAAATAATCGTCCATAGATACAGGAGTACGGAATATACGCTCCGTATCGGTTATCGTATCTATCCTTCCGATATTTATAAGGCCGCTGTTCTTTATCTTATCATTACTGAGCCTGTAGCAGTAAGCACGGAACTTTCCGTTCTTGGGCGAAAACTCTATTTTCAGAAGAACGAATCTGCCGCTCACACGCTTTCCGTGTCCCGACATGAAAGATATATCAACTATCTTGCGCTTCTTTACAGCGTCAAGAGCCGCACGGAAATTAGCAATATATTTCTCGTCGGAATAGTCGTCGTGGTCTGCATGTCTGTCCGTGAGCCTGAAATGCTCATGGCGGTACAGCGGCTTTACATCGGCAAGCTCCTCCTTTAAGTTCTCTATAACATCGTCCTCAAGAAAAAGCCTTATCCTCGGGTCGGAGAGTTTTGCTTTCAGCCACATTTTTTGCAACTTTGTCAGCACCTTTACAGGTACTTTTTTTGTTATTCGCCTGAGCATATTATTGTTGCCCCACCTAAAAAGTCCCCAGTCCTCTCCGCTGGGTATGAGCTTCTGCGGCATGAACAGCACAGAATCACGGAAGCCCTCACGCAGTACGGTCTCGTGGACAGTCTTTTCGTCAGTGACCTCATTTTCAAGAAGCCTCGCAGCTATACGGAAATATGTACCATATATCTCACTGAATATGTTCATCGTCAATAGCCACAAGTATATCGGGTATGAGTATGTCCTCAAGAGAGTGTATCAAATAATTATGCTTTATATGGAACAGGTCATTCCTGATACCGACTGCTTTCATTATACTGTTGCCAATAACTCCGAAATCAGGAGCTTCCGAAAAGAACTTCAAAGCATCATCAAGTCCCTTGTACCTTTTTATATATTCATCTGCTCGGGACTCAGTAAATGAATAATACATGGTCTTGCCCTGCTTTTCAGCTATAACTATACCCTCATCGGTATATTCCTTTAGCTTGTTACGGACTGTCTGATCATCAAACAGCTGCTCGTATTCGTTATTAAGAGTATCGGTCAGCTCTCTGAGGGTACGGCTTTTCCCATCCTGCAATATATCTATAAGAAAGAAATGCAGCTTTATATCGTTATCGGTAAAGCTTTTGGAGCAATATGCGTTATACAGCGGATTTTCGGAAATATGTCCGCTGTCAACAGAAATAGAAACATGACGACCTTTGACAGAATCGTCATAGCGCATATAGTCCTGCATCCAGCTTTCAACACGACGCTTCTCGTCATCATAGGTACGGACACTCTTTTTGTCAAAATCACTTCTGACCTTGCAGCCGTAAACGAAGAAATCCCGAACATATTCTCTTGTTTTATCGAAATTCTTTATAAGCTCCGAAAATCCAGCCATTTGATACACACTCCTTTCTTTATTTATATATTATCAGAAAAATATGTCCTTTTCAAGTAACAAACGAGTGTGCGCATACTTTTTTATATGATTATTTCCAAATCCTGTGGTATACTAAAGTCAAGCTAAAGGAAAGAGAAGTGAAGAAAATGTTCGTACATTAGCCACACGCTCTGAACGTGAGGGGGCACCTGTCTTAATCTGGCAGGTGTTAAGTGCAACTGCAAGATCAGCTATGGTAGTGTCCGCAGTCTCACCCGAGCGGTGTGAGGAAATAGCTGTGTATCCTGCCTTGTGAGCCATTTTTATTGCTTCGAGAGTCTCGGAGACAGAGCCTATCTGATTGAGCTTGATGAGTATAGAGTTGCCTGCGCCCAGTGAGATGCCCTTTGCAAGACGCTCAGTATTTGTAACGAAAAGGTCGTCGCCGACGAGCTGTACCTTGTGACCGATCTTAGCAGTCATCTTCTGCCAGCCTTCCCAGTCCTCCTCGTCGAGACCGTCCTCGATAGAGATTATTGGGTACTTGTCAACAAGAGCCTCCCAGTGAGCGATAAGCTCGTCGGAAGTGAATTCCTTGCCGCTCTTTGGCTGCTTGTAGAAGCCCTTGCCCTTTTCGCTCTTCCATTCAGATGAAGCAGCGTCCATAGCTATCATAAAGTCCTTGCCGGGCTCAAAACCTGCTGCCTTTATAGCTTCGAGAATCTTCTCGATAGCTTCTTCATCAGATGTGAGCTTATTTGGAGCAAAACCGCCTTCGTCGCCGACTGCTGTAACGTCGCCCATATCCTTGATGAGCTTTTTCAGTGTATGGAATACCTCAGCACACCAGCGGAGTGCATCCTTGAATGAAGGAGCACCAACAGGCATTATCATGAATTCCTGAGTATCAACAGCGCTGTCAGCATGTGCTCCTCCGTTGAGAATATTCATCATCGGCACAGGGAGCTTTGTTCCGTGAATGCCGCCGAGAAAACGATAAAGCGGAATGTCAAGGGAAGTAGCTGCTGCTCTCGCACAAGCAATCGAAACAGCAAGGATTGCGTTTGCGCCAAGCTTTGACTTATCCTTTGTACCGTCAACCTTTATCATAGCTGCATCAATAGCGTAAATGTCAGAAGCGTCCATGCCCGTAATAGTTTCAGCGATAACAGTGTTGATATTTGTGACTGCTTTTGTTACGCCTTTTCCAAGATAACGATTACCGCCGTCACGAAGTTCAAGAGCTTCAAATTCGCCTGTTGAAGCACCGCTGGGAGCAGTTCCTCTTGCAACTGTGCCGTCAGCGAGAGTTATCTCAGCTTCGACAGTAGGATTTCCACGGGAGTCAAGTATTTCGCGTCCAACGACTTTTTCGATTTCTAAATAGCCCATAGTGTTCTCCTGTCTTGATATATTTAATGTGATAAACACATTATTGACGACGCAGGCTTTTATATACGGGATATTCGCACCTTATCATTTAAAACCCTGAAAGGAGCCTGCTATAATGATTTATTCAGTTAGAGCAAACTAACTATAATATTATATCATTCACAAACAGCAGTATCAATGGGAATTATAAAGTTTGTATATTCTAACACAATTGCTATTATCAGCGGTCATAATAAAGTAAAAATGCCGAATATAAAAAAGGCTGCCCAAACTTGATTAAAATCCGGGCAGTTGTTATATTTCTCTTTTTCGGTATCAGTTGCGTCTTTATCGTCAGAAATTGTATGGGGATCAAATACCAATGTCCCTGTTTCTGTAATAACGAAATACATACTACTGTCAAACACTTTTCCCTTTGTTATTCGATTACTACAGAAATAAATACAAAATACCGGTGCAGAAAAAAATTTATTGAAAAATTTTCAAAAATTTGTTACACATGGTAAACGCAATGCGTTACTATAGGTGAAGAACAGATCTGATCTAAAAATTACAGCGTGCAAATAGGGCATCCGTTGAAAAGCTTATAGCGGAGGAAGCTAAGAAGAAAGCGATATTTGCCAAGGCACAGCGCAGAGCAAATATCGAGCAAACCGAATATGCCGACAGTGTAAGCGGCGTTGAAAAGTATGAGAGGAGAATTATTATGACAAAAATAGCAAGCATAGCTGCAGCAGCAGTATTATTAGTAGGTTCAATCGGTGGAGGAGCATATCTGTTCCAAAAGAACGGAAAAACAAATATCCCTGAGCCTGTATTGAATGAGGTTACCACAGGTATTACAAACACATCAACAACTGTTATAGGAGCTGGCACAGCATCAAATGGTGAAAATCAGCCTGAGAATAAATTCAGCATAACTAAGGAAGAACTTATTGAAAAGGTTAAGGTTAATAATAGCTTCGCGAATTATTTTGATAAGTTCTCTGCAGATTATACTGTCCTCATAAACGATCGCCGTGAATTCCATTCAGAGCCTGAAACTTGTATCGGAAAAGTTTATCTTGACGAGATAAATCTGACAGCTTCAGCAACAGTTGAGCGATATGAAAATGAAAAGTTGATCGGTAGGTCTCTCATAGCAATAATGGACAATTGGTACTATAATGCTGAAGAATTATTGGCAGAAACAGATTTTTCAAACGGTGGATATAAATTCCTTGAAACTCCGGACAAATATTATTATGTAAAAGATGAAAATACAGATAAGGTAATGGTCTTACCTTGGGGCAGAAGTAATAATATAGACGTTTATGCTCCCGAAAATTGGGACATAACAGGCGAAATAACAGAAAACGGCAGGAAGATATTATCAATAAGCGGTTTACAGAAAGGCGCTAACAATTATGAGGGAGTTTATCGTGAGCTTCCTTATACCATGAAAGTTGACGCTGAAACAGGTATGACACTTTCCTATAATTTATACGACAACGACGGAAATAAAACTTATTCATACGAATTGACAAACTACAAGTTTGATGATGAAGCTGAAGAGTTCAGAACAGCCGCAGATATAATCAGAGAAATCGAAAACGACGGTTATTCCAAGCATAACGGGTTTTAATAATTCAGAAAATGCCCTCGGAGAAATCTCTGAGGGCTGAAAAATATACAATTCTGGAATCATAAATAGTAAAATCAATAAGTTCTTGAGTCTATCCTAAAATTTGTGTAAAACTCCAAAGTAGTGTATAATATAAGAGATACTACTTCGGAGTTTTTTATTACTGATGTAATAATCTGTCTTTTTTATTCCGTTAGAAATATGATTGTATATTATTTTGTTTGAAAAATCTTTGCAGTACAGAATAATATAGAAAGGTATCAATAAAAAGAGATAATTAATGGCTGTTGAAAGGAAAAAATATACTCTGTAAGCACCGCCATCAATATTCAGAACAGGAGGATATTCCGCTCTGCTGAATATTATAAATTCAAATCCAATAATATCTGTTACCAATACAATGAGTATGCATACAAAAAATGATATGTAGAAAGATTTGCTGTGAAATATCCGATACAGATCAGCTATTATAATTTTTAGATCATTATATGTAGTCTCCACCTTGAAAATCAATTTGTTATATTTGACTATCATTAAGATTATACCTCGTTTTATCTCTTTTGGACAGGGCTGGAAATGGTTGACGGTTACGTTTCATTTTAGTATACATAATGATTTGTATTTTCTTGACCTATGACAGTTTTATGACACCTCGTTATTCAGTTAAAAAAACAGACGATTCCTCATATGAGGAATCGTCTATTTTTCGATGTTTTATTGGAGCTTGTGACGGGACTCGAACCTGCGACCTGCTCATTACGAATGAGCTGCACTACCAACTGTGCTACACAAGCAACTATTAAATTTTAGAAGGAGACCTGCTCACTATGAATGAACTGCACTACCAACCATGCTGCGGCCTCAAATAATTATCGCAACAATATAATTATATAATATCAGCATAAAAAAGTCAAGAGCAACATTAAGAAAAGTAAAAAAGTAATGCCGTTGACCCGTCGGGATCGATTTCTCGCATAAAAATCAGGCATTTCCGCAAAGATATGCGAAGATGCCTGATATAATTTTTATACTGTGATCATTTTGCGTTTTCAAGGTACTTATTATTGCTGTCCCACTTATAAAGTCCCGCATTTACCAGAAGCTGGAGATTATCCTTATCAATCAGCTGCGGAGCAAGCAGGTACGACTGTACATACTTAACGCGGTTATTATAAGCCTCAGAATCGTATCTGACCTCAACAGGCAGGCTCTTTACGAAATCTGCGGCAGGGATTCCGCCGTCAAGGAGAGTTTTGCAGACCTGAAATGCAACGTTTGCCTCATCTTTAACGTTTTTATAAACAGTCATTGCCTGTGAACCGTCAACGATCTTCTGAAGGTTGGCAATATCACCGTCCTGACCTGTTACAATAGGAACATTAGTACCTTTATAGTTGGAATCAATAGCCTGAACTACGCCGAGAGCTGTTGAATCGTTAGCGCATACGACCGCATCGAGCTGATTGCCGCTTGAATACTGCATATCGAGAACTTTTTTCATATTCTTCTCGGCATTTTCGGTAGACCAGCTTGGAGTTGCGACCATTTCAAACGTCTTCTTACCTGAAAGAACATTCAGTTTGCCGCTTTCGATATATTCTTCAAGCACTTCATATGCACCCTTAAAGAATAGTTCCGCATTATTATCAGCCGAATCGCCTCCGATGAATTCGATATTATAAGGTCCTGATGATGAAGAAGAGAGATTAAGTGCATTCTTTACATACTCGCCCTGCATCTCTCCTACGCCTTTATTATCGAACGAGATATAATACGTAATGGAATTCGTATCCATAATAAGACGGTCATAAGCAATAACAGGAATATTTTTATCCTTAGCCGCATCAAGGGTCTTTGAAAGTCTGCTGCCGTCAACAGCCGCAATAAGAAGGAGGTCAACGCCGTCATCTATCATACCGATGATGTCGTTATTCTGCTTTGTTGCATCATTGTTAGAAAATTTAAGTTCTACCTTATAACCTGCCGACTCAAACTGTTCTTTAAGGAATTCGCCGTCGCTGTTCCAGCGTTCAAGCTCCTGTGCAGGCATGGCAATACCTATGGTCTTGGCAGTATTTTTTGAATTTTTCTCTGACTCCTTTTCTCCTCCTTTTGTATTTCCGCAGGAAACAAGAGAACCCAACATTGCAGCAGAGAGGATAGCCGCCATTGTTTTTTTCATAATATTACCCCCTTGGTATTTTAAATTTTAATATCCTTTTTTAGCTTCTGTATAAAAGAAGCCGATCATATCCTTGTATTTTTATTGTACTCACAATGTCCACCAATGTCAATATGTTTGCAGATTATTTGGCGGAATGTATAAGATAAATTTGCAAAATATGGTAAATTCTTATACCAATTTCACCCCCATTTTAAACAACAACAACTTTATGACATTTTGTATAAATGCAATGTTATTGATTTCGACTTTTTGTTATGTTATAATTATATCAACATTTAAAAAGCTAAGGAGCAAAGCCAGTGATACTTTTAACAGCTCAGAATATATCAAAGACCTACATGGAGAGAAAGGTGCTCGATGACATATCTTTCTTTCTGAACGAAGGCGACAAGGTAGGCATTATCGGCATAAACGGTACAGGCAAGTCCACTATGCTGAGGATACTTGCAGGTGCAGAGGAATCTGACAGCGGCGAAGTCATCAGGACAAACGGCATACGTCTTTCCTATCTGCCGCAGATACCGCAGTTTGACGCCCACGGGAGCATATTGCAGCAGGTGCTCTCACATCTTCCCGATGACCTGCGCTCCTCAAAGGAATACGAGGCAAAATCCATACTGGACAAGCTTGGACTTTCCGACTGTGAAAGGGACATAAGCACGCTCTCAGGCGGCGAAAAACGCCGTGCAGGCATTGCCGCAGCCCTTATACAGCCAAGCGACGTACTGCTCCTTGACGAGCCTACAAACCACATAGACAACGAGACCGCACAGATGCTTGAAGACCTGCTTCTGAAATACCGCGGAGCTATAGTGATGGTCACCCATGACCGATACTTTCTCAATAAGATATGCCGCAGCATAGCCGAAATAGACAAAGGAAAGCTCTACACCTGCAACGGCAACTACAGTGAATATCTCCTTGTAAAGGCTCAGCGCGAAGCCGACGCAGAAGCTGCCGAGCGCAAGAACAAATCCCTGTACAGACGGGAGCTTGAATGGATAAGCCGCGGTGCAAGAGCAAGAGGCACAAAGTCCAAGGACAGGATAGAACGCTTTGAAGCGCTGAAAAACAGGGAAATACCCGTTGAAGCCGAAAAACTGAAGCTCCAGTCCGTATCCTCACGACTTGGCAAAAAGACTATAGAAATAGAAAATATCAGCAAATCCATAGACGGCAAGCCGCTTATAACGGATTTTTCATATATCATCTCCCGCGATGCGCGAATAGGCATCGTAGGACATAACGGTGCAGGAAAGAGCACCTTCCTGAAAATGATAATGGGCGAGACAGCTCCCGACAGCGGAAGCATAGTTCTGGGAGATACCGTAAATATCGGCTATTTCTCACAGGAATGTGAGTCTATGGACGAGTCGCTGCGCGTTATCGAATACATACGTGAAACAGCCGACAGAGTACAGACTCCCGATGGCACGGTCACAGCAGCACAGATGCTTGAACGCTTCCTGTTCACCCCCGAGCTTCAATGGAACAGGATAGAAAAGCTTTCGGGCGGCGAGAGAAAAAGGCTGTATCTGCTGAAAATACTTATGACCGCGCCCAATATACTGCTCCTTGACGAGCCCACCAACGACCTTGACATAACAACCCTAACCATACTCGAGGACTACCTCGAAAGCTTCAGCGGTGCAGTTATCGCAGTTTCTCACGACAGATACTTCCTCGACAAAATGGCGACCGAGATACTGGAATTCAAGGACGGTCAGTGTACAAGATATAACGGAAATTACAGCGACTACGCAGAAAAGGCACTGCAAAGCGATACCGTCTCAGACTCAAAGCCGAAGAAAAAGGGCGAGAAAAAGGAGCGTACCTTCACAGGTAAGACGAAGCTCCGCTTCTCATTCAAGGAACAGCGCGAATACGAGACTATCGACGACGATATCGCAAAGCTTGAACAGGCTATCGCAGACACAGAAAAAGAAATTGCGAAGAATACCTCAGATTACGTAAAATTGCAGGAGCTTTCCGACGAAAAGGACAGGCTCGAAGCCGAGCTTTCCGAAAAAATGGATCGCTGGGTATACCTTAACGACCTTGCAGAGCGAATAGAAAAAGGAGAAATGGTCTGAAATCATTCCATGTACTAAAAAAAGTTTCAAAAAGGGTGAGATTTTTCGGCTTTTTAAACGACTAATATATAGAGAATACTTTCAGGGGGGCGTTTATAATGAATATAAAAACTGTTTTAAGCTCGGCAATTTCGTCTCTCATTGCAGGAGTCTGCCTTAGTACAAGCATTTCGCAGGCATTCGCCGCAGGCGACCTGTCTTTTTCGCGTGATATCGACATAATAGACACTCAAATCAACATAACAGCAGAGGCTGAGGAAGAGGAGAACCTCATATACAAGGAACTGCCCATATCCTCATTTATAGTATCAGACCTTTCTCCACAGACCGACTCATTGTTTGACCGCACAAACTGGTCATACAGCAAATGGGAGGACTGCCACTATATCTTCCTGCCTGCAACTGCCGACAGGACAAAGCTCATCATAGACTACAACAGCGATGAAGGCACGATATATCTTGACGATGAAGAGCTCGTATCGGGAGAGTATACGGATATTCTTTCCAGAAAGGACGAATTTCAGATAAAAACAGCAAAGGGCACAGACTGCGGAAAACTAAAAATAATGCAGTCCGACCGCGGAAGCATCTACATAGACACAAACGGCTTCTGCGGATTTTCAAAGCTGTTTGCCAACAGGTTCATTGATTTTCCGGCATATTCCCTGATGCTTGACGCAGAGGGAAACATCGTATACGAAGGAGAGATAAAAAAGGTATCATCTCACGGCAATTCCTCATGGGATTACAGCAAGAAAAAGCCCTACAATATAAAGCTCCCGAAGAAAGCCGACCTGTTCGGCATGGGAAAGGCTAAGAAATGGGTGTTACTTTCCAATTACCTTGACCACTCCATGCTCCGCAACAAGCTCACAGAGGAAATGTGCAAAGCCGCAGGCATGGAATGTACAATGGATACAGTATTCGCAGACCTTTACACCGACGGCGAATACAGCGGTACCTACCAGCTCTGCGAGAAGGTACAGGTGCAGAAAAACCGCGTAAATATCACCGATCTTGAAGAAGAGACCGAAAAGGTCAACGAACAGGAGCTTAGTTCCTATGAACGCAGGATAGTCGGCGCAGAAAAAGCTGATGAATACATGGAAAACAGCTATAAATACTTTGATATTCCAAACGATCCCGAGGATATCACAGGCGGCTATCTGCTCCAGCTTGTACAGTGGAACAGATACGGCTTGAAGGCTACCAGCGGCTTTACTACCTCAAGAGGACAGTGCGTATCCATTGAGGGTCCAGAATACGCTTCAAAAGCACAGGCAGAATATATCCGCGGCTTTGTTCAGGACATGGAGGACGCGATATACTCCGATACAGGCTATAACAGCAAGGGCAAACACTACACCGAATATATCGACCTTGATTCCGTTGCAAGAGCCTATCTTGTGCAGGAAATATCCATGAATATAGACGCTACCTACAACAGCTTCTATTTCTGGAAGGACTCCGACCTGAAAGGCGACGGCAAGCTCCATTTCTCGCCTATGTGGGATTTCGACCTTAGCTATAACAATTTCATCACTTCAAGGACAAATTCCGACGGCAATACAGGCTGGTCATCGCTCTACAACAATCTTTTTGCCGCATACTTCCCTATACACGGCTCTAAGCTGACTATCCCCGAAAGCGGCAGACCTGCGGCAGGCATAAGCTGGCTGGGACAGCTGTACAAATGCAAGGACTTCCATTGCAGAACAGCCGATATCTACTTCAAGGACTTCGAGCCATTCCTTAAAAAGCTTACAGGCGGCGACTCGCCCTACCTTACGGAAATGGGCAAGGAGCTAAGCGCGTCTGCGGAAATGAACAATATGCTCTGGCACACCTACGGCGGCGCTAAATACTGTGTATTCGGTTCGTCAAGCGGTGCTACCTACCTTGAATCGGTAGATATAGTCCGCCAATTCATAGAAAAGCGGACAAACTGGCTAAGCTCACTATGGAAGAACGACCGTTCAAGCCTCGGCGATATCAATTACGACGGAGAAATAAACGTATCCGACCTGCTTGCCCTACAGAAATGGCTCATGGGAAGCGGCAGGACAGTATATCTTGAAAACGCTGACGAAAACAGCGACGGCGTTGTAGATGTATTCGACCTCTGTCAGCTTCGCTCGCATCTCCTCAATGCAGGTGGGGATAAATGACAGTTTTCAGCTTGACAGAGAACCTATGGGCGTGATATACTAATACTGCATCTTACTAAGAAATGAGGAATGTCAATGCTCAATCAGCTTCTAACTAAGCTTGAACGGAAATGCGGAAAATTTGCCATACAAAACCTTATGCTTTATATCGTAACGGGTATGGGTGTATTTTTCATAGCCAACATGGTGCTGACCACCAATCCCGACAACAAAATATTCCTGTACGATATGATATATTTTGACCGCGCAAAGATATTTGCAGGACAGGTATGGCGAGTCATAACATTCCTTTTCATGCCCCCCGATAACAGAATACTGCTTTTACTGCTCATGCTGTTTTTCTACTGGTATATGGGTGTAAGGCTTG
Source organism: Ruminococcus flavefaciens (assembly GCF_900143025.1). Lineage (GTDB taxonomy): Bacteria > Bacillota > Clostridia > Oscillospirales > Ruminococcaceae > Ruminococcus > Ruminococcus flavefaciens_I. The sequence continues at coordinate 124,727 of NZ_FRCT01000001.1, read as the reverse complement.
AAGAAAAATGGGGAAGCTTCAAATTCAACGTCTATTACTTCACAGGAGTGATAAGCTGTATAATAGCAGGCTTAATAACAGGCTATTCCACCAATCAGTTCCTTAATCTTGGCGTATTCCTTGCATTTGCTGTGCTCTTCCCTGATGAGGATCTGTTCGCATTCTTCGTGCTTCCCATAAAAGCCAAGTGGATAGGTGTCATAGATGCGGCGGTACTGGTATACAAATACATCAACGGCGGCTATTACATACGTATGTTCATAATCCTTTCGCTGGTGAATTTTTTCATTTTCTTCGGCAAGGACTTCGTACAGCTCATATACTACACAGGCAGACGCTATTATCATAAGTACCTCAAAAAATAATACACAACACCCAAAAGCTCTCTTGCAATGCAAGGGAGCTTTTCTTCATATATTTTACATTTTGAGCCAACACTTATACTTTTCTTTTGTTTGATTTATACAGATAATTTAATGACGTTTTTTATTTACTTTTCGCAAAATAAGCACTATAATTGTGGATATTACGTAGAATTTCAGCGTTTCTCATTGACACCGCAAGCGCCGCGTGATAAAATTTAATAAAAATAGATATAGCGCAGCTTTATAACTGTGCAAAATATAGAAGGAATTATTAAAAATTTAATAAAGGAGTTGGGATCGTATGAAATCCAAGAAAAACAAGAAGATCATATCCGTCCTGGTTTCAGCCTGTATGGCTCTGCCGATCCTCGCCGACAGTCTGCCCATACAATCGCTGAAAAGCCCGCCTCTCACGGCAGAAGCCGCCAACGGTCACGATGATGACCTTGTGCTTCGCTATGACAGTATGGCAGGATATGTGAGCACCGACAACGCATTCAACAACGACGAGTCATTCTACAAGGCTCTCCCTCTCGGAAACGGACGCATCGGAGCAATGGCTTACGGCAATTATCCCGATGAGATATTCGACCTGAATGAATGTACGGTCTGGAGCGCAGGTCCGGGAAGCAACAACAAGGAGGGCGCAGCATCGCATCTTTCCGAGGTCCAGAACCTTATCAAAAGCGGAAAATACAATGATGCAAACTCAATAGTAGCCCGCCAGATGATAGGCGGAGGCGAGGCTAAATACCAGAAGGTAGGCGAACTGAAGCTGAATTTCGGACACGATAAGGTGTCGGACTATTCACGCGAGCTTGATATGAACGACGCTGTTGCAAGGTGCTCATACACCTTCAACGGCAAGAAATACACCCGCGAGACCTTCGTAAGCTACCCCGATCAGGTAATGGTAACACGCATAACCTGCGACAGCAAGGGCTCTGTATCCTTCTCGGCAGGCTATGACGGCGTGCTCAACGGCAAGGGCGTTACCGAGGGCAATGACACCATCGTTGCCAACGGTCACGGCGACGATGACCTCTGGACAAGAGGCGCTGTATACTTCTCCACGCGCAGCAAGGTGATACCCGACGGCGGAAGCATGAGCGCAGGCAACGGAAAGGTGTCTGTTTCGGGCGCAGACTCCGCGATCATCATAACCTCTGTACGTACAAACTATGTGGACTTCAAGACCTGCAACGGCGATGAAAAGGGCAACGCAAAAGCCGACATAGCAAATGCAGAGTCAAAGTCCTATGATACCCTCTATCAGAACCACGTACAGGACTATCAGGAGCTTTTCAAGCGCGTTGACATCGAGCTCGGCGGCGATACCGATGCAGTAAAGCAAATGACTACACCTCAGCGTGTAGCGCAGTTCGGACGCTCAGACGACCCGAAAATGGTTGAGACCCTCTTCCAGTACGGAAGGTACATGATGATAAGTGCCTCCCGTGACGCTCAGCCTATGAATTTACAGGGCATATGGAATAAATACTCAGCTCCCGCATGGGGCTGCAAATATACGACAAATATAAATTACGAAATGAATTACTGGCCTGCATTCACCACTAATCTTGCGGAATGTTTCGTCCCCTTCGCAGAAAAAGCCAAGGGACTTGCCGAAGCAGGAAACGAGACCGCAAAGGTGAATTACGGCATAACAGAGGGCTGGGTGCTCCACCATAACACCGACCTCTGGAACAGAACAGGTCCTATCGACGGTGCATGGGGACAGTGGCCGACAGGCGGCGCATGGGTATCAAATATGCTCTACGACGCTTACCGCTTCACTCAGGACAAGGACTATCTCAGCGACATCTACCCCGTTATCAAGGGCAGTGCTCAGTTCCTCAACAAGCTCATGATACCTGCCAAAATAAACGGTCAGGAATATATGGTCATAAGCCCGAGCACATCTCCAGAGATAAATCTCCCTGCTTACCCCAACGCAAGCGTTGACCACAGCGTAACTATGGACAACGGCATCGCCCGCGAGCTTTTCAAGGACGTTTCGGAAGCCTCAGAGATACTGGGCTGCGACTCCGAATTAAGGGAACAGCTCAACTCCAAGCTCACACTTATCCGCCCCGAAACTATAGGCAAATGGGGACAGATACAGGAATGGGCGCAGGACTGGGACAACAAGAACGAAAAGCACCGTCATATCTCTCATATGTACGCACTTTACCCCGGATTTGAGATAACTCCCGAGGACAATCCAACTACCGCAAAGGGCGCAGCAGCGTCCCTCAACGCAAGAGGCGATGACGGTACAGGCTGGTCTGAGGCATGGAAACTCAACTGCTGGGCAAGACTTGAGGACGGCGCACACGCTTACAATCTTATAAAGCTCCTCGTTACCCCCGTAAACAACTATGGCAGACTCTACGATAACCTCTGGGACGCACATCCGCCATTCCAGATAGACGGCAATTTCGGCTTTACATCGGGCGTTGCTGAAATGCTCCTGCAAAGCCACAACGACGTTATAACCCTTCTTCCTGCACTTCCGAAGCAGTGGTCAACAGGTCACGCAAACGGACTCTGCGCTCGCGGAAACTTTGAAGTTACCGCAATGAACTGGAAGAACGGCAAGCTTGAAAACGCAACTATACTCTCGAAATCAGGCGGCGTATGTACCGTAAGATACAGCGGCGCAATGGTAAGCTTTGAAACAGAGGCAGGCAAGGAGTACAGCCTCAACGGCGAATTGCAGTTTGACGGCGAAGAACTGCAAAACCTCGCTCTCGGCAAAAAGGTAACTGCTTCGGGCAGCGACAACGGCGAAACTCCCGAAATGGCTGTAGACGGCGATGCTTCCACAAAGTGGTATCACAACGACGGCATCGGCGGCGAATGGATACAGGTAGACCTTGAGGAGGAGTGCAATATACAGCGCTGGAGCGCGAAATTCGCAGGTCTCAGCGAGAAAAACACCTTCGACCCACGGGATTTCGTACTGAAAGCAAGCACAGACGGCGATAGCTGGACAGATATAACCGAGATATTCGGCAATACCAAGAGCTCCTGCGGCAGAAATACCAAAGGTGTATCCGCAAGATACGTGCGTCTGGAAATGCGCACCTCAACTCAGGACACCAGCGGCGGTGCAAGGATGTACGAGCTTGAGATATGGGGCAATAACGGCAAGCCGCCTGCTCCGAAGACAGCCTACAAAAACTACGGCTGTAGCAGTTATAACTTCATGCGCGGCGAGATACGCAAGGACGACAGCGGCAATACCGCTATCGGATATATTACCGACGGCTCTTACATAGTTTTCAGAAAGCTTGATTTTGAAAGCGGAGCAGAGGGCTTCAAGGTAAGGGCAGCAAGTGCTACCGAGGGCGGCACTATCGAGATACACGTAGGCTCGGCTGACGGTGATATCATCGGAAAATGCGATGTTCCGACCACTGACGGCTGGGACGAATATGTTGACCTTAAATGCGACACCTCACAGTGTACGGGTGAACAGGACGTTTACCTCGTATTCCGCGGCGGAGACGGCTATCTTTTCAACGTGAACAACTTTAGTTTTTACGGTCTTTCAGGGGATATAAACGGCGATAGGGAAGTGGATATATTCGATATCCTCCGTTTACGAAAGGCACTTATACAGCAGGCAGAGCTCAGCGGACTTGGTCTGTCAAATTCGGATCTGAACTCCGACAGCGAAACCACAGTCTCAGACCTGCTCCTGCTCCAAAAATTCATGCTGGGAAAGGGCTGAAATACACTCAGGGGGCGCACATAGCGCGATACCAATATAGTAATTTATACTTTTTATCGGGGAAAACCTTTCTGAGGAAAGGTTCTTCCCCGAGCCCCTTTCCAAAGACTTTTTTAGCTGATTTTTTCTCAGATAGGGCTCGCCGAAAATAAAAAAGCCCTGTAATTTTACAGAGCGAGCCCTATCTGAGAAAAAATAAAACCAGAAGTTTTAGAAAGGGAGTTTGAGGGTGACTCCCCACAGTGTGGGGAGATGTCACGCAGTGACAGAGGGGACCGCCTCTGTCAGAGGAACCCTTTTTCAAAAGGGTTTCCCTCAATACAAGGTACAAAACTGCTATATAGATACCTCGGTTATGTGCCCCCCTGTTTGCTTATTTCGGGATACCGTACACACAGAAATAGATTATCATTGAGATAATATCCACCAGCAGAAAAGCTCCGAATACTATTGCCGCTATCTTCATTCCCTTTTTGGCTTTTTTCTTATTTCCGTCGGTAAGGAGCTTTTCCTTTAGCTCGCCTACTATATCAGATTTGGAATTATTATCCTCATTTTTTTCGGGAGCTTTATCCAGCACAAGCTCGTCCATAGAGATGCCGAAAAGTTCACTGATGGCTATAAGTTTTTCCATATCCGGAGTGGAGTCTCCCAATTCCCATTTTGAAACGGTCTGTCTTGAAACATTCAGACGATTTGCAAGCTCCTCCTGTGAGAAGCCCTTCTGCTTACGAAGCTCATACAGCTTATTGTTAAATCCCATTATCATCTCTCCTTCCTTTTCGTTATAGTTTTCAAACGGACTCAATGCGATACTGTTCATAAGATCTGCCTCCTTGGTTTTCCTGATGAATACAGTTTAGCATTTTCGTCCGAAATAGTCCACCAATCAGTCTTAACAATCTGTCAACAGGCGTTAACAATTGCGTTAAGCAACGTTGCAATGCCGTATTTTCGGGAAAAAGCCACTTCTGACATCGCTATCGGAAGTGGCTTTGTAATATCATATCAGTCTGCAAGTATTCTCTTGCGGAACTCTATCACATCAAAGACATCAGCATTTCCGTCGCCGTTAAGGTCAGCGGACTTGAACTGCTTTTCGTTGAATGTATAAGTACCGTGGATATATCTGTTCATAAGAACAAGGTCGCCCACGTTGAACTGTCCGTCACCGTTGAGGTCGCCGTTCTTATACGCATTGGTATCGTCCATAGCCTCAAACTTCAGACCGTACATCTTAGCATAAGCCTCTGCTGTAGAGCCCTCATAGCCGTGGATAACAGTATCTTCCAATACTCTGCTGTTTTCTATCTCATTGAGCTCATTTGCAAGTGTTCTTGCATCTGTATACTGCTCATGATATCCACCTTCACGATATTCTACCAGCTCATCGGCATATTCATAGTGCTTTGCACGCATGGTCTGATCACCTGCGCATATCTCACATTCAGGGTCGTAGATATATATATCCTTTAAGAACCAAGCGTTGACGAAAGCATCGTAATCAAGTACATGAGAGTAAACATCGGCTCTCCTGAGACCTCTGTCGCTGCCCTCTATCATTCCCCAGCTCATCTTTGTAACAGTCTTGGGGAGCGTGATATCAGTATTTGCATAAATTGCAGCAACACCTGTAGTGCCTTCCTTTATATTCACTAATGCTTCGGACTTGCCATTTCCGTGCTCGACCTCAACAAGCCAGCCGTCCTTATATCCGAGACCCTTCTCAAATTCAACGAGAGAAGTATCATGGAACGCATTATAGCCCACATAATATACACTGTCGGGAATAGTAACATTTTTAAGGGCAGTACAGCCATTGAACGCATTATCGCTTATGATACCGAGCTTTTCGGGCATATTTACCGATACGAGCTTATCACAGCCGCTGAATGCACATCTGCTTATTACTTCGATATCATTCGGAAGCTCGATGCTCTCAACATTATCAAGACTGAAGAAAGCAAAATTCTCTATTGACTTGACAGTATCGGGAACAACTATCTTCTTGCCAGCATATCTTGACGGAACTTTTATAAGCTTTGTCATGTCCTTGCTGTAGATGATACCGTCAACAGATGTAAGATACGGATTATCCTCAGCTACATCGTAATAAGCGATACCGTCCTCAGCTGCGTCCACGAGGCAGACATAGTTTTCCACAGTTGCAGGGATATGAACTATATCCGATTTGCCCTGGAATACTTTAACTGTTTTAACAGTAGCACCCTTAACAGTTTCGGGTATAGTAATCTCCTTTGGCACCTCTTTGCCATATGTAACTCTGCCCGAGCTTATCTGAGCAGTTGCAAAGTTTTCACCATATATCCAGTAATCAACGCCGTTATCCATATCCTCTACGATATCAGGTCCAACAACAGCAACCGCAGGTACAAAGGGATCAAATACCCTCTTGTATTTAAGAGCGTATTCCTCTGCTGTAGAGCCTTTGTGTCCTCGGATAATAGTGTCATACTTTGCAGGATTGCCTATCTTTATAGGTGCGGAATATACCTTTTCTACAGGCTGAGCTTCTACACTTGCAGAAGTATCCTCTGTATTCTGGTTTATTTTTTTGGCTTTCTCCATGTAATGTTCTATCTTTGTTATTGTCGTACTTGATTGGTCAATATCCTCATCAAGCTCTACCAGTGAAGTATTTATAGCCTTCTGAATAGAGTTTGCCGCAACATTTGCAGAAGCAACGCGAGTGTGCTTTACGGTATAATCGTTTTCTTCATCTATGTCGGTCTTGCTATCGGGATCTTCCTTAGGCTCTCTCCAGTATGCAGGGATAGATTTTTCATGATCCTCTATCTTACAGTCAGGGTCATTTATCCATACTTCCTTTACAGTTGGGCAGCCTATACAGCCAGCAGGGATAACAGGACAGTTAAATACGACCAGCTCCAGAGGCATATAAATACCAAAAGCAAGATATCTGCCCACATGGCTAACCGATGCAGGAACAGTTATTACTTTAAGCTTGTTTTTTCCGCTGAAAAGTCCTTCTATAGTACCAACTGTACCCATGCGGATATCAGCGCGGTCTATATCATCATCTGCACCTACAGCCCATTTGTCAACGTAATGTATGCCGTCCTCAACAACGACAGCACCTGTATCCCTGAAGGCTTCAAAATAAATATTCTCAACAGAGCCGGGTATCTTGAGGTCTTTCAGAGCCTTTGTACCAATAAATGTACCCTGTTCTATCTTTTGTACGCCGTCGGGGATATTTACAGAGGTCAGATTGATACAGCCTGCAAAAGCACCCGCGCCTATTTCTCTAACGTTATTGCTTACCTCTATCTTAGTAAGGTTGTGGCAAGCTATAAAAGCATACGGAGCTATCTTTTCTGCCTTATCCGCTATCTTGATCTCTGCTGCACTGTTTGAAGGCGGAAAAGCGACTACAGTTTTCATATCCTTGCTGTAAAGTATGCCGTCTTCAACTGTAAATGCCTCGTTATCCTCAGTTACAGCTATCTCCTCCATAGTCTGCTCGGCAACATCGCTCCATTCCATAACGCTTACGTTCTTTGTAAGAGTAAGCTTCTTTATCTTTGAGCAGTTCCTGAATGCCCCCCATTTTATACCAACAACAGGAACGTTATTGATAGTCTCGGGAACTGTGAATTCCTCGATAGTATTGTCGTTAACAAGCTCTACAGCCGCATATCCGTTATAGAGTGCGTATAATACACCGTCCTTTTCAACGTTTTTTGAAACGGCATCAAGATCATATTCCGCAGTGCTTTCTGCCTCGGAAACGACCTCCGCAGCCACAGCAACAGGTAGATTTGCCCCTGAACCTGTTATTACTGCAAGTGCGGCAAGAATTGAAATAAACCCCTTGATTTTCATAGTTTTTTACCTCCTATATCAAATTCATCACTAATATATATAAGATATATATACTATATTATATCAGCAGATTTCCCATATGTCAACAATTTTCAGCCGCAGACGACTTGACTTTTTATTATATTTTGATATATAATTAATCTGATAACAGAAAGAACATAATTTAGTAATTTTATCGCAACAAGATATGTAGGTACTATAAAAAAGGAACATAGGGATATTAATGATGAATAAAATTCTCGATGCGATAATGAAAACACTCCTGAGCAATGGATACGCTAAGGAGGAAGATGCGGAAATAGTTCGTTATGGTTTAGAGCTTACCATAATGAAAACTATAACATCTGCATTTATGCTTATAACGGCACTGATACTGAAAAGTTTTATTGCCGTGATAATATTTCTGGTGTTGTACACACCTATGCGAAGCTGCTGCGGAGGCTATCATTCAAGCTCAAGAAAGGGCTGCTTTCTTGTCTCTGTAATAATACTTGCCGCAGTTATCGCAGCATCAAAGCTCTTACAAGGTCCTGCAAGGCTTTATGTTTCGGCAGCTCTTTTGTTTCTGGGCGCAATGATAATTATTTTCATAGCTCCCACCGAGGCTCCGACAAAGCCCTTTGATGATATCGAACGCAGGGTATTCCGCAGACGTTCACTGATAATAACATCAGCGGAAACAGCTATAGCTGTAATACTGGCATTATTCAGACTGTACACCCCCATGCTATCGGTATCATTATCAGTATTTATCACAGCAGTGCTGCTGATTGCAGGACGTATAAGCAACAGAAAAGGAGTGAAAAAATGATCAATATTGCAATCTGTGACGATGACAATGACATGATCCAGGCTATTAAGACAGCTATTTCACACTACAGCACCTCTCACGCCATTGAATTTGAGGTACACAGCTTCAAATGCGGCGAAAAGCTGCTTGAAAGCAAGCTCAATTTCGATCTTGTATTTCTCGATATCGAAATGGGCGGCATGGACGGTCTAAAAACAGCTCAGCTGTTCAGACAGATCGACCGACGCGCAAGGATAGTCTATGTGACAAATCACTCGGAATTTGCTCTGCAAAGCTATGCTGTACACCCGTTTGATTTTGTTGTCAAACCCTTTGAGGAGGTGCGTATCTCCAAAGTTCTCGACGATCTTACAAGGTATCTGTCCGAAAATGCGGAAAAGGATACCGTTATACAGCTCAAAGGCGAGGACGGACCTCTCCTGCTCAGCCTCAGGAACATCTATGTTTTCGAGTATACGGGCAACCGCAGGATAACCGTATATACAAAGTCTGAGCAATATCAGATAAAAGGAAGCCTTTCTGACATTTTCAGCCTTATCAACTCGGAAAGCTTTGTATCACCGCATAAAAGCTTTATAGTAAATATGGAACACATCGATAAGCTCAATAACTTCACACTGTATACCACTAACGGCATTGAAGTACCTGTGGCACAGAAGAAGCTGAAGGACTTCCACAACGAATTCAGCCGTTTCATAAAAAACTATATAAGGCAAGGTTGATATAATTATGATATTCTTTATCCAATTGGCGACTCTTATCGCCTTTTATACGTACTCCAACGTTCTTTATGAAAAGATATACCCTTCTAAAAAGTATCATGTTTCTTTCCGTATAATATATATATTGTTAGCCGCGTTGATAATGACATACATCAAAACCCTTGAAATAGCCATATTAAATTTCTCGTTCTCATTCTTGTCACTTATAATTTTCAACATAATATTCTTCAAGCCTTCAAGCAAAAGCTTTCTCATATATGATGCTATAATTTATGTCATAATGCTGATAGTTGAAATGATAACAACATTTATGATAGCATTTATAATTGACGTACCTGTAGAAAAAATAACCGAAAAGCCATATTCTTATGCGGCAACTGCTCTCATGGACTGGATAATCATGCTTGCTCTTGCAAAATGCTTCGTATCTATAAACTCTGAAAAGGGCATAAACAATATACGTACACAAGAGGTAATAATGTTCTTTGGTCTTATTATCGGTGAAATATTACTTTTCACATTCCTTATTGACATTATTTCCGAATCTGAGTCAAGATATGAAATAGTTCTCATACTTCTTATTTTCCTGCTTTTAGATCTTTACCTTACATATCTTATCAATCGTATCTCAAAGGCATACAAGACGGAAAAAGAACTTGAACTTGTAACACAGCAGTCAACTTTACAGCTCAATGCATATAATAAGCTAAATGAAAAATACATTGCTTCAAGAAGAGTTATTCACGATGTAAGAAAACATATTGCCTCTCTTGAAGGCCTCATAACAGCAAATAAGGCTGACGAGGCAGGAAAATACAGAGATATGCTCAACTCTGAGCTCAACAAGCTCATGCCTCGCTTTGAATGTGACAATTCTATCCTTACCGTTGTTATAAACAACAAGATAGAAGCCGCAGACAACATGAAGGTTGATTTCAAGGTCAATGCCGAATTCACACAGATGGACTTCATCTCAAACCTTGATATAACGGCTATCTTCTCAAATCTGCTGGACAACGCTTTTGAAGCCTGTGCAGAGCTTCCCGAAGAAAAACGTCATGTATCACTCTCAATTACAAGGCGAAACTATTTCGTTTTCATATACGTCGAAAATACCTTTGCCGAGGTAAATCAGGACGTAAAGAAACAATTCAGAAGCACTAAAAAGGGGCATCAGGGTATCGGTATGTCAAATATCAGAAACGCCTGCAAAAAGTATAGCGGAAACTTCAATGCACATACAGAAAATGATATGTTTATAACCGAAATCCTTATCCCAATCCCCGATAATCTGGCAAACGATGATATGTTGTTTAAAAAGCACATTAATACATAAACTATATAAATTTCCAATAATTTCATACTAAAAATGCAAATAGCGGGCGTTTAGTGCAAAAGCCTTGACTTTTTTGCGTTTCTAAATATAATAATAACTAAGGCGTCACCCCGAAGGTGCCTACACAATCATTTTATCAGGAGGTAATTCATACAATGAAGTTTTCTTGTGACTCTGTCAAAGCAAAAATAATGAAAACTATCGTTACAAAATCTGTAAAGGCAGCAGAGCAGAATGCAAATTCAGCTTGCTTATGGTTAACAAACCAGCCTACTCCCCCAAAAGATCTCAAAAAGTTCAGAAGATTCTAACCGATAATAAACACATAACAGCTAATCGATTCTCTATTACATTATTCACTGCAATATCTATATATAATTATTACACCATTTGAAGCGTATTTTTCATTATCTGATGCGCCGAGCACTACGAAACGAATCACAAATAAATAATAGTAATTATCAAAGAATGTCCCAACAAAGGTTTTAGCATCAACTCAATAACGATCATAGCACACGACAATCGACAGGGTCAAATGATCGTGCAGTCACTCTTCGGGAGGCGAACCTAAAAGGGCATTAAGTCATATCACTTTTCGTGACTGCATCTTAAATGATGCCTGCACTATTAATCACGCCAACAGCTTTTATAATACATCATATCCCCTAACGGAATAGAGGTCTGCCGAGCAATCGGCAGATACGCTCTTCCGCCTAAGCTAAGGTTGATGATCATTCGTATGTCATCTCACTCGGAACAAACAGTGAACCCCCCATTACGCTTTCAGATCTCTCTAAAAAACCATCTCTATAAATAAAAAACCGTTGAAAGTACAATAGCAAATCAGAATTTCCATTCATTTGCTTGTTTCGAAGTAAATCATACAGTGATTTTTCATACAGGAAGCTCCGCTTCAGCTTCCGAACAAAAGAGTCTGTTTCTGCTCTGAGGAACGGGCTCTTTTGCTATATAAACGCATTTGCGCAGTTTCACACTTTTATCACCATACTTTCACCAAGTATACACCTTTATCTCTTGACAATTTAATCTGTAAATGATAAAATTTTATCTGTTTAGTACTGTAGTTTAGGCTGTAAGTCAGCTGTTGTTCCTAAAACAGTATATGACTTGCCCTTGACCGCAGTTTTTATTTTATTACAATGATATTTTAGGGGAGGAAAAAATGAAACATTATCTCGAATCCACCGACTCCGTACTCAAGGAGGTTGACAGCTCGGCATCAGGTCTTACTGCTGAAGAAGCCAAGAAAAGACTTGAGACCGTAGGTCAGAACAAGCTCGATGAGCCTCCTAAGCCAACTCTTATGGCTCGTTTCATCGAACAGTTCAAAAACCCGATGATACTTGTACTTATCGCAGCCGCTGTTATATCTGCGATAACAGGCATTATATCCGAGGGTAAGCTTGATGCGGACGTTTTCATAATCCTGTTCGTTGTTATCGCAAATGCGGTTCTCGGCGTATATCAGGAAAATAAAGCAGAATCTGCCATTGAAGCATTACAGGCTATGAGTGCCGCACAGAGCAAGGTATTCCGCTCCGGCGAGCTTGTAGTCATACCAAGCTCAGAGCTTGTACCGGGTGATGTAATAGCTCTTGAAGCAGGTGACAACGTACCTGCCGACTGCCGTATTCTTGAAGCAGCTGCACTTAAAGCCGAAGAATCAGCTCTGACAGGTGAGAGCGTACCATGCGAAAAGGACAGTGCAGTCCTCTCAGGCGAGGAAGTACCTCTCGGCGACAGAAAGAATATGCTCTACATGGGCAGCAGCATCGCCTACGGTCGTGCAGAGGCTGTTGTAGTTGCTACAGGTATGCAGACCGAAATGGGTAAGATAGCAGGTGCTATCGCTAACGCTGACGACGATGAGACTCCTCTTCAGAAGAGCCTTGACCAGCTCAGCAAGATACTTTCTATCGCAGTTCTTGTTATCTGCGTTATTATCCTCGGACTTAACATAGTACGTATGCTCGCTGCAGACGGCGCTATCACACTTCCTAAGTTCCTTGAATCCTTTATGATAGCAGTCAGCCTTGCTGTTGCAGCTATCCCTGAGGGTCTTGCAGCAGTTGTTACTGTTGTTCTTTCTATCGGCGTTACCAATATGTCAAAGCGCGGAGCTATCATACGCAGACTTACTGCTGTTGAGGCTCTCGGCTGCGCACAGGTAATCTGCTCTGACAAGACAGGTACTCTTACACAGAACAAGATGACTGTCGTTCACGAGAATACAGACGATAAGGAGCTCCTTGCAAGAGCTATGGCTCTTTGCTGTGATGCACAGCTCAACTCCGACGACACCGTTGCAGGTGAGCCTACAGAAGCTGCTCTCGTTGCTTATGCACACAAGTGCGGACTTAAAAAGTATGAGCTTGAAGCTGCAACTCCAAGAGTTGCTGAAGCTCCTTTCGATTCACTGAGAAAGATGATGTCCACAGTCCACAAGACTGACAAGGGCTATATCCAGTACACAAAGGGCGCTCCCGATGAGGTGCTGAAAAACTGTACACATATGTACAAAGAAGGCGGCGTCCGCATAATGACAGAGTCCGACAGACTCGAAATACTCCGCCGCAATAAGGAAATGGCTGACCAGGCTCTCAGAGTCCTGCTTGCAGCTTACCGCGAATATGACGAGCTTCCTACAGATACTTCTCCTGAGGCTCTTGAACACGACCTTATATACATAGGCATGACAGGTATGATAGACCCTGTTCGTCCCGAAGTTAAGGACGCTATCGGTCTCTGCCGCACAGCAGGCATACGCCCTGTTATGATTACAGGTGACCACAGAGATACTGCTGTTGCTATCGCTAAGGAGCTTGGTATCCTCGAAAATGGTCAGCAGGCTCTCACAGGTGCAGAGCTCTCAAAGATACCCGATGATGAATTCAACGAGCACGTTGGCGACTACAGCGTTTATGCCCGTGTACAGCCTGAGCACAAGGTCCGTATCGTAAATGCATGGCGTAAGAAGGGCATGACAACTGCTATGACAGGTGACGGCGTAAACGACGCACCTTCTATCAAGAGTGCCGATATCGGTGTTGGTATGGGTATCACAGGTACCGATGTTACAAAGAACGTTGCCGATATGGTGCTTACAGACGATAACTTCGCTACTATCGTAGGCGCTGTTGAAGAGGGAAGACGTATCTACGACAATATCCGCAAGGCTATACAGTTCCTGCTTTCAAGCAACCTCAGCGAGGTGCTTTGCATACTTATCGCTACAATAGGTCTCGGAAGCCTTACAGACGGCTCATTCGTACTTTTCAATCCTGTTCACCTCTTATGGATAAACCTTATATCCGACTGCTTCCCCGCTATTGCACTGGGCATGGAGCCTGCCGAAAACGGTATCATGTCACGTAAGCCAAGAAGCAGTAATTCACACATCTTCTCTGACGGTCTGGGCATAAATCTGCTGTGGCAGGGTGCTGTCATCGCATTGCTCACACTTATCTCCTATGTTATCGGTTTCCAGACCGAGGGACATGAGTCAGGCATGACAATGGCATTCATTACCCTCTGCGTATGCGAAATGCTCCACGCATGGAACATGAGAAGCCTTAAAGACTCTATCTTCTCAATGAAGAAGCACAACATAGTGCTCATTGGTGCTATCGCACTTTCAGCTGTTCTCACAATACCGATACTCTTTATACCTTCACTGAGAGAGATGTTCTCACTTTCAGAGCTTATTGCTGAAAATTACCTCTGCGCATTCATCTGCGGTGCATTTATCTTACCTATCGTTGAAGCAGTAAAGTACTTCCAGAGACAGGCAGACGCAAAGAAGAGCTAATAGCGAAGAACTAAGATAATAGGGGCGGCGTTTCGCCGCCCGTTCATTTCAATTTAAATAATCATTTTGTAGGGGCTGGCGTCCCCGACAGCCCTTCTTGTGGGACGTCGAGGACGCCGTCCCCTACATTTTTTATTTGTCCGCATCGCGGACAGAATAATTCCGCATTCCGAATTCCTAATTCCGAATAAAAAAAAGAGGTGTTACTATGAGACTAAGACCATATGTACCAAGCAACGATTTTGACGCTATAAAGGACTGGGTAACAGATGAACGCACTAACGCCATGTGGAGTGCAAAACACTCTCCCTATCCACTTGAAAAGAAAGCTTTTGAGCAGTTTCTTGCGGATATGTACATAAAACACGGCGATTGTCCTTTCGTTGCAACTACAGACGACGGAACGATAGTCGGATTTATATGCTGCTCTGTAAACTACGAAAGCAATGAAGCACTTCTGGCATTCGTTATTATTGACCCTGCACAGCGCGGTAATGGCTATGGAAAGGAAATGATACAGCTTGCCTCGAAATACTGCTTTGAGATACTGAAAGCAGACGCAGTTCAGCTCAATGTGTTTACCGTAAACGAAAGAGCGCGGAAGTGCTACGAGAGCGCAGGCTTCAAGGAAAGGCGCATAACTCCCGATGCTTTCCCCTTCGGTGATGAGCTTTGGGGCAGATGTAATATGGTTTTAAAACCATAAGCTGTTTTACGGTGCATAAAAGTCCTTTCACTATAGGGCTGAAAAACACTGAAATTCAATGGAAAACCGTTGATTATCAGAAAAATTTTTCTTACATTCTCCCTTTTATACAAAAGGCAGCACCATAATTTGTACGTAATCACCATTCACCTATATGCAAAAATATAAGCGGCACAGTTTAAACTGTGCCGCTTTTTAACTATATCATGGTTTTTATATCATTACTTGAGTGTAATGGTCTTGTCGTTTGCTATAAGGATAACGCTTTCAGCTTCTTTGTAGTTTATGCCAGGGAATGACAGCCATGTACAGCAAGTACCTGCGTCAAAAGACTCTCCCTCTGTATCGCAGTAGCTGTATCCGAGCTCCTTCGGCTCGTAGTCTGTGCCGTCAACGTTAAGTACAAAGCTTCCTGCAAAAGCGTGCCAGTCATCATCAAAAGCATCTATAACATTATTGTAATCTGTCTCGCCGTGCGCAAGTTCTGTGCCGAGAAAATCGAACTTTACAGACAAGGAAGTATCCTCCTTGCCAAATCTGCAATGGAATAACCTGTAATCAACATTTCCGCTGCTCAGAACGATATCATCATAAAACAGATCTGCTTCACCATTATCGTATTCATAAAGCGATGATCCGTCGCTTTCCTTGTACTTTTCACTGTCAGGTCTTGGATTTACAGGCTCATTTTTCAGTTCCAAAGCATTTCCTTTAAGCACATATGCTTCGCCGTCTGCGAAAAGGGTCACGTTCACAGCATTTGCATAATCAACGCTCGGGAATGTCATCCATGTACAGCAAGTACCTGCGTCAAAAGCCTCGCCCTCTTCATCGCAGTAGCCGTAACCAAGCTCCTTCGGCTCATATTCTGTGCCGTCAACGCTGAGTATGAATGTATCTGAAAATCTGTGCCAGTCCTTGTCAAATTTTGCGTATAAATTATCGTAATCTGTCTCGCCGCCTGCAAGCTCTGTGCCGAGGAAATCGTATTTGAACTTGAACAGCGAGTCATAAGCTCCAAATTCGCAGAAGAACAGCCTGTAATCAATGTTTCCGCTGTTCATAGGTATATCATCATAATACTCGCGTACTGTCTCTTTAAGAGCCTGTTTCGGCACTGTAAAGCGATATTCCATATTTACATCATAATCAAATTTATTGTTCACGCTGTCATTTTCAAAGCTTATCTGCTTTACTGCTGCAATGACTTCCTCCTCATTTATCATAAAGGAAGATGCGCCGTTCATGCATACATGATACAGATTGTTCACATCAGGATCTTTTTCGCCGTAAGCGTCCCACATAGCATAATTGTCAAGCTCATTCAGGTATTTTTCCTCACTGAGAGTATAGGCATATATCTGTAATCTTTCATTTTCAGCGGCAAGCTGTTCGTCCTTTACGGTAATATCAAATAACATTTTTGGCGATGACAGGTCTCCTGTTACAGAAGCAAGCACTACTGTGAACATTTCGTCCGACTGCTCCTGACCTATCTCGCAAAAATGTCCCTCATCTATTATCTCTGCTGTGATCTCGTCCTTGCCGAAGAACTTTCTGAAGCGGTCGCCAAGAGGTCCGTAGCCCATAGCTGAAGCAACTGTACCCGAAATGATAACGCAGGCAGCAGCTGTTCCGATGAATTTGCCTATTATATTCCTTTTCTTTGTAGCGTTCATAGTGATATTCCTTTCCACTGAAGAAGCCTTTGCTTTTTCGAGCATTTCTTCCCCTGTCAGTCTGAATTGCTTATCACATACGCCGTCCATAGCCTTTCTGTATTTATTCTCACTCACAGCCAATCTTCCTTTCTTAACTTCTTTCTGAGTTTTTCTCTTCCGCGGTTCAGCCTTGTTTTGACTGTTGCCTCGGGAAGTCAGAGTATCTCTGCAATCTGGGAGATACCGTATTCCTCATAGTAGAAAAGGTGGATAGGAACTCTGTATTTTTCAGGAAGCTTCATTACCTCTGCGATTATCTCGTCAGTTTCGTACCTGTCATCTGAGGACATATCCTCAGGTATAGGAGATGATGAGATATGCTTTCTGCTGCGCAAATGATTCTTGCTGCCGTTTATAGCGACTCTTATGAGCCATGCCTTCATATGCTCATCAGAGTCGAATTCGCCGTCGTATGTGTATAATTTTATAAAGGTATCCTGCGAAAGCTCCGATGCGTCCTCCGCACTGCGCAGATAATTGAATATAACGGCATATACCGTGTTTTTGTACGTATCATACGCCTGTAGGAACAGTTCGTCAGTCATAGCTTTTTCTTCCTTTTGAAACGTTTCTTTCGGTCTTTCAGGACCTTTACACTCATAATACACACCTTATGCAGAAAAGGTTTCACTTTTTTCAAAAAAATTTTTCCATATAATTATATCATATTGCTTCGGATAAATCAAATCTATGTTTTTTTAGTTTAGAGTTGAGAATTGAGAGTTATGGTGTCCGCCCTTAGCCTGTAGAGACGCGCATTGCGCGTCCGCTTGGCAACTATGATATGTCGCACGAACAATGGTCGTCCCTACAGCAGCGTGACGCTGCACCCGTCCACGTTGTCGCTTGTAAACTCGCTCACTTTTTACAAAAACGTTAATTTTACTTCGCTTACAGCACATTTAATTACGCATTACAGTAACGCCGCCCCTACGGGCTAAAAAATAAGGGCGGATAATATCCGCCCCTGCATGGCTAACGGCTCATTTCGTGCCGTCAACAAGATATATGAATTTTACGCTGCCGTCCATTTTATCGGAGATGCCCGAGAAACTGTTATACTCTCTTGATGCTTCTCTCAGTGCCTTGAAGTTGTCGATTATCTCAGGGAGATTTTCATTGACAGCTCCTGTAAGCACCGATATTCCCTCGTTATTGAACTTTATCATGCCGTCGTTGAGCTCCTTTGCTCCGCTTTCAAGCTTGCCTACACCGTCAACGAGAGTCTTGCTGCCTGTTTTAAGCTTATATACGCCTGCATAAAGCTCATTGGTACCGCCGCTGAGCTTTGTTGCTCCGTTGCTGAGAAGCTTTATGGAGTCGTACAGAGTCTTTGCGCCGCCGCTTAACTGCTTGCTGCCGTCGAAAAGCTTTCCGAGTCCGTCATCGAGCGTTACAGCACCTGTACTAAGCTGTCCGAAACCGCCGTTAAGTGTGAGCGTACCCTGTGAAAGCTGTGCAAGACCGCTGTCAAGTGCCGATGCACCGTCATAGAGCTGACCGATACCGCCATTTAAGTCTATTGCGCCTGTGCTGAGCTTTCCAAGTCCTGCATTGAGTGAAGCATTGCCTGTGCTGAGCTGGTCTATTCCGTTCAGAAGTGAGTCAAGTCCGCCGATAAGCTGACTGCTGCCCCCTGCAAGAGTACCGATGCCGCCGTCAAGAGCTGCCGCACCCTTGCTCAGGTCTGCTGCGCCCTTTGAGAGCTGTGCTGTAGAGCCTGAGAGGGTAGAAGCTCCTGCTGCAAGAGCCTTGCCGCCGTCGTCAAGCTTTGCAAGTCCGCCCTGTAATGCCTCAGAGCCGCTCTTTGCAGTATCAAGACCCGTACTGAGCTGACCAATACCGCCATTGAGCTGTGCTGCGCCTGTTTTCAGTGAAGCTGCGCCTGCTCCGAGAGCTCCGTCAGCAGCCATAGATGCTGATATCTGCTTCTGTCCGTCAATAGTCTGCTGAAGTGTTCCTATTGCTACAGCAAGCTCCTGTGAAGGAGACTGCTGATATAATGCCTGTAAAGCCGTGAGAGCCTGCTCGTTTGCGGCTATAGTCGTATCAAGGGAAGTACCTGCTGCTGCGATGCCGTCGCTGAGCTTTGCTGCACCCTCGCTGAGAGCTGATGCGCCGCCAGAAAGCTGGTCTGCGCCTGTTTTTGCGCTTGCTATGCCCTCTGCAAGAGCATCTGCGCCTGTTTTTGCACTTGTTATACCCCCTGAAAGCTGTCCTGCGGACTCACTGAGCTTTTCTGCTCCGTCATTAAGGGCAGATGCGCCTGCTGCAAGCTTTGCAGAACCGTCCTTCACCTGTGCGCTGCCGTCTTTAAGCTCGCCTACGCCGCTTGTAAGTGTGCCTGCGCCGTTTTTAAGAGCTGCTGCACCCTCGTTTACCTTTGTAAAGCCTGCGGTAAGAGCATCGGAACCGTCCTTTGCGTCCTTCAAGCCGCTGCTGAGAGCGTCTGCGCCTGCGCTTACCTTGCCGAAACCGTCAACAAGTGCAGCAGAACCGTTCTTTGCGCTGTTCATGCCATCGCTGAGCTGTGCTGCGCCGCCGCTGAGCTGGTCTATACCTGCGATAAGCTTTGCAGAGCCGTCCTTTGCACTGCCGAGACCGCTCTCGAAAGTGCCTGTAGAGTCTGAAAGCGTCTTTGCGCCGTCTGCTAATTTCTTAGCACCGCTGTCAAGCTCCGCAGCACCGTTTTTCAGCTCCAGCGAGCCATTGAGGAGTTTATCTATGCCACTTGTAAGCTCTCCAGAGCCGCCTGAGAGCTTCTTTATGCCGTCATAAAGGGCAGCTGTACCGTTTGTGAGCTTTTCTGCGCCGTCGCTGAGTTCCTTCAGCTTTTCCTTTAAGTCGCCGAAATCAGCGGCATTGTCTATATCAAGCTGTGAGAATATCTCGTTGGATACTACAGTCACAGATGTATTCATCTCGAAGTTGGTAACATCTGCGGATACCTCGAAGCTTTCGGGGAGTTCGATATTCATGCCCTCTATCTTGTTAAGGTCAAGGCTTTCGCCAAGTCCCGGGAATGCCATGCCAACAACGATGAGTCTTTCACCGTCCGAAATGACCTTGCCGTTTTTTACCTCAACATTCACATAATTGTCTGTGCTGAGTACTGCCGCACTTGCAGCTAAGAACGGCACATACATCTCCTTATTTTTGCCGTTTACGTTCTTTGTGACCTTCTGATTGTTCTTGTAAGTCCAGCGGATAACAAGGTGTCCGCTCTTACCCTTGATGCTTTCGGGAGTTACTGCCTTGCCGTCAAGGATATACTCCATATCAACATCAACGGGAAGGTCCTTATTAGTATCGCCCTTGTAGTAGATATCACTGCCGTCAGCCTGCCAGCTTATGCTCTCGCCGTTTACTGTGAACTCCTCATCGCCCTTGACATTGACGATATCGCTAAGGTCGGAGATATCGGAGATATTACTGAGTGCGGGAGCATTTTTCAGCCAGTCGCTCACTACTACGTTCTTTATGCTTGAATCGCTGTTGCAGAGGACGTATACTGTCTCGTCCTTGTATGCGTTTTCGCCGTTGTCTTTTCTTGATGCGGCTGCTTCTGATATATCTGTATCCTTTGCCTTTTCGGCAGTCTTCTGTGTTTCTTCTCCGCTGTTTGCGTATGCTATAGAACCTGTTGCACCTGCGGAAACTGCTGTTGCAATCAGGGCTGCCATGATCTTACTTGCCTTTTTCATATCTATCTCTCCTTTACATAAGGTTTACGCGTTTTTGTATCTGTATTCAAACTTCTTTTCCTTTGGAATAAATCCTGCACTTGTCTTGCATATCAGCTTGTCAAATACCATGAACATTGACGGAAGCACACAAATTACTATCACCATTGAGATAAGTGCGCCTCTTGCAAGAAGCATACACAGCTCTGAGATAAGTCCGATATTGGAATAAAGCGCAACACCTACTGTTGCTGCGAAAAATCCGAGAGCCGATGTTATTACGGACATTATTGAAGTTGCAAGCGCAATGCCGACAGACTCCTTTTTGTTCTTGCCGCTGCTGCGCTCTGTGCGGTATCTTGTTGTCATAAGTATCGCATAGTCAACTGTTGCGCCCAGCTGTATAGTACCTATTACGATAGGAGCTATGAACGAGAGCGTTGAACCCATATAGTAGGCTAAACCGAGGTTTATCATTATTGCAAGCTCTATCACAGCTACAAGTATCACAGGAAGTGTTACCGAACGGAAAGTGAATGCGATTATAAGGAAGATAGCAGCTATTGAAAGAATATTTACTATCTTGAAGTCTCTGTCGGTTATAGTGATAAGGTCCTTTGTTGCGGGAGCTTCACCTATCAGCATTCCATTTGGGTCGTATTTCTTTACTATCTTGTTTATAGTGCCTATCTGCTCGTTTACATCATCGGAGGCTACTTCGTATTCAGAGCCTATTAACATGAGCTGCCATTCATCGCTCTTGAGTACGCTTCTTATCTCCTCGGGAACCGCTTCCTCGGGGATAGCCGAGCCTACAAGCGAATTGAATCCAAATGTGAACTCAACGCCGTCAACGCTCTTTATCTTGTTCATCATCTTGTTTGCGTCCTTGGCACTCATATCCGAACTAACCATGAGGATATGTGTACTGTTCATGTTATACTCCTCGGCAAGCTTGGTGTTTGCGATAACGCTGTCGAGGTCTTTCGGGAAGGTGCTGTCTATCTTATAGTATACTCCGTAGTTGCTGTTGCCGAAAACCGCAGGTATGAGGAGCACTATAGCTCCTGTGAGGAATACCCATGAATGTTTCACGATAAAAGCAGATGTACGCTTGAACGAAGGCAGGAAGTCCTTGTGTGAGGTCTTAGATATTGCCTTGTCGAACATGAGTATCATCGAAGGGAGAACTGTTACGCAGGAAATAACGCCGCATACAACGCCCTTTGCCATTACGATACCCAGATCAAGACCAAGTGTGAATGTCATAAAGCACATTGCAAGGAAGCCTGCAACCGTTGTGAAGGAGCTTCCCACTACAGATGTTATGGTAGCTGCGATAGCGTGTGCCATTGCGTCCTGCCTGCTGTCAGGATAGTACTTCTGCTGCTCCTTGTAGCTGTGCCAGAGGAATATGGAGTAGTCCATAGTAACGCCAAGCTGTAATACCATTGCAAGTGCCTGTGTTATGAAGGATATCTCGCCGAGGAAGATATTCGAGCCTAAGTTCCAGGCAACTGCAAAGCCTATGCTCAGCATGAAGAACAGGGGAATAAGGAACGAATCCATAGTCACCATAAGTACGATGCTCGTAAGGATAGCTGCGATAGCTGCATATATCAGCATCTCGCTCTCCGTAATATTTTTCATATCAAGAGTGATAGCCGACATACCGCTGATAAAGCACTGTTTTGATGTTATTTTCCTCATAGTCTCAACAGCCTTCAGCGTTCCCTCGCCTGAAGTGGTATCATCAAAGAATACCGCCATGAGATTTGTGTCGCCTTTGTTGAAGAACTCGGAAATATTAGAGGGAAGTATCTCCTTTGGTATATTGCAGTCTGTAAGCGACTGATAGCATACGACGTTTGAAACATGGTCAACAGCCGCTATCTTGTCGGCAGTCGCCGCGACGTCCTTGTCGCTCATGCCCTCCACCATTACAAGTGAAAAGCCTCCTTGTCCGAATTGCTCCTTCAGGATATCCTGTCCGACCATTGTATTGATATTCTTTGGCAGATAGGAAAGTATATCATAGTTTACCTTTGTTTTTACATATCCTATTGCCGAAGGGATAAGCATTACCACAGCGAATACCAGTATAAGTACTCTGTGCTTTGCTATCCATTCACCGAGTTTTAGCATCTTATCATATCCTTTCTGTTATATTACAGGCGCATATTGAACGTCCGCGAGCCTATACCCTTAGGAGAAACCGCTTTATATGGGAAATTGTAAAAGCTGAACTTATCTCACGGACATTCAGCCTGCGCCTGTTACTTTTTGTTATTTTATAGTATATTACAAAAATGACCGTTAGTCAACTCCATTTGGCAATAAAAATGACTTTCGGTCATATTTTTGTAGACCTGCACAAAACAGCCATTTATTAAGCCTGACCATTGGTCAATTTCATGTACTTGACAGAAAAAATCTAAAGAGATATAATAAATATGACAGCAGGGAATGTCGCTCTCGGTATTCCCTGCAAAAAGCCTGACGGCTAAATAAGAGAGAGGGGCGTTCTAATGGGCAAGATAGATGCAAATAAAAAAATGAAGGAAAACTCTCTGCTAAAAACCGCTTTTGAGTTTTTTACAACAAAGGGCTTCAGCAAGACCTCTATCACCGATATCGTAAGCAAGGCAGGTGTGGCAAAGGGTACATTCTACCTGTATTTCAAGGACAAGTATGATATAAGGAACAAGCTTGTATCCCACAAGTCAAGCCAGCTGTTCCTGACTGCTATAAACGAGCTCGGCGACGACCTGCGCGGTCTTTCCTTTGAGGACAAGTTCATAAAAATAATCAACAATATCATAAATCAGCTCAACAACGACCAGTCTCTCCTGACATTCATATCCAAAAATCTTAGCTGGGGCATATTCAAAAACGCCATAACCTCTCCCGCTTCAGATAAAGATGTTGACTTCTCAACGGTATATTATAATATGCTGAATGAAGCCCCCTATGAGTTCCGTGACCCCGAGATAATGCTCTTTATGATAATCGAGCTTGTAAGCTCGACCTGCTATTCGACGATACTCTACAAGGATCCATGTACAATAGCCGAATTAAAGCCTTATCTCTACAATGCCATAAAGCTTATAATCTCTCAGCACAAAAAATAAGTTATAATACGCCCCCTTTTTCGCATATAATTTCCGGAAAGGGGGCTTTTTATGTCCGAACACTTCACAATTGCCCTTGCAGGCAATCCAAACGTTGGCAAATCTACGGTTTTCAACGCTCTGACAGGCATGAAACAGCACACGGGGAACTGGGCAGGCAAGACCGTTGAAGGTGCGGAAGGCAGTTTTTCCTGCGGTGATACCGACTTTTTGCTCATAGATACCCCCGGGACTTATTCCCTCAGGGGCGGCTCTGCCGAAGAAGTCAGCGCCCGTGATATCATTTGCTTTGGCGGAGCCGATGCGGTCATGGTCGTATGCGATGCCACCTGCTTACAGCGCAATCTCTGCCTTGTGCTACAGGTCATGGAAATATCAAAGCGAGTCATAGTGTGCGTAAACCTTATGGACGAGGCTCACAGCAAGGGCATCTCCGTGGATATACCGATGCTTTCGCAGCTCCTCGGTGTACCCGTTATCGGTATCTCCGCAAGAAGCGGAGAGGGCATCGGTGCGCTGACAGCGGAGCTGTGCGGACTTGTCCGCAGAGAGCCAGCGGCTCTCCTGCGCACCGACTTTGCCGAGCCGCTGAACACAGCTGCGGCACAACTTGAAACCCTACTCGGAAACAGAATAACATCTGTGCCGCAGCGTTACGCGGCACTTCGCCTGCTGGAAAACGACGAAGCTGTCCTGCAAAAAATAGAGGAGCATGAGAATATACGCTTCGCCGAATACGATGATATCACCGCCTTTCTGGAACAGCTCCGCGCCGACGGACTGAGTCCCGAGGCAGCAGCAGACAGCGCAGCCTCGGCAATATTGTCAGAAGCAGAAAAAATCGCCCAAAAAGCAGTACATACCGACGAGATCAGGCAGTACAGCCGCGATCGCCGACTCGACAGGATATTCCTGAGCCGCCGCTTCGGAACACCTGTTATGCTGCTTCTTCTGGGACTTATCCTGTGGATAACCATTATCGGTGCAAACTACCCGTCGGAGCTTCTCAGCCGCGGATTTTCCGCACTGGGCGCAAAGCTGACACAGGGACTCAACGCTGTCTCAGCTCCCTCATGGCTGGAGGGGATACTCATACAGGGGATATACCGCGTACTTTCATGGGTGGTTTCGGTAATGCTGCCGCCAATGGCAATATTTTTCCCTCTGTTCACACTTCTTGAGGACTTCGGCTATCTGCCGCGCATAGCCTTCAATCTCGACCACTGTTTCCGCTGCTCGGGAGCCTGCGGCAAACAGGCTATAACTATGGCAATGGGCTTCGGCTGCAATGCCTGCGGAGTTACAGGTTGCAGGATAATAGACTCGCCGAGAGAACGGCTCATAGCCATACTGACAAACAATTTCGTCCCCTGCAACGGACGTTTCCCCACTATCATAGCAATTATCACCATGTTCTTCATAACAGCAGGCGGAGCTGCTTCGTCTATACTCTCTGCAATTATACTTCTTGTATTAATTCTACTCGGAGTATTAGCCACTCTCGGAGTATCAAAGCTCCTTTCCGTGACCATTCTCCGCGGAGCTCCCTCGTCATTCACGCTTGAGCTCCCACCTTATCGCATACCACAGGTGAAAAAAGTCCTTGTCCGCTCAGTCCTCGACAGGACTGTTTTCGTCCTTGCACGAGCCTGCACAGCTGCCGCTCCCTGCGGACTTATAATATGGCTCATGGCAAATATACACATCGGCAGCGGAACTCTCCTTGCCCACGCCGCAAATCTTCTTGCACCGACAGGTTCACACATTGGACTTGACGGAGTCATACTTCTTGCCTTTATACTGGGATTTCCTGCAAACGAAATAGTGATCCCCATAATTCTTATGGCATATCTTTCACAGGGTACTCTCATAGAAGCAGGCAGCACCGAACAGC
Source organism: Ruminococcus flavefaciens (assembly GCF_900143025.1). Taxonomy (GTDB): domain Bacteria; phylum Bacillota; class Clostridia; order Oscillospirales; family Ruminococcaceae; genus Ruminococcus; species Ruminococcus flavefaciens_I. Next base: position 98,923 of record NZ_FRCT01000001.1, on the reverse strand, counting down.
TCCGCCAGCTCCTTATCTCCCACGGCTGGACACTAAAAACTGCGGTCTGTATGGTAGTGTTCACGCTTTTCCACTTTCCCTGCGCAACTACCTGCATGACCATAAAAAAAGAAACGGGCAGCCTTAAATGGACTGCCCTCAGCTTCCTGCTGCCAACTGCCGCAGGAATGATATTATGTTTTTTAATAAATACCGTCTGGAAATTCATCGGGTGATGTTCTTTACCCACTTATACTTCACGTAATGCTTATATACCGCAGGTATTTTCACGAATTCGTCCAGCGTCAGTATAAAAGCTACCGCAAGCACGGGGAGCTTCAGCACAAAGGCAGCTATTGCTCCCATTGGCACTACCACGCACCACAAAGTAACTATATCGCATATCATACCGAAGCGCGTATCGCCTCCTGCGGGGAAAATACCGCCTATGATAGTGGAATTCAGCGAATTTCCTATTATGTAATACGCCGCCATGAACATCATAAACTTCATATAATAGTTGGCTTTTTCGTTAAGGGTAATAAAGCTCATCAACAGCGGAGTGACCGCAAGTATTACAAGTCCGGAAACAACGCCTATCCATATGGAGAGCCGCACGAATTTTCCGCCTGCTTTTTTGGCTTCCTGCGTCTCGTTCCTGCCCAGCATACCACCGATTATTATGCCTACACCTGCGGCTATGCCCCAGCAGAGACTTGCTATCATGCTCCTGACAATGCTTGCAATGGCATTTGCCGCAACAGCGTCGCTTCCCAGTCTGCCCATAATCACCGAGTACATGGTGACTCCGCCGCCCCAGCCAAGCTGATTCAGCAGAAGCGGTACGGTATATCTCCAGTAATCCCTGTGAAGCTCCTTGCTGCCGTTTTTCAGCATAAGCTTAACACTTAAAGGCAGACATTTACCCTTGAAAACCGCTATCACGACCATGACCACTTCAAAAACTCTCGAAAGAACCGTTGCGAGAGCTGCTCCGATTATGCCCATTTTGGGGAAGAATCCAACACCAAAGATAAAAAGTCCGTTCATTATTATGTTGAGAACTACCGAGACCGAGCACACTACCGAGCTAAGCTTTGCGCGGTCACAGACCTTCATCATACTGAAATAGACCTGCGAAAATCCCAGCATCAGATATGACGGAGAGACTACCCTTAGATATTTTGCTCCCTCAGCTATAAGAACTTTATCAGAGGTAAATATCATCATTAGCTGACGGGGGATAAACAAAGCCGCTAATGTAAAAAGAAGCCCCACCAACAGAGAATACCTCATAGTTATCGCAAGAACTTCCTCTGTGGTGCGCTTGTCCCCTTTTCCCCAGTACTGAGCCGCAAGCACGGTAAGTCCCGATACAAAAGCCATATTGAAAAGATTGGATACGAACCAGACCTGCCCTGCAAGTGACGAAGCAGAAAGTGAATCCTGATCGAGAAAGCCCAGCATAAAAGCATCGCTCGCCGAAACCAGTGAATACATAAAATACTGGACGGCTATAGGAGCTACGATGGTTAATAATTTTTTATATATACTTTTATTTTCCTGCATAAATCTCCTTTTTGAAGCCGTTAGCCCTTAGCCTTTAGAAATTGGCTGCAAATGCAGCCATAACAAGCCTAACGGCTAATAGCTAAGGGCTATAGATGAAAAAGCTGCCGCACATATGTGCAGCAGCCATTATGTCTTATTAAACCGCAGCCTTTGCGCCGTCGGTCTTTGTTCCCTCAGCCTTATCGGGAACGCTTACCTTTTCGATGTCCGCACCAAGAGCACGAAGCTTGCCCTCCATGCAGTCATAACCTCTTTCGATATGGTAGATATCCTCGATCTCGGTAACGCCGCTTGCAGCAAGTCCTGCAATGATAAGTGCTGCGCCTGCTCTCAGGTCACAAGCCTTTACGGGAGCTCCCATAAGCTTGCCTGTGCCCTCTATAAGAGCTACCTTGCCGTTTACAGTGATATCCGCGCCCATTCTTCTGAGCTCGTCCACATAGCGGAAACGCTGCTCCCAGATATTCTCGGTAATAATACTTGTACCCTCTGCAAGACACAGAAGTGTAGCTATCTGAGACTGCATATCAGTTGGGAATCCCGGGTGAGGAGCTGTCTTGACATTTGTCTTTACCAGCGGTCCGTCTACCCAGACTCTTATACTGTCATCGAACTGTTCGATATTGACACCGATCTTTTCAAGCTTTTTGGTAATGGATTCAAGATGCTTCGGGATAACGTTCTTGATAAGAACATCGCCCTTTGTTGCGGCAACTGCCACCATAAATGTACCTGCTTCTATCTGATCGGGTATAACTGCATAAGTAGTGCCGTGAAGATGCTCAACGCCTCTGATCTTGATAACGTCAGTACCTGCACCCATGATATTTGCGCCCATGGAGTTGAGGAAGTTCGCAAGATCAACGATATGAGGCTCCTTTGCCGCATTTTCGATTATTGTAAGTCCCTCAGCCTTTACAGCAGCCAGCATTGCATTCATTGTAGCTCCTACTGTAACAACGTCAAAGAAGATCTGATTGCCGCTGAGCTTGTCAGCAGTAAGATCTATCATGCCCTGACTGAGGGTATGCTTTGCACCGAGGGCTGTGAAAGCCTTTAAGTGCTGATCTATCGGACGGTCTCCGAGAGGACATCCGCCCGGCATGGAAACTCTTGCTTTATTGAATTTGCCCAGAAGAGCACCGAGGAAGTAATAGGAAGCACGCATTTTTCTTGCATACTCATAAGGAACACAGAATTTGCTGATAGTCGTAGGATCTATCCTGTAGGTATCCTTTGCGATATTGGTCACTTCTGCGCCCATTTCCTCAAGAATACGGATACATATCCTTACATCGCTGATATAAGGAACATTTTCTATAACGCATGGCTCATCTGAAAGAATTACAGCAGGAAGGATCGCTACAGCTGCATTTTTAGCTCCGCTGATAGTTACTTCGCCATGAAGGCGTCTTCCGCCCTTTACAACAAACTTATCCAAATATTTTCTCTCCTTAGTTTTTCGGGGTATTTTTTTCTGCTCCCGAATTTCTTTCTTTTGTTCGTCGGCATTCAGCCGAAAATTATTCAATAAGCCCGTGGCTTAAAGAGATCATTTATAATCGGAAATACTCCAGCGCACTTCTTCGCCGTTATATTCCGATACCGTCATCGACTCGATAACAACGTCCTTTTTAGGCTTGTTATTATTTTCATCGACCTCTACGTTCTGGACATCAAAAACTATATCAAGACCGTCAAATACCTGACCGAATACTGTATAATCTCCGTCAAGCCACGGTGCTCCGCCGTATGTGGAATATACCTCTTCCTGATTTTCTGTAAATGAATATCCAAAGGATTTAAGCTCGTCAATTTTGTCTTTACCGTAAACTTCACCTGTCACGATATAGAACTGACTGCCGTTTGTATTAGTAGAGCCGCTGTTTGCATAAGCAACTGCTCCTGCTGCATGGATAAGGTGCGGATCGGTACCGCCCTCATATCCCTTTTCAAATATGGAATCGCCGCCTGTACCGTCGCCGTTAGGGTCACCGCCCTGTATCATGAAGTCCTTCATGATCCTGTGGAAGGTGAGACCATTGTAATAGCCTCTTTTGCAAAGCTCTATGAAATTCTCAACGCCCTTGTCCGCATATTCGGGGAAGAGCTTGATCTTTACCTCTCCGTCATAGCCCTTGAGCTTCATGCTGACGATAGTTTCGCCCTCCTTTGGAGCGGTAAAGTTTGATATGGTTACATTTTCCATACCTGTTGAATTTTTTATCTCATCTGCGTCAAATTCTTCGTAATCACTGATATACCAATGTATATCCTCGCCGTTGTATTCGCCTACGGTAACGGATTCCATTACAACGTCCTTGAACGGCATTGAAGAATTCTGATCTACGGACACGTTCTGTATCTTGAATATCACATCAAGACCGTCGATGACCTGTCCGAACACGGTATAACCGCCGTCAAGCCACGGTGCGCCGCCGACCTTCTTGTACTGCTCTTTGGCGTTTTCAGAGAATTCCAGTCCCTTCTGGCTGTAATACTCGAAATCGTCGTCTGTCGGAACAGTTCCCGTAACCACGTAGAACTGGCTTCCGTTTGTATCCGTGCCGCCGCTGTTTGCATAAGCAAGAGCACCTGCAACATGGATAAGATGCGGATCGGTACCGCCGTCGAACTTTTCGCCCCAGATGGACTCGCCGCCTGTGCCTGTTCCCAGCGGGTCACCGCCCTGTATCATAAAGTCCTTGATGACTCTGTGGAACTTCAGCCCGTCATAGTAGCCCTTTTTAGCAAGCTCTACGAAGTTCTCAACGCCCTTGTCCGCATATTCGGGGAAGAGCCTGAACTTTACGGTGCCGTAGTCCTTGATCTTCATTACTATTATCGTATCGCCCTTTTCGGGTGGTGTAAAGTTTGCGATATCAACATTTTCAACCTCCGCAGCATTTGTTGTATCGCCCTGAGTTGTATCGCTTGATGAAGTTCCAGATGTTTCTGTACCCTTATTGCCGCATGAAGCAAGTGTGCCCGCAGCCATAAGCATACACATAATACCTGCCAGAACCTTTTTTAACATAAAATTCCACTCCTCAGTTATATGAGATCATGTTTTTATTATTAGTAATTATACTTCAACTTATATATTATACATCATAAAATCCGATTTGTAAATAGTTTCCGCAATTTTTTGGTGTTTTCGGACAAAGCATTAAGTTTAACAGTTCAGATTTATCTAAAAAATAACGACTTGTCAAACCATTTATTTCGTTGTGGTTTCGACTTTTTCTGCCTTGTTTTCGTCATTTGAATAGGTACTTATTGTGACAGAATTTATCATAACGTCCTCAACAGGGAATTTATAGCCGCCCTTGTTCTCGGTCTGAAGGCTTGCAAGCTTTTCAACAACGTCAAGACCGCTGTAGGTCTGACCGATAACTGTCATCTGCTGTGAGAAATTCGGAACGCCGCCCTTTTCGATAAAAGCGTCAGCAAGCTTCTGGCTTTCGGATACATCCTTCAGCTCTTTCTTGAAGTCGTCATTGAATTCAACTGTATTCAGCACCATAAAACGGCTTCCGTTATAATAAGTACCGCCGCCCAGCAGCTTTTCCTTGAAGGACTTGTCTATGGTAGTATTCATAGCAAGCACAGCGCCCTTGAACGGCCATAGATCCTGATGAAGCTCTCTTTTTACAAGCTCGTGGGAATTATCCTTTGCAGAGCCGTCCTTATTTGGAGCGCCTGCAGCTGAATACACGCCGTCCTCGGAATGAAAGACGTAGGTACCGTTATAGTAGCCCTCATTTGCAAGGCTCGTGAAATTCTCAACAGCCTTCGGAGACTGCTGCGGATAGAGCACAAACCTGTATTCGCCTATAGTTGTATCCACTATGGCGATAGGATCGCCCTCCTTAGGACCGTCAAGCTGTATCAGCTTTATGGTGTTCGGGTCAACGGTTATATAAGCAGTCTGTCGTGCCGCAAGAGTATTGCTCAGCATTATAACAAGCGATGAAACACCCATTATAAGTGTAAATATCAGCACGAGTCTGACAACATGGTTCTTTTTTATCATGTAAATATCCTTTCCTTTGCATACTACTTTTATTATACATACATTGTCTAATATTGTCAATATGTAAATTAATTTGCAGTTAGTATATATCATTTCACTTTTCAGCTTATCTGCGTTGCCGAAAGCAGCAGATAAAAAAATAGCAAGAAAAGGGTTGATTTGTTAATAATTACGTGCTATAATATTTTCGCTGTCTATATTGCAGCAATGTGATTATACGGAGGATCAAAAATGAAAAAAACTACCTTAAAGCTCACTCTCGCTTTCCTGCTTTCAGTTTGCACATTAGCAGGCTGCGGAAATTCAGGTTCTGACAATAAGTCAGATAAGAAGAGCAAAACCGAGACTACTACTGTTGCAGAGGAAAAGACTACTGCGGAAGAAGATAAAACAGAAGCAAAAACCGACGAAGAAGAAAAGACAACTGTCAAGGATAATGACAGCAGTTCATCTTCCGCCGCTGAAGGTACAGATTTCAAAAGAGGCGTTGTAGACGGCAATGTATACACAAACGAGTATGCAGGCATCAAGCTTTCTGTTCCCGATGACTGGAAATACCTTGATGATGAGATGATAAACAAGGTAATGAACGTAGGAGCTTCCGTTACATACAGCAGCAATTCCGATGCAGTTACAGACCTCGTCAATATGACCACTGTCAACGATGTATTCTGCATGAACCCTAAAACAAACGAGAACATCATCATAACATATGAGAATATCAACAAGAATCCTTTGCTCGATAAAGATATTACTGCTGAGGATTACTTTGAAATAGCAAACAGACAGTTTGCAGCAGTTCCTACTATGAAGTATACAATTGAATCAGGTCCGGAAACTGTAAAGGTTGCAGGTCAGGATTATGTAAGAGCCGTTTATACCATAGAATACTTAAATATGACCTATCAGCAGGCATTCTATGCAAGACGTATAGGCGACTTTATCAACTCACTTTCCATTACTTCATATTCTACTGACAAGGATATCACAGACTACGAGCAGTACTTCTCTGCTATCGACTGATAATACGCAAAAGCTATGTGAGGGTATGCCGCAAGGTATGCCCTCTTTATTATTGTGCTGCCAGAACAACGATATACACCCCGTTTGTTCCGCAAGAAAAAAATTCTTGACAAACTGCCCGTTTTGTGGTATCATAGTAAAAGAGCAATGTCTGCTCATATTATCCGTGATTGAAATTCCGAAATATAGATGTGTGGGCCCTGTGCAACAAGACCCCGTGAACCATGTCAGGCGGGAGACCGAGCAGCATTAAGCGGTGCGTGTTGTGTGCCGCAGCAAGCCTGCACATCTATGTTCCGGAATTTTTCTTTAATAAGGTGATATGTATGTTTCTTCAGTTACTTGCAAGACGCACACGGCGCGTAATGACTTTTATCATACGTTCTGTACCGAAGGCTCTGGCTGCTTCGGCACTGTTTACTGCTGCCTTCTGCACATACAAAATGATCTCCGCCCCCGAAAGCACAGAACCTGTTTCGGATATATTAATGTATATGAGTGTGTGCTTTGTGCTGCCTCTCATAGCTTTTATGGCAGACGAAATGCTGAAATACAAGACCAGCCTTTTCCACAAATACGACGATGAGCTTATCGGCAACGCCTTTACAGGTATAAACCACAAATCTTCGGTATTTGAAAAGGGGCTCGAACTGTTCCACAACGGAGATTTCAGAAATGCACTTGAGGTCTTTACCGACCTCGGCAACGAAGAAAAAAATATGACCGTCGAAGAAAAGGGCGTAAACGAGTTTTACCGCGGACGCTGCTATCATATCCTCGAAGCCTGTCCGAATGCGGTGATATGCTACGAAAATGCCCTTGCAAACGGCTTCTATATCCCCGAGCTGCCGATCTTTATCGCCCGCTGCCATGCTCAGAACGGCTATACCGAAAAGGCAATGAAGCTCTATGAGGACCTCCTTATCCGCAAGGATTACCAGTACAGCAACAGGATACGCTGCGAAATAGGGGATATGTACCTTAAACTCAACGAGGGCAAAACGGCTCTGAAATGGTTCGAGGAAGCTATAGAACGCCGCGAAAGCTACGCAAATGCACTCGGCGGTGCTGCAATAGCCCAGACCATGCTCCATAATATCAAAGAGGGCGAGGCTCTGTACAGACAGGCTCTCCTCAATCATATCGAAGATTCTATCGGATTTACACGTTACTATAAAGAAGTGCAGGCGGCTGTACTGCTTGAACACAACAGCGACTGACGAAGGGAGGAAAGACTGTGTATAAGGCTCTTTACCGCAAATGGCGTCCAATGACCTTTGACGACGTTATCTCTCAGGAATATACCACAGAGGCTCTGAAAAATCAGATAATCAGCGGTAAGACCGCCCACGCATATCTTTTCACAGGCTCACGCGGTACAGGTAAGACTACCTGCGCCCGTATCCTCGCAAAAGCTGTAAACTGCCGAAATATGAAAAACGGCAATCCCTGCCTTGAATGTGACATCTGCCGCGATGCGGACAGCGGCGCACTTACCGATATAGTCGAAATAGACGCTGCTTCCAACAACGGCGTTGACAATATCCGCGACCTCCGCGATGCCGCAGTATATACTCCCGAGCGCGGAGCTTACAAAATTTACATCATCGACGAGGTACATATGCTTTCCGCAGGTGCTTTCAACGCTCTGCTGAAAATTATGGAAGAACCTCCCCCGTATGTTAAATTCATTCTCGCTACCACCGAGATACACAAAGTCCCCGCAACTATAGTTTCACGCTGTCAGCGTTACGATTTCCGCAGGATAAAGGCAGAAGATATCGCAAAGCGCATAAGCTATATCGCTCAGCAGGAGGACTTGCAGCTCACCGATGACGGTGCGGCTATGATAGCAAAGCTTGCAGACGGCGGTATGCGTGACGCTGTATCTCTCCTTGACCAGTGCTCGGTATGCGCCGAGGTCATAAACGCAGAGGCTGTATCAAATGCAGCAGGTATCGCAGGCAGAGACTATCTCTACGATATCCTCGATGCCATTTCCGATGCCGATACCCCAAAGGCTCTTTCGCTCACAGCCTCCCTTTACGATATGTCAAAGGACCTTACAAGGCTTTGTGAGGAGCTTATAACTCAGCTCCGCAACGTGATGTTAATAAAGGCTTCTCCCGAAACTGCGGACAAGCTCATAGTATGTATGCCTGACGAGCTGGAAAGACTCAGAGCTATTGCAGAAAAGTCCGACCTTTCTGCTGTTATGGACAGGCTTTCCGCCTTGCAGGAGTGCCGCGAGCATATGCAGAGAGCTATGAACAAGCGCGTTGAATTCGAGATGTCCCTCATAAAACTTTGCGGAAATGTAAAGAATACACCTGAAAGTATTGACAATTCTGAAATATATGATAAAATAAAACAGTTGGAGAATAAAATCAACTCTGTCCCGAGAGCTGTCCCTGCAAACGGTCAGCAGATGACCGAACAGCCAGAAGTGCTTGAAGCAAGTGCTGCTCCTGCGGACGAGAAGATAGTTCCTACCATAGATATCAAAAAGCTAAAGCCTGAGGATATTATCCCCTGTGAACGCTGGAACGAGGTCCTTGACGAATTCAAGAAAATCAATCCTGCCGTTGCAGGAAGCCTTGACGGCTCAGTGGCAGGTACGGCAGGAAATTATATTTTCATAACCGCGCAGAACCGCTTCTTCATGGAGCTTTTCAAAGTCAAGGAAAATGCTGCCGCACTGGGTACGGCTATCTCAAATGTACTCGGTATGCGTTTCATAATCAAAGCAAGATGCGCAACTACAGTTACTGAGCAGAAAAACCTTGCGGAACAGCTTATCAAAAAGGCTATGGAGAACAAGATAGAAACGGCTGTAGAAAACCAGTAAAGCTTTAAAAGCAAAGACAATTTTGCTTGATATAAAACTAAGAAACTTTATTTTCAAAGGAGAATTTAAAAATGAAAGCAAGAATACCAAAGAACGTAAACGGCGGCGGTGCTCAGAATATGAACCAGATGATAAAGCAGGCTCAGAAGATGCAGGATCAGATCACTGAGCTTCAGGAAGATATCGAAGCAAGAGAGTTCTCTGCAACTGCCGGCGGCGGTGCTGTTGAAGTAACTATCACAGGTAAGAAGACTATCAAGTCTCTCACTCTCAAGCCTGAGGTAGTTGACCCAGAGGATATAGATATGCTCCAGGATCTCATCATCAGCGCTGTAAACGAGGCTATCAACAACGTTGAGGCTACAACAGAAACTGAAATGAGCAAGATCACAGGCGGCGTTTCACTCCCGGGTCTTTTCTGATAAATAATGGCTGACCATAATGCGCTCCCGCTGGTGATACTGGCGGAAAAATTCGCATCTCTCCCGGGTATAGGCATGAAGTCCGCCCAGCGTCTGGCTTACCATGTTATGTCAATGGACGAAGGGGCTGTTGAGGATTTCGCAAAGGCACTCATTGACGCAAAGAAAAACGTTCATTGCTGCAAGTGCTGCCAGAACCTTACAGAAAGGGAGATATGCCCTATTTGTGACGATCCCCAGCGCGACAAAAGCATTATATGCGTTGTCGAGACTCCAAAGGACGTTACAGCCTTCGAGCGCACAAGAGAGTACGGCGGCGTTTACCATGTGCTTCACGGACTCCTTTCACCTATGGACGGTATAACTCCCGATAAGCTCCGCGTTAAGGAGCTTCTTGCGAGAATTGCCCAAGGGGGAGTTAATGAGGTCATTATGGCGACGAACCCTACCGTTGAGGGCGATGCTACTGCTATGTATATCGCAGGGCTCCTCAAACCTATGGGAATAAAGGTCACAAGGCTTGCCTTTGGTCTGCCTGTGGGCGGTATACTTGAATACGCTGACGAGGTAACTCTTTTCAAGGCACTCGAAAATAGAAATGATATGTAAAAACGGGCTTTATGCCCGTTTTTTTATGCATAAGCCTTTTGGCAGAAGTTGAGAGTTATTGTGTCCGCTTACGCGGACGGATTTGAATGTAGGGGGCGATGCCTGCATCGCCCCGCGTAATTTTGCAGAACCGACGGGCGCACACTGTGCGCCTCTACTAAGTACTAATCATTATTCTCTTTCGGCACACCGCCGCTAAAGGCTAAGAACTGAATTTGACAAAAGGTCGTATATTGAGTATAATTAAAGCAATATGCCGTGAAAGGAGCTTGCTTATGCTGAAAAAAATTCTCAGCGGCGAAGCCTGCGCAAAATGTCGGCTCTGCTGCATTTTCGACCGATACGATGTATGGGAGACTCCCGTTTTTACCGCAGAGCTATGCGAAAAAATAAAAGCCGCCCGTCCAGAAACTCAGTTCGTTACCAAAGACGGCGGCTATATATTCAAGGTAGGAGAGCTCCGCGGCGACGAGCTTTTCTCATGCCCTGCCCTCACCGAAAACGGCTGTATGCTGGGCGACGAAAAGCCCTTCGACTGCCGTATATGGCCTTATCGCATTATGGAGGTAGGCGGCAGACGCGCCATAACCTTCGCTTCTATATGCGACGAACTTTACCACAGACCGCTGTCACAGCTTGTAGGCTTCCTGAAAGAAGGTCTTGCGGATAAGATTTTCGCCTATGCAGACCAGCACCCCGAGATAGTGAAGCCATATTATGAGGGTTATCCCGTGCTTATGTTTGAGAGAAAACCGCTCTGAATAAAAACAGGGCACTTTCTCTCTGAAAATGCCCCGCTGTACATTACTTCTTGATCTTGTCCACGATATCGCCGACCTTGTCCTTTACCTTGGCGATGTTCTCCTTGGTAGCCACCTTGCTGATCATCTCTTTAGCCTTGTCAATATTTTCCTTTGTAGCAAGCTTCTCGATCTTTTCATCGGGGAGGTCGATACCTGTTTTTTTCTCAACTGCTTCTACTGCTTTTTTTATCTCCATAGGGGGATACCTTCTTTCGTATAAAATTTATATTTTTATTGTAGCACACTTTTTTCATAAATGCAATACTTTGAGGCGACTTTTTATATTAATGGGGTGTAGGGGCGGATAATATCCGCCCGAGGACAGTGAGTTACTGCCGCGGAGGTATCATAATGCCGATTTTTTGAAAAGTGCGCGAAATATCGCCGTTTGCAACCGTCAATTGACAAATTGTAAAGCAGGGTTGCTTGTATGTAACTGCCTGAAATGATAAAATTAGACCATAGACCAAAGGAGATTTGCTCCGAAAAAAATGATTGGAGGAACATATATGATACTTGCAGACAAGATAATCGAACTCAGAAAAAAAGCAGGAATGTCTCAGGAGGAGCTTGCTGAAAAATTAGGTGTGAGCAGACAGTCCATTTCAAAATGGGAGGGCGCACAGTCCACTCCCGACCTTAATCGTATATTACAGCTCTCGGAGATATTCGGAGTCACTACAGATACATTATTAAAGGACTCTGAGGAGCTTGTGCCCAATACTTCTCCCGTACAGGAAAAAACAGACACTGAGCCCCCTCTCCGCAGAGTTTCAATGGAGGAGGCAAATAAATTCCTTGAAGCCAACGAAAAGCGTTCAAAGCTCATTCCGCTGGGTGTTGCTCTCTGTACCTGCTCATTCCTGCCTATAATTATCCTTGATATCTTTGAACCCTTCCCTGAGGCTGCTTCTATTATAGGTATACCTGTTATGCTTATACTCATAGCCATTGCAGTTGCATTGTTCATAATATCGGGAAACAAGCACAAGCCCTACAAATACCTCGAAAAAGAGGGCATCGACACGGAATACGGCGTATCTGGCATGGTAAATGAGAAAAAGGCAAAGCACGAGGCTGCACATAATTTCTCTGTGATAACAGGCGTCGTACTCTTTATCGTTTCCTTTATACCACTTATTCTCTTCGGAGCACTCTGCGCCGATAACAACGTTGCAGAAGCATTTTCATTGGCTATAATGTTTATATCCATAGCTGTAGGTCTTTATCTGATAATACATACCTCTATAAAAATGGACGGCTACAGAAAACTCCTTGAAGAGGAAGATTTCACAAGAAAGAAAAAAGCAAGACGCAACTCAACGGCAATGACAGTGTACTGGTGCATAGTTACCGCTATATACCTCGGCTGGAGCTTTATCACCAACGACTGGGGCATAACATGGATAACATGGGTCATCGCAGGCGTTCTTTGCCCTGTAGTAAGCGTTATAGAGTCTAAATTCACCAAGGAGTAAGCTGTATACACTTAAAATCGAAAATTGCGGGCGCACACTGTGCGCCCCTTTTTATCTCTAATTATAAGGCTGAGTCTTGATTTTTCGCAAAATATATGGTATAATCAGCGAAAAGGGGGGTTCTTACATGAAAAACTACGACGACAAAATGAATTACGACGAAAACGGTCTTTATCCCGACGAAAAGCCCATATCCGAAACACACCCGGTGGCTTCAAAGATATTATCGACTCTGGTAATACTGATCTTTATTGCGGGAATAGGCTGCTTGTTCTTTTTTGGCAACGCAGGTAACGGATATGCCGCTATGTATTCATTTTTCGGCATATTTCTCGGAATAGGCATAATCGCTTTATTATCAGATGTCATCATTGAAGAAAGGTCACCTCAGGTTGGAATATATATCGCGCTTGGAATAGGAATTCTCGGTATCGCAGGTACAGCGTTAGTACAGCAAGGCAGCTATAACACAAGAATGACGATGCTGAAGCTGTTTTTTGTATCAATAACAGGCATTCTTGCCGCACTTGGCTTGATACACAGCATCAGAAACGCTAAATACGTGCTCCGCTCAAAGGATAACTGCACACAATCTGTAATGGCGGAATGTGTAGATCGCGCAATAGTCACCTATACCTCAGGTGGCACAGTCAAAAAAGGAGGTACCATCACAAAAGTTACCTTCCGCCCGACCTACAAATTCACCTTTGAGGATAAAGAATACAAGGTCACTTCGGGAACTACCACCTCCGAACGCGATAAGGGTATGCAATATGAGATATTCGTTGATCCCGAAAATCCCAATGTTTTCTATGACCCCGAGGCTGAAAAGAAAGGCTTGTTCAGCGTTATCCTTACATTTATTCTTTTTGTGGGCATACCTGTCTTGATCTGTGCTATCTTTATTTTTGCTTTTAAGGCAGCAGGAATATAATCCCGTAAAACATACAATAATAAAAAGGCAGACCTTTTCGGGTCTGCCTTTGATGCTTTATCAGAGCTTTTTCTTTTCTTCCTCGATGAGCTTGAGAAGGTCGTCAACGGACATATCCGCAGCCTTCTTCTTGCGCTCGTTGTGGTCGGTCTTGCTGATTATATCTGAGATATCAGGTGTACTGCTCTTCTTTACAGGCTTTGGAGCTGCTGTTGAAGGAGCAGACTGGCTTCTCAGAGGAGTTGTCTTCGGAACGTCATTTCTTGACATCTCGGCAAGCTGGCTCTTTGAAAGGATACCTGTATTATCTGTGATAGGCTCAGCAGGAGCAGCAGGCTGCTGCGGTGTGCTTGTAGTCTTGATGTTGAATGTGCCTGTACGCTCAGCCTCAGCAGTCTTGCGGAGCATTTCTTCTCTGAGTGCATCTGCTGTAGGAGCTGTTGAAGAAGAACCGCCCACATTTCTTGCAGCAAATGTGCTCTCTGCACTGCGCTGTGTCTTGAACTGCATTGTGCGCTCTTTTTCCTTCTGATAAGGTGAATCGGGATTTACCTTCTTCTGGCTGAAATTCTCGGCAATAGACATCTTCTTGCGCTCAAGCTCGCTGCTTGGCTGTATCTCCTGTGAAGGCTCGAAGAGAGGATTTCCTGCCTTGTCGTGAGAATTTCTTCTTGTCTCGGAAAGGTCTCTCTGCTTTTCCATCTCGTCATACTCGTAGAAGCCGAAATCATCGTCCTCATCGCCCTTGCCCGAAGCTATCTTGATGATGAGCATTACAACAAGAAGTACGCATGGGAGAACAAGCAGCAGGAGTATGCCCTTGATGCTTGAAGCAAATCTTATGAACCAGCCAAGCTCCTTGCTTTCTGTATGACCTGTACAAAGAGCGGCAATACTATCCTTTGAGATAGACTCGGAGCTTCCTACATTTGAAGCATCGGCTGTTGTGTACTTTTCTGTACCGTCCTCGGCAGTAACAACATCGTATATACTGAGAACATGGAGCTTTTCGGGCTCGGCAGCAGGATATGCAAGCACGATATCGCCCTTTGCTATGGAAAGATCCTTTGCATCGGGAGCAATAAGAGCTGCGCCCTCTGTTACGTTATTGCCCATATTATCAGAAGCTTTTACCACGTAGATGTAGTTTCCGAATATCTTAGGTGTTTTTCCGCCCGAGAACATGATATTGACAATGATCGAAACAACGATCAGGATAAGACATAAAACTATAATTACACATTTAAGTATTGAAAAACGTTTTTTAGTTTCCATAAACATCACCTTTTCATTTTCTTTTGTTGTCTTTTAATCTACACTTTCATTTCATGCGGGGCTGTTTTTCGCAAACCGCTTTATTATTATAACACATAATAATACAAATTTCAAACATTTTCTAAGTTTTATCTTTTAAAAATATAGAAATTTTTACAGAGTCAAATTTTTTCGTTTTTATGCACAAATATGAAAACATTTTTTATATCTTTCGGTCGTTATGCACAATCGCAAAACGGCGTTTCGCGGCTGTTTCACCTGCGTTTTTGGCGAATTTCCGTAATACGTATATTTAGTTGACAAATATTTGTTGAAATAATCACTTGAAAAATAAGATAAATAATAGTATAATTGAAGTATATACCGCTTGTAAAGTGATTTCTCCGCATCGGCGAAAGCAGGTGGTAAAACACAGGGGAGATTATACAAAAGGTAATAAAGTCGCTTATGCGGCAGATTGGAGATCAGATATGGCTACAAAAAAGGCAAACCCTCTTATGGACAGGATCAAGGAAGAATTTCCAAAAAAACTTCAGCTTCTGTACAGCGTTTCTCCCGAAGAAGCATCAGACAAGCAGGTCTACCATGTGCTTTCCGCTATAATCGTGGAAATACTTGGCTCAAAGAGGCAGAGCTTCATTAATCATACCCACTCGGTGGGCGGTAAGCAGATCTACTATCTTTCAATGGAGTTCCTCATGGGACGCTCCCTCAAAACAAGCATCTATAATCTCGAACTGGCTGACGGCATAAAGGAAATGCTCAAGCCTTACGACATCAACCTTGAAAAAATATACGAACACGAGCCTGATGCAGGTCTCGGCAACGGCGGTCTCGGCAGACTTGCTGCCTGTTATCTGGACGGTCTTGCTACCACAGGTTTCCCTGCTATGGGCTATTCAATATGCTATGAATACGGCATTTTCCAGCAGAAGCTGGAGGACGGCTGGCAGACAGAGCTCCCCGACAACTGGCTCCCGGGCGGTTCGGTATGGCTCGTACCTAAGCCCGAACTTTCAATAGATATCCACTTTGAAGGCGACCTCCAGGAATACTGGGACGACCGCTATCACTATATATCTCACGTAAACTACAATACCGTTGTTGCTACTCCTTACGATATGTACGTATCAGGCTACGGCTCTGACGGCGTTTCCGTGCTCCGTCTCTGGACAGCAAAGGCTCCGAGCTTTGATATGGAGATGTTCAACAAGGGTAATTACGACAGAGCTCTGGCTCAGAACTCTATCGCAAACGCTATCTCAAAGGTGCTTTATCCTAACGATAACCACCACGAGGGCAAGAGCCTCCGTCTGCGTCAGCAGTACTTCCTCTGCGCAGCGTCAGTGGGCGATATCGTAAATACTCATATGAACGTTTACGGTACTCTCGAAAACCTTGCAGACAAGGTAGCTATCCACATAAACGATACTCACCCGACTCTCGCTATCCCCGAGCTTATGAGAATACTTCTCGATGACTGCGGATACGGCTGGGATAAGGCATGGGACATCGTTACAAGAACTTTTGCTTACACAAACCACACCGTTATGGCAGAGGCTCTCGAAAAGTGGGACGTAAACCTTGTAAAGACCGTTATACCGAGAATATTCTCTATCATTGTTGAGATAAACAACCGCTACTGCCAGTCTCTCATGGAGAGAAACGGCGGCGACAGCGCAAAGACTACACGTATGTCCATCATCAAGGACAATCAGATACACATGGCTACTCTCTGCGTTGCTGCTTCACACAGCGTAAACGGTGTATCAAAGCTCCATTCGGAGATAATCAAGCAGTCTGTATTCCACGACGAATACGAGAATACGCCTGAAAAGTTCAAGAACGTTACCAACGGTATCGCATACAGAAGATGGCTTCTCCAGTCAAATCCCGGACTTACAAATCTTCTCAGCGAGACTATCGGCAAGAAGTTCATAAAGGACGGCGCAGAGCTCGAAAACTTCAGAGAGTATCAGGACGATAAGGAAGTTCTCACAAAGCTCATGGACGTTAAGAAGGAAAACAAGGAAGCCTTCGCAAAATATGTCAAGAATCAGTCGGGAATCATACTCAATACCGACAGTATCTTCGACGTACAGGTAAAGCGTCTCCACGAATACAAGAGACAGCACCTCAATGTAATGAATATCCTTACGGATTACGCATATCTCCTCAATGACCCAGATGCTCCTTTCACTCCAAAGACATATATCTTTGCTGCAAAGGCTGCTCCAGGATACTATCTGGCTAAACAGATAATCAAGATGATATGGGCTATATCCGAAGAAATAAGAAAGAACCCGAAGATAAGCCAGAAGCTCTCGGTAGTATTCCTTGAAAACTACTGCGTAACCCTTTCCGAGCACCTTATGCCTGCCTCCGACGTATCAGAGCAGATATCTCTCGCAGGTACAGAGGCTTCGGGTACAGGCAACATGAAGCTCATGCTCAACGGTGCTATCACTCTCGGTACTCTTGACGGTGCTAACATCGAGATAAAGGAAGCCTGCGGCGACGACAATATCGTTATATTCGGTATGACCACACCACAGGTCAACGAGCTCCGCGCAAGAGGCTATAATCCATGCGAATACTACAACAGCGACAACCGCATACACGAGGCTATCGACCGTATGTACCGCGGTATAAACGGCTGCACCTTCAATGACGTTGCTAATTCTCTCAAGGAGAGAGACCCTTATAATGGTACTTGCCGACTTCGACAGCTACCGCAAGGCACAGCAGTACATCACTGAGTGCTATGAGGATAAGCTCAAATGGGCTAAGATGTCTCTCAATAATATTGCAGGCGCAGGCATATTCTCGGCAGACCGCGCTGTTACAGAATATGCAGACAACATCTGGCATTTAAGGTAATATACTGATGTCAAGAAGGGGACGTTGCTTTCTTCGTCCCCTTTTCGGCTATATAACGTTACATAGTATAAAGAATAAGAAGACGGAGTGTTTTTCTATATGAGACCTTTCTATGATACATGGAATCTGGGCTACAAATCTATTTTCGGAGCTGTAAGACAGTTTGAGACCTGCCGCTTCACTATACGTCTGCCCAAGGACATAAATCCTGATTTTTCACCTGTTCTCGTGCTTTTCAGAACAGGCTTCAAAGAGCGTTTTATCAGCATGAACGAAGTCACCGAGGAAGAGGACTGCTTTGCATATACTGCTGAATACAATGCAAGATATACCGATGTGCATTACTACTACTTCTCATATACAGAGGGCGGAATACGCCACTACATCAAGAGGATAAACCTCCACGAGGGCGGTCTCGACCACGGCGATATGTTCCAGCTCACAGTATACAATAGCCGCTATGAGACTCCCGAATTCCTAAAGGGCGGCATAATGTACCAGATATTCCCCGACCGCTTCTGCAAGAGCGGCAAGCCAAAGGAGAATATCCCCGAGGGACGTATACTCCGCGATGACTGGGACGGCACTCCATACTACAAGCCCGATGAGCACGGACACGTATGGAACAACGACTATTTCGGCGGAGATTTCGCAGGTATACAGTCAAAGCTCCCGTATCTCCATAACTTAGGAGTTACCTGTATATACCTCAATCCTATATTCGAGTCGCACGAAAATCACCGCTATAATACTGCCGACTACATGAAGGCTGACCCTCTCCTCGGTACTAACGAGGAGTTCGAGGAGCTTTGCAAAGAGGCTGAAAAGTACGATATATCCATAATTCTCGACGGTGTATTCTCACATACGGGCGCAGACAGCGTTTACTTCAACAAGTACGGACGCTATCCCGAGCTGGGTGCTTTTCAGTCAAAGAAGAGCAAATACTACGACTGGTACTCCTTCATCGACTATCCAAATGTATACGAAGCATGGTGGGGCATAGATACTCTCCCCAACGTATGGGAAAACAACGAGGACTATACCGAGTTCATCTGCGGCGAGGAAGGCGTTCTTCGCTACTGGCTGGACAGAGGTGCTGCCGGCTTCCGTCTTGACGTTGCAGACGAGCTTCCCGAGCAGTTCCTTACAAACCTGAGAAAATGCGTTAAGGGCTACGATAAGGAAAAAATAATCATCGGCGAGGTATGGGAGGACGCTACAAACAAGGAAAGCTACGGCATAAAACGCCGCTATCTCCTGGGCGATCAGCTTGACTCGGTAATGAATTACCCATTCCGCGAGGCTATAATCTCATTCCTCAAGGGCGGCAAGCCTATCGACTTTATCAACGCTGTTATGTCAATTGTTGAAAACTACCCCAAGCCAACTATTGATGTACTTATGAACTTCGTTTCAACTCACGATATCGAGCGTGCTATAAACCGTCTCGGCGGCGATAACTGCGACGACAAGAGCAAGGACTGGATGGCTGAACACTATCTCTCCGAAAGCCAGTACGCTCACGGCAAGGAAATGCTCAAGGCTGCAATGGCTCTGCAATTCTTCCTCCCGGGCGTACCAAGCATATATTACGGCGACGAAGCAGGACTTCAGGGCTATAAGGACCCATTCAACCGCCGCTGCTATCCGTGGGGACACGAGGACAAGGAGCTTATCAACTATGTTGCGGAGCTTGGACGAGTAAGAAAGTCCATTCCGAATATGAAGGACGGACGTATATACTTTGTCATCAACGAGAAGGAAACTCACGACAGCCGTCTTATCGGCTTTACCCGTCAGGGACAGAAAATGGATTACATCTTTTTCGTCAACAGAAGCAGCGATACCGTTGAGCTTGGCAATATGAGCCAGATACTCTCGCGTTTCGAGGACTTCCAGCCATTCTACGGCGGATTTATGAACGATACCATAACCGTAAAGCCTTACGGCTATACTATAATCAAGGCTAAATTTGTAAAATAAGCAGCTAAAAACGGGCGGATACTATCCGCCCCTACTGATAAAAAGCAAGCTCGCTCACTCTTATCAAGATCCATACTTGTACATCGCTTACGGAACAATATACAGGGCGCACAGTGTGCGCCCATATTACAAGTAACCATTGCAATCGGGCTGATGTGAACATCAGCCCCTACAATTCTACTAACTAATAACTAAGGAGAAAACTATGAGAAGATGCGTTGTAAATGCTCCATGCAAGGTTTGAGGGAACTGCATGGAGATAAAAGCCGACGCCTAACGGCAAAAGGCTAAGGGCTAACGGCTATACTACCCTCGGACTTTGCATTTCTGACGATAAAATACTATCTAAAGGAGCAAAGTCAAATGAAAGATCAAATAAAAAAACTCAGAAGCTATCTCTTACTGTGGAGCACTCAGTCATTATCCGCTCTCGGAAGCGGCATGACAAGCTATGCGCTGGTGCTGTGGCTGTACGAATACAGCGGTTCTGCGCTGAAAACCGCGCTTCTTACCGTATGCTCATATGCGCCCTATGTCATAATGAGCATATTCGCAGGAGCACTCAGCGATAAATGGAACAAAAAACGCACTATGCTCTTGTGCGACCTGTTCGCGGCAATGACAACCGTTGCGGCGTTCATACTTATAAAAGCCGATGCGCTTTTACCGTGGCATCTGTACGTGATAAACGCCCTCAACGGACTTATGAACACTGTACAGCAGCCTGCAAGCGAGGTAGCTTCCACACAGCTCATACCAAAGGAATATTATCAAAAAACCAGCGGACTGCGGTCGTTTTCACAGTCGCTGAATTCTCTGCTGACACCTGTACTTGCAACAGTACTGTTTACATTCGGCGGTGTATCGGCAGTTATGGTCACAGACCTAATTACATTTGCAGCAGCATTTCTGGTACTTCTGCTGTTCATACCTATACCCGAGCCCGAAGGCTCGGACAAAAAGAAAGAACCACTGCTTGCATCGGCAAAGGCTGGGCTCAAATGGCTGAAGGGCTGTCCCGTGGTGCTGAAGCTCATATTCTTCCTTTCAGGGATAAATCTTATAGCCTCGGCTTACAATGCGGCACTGCCTGCAATGGTGCTGTCAAAGGCTGCAAGCGGCGAAAAAACGCTGGGTACGGTCAATTTCTTCGCAGGTGCGGCTGCACTGGCAGGAAGCCTTATAGCTTCACTGTCGCCTGCTCCGAAAAATCGTGTAAGAGCTATATGTCTCGCGCTGTTTTTCTCAATGAGTACGGAAAATTTCATGCTTTCATTCAGCAATTCACCTGTAATATGGTGCATCGGAGCTGTCTGCGGCTGGCTTTTCATACCCTATATGGGCGCAAATCTGGACGTTATACTCAGAAGCACTATCCCTGCCGATATGCAGGGGAGAGTTTATTCATGCCGAAATACCCTGCAATTCTTCACTATACCCGTGGGCTATCTGTCGGGAGGCATACTCATCGACAAGGTGTTTGAGCCTTTTATGTCGGGAAGAGCCGAAGGAAGTACGCTGGTAGCTCTCTTCGGAAGCGGAAAGGGCTCGGGAGCAGCATTGCTCTTTGCAGTTCTTGGCTTTGCGGGAGTTGCGGTTTGTACGGTATTCAGCCTGCTTCTGCGCAAGGAAAAGGTATAAAAATATCCCCTCGAAAGCATTTTCGCTCTCGGGGGGCTTTTTATCATTTAGTGCATATTTTCTCAAAAACCAGCTCCAATGCCCAGTCCTGCATTTCAAAATACATTTTACCCTTTATCTCATCATATGTGACCCATAAGAATTCATGGTCTTTTTCAGCAGATTCGGACACCTTTGAGAGCAGTTCGCCCACATAATAGGTCTGTATCGGGTGAAAATAGCCTATTGTATCGTGAAGGCAATATGTCTCAGCAGAACACAGCCTGCCCTTTACATAAGCTTTATAGCCTGTTTCCTCCGCACATTCCCTTTCGATACACTCTGTATGCGACTCGCCGCTTTCTATTCCTCCGCCTACAAGGAAATACCCTCTCGAAGTTCGTACTACACCTACTTTATCACCGCAAATGGGGATAAGATACACGCCCTCCCTGTCATAATATTCAGCATTTTCTTTAGTTCCAAAAACTCTGTGCATATATCCACCTCTTAATACATAATTACAGCTTATTAAATATGATTATACTCTTTTGCTGCCCATATGTCAATTAATTCGTGTTACAGCGTTTAGGCGGGCGGCGGAACGCCGCCCCTACAATGGATTTACGGTCATTTGAAGCAAAATTTTCGCTTGCGGACTGCCAAAGGCAGCCCCTACAGTCGGTCATTTATAGTCGTTTTATAACTGGCGGGCGCACAATCGCCCCCTAATGGCTAAAGGCTAACGACTAACCCGAGGTGTCCGTCAGTGGCGTACAAGCGTATTCACCAAAAACACAACTTTTATTGTGCCTAATTTTGGCTTTCTGTCAATTGATTTCATACGCAAAATAGCATATAATAAGTATTGCTACAAAATTATCAATGTAATAAAGGAATGATATATATGAGTAATAAGGTCGTTAAATTCGGTGGAAGCTCCCTTGCTGACGCAAACCAGTTCAAAAAGGTAGCTGCTATAATCAAGAGCGATGACAAGCGCAGATACGTTGTGCCGTCAGCTCCCGGAAAAAGATTTTCCGATGATATAAAGATAACAGATATGCTTTACAAGTGCTGTGAGCTTGCAGGCAGCGGTATGGACTTCTCAAAGGATTTCCAGATAATCAAAGACCGCTACAACGGCATCATCTCAGAGCTTGGAATAAATATGTCCCTCGATGCAGATTTTGACGCTATCGTAAACGAGCTCAAGGCTCGTCCTGCAAAGGATTTCGCAGCAAGCCGCGGAGAGTACCTCAACGGCAAGGTGCTTGCAAACTACCTCGGCTTCAACTTCGTTGACGCTGCTGATGTTATCGTATTTGATACAAACGGAGTACTTCTCCTCGATGAAACAGTAAAGGCTGTACGCGAAAAGCTCAGCGGTCTTGACAACGCTGTTATCCCCGGCTTCTACGGAAGAACTACAGAGGGCTATATCAAGACTTTCTCACGCGGCGGCTCTGATGTTACAGGCTCTATCATCGCAAATGCCGTAAAGGCTGATATCTACGAGAACTGGACAGACGTTTCGGGTTTCCTCGTAGCTGACCCAAGAATAGTTGATAACCCCGATGTTATCGAGGTAATTACTTACCGCGAGCTTCGTGAGCTTGCATACATGGGTGCATCTGTTCTCCATGAGGACGCTATCTTCCCTGTACGCTCGGCAGGTATACCAATAAATATCAGAAATACAAATGCTCCTCAGGACGCAGGTACTATGATAGTTGGCAATGATTACGATTTCAGCAAGGAAAGTCTCAGCCATACTATCACAGGTATCGCAGGCAAGAAGGGCTTCAGCACTATCAATATCGAAAAAGCCATGATGAACAACGAAACAGGCTTCGGTATGAAGGTACTTTCTGTACTCTATAACAACGGTCTTTCATTTGAGCATATGCCTTCAGGTATCGACACCATGAGCATTACAGTAAGCACAGAAAAGCTCGATCCTGTACGCGATAAGGTGCTTGCAGAGCTTCGCAAGGCAGTTGATCCCGATCACCTCGAGATCGAGGACGGCATTGCACTCCTTGCTGTAGTTGGTCGCCGCATGAAGAATACAAGAGGTACTGTTGCACGTATCTTCGCTTCTATGGCTCATGCACGTATCAACGTTAAGATGATAGATCAGGGTTCAAGCGAGCTCAACGTTATCATCGGCGTAAGCGAAAACGACCTCCCCGAGGCTATCCGCAGAATATACGATATGTTCATCAATTCAGAGAAGCAGTAAGCTCAGTTATTAGTGAATAGTAGGGGCGGATATTATCCGCCCGTTTAAGGACGCCTAATGGGCGTCCTTTTTGAAAAAGGAACTATATTATGAAAAAAATCCTGTTATTATTTCTTGCAGCCATAGCAGTTATCTCTGCAATATTTATCTTATCACGTTGTTTTGCTCCCCAAAAAAGTATTTATGTTGGCAATAGTCGTTTTTGGGAGTCAAAAGCTGAAATAAACGGTGAGATATACTGTATAAAAAATGACGGTGTGTATAAAGCCGCCGAAAATCAGAAATATGAATGTCTGATACCATTTGATAATCTGAATACAAAGGCTTTTTTTACAAGGGATAATGACTGTATATATACTGCTGTAAACATTAACAAGTTGACCACAATCACAAAATATGATCCTGAGGGAAATTTAACGGGTAAGCCCTTTGTTTTGGAGAAGCCTGATGTAAATGTGCTTGCAATAGACAATAATTGTGTTTATGGCAGATATGACGACGAAAATGACGTAAACATCGCTGTATTTGATATGAACGGCAAAATGATAAATAATGACCTGCCTGAATATGAATACTCCGATATCAAATTCATGTTTTCGGGTGATGAGGAAAATACCTATTACACTTCTTCAAATTATATTGGAAGAAGTAAAAACTATGCTGCATACATTGATAAATATTATGCACCTGAATTAACGATAATCGATCTCGATTCAAATGATACAGTGCAGATTGATCTTGACAAAATGTTTAAAGCATATTATGTATATGCTGATATTGAAGATGATTCCTTATGTGTTGTCATGACTGATACTTCAGAAAAAATATCTTTTGGAGGCGGACATAGTAATGAATTGGATATTTCTTCTCTTGAACTGCATAAATACGATATCTATGCATTAACAGACATGAAAAGCGGAAAGATCATAAATCAGCATAAAACACGCAAGTACGAAAGGATCATCTATGCTGATACTAAAAAAGCGATAACATATTATCGCGGAAATTATATAACTTATTCGACAGATAACTGGAAAGAGGTAGAGTCTCAAAAAGCTGATGAAATAAAAAAAGACGGAAGTTATTTTTTTGATACTTGCGGCGATTATGTCTTTGTATTTAGTGACAATACGGACGAAATGATAAATAAAATACCAATTAAATAAACTAAAAAAGGACTGCTGATGCAGTCCTTAATTTTATGTATATGCATTAAAAAGGGCGGATATTATCCGCCCTAACATTTTAGAATACCATTTTAGCTTCGAGGTATGCAACGAGGTCGTCGATAGCAACTCTCTCCTGCTGCATTGTATCACGGTCACGAACTGTTACACAGTTGTCCTTTTCAAGTGTATCAAAGTCGTATGTGATGCAGAATGGAGTACCTATCTCGTCCTGACGACGGTATCTCTTACCGATAGTACCAGCCTCGTCGAAGTCTACCATGAACTTCTTTGAAAGCATATCGTATACTTCCTCAGCCTTTGGTGTGAGCTTCTTAACAAGCGGAAGTACAGCAGCCTTGAAAGGAGCAAGTGCAGGGTGGAAGTGCATAACTGTTCTTGTTTCCTTCTTCTCCTTGCCGTCCTTGTCAGTTGAAACAAGCTCCTCCTCATCGTAAGCCTCAGTTACTACTGAGAGGAAAAGTCTCTCTACGCCGAGAGAAGGCTCGATAACGTATGGTATATACTTCTCGTTTGACTCAGGGTCAAAGTATTCAAGTGACTTGCCGCTGGTGTTGATGTGCTGTGTGAGGTCGTAGTCTGTTCTGTCAGCAACGCCCCAGAGCTCGCCCCAGCCGAATGGGAAGAGGTACTCGAAGTCTGTAGTAGCCTTTGAATAGAAGCAGAGCTCCTCCTTATCGTGGTCACGAAGACGGATATTCTCCTCCTTGAGACCAAGTGAGAGAAGGAAGTTCTTGCAGTAGCTTCTCCAATAATCAAACCACTCAAGGTCAGTACCGGGCTTGCAGAAGAACTCAAGCTCCATCTGCTCGAACTCACGTACACGGAAAATGAAGTTACCGGGTGTTATCTCGTTACGGAAGGATTTACCTACCTGTGCAACACCGAAAGGAACCTTTTTACGTGTAGTTCTCTGTATATTAGCGAAGTTTACGAAGATACCCTGTGCAGTCTCGGGACGGAGATAAAGCTCGGACTTGCTGTCCTCGGTTACGCCCTGGAAGGTCTTGAACATAAGGTTGAACTGACGGATATCAGTGAAGTTCTGCTTGCCGCAGTTAGGGCAGGTAATGCCTTTTTCCTTGATGTAGTCCATCATCTGCTCGTTTGACCAGCCTGCAACGTTAGTGCCGTCAAAGTCCTCGATAAGGTTGTCAGCACGGTGACGTGTCTTACACTCCTTACAGTCCATGAGAGGGTCTGAGAAGCCGCCGATATGACCTGAAGCCACCCATGTCTGTGGATTCATAAGGATAGCGGAGTCAAGACCTACATTGTACTTGTTCTCCTGAACGAATTTTTTGAGCCAAGCCTTCTTGATATTGTTTTTAAGCTCAACGCCCAGCGGACCGTAGTCCCATGTATTTGCAAGACCGCCGTAGATCTCAGAGCCCGGGTATACAAAGCCCTTTGACTTACAAAGGTCAACGATTTTATCCATTACTTTTTCATTGTTTTTAAGCATAATAAGCAACCTCGCTTTTATTTATTAATAGTCACATTCTATTGTAACTCAAACGCGAAAAAAAGTCAAGAGTTATGATGATTTATAGAGTTTTTAAAGTTTTTCCCGCCATAAGGCGGGAAAACGATGATATTTGTTATACAGTCAATAAAATCCAGAATTAAAGCTTTATAGTTCCTGCACGGTATCTTCCGAAAAACACGCCGTCATCAACGTATTTTTCCTTTTCCGACACCCACATAGGGAACTTTCCCTTTGCAAGAGCAGTCTGACCGTTGAGCATACCCGTGTGGAAGGAGATATGCCTGAATTGTCTCAGCACCAGCTCCATGCGAGTATATCGTGACTTCTCGGGCTTCTCATAGAGCATATCGTCTGTGAGTGTGTCAAGATAGTCAAGAGTTTTCTTCTCAACAGCGTCCAGATAGTCCAGAAGCTGCTCATCGGAAAGAACTACCGATGTGGGATTATCGGGATTGTCCATACCTTCCTCGTGGAAAGGCGGCTCGTCGTAAACAAAAGGGTTAATGAACCACTTATCCGCCGAATGGATAGCGTGATAAGCCCAGCGCCAGCAGGGAGCTCCGCAGCAGAGCGCGTCACGGTCATAGGTTCGCAGTGATGTCCTTATGTTCATAAAGTTGGGTATTACCATATCTTTGATTATCATGCAAAGCTCGTTCATAAATATCCCTCCGTTTATTTTTATTTACAGGCGGAAAAAATCCGCCCTGTACATGATAATTCTTTATAAAGCAAGGGCTGCCAACGGCAGCCCCCTGATTGCTTATCAAAGAGTGTCTATTATATCGAGAGAGTGCTCCTCGTTCATAGTTGTACACATTTCGATGAACTTATCAAGCGGAACATTTTTGAGCTGCTTGTTGCCGCGGATATTGATAGATACCTGCTCGTTTTCAGCTTCGCTGTCACCGATGATAACAACATACGGATCCTTGTAGTCCTTGAACTTTCTGATCTTGTTCTTCATATTGTCGTCAGTATAGTCCACCTCAACTCTGATGCGGTTCTTCTTAAGGAGGTCAGCAACCTTCTTAGCATACTCGTTGTGGTCTGTTCTGATAGGAACGATACCTACCTGCATAGGTGAGAGCCAGAACGGGAATGCACCTGCGAAGTTCTCGGTGATGATACCGATGAATCTCTCGAATGAACCGAATATAGCGCGGTGGATCATAACAGGCTGCTTTTCTGAACCGTCAGAAGCGATGTACTTCATCTTGAAGTTCAGCGGAAGCTGGAAGTCAAGCTGGATAGTACCCATCTGCCACTCACGTCCGATAGCGTCCTTCATCTTCAGGTCGATCTTAGGACCGTAGAATGCGCCGTCGCCCTCGTTGAGCTCGTATCCGTCGGGGCCGTACTTTTCTTCGAGGATAGCCTTGAGGTCAGCCTCAGCCTTATTCCATACGTTTATATCGCCCATGTAGTCGTCAGGACGAGTTGAAAGCTCAGCCTTGTATTCAAGACCGAATGTCTTGTATATCTCTGTAGCGATATCCATGATATCGTTTATTTCGGAAGCGATCTGCTCCTCAGTTACGAGGATATGAGCATCGTCCTGTCTGAACTGCTGAACGCGGAAGAGACCGTTGAGCTCACCTGACTTCTCCTTACGGTGGATAACGTCGACCTGATTGAATTTAAGGGGGAGCTCCTTGTATGAACGCTGCTTGTTCATGTATACCTTGATAGCGTTAGGGCAGTTCATAGGTTTAGCACAGTAAACCTCTGTATCTTCCTCGGAAGGGATAACGAACATACCGTCCTGATAATGATCCCAGTGACCTGATGTTACCCAGAGCTCCTTCTTGGAAAGAACAGGACCTGAAATTTCAGTATAACCGTGATCCTCGTGAACGCCTCTCCAGTATTCAAGAAGTGCATTGAAGAGCTTCCAGCCTCTTGGGAGCCAGTAAGGCATACCGGGAGCTGTGTGATCGAACATGAAGAGTGCCTGCTCCTTGCCGAGCTTCTTATGGTCGCGGAGTTTAGCTTCCTCGATCATTTTTACGTATTCATCGAGCTGAGAAGCCTTAGGGAATGCGATAGCGTATACACGGCTGAGCATCTTGTTTTTCTCGTTGCCTCTCCAGTAAGCACCTGTGCATGAAAGGAGCTTGAAAGCCTTTACAGGAGCTGTATCCATAAGGTGAGGACCTGCGCAGAGGTCGATGAATTCGCCCTGCTTGTAGAACGAAATAGGCTCGCCCTTGTCAACGTGTTCTTCGCAGAGCTCTACCTTGTAAGGCTCGTCCATTTCTTTGAGCTTAGCGATAGCGTCAGCAGGAGAAAGCTCGAACTTTTCAAGCTCTATGCCTTCCTTGACTATTTTCTTCATTTCAGCCTCGATCTTTTCAAGCTCCTCTGGAGTGAAAGGCTTTTCGAGGTCAAAGTCGTAGTAGAAGCCGTTGTCGATAGCAGGACCGATAGCAAGCTTAGCAGCAGGATAAAGTCTCTTTACAGCCTGTGCAAGGATATGTGAAGCTGTGTGCCAGAAAGTCTTCTTACCGTCAAACGAGTCAAAGGTGCATACCTCGAACTGGCAGTCGCTGTCGATAACTGTACGGAGATCCTTGACCTCACCGTTTATCTTTACACAGCAAGCAGCCTTGTAAAGTCCCATACCTATGCCCTTGATGATTTCTGCGGCTGACTGTGCAGCTTCGATCTCGCGTGCGCTGCCGTCAGGTAATGTTAATTTGATCATGTCGATCTCTCCTTATATAATAATTTTATTCTTTACTGAATAATTCATCGTTTTCCCAATTTTCGGGATTATTTTCGATGTATTGCCACGCATTGCGGTATTCCCATTCATTCCGCAATACACGGTCGTAAAACGACCTTTGCCATACGGAAAAACCAATTTGTTTTGTAACAAATTCTTTGAAATTTTTGATGATAAGCGATAATGTAGGGGCGCACAGTGTGCGCCCGCCTGTTTCAATTCCCACATTATCCGCTTCAATACGAATAATTACATGGATATGATTAGGCATTATCACATATTTATCAACCATTACCATTGGATAATAGTGATTAATATTTTTCAATCCTTCTTTTACAGTTTTTCCAATATCAGACAAATGTATCTTTTTATCGTGATTTTTAATTTGCGGGCGCACACTGTGCGCCCCTACATTTTGTTTTTCCGTTGCCTCAATATTTGACAAAATCGGGCGGTATTTATCGTTGTTATCCCAGAAAATGCACATTTTATTTCTGGTGCATATCGTCACGAAATACGCGCCGCTGCGGGAATAATCGTAATTATCGAGGCGTATATCCTTCCGCTGAGGTCTGTCCATTTCATGTGACCCAGCCTGTTATTTCAAACAACTCGCCGAAAAGCTCCACATGGGCGAAATTCTTCATAAAGCCATCGTCTGTTCCGGTGTCAAAACAGACAACTATATCATCGTCGTCGATATCAACGTAAACGTTCTCCATTTTCAGTATCTTTGCGAGAGAGTCAGCCGCGCTGCCCTCATAGTAGCCTTCGTCGATAAGCATACCTGCTATGGTACTCTTTCCGCTGTCGAGCTGAGCCAGCTTTTTTGCGATATCCTTGAGGCTGCTGATTATAGTCTCCTCGCTTTCGGTATAAAAGCGTACAGTCATCATCTCGCCCCATATCTTATACGGCAGCTCGTATGCTTCCTCGTGCTCGTTGTACTTGATATTGCTCACTTTCTCACCTTCTTTACAGCGGCATTACTATTTTATCAATAGAATTCTTCCTCGTCTCCCTGAATAACAGCTCCGAGAGCTTCTGCTAAAGGACGCATGACATCAGGAACATCTTCGTTTCGGCAGGCAACGGTTATCATACCGTCTTCAAGCATGAATACAGCTTTACCATATGAATACATATTATCCATTCCCATACTCATTGAAAGACCTGTTCTTGGATTTGTTATGGGCGGCTGGCTGAATTTCTCAACGCCGTCAATGCTGAGAAGCTCATCTGCTGTGATTGGTTCATCAGCACCGTCTGTCCAGTCTGTTCCTCTAAAAATATGCAGATTATAAGCCATGATTTACCTCCTTAGAACAAAAAAGCCCCTTACGCCTATAATTAGGCATAAGGGACGATAATTACCGTGGTTCCACCCTGATTCACATGGAGCTTTCTCCATATCTCAAGTGCTCTGTAACGGGAGCTCCCGACGCTTATTGGGCGTACTCAGAGGCGGTGTGCTATTACCCTGAACGCTGCTGCCTCGCACCGAAATGGCAGCTCTCTGTGAACGTTGCTGTCGGGAAAAGCCTTCCTCATCTACGTTTTACGGACTATTGTAAACTTATATTAGCACATATCTTACCATTTGTCAAGAGGAAAGTTTGAAAAAGCTGCCTGCACAAAGCAGCTGATAATAAAACAACAATGTCCTATCCTGTCAAGCTCCTGCTTATTGACAATTTATGCTCTATCCTGTAAAATAGGCTTAACAGCTGCTTTAATATATTATTTCTATAAAAACGTTGATAGCTCCATTGTTAAAACAAAAAAATATATCAACTTATCGTCTTTTTGACCTTCTGAGATCACTTATATATATAAACCACTCAAGGGGGGGATCCGTATGAAAAAAATAATCAGTATAATAGCAGCCTTAGCACTGACCGCAAGTGCTTTTTCATGCAGTGAAAAGAAAAAAGAAAAGCCTGAAAAACAGCCTGTTACCGTTGAGGACGGCGGCAGTGAGCCTGCACTTGACGAGCCTGTAAAGCAGGACTACATGGAATTTACCGAGGACAGTTTCAAGACCGTTGAGGTAAATCTTAATATAACCGACAGAAAGCCGCCGATAACCTCTTATATGCTGAATATGTCAGAGCTTGATTTCGGAGAATGTATCCCCGTCTGCAAGACCGAGGACTACCGCGATAAATACAAGCCCGACCTAAGTGCGGAAACAGATGAGGATTACCGAAGGCAGATAGAGGAAAAATGGAAAAGCACCTGCACAGAGCCAACAAAGGGACAGATATATGAGACCTGCCTTTACGGGAACAACTTTTATTTATGCATAAATTATGATACCTGGTGTTACGGACAGCATGAAGAGTCCATATTCCGCGTAAACGGTCTCACAAAGGAAAAAGAGGAGCTATTTCACTATTCCGACCCTGAAAACAGTCTTCGTATCAGGCAGCTTTACGCGATAAACAGTGTTCTTTACGTCTATACCGAGGAAAAAGGGCTCTGCTGGCTTGATGAGGAAAAAAGTGAGCTTGTGACCATACTTGAACCAAACAATGATATAAATTCATATGGATATATTGTCAGCAATTCCGCAGACAGACTCATAGTAAGTGATGTTATCTCGGACAAAAAGGAAGTCCCTGATGATTACGAGCCAAAATCAGGCGAATACATATCTACATACAACGACGGAAAGAATTATTTGATTTTGGGACAAACTACCACAATGAAGGAATTCGACTTTGACAGCAAGACATGGAAGGAGCTTTATTCCGTATATGAGAGCACTGATGAATCACGTTCGGGCACAGAGAAGTGCCCTGCTATATACGGAGAGCTTTTCGCATGGAAGGAAAAGCCCGAGGGTACACGCAAATACGACGTTTGCACCGACTATTACAGAGTATCTACAGGTCTGACAGGCTGTGATATACTCCATGCCGACAAAAAGAGGCTTGTAGTAAGACTCGGAAGCAGTGAAATGAACTCATTGAAAGCCATTGTCCACGTATTCGACCTTGAAAAGTCAATGCACTATATCATAGACTTCGGCGGCATCGGGGCAAATAACTGCAAATACGCATATGACGGACTTATCACATACTCAACAGGTACAGGCGGCTGTATGTATTATATCATGCCCGAGCTGGGACTTACTTTCCCACTTGCTGAATTCGAGTCAGACGAATTTGACTCACGGCTTAGCGATATGATGTCGATTTCCGACCTTTATGACAACAGCGTATGCTTTACCATAAGCAAGAGAAAGGGTGAGCATGAAGTAACCCACTCTGACGGCAACGTAATAGGTACATATTACGATTACGATAATATAAGAATGTGGTTCACAAAGGAGGAAGGTGATGAATAAACGGATAACCTGCTGTATCGGGGCAGTTTTAGTACTTTCGTCCGTGCTGACAGCCTGCGAGGACAAGAAAAAGCCCGAACCCAAACTCACTGATACAACGGTAAACGAGGATACAGGCGATACTCCCGTAGACAGCGGCAATGTAAGAGAATACCGCGAGTACACCGATGACGAATTCAGGACAGTTGAGATAAATCTTTCATATCCCGATAAAGAGCCTCATGTTGAGGTAAGCTGTATCGACATAAGCGAGCTCACTTTCGGCAGCAGGATCCCAATATGCAATACCGAGGAGTATATCGGGAATTATTTCTTAGATATGAATCTGAATAATGAAAATATGGAATACGACTGGTCAGATATCTCAAATATGGCAGTTAACGGAATTGCACAAAGCTGTTCTATGTATGAGGGAAAATGCTATATTGTCGTCGAATACCCAAACTTTATATACGGAAGATACGATTTCTCACTTTACCACTATGACGAAAAAAGCGGCACAAACGAGGAGATATTCAGCTGGTCATCGAAGGATATAAACGAGCATTACTGCAATACCCCTATTTTAATAGAAAATGAGATGTTTTATGGTATAGAAAACGCCAGTGAAAGCACTACAAAAATATACGCCTATGATATGATCACAGGCGATACAAGGACTATATTCGAGGAAAGCGACTTTGACAAGTCAGTATGGTTTTATCAGGACGACAGGTGCTTTCCTGCCATTCAACTTATGAACAAGGGCGGCGAAGTAACTGATGTCATGTACTATGACTCCGCCTCCGACAGCTTTATCGGCAGCGAATTAAAGGACATCGGCGAGAAAAGCATTTCAAACAATACCTTCAACGGAGTGAACTATTTCCTTGTAAAGCCCGAAGGCAAGCGCAAGCTTGATATGGTAAGTGAGTATTACCGCGTATCGACTTCGTTTACAAGCGGAGCTATCATCTATGCCGATGAAAACAAATTCATTATAAACAACAATGTATATTTACATATGTATGACCTTGAAAAAATGGAGCACTACCTTATCAACGCAACAGAGCTTGGCAATGCAACAGCATACTGCAACGGCTTCCTGTTTATCGGCTGTAAAAGTACCGGTGTCGGATCGCGTGTATACTGCATGATACCCGAGCTGGGCATAACATATCCGATAACCGAAAACGATAACTATATCGGACTAAAGACCATAGGCGACAAGGTGACTTTTAATGCCTATGAGGAATATAATACAAGTATTCAGCCGCGATCAGGAAAAGGCGGCATAGTACTCTCATCAAATAAGGTAAATAAGGTCTATACCGTAACTGTTAAATAGCCGTTAGCCTTTAGGAGACGGCGTCCCGTAACTTAGAAAACAAATACAAAAATAAAAAAGGACTGCAATTGCAGTCCTTTTTTCGCTAATGGCTAACGGCTTACATACTGAGGTATTCCTCGATAACATCAAGCTCCCCATATGTACGTAGCAGGGTATAGCCTGTATTTTCGAGAACAGCGTTTACAAAGTCATCACGCTCCACACGGTCGGGACGGGCATGAGAGGTATCATCGAGCTCGATAAGAGCCACGATAGCCGTATCCTCGTCCGCAAGTGCGAAGTCGATATGTTTAGCCTTTATTTTATTGAAGCACTCCATCCAGTATGGATTTTCGGCTTTTGGTTTGGGTTCGATAAGGTCTGCGAGCCTTACCTTGCTGTAGATACTGAGACCGTATTCATCGGCAAGGGGCTTCAGGCGCTTGTAAAACTCGTATTCTCTGTCAGTGAGAATGGTCTTTGCGTTGTAAAGCTTAGTGAGATCGGGCTTGTGGAGCTTCCTGTAAAGCCATATTGCCGCGGCAATAATAAGCACTAAGAACAGTAACGCGAGAAGTTCATCTGTTTTCATTATTGATTAAAATAAAAAAATATATCTGATAATCAATGGTTTTCCATTGAAAAAATGGCTTTTTCGGACTATATATAGAAGGGCTTATCTGTCAATGCCTGCAATTATCTCTTCTGCGACCTTGCCGCTGTCATCTATTTCGGCAATGCTTTTCCAGAATGAACCGGAACTGCCGCATACAAAGAGCTTATCATCGGTAATGCCCAAGCCCGAGATATAATCGCAGTTGTTGAGCTTTTCTGTATCAAATATAGTGGTTGTTCTGCCGTTTTCAACTGAGAATACGGAAGTACCGTCCGTAAATATGAGCTTGTCCCCATAGAAACAGAAATCCGTACATCTTTCATCGGAAAGCTTTTCCTCTTCACCGCCTGCAACAGGCATACAGCAAAGGCTGTTCAAGTCGATGAAATAGACCTTATCACCGACAATATAAGGCTTATTGCCTGTTTTCAGCTCTGTGGAGCTCTTTTCGCTGTCGAATATGCAGATATAGCCGTATGTTCCCACATCATATGAGCATACGGGCTTACCGTCGTAAAATCCGACTATACGGGCGTTTCTGCGCTCTGTGGAATAGACCTTGTCAGAGAGCTTTCCAGAATAGTCCATTGATCTTATCTCAGTACCCTTATCATCTGAAACTGCGAAATATATGCAGTCATCAGCAAAGAAGAAATTATCTCTCTTAACCGTATTTTCGGACTTTGTTTCCTTATTCAGCGGAGTTGATCTCTTATTGTCATACTCGCATAGCCCATCATCGGCTGAATAATAATACAGTTTTTCACCGTCAGAGTACAATAACTCGCTTCCCTCGGGAATATCCAGCTCCTCGGTCTTACCTTTATGGTCGTTGCGGACATACACCTCAACAGGGGTGTCCGAATCATTTTTATAGGCGGAATATACATAGTCGCCGTTGTCCATTGCAAAAACCAACTGCGGACGATTTGCGGCACTTTTCTCGGAAAGAGCCTTTGTATCAGCCTCTCTTACGGGAACTGTAGCTTCTTCCGCGTCGGTTTCGGTCATTTCCGAGGTCAAATCTTCGGAAACAGCAGGAGTGTTTTCCTCGTAATCCGAGGTATTATTGTTTGAACAGGCTGAAAGAGCTGACACTGTCAGGAGTGCGCCCGTAAAAGCTGCAAAAAATCGGTATTTCATTGATCTTATCTCTCATCTCTGATACGGGCAAGCTGCCCATAATAAATTTATGTATAGCAGGGAACACAATACCCTATAAAACCACACATAATGTTATTATATCATTACGTAAATACATTGTCAAATGTCAGACATGAAGAAAATGCGCTTATACGGTGAAAAACTCCGAATGTACTAAAATAATAAAACAGGCAGCTACAATTTTTGTACCTGCCTGTATGAAAATATATTGAATTGCAGAATTACTGAGCAACTAAATCAAATGACTTTTCTAAAACAGTGGCTTTTTCGATCCAATAGTCGCATTTTGCACGATACTTTTTATTTATGCTTTTGTCTGTTACATCTATATATTGTACTTTCATTCCCGGACCTTTTCCTTCATTACCATTTTTTATGTATACTTTTTTCAGTGTACCTAAATTAATACCATATATTCTGAACAGATTATATGTATTTCGCTCAAAATCATCTTTTTCCGGAGTATCGAGTAATATGTAATCAGATTTGTTATTTGTACCTTCAAGTTTTATGTAAATATTAGCATTTGTTCCTGCATCTTTTTCGTCTGCAACCTGTATATCTACAAAATACTCTGTGCAGGAATCTGGCTGTAAAATAAATGTATGATTGCGGCATTTTGAATTGAAATATGCAGACTTTGATGATGAATAGCATCTTTGGGTCGCAGTATCCTTTATTACGACATTGGTGATATGAAAATCAGGACTCTTTCCTTTTCCATCGCTGTCAATTTTAATATACTGCAATGTGCCTATATTAGTATCTATTTTTACTCTGTATGTATTGAAAGATGCTCTTTCAAAGTCATCAATAGGAGAATCAAGCAAATAATATCCGCTTATGCCGTTTGTGCCATAGAACTGGATACGGACACCTGCATCTGTTCCTGCACCGTCTTCTTTGCCAATAGTAATAGTTACATCATAAGTATGATAATTTATCCTTGACAAGCTGAAAATACGTGAAGGATGTTGTTTAGTTATCCAGTAAGAGGACAGGCTGCCTGTTTTATAGAATAATTCTTTTCCTGTATCTGTGACCTTTACGTACTGTAAAAGCAGATCGGGTTCCTTTTCTGTATTATCACTTGATATTTCGATCTTTTTCAGATTGCCGACATCAGCATTGCACTGAACTATATATTTATATACTCTGTTTCTTTCAAAATCATCTATGTTCTTGTGATCAAGTAAATATTTGCCCGAACTGCCCTTATCTCCGATAAAGCGGATATATATATTTGCATCTGTTCCTGCACCGTTGACATTTGCTACTTTTGCTTCCACCAAGTAATATGTGCTGTTGGCATGAATAATAGAATCACCGAATATAGGATAATCAGACTCCTCGGGATAACAAACGGCATTTATACCATTATTTCTTACGTATTCAAAAATTTCCTTTAATGTTGCATAAGGCTTGGTTGAACAACCATCTACAGATTTACACATTTTATTTGTAAAATGACTTCCGTCAGAGTTAAACTTTGTTAATTGATTTGCAGCGCAAGCTGCAATGACAAAATAATCCTTATCTCTGAATGCATTTGGAATATTATAAGCATATCCCACATTTGTTGATGTATTGAAAAATTGAGAATTGACGATAGTTGTATCTTCTATGTCCGTAATACAGGCTCCTGAATGACAACTGTCTATAATCAATACCTTTTTTCCTTTAATAGTATCAAGATATCCTTTTAATTCTCTGTATGACATACTTTTGAGTTCACCGTTTTCCGATAACATCTTCAACCCGTATTCATATCCGTGGCAGCTAAAATAAAAGTATGTTACGTGGTCATCAGTAGCATGACATTTTATAACATTTATAAAGGTTTTGAAATTGTTTAAGGACGGATTGACTACTAATATAGGACTGATTTTATTATTCTGAAGAAATTTGGATATATTGTTTATATCTTTTGTAAATACTTTCTTTTCTGAGTCTTTTTCTGAACTTCCTGTAGCAATTATCAAACCGTAGTTCTCTCTGGTCTTATAGTTTGGCATAATATATTCCTCCTTAATAAACACAAAAAATAATATGATAAATACGATGTCACACCCCGAGTTCTGCGCGCTGAACTGTGTTTTCCTGTGTGGTATGATGTGATTATATCACGTTCGCAGGAGCTTGAAAAGATGCCATTTGTCATTTGACGAGTGACAAATGTCACTACTTAGATTAAACATATGTTGAAATATTGTGTTGAATTACTATTTTTTCAGATAAAAAAAGACGATGCTCTGATAAAAAGCATCGCCTGTAATGTTATTCGGTTGTGGTTACTTCTTCATCTTCGGGATCGAGTATGATATTCTCTTCGGGCATCTGATCTGCCACTGAGGAGAAATCAAAATCTCTGAATTTATCTACCTTTTTGAATTTAACTCTGAGGTTTGCCTCATCATCAACGGTAAGTATACCGTTTTCGAGCTTTACGCTGAAGCCCTCAAAATCGCCCCACATATACATCTGTCCCTTTTTCTCGGGAGCCCATTCATAGGACATAGGATCGCCTATTACCGCCATAGTGGAGGTATTGTCATCGAAAAGCTCAAGACGGAAAGCAACATCTACAGGATATTCACCCAGCTTATCGGTGTAGGTCACGCCGTCCGACCTTACCTCAAACGACTCCCATTTACCCATGAAGTCCTTATAATCGTCATTATCGAGACCTGCTTCTGTAGGAGTTTCATTATTTGTAAATTCGCTTACAGGCATGAGGAATATTTCCGTGCCGTCATCATCGGCATATCGCATTATCATCTGCCCCTGCTCCATGCGGCAGAAATAGCCGTCATCTGGACTTTTCAGCCAGAGCTCGTCGTCCTCGGTAACTTCCCAGGAATAATTATATGATCTTGCCTTTCCGCGGGGATTCAGCGATATATCAACAACTGCTGTTCCATCTTCAGATACTTCAAGCTGTGCAACAGCACTAAGCGGAAATCCTGCATAAGTGGTCTCGTAGGTCTCACCTAATACGGTAGCCTTATACGACTCCCATTTACCGAGGAACGGCTTTCCCGAATTATCTGTAATTGTAGTAGTTTCGGGCGAAGTGCTGCTTTCTGTAGTTCCGTTATTCGGATCGTTTTTCTTCTTTTTACTGCTGCAGCCGATAATACAGCCTGAAAACATAGCGGCTGCGAGACAAAAACAAATTATTTTTTTCATATCTGCTCCTTGTTACTGATTGACGCCGAAGTTCTGTATAACTCCTGCGGCGGCGTTTAATGCATCTTTGTCGATAGGTGTGAAATCGTCTACTTTTTTGAGGTAAATCGCGGTGCTGTCCTCTTCGATAGTCAGCATACCTTCGCGGTAATGCAGCTTCATTGTCTGAGGTTTTTCTTTTCCGTCAAGATCTGTAACTGTAAGCTGTATGTAGTCGGGGTCTGTTTCCTTCCATGTTATTTCGGTATTCTTTCCGTACTGTATCACATTGCTGTCAACAGCCGATACCCAGTTGGCTTTTCCGCCGTCCTTTATCTCATACCTGAAAAGTGCCGAAAGCGGCATACCCAGCATATCCGTGGTTTTCTCGCCGTCCATGTACATATAGTCGGCTTCCCACTTGCCTATGTATTTCGGATCGTACTTTTCTCCGCAGCCTGCTAAGAATAAGAGCAGCATTACAGCTGACAGGATAAAGGTCATGATCTTATTCATATCTGATCCTCCTTATTTGTTTACATCTTCTGTGAATACAGGGACTTTTGCGATATGCAGCTCACGCTTGCCCTCGGCAGAATTTACAGTCGTTACCATATCACAGCCTATAAAGTCGTATATCTCAGCATTTTCCTCGTTATCGCCGTATACGAGCTTCATTTCGCCCTCGGGAGTCACCGACCAGCTTACCTGCTGGGACTCTCCGTTTTTATCGTAATAGTAACCGCTGCCGTCCTCAATGAATTCATAGCGCTTATAAACGGGCTTTACTTCCTCATCATCAAGGAACTCCAAGGTAGTCTCCCACCTTCCCGTTATTTCTTTTGCGATATCAACAGCAGACCTGTTGTTTACAGAGACAGCGGAGACCGCTACTCCGTCGTTGGAGACTGCATGGCTTCCGCAGGAAGCAAAGCAGCACAGCATAAGGGCTGCGGCAGAGATACCGCAGAAAATTCTTTTCATATTATTTCTCCCTTCGGTATAATGGTATTATACCGCACAAAATCGAAAATGTAAAGTCTTTTTGCAAAAAAGGCTGCCACGATACGCAGCAGCCCTTATTTTGTCATCTTGTTTTTGTCTTGTAAAGCATCCAGATAAGCTCCGCTACACCCACGCCTATAAAGCACAACATTGTTTTCATGCTTGGCTTCTTTACCTTAAATCTGGTAATAAAGGCAATAGCTATAACAAAGAGCGCACCGCCGTATACCTCGGGGAACCAATCCCTGCCGATATCCTTATGGAAGCTGTAGAGCAGCGGCAGTATAAGCGCAACGCTGGTAACAGGCAGTCCCTCGTATACCTTGCGGTTTTCGGTAGTTTTTTTCTGCCTTTCCTCCTCGGCAACGTTGAAATAAGCAAGTCTGATGACTGCGCAAAGCGGGAACATCACGAGAATGGGCAGGTCGCACCAGTCTCTCATGCCTATGGAATAGCCGATAACTGCGGGAAGAACTCCGAAGCAGATAGCGTCACAGAGCGAATCTATCTGTATGCCGAATTTTTTCTCACTTTCGGTACGGTCCTTTTTTGTACGGGCGACCTTACCGTCAAACATATCACAGAGTCCCGACACCATAAGACATATAATGGCATATTCGGGGTGTGGTCTCATGCCGCTGTAGCCTGCTGCAAAGAACATACCTATAACAGACGAGATAAGACTCATATATGTAAGAATAACCGTATAGTTATAATATCCAATCATTATCCAAACCTCAGAAATGAAAATTACCTTTAAAAAGCACAACTATATAAGTGTACCATACATTATAACATAAAAATCAAAAAGTTTCAAGTATATTTTCGTATTTTTTTATACAGGAAGTTTATGGAGTGCTTTTCTTTCTGCCTCTTTTAGCAGGAGCTTTTGTTTCAGCCTTCTTTTCTGTCTGTTTCTTTGAGGCTGTTTTACGCGGTGCAGGCTTCTTTTTCGCGCCCTTTTCGCGGTTTATCTTCATCTGCTCCTGACGGGCAGACCTGTCCTCGAGACGCTTATAGGCTTCTTCATAGAAGTATTCCTGAGAATTGAAAGTTGTATCGGGATTTCTGCGCTCGTGGATATAGCTTCCGTCACTGAGCATTATACGAGCCTTTGCATTATCCTTCATAAATATGCGGAACATCTCGCGGATACGCCTTCTGAGGCGTTCATCTTCGATAGGTGCAGCCACCTCAACGCGGCGAACTGTGTTCCTGCTCATATAGTCGGCAGAACCGATATATATTTTCTGCTGAGGAGAGTCAGCGCCGAATATGAATATACGGCTGTGTTCGAGAAATCTTCCCACTATGCTGCGGACTGTGATATTCTCGGTATAGCCCTGTACACCTGCGATAAGGCAGCAGAGTCCGCGGACGACGAGCTCTATCTTTACACCTGCCTGAGAAGCCTCGATGAGCTTATTGATTATGACAGAGTCGTTGAGAGAGTTCACCTTTGCTGCAATATAGCCTTTTCCGCCGTTTTTAGCAATTTCTATCTGCTCGTCCATCATTGCAAGCACCTGCGGTCTGAGGGCAAGCGGAGATACAAGGAGCTTGTTTGTATTTTCCACGAATGTACCGTTTACAAGTCCTGCAAATACAGCCTCTGCGTCTGCGGCAATATCCCTGTCAGCAGTGAGCAGCATGAGGTCGGTATACAGTGCGGCAGTTTTTTCGTTGTAATTGCCTGTACCTATCTGCGTTACATAGTCGAAATTGCCGCCCTGAGCCTTTCTCGTAATGAGCAGCAGCTTTGAATGTGCCTTGTACTCCTTTGGACCGTATATTACGTTTACTCCTGCCTCTTGCAGCTGCTTTGACCATTCGATGTTGTTTTCCTCGTCAAAACGGGCGCGGAGCTCTATCATTACAAGAACTTCCTTGCCGTTTTCCGCAGCTGTACACAGTGCATCTATGACCTTGCTGCTACGTGCAAGGCGGTACAGGGTTATCTTTATGGAAGTTACCTTCGGGTCGTTTGCGCTTTCCTGCAAAAGCCTTATGAAAGAAAGGTTCATCGACTCGTAAGGGAAGCTGAGAAGTATATCCTTTGACTTTACCTGTGAAAATACAGGGCGTGTATCGGAAACAGCGGCAGGCTTGCGTGGAGTACGGACTGTATAGTGCAGTCTCGGATCGCTGTCGTATTCCTGCAATGTGAAAAGATATGAAAGGTCAAGAGGTATGCGCGACGTGAAAACACGGGCGTTTTTCAGCTTCAGCTTCTTGCAGAGATAATCAAGGGCATCACGGCTGAAAACTCCCGATAATTCAAGACGTACAGGAGCAAGTTTTTTGCGCTTGTCAACAAGCTCCTCCATGCGTCTGCGGAATTCGGGACCTCTTCCGCTGGCGATTATAGCCGCACTTCTGGTAACTCTTATGAGTGCGCGGTCAATGACCTTGTAATTCTTGAACATGAGGTGAGCAAATTTGAGTATCACTTCCTCAGCGAGTATAAAACGCTTGCCGTCGCGTCCGAGGCTGATTATTCGCTCCGAGCGGTTTATAGTGGCAGGTATCAGACCTATTGATATGCCCTTTTTCGAGCCAAGCTGCACTACCGCGTATATCTCCTTATTCTGAAGAAAGGGGAAAGGAAGGGCATCATTTATGACTATGCCCGATATGAAGGGTTTCAGCTCACGCTTGAAGTAAAGCTCAAGAAAGGACATTTCTTCCTTTGTTATCTTGTCAAAGGAAACGTGCTCATAGCCGTACTCGGCAAGCTCGCTCATGGTAGTGAGCAGCGCACCCTCTACCGAGGGCTGTAATCTGCGGACAGCTGTGAATACAGCATCAAGCTGCTGAGATGGCGTCATTCCCGAAAATTTATCGGGCTTAGCATTTTTATCCTTTGCTTTTTCTGTCAGAGAGCCAACCCTTACCATGAAGAATTCATCAAGATTGCTCTGATATATAGCCGAGAAAGAAATCCTTTCAAGCAGAGGCGTGTCAGGATCGACAGCTTCTTCAAGGACTCTTTTATTGAATTTGAGCCATGAAAGCTCTCTGTTTTCAAGATAATCCATATGTGTCTCCTTATTTTAATTAGGAATTCGGAATTATAGGTGTCCGCCTTCAAGTGGATTGATTTAAAAAATTTAGATACATCGGCGTAAGCCGACACATCAATTCCTAATTCCTAATTCTGAATTAGTATTTAAACTGTCCGTTGCCTATGAATTCGCAGATGAGCGAATCGGGGGTTATATCCTTTTTGTCTATAGGCATAAGAGCTTCAAGGACCTTTACTGACTCGCTTACCTCGGGAACGTCCATAAGCTCCTCCAACTGGTCGAGAAGGTCGTTGCGGTAAGCCGAAAGCTCATAAGCCATGAAGGTATCCACATCATAGTCGGAGCGGTATTTATACGGCATTATGTACTTGTTCTCGCCTGCCTCAACGTTGTGGAACATATTCATTGTTTCACGGAGAGAGCGCTTGCGGAAATTCCTGTCGCGTATCATGCGGCGCATAAGACGTACTCTTGACGGGTGAAGGAGTATGCCCTCGCCCGAGATACGTGTGCGGACGCTGACGTATATCTTGCTTATCATGCTGTCGGGAACTGTTATTACGGACGGATTAAGGGCGTGTATTCCCTCAAAAATAACGATCTCGCCCTTGTTTCGCTTGAACATCTTTCCCGAACCCGAACGTGTAGAGGTCTTGAAATTGTACTTTGGAAGCTCTATTTCCTTACAGGCGCTTATTGCCTCTATCTGCTGGTTGAGGAGCTGACTGTCTACGCGCAGGGGAGACTCAAGGTCCATTTTTCCCTCTGCTGCAAGTGCCTTTTCAGCCTCGGTAAGCGGACAGAACCAGTTATCCATAGAAAGGGTATGGGTCTCATGTCCCATATCATCAAGAATCTTCTCTATCATCATAGCTGTAGTGGTCTTGCCGGAGCCTGAGGGTCCTGACAGGAGTATTACAGGCTTTTCGTTGTAATTCTCAGCGATATCGTCAGCTATCTTCTTTAATTTGTAGAGGTAATCCTCATTTACTGCCCTGACAAATTCCTTCGGGTCTTTTTCTATTCCCTGATTTATTCTTGCTATTTCAATATTCATTAGGGGTCTCCTTTATTCATTTTTATTGAGCAGAGCTTCTACCTGTGCGCGTTTTTCGTACAGCACACAGCCCCCTGCATGGTCGTCCGCAAGGATATCTCCGCTGCGGAGCGCACTGAAAAGCCGAGAGTCTATAGCCTCTCTCAGCGATGTATCACGTACATTGATGTCGGAATAAGGCGAAAACGGACAGGGCTCTGCACCTCCGTGGGAGTTGATATGGAAAAAGCCCCTGCCTGCGGCTATACAGCCGCCCGAACCCTTTTCGTCCCCCGGGAAGGAAAGAAACACCACATCTGTATATCTGCTCCTGAGAGCAGCTATCCTGTCGTTTAAAAGCTGTCTCTCCTTGTCGGTGGGAGCAAGTCTTTCGCTGTCCTCGCTCATAGGGACATATTCCACGAATATCACCAGCTTGCAGCCCTTTTCCGCAAGACTGCCTATGAACTCCTCTGAGCTTATCTCATTTATGTTTTCGGTGGTAACAGTTACGGAAGCACCGAAAATCAGGCTTTTTTTGCAGAATTTTTCCATATTTACGCAAAGCAGGTCGTATACGCCCTTTCCGCGCCTTGAATCTGTAGCTTCCCGTCCGCCCTCTATACTCAGAACGGGTATGAGGTTGCGGTTTTTATCAAATATATCGAAGTATTGTTCGTTTATGAATGTTCCGTTGGTAAATATCGGAAAAATGATGTTCCTCACAGAAGCAGCCGAGCTTATAACATCACGGCGCATAAGAGGTTCACCGCCTGCAAGCAGTATGTAACTTATGCCAAGTTCTTCGGCTTCGTTGAATATCCTCAGCCATTCCTCCGCAGTAAGCTGGTCATCGGGCGGCGCGTCCGTAGTGGCGCTGCTGCACCTTGAATAA
This sequence comes from Ruminococcus flavefaciens, assembly GCF_900143025.1. Classification (GTDB taxonomy): domain Bacteria; phylum Bacillota; class Clostridia; order Oscillospirales; family Ruminococcaceae; genus Ruminococcus; species Ruminococcus flavefaciens_I. The sequence continues at coordinate 54,238 of NZ_FRCT01000001.1, read as the reverse complement.
CAGCCTGCACAGTGAAGATTGCAGCTCGATGTGATGCTTGCAATCAAAAAAGGCGGTATGTGCTCGCCTTTTTCGGCACTTTTGGCACGCTTTTTTGAAGCCTTACTGCTTGCAGCTGCGAATTTCAGCATAAAAGCAGTTTCCCTCGGATCCTTCAGCACTGCACGAAGAGAGTCGGAAACTATATGCTCCACACCCTTAGTCAGGTAAGCCTGAAGGTCAAATTTATTGTCCATAATAATCCTCTCATCAGTGTATTTATAATATTATATCACATTTTTCGCATTATTTCAACCCGTCAATTTGGTATTTTTAACGTTGTATTCAACAGAATGTTGATTTTTAAGCATAACGATCTGCAAAACATCATTAACACATTCCCCTTACGGCTAAAAGTTAAGAGCCAATGTCAGATTAAAATTGTCGAATTTTGTGGCAACTTCATCAATTGTCCTAAAATGCCGCCATTTATTGCCGATTTATTTATGATTTATCTGAAATTTTACCATTAATTTCTCAGAAATTTGCAAAGTCTCGTTATTTGTGTTATAATAAAACGGATAATATAATTTTGCATTTTGAAAGGGGTTTTAAAAAATGGATCGAAATGTGTTTATTGAAAAGTTCAGCAGCAGACTGCCAAAAGATATAAAGTCTGCTTCTCCGCAGCAGCTCCATGACGCTTTAGGCAGTACAGTTATGGAAATGTTCTCGGAGCGCTGGAACAACAGCCGTCAGCAGCATCTCTCAAAAAGACGCGCTGCGTATCTCTCCATGGAATTTCTCGTAGGACGCGCTGTATATAACAATCTTCTTGTGCTCGGCATTTACGAAGATGTGGAAAAGGCTTTCGCAGAGCTTGGGCTCGACCTTTCTTCACTTGAAGATATCGAAGACGCTGCTCTCGGAAACGGCGGTCTCGGCAGACTTGCTGCCTGCTTCCTCGACAGTGCCGCAACACTCGCTCTTCCGCTTGACGGATACGGTATCCGCTATAAATACGGTCTTTTCAAGCAGTCTATCGTTGACGGCTATCAGAAAGAGGACATCGACGACTGGACAAAATACGGCGACCCGTGGTCTGTTCGCTGCGACGAGGACACTGTCCTTATCGAATACAACGGTCAGACCGTAAAGGCTGTGCCTTATGATATGCCTGTTTTCGGCTTCGGTACTGAGAACGTGGGGACTCTCAGACTATGGCAGGCTGAGCCTGTCAAGGAGTTCGATTTCGATATATTCAACAAGCAGGACTATCTTGAAGCATCAAAGGAAAAGATATACGCCGAGGATATCTCCCGTGTGCTCTATCCTAACGATGATACAGACGAGGGCAAGAAGCTCCGCCTTAAACAGCAGTATTTCTTCAGCTGTGCTTCCCTTACCGATATAATCAAGAAGCACAAGGCACGCTTCGGCACTCTCGACAATTTGGCTGACTATATTTCAGTTCAGCTCAACGACACTCACCCTGTTATCTCTATCCCCGAGCTTATCCGCCAGCTGGTGGACAATGAGGGCTACAGCTTTGAAGCTGCCCTTGATATGGCTAAGAGGATATTCAACTATACCAACCATACGGTAATGCAGGAGGCTCTTGAAAAATGGCGCACTGACCTTGTTGAGGAGCTTCTGCCCCGTATCTACGCTATAATCATTCAGATAAACGAGGCTCTCATTGCGGATATGTACGCTGCAAATGTGGCTAAGGACAAAATTGACCGCATAAAGATAATAAAGGGCAGCCTTATCCACATGGCTGACATGGCTTGCTATGCTTCGAGCCATATAAACGGAGTTGCTGAGATACACACTCAGATACTGAAGGACTCTGTCCTTGCGGATTGGTTCAGCCTTTATCCCGAGCGTTTCCGCAACGAGACAAACGGCATAACTCAGCGCCGCTGGATAGCTCTCTGCAATAAGGAGCTCTCCGCGCTCATTACCGAGCTTATCGGCGATAACAGCTGGATAAACGACCTTGACAAGCTCAAGGAGCTTGCTAAGTACGCTGATGACGAGAATGTGCTCCGCCGCTTCATAGACATAAAGCAGGGCAAGAAAGCACAGCTTGCCGACTTCATCAAGGCTCACGACGATATCGACACAGACCCGAATTTCGTTTTTGACATTCAGATAAAGCGTCTGCACGAGTATAAGCGTCAGCTCCTCAATGCCTTCTCCATTCTCTGGATATACTACGGCATAAAGGACGGAAGTATCAAGAATTTCACTCCTACTGCATTTATCTTCGGAGCTAAATCTGCTCCCGGATATCGCCGCGCAAAGGCTATAATCAAGTTCATCAACGAGGTGGGCAGGATAGTTTCCTCAGACCCCGATACGCGCGACCTTATAAAGGTAATATTCGTTCAGAATTACAACGTTTCCTACGCCGAAAAGCTTGTTGCGGCTGCTGATATCTCCGAGCAGATATCCACAGCAGGTACAGAGGCAAGCGGCACGGGTAATATGAAGCTCATGCTCAACGGTGCGGTAACTCTCGGTACTTACGACGGTGCAAACATCGAGATAGTACAGGAGGCAGGCGAGGATAACAACTATATCTTCGGTGCAAGAGTCGAGGACCTTGAAAGGATAGTTCCCGAATACGACAGCAGAAAGATATTCGCCGATGACCCGATGATAAGAAAGGTAGTATCCTCACTTATCGACGGCAGCGTTTCCGACGGCGGCAGCGGCGATTTCCGCGAGCTTTACACTGCTCTCCTTGACGGCGCAAGCTGGCACGCTCCCGACCATTATTACCTTCTCGGCGATATCAGGAGCTACGTTGAGACAAAGCTCCGCTGCATAAGCGACTACAGTTCAGACCGCCTTGCTTTCGCAAGAAAACAGTGGCTAAATATGTGCAATGCAGGCAAATTCAGCTCTGATAGAACTATTGCCGATTATGCCGAGAATATCTGGAATATAAAATAATCACCTTTTACCACTTTCCCGAAGGGCGGTGAACGCTTGAACCGACTTATTGACAAGCTTGCAATAGTCCTTATATGCCTTATGAGCATCGTTATGTCAGAAAGCTTTACAGCTCCCGTTATCATAACACTGATAACACTGACTGTTTCAGCCTCGGCACAGCTGCTTACGGGCACTGTATTTGCTTCTGTCCTGATAGCTCTATGCTCGGTATCATGCGGAGTTTTTCCGCTTATGCTGTGTTCACTCCCCCTGCTGCTCTACGACGCTCTGTGGGAGAAGAAATGGTGGCTCATACTGCCTGCGGTGACTGTAATGCTAAAGCTGGATCAGCTCAGGGCAGAACAGCTCATACTCACAGGTGCCGCATTTGCAGTAACGATCATAATATACAAGAGAGTTTCTAACCTTGAAGAAACTGTTTCTGTCCTCACCTCTCTCCGTGACGAGGTTGCAGGCAAGAACAGACAGCTTGCTGAACAGAACCTGCGTCTTGCTGCTGCTCAGGATAACGAGATACACCTTGCTACAATGAAGGAAAGAAACCGCATCGCCCGCGAGATACACGACAATGTGGGACATATGCTCACTCGCTCGCTTTTGCAGTCAGGTGCCCTCATAGTCATAAATAAGGACGAACAGCTGAAAGAACCGCTGGAAAGCCTTAAATCTACTCTTGACAGCGCTATGACAAGCATACGCGAAAGCGTCCACGACCTTCACGACGATTCCATAGACCTGAAAAAGGTCATAGAGGACAGCATAAGCACAGTTGACAGCCGTTTCAGCGTTAAGCTGGACTGCGATGTAAGCGATAATATCGCAGGCAATATAAAGCTCTGCATTATCGGTGTGGTAAAGGAAGGACTTTCAAACGCCGTAAAACATTCAAACGGCAATAAAATAAACATCATTATCCGCGAGCACCCGGGATTCTATCAGCTAATGCTGGAGGACAACGGCTGCTGCTCTGAAATAAAAGAAAGCGGCATAGGTCTGAAAAATATGTCCGACCGAGCTGCCGCACTCAAAGGCAGAATAACTTTTACGCCCTCTGAGGAAGGCTTCAAGATATTCATGTCTCTGCCTAAATCCTGATATAGGCATTGTCTGCAACGATTCATAATCCTATAGGAGATCTTAATAATGAGTACTGAAACTTTAATGAAATACAATTCACCTGCTGAGAGCTTCTCAGAGGCTCTCCCTATCGGAAACGGACGTATCGGCGCAATGATATACGGAACACCTGACAACGAGAATATCGTAATAAACGAGGATTCTGTCTGGTCCGGTGGTCTGCGTCACAGAATAAACCCTGACGCAAAGGAGGGCTTCGCAGAAGTAAGAAGGCTCCTTGCAGAAGGAAAGGTGGCTGAAGCTGAGGACACAGCCTTCAGCAAAATGCAGGGAGTTACTCCCAATATGCGCCGCTATATGCCCCTCGGAGAACTGGAGCTTGAGCTCCAGCTAAACGGAAAAGCCCGTGAATATTCCCGCAGTCTCGATATCGGAAGCGCTGTTGCTGATGCTTCCTTTACCGTGAACGGCGTAACATATACAAAAGAATACTTTGTATCCGCTCCCGACGAAGTCATGGTCATGCGCATATCTGCATCAGAGCCTGCTTCTGTATCTCTTTCCTGCTGCATAGGCGGCAGAGATGACTATTATGACGACAACCGCCCCTGCGGTAAGAACATGATACTCTTCAACGGCGGCAGCGGCAGCAAAAACGGCATATTCTTCGCAGCCTGTCTCGGCGCTTCCTCAAAGGGCGGCGAGCTCAGTACAGTCGGCAGCAGGATATGCGTAAAAAATGCCGATGAGGTAATGATAGTCCTCTCGGTCAGAACAAGCTTTTACAGTGAAATGTACGAGGAGTCAGCTCAGGTGGATACTGAAATGGCTCTCCAGTGCGATTTCGAGGAGCTTTACTACCGCCACGTAAACGACTACAGGGAGCTTTTCGACCGCGTTGAGCTCTCTCTCAACGATAACAGCGAGGAAGAGGATCTTGCTCTGATGAATACTGACGAGCGTATCGACCGCCTCAAAGGTGATGAGCTTGACAATACCGAGTGTGAAAGACTTATCCACGACAATAAGCTCATAGAGCTCTACTTCAATTTCGGAAGATACCTTATGATATCATGCAGCCGTCCCGGTACTCAGCCTGCTAATATACAGGGCTTGTGGAATGACCAGATGTCATCGCCCTCGGGCAGCCGCTATGAGCTCAATATCAACACCGAAATGAGCTACTGGATAGCAGAAAGCTGCAACCTTTCCGAGTGCCACCTGCCTCTCTTTGACCTTATGGAGCGCATCTGCGGCAACGGAAGAGTCACAGCAAAGGAAATGTACGGCATACACAAGGGCTTCGTATGCCATAATACTACCGATATCTGGGGCGATACCGTGCCTCAGGACGAGTGCAGGACTTCAAGCATATGGCCTATGGGCGGTGCATGGCTTGCCCTGCATATCTACGAACACTATGAATACACCCTCGATAAGGAATTCCTTGAGGATAAATACCATATTTTAAAGGAGGCTGCCGAATTCTACACCGAATACCTCACAGATGACGGCAGCGGCAGACTTGTTACAGGTCCGTCGGTTTCTCCCGAAAACGAGTATATCGACGAAAACGGCGTAAAGGCAAGCCTTTGCATGGGTCCTGCAATTGATATGCAGATAATCACCGTCCTTTTTGCCGATGTCATCAATGCTGCACATATTCTCGGCAGAGACAACGCATTTGCAGATAAGCTGAGAACTATGATGCAGAAACTCCCACTGCCACAGGTAGGCAAGTACGGACAGATAATGGAATGGTCAAAGGATTATGATGAGTCTGACATAGGTCACAAGCATATCTCTCAGCTCTTCGCACTGCACCCTGCTGACCTTATAAATCCGTACAGAACTCCTAAGCTTGCGGACGCTGCAAGAGCTACCCTTGTCCGCAGACTTATCAACGGCGGCGGCAAAAAGGGCTGGAGCTGCGCATGGATAACCAATATGTGGGCAAGACTCTACGACAGCCGCATGGTATACGAAAACCTCAAACGCCTGCTCTCACATTCTACAAATCCGAATATGACCAATTCCGAACATTCCTTCCAGTTAGACGCTAATTTCGGCGGCACTGCCGCTATCGCAGAGGCTCTTTTACAGAGCTGCGGCGGCGAGATAGACCTGCTACCTGCACTCCCTGACGAGTGGAAAACAGGCCATGTAAAGGGTCTTAAAGCAAAGGGTGGATATACATTCGATATCTATTGGGTAGAGAGCAAGCTTACTACAGCTGAGATATATTCAGAAGCTGACGGAGAGATGCACCTCCGCGCAAACTGCGTTGCAAGCATTACCTGTGACGGTATATCCGTAAATTCACGTATTGAGGACGGTGTTATCATCTTCAATACGGAAAAGGGCAAGACTTATACTGTCAAATCCTAAAGATCCATAGGAGGAATAAATGGATATTCGCAAGATAGCTGCTGTAGCTGTGGCAATAGGAGCGGGAGCTTCTGTTTTTGCGGCTTGCAGCAACAGCAAAAAACCTATTACTTCCTCTGTGCCTATCATAGAGGAAACTACTGCCAAAAAGACTACAGAACCTGCTACCACAGAGCCTGTTGAGACCTTCCCCGACTATCCCGTTACCTTCCCAGAAATAGAGAAGAAACAGTCGGGCAACCTCTACGAAGCCGAAAAAGCCGAGTTAAAGGGCGGTGCTGCTGTTGATACAAACAAGCCCGAATTCAGCGGTGACGGCTATGTTACCAAATTTGGAAACGAGGGCAAGGCTTCTGTTGTTTTTGAGATAGATGTCCCCAGCAATCAGCACTATGACCTTTCTTTCAATATATTATCGGATAAGGCTGTAAACTGCCGCTTAAAGCTCGGCGACGAACAGCTTACCGTATTCAAGACTACAGACAACAATCAGTTCACATATATCACTGTATACGGCGTTTTCCTTACAAAGGGCAAGCAGAAGCTTGAAATTACTCCCGAAAACGGCGATATGTGCCTCGATTATCTCAAAATCGAGAACAATACCTCCCTCAGCGACATAAGCTATGACGCAAAGGGCGAGCTGGTAAACAAAAATGCAGGAAAATCTGCTAAGGAGCTTATGAGCTTCCTATCCGAAAACTACGGAAAATACATGATAACAGGTCAGTACGCTTACGGCGGAGAAAATACCGAGCTTGACCTTATCTACCGTACTACAGGCAAATACCCCGTTATACGCTTCTCAAACCTTGAGGTATCACGAAACAGCTTCGATGAGGGCTTCAAGGAAGTGGACGCTGCTGCTCAGTGGTATCTGGACGGCGGTATCTCATGCGTAAGCTGGTACTGGGCTTCGCCTTCCGACAAGAAAAGCGCGATACACGCCGATGATACGGATTTTGACCTTTCAAAAGCCGTTACTGAGGAAAAAATAGCCGAACTCAACGAGGAGGAGATCCGCGAGCTTTACAGCAAGGGAAATATTTCCAAGGAATGTTACGGTCTCATACTGGATATAGATAATATGGCAGGTCAGCTCACCTCCCTGAAAAACAGGGGAGTACCTGTACTCTGGAGACCTCTCCCCGAGGGCTACGGCAACTGGTACTGGTGGGGCGCAAAGGGGGCAGATGCCTATAAATGGCTGTGGAACCTTATTTACGACCGCTTCACCAAGTATTTCGAGCTGGACAACCTCATATGGGTATGGAACGGTCAGAGCGACACGACTCTCGTTGACAGACGTACCTTCGATATCGCTGCCGTTGACCTTTACTTCAAGAACGAAAAGGACTACGGAAACAAATTTTATGAGGAATTTGCAGCTGTTCAGAAATTCGTGGGCAGTGACAAGCTCATCGCTATAAGCGAGTGCGGAAGCGTTCCCGATATGGACGCTGCTTTCCGCGATAACGCTGTATGGTCGTTCTTCGGCGTATGGTACGGAAAGTACATACAGAATGAAAAAGGCGAATACAACGAGGAATTCACCAGCAAGGACGCTCTTGTAAGAGCATATAACTCCGACGGTGCCATGACCCTCGATGAATACCGCAAGCTCAGGGGCATTGAGCCGCCTGAAGCTGAAAAAAGTACAGAAGAAGCTTCTGAGAAAGAAACAAAAACGACCGACTAAAAAGGAGGTTTTTCAATGGACGGAGAATTTCACCCCAAAAGACCGCTGTCTGCGGCACAGGACGAAATACTCGTAAAAATGCTCCATGAGGTGGAGAGAAACGACCACAAAGCCATTAGCTTCAAGCTGTGGGATACTCTCGTTCTCACGCCATTTTCCAAGCCTGAGGATATGTTTCTCTTTATGGAAGAGGACTTCTCGCTGCTCAATACCTCAAACAAGACCTTCACAGCGCTGCGCATAGAGGCTCAGAAGGCAGCTGAAAAAAAGTACGGTCCTAAGGGCAATGTTACCCTTGAAAAGATTTATAATATACTCGCTAAAATGAGCGGCATCACTCCTACGGGCAGAGAAAGGCTCATGACAAGGGAATGTGACCTGATACAGCATTTCGCTTTTCCGCGAAAAATAGGAAAGCTCCTCTTTGATAAGGCTAAGGACTGCAAAAACAGGATAATCATTACCTCTGCGTCCTATTATCCCCGCGATGTGGTGGTCAAGATACTCTGCGACTGCGGCTACGGCGAATATGATTCCGTGATAATCCCCGCAGAACAGAATATCCCCGATTCCGCAGAAACCGCTTATCTCGATGCCGTTATCAAGAAATCGGGCGTTAATGCAGATAATATCCTCCATATAGGCGGCGACTTTTCACACGATGTCGAAGCCGCTATCGTAAGAGGTCTAAAGGCTATACTGCTTCAGTCTGCACAGCCGCTCATGGTAAAATCGGGAAGGCTTCGCGGCTATATCGAGGATAAGCTCCTGTATGAGATAGACAGCGAAAAATGCATGGCTATCAGAACAGCCTTTGCACTTTATGCGGCTTACGGCTTCGATGTGCCGCAGAATAAAAAAGCCCACAGCGATTTCTGTCTCGATGAACATATGATAGGCTTTATGGTACTTGGTCCGCTTTCATTTATCAGTGACTTTGAACCTGAGACCGAAATGCAGAGGACTCTCATAAACGCAATGGAGAAAAATCCTAAGATAATAGAGGGCAGAGATGATTTCAGAGATATGCTGGACTTTCATTTCGGGGATTTCATCGGGAAATACGGCAGCGAAGGCTGTCGGCTGCCGCTGGAATTTCTCGAAAAACACAGCTATATCGGCGACAGAGATATTATTTTCCCGCATCTTACGGATAAAGAGAAGAAAAAATGGGGTAAAGCCGCAAGTGAGCCAAAGCTCGCCCCTGTTCATACAGAAAAGGTCAGGAAAAACGCTCTTCAGAAACTTGCCGACAAGCTTTTCCCCGAGGGAACAAACGTAAGAGAAATGTCTGAGGCTATCCTGCACAGAAAAAAACGGAAGTAATATGCATTTCCGCACATTTTCCGTCTTTTGCGACAACCTTTTCCGACGGCTTTTTTCACCGCCTCTCTTGTAATACATTTTCCGAACAATTACTGCTTTATTCCTTAAAATAAAACGTTGCAGCTCCTTTTGTGATGTGATATCATTATTAAGCGGTCGAAAACCGCTGTACAAAAGGAGGTATAAATCATGAATAACAAGGTAAAAGTACTTATCGGAGATGATTCTGCCGAGACAGGCGTGAGCATAGCAAACAAGCTCCGCGAAAAGGGAATGTATGCGTATACAAGACGCAATGACTGTGGTATAATATTTGAGTCTATCAAAAAAGATCCGCCCGATGTTGCGGTAATGGATATAGCCTCACAGAACGGCGACGTTATATCCGTTATGAGAAACGTCAAGGAGCTGGGTATAAAAACTCCCGTATTTATCATAACGTCTGCTTACGACAACGAATTCATCGAAAGACAGGTAACGGAAAACGGTGCTTCTAAATTTCTGCTCCGTCCGTGCAGTGCCGATGACCTTTGCAGTGCTATAAACTCCGCTCTCGGAGACAGAGTCAACAGCTTCAGCGATGACATGGAAGTAGTTGTTACGGATATGATCCATCAGCTGGGCGTTCCTGCACATATAAAAGGCTATCACTACCTGAGAACAGCTATACTCTATTCTATCAAGGACAAAACTCTCCTTGACAGCGTAACAAAGCTCCTGTATCCAACTGTGGCAGGTATTTACGATACCACCTCTTCACGCGTAGAACGCGCTATCCGCCACGCTATAGAAATAGCATGGGACAGAGGAAATGTTGATACACTTAATGCCTTCTTCGGCTATACCGTGGATACAGGCAAGGGAAAACCTACAAATTCAGAATTTATTGCGCTTATCACCGATAAGCTCCGCCTGCGCTATAAAAGTGCGCTAAAGACTTACTGACGTATCATAAGCCGCGGTAATTCTGAATAAAATATAAATCATAGAAAAGGAGAATCACCATGGCTTTCAAACAAATTGACATCAGTGAGCTTTCCTTTAATCCGTTTGAAAAGATCGGCAAGCAATGGCTGCTGCTGACAGGCGGAAACAAAGAAAGCTACAACACGATGACGGCATCGTGGGGACAGCTCGGAGTTCTTTGGAACAAAAATGTCCTCACCTGCTACATCAGACCTACGCGCTACACCTATGGCTTCGTTGAGAAAAACGAATGCTACACAGCATCTTTCTTCGGTGAGGAATTCAGAAAAGCTCTTTCCTTCTGCGGCTCTCATTCAGGCAGAGACTTTGACAAGGCAAAGGAAACAGGTCTGACTCCCGCTGAGATAGACGGCTGTATGACATTTGAAGAAGCAGAGCTCGTCCTCGTTTGCCGTAAGCTCTACAGCTACGACCTTCAGGAAAGCGGTTTTCTCACAGATGACGGTATTCCCGAGAAATTCTTTAACGGCGACGCTTATCACCGTGCATATATTTCCGAGATCGTGGGAGTATATGTAAAGGAATAAAAAAATCCCCCTGCTGATTTCGCAGGAGGATTCATTCTCTGAATTCAAGAAGCTTATACGGCTCGATCTTCAGCGCACGGGCAAGATCAAATATTACTTCAAGCGATACGTTCTGAATAATGTTCGGAGCTTATATCGCACTTATGTGCGAGCGGCTTATTCCCGATATTTCCGCAAGCTCTTCCTGTGTAAGTCCCTGAAGCTTTCTGTAATAGGCTATATTCAAACCAAGCTGAATGTACTTGAATTCGTTTTCTTTGGATATTTTCATTGACCTTGACATTAAAATCGTTCCTTTCTTATATAATCTTAACAAATTATAAGAAAGAAATACACTTTTTAACGATTAGCTATTGCTTTTTATCGGTAAGCAATCTATTATTATAATAACGAAAAGGGGGATTTGCAATGACTGATGATATTTTTAAAAGCGTTGCATTAAAAAATGGCATAAGTGAAGATGAAGTGAAACGTGAAATGGAAAAAACTATTGCCGAAGCCTGCAAGGATCCGAATGCACCTATCAATAAGATCGGCAACGGAAAAGTTCCTACTCCTGAAGAGGTAATGGAACACGTTCTCCGTGAAATTGCAAAATCTAATTTTAGCTGAAAAATCCCCTTACTGTCAAAGTAAGGGGTTCACTTTTTTGTGGGATATTTCGCCTTTTCATCGGTCAGACCAAGTATATAATCCGTGCTGGTGTCGTATAGCTCCGCAAGCTTGATGATGATATCCACGGGTACATCGCGGAGTCCACGTTCATACTTTGAGTAGAGAGACTGGTCGCAGAAAAGATAATCGGATACTTCTCGCTGTGTCTTGTCGTTATCTTCACGAAGATTTCTTATCCTGACGAACATACTTTCCCTCCTGTAGTTGTAATATTACAACAATTCTATGTATTATTATAAAACAGGAGCGTTTTTTTAAGAGAATATAGGACAGATAGTCCTAATCAAAAAATTGTAAATCTTTACAAATTTGTAATTTGCATATTTAGTTGTAATATTCGTGGAAAGTATTGACAAATACATACAAAACAAGTATAATAATATTAGGACATATAGTCCTAATCAAATGATAAAAAGGAGCTTTAAATATGAAATGTCTCTTATGTGCAAAGGAAATAAGTGAAGAAAATGCTAAATGGATAAATGAAGAGGACGCTATCTGTCCTGAATGTGCTTTTCTAACCGCAAAACTGGAGCTAAAAACCCCTGCTGACGATTATTCCGAAGACAAGAAAAACAGTACGGGCAATGCTCTTCAAGTAGTCGGTATCATATTATGGGTATTAGGTTTTTTGTCAGTAGTTGCTTTCAATGCAATGAAAAAAGATTTCTCGCTTGCAACAATGATAATAGGTATATTCACAGCCTTTACCTCGGGACTCGTGGTATATGGTATGGGAGAGATAATCATACTTCTCGATCAGATTAAACATAAAATACCGACCAAAAGAAAATGATATCGCCGCAAAACGGATATCAACATTGTTTAATTCACGGGCTGCCAAAGGCAGCCCCTACATTTTGATCCGTCTGCGTAAGCAGACACCTTACTCTCAACTTTTAAGCGGCGTTCCGCCGCCCCTACACCAATCACTGAAAAAAACAAAACCCCCTTGCAGACCGTGAGTTGTCCGCAAGGGGTTAATTCTTATATGATCAAAAAAGACCTATTATTCAGCAGCATTGAGCTTCTTAGCGAGCTGAGACTTCTTTCTTGCAGCCTTATTCTTGTGCATAAGACCCTTTGCGCAAGCCTGATCAACTCTCTTGATAGCAACCTTGATTGCCTCTGCCTTATCAGCAGCACCTGTTGCTACAGCTGCATCAGCCTTCTTGAGAACAGTCTTGAGATTTGACTTTCTTGCCTTGTTAGCAGCAGCCTTTGTTGCGTTAACCTTTACTCTCTTCTTAGCAGACTTAATGTTTGGCATTTTGTTACACCTCCTTGAATTATGCAGGCGGAATAATCGTCCGCATTTTACAGATAATAGGAGCAAACACGGGTTCGTTCACTCCCGACAGCTGCAACGCACAGCTGCCATACTGAGACAAATATAATTATAACATTTTTCCACATTGTTTTCAATATCTAAAAGTGAAATAATAGTGATAAATTTTTTCCACAATTAAAGCAAAATGCACAATATGGAGGAATATATGAATATTCGCACCGATCTTGCTCTCGAAAGCCTCTCTTATGACCACCTGCCCGAAAGCGTTCATATCTCAACAAGGGGCAGTTCTTTCAGCATTACAGAGATAATCATTGACGATGACAGCTGCCTTTCCACCATAGGCAAAGGCAGGGGACGCTACATCACCCTTGAGGGCGGCAGTTTAAGCCGTTTTTCCGACGATTATAAGCTCATGGCACAGGAGCTTGCCAACGAGCTTTCGCGGCTTATCCCCGAGGGAGCTGTACTTGTTGCAGGTCTCGGAAATAACGATATTACGCCAGACGCCATAGGTCCGCAGACAGCTTCAAGGGTACTTGCTACACGGCATCTCAGCGATGAGCTTGAAAATGACGATGAGAAGTTCCTGACCTCCCTCAGAAGTGTCAGCACCTTTTCGGGGGGAGTAATGGGACAGACAGGAATTGAGTCCGCGGAGCTTATACGTGCTGTATCAGCCGAAATAAAGCCGGAAGCTATCATTGCCGTTGATGCTCTCGCTTGCAGCGATATAAGCCGACTCGGTACAACTATACAGATAACGGACACGGGCATATCCCCGGGGAGCGGCGTTTCAAACCGTCGCATGGAGCTTTCCGAGAAGCTCTGCGGTATACCGGTTATCGCCGTGGGAATCCCTACAGTCGTGGATATGCACACAATAGTGAGAAGTCTCACAGGTCAGGAGATAAGCAGAGAATTGCCAAATATAATGGTAACTCCCCGTGATATCGACCGCCTGACCGAACGCGCTTCACAGCTCCTTGCATTCGGTATAAACCTCGCATTACAGCCGACTCTCACCTTTGAGGACGTAAGAGGGCTTTTTTAAATTCGGAATGCGGAATTAGGAATTATTGTATGGGCGGATAATATCCGCCCATACAGATTTGATTCGTTCCGCATATAATATACAATGTGCCGTAAGCGATGTACGGGTAACGGTTTTGGAAAAAGTGAGCGAGTTTATGAGCGGCAACGGGGCAAGGTTGCAGCGTCACGCTGCCTACCACATGAATTCAACATCGGGTGCTTTTACCATGTTTATCTCGGGCTCGGGCTCTAAGAGCTGCTGCTCCTTTTTCTCTTTTAGAAGTGCCTTTGCAAGCTCCTCGATTTCAACAATTTCGTGGAAATAATCGTTCAAAGGCTGGACAGCCTTGAACACCTCGGCTGTATGCTCGGCTATTTTTCGGCTGAAAAGCTCCGCAGGATCACTGACCTTAGTGTACACGCTGAGTCCCTTTTTGATGAAATACTTTTCCAGTTCAGGTGTGGGACAGGGCTTTTTGCGCTTATATTCGTCACCGCCTACTGTAAGTCCATAGTTTTCAACAAGTTCTGAGATAATGTTGAGAAACGGTGCTGCATCCTCACTGAGCTGACTGCGGAAACGCTCCATAACAGCAGCTTCAGGCTTCGAGATACGGAAGCCGAACTCCGCTCCCTCGGGAGAAAGCTCAAAATACAGGGTGGGAGTCTTGTTCCAGTACCACGCATCATAGCGGACATATATCCACATAGTATCGCGGTAATGCAGATAGGGCGCGAAATTCTCATCGCGGTATATCCTGCCCACTTTGTACATCATGCCGTCTATATCGGAAAAAGGCGAAAAAAGCTCCTCTCCCAATGCCTTCATGGGCTCGAATATCTTCTCTGTGTATACCTTTTTACGCGGCTCGAACCAGTCTTTATTGTTATTATGCCTTATGCCAAGGAGGAACTCCAGTGCCTCCTGCGAAAATCCTTCAAACATTTCTACTCCTTACTTTTTGGAAACATCAATAAACAGGCGCACGAAACACGCCCATACCTGATATGAATTACGATTTATTATAACACAGCCTGCGACATTATTCAAGCAGAAACAACTTTTAACCAAAAATTTACAGCAATATAGTCCTAATTATATTTCACAAACGGGTGGAAAAGTTTTCAACATGGTGTTGAATTGGTTGTGGAGTCATATGTTCGATTGTTGATAACTCTGTTGAAATAGTGGAAAACAACGTAAAATACACTTTCTGGAAGGGCGGAAAAGTTGAAAACCATGTGGATAATCAGGGAAAATGAGTAAACAATAAAAATAAGTTGTGGAAAACGACTCCACAACAATACTCTGTAAAGGATATGATTTGTATGAAAAAGCTTTTAGCAATATGCTCCATATTTTTTACGGTTTGTGCAACTCTTACAGGCTGCGGAGATAATAACGACGGCCATTATACAGACGACGGAAACGGCTCTGTAATAAGTGAAAACACAACCGATAAAACTTATGAAACCACCACTGACAGAAAAGGTGACGACCGTATTCGTGACCGCGTTGACGATGCCGCAGACGGTATCGGTGACGCAGGCAAGGACATCGTTGACGGCGCAGGAGATGCAGGCAAGGAACTGATAGACGGTGCTCAGAACGCCGCTGATGACGTTATCGACGGTCTTGACGGCGACAAGGAACATGACGAAAAGTCCACAACAACTCACAAGAAAGACAGATAAGCAAAAGGAACGCCGATGACGGCGTTCCCTACATAGTACAACCCAAGTTATTATCTGTTTTATTTTTCAACGTTTCACGCTTATTTGTTGAAAACTCAACAGCACAGCTCTGCCATAGCCTCAGCCATTATCTCCGCATTTCTCAGCAGATTTGCCGATGTTATGAACTCATCGGGCGAGTGCATACGACCGTCCTCGTTGGGGAATTCCGCACCAAAGGCAACTCCACCCTCTATCTCGTGGACATAGGTTCCGCCGCCAATGGCTATACAGCGCCCTTTGTCGCCTGTTACACGCTCATAGACACGGAGAAGTCCCTTAACGAATTCGCTGTTTTCGTCGGTGCAGTGAGGCTCAACTCCCTCGCAGGAGTCAACGGTAAAGCCTGCATTTTCAAGTGCGCCGCAGATAATTTCGCTTATCTCCGCCTTTTTACGGTCAAGTGGGAAGCGAATATCAATTCCGCCGCTTATCCTGCCCATATCTGTATTCAGCATGGACAGTACACAGGTCATATCTCCCGATAAATCGTCACGGAAGCCGAGTCCGCAGCTCTTGCCGTTTGTTTCACCATGTGGGAAAAGCTGGGCAAGAGAGGTTATCAACATATTTTCTCCACAGTAGCTTTCAAGGAACTGGGTTATTGCGTTTTCGCCCTTTTCGGGAGTTGAAGCGTGAGCAGAAGCACCCTCATAAACAGCCTCAACAGGCTCTCCTTCGTCATTTTCCATTGTTACCGTGCAGAACTGAGGAACAGCGTTTATGACAGTTCCTGCCTGTACTTCAAGTATCTCATCGTCATCAAAATCAGATGAAAAATACACCCTAAGCATACCCTTTTCCGCATTTATAACAGGGTACTCGCCGTCAGGAGTAAACACCATTGGCGGTAATTCGCGCTTTTTACGGTAATATGCAAGATCTGCCGAGCCGTTCTCCTCGTTAGTTCCAAAAATAAGACGTACTCCCTTTTTCAGCGGTATACTGAGATCTTTAAGTGCTCTTGCAGCAAAAAATGCAGCTACGGCAGGTCCTTTATCGTCAATAGCTCCGCGTCCTACCAGCTTATCAGTATCGGCTTCATAGCGAAGTACGAACGGATCGGTAGTCCAGCCCGTACCTACGGGGACTACGTCAAGATGCGTAAGCACCGCAAGCTGTGCAGGAGCATCGTTTATGTCTGCCGAGCCTGCATAGTTTTCAACATTATCAACTTTAAAACCTGCCTCCTCGCACTTTTTCAGCATTACCTCAAGTGCTCTTGCAGGCTCTTTGCCGAAGGGTGCTCCCTCCTCGGCTTTTCCCTGTATACTGGGAATTGCAACGAGCTCTGCAAGCAGGTCGATCATTTCCTGTTTGTGTTCTTCAAGATATTTCCTTATTTCAGTCATTTTTGCCTCCGATTTATTTTTATTACAACAAAAAACCGCAGTAAAAATACTGCGGTAGTTTGCGTGTACACAACATCTCCCGACGTTGTGTACCAAGAAAGAAAGGATAAATATGAAAAGAATTAATCAGTTTACAATAGCCTTTTCAGTTTCCTTATCAAAGATGTGGATTCTGTTAGGATCAATAGCAACCTTGATATCATCACCAGGTCTTGCTGTTGATCTTGGGCTTACTCGTGCTGTAAGCGGAATACCCTCACAAAGGAGATAGAGGTATGTCTCAGCACCCATCATTTCTGTGATTTCAACGTTAGCATCAATAACACCTGTTGAAGCATTTGAGAGATACATCTCTTCATCGTGGATAGACTCAGGACGAACACCGAGAACGATCTCCTTGCCAACATAGTTGTTGAGCTCTTCGTTTACCTTTGACTCAGGAACGATGATCTGGTATCTGTTTCCTCTGCCGTTTGAAGCACCGAATTCAACTATATACTGACCATACTCTTCCTTGAGCTCTGCGTCGATGAAGTTCATCTGAGGTGAGCCGAGGAAGCCTGCAACGAACTTGTTTACAGGGTTCTCATAGAGGTTCTGAGGTGTATCGATCTGCTGAACGAAACCGTCCTTCATACAAACGATTCTGTCACCCATTGTCATAGCCTCTGTCTGGTCATGAGTTACGTAAATAAATGTAGTACCGAGCTTCTTGTGGATCTTAGCGATCTCGGTTCTCATCTGAGCACGGAGCTTAGCATCGAGGTTTGAAAGAGGCTCGTCGAGAAGGAATACCTTAGGTGAACGAACGATAGCACGACCGAGAGCAACTCTCTGTCTCTGACCACCTGACATAGCCTTTGGCTTTCTGTCAAGAAGGTGTGTAAGGTCAAGTATCTTAGCAGCTTCGTTAACCTTTCTCTCGATCTCAGGTCTTGGAACCTTACGGAGCTTAAGTCCGAATGCCATGTTATCAAATACTGTCATATGAGGATAAAGAGCGTAGTTCTGGAAAACCATCGCAATATCTCTGTCCTTAGGAGCAATATCGTTTACGAGACGGTCGCCGATGTAAAGTTCGCCCTCTGAGATCTCCTCGAGTCCGGCGATCATACGAAGTGTTGTTGATTTACCGCAGCCAGACGGTCCAACAAGAACGATAAACTCCTTATCTCTTATCTCTAAATTAACATCTGAAACAGCAACTACGCCGCCCGGATATTTCTTATAAATGCCTTTAAGTGTTAAGCCTGCCATTTAATCCAGTCCTCCAGTTCAAAATATAATGCCGATTATTTTATTCCATTATCAGCTATGATAATATAATAGCACATTTTTCATAACATTTCAAGTTGCTAAATCGCCAAACTTATAAATGGTTGTTTATTAGATTTGCCGAAAAAACAGCCGAATATCGGCTGCAAAATACTTCAAAATCCTGCCCTTTGAACAAGTTTTCAACATCTTTGTGCAATAATTCCATACACTCTCCGATTGCCAGTTTTTCGGGCAGAACCAGTGATCCGAGAGAAACTCTCATAAGCAGTTCTACATGGTTACCAACAGCGGCAAACATTCTTTTGACCTGATGATATTTTCCCTCATACAATTCAACAAACGCCAGTCTATCGCTATTTTTAGCTTTTTGCAAACGAGCAGGCAGACAAGCCTCACCGTCTGCTAAAACTATGCCTTTCTCAAATTTGTTAATATAATTATTCTCAAATGGTCTGGCAAGTTTCACAATATAAATTTTGGGTATATGGTGTTTCGGAGATAACATTTTATGCGCCAGTTCGCCGTCATCTGTTATGAGCAGCGCACCTATTGAATCCTTGTCGAGCCTTCCTGCGGGGAACATTCCCTTTGTGCGAATTTCAGGTGGTATCAGCTTCAATACCGTTTCTCCGTCCTTTTCGTCGGTAGAGCATACATAGCCCTGCGGCTTGTTAAGGAGTATATACTTATACCGTGATGTACCTATTTTCTGTCCGCATACCTCCACCTCCGACGACTCGGAGTCTATCTTTGTATCCGACTTTTTCACAACAGCACCATCAAGGCGTATCATGCCCTTTGCCGCAAGCTCCTTTATCTGACTTCTTGTATATTCTGTCCTTTCGGAAATGAACTTGTCAAGCCTTATCTGTGCCATTGCTTCTCCCTTCGGAATATATTCCGCCCTCTGCGAATAAGATGTATTGATATGCCCTGTATACGTCATATCGGAAACGGAGTTGTCTCACATGAAAAAATTCACTTTTATGGTATTTGCCGCAGCCGCATTTGCTCTTGCTTCCTGCGGAAAAAATGAAGCTATCCCACCACAGCTTCCACAAGCCGCTGATGCTTCTCAGCGCATAGGCTATTTTGCTTCTCACGGCTGGGAGGTGGAAGAAATATCCGAAAGGGATATAATAATACCCCATGAGTTTTCGGATATCTATGAGGAATATGCCGAAATGCAGGACAGACAGGGTCTGCCTCTGCGTGAATACTCGGGAAGAAGTGCAAGACTTTATACCTATGAGGTAAAGAATTACAGTCCCGAGAACATGAAAATGCTTGCAGAATTACTGGTATGCGATGATAAAGCTGTCGCCTCAATGGTCTACAGCGAGGACGGCGGCAGCATCAGAATGCCTGTGAGCTGAATCAGAATATGTTTATAAGACTTCCTACGAAGGGGAGTCTGTATGCCTTGCCCTTTAAGCTGCCAACAACGAATGCAAGGTCAACAGCAAGCACGAACAAAGGAAAGAATATTCTTTTTGCGATGAAGCCTATTATAGGGACCAGTCCTAAAATGGAGCAAAGTATTCCCACAACTATGACAGTAAGCAGCCATATAAAGCTCTGATTTGAGTGAAATTTACAGTATGCGGAATTATTGTCACTTACATAGGGCAGGAAGAAAAGAATAGGCAGCAGATACGCAAAAATAGCGAAAACGCCGCTTTTGTTCGAATCATAGTCGTTAAATGTCCTTTCAGTGTCCAGGTCATTGAACTGTTCGAGAATGTTTTCAAGATTATCCATACAAATATACCTCCATTATTTACTGATCGGAGCCTTTCTCCGATCTTTCACACTTTTCGTTAAATTCGCTGATAGCGGCTACAAAGCTGTCGATATCAGTGAAATCCTTATATACAGATGCAAATCTTATGTAGGAGATAGGGTCTATATCCCTGAGTCTTTCAAGGACCAGCTCGCCTATTTCCGAGGATTTTGCAACTGTTCTCAATGCATTTGCGTAATAATTCTCAACATAGTTAGCTATCTCAGTAACCTTTTCCGCAGAGACAGGTCTCTTTTTTATTGCGGAAACTATGCCGTTTATAAGCTTTGTCTTATCGAAAAGCTGTACGCTTCCGTCGCGTTTTTCCACCATTAAAAGCGGTACCTCTACTGCTTCATAGGTAGTAAATCTTTCTCCGCATCTTGTACATTCACGCCTGCGCCTTGTTTTGTCTTCTGCAGGACGTGAGTCTATAACTTTAAGGTCTTCAAATCCACAGTAAGGACATTTCATATTTTCTGCTCCCCGCCGTAAGGCTCGGTCATTTTCGTGAGTATGTTGTAGCTGGAAATAAGATCGCTTATGCCTGAAAAACCGCTTCTGTAAAGCTCAAGGACTACACTGCAATCGGGATTATATCCATTCAGCTTTTCAAAAAACTGTTTGAAATTAAACCTGCCTCTGCCTATGAGCAGACAGTCTCCCATTTCTCCCGAGTCGCTTATGTGTACATGAGCTATCTTATCGCCGACTATATCGAGAAATTTCATAGGATTTTCGTTTGAACGTATCGCCTGCTTTGTATCAAGCACAAAGGCAAACTCATTGCCCAGCATATTCTTTATTTCTTTTACAAACGCTGACGAACCGCTCTTGCACCGTGATACATTTTCCACAGCTACCGTAACACCAAACTCCCTGCCAAGACGATAAAGCCTTGAATACCTTTCACAGTAAAGCTCGGGAGTACACACAGATGACGGCTTTCCGCCGTGAAATACGAAAACATTTGCTCCCACGATGTTCATAAAACGGAAGTACAGCTTGTAATATTCAAGTATATCATTCATTCTGCGCTCATATTCCGAAAAGAACATAAGAGGTTCTATCTCACAGGTAAAAGGGTGTACAGAAGGACACCTTACATCAAATCTTTTCAGCAGATTTGCCATTCCGTGAGCATAGCCCTTTTTAAGCTCAGAATGAGTATTTATAAATATCTCCACACAGGAAACACCGTTTAACGCAAGGTCGTAAAGTGCTTCCTCAAGGGGTTTCGGATACAGGCAAGCTGTAGAAACACCTGCTATCAATTCAACCCCTCCCTGCAAAAATTTAATATATTTTAATTATACCCGTATTTCCTCGGAAAGTCAATAAAAAATAATAATTTTGCATATCAAATTTATTATTACATAACAGAACACGTTTTATTAGTTGAGAGTTAATGTGTCTGCTTGCGCAGATGTATCAAAATGTAGGGGCTGCCTTTGGCAGTCCGCCAGTAAGTCGTAGGGGCTGATGTGGGCATCAGCCCCTACATATGGTTATTTCGGAATAGGTGGGCTGTCGTGGACGCCAGTCCTACTACTCACTAAAATCTTACTCACCGCATATGATAATGCGGAGGTGTAATGCTTTGCTGAAAGAAATATTCCTCGCATTCATTGTAAGTATTGATACATTCCTTGCCGCCGCAGCCTGCTGCAACAGCGGCATAAAAATACCGATACTGTCGGCTGCTGTCATAGACTTTATATGCGCTGCCGTACTCGGTATATCCATAGCCTTTTCACAGCTCCTGTGCAGTATTGTTCCTCTCGGTATATTCAGATTATGCGGAGCTGCCGTACTCATAACTCTTGGAGCTCTTACTATCGCAAAAAGCCTCGTGAGAAGCCTTATCCGACGTATCTCCGACAGAGGTGAGCTTTCGGTAAAAATGGGCGGCAGTCCCCTTATATTAAAGCTTTACCTCGATGATACTGCCGCAGATGCCGACCACTCAAAGCTCATATCCGCAGGTGAAGCTGCCGCCCTTGCACTTGCAAGCTCACTTGACTCCGCCGCAACGGGAATAAGCTGCGGTTACGGCGATATATCGCCGTTTACAGCATTTTCAGCAGCCTTTGTCTGCGGAGCTGCCGCACTTTCACTCGGCTCTTTTACGGGCAGAAAAATATCCTCTCTGCGCCATGATCTCTCATGGGCAGGAGGATTGCTTCTAATTATATTTGCCGTATTTTCGGCGTAAATTCATATCTCATAGACTACTATCTCAGGCGGATCAAAAAGTCTCAGCTTTCCCAGACCAGCCGACACAAGCAGCTTCATACCGCCGATGTTATAGACTCCTTTTGCATATTTAGGAAAGAATTTTCTCTCGGGAGAAAGCATTGCAATACCGAAAATACGCACTGCACCGCCGTGAACATGACCGCTGAAGGTGTACTTTGCTCCCCATTCCGCATATGCTTCCCCGAAAAAAGGATTATGCGCCATGAGCAGCACCTCGCCCTCGGGACACTTTCCCAAAAGCCTTTCAAGGTCGGCAGTCTTTATTGTGTCAAGCTCCCTGTAGCCGCCGTTTTTCTTGTATACTCCGTAATCCTCAAGGAGTCCGTATATTTTCAGGTGTCTGCCGTTGACATTTATCTCGGAGCAGTCGTTTTTCAGCAGTATAACGTGACTTCTTTCCAGCATAGCTTCAAATTCGGGACGCATTGCCTCGGAAATGCTCTGCTCGTGATTGCCATATATCATAAATACGGGAGCTATTCTGCAAAGTGCCTTCAGAGTAGCCTCAGCACAGGAAAGATCCTGTTCATATCTGGTTATAAGGTCGCCGCTGAGTATTATAATGTCGGGAAACTGCTCCTTTACCTTTTCGCAGAGCCTTATATTATTTACCCCGAAACGCCTTCTGTGCAGATCGGAAAGGTGTACTATTTTTACGCCTTTTCCGAGTTTTTCACGCCTTATTGTGAGAATACAGAAATTTTCAAAAACAGCATATGCCACAAACAGTATAATAACGATAAATATAATGTATTTCACTGTGTTTTCCTTTTTTCATCAAGTCTTTTCAGTATAAAATGATCTATTACCGCAAATATCAGCAGATACAGCGATGTAAAAATAAATCTGCCGGCATAGGTGGCTATTGCCTCGCGGACCGTTCCTTTGTACTCGGCTTCTGGCGAAAATACGCTTATCTCAGGTGCTGAAAGCAGCATTATCACTGTCAGCAGTATCCCCGTAAGAAGCGGTATCACCACCGAAAATAAAAAAAAGAACCGCCGCGAAAAACTGCCCTCGCATCCGCCGTCAAGCTGTACGGCATGATACATTGCACATATTACGAGGGGCGTCACTAATGTGATGCCCCATACGTAACCTATTTTTTCGTATGCAAACCAGTTCAGAAACTGACAGAAAAGGCTCAGCACCGTTATTACAAGTGCTGTAAAGGGACTTTCCCTGAATTTAAGAAAGCTCCTTTCAGTCTTATTCCTCATTCTCCTCGTCCTCAGAGTCTGCTTCGATTATTACCTCGTTCTGCTCTTCAAGTGCAGCCTCAGCTTCCGCAGCCTTTGCCTGCTCTTCTGTGAGCTGCTCCACTTTTTCGGTCTCGGCATTATCGTCATGCTCTGCACGGGTGAATGCAACTACATTTGCACCCTCGCTGACTCTCATTACGCGAACGCCCTTTGCGATACGTCCCATTACACGGATATCGCTTGCAAGTATTCTGATAATGATGCCGTCGCTTGATACGAGGATTATATCGTCCTCCTCGTCAACTATCTTGATGCCGCAGACGTGTCCGCGTATATCATCGACCTTGTAGTTTGTAAGTCCGTAGCCGCCGCGGTTCTGTATACGGTAGCTTTCAAGCTCTGTACGCTTTCCGTAGCCGTTTTCGGTAACTGTCAGGAGAGTTGCTCCCTCACGTACTCTTGCCATGCTTACAACATAGTCGCCGTCGCGGAGCTTTATAGCTCTTACGCCGTGAGCCGAACGTGAAAGTGCTCTCATCTTGCTCTCTTCAAGACGGATAACCATACCGTTATGAGTTGCAACAAAGAGCTGAGCGTTGCCGTCTGTCATGCGGACTCCCTCTATCTCGTCGCCCTCGTCAAGTCCTATAGCGATAAGACCGTTCTTGCGGACATTCTTGTAAAGTGAAAGGTTAGTCCTCTTTATCTTGCCGTTCTTTGTGACCATAGTGATGAACTTGTCGTCACCGAAGTCAGTGGTCTTTATCATTGCAGCTATCTTCTCATTTTCTGTGAGAGGAAGCAGATTTATGAGGTTAAATCCTCTTGATGCCTTTGAACCGTCAGGTATCTCATAGCATTTCAGCTTGTACATGATACCCTTGTTGGATATGAACAGGATATTGTCATGTGAGCCGCAGATGAACATTTCCTCAACGAAGTCCTCATCACGCTGCTTCATACCTGTTATTCCGCGTCCGCCGCGGTGCTGTGTCTTGTACTCTGTAAGCGGCATACGCTTGATATAGCCGTTGTTTGTAAGAGTTACAACGCAGTCCTCCTCGGGGATAAGGTCCTCGATATCCACCTCACCGCTGACATTTTCGATGTCTGTACGGCGCTTGTCGCTGAACTTTTTGCGGATAGTATTGAGGTCATCAAGGATTATGCCGTAAACACGGTTCACATCTGCAAGGATATCCTCATAATCGGATATCTTTGTGAGAAGTCCGTAAAGTTCATCGGTTATCTTCTGTCTTTCGAGACCTGTGAGCTGTCCTAAACGCATCTGTACGATAGCCTCAGCCTGTTCCTCGGAAAGACCTGTCTGAGCTTCGATGTGAAGTCCTGTAAGATCGTACTGAGCACGGTCAAGAAGTGCAGACATATCAACATCGCTGAAACGCTCCATCATACGTGTCTTTGCGTCCTGTACAGTTGCACTTGAACGGATTATTGCGATAACCTCGTCGATATAATCAGCAGCAAGCACGAAGCCCTGTAAAATATGAGCTCTTTCGAGAGCCTTTCTCAGGTCGAAGCGGGTTCTTCTCTGTATTACGTCTACCTGGAAATCAAGGTAGTGCTGGAGCATCTGCTTCAGTGTTAGTATCTTAGGCTCGTTGTTTACGAGAGCCAGCATGATTATGCCGACTGTGTCCTGAAGCTGTGTGAGCGCAAAGAGCTTGTTGAGAACGATATTAGGTATAGCGTCCTTTTTCAGCTCGATAACTACTCTCATACCGTCCTTGTCGGACTCGTCGCGGAGGTCGTAAAGTCCCTCGATACGCTTGTCTCTTGCAAGCTGATTGATGCTCTTGAGAAGTCTCTCCTTACGGAGCATATAAGGTATCTCGTCGATTATGATGCAGTTTCTGCCCTTTATCTCCTCGAAGTGAGTACGGCTGCGCAGAGTTATCTTGCCCTTTCCTGTAGCATAAGCAGCACGTATGCCTGCTCTGCCCATGATTATACCGCCTGTTGGGAAATCAGGTCCCTGAATGTGCTCCATGAGCTGTTCAAGGGTGCAGTCGGGGTCGTCTATAAGGAGCTGTAATGCGTCAATTACCTCTCCGAGATTGTGGGGAGGTATATTTGTAGCCATACCTACTGCGATACCTACAGAGCCGTTTACCAGAAGGTTAGGGAAACGGGAAGGAAGTACCACAGGCTCTTTCAGACGGTCGTCGTAGTTCGATGTAAAGTCAACGGTCTCCTTGTTGATATCCGTGAGCATATCAAGTGTGAGCCTTGCCATTTTAGCCTCGGTATAACGGTAAGCCGCAGGGCCGTCGCCGTCGATGGAACCGAAGTTTCCGTGACCGTCAACAAGGGGATAGCGCATAGAGAAATCCTGCGCAAGTCTTACAAGTGCGTCATATACCGATGCATCGCCGTGTGGATGATAACGTCCCAGAACCGCACCGACTGTATCGGCACACTTACGGTATGGCTTCTCGGGAGTAAGTCCGTTTTCATGGAGCGTATACAGTATTCTTCTGTGTACGGGCTTCAGACCGTCTCTTACATCGGGAAGTGCTCTGGAAACAATTACCGACATGGCATAATTGAGCATGGAATTTTCCATTTCGTCAACTATCTCGGTATTTATTACCTTTGAATTGTCCTGATATAGCAAAATTTTTTACCTCCAGTCGAGATATTATGTATTTTTTCTATGTAGATACGGCAGGCTGATGCTGCAATTATATTCCTGAATAAAATTACTTTACAGTCCCTCTGACTATTTCAAGCTCGGACTCGGAAAAGCCGTCCTTCGGAAGTATGTAGAATGACTCCTTTCCTGCAAGCATCAGGAAAAATTTGTCATATTCCATGAGCTGAAAGCCTTCATCGACTTTCAGTCTTGTCTTTTCGGGGAGAGGGTCTTCATTCTGTGCAGTTTCTCTTTCTTCCTCGGGAACATTGCTGAGATCCTCGGAAACTGTAGATATATCTACATATTTGTCACCTACGCCTATTTTATATACAGGCTCGCCCAGCGATCTCACCGAGTCTGTAAGATTTCGGCGCATCTTTTCCGGAGTATACCACTCTCTGAAAGCAAAGGCTGCTGCCATGATAAAAGCAATATATGTGATGTACTTCTGTTTCTTCGGGGCATCGCTCATGTTGATTATGCCGAATATGAGTATTCCAACAGCCAATGCTGCAAAAATTATCATATATACCCTGCTTTTCGGGTATACGAACTTTTTCTGAAATTCTCTGTATGCCTCGCGGAAGGTGTCCGCAGGAAGCTTGAATTCCTTTTCGAGTTTGTAATTTTTTTCCATAGATGCTCCGATCATATATCAAGATCCTGTGCGAATTTAGCGTTTTTCTCGATAAACAGGCGGCGCGGCTCTACCTTGTCGCCCATGAGTATGCTGAATGTCTCGTCAGCCTTCAAAGCGTCCTCCATGCCTATCCTTACGATAGTACGGTGCTCGGGATCCATAGTGGTCTCCCAGAGCTGCTCGGGATCCATCTCACCAAGACCTTTGTAACGCTGAACTTCAACGTCCTTGTACTTTCCTTCCTCGGAAAGCTCTGCGATATATTTGTCGCGCTCCTCGTCGGAGAATGCGTAGTATACCTTTTTCTTGCGCTCAACTCTGAAAAGCGGAGGCTGAGCTATATAAACATTTCCGTTGGTGATGAGAGGTCTCATGTAACGGAAGAAGAAGGTGAGCAGGAGAGTTCTGATATGCATACCGTCAACATCGGCATCAGCCATGATGATGACTTTGCCGTAACGGAGCTTTTCTATATCGAAATCCTCACCTATACCTGTACCAAGTGCGGTAACTACAGGCTCAAGCTTGTCGTTGCCGTATATCTTGTCGATACGTGCCTTTTCAACGTTGAGCATCTTGCCCCAGAGTGCAAGGATAGCCTGGAAGCGTCTGTCACGTCCCTGCTTTGCAGAACCGCCCGCAGAATCTCCCTCGACGATGTATATTTCGGTGTATCTTGCGTCACGCTCAGAGCAGTCTGCAAGCTTTTCGGGCATGGAAGCGTTGCCGAAGGCGTTCTTCTTACGCTCTGCTTCTCTTGCTCGCTTTGCAGCCTCACGGGCTTTAAGTGCGGATAAGCTCTTTTCAAAGATAAGGTTTGCGGTCTCGGGATTTTCCTCCAGGAAATTCATAAGCTTTTCCTGTACCATTTTCTCGATGAAGGGGCGTACCTCGGGATTTCCGAGACGACCCTTTGTCTGTCCCTCGAACTCACATTCTGTAAGCTTTACGGAGATAATGGCTGTAAGACCCTCACGGACATCCTCGCCCTTCAGCTTGTCCTTGGGATCCTTTATCTTGCCCATTTTCATTCCGTAATCGTTTATTACCTTGGTAAGGGCGTTCTTGAAGCCTGTTTCGTGAGAACCGCCGTCCTTGGTGTGGATATTGTTAGCAAATGAAAGTATTACTTCATTGTAGCTGTCGTTGTACTGGAGAGCTATCTCGGCAAAAGAGTCGCCCTGAGTACCTGAAATATATATAACATCACCGCTGATAGCTTCAAGCTCGCGGGTCTTGTGGATATGCTCCACGAACTGACGGATACCGCCCTCATAGTGGAGAGTTTCACCGATAATATTATCCTTGTCGCGCTTATCCGAGAATATTATCTTTATGCCTGCGTTGAGGAAAGCCTGTTCACGAAGTCTTCTGAGGAGTATCTCATAGCTGTAAACAGTAGTCTCGAATATCTGGTCATCAGCCTTGAACATTACGCTGGTACCTGTTTCTGTGGTATCTCCGATGATTTTCAGCTGTTCGTCATAGTGACCGCGCTCAAAACGCTGGAAGTATACGTGCTCGCCGTCCTTTACGGTAAGCTCCAGCCATTCGGAAAGAGCGTTAACTACAGAAGCTCCGACACCGTGGAGACCGCCTGATACCTTATATCCGCCGCCGCCGAACTTACCGCCTGCGTGGAGTATGGTATAAACAACGGTTGCTGCGGAGATGCCTTCCTTCGGGTGGATACCTACAGGTATACCACGTCCGTTATCGGAAACGCGGATAATATCTCCTTCAAGTATCTCAACAGTTATCTCTGTACAGTAGCCTGCCAGAGCTTCGTCGATAGAGTTGTCCACTATCTCGTAAACGAGGTGATGGAGTCCCCCGGGACCTGTCGAGCCGATGTACATACCGGGTCTTTTGCGGACCGCTTCAAGTCCTTCAAGGACTTGTATGTCGTTTTCATCGTAGTTGTTGTTCTGCTGACTCATGATTTACCTCCAATAATTTTGGTTGTATATGTCATTTACCCAATTTATGGGATTATTGTCAATGTAATCGCAAATTTCAAGGAATTCCTTTTCATTGCGAATTATGTGGTCGTGGAATGAACGCTGCCATATATTGAGACCTATTTTTTTATTAACAAATCTCTTCAACGTTGATATAATTGACGGAATAACCGCATTTGTAGGGGACGGCGTCCTCGACGTCCCACCCAAAACATTATCATCATCGAATAAATATATTATCATGTGTAAATGATCAGGCATAATAACATATTTTATTATCTGCGATTTTTTATAAATCGAATTCATTTCGATTATCTGGTCATTCAAAATTTTACCATATTCTGTTAATTTTACATACGGGACGTCGAGGACGCCGTCCCCTACACTCATGAGTTCCGATGATTTTTGTACGCCGAGCGCGGCGTTCCCTACATCATAAATCTCCGATAAATATGGTATTCTGTCTTTGGTACAAATTGTAATGAAATACAGACCATTCTGCGAATAATCGTAATTCTGCAATCTATTCAGCCTGCGGTCATGTTTTTCCATTTCAAAACCCTCCGCCCTCTTTGAGGCGTTTTCGCAGAGTCGCTGCGGAGAGCTGTGAAATATAGACCTTTTCCTTGCCGTTTTTCACAGTAACGATAAAGCTTTTCGGCATTTCATAGGTGGTGTAGATACAGTGCTTTTCCTTTTCGGCTCTTTCAAGAAGCTTCTTGGTACACTTTTCAACAGTTGTATTCTCAATGTCGAAAACTCCCACTATATCCCTTACGTCTACAGAATAGCTATTCCCTATGTGAAGATACATTTTCTTCCTCCTCCGCTATGCTGCCGCCGCTTATATGCAGGACCTTTCCCTTTATTTCGGGAAGAAGCGCACTTTCATTCGGAGTTGTTATGAATACCTGCATATCCTTTATTATCTCAAATACGAACCTCTGACGGCTTTCGTCAAGCTCGCCCATAACATCATCAAGGAATATTACAGGTGCGTCCTTTGACTTCTGCATGAATATCTCTGCCTGTGCAAGCTTCATAACAAGAGCCGCACTCTTTATCTGTCCCTGTGAGCCGTAATCCTTCGCACTCACACCGTTTATTTTTATTATTATCTCATCACGGTTCACACCTGCATGGGTGCTGCCCGTTCTGATATCGTAATCTGCTGTTTCGGCAAGCTTTCTGTAATACTGCTCATATGCCTCATCACCGCAGGGCTTTTCAAAGTCCTCGGGTCTGAAAACATTTGACTTGTATTCAAGTTCCAGTTCCTCAGAACCGCCCGAAATAGTACGGTAAAGTCTGCCGCATATCTCATTGAATTTTTTTATATACTCGCTTCGCATATAGGATATGACTGCTCCCTCTCGTGAAGCCTGTCTGTCCCATATCTCGAGGATACTGCGGTCGGTATTTCCCTGCATTATGCCTTTCAGAAGGGCATTTCTCTGGTTCATAATAGCGTTGTTCTTGTTTATATGCATTACAAAAACGGGATTGAGCTGCGAAGCTGCCATATCCACGAAATTACGCCTTTTCTCAGGTGAACCCTTTACTATCTCAGTATCATCGGGAATGAAAGCGATACACTTGAAAGCATCGAAAAGTGCTCGCGTACCCTTCTGTTTTACGCCGTTAAGGGTGATATTCTTGGGATTTGCAGTGCTTCTGGTCATTTCAAAGGATATTTTCTGCTCGCGTACACTGTCAAGTATCTTTATTTTCGACTGCATACGGTCGCCGCCGAGACATATATAGTCCTTTTCCTTTGAGCCCCGGAAGCTCTTGCAGCCCGAAAGTATCCACATTGCTTCAAGAAGATTGGTCTTTCCCTGCGCATTTGGTCCGACTATGATATTATATTTCGGATCAGGCGCAAAGGATATACCCTTCAGATTTTTGAAACCGTCGATGTCAGCATATGTGACTATCACTCTACGATTACCTCTTGACCGTCAAGCTCCACCTTATCGCCCGGACGTATCTTTTTGCCGCGCATAGTGCATACTTCACCGTTAACAAGGACTTCTCCGTCCTGTATGAGCTGCTTTGCTTCTCCGCCCGAACCGACCATTGAAGCAAATTTCAGAAGTGCGTCCAGTTTTATGAACTCGGTAGTTATTTTTATTCTGTTTTCAGGCATTTATATCACCTCTCAAGGGAAAATATCAGCAGCTTATCTGTGAAAGCTTCCATTTTTCGGGATAAGGGCTCATTTCATCGCATACAAGCAGCCATTTATACTCTCTTCTTTTGCTGAATTCCGAGCCTCTTACTACTTCCTTTGTTTTATTATCAAAAACATAGTCCTTCATTACTGCAATAAATTTAGCTTCCATAGCATATCCGCCGCCGTTATTGCGAATAGTCATTATCTCAATATTATCAATGCTGAGCACTTCGATCTTATTTGTTCGGTCGGAATTGATATATCTTACTTGAAGCAGCTTATCATTACGGTCATAAAGCTCATCTGTCATGGTATCGCGGACAAATCTCAGATCCTGTTCCTCCCATGCTTTTTGAAGCTTTATGAAGAGCTCCCTGATATACTCACAGAACCTTTCCTCGTCTATCTGCTGCCTTAGCTTCATACATTCGTCACTTACGTCATACATCAAACTCTTGTCATTTTTATGCTCTTCATAGTACTGATCTATCTTCTTACTGCTTCGTTTACTGAGATATCTCAGCAGTATTATCACCAATACAGAAGCAACAGCAACTACAGAAAACATAACAGCAGTTTCTTTTTTGGTAAGTGTAACTCCTCCTGAGGAGTCGCTGCTTCCGCTGTCATCGTAGCTGTGGTAGCTGCCATGTCCACCGCCTCCGCTGTCACTGTCGAGACCATAGTCTCCGAAATCAGCGTGAGTGGTCATCATCTTTGTATCAAAGGTGTGAAATGGTAGCATGAACAAGCAGAACAGAACTGCTATAAGTGAAAAAAGTCTTTTTAACATCTTTATCATCTTTCCGTAAAGGCTGCGGATAATACGACTTTTCGGCTTTAGCTCCGTTTATCAGCCCTTGAGCTGTATCGGCATTATGAGGAATATGAAGCTTTCGCCTTCAAGGGGAAGTATCTCTATTACCTTCATTGCGCCGTTGAAACGAAGACGTACCTTATCGCCTTCAGCTGCCTTCAGAGCTTCGAGTATAAGCTTGTTATTGAAGCCAATAGTAACGGCCTCGCCCGAAATATCGGCAGATATAGCATCATTTATCTTACCTATGCCTGTCTTGCAGCTTACCTTTATCACGCCGTTTGCTACTTCACAGCGTATAGGTGACTTGTTCTTGTCGTCGATAAGGAGAGCACATCTTTCAAGGCAGGTAGTGAAGTCTCTCTTGTTGATGATGACTTCTGTCTTGCAGCCGCTTGGTATGCTGAGCTTATAGTTATGGAAAACTCCTTCAAGAAGTCGTGATATTACGAATACATTTCCGATCTCAAAGATGATATGGCGATCATTGGTACAGATAGTACACATTTTCTCGTCGTCGTCGTCCCTGATAAGTGTTGAGACCTCCATAAGAGCTTTTTTCGGTACAACGAAATGATATTTCTCGCTGCAATCGGTAAGCTCGTTTCTTATGGCAAGACGGAAACCGTCTATAGCTACCATATTGAAGCTGCCCTCCTCGATATCGAAGAGCTCACCTGTAAGAACTGGCTTGCTTTCGTTGAGTGAAGCAGCATAGCTTGTCATATTTATCATTGATTTGAGTACGCTCTGCTTTACAGAAAAGCTTCTTGCAGAGT
Source organism: Ruminococcus flavefaciens (assembly GCF_900143025.1). Lineage (GTDB taxonomy): Bacteria > Bacillota > Clostridia > Oscillospirales > Ruminococcaceae > Ruminococcus > Ruminococcus flavefaciens_I. The sequence continues at coordinate 21,647 of NZ_FRCT01000001.1, read as the reverse complement.
CTACCTTAGGGAGTTCGGGGTATTCATTTGCAGACATTGCAGAGAAGCTGCACTCTGTAGCGCTGCATGAAATAGTTATAACAAGATTCTCGTCAATATCGAATTTTATCTCGTCACCTGACATACGTCTTGTGAATTCGCTGAAAAGTCTTGCACTTACTACAAACTCGCCTTCTCCTTCGGTATCTGCATTGATAGAAGTGCGTATACCCATTTCAAGATTATAGGCAGTAAGCTCAACGCTTCCTGCCGATAATCTTACTTTTATTCCTTCAAGTGCGGGAATAGTGGATTTCTGTGAGACTGCTCTTGAAACGTTACTGATAGCCTCACTTATTTCTGTTTTATTGCAAATGAACTTCATTGTGATTTTTCCTCCGTGAAAATTCTTAGCCGAAGGATAAGATAAGCTAAGATAAGAATAATATTATTGTTGTTGTTATTGTGTCGGTGGAAAAGTTGGAAACGGCATTTTTTAAAGATATAAGCCGCATAGCTCGTCCACACACGTGTGTTGTGAAATTCTTGAAATTGAGGAAAACTTTTCGGAGAGGTTTTTTCTGTGTTAAATCAGTCGAATATTGTGGAGTTGAATTGGAAAAAAAGTTGAGAAAAACGTGGAAAGAAGAAATTAGTAAGATTTTTTGTAAGAGAATTTCACATTGGTGTTAAGTGTTGAATGTTTCCTGTGTTGAAATGATATCCGACAGGTAAGATATGAAATGCATGAAATACATTTTTGTGTCGGGAAAAATTATATCAAAAAGTTTTGAGCATAGTTTTTAACACAGTGTTGAAAACTATGTGGAATAAACTTTATTCAACACTTTAAACGTTCACTTTATGTTTATCAGACCTTGCTCTTGTCCTTGATATTTTTGATGATATCGTTTACAAGGTTCTTGAGATTAGAGTCTTTTTCCATAGATTCTGTAACGCTTGTAACAGAGTAAACTATAGTAGAATGGTCTCTTCCGCCGAATTCTGTACCGATAGATGCGAGAGGCATCTGTGTGATCTCGCGGACAACATATATAGCTACCTTACGTGCTGTTGATATCTGTGCGGAACGCTTGCTTGAACGGAGATCATCGGGAGATACGCCGTATACTGTGGATACCTCTGAGATGATCTTTTCAACAGTTATCGGTATAGGCTGTTCATCTGTGAGCACATCGCGGATAACGCTCTGAGCCATAGAAATTGTTATAGGGCTGCCTGCGAAGTGGTTGAGAGCTTTAAGGCGTACAACTGCGCCTTCGAGCTGACGGATATTTGATTTCAGGCGGTTTGCCATGAATTCAGCTACCTCGCTTGGCATTTTGAGCTCTAAAAGCTCGGATTTTCTGTTGATGATGGCAAGTCTTGTCTCATAGTCAGGAGCTGAGATATCAGCGATAAGACCGCCCTCGAAACGTGTGCGCAGACGCTCTTCAAGAGTGAGGAGCTCCTTAGGCGGCTTATCAGATGTGATAACGATCTGTTTACCTTCCTGGTGAAGCTTATAGAAGGTGTGGAAGAACTCTTCCTGCATACGCTCTCTTCCCGAGAAAAACTGGATATCATCGATGAGGAGTATATCCGCATTTCTGTATTTATCGTGGAAATCGGATATAGAGCTCTTGTTGAGTGCGTTTACAAGGTCGCTTCCGAAGGTCTCGCTTGTAACGTAAACGATATTGAAGTCGGGGTGATTTTTTCTTACCTCGTTGGCGATAGCTGTGATAAGGTGAGTCTTGCCCATTCCCGAAGGACCGTAGATAAACAGCGGATTATAATCGGGAACAGCCTTTGAGCCGCAGTTTTTGGCTACGGATTTACTGCAGGCAAGTGCAAATTCATTTGAACGGCCCTCGATGAATGTATCAAAGGTATAGTCATAGTTTGCAAATTTGTATGACTGTTCAAGCTCTGCGTGCTTCTGCTCAAGCTCTGCGTCTGTAGGCACCTTTATTGTTTCGGGTTCTTCGGATTCAACATTGATAACGATGTTGACATCAAGGCCTACAACGTTGAGGAAAGCTTCCTTCAGAACAGTTACGTATGTCTGCATTACAATATTCTTCTGGAAGTCTGTCTGCACACTGAAAATAGCGTCAGTTCCCTCAAGCTTTAAAGGAACAAGCGGATCTATCCAAGTTTTCATACCGATATCAGGTATTTTTCCGTTTTCAAGGCAGTAGCTCTTTACTTTCTCAAAAACCTCGTCAAATGAATTCATAAAAACCTCCGAATATATGTAAGTTTGATTGGGAGAAAAAAATCGATACTCTCCTATATTAATATATAAGACCATTATACCATAAACAATGTTGAAATGCAAGTAAAATTCATGTTAAACAATTAGAAAATGACTCATCTTTCCACACACAAATTGACATATTGTTGAAAACTGTGTTGAAATGCCTTCAAATCAACACAAAAAAACATGGAAAAACTCTGTTTTTCGAGTGTGAAAATGTTGAAACAGGTGAGTGAATAAGTTTTTTACCTATTATTTTCAAAAGTTTCAACATATTCTGCCTTGTATCCTCTTTAGCTGTGAAATTGGACAAAGTATTGAAATTTCAAGGCTTTTCGTTTAAGATATATTGTTAAAAAAACAGAAAATGCAGATGCGTATAAAAAAATTTCATGATTTGCTTGACATAAAGAGCTTTTTAATATATAATGATTTAGTGTAATGCAGGGGAAAGTGTCCCTGCGCCCTAAAATAATGTTATCCAGAGCTGTTTTTCGGCTCTTGTTTACAATCGGAAGAGAGGAGGACACTGAATATGAAGAGAACATATCAGCCTAAGAAGCTCCACAGAAAGAAGGAGCATGGCTTCATGAAGAGAATGTCTACTAAGAACGGCAGAAAGGTTTTAGCTCGTAGAAGATCTAAGGGCAGAGCAAGATTAACTCACTGACGAGGCTGACCACAAAATCTTTATTTTGTGGTCTTTTTTGTTAGGACGGCTATGTGCAAGGTGCAATTATGCTTTATACGGAAATACTGAACGATAACAAGGACTTCCTCGCCCTGTATAAGAAGGGCAGGTACGCCGCTTCAAAATATTCGGTCATCTATGTCAGACCAAATGGCAGGCCTTTTAACCGCCTCGGCATAACAGCGGGTAAAAAGGTCGGCAATGCTGTCTGCCGAAACAGAGCAAAAAGACTTATCCGTCTTGCCTACCGCAATGCTGAGGTAGAGCTGCCTGTAGGCATGGATATCGTCATAGTTGCAAGAGCTGCTATATGCGGCATAAAATCACAGGAATACTGCGGCTATATGGACAAGTACGGAGTAAATGACATTAAGAAGATGTTCAGGAGCTTCGATAACAAGAATAAGCGTGTATGAAATATCTGGTTCTGGGTCTTATAAAGTTCTACAGGAAATTTATATCCCCGCTTTTTCCCCCTAAATGCAAGTATTACCCTACCTGCAGCACTTACGCCTTGAAAGCAGTTGAGCGTTTCGGCGCAATAAGGGGCTCAGCTCTTGCCGTGTGGAGGATACTCCGCTGCAACCCATGGTCAATGGGCGGCATAGACTATGTTCCCGAAAAATTCACCTTCAGGGTCAGGAAATACGATTATGTTGATCCCGATTACAGTGAAGATGATAACAAAACGATTTAAGAGGGATGAATATTGAACGCACTTTATGATATTATCGGTGTGCCTTTCGGCTATCTGATGAGACTTATTTACTCGTTATGCAATAATTATGCCGTAGCTATTATTCTGTTTACGGTAATCACAAAGATACTGCTCTTCCCTGTCAATTACAAGACACAGAAGAGCTCGGCAAGAATGCAGCTTCTCAATCCGAAGCTGGAAAAGCTGAAGAAAAGCTTCGCCAATAACCCGCAGAGACTTCAGGAAGAACAGCAGAAGCTGTATCAGCAGGAGGGCGTAAACCCTATGGGTTCATGTCTGCCTATGTTTATACAGATGTTCCTTCTCTTTGGCGTTATCGACGTTATTTATAAGCCTATAACCCATATCCTTGATATATCCAAGAACGTTATCAATCAGGCTTGCGGTATCGCAGGTGCTGATAAGAGCAACCTCAGATGTGAGCTTATAACTATGGAGCATTTGAGAGACAATGCTGATAAGTATTCCTCTCTCCCTGAAAAGTTCCTTTCTAAAGTTACTGAATTTACCGATCAGTTCACTATCTTTGGCGCAAACCTTGGAAGAACACCTACACTTCACCCTGAAAGCTGGACTAAGGAGGCTATCGTACTCTGTGCTATACCTTTCCTTGCAGGTCTTTCACAGCTTCTCGTATCTGTTTACAGCCAGATGCATCAGAAAAAGGTAAATCCTGCTTCACAGCCGGGAGGCGGCTGTCTTACATTCATGACTTACTTTTTCCCTATCCTTTCTATCTGGTTCGCATTTCAGGTCCCTGCAGGTGTCGGCTTCTACTGGATATGGTCATCTATCTTCTCATTCATTATAACCTTTGCACTTAACTGCTACTTTACTCCCGAGCGCATTAAGGTAATAAATGAGCAAGAAAAGGAAAAAGCACGAATTTACGCAGAAAAACATCCGAATAAGAAAACCTTCATGCAGAAGATGATGGAACAGCAGGCTGCCCTTGAACAGCAGAACAACGGCGGTTCTTCATCAGGCAAGGCTAACGGCGTTTCACGTTCAGAGCAGAATAAGCAGAACAGAGACAAGCTCAAGGAAGCAAGAAGACGTATGGCTGAAAAGTACGGTGATTCTTATGACGATAACGATGATGAGGATTGATTTCCTCAGGGAGGTAATGTATGACTGAAATATTCACAGCAAGATCTGTTGACGAGGCAAAGGAACTCGCAGCAAAGAAATTCGGAAAAAGGATCAGTGAGATCAAGTTTGAGATCATCGACGAAGGTAAGAAGGGGCTTTTCGGACTCGGTTCAAAAGAAGCTAAGGTAAAGGCTACTGTTATAGAAAATGCATCACAGTCCGCAGCTCCTAAGGCTGCTGCTCCTGTTGAAGCTCCAAAGGCTCCTGTTACAACTGCTCCTGCACCAAAGGAAGAGCCTGTTGTAAAGACTGCTGCTGAAAAGCCTGTTGTTACTACAGAAACAACTGCTGTTAAGGCTGAAGAGCCAAAGGCTGCTGCAGCTGAGGAAAATATCCCCGAAGAATCAGAGGAAGCTTATTCACTTGATAACTTCACTCTTATTGAGGACGAGGCTCTTGTTAATCCAAAGGTAAAGCTTGCAAGAGATTATATCACAAGCATTTTACGCGCTATGGATATCGAGGCTGAATATAAGATTTATCAGAACGAAACAGGTGCTGTACTCAATATCGAGAGCAGCAACAACGGTACTATCATCGGCAGACGCGGCGAGACTCTCGACGCTATCCAGTACCTTTGCTCTATCATCGCTAACAAGGGCGACAAGGATTACTACAGAATCACTATTGACTGTCTCGGCTACAGAAGCAAGAGAAAGGAAACTCTTGAGCAGCTGGCTGCAAAGGTTGCAAAGTCTGTTCTCAGAACAGGTCGTTCACAGCCTCTCGAGCCAATGAATCCTTACGAGAGAAGAGTTATCCACTCAGCTATATCAAATATAGAAGGCGTTTCATCACGTTCAGTCGGTGAAGAGCCTTACAGAAAGATAATCATTTCTTCAAACAACCCAAGAAGAGGCGGCGGCAGACGCGATAACAACAGACGCGACGGCGGCAGAAGAAATGACAACAGACGCGGCGGAGAGAGAAGAAACCGCGACAGAGAGGTTAGCATGGAGCGCAGAAGCGTTGACCTCTCAACAAGCTTTGAGAAGGACTACAAGAGACCAAAGCCTGAGGACGAGATCCAGGGCGGTCTTTACGGTAAGATAGAGCTTTGATTAAAATATCTGAAACAACGGCTTAATGCCGTTGTTTTTTTAGGAGTGATAAAATGTCGACCATAGCAGCTATTTCAACTCCGAATGCTATAGGCGGAATTTCCGTCATACGTATCTCGGGTGACGATGCTATAGGCGTTGCGGAAAGGATATTCTCCCCTTACGGCGATAAAAAGGTATCTGATATGGCAGGCTATACCTGTGTATACGGTATCGCTCACGACGGCGGTGAAAGACTTGATGACTGTATCCTGACAGTGTTCCGTGCTCCTCACAGCTATACTGGTGAGGACGTTGTGGAGCTTTCATGCCACGGAGGTCTCTACGTAACAAGAAAGGTGCTTCGTGCAGCTCTCGGAAACGGTGCTGAAAACGCAGAGGCAGGAGAATTCACAAAGAGGGCTTACCTCAACGGAAAGCTTGACCTGACACAGGCTGAAGCAGTTATGGATATTATTTCCGCAAAGGGTGAACGCGAACTTAAAATGGCAGAAAACCTCCGTGAAGGTGCGGCTTTTAAAAAGGCTGAGAAGTGCTCGAAAAAGCTTATGAAAATTCTCGGAGACCTTGCTGCCTGGGCTGATTATCCCGAGGAAGATATCCCGGAGGTACGGCCTGAGACTCTTACAGAGGAGCTTACGCAGGTGCGCGATGACCTCAGGTCTCTGGTACAGAATTACGACAGCGGCCGTATCCTCAGGGAGGGTGTTTCAACTGCTATCATCGGCAGACCAAACGTTGGCAAGTCTACTCTTTTTAACTGCCTTAGCGGCTGCGAGAGAAGTATTGTTACTGAAATTGCAGGTACGACTCGTGATATTATTGAGGAGTCCGTTCGCATCGGCGATATCACTCTAAGGCTTTCCGATACAGCCGGTATCCATGAAACAGACGATATCATTGAGGGTATCGGTGTGGATATGGCTGAAAAAATGATCGCATTATCGGAATTGATAATTGCTGTTTTTGACGGAAGTTGTCCTCTCACGGCGGACGATTTATATTTAATTAATAAAATTAATAAAGATAAAACAGTTGCTGTAATTAATAAAAGTGATGTGGAACAACTCCTTGATACTGCCCTGCTGGAACAGCAGATTAAACATATTGTATATATTTCGGCTAAAGAAAACACGGGAGTTGAGGAGCTTCACAAGCATATTGAGGAGATTTTTAAGCTTAATGAAGCTGATTTTGATACGGCAACAGTAGCAAATGAGCGTCAGAAATATTGTATCGACAAGGCACTTGAAAGTATTGAAAGTGCCATTTCATCACTTGAAATCGGTGAAATGCTGGACGCTGTTAATATTCTAATAGATGAGGCTGAACAGTCGCTGTTACAGCTTACAGGTGAAAAAGTTACGGACACAGTTGTTGACGAAGTGTTCTCTCGCTTCTGTGTTGGAAAATAATGTTTCATGTGAAACAATGAAGGAGGGGTATTTTTGAATTACGAAATGGGCGAATTTGATGTTGCCATTGTTGGTGCAGGTCATGCAGGTGTTGAGGCTGCACTCGCTTCTGCAAGACTTGGCTGCAAGACAGTTATGTTTACAATATCGTTGGATCAGATTGCTAATATGCCTTGCAATCCGTCAATAGGAGGAACTGCAAAGGGCCATCTTGTACGTGAAATAGACGCTTTAGGCGGAGAAATGGGCAAAGCTGCCGATAAATGCTTTATCCAGAGCCGTATGCTTAACCGAGGAAAAGGTCCTGCTGTTCATAGTTTGAGAGCTCAGGAGGACCGTGTCAAGTACCATGAGTACATGAAAAATGTATGCGAAAAAACAAAAAATCTTTATGTTAAGCAGGCTGAAATTTCTGAGATCGTTGTTGAGGATGGAAAAATCACAGGTGTAAAAACTTCACTCGGTGCTGAATATAAAGTTAAAGCAGTCGTAATTGCTACAGGTACATATCTTAAAGGTAAAATTCACATCGGTGAAGTTTCATATGAAAGCGGTCCTGATGCTGCACTTCCAAGTAAATTTTTATCGAAAAGTCTTATTGAAAACGGAGTTGAGCTTCGCAGATTTAAGACGGGTACTCCATGTCGTGTGAACAAGAGAAGTATTAATTTTGATATAATGGAAAGACAGGACGGCGACGAAAATATAGTGCCGTTTTCATTTGAAACTGATACAGAGCATCTTGAAAACAAAGTGAGCTGTTATGTTACATATACCAACAGTAAAACGCATGAAGTTATACTCGCAAACCTTGACAGATCACCATTATACTCGGGTAGAATAGAAGGTGTAGGACCAAGATACTGTCCGTCAATCGAGGACAAGATTGTGAGATTTTCTGATAAACCAAGACATCAGCTTTTTGTAGAGCCCATGGGACTTACAACAGATGAGTACTATTTACAGGGAATGTCATCATCGCTGCCGGAGGACGTACAGCTTGCATTTCTAAGAACAATAGACGGACTTGAAGACGTTGAGATAATGAGACCGGCTTACGCGATAGAATATGACTGTTGTAATCCGAATCAGCTCCTCCCTACCCTCGAATTCAAGAACATTGAGGGACTTTATGGCGCAGGACAGTTTAACGGCAGTTCCGGCTATGAGGAGGCAGGCGCACAAGGACTTGTTGCTGGAATCAATGCAGCTCTGAAAATCAAGGGTAAAGAGCCTATGATACTTGACCGAGCAAGCTCATACATCGGTACTTTGGTCGATGACCTTGTTACAAAGGGTTGTTCCGATCCTTACAGAATGATGACTTCACGAAGTGAGTACCGACTTATTCTTCGTCAGGACAACGCCGATCAGAGATTGACGCCGATTGGGCATAAAATCGGTCTTATTTCACTTGAAAGATACGAAAAATTGCTCGAGAAAGAGCGTCTGACAGCTGAGGAGATAGAAAGAGTTTCAAAGCTTAATGTATCCCCTTCCGATGAACTTAATAGTTTTCTTGAAGAAAAAGGCACTTCGCCAATGACTACAGGCTGTAAGATGGCTGATCTTATTCGCCGTCCGCAGATCAGTTATAACGATCTTGCTTTCATTGATGATGATCGTCCACAACTTCCCTGGGAGGTTTGTGAGCAGGTGGAGCTCCAGATAAAGTACGAAGGCTATATTCAAAAGCAGCTTGTTCAGATCGAACAGATGCGTAAAATGGAGTCAAAAAAACTTCCAAAAGATCTGGATTATAGCCAGATTTACGGTCTCAGACTTGAAGCAATTGAGAAATTGAACAAAATAAAGCCTCTGTCAGTCGGTCAGGCATCTCGTATTTCGGGAGTTTCTCCTGCGGATATTTCTATGCTTGCCGTATGGCTCATGCATGAGAAGGGAGAATGATATGCTTCCTGATTTTGAACTATGTTGCTCTGAATTTTCTGCTTTTGGTGTCGAACTGACTGAGAATTTATACCGTAAGCTTGCTATTTATGCTGATTTTCTCGTAAAATATAATGAGAATGTTAATCTGACAGCTATAACTGAGCCCCATGAGGTACTTCGCAAACACTTTATTGACTCAGTACTGCTTTCAAAATATGTAGATATCCCTGAAAATTCCACCTTGATTGATGTTGGTACAGGTGCGGGCTTTCCTTCAGTTCCTCTGAAAATATTCAGATCTGATATTAAACTTACCCTTCTTGACAGCCTTAATAAAAGAATTGATTTTCTTAAACAGCTTTGTGATAAGCTCGAAATCGATGCGGAGTTCATACACGAAAGAGCTGAAAATGTTTCAAAAATGCCTGAGTACAGAGAAAAGTTTGATTTTTCATGTGCAAGAGCGGTTGCAAATATGTCGCTTTTAAGTGAGCTTTGTATCCCCTTTGTTAAGGTCGGCGGCAGTTTTATTGCCATGAAGGGACCAAGTGAGAATATATCACTGGGTAAGAATGCAGTTGAGGTTCTTGGCGGTGTATTTGAGAATACCATTGATTATGACCTTTTTGATGAAAGCCGCAGAATAGTCGTAGTTAAGAAAATATCGCAAACTCCGCCAAAATATCCGCGAAATAGCAGTCAGCTCAAGAAAAAAAGTCTTTAAAAAGCAATTATTTTGTCATATAAACCGCTGTTTGTTTGAAAAACGGCGGTTTTTTTGTATGGTAAATATTTCCCGATAGTGCTAAAATTGTTTTATCACCAAAGGAGGTATTTTTATGGCAGGTTTTTTGAATTTTACTAAGGAAAAGCTTATAAATAAGGTGGTTGAGATAAATATCAGCGATATTATCCCTAACCCCTACCAGCCCCGTACAGATTTTAACGAGGATATTACGGCTCTTGCGGAGTCTATTGCTCAGAATGGAATATTACAGCCTCTTTCTGTGAGAAAGAAAGATGGAAGATATGAGCTTATTGCAGGTGAACGCCGTCTCAGAGCGGCAAAAATGTGCGGCTTTGAAGCTGTACCATGCATTGTTCACGAGGTAAGTGACAGACATTCGGCAGTGCTTGCTCTTGTTGAGAATATCCAGCGTCAGGATCTATCTTTTTTTGAGGAGGCTGCTGCAATTGAGAAGCTTATCACTCATTACGGAATGACTCAGGAGGACGCCGCTGCTAAGCTTGGACGAGCTCAGAGTACAATTGCAAATAAACTCCGCTTGCTAAGACTTACCGAAAAGGAGCGTGAACTGATAATCCATTACGGACTTACCGAACGTCATGCCCGTTCCCTGCTCAGACTTGGCAGCCCTGATGACAGGATTTTTATACTTGAAAAGATCATAAAAAATAACCTGAATGTTGAACGTTCTGAGCACTTGATTGATGAATTTATCGGCAGTCAAAGAAATAAGGTGAGCTATAAGAAAAGATCGGTTGTTTTTCAGAATGTGAAGATGTTTGTTAACACCATAAATAAGGCAGTCGAAACTATGCAGGCAGCTGGAATATCTGCTGACTCGCGTAAAATACAGAATGAAGATTATATTGAATATCGTGTTAGAATTCCAATTCAGAAGAAAATATGATATTTTGTTTCACATGAAACATTTTTACATTGTTTCATGTGTTTTTTATTGTTTCACGTGAAACATTTATATGTCAAATATGCTGAAATTGTTTCATGTGAAACAATTTTTGAAAAAAATTAATGTTTCATATTTACATTGAAGTTAAAAAGTGATATAATAATAGAAGTAAACTTGAAAGGAAGATAATATGGGCAAGATCATAGCTGTTGCCAATCAGAAGGGCGGCGTTGGAAAGTCTACAACTGTTATAAATATCGCAGCATATCTCGGTTCACGCGGTTTTAAGATACTATGTATCGACTCTGATCCACAGGGTAATACAACTACAGGCTTTGGCATAAAGAAAAAGTCTGTAAGTTCTTCAACCTATGATGTTATAACGGGTAAGACACGTATTCAGGAAGCTGTAATTGCTACTGAGTTTGAAAATGTATCTATTGTACCTGCTACAGAAGCTCTTGCAGGCTGTGAAATTGAGCTTGCAGAATATGAGAACAGAGTCAACAGACTCAAAATGCAGATACTCACCTGTAAAGACGAATATGACTACATTTTTATAGATTGTCCTCCTGCACTCGGTACGATAACTATAAACGGTATCGTTGCCTGCGACAGTATTATTGTCCCTATGCTTGCAGAGTTTTACGCTCTTGAAGGTTTATCACAGCTGGTAAATACTATAAAAATAGTTAAAAATAATTATAATCCTGCGCTGGAAATAGAGGGCATCTTATTTACGATGTTTGACGGCAGACTTAATGTAGCCAATGATGTTGTAACGGAAGTCGAGAAGTACTTCCCTGATAAGGTGTTCAAGACAAAGGTGCCGAGAAATGTCCGCATTTCAGAAGCTCCCAGCCACGGAAAGCCTGTTATGTACTATGATAAGACTTCAAAGGGTGCAGAAGCCTATGAGCTTGTTTGCCATGAGCTTCTCGGTGAACCTCTGGAACTGCCGAAAAAGAAAAAGATCTTCTCTTTCAAAAAACATAAGAAAGGAAAAAGTTCGTCTTGACGAATAAGGTTTGAACTATGGCAAAAGGTGGTTTAGGTGCAGGTGGAGGACTTGATGCACTTTTCATTGATAACACCAATGATATACAGGTCAAAAAGACTCTCCGTATCTCTGAAATAGAGCCGAACCGCGATCAGCCCAGAAAGGCGTTCAGCGATGAGGCAATAACCGCTCTTGCAGACTCTATCCGTGAGCACGGAATGTTACAGCCTATTCTCGTCCGCCCCATAAGCACTGGCGGCTATCAGATAGTTGCAGGTGAAAGAAGATGGCGTGCGGCAAGAATGGCAGGTCTAGATGAAGTACCTGTAAATATCAAGGAGCTTTCCGACCTTGAGACCATGCAGATAGCTATTATCGAAAATCTTCAGCGTGAGAACCTTAATCCTGTTGAAGAAGCCGCCGGCTATAACGAGCTTATAGAAAAGTTCGGCATGACACAGGAAAAGGTTGCTAAAATGGTGGGCAGGTCACGTTCCGCAGTTGCTAATGCTGTGAGAATACTTGCGCTTCCCGAAAGAGTGCTGAAAATGCTTGAAAACGGCGAGATATCAGCAGGTCACGCAAGGGCACTATTAGGCTTTGAAGATGAAGAAATGCTTATTGCAACAGCTCTCAGAGCTGCTGACGGAGGTCTCACGGTAAGACAGGTGGAAAAGGCTGCACAGAAGTCCGCAGAGCATAACGAAGATATCTCAAATGAGAGATCAAATAAAAAGATCGACAATTACTTTGTCGAAATGGAGCTTTCCCTTAAAGAGCGTCTTGGCAGAAAGGTCAAGGTAGATTACGGCAAGAACAAGGGTGCTCTTATACTTGAATTTTACGACAAAAATGACCTTGCGGCATTAGCTGAAAAGCTTGCCAAAGAGGACTAAGGAGAAGAATAAATATGATAGATATTAAACTTATCAGAACAAATCCTGAGCTTGTAAAGGAAAACATCAAGAAGAAGTTTCAGGACGACAAGCTTGAACTCGTTGACAAGGTAATTGAACTTGACAAGCAGTACAGAGAGACTAAGCTCGCCTGCGATAACCTCAGAAACACAAGAAACGTAAAGAGCAAAGAGATCGGCGGACTTATGAAGAACGGTCAGAAGGACGAGGCTGAAAAGGTAAAGGCTGAGGTTTCTGCTCTCGGTAAGGAGCTCGAAGAAAAGGAGCAGCTGGAGGTTAAGCTTGAAGCTGATATTCGCGAGATAATGCTGGTTATCCCTAATATTATCGACGAGTCAGTACCGATAGGCAAGGACGATACAGAGAATGTTGAGGTCGAGAGATTTGGCGAGCCTGCTGTTCCTGCATTTGAAGTGCCTTACCATGTAGATATTATGGAAAAGGTAAACGGTATCGACATAGACAGCGCACGTAAGACAAGCGGTAACGGTTTCTACTACCTTTGCGGCGATATCGCACAGCTCCAGAGCTGCATACTCTCTTATGCAAGAGACTTTATGATAGACAAGGGCTTCACATATTACATTCCTCCATTTATGATAAGAAGCAACGTTGTTACAGGCGTTATGAGCTTTGCAGAAATGGAAGGCATGATGTATAAGATAGAAGGCGAGGATCTTTACCTTATCGGTACTTCCGAGCACTCTATGATAGGTAAGTTTATTGATACTATCGTTCCCGAGGAAGAGCTTCCAAAGACTCTCACAAGCTATTCACCATGCTTCCGTAAGGAGGTAGGTGCTCACGGTATCGAGGAGCGCGGTGTTTACCGTATCCACCAGTTTGAGAAGCAGGAAATGGTCGTTGTATGTAAGCCTGAGGAGTCTATGGACTGGTTCCACAAGCTCTACAGCTATACAGTTGAATTCTTCCGCACACTCGATATCCCTGTACGTACACTTGAATGTTGCTCAGGCGACCTTGCAGATCTTAAAGTTAAATCTATTGACGTTGAAGCATGGTCACCTCGTCAGAAGAAGTACTTCGAGGTAGGAAGCTGTTCTAATCTTGGCGATGCACAGGCAAGACGTCTCGGCATCAGAGTCAAGGCTGCTGATGGAAGCAAGTATTTCGCACATACACTTAATAATACAGTTGTTGCTCCTCCTAGAATGCTTATCGCATTCCTTGAGAACAACCTTAACGAAGACGGTTCTATCCGTATTCCAAAGGCACTCCAGCCTTACATGAGAAAGGATATCATCAAGGTTCCTGAGAAGAAGTGAGTATAAAATAGAAAGTAGAAGGGCGGCGTTTGCCGCCCTTTTTGCATCGTTACGCTGCACCCTTCCACGTTGTAACTTGTAGACTCGTTCACTCTGATAAAAAATGTAACTCGCATATCGCTTACGGCAATATGTTTATTGTAACATGAACCAATGTGTAGGGGACGGCGTCCTCGACGTCCCGTATTTTACATAACAATAATCAAAGTCGTAGTAGGTGCGTAACGTTAAATATAATGAAATAACACGGGGCGATGCAGGTATCATTTCCTACAGGCTAAGGGCAAATGGCTAACGGCTGTCTATATGCTCGTCGCCCCACTTTGCCGCTGTACAGAGACACATTGTTATAACGCCCAACACTCCGCCACACATACTGCCGAATAGAAAGTTTAACATGAAATTGCTCCTTTGCTTGAATATCGTTCTGATATTATTATGCGCAGAATAATCATTTATAATCATTTCTGTACATGAATTTTTACAACATAATGCGGCATAATAAAAGAAAAAACTTTAAATTTGTTGCAAATGCCACTTTTCATTAATGCATATTTATGTTATACTTAATAAGTAATACGGAATATCCGTAAATAATTGAAAAGAGGTAATTTCCAATGAATAAAATAACCAATGACATTTACTATATCGGTGTAAACGACCACGATATCGACCTCTTTGAGGGACAGTATGACGTTCCTAACGGAATGGCTTATAATTCATATATAATAGTTGATGATAAAACAGCTGTATTCGATACAGTTGACGGCAATTTCACAGAGCAGTGGCTCGGCAATATCGCTGAGGTACTTGGTGACCGCACTCCCGATTATCTTATAGTTCAGCATATGGAGCCCGATCACTCAGCAAACATCAAGAGCTTTATTGAAAAGTATCCTGATGCTGTTATCGTTGGAAATGCCAAGACCTTCGGCATGATTGATAATTTCTTCGAGGGACTTGCAATTGCAAACAAGCTCGAAGTCAAGGAAGGTGAGAAGCTTTCTCTCGGCAAGCATGAGCTTTCATTCGTATTTGCTCCTATGGTACACTGGCCTGAGGTAATGTTCACATACGACAGCACAGACAAGGTTCTTTTCTCTGCTGACGCTTTCGGTAAATTCGGCGCACTTGATGTTGAGGAGGACTGGGCTTGTGAGGCTCGCCGTTATTACTTCGGTATCGTAGGCAAGTACGGTATGCAGGTACAGGGCGTACTTAAAAAGGCAGCTGCACTTGATATACAGACAATATGCCCGCTTCACGGACCTGTACTCAAGGAGAACCTCGGCTACTATCTTGGACTTTACAACACATGGTCAAGCTATGGTGTGGAGTCTGAGGGCGTATTCATTGCTTATACTTCTGTTTACGGCAATACAAAGAAGGCTGCTGAGCTTCTCAAGGAAAAGCTTGAAGCAAAGGGCTGCCCGAAGGTCGCTATAGCTGACCTCGCAAGAGAGGATATGGCTGAGTCTGTTGAGGACGCATTCCGCTACGGAAAGCTCGTTATCGCAACAACTACCTATAATGCTGATATCTTCCCGTTTATGAAGCACTTTATTCTCGACCTTACTGAGAGAAATTATCAGAACCGTACTATCGGTATCATTGAAAACGGAAGCTGGGCTCCTCTTGCTGCTAAGACTGTAAAGGCTATGTTTGAGAAGTCAAAGAACATCACATGGACAGATACTACAGTATCTATCAAGTCAGCTGTAAAGGCTGCAAATATCGAGCAGATAGATGCTCTTGCAGAGGAGCTTATGAAATAAAAAAAAGAGGAGGGACTGAATATGAAAGTAACACTCAATCCCGACAAAGAAGTTGTTGACAGAATTAAAGAGGGACTTAAAATGAAGGACGGCTATTGTCCTTGCCGACTGGCAAAAACTCCCGAAAACAAGTGTATGTGCAAGGAGTTCCGCGACCAGATAGCAGACCCGAATTTTGAGGGCTTCTGTCATTGTATGCTCTATTATAAGTCATTGGAGGATTAATACTGTTTTAGGAGGTAAAATATGTACGAGGTAAAGATCACAAAGGAAAATTTTCAGAGAGAAGTGCTTCAGCACACAGAAACTCCTGTTCTTCTCGATTTCTGGGCAATGTGGTGCGGACCCTGCATGGCACTTAGTCCGATAATCGAGCAGTTAGCTGACGAGTACAAGGACAAGGTAAAAGTGGGTAAAGTCAATGTTGACGAGCAGCCCGAGCTTGCATCAGCTTTCAGAGTAGAGAGCATACCTATGCTTGCAGTAGTAAAGGACGGCAAGCTGGTAAAGACATCTGTAGGACTTCAGCCTAAGGAAGAAATCCTGGCAATGCTGGAGCTCTGATAATTATTGTATAATGCGGGCGGATCATCATATCCGCCCATGCTGTTATACCTTCTTGGAGTCTGTTTTATGCATCTCCCATAAAGGGAAAAAACAGCTTTTTTCAACGGGAAACCATTGATAATTCAAAAGCTTATATATCAGATAAGGCTCACTGACTTTTCTCAGTGAGCTTTGCTGTTTATGTGTTTTCAAAATTTTTTTCGGATATTGCACGGAAAATATTTTCAGGATTGTATATATCTATGAAGCGACGCTTCTGATAGAAAGGAGGAAGTTCTATGAATGATAATTCAGCGTTGTATGCGTTCAATAAATACGGCGATACCGTTCTGAGAATGGCATTCGCTATTATTGGAAGCTACCATGAAGCAGAGGACATAACACAGGAAGTTTTTCTGACGCTTCATGCAAAACCACAGAATTTTGAAAATGAAGAACACATGAAGGCATGGCTTTTAAGGTCAGCCATAAACCGCTGTAAAAATTACAAGAAGAGCTCACGTATAACTAAAAATTCTCCTCTTGACGAAACTCTCGAAAATACTCTCAGCTGTGAATTTACGGAGAGAGATAACGAGATAAGAGATAAGATAGAAAAGCTTCCCGAGAAATATGCTACCGTGATATACCTGTATTATTTTGAGGAGTATAATATCAGGGAGATAGCTTCTGTCATAGGGAAAAATGAAAACACGGTAAGCTCACTTTTACAGCGCGGAAGAAAGAAGCTTAAAACAGAACTTGAAAAGGAGGGTTATGTTTATGAGACCTAATGAATACGATGACCTTCTTAAAAAGATAAAGTGCAGCGATGATTTCCGCAAGCGTATGCAGGAAAAACTCAGCTCTGAACCTGTAATGATAACAGAAACAGAATATGCGGACAGCGTTAGCGGAACAGATGTTGCTCCTCAGCGTAACTGGGGCAGATTTGCAGCTATTGCAGCAGCTTTTGTGCTTGTGGGCGGAGCTGTTGGCGGCGGTGCTTATTATTTCAATAAGATGAAGAATGATAAGCCCGTTGTAAACGAAGAAAATGAAAGTGAATCTATTTATGAGAAGGTAAAGGCAAATAAAGATATATTCGATATGGACGAATATGTTTGGAATTATTCGGCAGGAGCTAATGTCCTTGTAAAAGAATCAAGCAACTATAGACTGTTTGATTTCTTAGACGGTATCGAGGGAGTAAAAAAAGTCGATGATTGTCCGAATGCTTTCAGGAGTGTACGCTTTTCATTCAGTGACAGCAAGAGCGAAAAGCATTATGATTTTTCTCTGCGTGAGAACGGATACGGCTTCTGGCAGGAAACAGACGAAAACGGAAATGGAGTATATTCTGCTCAGAATAAAGAGTGCTATTATTACGGCAAGGACGTATTTGAAAAGCTGTTTGACAAGATGCTCAGAGATGTTGACAGTGAAACTGTAGAAGCTATGTGCAAGACTTCAGGAGATGAGATACTTAGCTTTGTTAGCAGGCATCTTGAAAACAGCGATAACAGTGTGATCGCTTATCCGTGGTTAGGATACAACGAATCAGAGGTAAGTGAATATTCCATAACAGATAAAGAAGCTCTTACAAATTCTTTGATGCAATTTGAATGGGTAAAGATAAAAGAAAGTGAATTTGAATATAATAACTGTTACGATATAGGTGATAAGGGTATCAGAGTTTCAGAATGGGGATATCTTATGGCAGTAGAAGACGACCCTGATCCATATGGCTGTTACAAGCTAAAAAATGAAATTGAAAAAGAAAAACTTGTAGATGCGGTAAAGTCTGTACTCGGATATGATGCAGAATCACGAGATGCAACAAGTGAAGAGATCAGAGAGGTATTAAAGCCTGTCATAGATGAGCCTAAGGCAACTACATGGGACGGTACAAAGGGTATCCCTCAGGGCGGACAGTATTACGGTACTATCTATCGTTACTACAATGTAAACGAGCCTGAGAGCTTTATAAATGAATTGGCTTCGTTTGAATGGGTGACCTGTTTAAGGACGGAAGCTGAAAATAATGTCTATATAGATACAGATAATCTTGATTATACAACCGTATGTCAGATCTGGGATTTAGCAAGCAGCTATTCTATATCAGAAAACGGATACTTATGCGAAAATACAGGTTACGATAGTAAATTACGGTGTTATAAATTAAAGAACGAAAGAGATAAAGATAAAATACGTCCTATAGTAGATAAATACATTACTATGACCGAGGGTTCACAGCTTGCTGAAAAGCTCCGTATGGGCATAGATAACTACGATAATCTTGAAGCTGATTTTGTTTGTGACGGCAATGACGGACGCTCAGGCGACTGTTCATTGAGAGGACATCTTTATTATGATGCTAAAAACCATAAGATGTATATGAATGGCGAAGGAACTTTTGACGGCAAAGAAGTAACTATTGAAACAATAATGAACGGCGAGGACCATTCCGCATACAGAGTCATCGACAAGGCTACAGGTGAGGTTTATCGTTCATATGTTTACTGCATAACATCTCCTATGATACCTCGTTCTCCTGCACATTATGTTTATGCAAGCAAGGGCATTGAACAGATGCTTGGGCCTGTATGGGCAGGAGATCCTGAATATAATATCGAGTCAAGAGATATTGGCGGAGGAAAAACAGAATATAATATTTCAGGCAGACAAGGTGAGGGTTACGATGAGATAAATAAGACTATCGTGCTTACAGAGGGCGGTCAGCTGATTTCAAGTGAAAGTAATGGCTACTCATTCAGACTTGAAAATTATGTATTCAATTCCGATAGCTTTGAAATGGTCGATATTTCTAAGATATTTGAAGAGATAAACTATGAGGATAACAAAAGAGATTATCAGCTCCCCGAAAACAGCCTGTATCCCGAGCTTATCGGCAGTATAACCAGCGATATGGATATACAGGTAATTAGAGATAACTATACGAAAAATTTGCATGGATATAATATACTTGAATTGTTCAAGGGGCTTGATAAAGATGGCGGCGATGAGGATTTTTGGCTGTTGCACGGAAGCGAATTCAAGTCAGGTTCAAAGCATGGCGACAGACATATGAATGGATACTGCACTATCATAATTGAAACAGAAAAATATGAATTCGTGATATATGTTCCCGATGATGAAAGCAAAAACAAACCTGAGTGGGGTGATAATTCGGTACTCATCGAAAAGCATTACGGTACAGAGAACGAGAGCCATGACAGTTATTACAGAGATTTCTCGGATAGCGATCTTAACACTCTCAGACAAATTATAATAAACGGATATTAAACGTTGATTTATCCGTAATAACATGATATAAGCAGCGTGACGCTGCACCCTTTTAAATCCGCGTCTCTTGCTTTTGCTTAACTTATATGCTATAATAAAAGAAAGTCTCCGCAGTCGGTATGGCTGCGGAGATGTTTTTTAGGAGGTATTACAATGAAGCTCATATCATGGAACGTCAACGGCTTTCGTGCTTGTCTGCAAAAGGGATTTGAGGACTTCTTCAAGGCTGCGGACGCTGATATTTTCTGCTTGCAGGAAACAAAAATGCAGCCCGATCAGGCAGACTTTAAGCCCGAGGGCTATCATATATATTTTCACAGCGCAGTAAAGAAAGGCTATTCGGGTACGGCTGTATTCAGCAAGACCGAGCCTTTATCCGTTACATACGGCATAAACGGCACTCATATGGACGAGGGTCGTGTAATCACCTGCGAGTATGAGGACTTTTACTTCGTATGCTGCTATGTTCCAAACGCTCAGGACGGGCTGAAGCGCATAGACTACCGTATGGAGTTTGAGGACGATATGAGGGCTTATCTCTCAGAACTTGACAAGAAAAAGCCTGTAGTGTACTGCGGCGACCTGAATGTTGCACATGAGGAGATAGACCTGAAAAATCCTAAGACAAACCGCGGAAATGCAGGCTTCTCCGACGAGGAGCGCGGCAAGTTCACGGAGCTTCTCAGTGCAGGCTTTACGGATACATTCAGAAAGCTATATCCTGATACTGTTACTTATTCGTGGTGGTCGTACCGCTTCAAGGCTCGTGAAAAGAACGCAGGCTGGCGTATAGACTATTTCGTTGTATCGGACAGATTTATGGAGCGCGTGAAAAATTCCGAGATACTTACGGATATAATGGGAAGCGATCACTGTCCTGTTATGCTGACAATTGAATAATGTTAGTATAAAATGTATATCTTTTTATTGACAATCACTGATAACTATTGTATAATATAGTCAATAGCATAAAATGCTATATTATTTTTTGAAAGGGATAGATTGCCATGAAAAAGAAGATAATGTCAATGATGATGTCATCATTTATTTTTGCGTCTATGGCAGCATCAACAGTAAATGCGGCTGTTCCTGCTGAACCTATGGATATTCCGGAAGAGGTAACAGAAAAATGGAAAGCAGAATTTTCCTACAATGATATCTTCAAAATGACAAAAGAGGGGAATATCTCAGACGTATTCAAGGAGAAGAAAATAGAAGCTTCAAAAATATGGACTTCGGAAAGCGTTGCGGATTCATTGGAGAAAGGGCGTTTCCCGGTGTTGATATTAAAGCCTGATAATATCTTTTCCTCCTATGATGTGTTTAATGATGACGGTCAGTTTACTGTATATGAGGCTGATCTTGGAAAAATATCAGGATATTACGGTGTACCTGAGACCCTTTTCACTGTAAAAGGAAAGACTCTTGAAAGTAACGACGGCATATATGAGAGGTATTATGAATGTATAATAACGCCTATTTCAAGGTGTTACAATAAATATACCGACAGAGTTGCCGCTGTGCTCAATTATATGCAGCAAAGCCCTGATTTTGATCGCTTCTGCGAAGAGGATATGAGTGTAGACTTTTTAGATGGATTACCTGTCAGCCAGGGGAATATAAATTTGCTGTATAATCTGCCTAATGAAAAGTATGTCAGGGGCGATGTCAATAACGACGGAGATTTTGATATTGCTGATCTTCTGACCGCACAGAAGTGGATGATAAATAGTGTTGATGTCCTTCTCGGAAACTGGGAGGTCGGTGACTTCAATGACGATGAAAGCTTCGATGTCTTTGACCTTATCCTTATGAGAAAAGCTCTTATTGAAAAATCAGAGTAACAATAAAAATGCTGGTATACTTAACCTCGATACCCATATAGAAATTTTACACTAATTATTGAGAGAACCCCTTTTGAAAAAGGGGCTTCTCTCAAACTCTCTCCCTAAAACTTTCAGTTTTATTTTTTCTCAGATAGGGCACACCC